>JAZHVR010000005.1:0-174318 GCA_036453165.1 Eubacteriales bacterium | reverse complement strand
CGCCTATGGTCCAAGGAGGATTGCGTCAGATCCATGCCATTCCATTCTAACAGCTTTAGCAATGAAGGATGTAGAGCCCAACTGGCTGTTGGGTTCTCTATACCCTAACTTTATTGTAGGAGGAGGAATGATAGAGAATGGGAAGTCAGAATGCGTTGTCTGAACAGCTCTGCTCATTTGGAACGGAGGAGGATGCCATTTCGACGGTCGAGATTGTTTTGATCATAGTCGTGCTCATTGGCCTTGTTATTTTGTTTAAGGGTCAGATCCGGAGTCTGGTGAGCAAGATCCTTTCGAAGATTACAAGCCAGGCGAACAGCGTTTAACCGGAAACGGTAAACGAAAAAGGAGGGGATTTTTGTGAAAAGAGGAAGTATCACTTTGTATCTGTGCATGATCCTGCTCGTCATGATGTCTCTTGTATTCGCGGGAATCTCCTCTGCCCGTTCGGCGGCCCGCCGCGTTATTGTGGCGGCGGGGACTGAGGAAGGGCTGTTCTCGGCCTTTGCACAGTACGACCGCGACCTGTTTGATCAGTACGGACTGCTGTTTATCGATGCTTCTTATGACAGCGGGGAGCCACAGTATGGAAAGCTGCTGAAGGAGATACGGGACGACGCCGATTATGTTATTGATTCAGACAGAGAGACACTCGTCGGAAAAAATCTCCTGGGTCTTGATGTCTCGGAGACTGAGACTGCTCTCACCGGATATGTTCTTGCCGCAGATGACGGAGGCAGTGCGTTTGTCCGCCAGGTCTGTCAGCAGATGAAACAGCAGGTCGGGACTGCCGCCATTCAGGCGATTCAGGCGAGGGTGAATGATGAGGTGGATCAGTGGAAGAGCGCAAAGAAGAGGAAGGATGGATATACCGCAGAGGACGCCGGGGCATCTTACGAGGAAGACAAGAGCAAACATAAAGGAAATTCATCCTGGGATTCTGCAAAACCTGTCGATCCGTCTCCGACGGTTGATTCGGCAAGAAAGCGGGGAATCCTCGCGCTGGTCGTGCCGGATTCGAGAGGCGTTTCTGCAGAAAAAGTGGACCTGAAACAGTTCCTCAGTCGTCGTGATACGGAACAGGGAATGAATATGATCCCGACGGGTTACGACGGAAGCCTGCAAAAAATGATGGAGCTTGAATTTATTGTCGAGGATTTTCCTTCATTTACGGATGAATCGGACGATGACGGGCTGAAATATCAGGTCGAATACGCGATAGCCGGAAACTATTCGGATGAGAGGAATCTCAGGATCGTCTCCAATAAACTGGTCGGCTTACGCGTGCCGTTTAATCTCTTTTATATTCTCACACATGAGGATATGCGTCTTCAGTGCGAGGCAGTTGCGGATGCCGTGTGCACGGCGCTTTTAGTTCCAGCCGCCGCCCCAGCGCTTTCGTTTACGCTCCAGCTCTGTTGGTCATATGCGGAGAGTGTGACGGATGTAAAGGGACTTCTCGGAGGTGGACGGATTCCGCTCATAAAAGATGAGGATTCCTGGCGGCTGTCTTTTGATGAGATCATCAGTTTCGGAAACTGCGATCCCAATGACAACGGCTCCGGACTTGATTATGAGGAATATCTACGCATGCTCCTGGCGATGAAGTCCGAACAGGATCTGACAAATGCCATGATGGATCTCACGGAATATAACATCCGCCAGATCGACGGCAGGGAAGATTTCCGGCTGGACTGCTGCATCGATGCCCTGAGAGTGGAGGTTTCGGCGTACGCCGGGCAGACAGAATATACCTGCGAGAGAAGCTACGGCTACGATATGGAAACTTGAAAAAATATCTGCCGGCTGCAGGGCAGACCGGTTTCTCCCGGATGAAGAGCATGACTTTTACTGTTGGCTAAGAATGAATAAGAAAGGAAAAGATTGTCTCCGTCTATGACAGAAACAGTGAAGAAAAGGGAAAAGAGAACGAAGTGGCGTCATGTGTTCATCCACAAGGGAGAAACGGCCTTCCGTGCGGCCGGCAGTCTGACAGTAGAGGCCGCGCTGGCTGTGCCGATTTTTTTCCTCTTTATGGTCACCTTCATCTGCATGATGGATATTTACGGCCGGGTCGCCGAGCGAACGGTCAGTCTGATGCAGACGGCGGAAAAGGCGAGTGTCATCGCGGGAATGTCGGGCGAGACTTCTCTCGACGTTATTGATCTGAAGAAACCTGTTGTGTACCGCCCGAAATATTTTCCTGTCCCCGGCGTATCTCTCACAGCTTCGTGCCGGGGCAGAGTCCATGTATGGAATGGCAGAGATCGGGAGGAATCTTCAGGTGACGGCGAATCGGAAAAGGATGAGCTTGTCTACGTGACGGAATACGGAAGTGTTTATCATACGGATTCCGGGTGTAGTCATCTGAAACTGGGCATAATGAGTATGCCCGTTGCGGAGGCTGAGCGGAAGCGGAACGCCTCCGGGCACAAATATCACGCCTGCGAGAAATGTGCAAAATATGCAAAGCAGTACGGGATCGTGTACCTGACGGAATATGGAGATAAGTATCATTGCTCTCCGGACTGCAGTGGCCTCACGAGAAATGTAAAGCTCGTTCCGAAATCTGAAATCGGCGATCTGCGGCAGTGCAGCGAGTGCGCCACCCATGATGAATAACAGTCATGACTTTTGCGGTAATGATCCTGAGCAACAGTATTCCTGGTAACAGTTATATCAAGAATGGCAAAAACAATAGCAATAGTAGTTACGGGCAATGGTAATCCTGAATAACAGTGACCTGGTGTCTGTGAGGTGATCTTATGGACAATGAGCAAATCGTGGAATGGGTGGGATATATCGCTCCTCTTGGAATTATGTCTCTTAGCATTCCCCTGGATATCCGGAGAAGAGAGATTCTTCTCATTCCTACGGTAGCGGGCGTCGCAGCAGGAGCAGTGTATGTGATTTTCACAAATGAGGGAACGAGTCCGGGTGCGTTTTTCTTTTACTTTCTGGCGTCGGCCGCGCCGGGGATCTTTCTTATGCTTCTGGCTGTGGCGACAAAGGGCAAGGTTGGCTGCGGAGACGGGATCATAGTCTTAATGACAGGAGTATGGACGGGGTTTCTCATCGTGCAGCTTTCACTTATGGCGGCACTCATTCTCGTTCTGATCATCGGGCTTTCTATGCGTAGGAAAGAGGTTCCGTTCGTTCCATTTCTCGCGGCAGGTTATGTAGTTGCTCTGCTGTTTGAAAATTTCTGCTGAGAAAGAGGGCTGATTTTTATGATTTTTCCACAAGAAAATAGTAATAAAAGGAATGAAAACCATTGCTCACAATGGTGGAAACGCGGCGTCATGACTGTTGAGGCCTCAGTGATTATTCCATGCATTGTGATCATAACGGCGGCACTGATTTTTCTTACTTATTACATTCATAACAGGAACTGGTACACCATGGCCGCCTGGGAGTCTGCGATGGTCGGCAATGCTCGCTATACCGAGGAAGATGAGATTTCTCTTTCAATGGGCCTCGAGGCTGCCAGGGAAAGAGCGCGGCAGCGGGCGGATGAGCAGACGATGCCGGGAAAAACGCCAACCAGCGAGGTGACCTCAGACGAGAGAGAAACGACTGTGTCATACAGCGGACTCCGGTATGCTATGTTCAAGAAGTTTTTCAGCGATACGGATGTCAGTGAGAAGGTTGAGCGGATATGGCCGGTACATCAGATCCGGTCGGCCAGGAATGCCAGAAAACTGGTGGAAGATCTGGCCGGAGTGGAGTGACCTTTTTATATGGCTGGGTGAGCTTGTGAGTGGCCTGTTGTCCTGAAAGAAATTCCATCGGGCAGCGGTACGTTGAGGAGTGACTAGGAAAGAAATCTCACCAGATATGAGAATGCAGATCGATGAACAGCAATGATCACAGGAACAGGAGGTGCTAGGTGTGAATGTTGAGTATAGAAGAGACATGTATAAAAGTTACATGATCGTCTGTGGTGGCTGTGAGATCGACAGAACATCCTATCCTGTTCACATGATCACGGAGAATAATGTGCCGGGATTTCTGAAGTGCAGAACAGAGGCTATGAATGGTGAACTGTATTTCAGCTATGACGTCACCTCGAAGCAGTCTCTGAAGACGATGTCCGATATCCGTCCGGTGGGGAAAAGACTGCTGAAACTTCTTTTTACGTCAATTCCAGATGCAATTGAGACGATGTCCTGTTTTCTGCTGAAGCCTGAGGGACTTCTGCTGGATCCCGAAATGATCTATCTCGACGCGGAGCTTCACCATATGTGGTTCTGTTACTACCCCGGTGCAGAGGTGGATTTTCGCGATACACTCATGCATCTGGGTGAGACCCTGCTTCCAAAGCTTGATCACGAGGACAGGGAAGCTGTTGTTCTCGGATATGCGTTTTATCAGCGGTGTTGTTCCGGAGAGAATGATATTTCCGTTGATTTCTTCCAGAATCTCCTGCGGGACAGTGAGCCTGAGGATCCCGAGACGATCAGAAAAAAAGCAGAGGAAGAGCAGAAAAAGCAGGAGGTTCTTGTCGAGTCGTTTTTCGAGGATGAGAACGAGGAAAAACCAGAAAAAACGGGGAAGAAAGAAAAGAAAAAGGGAAGAAAAACAGAAAAATCAAGAAAGGGATTTTGGTCTTCTCTGATTCATCGAAGCAGCACAAAGAAGGACAACAAAGAAAAGAACAACAAAGAGAAAAACAGGAAAAAGAAACAAGAGTTCATTGAAGATGACAATTTTGAGGAAACCGGACCGGAGAACAGCTGGGATGATTTTTCAGAGTATCCTTCTGAAGATGGCGGACAGGATGATTGGGCTGACAAGTCTGTTTCTCGTGAAAGAACAAAGGATACTGGAATTACTTGTGAGCCGGGAAGAAGGAATAATCAGGGAAGATTTGATACCTTCGGAAGAACGAATAACTCCGTTGACGACAGATCATCCTCGTTTTCTGACGAAGAATTCACTTATGACGCAGAGGACGATACGAGGCTTCTCTGTGAGACACCGGATTATCCGGAAAGGACTAGCTTTGAGGCGCGCCTGGTACCGGTCGACAAGAATTCAGCACGATCAGAAATAGAGCTGACCAGGCCTTCATATATTGTCGGCAAGAGTCCGAGAACGGCGTCGATCGTGCTCCCATCTGCCGCTGTAAGCAGGGTTCATGCGGAACTTAAGAAAAGCACGCCGGAACAGCTGGCATCCGGACAAGAGCCAGATACTTATGTGCAGCCTGGTAATTTTGCCGGCACTTATATTCTCAAGGATCTGAACTCGAAAAATTCCACATCTGTCAATGGAAAAATCCTTGAACCCGGCGAGGAATATCCTTTGAAAAACGGTGATGAAATACGATTTGCCGACCTGGTCTTCAGATATGTGGTCAATACATTCCAGATACATTGTGGAAAGTTATAGTATAGTGAAGAAAGAGTTGACAAAATCTCATTTACTGAGACATCTCCAAAGCCGTATTCTTATTAAAGATCAAAAAGCAGGCCCTCCTGTGCAGACATAACTGTACACGAGAGCTTGTTTTTTTGCACAAAGGTAGCATTACTATTCTCGGTAATCGGCAGGTGACGAATCACGCCAGGTTTCCAATATTGTGGTGCCGCGCTATAGATTATTTTTATAACTAACGATAAAATACCAGTATTTCCTTTATTAGTGGCAGCTGTGATACCATAGCGAAGTACTTAGATTTATATGAAATACAGAGGCCTGCAGGATACTACAGGTTTTGCAAGTAGAGCTGAAGGAGAAAAGAGTATGAGAAAAGCAAAGAAAATTACAGCAGTTATTGCATCAGTCATTCTTGCAGCCGGTCTTACGGCTTGTGGTTCAGCTTCTGATTCAGCGGCATCTTCTTCGACATCTTCTGACACAGCTTCGGTTTCCGATGTGGCTGCATCTTCTTCAGCTCAGGCGGATAACCCAGACGCGACTGTCGTAGAGATAGGCCTTAGTTCGACCGATGAGCCGTATTCTTATGCGGATGAAAACAATGAACCGGCTGGTTCAACTTATGAAACGCTTCAATTAATTGACGATTATCTCACGGATTACACATTCCATTACAATCTTCTTGATTATGAAACAATCCTCGCAGGAACGACAAATGGCAAGTATGATGTGGCAGCGGATTCGTTTTTCAGGACAGATGCGAGAGAAGAAGCATTTAATGTATCGGATCCCTATGATTATTACTTTATGAATCTTGCTGTTAAGTCTGATTCGGGTATTGAGAGCCTTGAGGATCTGGATGGCAAGAGTATCGCACCTATTGTAGCCACCGATGGCCGTGTAGCGGCTCTGACAGACTGGATAGAGAGTCATCCGGATGTGAACATTGAATTTGAAACACTCGCTTCTAGTGGAACAATTGCGGATGAGATCCAGCAGGTAGAGGATGGAACCTATGATGCATGCTATGCATCGGCTGAACAGGAGAATGCCGTGATTGAAGAGGCAGGATACGATGATATCAGTGTAACGGATATCGTTGATGGCAGGGATCTTGTATTCCTGATCAATAAGGATGAAACGGATCTGCAGGCGGCGTTTAATGAGGCAATCGGAGCGCTGACCGAGGATGGATCCCTTGGGGAAGTTACGGAGAAGTGGTTTGGACAGAATAACTTCGATAAGGCCGAAGAGATCGGTCTTCGATAAGTGTACTACAGGGGCTGACGGTCAGTCGGAGCAGCAGTAGAAAGAAAAATCAGGCAGGGAGCTTTGTGACATGTTTAAAGGCAGCGAATTATTTGCAGAAAGTATAACTGAATTAGTACATTACATTCCCGTGACATTGTTTTATTTTCTGGTGCCGACAGCTGTGTCTTTTGTGTTCGGATGGGTTCTCTGCCTGATCCGCTCTGGAAGGAAGAATGTTTTATATTACCTTGCCACTGTATTTGTTTCCTTCTTTCGCGGAACTCCCGGGCTGGTGCAGATTTACCTTTGCTTTTTCGGGCTGCCACAGATTGTTGCGATTTTTGGAGTGGATATCAATTCCTGGGATGCCGGAATTTTCTATGTGATTGCGACATGCTGTAATTTTTCAAGCTTTGTTTCCGAGGCTTTCAGAAGTGGCTGCAAGGCTATCGATCCGGGACAGATTGATGCGGGTTATTCAATTGGATACAGCAGAAGTCAGTGCTTTTTCCATGTGATATTGCCTCAGGCAATGGAGATCGCACTTCCGAATCTGAAAAATCTCGAGATCGATCTTCTTAAAGGAACAGCCGTTGCTTATGTGATCGGAGTGACCGACATTATGGGCCGGGCAAATCAGATCATTAATCATCATAAAGGATACGGGCAGATCTGGATCCTGCTGGCCGCGGCTGTGCTCTATTTTGTCATCAACGTGGCAGTGGAGGTTGTATTCAACCTGATCGCTGCACATAACAGGAGGTACAGGAGGGCCGCGGCATGAATCTGAATTATGCATTTATGCTTGAAGACATTCCAACTGTCCTCAGCGCGCTTCCTCTTACTCTCGCTCTTACACTGATCTCGATGGTACTTGCACTTCTTCTGGCGGGATTGATGGGTGCTGTACGATTGAAAAGGATTCCGGTTCTGAGTCAGATTATTGTGGTATTTAATACGTTCATCAAGGGCGTTCCTCTGGTAGTGCAGCTTCTGCTGTGCTATTACGGAATTCCGCTTTTCCTGAAAAGCATGGATGGTTTTCTCGGATATACGTTTGATCCGAAAAATCAGTCATATTTTGCCTTCGCGTGTGTGGCGTTTGCTTTTAACTACGGAGCATACATGACAGATATGGTGATGACGGCTTACGAGGGTGTTGATCCGGGACAGTTTGAAGCAGCTGAGTCTGTCGGAATGACCAGATCCCAGGCAATGACCCGCATCATCCTGCCACAGATGATCGTTATCGCACTTCCTAATATAGCGAATTACTTCATGTGGTTATTTAAGGCGACGAGCCTTGCCTCTATAGTCAATGTCTTCGAGATTCTTTCCGTTGCGCGGGCATCAACAGCTGATAATTATGCGATTCTTGAAGGCTACCTGGTAGCAGCTGGAATTTACTGGGTTATCTGCATCGTAGTGGAGCATCTGTTGAATTACCTGAACAATAAATTGGTATCGCACAAAAAATCAGGGAACAGCTGCGCAGAAAAGAGCCAGATTCTTGAACAAGGTGAATCCGGTGACAGAGACAGCAGGACACTTCAATCCGTATTGCGTTGACAATAAACAGCAGGAATAGAAATCAGGTGAAACTTTATGGGAGCAATGGTTGAACTTAATAATATCCATAAGAGTCTCGGCGGAAAAGCTGTTCTGAACGGCGTCAGTCTTGAGGTGAAAAAAGGCGAGGTTGTTGTCATCCTGGGACCTTCAGGAGGCGGAAAGACAACTCTTCTCCGGACGATTAATTTCCTGAATCCGGCGGACTCTGGAACTGTCACGATTGATGGTCTCTCCGTTGACAGCAGCAGAAAGCAGAAATCAAAAGTTCTTGAACTGCGTCGCCGGACAGCTATGGTTTTTCAGAATTACTGCCTTTTCAAGAATAAGACAGTTCTTGACAACATTACAGAGGGGCCGGTCACTGTTCAGAAGAAGAGCAGGAAAGAAGCTGAGGCTAAGGCTGCCGAGCTGCTGGACAGAGTGCACCTGACAGATAAAAAGGACAGTTATCCTTCCGAACTCTCTGGAGGACAGCAGCAGCGTGTCGGCATTTGCCGGGCGCTCGCTCTCGAGCCGAGAGTGATTCTGTTTGATGAGCCTACATCTGCTCTTGATCCTGAACTGGTCGGAGGCGTCCTCGCCACCATCAAAGATGTAGCAGCAACAGGAATCACCATGATTATTGTGACACATGAGATTAAATTTGCCCGGGAGGTTGCCGATAAGGTAGTGTTCATGGAAGGCGGAAAAATCGTTGAGGAAGGCCCGCCTGAACAGGTTATCGACCAGCCGCAGGATCAGAGAACAAGAAAATTCCTCTGCAGTCTGCTGGGCGAGGATTATGGGACGGATTATTATATCTGAACAGGGCAGCCGCGATCACGGCGGGCTTTATCACCAGGTTTGAGTAAATATTTGAGAACATATTAGATAATCAGTTGAATATTATAAAAAAGAGGAGAGAAACGATGGCTTTTGAACAGACTGTACCGCATATTCATACAGATGCAGCTGAAGGCATGAGGGATGTCAGTGAACGCCGTGCAGCAACTATTGCCAACATGATTGATGAGGCAAAAAAGCGCGGAATTGATGACAGCTTTGCATACGATGCAATTGCAGCATATGGTGCCGAGAATGCTGAAGCTGACAGAAAAAATATGAAGAATCCGGATGATTTTAAGGAATTTTCATCCATGTTTGGCTCAGATCTCAGCAGGGAACTGTATGAAATGGAAAGAGTCGTCGATACAGATGATGAACTCGAGATCGCGTTCCATTATTGCCCATACGTCAATAAGTGGGTGAAACAGGGCCGCACTCCTGAGGAGATTGCCCATCTGTGCGAGATAACAATGGCCGGAGATCATGAATATGCAAAACATTTTCCATGCTGTAATTTTAAGCTTGAAGGGACGATTGCCGATGGCAATCCAGTATGTACGCTCCGGTTTACAAGAAATCCTGATTTTCAGAAATAATCTTCCGGTATATAATTGAACTGATAAACTGCGCAGGTGCAGATGATTTCTGCGGATATTGTTTCGGGAAAATCGCTTCCTGGAGATTCATGGAAGATATTTTGAATATTATGCATCTGCGAAAGCATAATTCAGTGCAATAAAAAACGGAGGAATTAAGAATGGAAGATTGTATTTTTTGTAAGATCGCTGCGGGTGAGATCCCGTCGACGACAATTTATGAGGATGATGATTTCCGGGTGATTCTTGATCTCGGACCGGCGACAAAGGGTCATGCGCTGATCCTTCCGAAGGAGCATTATGCGAATATCACAGAGATTCCGGATGAGCTTCTTCAGAAAGCCATCGTGCTTGCCAAGAAGGTAGTTACCTATATGATGAAGGCGCTGCCTTGCGACGGATATAACGTTGTACAGAACAACGGCGAAGCTGCCGGCCAGACCGTATTTCACTTCCACATCCATCTCATTCCGCGCTATAAAAACGACGGCGCAGGCGTAACCTGGAAACAGGGCGAGCTCAAAGACGAGTGGAAAGCAGAGATCCTTGAGAAGACAAAAGGACTGCGCGGTGAATAATTGATATTTAGTGACTTGAACAAAGAAGCCCTCATGTTCAGATGCATCTGCACATGAGGGCTTCTTTTGGGATAGTCGTTGTATGTATGAGAGAGGGTTTTCGTGTAACCCTCGAGAATGCAGAACCTTCCAGCCCGCATACCATACGCAGCAGTCGGTGCTTGATGAGTCCAAGCGTAGCGCAGGACGAATCTATGCACCGCTACTGCGAGGACGAGCGCGAGACGGGCGGAAGGTCCTGCATTTGAGGCTTTAGAAAGCAACTCCTCATCTCGTATACTTCTTTATCAGATCCACAATCGTTTTGATGGAATCGGTGTGGCCGGAATTTTTCATCGCATCGATGTATTTCTGGCGGTTCTGATAGAGGTCATTGACGTGGCTGATCAGTGATTCTTTCGTCAGGTCGGCTTCTTCAAGAACGACGCTGAATCCCTGTTTCTCAAAGGAATGTGCGTTCAGTATCTGGTCTCCGCGGCTGGCGTTGGATCCGAGCGGAATGAGCAGGTTCGGGATCGCCAGCGTGCTGATCTCACAGATTGCATTTGCTCCTGCGCGGCTGATGATGAGTGAGCACATCGCGTACAGATCAGGGAGTTCCTCCTTGATATATTCGTACTGGCGGTAGCCTTCCTGATCCTTCAGGCTCTCATCCAGATGACCCTTTCCGCACAGGTGGACAACCTGGAAATTCTTCAGGAGCTCCGGCAGAGCTTCGCGTACATGGTTATTTACATTGACAGAGCCCTGGCTTCCACCCATGACCAGGATGACTGGTTTTTCCGGCGACAGTCCGGTGAAGGCGAAGCCCTTTTCGGCACTTCCGTTTTTCAGCTCTTCGCGGATCGGCGTGCCTGTGACGACGCCCTTCCCCTCGGGAACATTTTTTATTGTTTCCGGGAAGTTACAGCATATTTTTGAGGCATATTTCAAACAGAGTTTATTGGCGAGTCCCGGGGTCATATCTGATTCATGGGCGATCACCGGCACATGAAGCTGTCCGGCCGCCGTCACAACAGGGACAGCGACAAACCCGCCCTTCGAAAAAAGAATATCCGGATTGATTTTTTTAATAATGGCCTTCGCTTCGCCGATTCCCCTAATCACACGGAACGGATCGGAAAAATTCTTCCAGTCGAAATAGCGGCGCAGTTTGCCCGTCGCGACCCCGTAATACGGAATTCCCTCCGCCTCAATCAGGCTCTTTTCAATGCCATTGTATGAACCAATATAGTAAATATCGTATCCAGCTTCCTTCAGCGCCGGCAGCAGAGCTATATTCGGCGTTACATGGCCGGCTGTTCCGCCACCCGTGAGGATGATCTTTTTCATTTCCCAAGCTCCTTCATCACAGTTTGTTTCATGCCCGCGTCATCTCTGGCACTGGAACAAATCATACCATAATCTGCCTTTATGGGCTATAATACCTTTTATATGGGGAAAATTTTTGTCTGTTTTTTGGTGCAGCATTGTATTGGACTGGAGGGATTTTACCATGAAACTGATGTTTATCGGGGCTGATCACGAAGTGACGGGCAGCTGTTATTTACTGGAAGCTTCCGGCAAGAAGTTTCTTGTGGATTGCGGTATGGAGCAGGGGAAAAATCTGTACCAGAACTGCGGTATGCCGGTTCCCGGGTCAGAGATCGATTTTGTCCTGCTGACACATGCGCATATTGATCACTCGGGCAACCTTCCGGCGCTGTATGCACATGGGTTCAGGGGCCCGATCTACACGACCGAGGCCACTTCCGACCTCTGTGACATTATGCTCCGTGACAGTGCGCACATTCAGGAATTCGAGGCAGAGTGGAGGAACCGCAGGGCCAAACGTCAGGGCAAGCCGGAATATGTGCCGCCATATACGATGAAGGACGCGATGGGCGTGATCCGTCAGCTGGTGGGCGAGCCATATGACAAGGTGATCCAGATCGCGGACGGCATTAAGGTTCGTTTTGTCGACGCCGGACATCTGCTCGGATCGGCGAGCATTGAGATCTGGCTGACAGAGGGCAGCATCACGAAAAAAATCGTGTTCTCTGGTGATATCGGCAACCTGAATCAGCCGATCATCAAAGACCCGGATTATGTGACCGAGGCGGATTATGTCGTCATGGAGTCCACCTACGGCGACCGCAGCCACGGCGATCAGACGCCGGATTATGTGGCGGAGCTCGCTGAGGTTATCCAGAGAACCTTTGACCGAGGCGGAAATGTCGTCATCCCGTCGTTTGCCGTCGGCAGAACGCAGGAGATGCTCTATTTTATCCGCCAGATCAAGGAGAAAAATCTCGTCACCGGCCACGGGGATTTCCCTGTTTACGTTGACAGCCCTCTCGCCAATGAGGCGACAACTGTTTTCCAGCGTCATCCGTATGACTGCTACGACGAGGAGGCGGGCGCTCTGATCCGCGAGGGAATCAACCCGCTCGCGTTCAGCAATCTGAATATTTCGGTAACGGCGGATGACTCCAAGGCGATCAATTTTATTGACGAGCCCAAGGTGATCATTTCGGCGAGCGGTATGTGCGACGCCGGCCGTGTAAAGCATCATCTGAAACATAATCTCTGGAGACCGGAATGCACGATCCTGTTTGTAGGATATCAGGCAGTCGGAACGCCTGGCCGGTCGCTCGTGGAAGGCGCGTCGTCCATAAAAATCTTTGGTGAGGAGATCGCTGTAAAAGCAGAGATCAAGCAGCTCCCGGGAATAAGCGGCCACGCGGATGACAAGGGGCTTATGAAATGGGCTTCTGCCTTTGAAAAGAAACCGTCAAAATTCTTTGTATGCCACGGCGAGGATACGGTCACGGACTTTTTCGCGGGCCGTCTGAAGAAGGAGCTCGGAGTCGACGCTTACGCGCCTTACAGCGGATGGAAATTCGACCTCGCGAAGGACGCGTTTATTGCGCAGCCGGAGGGCATCCGTATTTCGACGCCGGCGGTCGATGCGATTACGCGGCATAGAAAGAATGCCGTATTTGAGCGTCTTGTCGCTGCGGGCCAGCGTCTGATGACAGTAATCCGCCACAACGAGGGCGGCGCAAACAAGGATCTCGGAAAATTTACAGATCAGATCAACTCCCTCTGTGATAAGTGGGACAGATAAAAAGGTTAAATGAGAAAGGAATAAACGTATGAGCTTGATCGGCATCATCGGTGCGATGGATGAGGAAGTAAAAGAACTGAAGGAAAAGATGGACAATGATACCATCTGCCTCAAAGCGGGGATGGAATTTCATTGCGGCAGACTTGAGGGACAGCCGGTCGTCATCGTGCAGAGTGGTGTCGGCAAGGTCAATGCGGCCATGTGCACGCAGATCCTGATCGACGTTTTTCACGTGGAGTGTGTGCTGAATACAGGAATCGCCGGGAGTCTTCAGAACATTATCGATATCGGCGATATTGTCCTCTCGACGGACGCAGTCCAGCACGATATGGACGCGACGGTCTGGGGTTACCAGCCGGGTCAGGTGCCGGGCATGGAGACATATATGTTCCCGGCGGACGAGCATCTGATCGAGGTGGCCGAGCAGACCTGTGCCGAGGTCAATCCGGAGATCAGGACTTTCCGCGGCCGGGTAGTCAGCGGCGACCAGTTCATCTCGGATCACGAGAAGAAAAATCAGCTCGCCGATACTTTCAAGGGCTACTGTGCGGAGATGGAGGGCGCGGCTATTGCCCAGACGGCGTGGCGCAACCACATTCCGTTTCTGATCATCCGCGTTATTTCCGACAAGGCCGATGGCAGTGCGGTCGCCGATGACAATACGTTCACGGCCGACTGCGTAAAGCACTGCGTGCGTCTCATCTGCGGAATGGTCAAAAAGTTATGATTGTTAATAAGTTATGATTTTTTAATCCTCTTCGAGCACCTGAATCTCCAGGTAATCGAAGGGGATTTCTTCGTTTACAAAGCTGTCCTGGGTGAAGCGGGTCTTTTTTGTCCGCTTGAATTCGCGGATGTTTGATGCGAGCCATACCGGAACGGACAGGTCCCATTCCTGGCAGAGCTTTTCAAGAGCGTGGATGATCTTGTGCGTTCTTGTGTCATCCGAGTCATCGGTCACCGTGAAATCCTTCACGAGATGATTTTCTTTCCAGATTTTACCCCATATTCTCATTTGTGAGCATGCCTCCTGCCTTGCGAAAATCATGCGAATCAACTATGATTACACGTGTTTATAGTGTGTCAGCAGCTGGTCTGTTTTACAGCATCCCGGCGCACAGATATAGAGCGTTAAACAGTATATTGACACGTTCCCGGAAATTTCACAACTGTAAAAATAGCAGCATCAGCGGATTTTCCCGGCGATTTTTTCTGGAAATGTGAAAAATGAAATGGCGTGAACAGGAGGTGCAGATGGAATTACAGAATGGAGGTATCTACCTCGTAAACGGAACGGACGTGATCGCTGATGATCAGGACGCTTCCGCAAAGCTTGCAGCGGCCGGCGTAAGTACCGACAAGGCAACGGCGAAGACCCAGACGATGGCTTACGGGATCCTGAAGGATCACAATACGTCGGGTGACATGAAGAATCTGAAGATCAAGTTCGACAAGATGACTTCACACGATATCACTTATGTCGGAATCATTCAGACGGCGAGAGCTTCAGGGCTCGAGAAGTTCCCGATCCCCTATGTTCTCACAAACTGCCACAACTCCCTTTGTGCGGTCGGCGGAACCATCAATGAAGATGATCACATGTTTGGTCTCTCCTGCGCAAAGAAGTACGGCGGAGTCTATGTGCCGCCGCACCAGGCTGTTATTCACCAGTACGCACGTGAGATGCTCGCGGGCGTCGGCAAGATGATCCTCGGCTCCGATTCTCACACGCGCTATGGCGCACTCGGAACGATGGCCATGGGCGAGGGCGGTCCTGAGCTCGTCAAGCAGCTCCTCGGAAAGACATATGATATCGCCATGCCGGATGTCGTCGCCGTCTATATGACAGGTGCCCCGGTTCCGGGCGTAGGCCCGCAGGATGTGGCGCTGGCTATCATCGGTGCTGTCTTCAGCAAAGGCTATGTAAAGAATAAAGTAATGGAGTTTGTCGGCCCCGGCGTTTCAAATCTGTCGGCTGATTTCCGTATCGGCATCGATGTCATGACGACCGAGACGACCTGCCTGTCTTCCATCTGGAGGACCGACGACAAAATCAAGGGCTGGTACGAGACTCACAAGCGCCCGGAGGAATATAAGGAACTGAACCCTGGAGCCGTGGCATATTACGACGGCTGCATCTATGTGGAGCTGGATAAGATCAGACCTATGATCGCTATGCCGTTCCATCCGAGTAACGTTTATACCATCGACGAGCTGAACGCAAATCTCGACGATATCCTGAATGACGTCGAGAAGCGCGCCGAGGTTTCCTTCAACGGTCAGGTTACCTATGATCTTCACAGCAAGATTCACAACGGAAAACTGCTCGTAGATCAGGGAATCATCGCCGGCTGCGCGGGCGGCGGCTTTGAAAATATCTGCGACGCGGCTGATATTCTCCGCGGACAGTATATTGGAAATAATGACTTTACGCTGAGCGTCTATCCGGCTTCGGCTCCGATCTACAAGGAGCTGGCTTCAAACGGCGTAATCGCAGACCTCATGGAGACCGGCGCCATTGTAAAGACTGCTTTCTGCGGACCGTGCTTCGGAGCAGGAGATACGCCGGCGAACGGAGACCTGTCGATCCGTCATTCGACGAGGAACTTCCCGAACCGCGAGGGCTCGAAGGTTCAGGAGGGCCAGGTAGCAGGTGTGGCGTTGATGGATGCCCGTTCGATCGCTGCGACAGCGGCAAATCAGGGCTACCTGACACCGGCGACCGAGTTTGCGGGAGAGTACCGCCATCCGGTTTATCACTTTGATTCAAAAATCTACGAGCACCGCGTCTTCGACAGCCACGGTGTCGCAGATCCTTCAGTTGAACTCCGGTTCGGACCGAATATCAAGGACTGGCCGGCTATGCCGGCGCTTCCGGAGAACCTTGTACTGAAGGTTGTATCCGAGATTCACGATCCGGTCACGACGACTGATGAGCTGATTCCTTCCGGTGAGACATCATCCTACCGCTCGAATCCGCTCCGCCTCGCTGAGTTTGCGCTTTCCAGAAAGGATCCGCTGTACGTCGGACGCGCGAAGGAGGTCCAGAAGGCAGAGAAGGCTATCGAGGCCGGAAAGTGCGGCGGAGAGGCGGTTCCGGAGCTGAAGCCTGTCATGGCGACGATCCACACGAAATTCCCGGAGGTCAGCCACAACAATCTGGGCATCGGATCCACGATCTTTGCTGTAAAGCCGGGTGACGGCTCGGCGCGTGAGCAGGCCGCATCCTGCCAGAAGGTTCTCGGCGGCTGGGCCAATATCGCGAATGAATATGCCACGAAGCGTTACCGCAGCAACCTCATCAACTGGGGCATGCTTCCGTTCCTGATCCCGGAGGGAGATCTTCCATTCCACAACGGCGATTACCTCTTCTTCCCGGATATCCGAAACGAGGTCAAAAACAAGGCAGAAGAAATCACGGCTTACACCGTTGATCCTGATGCCGGAACACTGAAGGAATTCAAGCTCCGCCTGGGCGCACTCACCGATGATGAGCGCGAAATCATCCTCGACGGATGTCTGATCAATTATTATAAGATGCATTAATGAAGGTATGCTGTCGTTCAGCCACAGGCAGCATGCTCACCAACAGAACATTTGATTTTTGGATACAGGGCACTTCCACCCCACACCGGCGCCGGGCAGGCGCTGGATGTGTTGCGGGCGGAAGTGCCCTGTCTTTTTGTTCAATGATCGGATACATCAGATACAGTTCAGCTACAGTTTACGTTTTCGCGCTTTGTGCAAACGTATAATTTCAGAATATTCATAACACAATATTATAAATTAATAAATAACAAAATATTTAATGATTTTTTGAAAAATGTGTTGACAATATCAGGGATGTATGTTATCTTATAATCACACAAAACAAAAGGGGCTAACGTAAAGAGCTGAAGTTCCAGTAAGCTCAAAGCCGAAGTTCCAGTAGGCTTGTGAAATCCACATAAGGAGGTACAGTCCAATGGGAATTCCACCGGCAACAAAAGCTCAATATGATGGTGATCTTGCATAGCAGTTTCTGGCGAAGAAAGACCTTTATAAGTGAGAAGAAAGGAATAGCGTCCGACGGGTTGGTCGGGACACATGATATAAAGGTATGTGACAGGTGCAAATCATATTGAGTAAGATCACAGATCGAAAGCAGGATGTCGTGTAAAGAAACGGGATCATTACAAGAAGAGGAATTGTAAAAGCGCAAGTAGATCGTTGGTAAATCGTCACTGTAACGTTTCAAATCCGGATAAGGCACAGAAGTTGGGTGCGAGGTTCGGAAAAGACGCCGGGAACTAAGGTGAACGGTTCTTTAATCAATATTTAAGTTCGATTCGAACGGAAAGGTTATAACAACTGAATATGATAGAACCATTTAGATGAGGTCGCCTTATCAGAGAGAACTTGATAGGGCGGCCTTTTCTTTTTGCTTTTTTTCAGGAAAAGGGCCGGATCCGCCTGCAAGGTTTATCACGTTTGGGTGTTGATGAAATCCATACCTGACGTTAAAATAAAACGACAGGGAGATAAGGGATTTTATGAAAAAACACAGAGTTCTGAGAAATATATTGATCATTCTGGCGATATTTATCGTCAGTGTGATTTTTTTCAGTATAAGACAAAATAAAAATGAGGATACGGAGACTGTCGCGTCTACGGCGCCGACACTGCCTGTCGCCAGCATGATGATCGGCGACACGGAGGCGAATGAGATGTTCGCCATGAAGGAGACGCTGAATGAGGCGTCGACGAGAGACAGTGTCACGCCGATCCCGAAGGATAAGACGCTGACTCTTGTTCTTACCACGTATGGCATGGAGATTCAGGGGATCAGCTACCAGATCACAACGCCGGAGGATGAGAAGGCTGTTGAGAACGGTGAGATCACCGATATCGAAGAGGGACAGTCTGAACTCACGGCGAATTTTACGATTCAGACTGATCTGAAGACGGGACAGGAATACACGCTCCGTTTTTCCGTGGATATCGGCCAGGATGAACCGGTCTACTATTACACGAGGATCATCCAGGCGGCCGGTGTCGAAATGAGCGGATACTTCAGCTTTGTCAGCGATTTTACAGATCTGTGTCTGGACAAGACGAAGGAGGATGAGCTGAGCGAGTATCTGGATTCCGAGGACACTTCCGCGAATCTGACTTTTGAGGATCTGGATATCACATCGAGTTCGGATATGGTTTCGTGGGCAGATCTCTCGCCAACACTGGTTAAGAGCGGCACGCCTGCGATCCTGCAGATCAATGACACGACGGTGACGATCGAAAACCGCTATATCATCAGCGCTGTCGACAGCAATGATGAGACGGAATATTATCTTGTGAACGATTATTACCGCCTCAGATACATGGATGATCAGTCATCGGTAGCACTGCTCGATTTTCACCGGTCTGCAACGTATATCTTCGACGGAAGTCACGACATCCAGACGGATACCGGCATTAACCTCGGAGTTCAGGACACAGACGTCAATTATGTCACGAATGACGCCTGCAATCTGGCGGCGTTTGAACTGAACGGCGACCTGTGGACTTATGATATTGACACGGGAAAAATCACCTGCGTCTTTACTTTCCGGGCTTCTCATGATGACATTGAAGAGTCGATGAAGGATGACCGGACGGCGCTTACCGAACATGACATCAAGATCTGTGAGGTAACGGATTCCGGCGATCTGACGTTTGTGGTGTACGGCTACATGGCGTCGGGGTCGCATGAGGGCGAGACAGGTGTCTCTGTCTGCCAGTACAGTGCTTCTTCGAATACCGTGAGCGAGCGGATTTTTATCCCGCTCGGTCAGAATCCGGAAACACTGGAGAAAAATATCTCCAGACTCTGCTATGTGACAGGGGATTATCTGTATCTGTATCTCGGCACAGAGGTCTGCAGGATCAGCCTGACGAACGGATCCTATTCGGTTGTGACGGATAATATTCCCGACGGCGGGTTTGCTTCGTCGGAGAGCGGCGAAACGGTCGCATGGATCGTCCCGGATGAGAACGGGGATGCAGTGCAGGCGAGAATAATGAACCTGTCTGACGGAACGCAGTATGATGTCAGCGCTCCGTCCGGCGAGACGCTCAGGCTGTGCGGATTTATTAACGAGGACCTCGTCTACGGACTGGTGAAATCTGACGATGTCGTGACGGATGATTCCGGCGAGGTGACAGTCGGCATGTATCAGCTGAACATCCAGTCGATCGACGGAACGGTGAAGAAGCAGTACACACCGGAGGAAGGCGTTGTGACTTCTGTGACGCAGGAAACGGATGGAATCGCGCTGCAGATCTCGACGCTCTCGGACGGTACATATACGGATTCGGCGACAGACCACATCGAGAATAATGACCTGCCGGATGAAGCGGTAACGGTGACGACTCAGACCTTCGACCGGACGGCACAGAATGTTTATCTGGAATTCCCGGATACGAGCTATACAACGGAGACGCAGCTGGTAACCGCGGAGCTCCGCTTTACAGATGCCGGATCAGAGACGATTGTCCAGTGGCCGGAGAATGCTACGCCGACGGAGGGATATTTCGTTTACGACATCACGGGTGTGACGGATTACACGAAGAACCCCGGCACTGCGATCACTGAGGCCGATGATGCGCACGGCTATGTGCTGACCGCAGATCAGAGCACGTTCTGGGTAAGGGCGGACTGGGACGACAGCTACAAGATCGACTTGACGACGATCCCGGACGCCGTGCTGAATATGAGCACGTTTGACTCGTCGGCCCTTCAGGAGGCTGTCGGCGATGGATACACGGTCCTCGATCTGACCGGGACAACGCAGGAAAACTGGTTCTGGTTTGTGAACAGAGGATATCCGGTCATCGCCGTCGGAGACAATAATGAGGTCTATGTGATCGCCGGGTATGATGAATACAATGTGTGGGCGTATGACACGTCGACGAAGGAGCTCTACGCGATCGCTTCAGACGATTCGCGCTCGATGTTTGAGGAAAACGGGAATAAATTCCTCACATACGTGGCGAATTCGTAAATTCTTCCGGACGAGTTCCGGTTAATAAAACAGAGGGGAAAAATCAACATGGAAAAAATGATCACTGTGCGGGAAATCTACAAAAATACGGACAGCTACATAGGAAAGGAAATTCGTGTCGGCGGATGGGTGAGAAATCTCCGCACGTCGAAGAATTTTGGATTTCTGATCCTGTCGGACGGTACATTTTTTGAGACGCTGCAGGTTGTATACGGGGATGGACTGGACAATTTCAGCGACATCAGTAAGCTGAATGTCGGGACCGCTGTTATCGTCACCGGTGTACTCACGGCTACGCCGAAGGCAAAGCAGCCCTTTGAAATACAGGCTACCGGGGTGACTGTCGAGGGCGCCTCTACACCGGATTATCCGCTGCAGCCGAAACGGCACACGCTTGAGTACCTCAGGACGATCCAGCATCTCCGCCCGAGGACCAATACGTTCCAGGCCGTTTTCCGCGTACGTTCGCTTGCGGCATATGCCATTCACCGATTTTTCCAGGAGCGCGATTTTGTCTATGTCCACACGCCGCTGATCACGGCAAGTGACGCCGAGGGTGCAGGGGAGATGTTCCGCGTGACGACACTCGACCTCGAGAACGTTCCGCTTATCGGAGAAGATGGGGCCAAAGGTGAGGGAGATGAGACGACAGAGAAAAAAGTCGATTACTCGAAGGACTTTTTTAAGAAGCCGGCGAACCTGACCGTCAGCGGGCAGCTCTACGGGGAGACGTTTGCGCAGGCTTTCCGCAATATCTATACGTTCGGCCCGACATTCCGCGCCGAGGATTCGAATACGACGCGCCACGCTGCGGAGTTCTGGATGATCGAGCCGGAGATGGCTTTTGCAGATCTTGAGGATGATATGGAATGTGCGGAGGCCATGCTGAAATATGTGATCCGGTACGTGCTGGAAAATGCTCCGGAGGAGATGGCGTTCTTTAATAAATTTGTGGACAAGGGACTGATCGACCGTCTGAACCATGTCGCGAATTCCGATTTCGGACGCGTGACATACACACAAGCGATTAAACTTCTTGAGCCGCACAACGATAAATTTGACTATAAGGTGAGCTGGGGCTGCGATCTGCAGACCGAGCATGAGAGATATCTGACGGAGCAGATTTTTAAGAAGCCTGTCTTTGTGACGGATTATCCGAAGGAGATTAAGGCCTTCTATATGAAGCAGAACCCGGACGGAAAAACGGTAGCCGCTATGGACTGTCTTGTTCCGGGCATCGGCGAGATCATCGGAGGAAGTCAGCGTGAGGAGGACTATGACAAGCTTCTCGCGAGGATGAATGAGCTTGGCATGGATCTGTCGCAGTACGGATATTATCTGGATCTCAGAAAGTATGGAACGACGAGACACTCCGGGTTCGGGCTCGGATTTGAGCGCTGCGTGATGTACCTGACGGGTATGGGAAATATCCGCGACGTGATCCCGTATCCGAGGACAGTCGGGCATTGCGACTTCTGATCCTGAAAGAGATGAATGCGCGCCCCGGTAAGACCGGGGCTGTACCTGGAAATGAAATAGTGAGAACAAAATAAGGCCACCGCTTTCGCGATGGCCTGTTTTTTCAACTCTTTCTTTTACTCTTCAACGGGTTTGAACTCGGATTTCTCTGCTCCACAGAGCGGGCATACCCAGTCATCCGGAAGATCTTCGAAGGCTGTTCCCGGTGCTACGCCGTTGTCAGGATCGCCTACAGCCGGATCGTATACATATCCGCAGGGACCGCATTCATATTTCTTCATAAGAGTACCATCCTTTCGTTATGGTGCCTGTTTTCAGGCTGTTATTGATGAAACTTAGGTTGCTGTACTGATTGTGCGCAGCGGAGCCTCATATGTTTCTCCGGTACCTCTGCGAACAACTGAATTATAATACACGGCGGGAGGCAATACAAGGAAAATGACTGATAGTATTATGATAAAAAAGATGGAGGAGATAGTCCGTTCAGCGGAGGGAATCTTTGAGAACAGAGAGGACTCGCAGAAGGTACACACAAAGGGGCGCGCGGACTATGTGACCGAGGTGGATTTCCACGTTCAGCAGTATCTGCAGCGCCGCCTTCTGGAGGAGTTTCCGGACGTACAGATGATGGGCGAGGAGAAAGACAACAGCGATATTGATTTTTCAAAGAAGGTCTGGATCCTCGACCCGGTCGACGGGACGACAAATCTGATCCACGACATGCGCGCGAGTGCGATCTCGCTCGGGTATGTCGAGGGTGGAAAAATCGCTGCCGGCGTGATCTTTCTCCCATTCTCGGGAGAGATGTACACGGCGGAGCGCGGAAAAGGGGCGTTCCTCAACGGCCATCCGATCCACGTGAGTGCCGCGGAGACGCTCGATGAGTGCCTCATTTCTGTTGGAACGGCTCCGTATTATCATGAATATGCGGACTGGACTTTTGAGGCGGCGAAAAAGGTCTTCTTGAGGAGCCAGGATATCCGGAGAAGCGGATCAGCGGCTATGGAGCTTTCGTATATCGCAGCTGGCAGACTTGACGGGACCTTTGAGCGGATCCTGCAGCCGTGGGATTTTTCGGCGGGCATCTGCATTCTGGAGGAGGCAGGCGGAAAAGCCACGGACTTCGATGGAAATCCGGTCGACTTTACGAAGAAGGGCCCGGTTGTCGCGAGCAACGGGAAAGTTCATGAGGAACTGCTGGACTGCATCAGGTGACAGGACACCGGAATGGAGAGCATCGATGGAATTCAGACCGTGTATTGATATTCACAATGGAAAAGTGAAGCAGATCGTCGGCGGGACGCTCAGGGATGAGAATAACCGCGCACACGAGAACTTTGTGTCGGAGCAGGATGCCCCGTTTTACGCGGATATGTACAGAAAATATCAGCTGCCGAACGGCCACGTGATCCTGCTGAACAGTGTGGATTCGGAATACTACGAGGCGACGAAAAAACAGGCTCTGGCGGCACTCCGCGAGTGGCCCGGCGGACTTGAGGTCGGCGGCGGAATCACACCCGATAATGCATCGGAATTTCTCGACGCGGGCGCAAGCCACGTCATCGTCACTTCCTACGTCTTCTGCGACGGGAAGATCGACAGAGAGCGGCTGGACAGGCTGGTCCGTGCTGTCGGAGAAAAGCGGCTTGTTCTTGATCTTTCCTGCCGGAAAAGAGACGGCAGGTATTATATCGTCACCGACCGCTGGCAGAAATTTACCGACACCGAGGTGACGGCAGATACGCTGACCGAGCTTGCCGGCTGCTGTGACGAATTTCTCATCCACGCGGCCGACGTCGAGGGAAAACAGCGGGGCGTCGAGCGGGAGCTGATCAGAATTCTTGCTGATGCTTCAGAAAAAATAGAATCTGAGAAGAAGGCGGCAGATATTTTTCCCATCACCTACGCCGGAGGAGTCGGAAGCTTTGATGATCTTGAGTGGATCCGTCAGGCCGGAAGGGGAAGGATCAACGTGACCATAGGCTCCGCGCTCGATATCTTCGGGGGAAGCATGAGCTTCGAAGAAGTGATACGGACGATCAGACGATAAAACAGGCGGATGAAGACCTTGCGCATCTGTGTTGCGGGTGAAAGATCTCTGTATTCGATATGTGTAATAATCAGACCGCATTTTTATTTATTATGGCATAAGTGTCTGAGGGGTGGATAATGAGAGAATTTGATTACGCGATTGTAAAAAACCCGGAAATTTTCGGGCAGAACCGTATAGCGGCGCATTCGGACCACGTCTTTTTTGCCTCCGGGAAAGTTCAGCCGGGCGAGGCTTCAGACTGCCGCGTCTCTCTGGACGGCACCTGGAAATTTTTCTATGCGGAAAATTTTGAGAGTGTGGTAAAGGGCTTTGAAAATCCGAAGTTTTCAGTGGATGACTGGGATGAGATTCAGGTTCCGGGGCATATTCAGATGCAGGGCTATGGGAGTCCGCAGTACGTGAATATTCAGTACCCCTGGGACGGTCATGAAAATATTAAGCCGGGCGGGATTCCCGAGGAGTTTAATCCGGTCGGGCAGTATGTGACGTTTTTTAAGGTTCCGGGCGCATTTAAAGGTCATGAGATCCATGTGATTTTCCAGGGGGCGGAGAGCGGTATCGCCGTGTGGCTGAATGGAAAATATGTCGGCTACAGTGAGGACTCCTTTACGCCTTCTGAATTTGACCTCACGCCCTTTCTCTACCGGCGGGGTATGAACAGACTTGCGGTCATGGACTTCCGCTGGACGGCGGGAAGCCGGTGTGAAGATCAGGATTTTTTCCGCTTTTCGGGAATTTTCCGCGACGTAGAACTGGTGATGATCCCGGATGCCCATGTTGAGGATCTGAGGATTGAGACGCCGGTCAATCTGCGCACATCAAATGCGGAGCTGAAGCTTTCGCTGAAGACAAAGGGCAGCGGAGCCGCGAGGTTCCGCCTCATGAATGCCGATGGAGAGACGGTTCTCGATGCTGCCCGCGCGCTGAGGGAGAACATGGCCTGTGATTTCAGGGCCGGCAGGGTACACTTATGGAGCGCAGAGGATCCGTATCTGTACCGTCTCAGGATCGACCTAACGGATGATATGGGAAATCATCAGGAGACGGTTTTTGAGAATGTCGGCTTCCGCCGGTTTGAGATCAAAAATCACATCATGCGGCTGAATGGCAGGAGAATTGTCTTTAAAGGCGTGAACCGCCATGAATTCAGCTGTGAGTCGGGGCGCTGCATCACGGCAGACATGATCCGGCAGGATCTTGTCACGATGAAACGCAATAATATCAATGCCGTTCGGACGAGTCATTATCCGAACCAGTCGGTTTTTTACCGCCTTTGTGATGAGCTTGGACTTTATGTGATCGATGAGACGAACCTGGAGACGCACGGCACGTGGGATCCGATCGTGCGCGGAATGGAGCCGCAGAGCTATGCGGTCCCGGGCGACCGTCCGGAATTTCAGGCGCTTGTCCTCGACCGCGCGTCAAGTATGTTTGAACGCGATAAAAATCACGCCTGCATTCTTATCTGGTCGTGTGGCAACGAGTCCTACGGCGGGAAGGACATTTACGAAATGTCGCGATTTTTCCACCGGGTGGACAAGAGCCGAATTGTTCATTATGAGGGAATCTTCAACGACCGGAGATATAATTCGACCTCTGATGTTGAGAGCACGATGTATGAGCCGGTCGAAAATATCAGGAGGTTTCTCGCGGAGCACAGGGATAAGCCATATATCAACTGTGAATATTCGCACGCGATGGGCAATTCCTGCGGCAATTTGAAGGAATATACGGATCTCACGGATGAGGAGCCCCTGTTCCAGGGCGGCTTTATCTGGGATTACATCGACCAGTCGATCACGAAGCGCGACCGGTATGGAAAAAAATTTCAGGCGTACGGCGGAGATTTCGACGACCGCCCGAACGACGGGAATTTTTCAGGGGACGGCCTCTGCTATGCGGAGGGTCGTGTTCCATCGCCGAAAATGCAGGAGGTCAGGGCGGATTACCAGAACATCCGCATCAGCTTTCACGGATTAAAGGCGGAGATTGAGAATAAGAATCTCTTCGTCAACACAGATATTTACCGCTGCGTCGTCACACTCGCCGAGGATGGAAAAATCATCGAGACGAATTCTGGGACGCTGTCGATTGCGCCTGGGCAGAAGGGCGGGATAGATCTGCCTGTTCATATCCCGGAAATAAATGATGATAAGGAATATGTGATCACCGTGTCGTTTTGCCTGAAAGAGGACACTGCGTGGGCTGAAAATGGCTATGAGGTCGCCTGGGGACAGACGAGGATGGGCAGGACTACCTATGAGCGGCTGACAGACGCGGCCGAAAAGGGAGCCTTTCCGGATCTGCCGCCGCTGAAGGTGACTCGCGGATACAATAACACAGGGATCCGTGGCGGAAAAGACGTCGGGGAATTTGAGATCCTCTTCTCCGACGGAGCGGGCGGACCGATATCTTACCGTCTTGCCGGCCGCGAGCTCTTCATGAAGGCGCCGCGCCCGAATTTCTGGCGGGCGATGACAGACAATGACTATGCGAACCTGCTGATCTTCCGCGGGGCACAGTGGCGTTCGGCCGGACTGTATGCGACGCAGATTTCCGTCGCAGACCACAGGATCACTCCCTATGAGATCCGGGAGGAAAAAGATTCCGTTGTCGTCAGCTATACGCTTCATCTCCCGACGACGCCGGCGAAGGACTGTTCGGTGCAGTACCGCGTGCTGAAGGACGGGACTGTTCTGACAAGACTCTTTATGGAAGCCTCGACAGACGTCGGTGTGCTGCGCGAGTTCAGTATGCTTTTCACGACAGACACATTTTATAACCGGACAGAGTGGTATGGCCTCGGCCCGGAGGAGACGTACCGTGACCGCAGAAATGCGAAGCTGGGAATCTGGAAAAAGAAGGTAAAGGATGATCTCGCAAAATATCTCGTTCCGCAGGAATGCGGAAACAAGGAGGATGTCCGCTGGGCGAAGGTGACGGACCGCAACGGACGAGGGCTTCTCTTTATTGCACCGGGGCTTGATTTTTCGGCACTTCCATACACGCCGGAGGAGCTGGATTCAGCGAAACACAGCAATGAGCTTCCTCAGTCATATCATACGGTCATCCGGATAGGAAAGCAGGCGGGCGTCGCGGGGGACAACACCTGGGGCGCAGATGTGCACCCAGCCTACTGCCTCGATAATTCAGAACCGCTGGAAATCCGCTTTGCATTCAGAGGGATCTGACAAAGTCTGAACTGCAGCTGGCAAGGTTCCCCCTTCTTTGCCCGCAGATATAATTGTGCTAAAATAAATGCGGTTATGCCGGGATGTATAAAAATCAGCGGCAATACTAGAAAAATACAGCCGGTATCGCAGTTCATGAGCGGTGCGGCAGATAAAATTTTTGTCGGAGGATAAGCTATGTATATTACATGTCTTGATGTAGAGGGTGTTCTTGTACCAGAGATCTGGATCGCTTTTTCGAAAGCGAGCGGAATTCCGGAGCTGAAAAGGACTACCCGCGATGAGCCGGATTACAATAAACTCATGAACTGGCGTCTGGGAATTCTTAAAGAGCACGGCCTGGGACTGAAGGAGATCCAGGATGTTATTGCGACGATCGATCCGATGGACGGCGCAAGGGAGTTCCTCGACGAGCTGCGTTCCTTTACGCAGGTAATCCTTATTTCAGATACCTTCGAGCAGTTTGCCATGCCTCTCATGAAGAAGCTCGGCTATCCGACGCTGTTCTGCAACTCCCTCGATGTGGCTTCTGACGGCACGATCACGGGATTCAAGATGCGCTGCGAGCAGTCGAAGCTTCAGACAGTAAAGGCGCTTCAGTCAATCGGCTTCGACACGATTGCTTCCGGTGATAGCTATAATGACCTCGGAATGATCCGCGCGAGCAAGGCGGGATTCCTGTTCCGTTCCACTGAAAAAATCATCGCCGACAATCCGGATATCCCGGCTGTCACAGAATACAGTGAGCTGCTCGACGGAATCCGCGGTGCGATGCAATAAAATTGTGAAGTGTAGTTGATAACGTTTTCACAATCTGTTCACATCTTTGCCCAAAACAGAACACATTTTGCCTGTATTCTATACAGTATAGAAACGTGATAAAAGAAATCACTGCAATGGTTTCAAACAATCGAATAGCTGCTGCAACAGTTATCGGTGTTGAATCCGTTTCTTAATGATTCATTTTCCGGGCCGCCGCGGCGGCCTGCAAAAGAATTTCTCCTTCCCCTTTCTTTATTAGATAAGAGCGGCCACGATTTGTAGCCGCTCTTAAATATTGTCACGGTACCTGCATGCATGCTGCGAGACATGTACTTGTAGAGAGGTATCGTGTTTTTTTTCATTTATTTGAGAAATTCCCGGATCTTTGGGATCAGCTTCCGGTCGGCCGGCAGCCAGTCGACGGTATCCAGTTCTTCTGGTCCGAGCCATCTGGCAGCCTCGTGCTCTTTCAGAACAAGGCTTCCGGAGATAACCTCGGCGAAGTAGCATTTCATTGAGAGGTGGAAATCCTCATAATCATATTCGATCTGGTCGATGAAATCCGTGACGCGGATCTCTGTATCGAGCTCTTCGCGGATTTCGCGCGCGAGCGCTTCCTCCGGGGTTTCACCCGGTTCGATTTTTCCACCGGGGAATTCCCAGCCATCCTTATATTTTCCATAGCCACGCTGTGTGGCGAAGATTCGGCCGTTGTGAACAATAACGGCGGCTACGACTTGCACTGTCTTCATGTATTTTCCTTCTTTCCGCAATGCGTATTATTGTGATCACACTCAGGCGTTTTCGCTTCTCTTATCAGCTGGTCAGATATTGGTAGATATCTTCGCGGACCGGTGATTCGAGCGACCACTCGATTTCGACTGCCTTCGCCTGTGTGTTTGCCATCTGAATCGGCCTGTAATTTCCTGTAGCGCTCATTTCTCCGAGGCAATAAAATTCCTTCGAAACATTTTTGTCGTTCTTGTTTTTTCTGACAAACAGGTAGACGTGTATGCCTCTTTCTTTCGCGTGAAGAAAATTCTGCACCTCGGGTGACTGGGGCGTTCTGTTGTTTTTAGAGATTGCTATCAGCGTTTTTCTGTCGATAAAGCGGTCCTCATATTTCGTCGTGTCACTGATGGAGTCATCCTTGACATAGTTGATGAATACCGGAAACGTTTTTGTTTTTGCGTCGTAGAAATAGCCGCCGATATTCTGGCCGTTGACGTTTTTGTCCCAGTCAAGAAGACGACAGACGTCTTCGTAGGTGTATTTCTGATAAAGAACAAAATTCGTGTTGTGGTAGCGGTTGCTGTAATTTTTTCTGTACCGCGATATGCCGAAGTCAATGAGTTCTTTGACAATTAGATAAAAATCCCTGTCATGCAGCATTTTCTCAAAATCGGGGCTGATATTATAGTCATTCCCGCTTCTGACAAGAAAGATGCAGTCCTTGTAGGTGTTTCGGGCCGCACCTGTTGAAAATTCATTTGTCATGACATGGATGACGTTTTCCTGTTCATTGCTGTTCATGACGATATTGTAATTTGTTTTCAGGTACGGCTTCACGCACTGCAGAATGCCGTGGTGGTAGCGGAGAAGTCTGTTCAGAAGAGCGAGCTCCTGAATGCGCTTTCCATTGGCGAGCTTTTTTGAAATAAATTCTACGTACTTTGCCTCTTCAGGTGTGAGAGTTACCTTGTAGTCGGGCTCATATTTTTTCAGAAAATTGTAGTAGGAGCCGAGACCAGGATTGTCGAAGATCCGGCATACATCCATGGAGCCGTAATCGTCAAAATCCTTCAGGGACGGGATACGGCCGATCTTATTTTTCAGTTCCTGGTAGCTCTCCTTAATCAGTTTCACGGCGCTGAAGTTGGCATTGTCAATTGAGCGGAAAATCTGTTTCCGGCTGATCTCATCAAAATGGATCGTTGATACGCCGGGGATGATTCGGTCGCCTTCCATCAGGTAGCGGCGCACGTTGTCCTTTTTATAGGTGTTGTCACCGGAGAGTGCTATCGGGATCAGAAAATTATTCTGGTAATTTCCGATAAAATCCAGGACCACGACATATTCTTTTCCCTCAGATTTGCGGAGTCCACGCCCGAGCTGCTGTATAAAGACGATGGCAGACTGCGTGGGGCGGAGCATAATTACCTGATTGATCTCCGGCACATCAACGCCTTCGGAAAGAATGTCAATGGCAAAAATATAGTCAAGATATCCCTTGTCTGTTGAGGGATCGAACGGATGACTCCGGTCGTGCAGCTCATTTTTCGGGACGTCCATGGCCAGGCGCTCAAGGGCGGATTCTCGGACATTCTCGCTGTCTTCGCCGGTCAGCGCGACCGTGCGCAGTCCGCGGCGATTGAATTTATCAGACAGCATGCGCGCTTCATCTTTGCTGCTGCAGAAAATGATTCCTTTTACACGGTTGCCGCTGTGTCCATAATAATCGGCCTGTCTGATGATGTAATTTACGCGGTCGTCACTTACCAGGCGGTTAAAATTGCGGAGGCCCTCTTCATGATCCTGATCGCCGATTACACGGCCATCAATGGCAATGTCGGTGATTCCGAAGTAGTGGAACGGACAGAGAAGATTCTCTTCGAGCGCCTGCTGGAGACGAATCTCATATGCGATATTATAGTCGAAAAGCTTATATACATTAAAACGTGTCGTGTCAGGGCTGGCCGTCATCCCGAGCCAGAAATCCGGATGAAAATACGACATGATCCGCCGGTAGCTCTCGGCACCCGAATGGTGGGCCTCATCGATACAGATCTCTGAGAAGGCATCAGGAGAAAAAGAATACAGGATGTCTTTTTTGCTCATCATCTGCATGGTCGCAAAAATAAAATCCGCCTCTTTGATTTTGTCCAGATTTGAAGAGGTTGACCCTGACAGGAGAGCATACTGGTACTTTTTCCCCTGAGGGCTGTATTTCCCGAAAACTCTCCGGTAGCTGCTCATGGCCTGCTTTGCAATGCGCTCACGGTGTACGATGAACAGGAATTTTTTCGGATTCATTTCACGCATGGCAAATGCCGAGGCGTATGTTTTTCCAGTTCCGGTGGCGGAAATCAGAAGGGCCTTGTCTTTATCTTCGGCAGCCAGTTTCCGGAGATTGGAGATAAAGGCAGTCTGCATGGAATTGGGGGTCAGCTTATACTGGCTGATCGGAACGGGATTTTCCTGCAGGGCGCGGCGCTTCTGCTCACTGATAATATCGTATTTTGCCTGATATTCTTCGATAAAATCATCGTAGCGGGCGGTTTTCGGAGACGTCCACAGCTCGTTGAACTCTTTCAGTACGTCGTGGACGACCTCACCGGATTCGTATCCGACAACCTTCATATTCCATTCTTTGTTTACCTTGAGGGCGCTCGCAGTCATATTGGAGCTTCCGATGATGATGCGATAAAGCTCCTCGTCGCGGAAAATATATCCTTTCGTATGAAAGCCCTCGGAGTTCTGGCTGCTGCTATCCTCTGTGCGGTACATCCGGAGTTCGATATTGTGGAGCGAGTGGAGTTTCTTCAGCGCCTCAGGATCACTGAATGAAAGGTAATCCGTCGTCAGAATTTTTCCGGGGATGTGCCGCCCCTCCAGTTCCTTCAGGGTCTGAAGAAGGGGTGTGATTCCGCCTCTGGTGATAAAAGCGACGCTGATCATGAATTCATCGCAGTTCAAAAGCTCATCTTCGATGGATGCGATAACGCGTTTTCCCTGAGAATTGTCATTGGAGATAAATTCAGGACGATAGGCGAGGTTCGAATTGAATGTTCTGTCAAAAAAGGCTGTTTTCAATCCGTCCTGTAAATTTTCTGAGTCTGTCATAGTAATAATCTCCATTTCCGTAATACGATACCATCATACCAGGTTTGAAATAATTATTACAAAGAATGTGCTTTTTCCAACGATTCATGAACCTCTTGAGCGGCAGGTGTCGGGACACAGGAGCAATTCCTGATGCATGAATGGATTCTATTATGTTAGTATGGATGAAGGATATATTGTCGTTGAGATTTTGCATATAGCGATTAAGGAGGCTTAGTTTATGGATATTAAAGCAAAAGTGGAAGAGCTTGTTAAGGCGCCAACCGTATATGAAGGTGCGAAAAAGGCAGGAGAGGCTTATCTTAAGGCATACGGAACTTCTGAAAAGAAGGCAGCGGCAGATGCGCTTGTAAAGGAACTGAAGGAAGATGTCGGAAGTGTGGATTCTGCCATCGCGTTTGGTCAGTCTGATATGGGAAAGAAGATTCTCGGCGCCGGTGCCGGAGAGTTTGTTGAGAACGCGAAGAAGGCCAAGGCTGCAGGCGGGAAGTACTGCATCTGCCCTGCATGCCAGGCGGGCGGTGCGATCCTCGATAACGCGGATCTGCTGTGATGATGTTATTCTGAAAGAACGATCGGCTGGTATTAAGAATCGTCATTTGAGTTAAAAGAGCGGCTGCGCAGTTGTGCGGCCGTTTTTTTCTTGGATTTTTATACACTCAGGTTTGGTGACTTTCAAAATGACGCCGCCTTTTAACATCGGCGCTAAATTCTTGTATAAGGTGTATCTTTTATTCATTTGTCTGTCCTCCTTGCATGCCTCTCATTATAATGAAAACTGGATATATTAAAATGCTAATAAATGATATTTTTATAATATCAGATAAAGATCAGAAAACTGATGTGTCTATTGACGGCATTGTGTATAATAAGAGAGGTTCATGTTTTTTTCAGAGAGGAATTACCATGCAGAGAGATGTATCGATCGGCGATATTTGGGACGGGCGGTTCTACGGAAGTAATGAGATGGTCCATATCGGATGCCATGACTGCGAGGGCTGTTCGGACTGCTGCCGGAATACGGGCGATTCTATCATTCTGGATCCGCTGGATATGTACTGTCTGACGATCTGGACGCATAAGACATTTGAAGAGATGATTGAGAATGAGATAGAGATCCGCATGGTCGACGGCATGATCCTTCCGAATATCAAGGAATATGATGAGGAGCATCCCGAAAAGGCGGAGGGCTGTCCTTTTCTCGATGAAAACGGGAGATGCAGTATTCACGCTTTCCGACCGGGCTTCTGCAGGCTCTTCCCGCTCGGGCGTTATTACGTCGATGAAGCGGATGAAGGTGAGGGAGCCGCTGTGTATCGGAAGGATCCCGGAAAACTGCGCGGTCTGCAGAAGGTGAACGGCCGGATCCGCGGTTTTCAATATTTTATTCAGCGCGGCGAGTGCACGAAGCAGGATGCTGAGAAGTATGATGTTAAGCTTGCTGACTGGCTCGGCGTTGAGAATCTGGATAAGTATGAACAGTTTATCGTGACCTGGCACTTTTTCCTGAAGGACGCGGCGGCCGGTCTGCAGCGTTTTCCGGCGAGGGCGCAGGAACAGGTTGCAAGGAGCATTCTTCAGATCTTTTTTGTGCAGCCGTATGACCGCTTTGAGGATTTTTACGTGCAGTTCGACGCGCGGCTGGCAAATGTGAAGAAGTCGCTTGCAAAGCTGGGCATCCGTCTGTGATGGGAAGCCGGACATCAGCCAGTGATGGCCGGATAAAAGAAGAAAATTATTATGGAGGGCTTGAATGAATTACGATGTGATTATTATTGGCGCTGGTCCCGGAGGGATTTTTTCAGCGTATGAGCTGGTGAAGAAAAATCCTTCGCTGAAGATCGCGGTGTATGAGGAAGGGCACAGCCTGGAGAACAGGCACTGCCCGATCGACGGGGACAAGATTAAATCCTGTATCCGCTGCAAGAGCTGCTCGATCATGCAGGGCTTTGGCGGCGCCGGCGCTTTTTCTGATGGAAAATACAATATTACCAATGATTTTGGCGGCACGCTGTATGAGCATATCGGGCGCAGAAAGGCGCTGGAGCTCATGCACTATGTCGATGACATTAATCTGAGCCACGGCGGCGAGGGGACGAAACTTTATTCTACGGCTGGCACACAGCTCAGCAAGAAGTGTCTGCAGAATAAGCTTCATCTCCTGAATGCCTCGGTTCGCCATCTGGGAACGGACATTAATTATGTCGTGCTCGGCAATCTGTACAATGAACTGAAGGACAAGGTGGAATTCCACTTTGACACACCGGTGCAGAGACTTGAATGTATCGGCAGAGATTCTGACAGCGGCGCGCGCTTCCGTGTATATTATGGAACAGCCGGAGATTATGCGGACTGCCACGACTGCATCATTTCTGTCGGGCGGAGCGGATCGAAGTGGATGCAGCAGGTCTGCAACGAGCTGGATATCGCGACGAGCTCGAACCGCGTGGACATCGGCGTTAGGGTCGAGTTGCCTGCGGTGATTTTTCAGGATATTACGGATGAGCTCTACGAGGGAAAAATCACTTACCGCACGCAGAAATTTGAAGATAATGTGCGCACCTTCTGCATGAATCCGCACGGGATTGTCGTGACGGAAAACACGAACGGAATCGTGACTGTTAACGGTCACAGTTTTGAAGATCCGGCGAAAAAGACGGATAACACAAACTTTGCGCTTCTCGTTTCCAAGCATTTTACGGCGCCGTTTGAGGATTCTAACGGCTACGGCGAGTCAATCGCGCGGCTGTCGAATATGCTCGGCGGAGGTGTTATTGTGCAGCGGTTCGGCGATCTGGAGCGCGGACGCCGCTCGACGCAGAAGAGGATTGACGAGGGTATTGTCCAGCCGACGCTTCACGCTACGCCGGGCGACCTGTCGCTCGTTCTTCCGAAGAGGATTCTCGACGGCATCATTGAGATGATCTACGCTCTGGACAAGATTGCGCCTGGCACGGCCAATGACGACACGCTGCTCTACGGCGTGGAAGTGAAATTTTACAATATGGAAGTCAGTCTTGACGACCATCTTGAGACGACGCATAAGGGACTTTATGTCATCGGCGACGGCAGCGGCGTGACGCATTCGCTGTCACATGCTTCGGCAAGCGGAGTCTATGTGGCGGACAGGATCACCGGGGCATAACTGTTCATTGTCAGATCAGAGGTCTTCAAAAGCTTCCGTGAATTCAAGGCAATCCTATTCTGCATTTGTAATGATGAAAACCTTGTGCGCTTTTATTGCAAATAGGCTTGCCCTTTATTTTTATAGGTATAGAAAAACCCCGGCAGCCGATTATGGCCGCCGGGGCTTTCATAGTATGGAGGAAAAGCAACATCACAGCATGTGTCATGCTGCCTGAAGCTGTCTTAAGATCCGGCGCTGTTCAGGCGTCAGATGCTTTGGTACCTGTATTTCGATTGTTACGTATTCGTCGCCGCATACGCCCGCATTCTTCTGACTGCGGACTCCTTTTCCGCGGAGCCGGATTTTGCTTCCCGACTGAGTGCCAGCCGGAATATGGCACAGCACTTTGCCGGTCAGTGTCGGCAGTTCATATTCGCCGCCGAGGGTAGCGATCGTAAAGGGAATCTGTGCTGTAGTGTACAGATTGTCCCCTTTTCGCTCCCAGCCCGGTTCCGGATCCACATGGATCCGCAGAAACAGGTCGCCGGAACTCCCGTCAGGGCGCACCCCGCCTTTACCTTTAAGACGTATGCTCTGACCCTGGCTGATGCCGGCAGGTATCTTGACTTCGACCGTCTGCACACGGCCGGAGGAATTCTGAAGCTGGATCCGTTTATTGCATCCGCTGATGGATTCGCGGAAACCTATTGTGAGGTCTGAGTGCAGATCGGCCTCATGAGGATCCTGTTGAACATTGCCGAATATATCATCAAACGCACTTCCGGAGTAATCTCCGAAGGGCGAACTTCCGAAACGGCGGCTTCTGCCGCCTGTGGTACCGGAACCGGAGCTGCCAAAGCCGCTCCCGGATCCGTTCGTTCCAAAGTGGAACGTATATGTGGAACCGTCTTTATCGGTCCAGCTGTAGCCGCCGTGACCGTCGCCGGTATGTCCGCCCGAAAACTGGCGGAAAAGGTCTTCGAAATCTCCAAAGCCGTCAAAGCCGGAGCTTCCGAAACCGTCAAAACCGGAACCTGATGAGCTTCCGGCGCGACGGAATCCGCCGTAGCTCCCGTTCTGTTTCATCTGGTCATAGGCCTTTTCATAGGCCTGCGGATTGCCGCTCTCAAAAGCTGCCATGCCGCATTTATCATAAATTCTTCGTTTTTCCGGATCATCGAGAACACTGTAGGCTTCGCTGATTTCCTGGAATTTCTGCTCAGCTGCCTTATTGCCCGGATTCATGTCGGGATGATATTTTTTTGCCAGCTTCCGGTATGCTCTCTTAATCTCAGCAGCACTCGCGTTTTTCGAGACGCCGAGAGTCTGGTAGAAATCCTGTTTCATCAGCTATCACCTCCCATTCCGTATTCTTTAATCAATTCTTGTGAGTTAGCAACTGCCGCACCAGAGAAAAGGTGCGGCAGCCATCTGTCGTATTGTTATGGCCGGAACCGATCATTTCTGGTCTGTCCCGGCCGGGATAGCGATTATTCAATCGCGATGGTCTTCTTCTGAGGAACTTCAGGCTGTTTCTCCTTGTCCGGAACGGTGATCTTCAGAACACCATCTTCGAACTTAGCGGAGATATCGTCTTCGGTGATGTCATCGCCGACATAGAAGCTTCTTGCCATGTTGCCGGAATAACGCTCGGAGCGGATTACTTCGCCCTTCTCGTTCTTCTCTTCCTTGTTGTTCTCCTGCTTTGCAGAAACGGTAAGATAACCATTCTCGAGTTCGAGGTTGATGTTGTCTTTCGTGTAGCCCGGGAGTTCAACGGACATCAGGTAGTTGCCATCTTTCTTTTCAATATCGGTTCTCATAAGACCGTTGAAACCGTGTGCAGGATGTCTGCGGGTTGCCGGAGCATCAAAGAAATCTCTGTCAAAGTCATCAAAGAAATCATTCATAAATTCCTCACCAAATACACTCGGTAAATATAACATAAGTCATTCCTCCTTTTATGATGGCCTTCAATTGGAAGGTTGTTTACGTTTGTAATGAATTTGTTTTTCTGTCGTCCGGTGGAAGATCTTCTTTTTTATGTCTCCCTTCTTCCTTTCGACAATTATGTTATAGCACTGATTGTTAGCACTGTCAATAGGTGAGTGCTAATTTTTTTAAAAAATTTTAAAATGCCGATTTTCCGCGTAAATATGCGGTTTTCCGGACTTTTTAAGGACTTTCGCCGCAGATTTTATAAAAAAATTTTTTTCCGAGAGGGGAAAAGGCAGGAGAAAAAGAATCGAACATAAAAATCGAACATGACGGCTACCCTTTTTTATGGAAGATAGGGTATAATAGATTTGTTTCTACATAATAATAAGTAAGGGGAAGGTATATATGGCGTCAACTACAGATCTGCATATGCATACGAGGGCTTCGGACGGTACGGATTATCCGGAAGAACTTGTGAGAAAGATACAGGATGCCGGTATCCGGACGTTTGCTGTCACGGATCACGACACGATTGACGGTGCGCTCCAGGTAAAGAAGATGGTTCCTGACGGGATTACTTATTATCTGGGGATTGAGTTCACAACGATGACGAGTTTCGGTGAGGTTCACATTCTGGGATACAATTTTGATCCGGAGAATGCGATTTTTCAGGCTGTCCTTGAAAAGGGAAAGCGCCTCCGCCGCGAGAAGCTCGACAGAAGGATCGACTGGCTGAAGAAGCAGGGCGTCCCGGTAACGGAGACGGAGATTGATGCTTTTCACCGCATGAAATCATGCGGCAAACCACATCTCGCCAATATGATCGTGACGAAGGGCCTTGCGAAAAACAAGAACGAAGCGATCCGCAGGTACATTGATCCGTGCGACTGTGATGACCTGAAGATCACGTCGGCAGAAGCGATAGGAGCTGTCAATGAGGCGGGCGGCATCTCTGTCTGGGCGCATCCTCTCGGCGAGGGCTACGGAAGACCGCGGGACGGCCGCGGCCGTTTTGACACGATGGAGCAGTGCTACGCAAAACTTCAGGAGCTCGTCCGCCAGGGCATCATCGGAATGGAGTGCTTTTATTCACAGTACAGCCAGAGCCAGATCGACAGTCTCAGACAGACGGCAGAGGCGTATCACCTCTGTGTGAGCGGTGGCAGCGATTATCACGGTGAAAATAAGAATATCGCACTTGGGCAGCTCAACGCGGCGCAGAAGGATGTAAGCGATGACGATCTGAGCATCCTGCGCGAGTTCACGCGACGCGACCTGAAAGCCGCGAAGGATCTTGAGCGTGACGAGGACGACATCTGATTGGAGCGCCCTGCAGGGAAGTTGTTACCAGAACTATGTTATTCGAAACCAGGGCCCTTCCAGCCCGCACACCATCCGCAGCAGTCAGTGCTTAATGAGTCCAAGCGATAGCGTTGGACGAATTTACGCACTGTTACTGCGAGGACGAGCGAAAGACAGCGCGTTGCGGGCGGAAGGGCCCGCTTACCTGATGAAAGGTCATAAGTATGGCATATATCGCAATTTGTCTGACTGCAGGATACTTCTGCGGATGCGTGCTGAGCGCAGTGATCGTTTCGAGGTTTCTATATCATAAGGATATTTTTTCACTGGGAACAGGTAACCCGGGGATGGCAAATACGATGGCGCAGATCGGCTTTAAGGCCGGCCTTCTGGTGCTCGCCGGAGATCTGGCGAAGACGGTGATCCCGTGCTTCATCCTGCGCCTTGTTTATGGAAAAGCCGCGGCAGCTGCCTGGACCGGACTCGGCGCGATGCTCGGGCACTCGTATCCCTTCTGGCATAAATTCCGCGGAGGCAAGGGCGTCGCGTGCTTCTGCGCGGCGGTTTTCTGCGTCTTTCCGTTCCGGGGACTGCTGGCTATGATCGGCGGTCTTCTGACGGTTCTTCTGACGAAATATCTGCCGGTAGGGTCCGTTGTGATCCCGACGCTGTTTGCGTTCATTGTATATTTAACGGACGGCTCTCCAGAGCTCATGGTTCCGGTCATTCTGCTCGCCGTTTGCACATGGATCCGGCATATTCCTGAATTTATAAGGATCGCAAGGCACACAGAGCCGCATTTTGATCTGATCGCTGTCATACGGAAAGCTACAGGGGAGAAAAATCATGAATGAGTACAACGATCTTTTATTCAGGCGGAAAGGAAATACATCGCTGCCGGTGCTGGAAGTGAGGAATGCCGGGAATACGGAGCTTCCGGTTCTTACTTTCCCGGAGATTAATAAAACAGGCGTCGCAGAGCTGATTTTTACCACAAGGCTCGGCGGGGTAAGCGGAAAGAAGCCCGGAAAAGAGCACCTGTCATCGCTGAATCTGAGTTTCACCAGAGGTGATGACCCTGAAAACGTCAGGGAAAATTTCCGGCGGGTAGCATCAGCGCTCGGAACGTCGAGCGACCGCTTTGTTTTTACGGATCAGACGCACACATCCAATGTGCGCGTCGTGACAGAGGCCGATGCGGGATGCGGGATCACAAAGGAGCGCACGTATCACGATATCGATGCGCTTGTCACAAATGTGCCGGAGCTTGTACTCAGTGTTTTTGTCGCAGACTGTGTGCCGGTCGCCATCGTAGATCCCGTGCACAGGGCCATCGGGCTCGCCCACTCGGGCTGGCGCGGGACCGTCGCAAAAATCACTGAGAAAACGATCCGGACGATGACGGACCAATATGGCACCCGGCCGGAAGATCTCATCTGCGCCATCGGGCCGTCCATCTGCCGCGACTGCTACGAGATCAGCACAGACGTGGCGGAGGAATTCATGAACGCCTTTTCCGGCCATGAAGATGAGATCCTTGAAGATAAACACAATGGACATTTTCAGCTGGATCTGTGGAAGGCGAATGAACTCGTACTCAGAGGAGCCGGCGTGCTTCCGGACCGTATCCAGGTCACGGGGATCTGCACCTGCTGTAACCGCGACATCCTGTATTCACATCGCGGTTCCCACGGAATGCGCGGAAACCTCGGGGCGTTTCTGAAACTGAGAGGCTGACATTTTGTACAGGGAATACAGGGCACTTCCAGACCGTATTTGTTTTGAGGAGTGCACATAGGCTTTCAGACGCGCCACCTGTATTCATCAGATGCAAATGAAAAAGAAGCAGTCGCGTCACCCGTGCGCATGCACAGGCAGCGGACTGCTTCTTTAATGTTTTTATACATATATGGCTCAATGAGTCGCTGTTTTCCCGGCGCTTTACTGCATCTCCGCGTAGATATGCTCTGCGCTGACGAGTTTTACGCAAAGTGTAAACAGCTCTGTTCCCTTGCGCAGATCCTCAAGCGGCGGATAGGACGGCGCGATACGGATGTTCGTGTCGTACGGATCCTTGCCATATGGCCAGGTCGCGCCTGCGGCGGTCATCTGCATGCCTGCCTTCTTGCAGCGTGAGACAACATCCTTTGCGCAGCCAGTCAGTGTATCGAAGCTGATGAAGTAGCCGCCGAGAGGCTTTGTCCAGGTTCCGATCTCAAGCCCTGTGAGGTTCTTGTCCAGGATGTTCTCGACCATCTCAAATTTCGGGCGGAGAATATTTGCATGCTTGCGCATGTGTTCTGTCATTCCGTGGATATCCTTGAAGAAGCGGACATGGCGGAGCTGGTTAACCTTATCATGACCGATCGTCTGATATCTCATAGTTCCCTTGATATCTTCCATGTTGTTCGGGGATGTTGCCATAGCAGCAATGCCGCTTCCAGGGAAGGTGATCTTGGAAGTAGAAGCGAATTTGTAAACGAGGTCGGGGTTGCCGGCTCTCTTGCACTCTGCGAGGATCTCGATCAGGTAATCCTGCTTGTCGTCGTACAGGTGATGCATACCATATGCGTTATCCCAGAAGATACGGAAGTCCGGAGCTGCAGGTTTCAGTCTTGCGAAGCGGCGGACGGTTTCATCTGAATAAGACCAGCCGGTAGGGTTGGAGTATTTCGGAACGCACCAGATTCCCTTGATCGCGGGGTCTTCGGAGACGAGACGCTCGACCATATCCATATCCGGGCCGGTCTCGCTCGTCGGTATCGGGATCATTTCAATGCCGAAGTATTCCGTGATCTTAAAGTGACGGTCATAACCCGGAACCGGGCAGAGCCATCTGACTTTGTCAAGCTTGCACCACGGGGTATTGCCCATAATTCCGTGTGTGTATGCGCGGGAAACAGTATCGAACATTACGTTCAGAGAGGAGTTTCCAAAGATGAGGATATCATCGGGGTTGTTCTCCATCATGTCGCCGATCAGAACTCTCGCCTCGTGAATTCCCTCGAGCACGCCGTAATTGCGGCAGTCAGTTCCGTCTTCACAGGTGAGGTCTGCGTCTGAGGTCAGTGCATCCATCATACCCATGGAGAGATCGAGCTGCTCTTTGCATGGCTTTCCGCGGGTCATGTTCAGCTCAAGTCCCATGTTCTGATATTTCGTATACTCGGCGCGGAGTTTTTTGATCTCAGCTTCGAGTTCTTCCTTCGTAAATTCCTTGTACGGTTTCACTATGCATTCCTCCATACTCGTTTGTTTTCTGAAAAATCACGGCTGTATCTTCTGCCGCGTTATCAGAGATCCTTTCCAGTAAGCATCTTGTAGGCTTCTTTGTATTTAGCGATGGTCTTGTCAATGACATCCTGTGGGAGGTCATAATCACTGTCCGGATTTGCCTTCAGCCAGTCGCGGACAAACTGTTTGTCGAAAGAAGGCTGTGAATGGCCTGCTTCGTATCCCTCCGCCGGCCAGAAACGGCTGGAATCCGGTGTGAGCATCTCGTCGGCCAGAACAACGTTGCCGTTCTCATCGAGACCGAACTCAAATTTTGTATCAGCGATGATGATGCCCTTTGTCAGAGCATACTCAGCGCATGCCTTGTAGAGCTTAATGGTGTTGTCGCGAAGAGCAGTCGCATATTCCTCGCCCTTGCCCGGGTAGATTTTTTCAAGAACTTCGATGCTCTTTTCGTAGCTGATGTTTTCGTCATGGTCGCCGATCTCGGCCTTTGTGGACGGGGTGTAGATCGGCTCAGGAAGCTTGCTGCATTCCTTCAGTCCTTCAGGAAGTTTAATTCCGCAGACAACGCCGCTCTTCTGGTAGCTGGCCCAGCCGCTTCCGGTGATATAGCCGCGGACGATGCACTCGATCGGGAGCATCGTGAGCTTCTTGCACAGCATGCTTCTTCCTTCGAACTCAGAATTCTGGAAAAATTCCGGCATGTCTTTTACATCGACGCTGATCATGTGGTTCGGAATGATGTCCTTTGTATAATCGAACCAGAACTTTGACATCTGGGTCAGAACCTTGCCCTTGTCGGTGACTTTGTTCTTCAGAATGACATCAAATGCGGAGATGCGGTCTGTCGCAACCATGACGAGGTTGTCACCAGTATCGTAGATCTCACGGACCTTACCTTCTTTAATCGGCTTGTATTCCTGCATTTTGAACCTCCTTGTGCGTCTGTACATGACAGAACTTTAATGTGAATATATGCTCCGGAAGCGGAACAACTTCTGAAAACGTGATGAAGGCATAGACGGACCGGAAAATCCGTCAGCCGTATCACTTCATTAGTATAAGTAGGAATGTAAATCTGTGCAAGATAAAAAATAATGAAAGATTTCTTATTATAAGGTATAATGTAGCCGTTTTATCAAAAACAGTAACGTCTTGTAGCCCCTTATTACTTAAATATGCGAAGGAAAAATATCAGATGAGCAGAACGATTTTTTTTGATCTGGATAACACGTTGTACAACTATGATCGGATGTCCGTGATCGCGGACAGAGCGATCGGCGAATATTGCGAGCTGCAGTACGGCATTCCGGCGGAACAGGCTATCCGGGAGACGTATGACAGTATGAATGAGATCACTGACCGCATGGGCCCCTCCAATTCCGCTGTTCACGACAGGATGATCCGCTTTAAGGACGTGCTGGTGAAGCACGGACTCCCTGTTTTTCCGGGAGCACGTGAAATGTATGAGCTCTACTGGGGAACGATTTTTCAGCACATGACTCCGGAACCGGGAGTATATGCCTTTCTCACAGCGCTGAAAAATCGCGGTTTCCGTATCTACTGCGGGACGAATATGACGAGCCGGATTCAGTATCTGAAGATACAGACGCTCGGGATGGGAAGTCTGTTTACGGATATGATCACAAGTGAGGAAGCGTGTGCGGAAAAGCCTCAGAAGGAATTCTTCCTTTACTGTGCGAAGGTGGCGGGAGTGAAGCCGGAGGAGTGCGTTTTTGTCGGGGATGATTACGAACTGGATATCAAGGGCTCACGGGCAGCCGGAATGAAGGGTATCCATTATTATCCGGAGAAATTCGAGTCAAGTCATATGAAGGCTGCGCCGGGGATACCTGTTATTACGGATTACAGAGATCTGGAAGCGTGCCTCAGACTTGTCGAAGGCCTTGCGGAAAATGGAGAAAAGGACAATAAATGAAAAACGGTCATTATTGTTCATACATTTCTATAAGATGTCGGAATACTTAACAGTAGTTAAAATATATTAATTTTTCGTCTGTACATCAAACAGCGAAAATGTTAATATTTTTTAGATTGCTTAATACGACAGCACACGGTGCAGGAGCTCTGGCTACTGGAGCTGGCTGTTATGCTGCCACGGGTATAGATTTTTTATAATCAGGGCAGGTAGACCGAAATGAAAGTAGAGTTTAAGATTAACAAGAAAAATTACATTGGAATTGGCATAGGCGCGGCGGTCGGGATTCTCATGTATATTGCCACAAGATATCCCGTGTGGGCCTTTTTTGTTTTTGTAGCAGCCCTTTTCGTCGTCTCAAATGTTAATTTCATCTTCAGTGAGACTCATCCTCTTCCATGGCTCTGGAGCGGAATCATCATCGGGCTGGGCTCGATACTCACTATGTACTGCGTACAGCTGACGATCCTCGATCCCGAGGGAATGCAGAAATATCTGGGTGAGGGCCGCAAGCCGCTGTACAATGTGCTGCTGATCGCGGCTGTCTATTTTGTTATGATGATCATCTTTAACCGGATCAGCTATGCGGCGACGGCGGCGCATATCCTGCTGCTGTGCTTCGCATTTGGTGATTATTATGTCTATCTGTTCCGCGGCAACGAGATAACAATTGCGGATCTTGCCACAATAGGCACGGGAATCTCGGTTGCGTCGGAATATGACTGGTCGCTACATGACAGGGGCGTAATGGTGATCATGATCACCATTGTGTACTGCGTACTTCTGCATAAGCTGAAAGGCGCGAGGTTTAAGAATAAGTGGATGCACCGACTCATCAGCGCCGGCTTTGCGTTCCTCCTCATCTGGTATGTCATGACCAAGACAGAGTCGGTCGAGACGCAGACGTGGGAGCGCCACGGCAGTGAACAGGAAGGCTTTGTCCTGAACTTTGCCATGAGTATCAGAGACAGCCATGTGAGCGAGCCGGACGGCTACTCAGCTGAAGCCATTGCAGAGCTTGAGGAGGAGTATGGCGATTCATCAGCTGCTGTTCAGAATGTGACGACAAATGAGGATGTCGAGGACCCGACGATCATCATGATCATGGATGAGTCCTTCGCCGACCTCAGCGTTCTCGGAGATCTGGAGACGAATATCGGCGATTATATGCCATTTATCCATTCGATGTCGGAGAATACGATCAAGGGCTATGCGCTTTCTTCTGTATTTGGAGCGAAGACACCGAACTCTGAGTGGGAAGCTCTCACCGGCAATTCGATGGCATTCCTTCCGAGCGGATCTGTTCCTTATCAGCAGTACATGCGGGATGATCCGACTTCGCTTGTTTCGACGCTGAAAAACGAAGGCTATACGGCGGTTGCCATGCATCCTTACCTCGCTGCAGGCTGGCGCCGTCAGACGGTATATCCGAAGCTCGGTTTCGACGAGCAGTATTTCCTCGACGATCCGGAAGGATACTTCGATGAGACACAGACGCTGAGAAAGTACATCACTGACCAGGAGCTTTTTGATAAGCTCATCGAGCGCTATGAACAGAAGGAAGACGGCGAAAAGCTGTTCCTGTTCGGTGTCACCATGCAGAACCACGGCGGTTACACGGATACGTATTCGAATTTCGAGACAACCGTAATCAATGAGAACGCGCCATATTACTCAGATGTAAATCAGTATCTTACGGTCGCTAATGAGACAGATAAGGCTGTAGAGAATCTGATCGAGTATTTTGAAGGTGTGGATGAACCGGTCGAGATTATTTTCTTCGGCGACCACCAGCCGAGCCTTTCCGATGATTTTTATTCTTATCTCAACGGAAAGGGTATGAGCGGACTCACCATGGATGAGCTTGAGAATTTCTACAAGGTTCCGTTCTTTATCTGGACGAATTATGATACAGATTCTGTTACCTATGAGTACATGAGCTTCAACTATCTGTCGACGCTCGCACTTGAGCGCGCGAACATTGATCTTCCCGCGTATAATGTGTTCCTGTCGAATCTGATGGAGGAGATCCCGGCAATCAACTCGCGCGGATATTACTCGAAGTCACAGGGCGGATTTGTTCATATTGATGACGCGACAGGAGAAGAAGCGGACTGGCTGAATAAGTACAATATCCTTGAATATAACAGTATGTTCGGGAAAGACGATACAAGTGATGTATTCTTCCCGTATATTGAAGAAACTGGCTAATAGTTGACATTATGCCGGCCGGAGAAACAGTGCCGGCCGGCATGCTCTTTATCATGGATGAACGATTTTGAGAAGTTCATCGGCAAAGGAGATGCTTGCGTATTGAAGAAACGATGGCTGACGATCGGAATTCTCTGTCTTACTGCGGGGGCGGTCTGTGTCTTTGCCGGTCTTTCCTTTTTTACGAGTGACCGGGTGATATATATCATACTGGAGATCATCGGCGCTGCACTGATCCTTACTGGCATCACGCCACTTGTCCGGGTTTATAATGTGGATAAAAGGCAGGAAAACCGGACATCAGGCGGCCGCAGCGGGTTCATTCCTCCTAAAGGCTGGATCCTCGCGGATATCATCGGCATCACGAGAAATCTCCGGGGAAGCAGCAATGATGAGGTCGAGTATTATGTTATCTGTCAATATTATGACGGCGTGACGCGCACAAATCAGACGTTTACGAGCCGCCCATTGAAAGAGTATCCCGGAAAAGAAATTATCGGAAAAAAAGTAAAAGTGATTTTTCATTCATCGGACCCCGAGGATTATACAGTGGATCTGGATTCTATACAGTAATCTTTTGCAGATCATGCAGCTTCGGGAAAAATCAGGGAGAATAGCAGGATGAAGGTAGTTGTGGCATTGCCGGTTACTGAGGAGCAGAAACGAATACTTGGGGACGCCGCTCCTTCGGCAGAATTTGTTTATTCGGAACCGGATCATGTAACGGCAGATGAGGTAAGAGATGCTGACGTGCTTGTCGGGATGGTTCAGCCGGAGATATGCAGGTGCGCGGAAAAGGTGAAGTGGTATCAGGCGAATGCGGCCGGCCCGGACAAGTACCGGAAGCCGGGTGTTTTTTCCCACGAAGTGACGATCACCTCGGCGGTCGGGGCATATGGCCCTTCTGTCGGCGAGCACATGCTTGCGCTGACACTTGCCGCGCAGAAAAACCTCGGCCTGTACCGCGATCAGCAGTCGGAACGCATCTGGAAGGATGCCGGTCCTGCCGGGACTTTATATCAGGCGACGGTGCTTGTCCTCGGCATCGGAGATATCGGGCAGACGTATGCCAGATACTGTTCGGCCATGGGAGCCCGGGTGATCGGGTTCCGCCGCCATGTAGGCGAGGTGCCGGAAGGAGTTTCTGAGGTCTGCACAATGGACAGACTGGATGAATGGATCCCGCGGGCAGATGTCATAGCGATGGTTCTCCCGGGCGGAGACAGCACCTGGCATATCATGAATGCGGACAGGATTCATCATATGAAAAAGACAGCGGTTCTTGTAAACTGCGGCCGCGGCACGGCAGTTGACTGCGGTGCACTCGCGGAAGCACTGCACAACGGACAGCTCGCCGGCGCAGCACTCGACGTCACGGAGCCCGAGCCGCTTCCGGCAGATCATCCGCTCTGGTCAGAGCCTCGCGCCATTATCACGCCGCACGTCGCCGGGTTCTTCCACATCCCGGAGACAATGAACCGCATCATCGCCATCACGGCAGAGAATCTGCAGCACTTTCAGAAGGGCGAGCCGATGCGGAACGTGATGTCCTGATATATAGTAAAATGACACGCAAAAACGGACGACCTGTGTGGCCGTCCGTTTTGTGTGTAATAAACATTATTGTTTATGTGTTATCAGAGCGATTGCGTTGGATTTTTAAGAATACTATAGGGCACTTCCGCCCGCATACCATCCGCAGCAGAGGGAATTCAGGCGAGCTTCATATCTCCGTCCTTCACCCATCCGGCCTTCCGGCAGATCATATTGATGAGCGGGCAGATAACCGCCGGAAGAACAAAGCTGATGAGGATAAGCCCGATCCAGTCATTTGCAGTGATCGCGGCTTTCGCTCCGGATTCGATATCGCTGAGCCATCCCTGAAATACACCGATCTGGCCGCAGAGACCGCAGGTCCCCATGCCCGAGTCAATCGCGGGACCGTTCATTTCCAGATGGAAGATGCAGGTGGCGATCGGTCCGGTTATCGCGCTGGTGACGATCGGTGCGATCCAGATGCGCGGATTTTTTACGATGTTCGGCATCTGAAGCATGGAGGTTCCGATCCCCTGAGATACAAGTCCGCCCCAGCGATTTTCCTTAAAGCTCATGACGGCGAAGCCGACCATCTGCGCGCAGCATCCCGCGACGGCGGCGCCTCCGGCAAGACCAGTGAGCGACAGTGCGGCGCAGATCGCGGCGGACGAGATCGGCAGAGTCAGGGCGATGCCGACGATAACGGAAACAAGTATGCCCATCCAGAACGGCTGGAGCTCAGTCGCTACCATGATGATGTTGCCGAGAAGCATCGCAAGCTTTCCGAGAGGCGGTGCGATCAGCCAGGAGAGAAAGATGCCGACGCCCACGGTGACGAGAGGCGTCACAAGAATATCGACTTTTGTCTCGCCGGCGACCATTTTTCCTATCTCGGATGTAATGATCGCGACAAAGAGAACGGCGAGCGGGCCGCCGGCTCCTCCGAGGGCATTGGACGCAAATCCGACGGCTACAAGTGAGAAGAGAACGAGCGGCGGACATTTCAGCGCATATCCGATAGCCACGGCCATTGCGGGGCCGCTCATTGCCATTGCGAGGCCTCCTACGGTGTAGTCCGTACCGGCGACGGTGGCTACTGTTGCCTGAAGAAACGGGATGTTGAAGATTGTTCCGAGGGTGTTGATGATCGTTCCGATAAGGAGCGAACAGAAAAGACCCTGCGCCATTGCGCCGAGGGCGTCAATACCATAGCGCTTCAGTGAAATTTCAATATTCTTTCGTTTCAGAAATGCCTTGAAGCCAGAAGCTTCTGAACCCTTAACCGGCTTCTGTGCCGGTTCCCCCTCTGGAGATGCCATAATTTTCCTCCTTAATGCGTTAAATAAATAACATAAATTTTCAGAAATTATATCAGATGGATATGTTTCCGTAAAGGTATTACCGGATGAAATAAGTAATGGACGGGAATTCATGGAATGTATAAAATAGTATCTGTTATCTGTTTTTTTTCAGAGAGGGCGGGAGACGTTTATGAGTGACGTAAAGAGCACAAATCTGACTGCGGCGGATACGAAGCAGTACAGGATCCTGAATAACAAGTTTTATCTCTATCTGACGGAGTTTTTCTCCGGAATGGCGGTTATGGCTGTCGAGCTCGGCGCAAGCCGGCTTCTGGCGCCGTATTTTTCCTCGTCGCAGATCGTGTGGACGATCATCATCTCCACGATCATGATAGCAATGGCCCTTGGAAATATCTACGGAGGGCGCAGCGCCGACAAAAATCCGGACCCTGACCGGTTATACCGGCGGCTTCTCATCGCGGCGGTCTGGATAGCCGCAATTCCGGTTCTCGGCAAATATGTAATCGTCGGCATCACGGGTCTGCTCGTCGTGACGATCAGTGAGAATCTTCTGATCATCGCGGGATTTCTCGCGTGTCTGGTGATCTTTGTTTTCCCGTGTTTTCTGCTTGGCACAGTGACGCCGTCGCTGACCAAGTTCGCCATCCGAAGTCTTGACGACAGCGGTTCTACGGTCGGCAAGCTGAATGCTTCAAATACGATCGGAAGCATTATCGGGACGTTTACACCGACTTTTATCACCATTCCCTCTGTGGGAACGGCGGTCACATTTCTGATTTTTTCGGGGATCGTCCTGGTACTTGCGCTTGTCTACTTTATCAGCTGCCACAGAGAGCGTGTGCGCTGTATCGTCGCTGCCGCACTGTTCGTGATCTGCTCGATTTTCGGGCATACCAGCAACTTTGCGTTCTGGGAGAATGATCTCACCTACGAGGGCGAGTCGATCTATAACTATCTGCAGGTGAAGGAGGATGATGAGAATGTGATCCTCTCGACGAATGTCATGTTCGGCGTTCAGTCCATCACAAAGAAGGACGGATCGCTCACCGGCATGTATTATGACTATGCGCTTCTCGCTCCTGTGATGGCCGGTATCACGCCGACGGGAAGCGGTGAGGACGCTGAAAATGTCAGCACCTCGTCTTCTGACGGTGACACGCCGAGCCTTCTGATCCTCGGAAACGGCAGCGGGACATATGCACGGGAGTGCGAAAAATATTTTGGCGCGGACATGAAGATCAACGGCGTGGAGATCGACCAGAAGATCACGGATCTGGCGCGCGAGTATTTCGACCTGCCGGACAATGTCAACGTGACGACATATGACGGCAGGGCTTATCTGGAGGCGGATGACGAGAAGTACGATGTGATCATGGTCGACGCTTTTCAGGATATCTCTGTTCCCTTTCAGATGTCGTCGGTCGAATTTTTCACGCTCGTGAAGGAGCATCTTAAAGACGGCGGCGTCATGGTCGTCAACGAGAATATGCGGGCGACCCGCGAGGGAAATATCAACGAATATCTGACGGATACGATCGCCAGTGTCTTTCCGTATGTGAGCACAGTGGATGTGAACGGGTATACAAACCGCGAGGTTTTCGCGTCCGTCGAGCCGGTCTCGCAGTCAGAAATGGACAAGAGGATCAGCTCTGTTGAGGATGATGATCTCCGCTCGCTTCTCGAGGAGGTCGCCGCCGGGACGACCTCGTATGTAAAGGGAGATCATATCCTGACGGATGACAAGGCACCCGTAGAGCTGCTGTCCATGAGGGCGGTCGACGATATTATTAAAGATGAACTGGCTTATTATAAGCAGGAATTCAGGGAAAAAGGGCTCGCGGGTCTGCTTCAGGAGATGTGAAATTGGAAAATCTTGTATTTTGTCTCAATGCGACACTTCCTGTATTCTTCTGTATGATGCTCGGTTATTTTCTGCACCGCATCGGATGGATCAGTGACGCGTTCGCATCGGGAATGAATTCTTTTGTATTTAAGCTGGCGCTGCCGGTGAGTCTGTTTACGCAGCTCTGCGGCGTGGATTTTTTTGAAGTGTGGGATGGCGGATATGTGCTGTTCTGTTTTGTGGCGACGCTGCTGAGCGTTGCCATCTCGGTTCTGCTGTCGCGTCTTCTCCGGGATGCGTCCTCCCGCGGAGAATTTGTGCAGGGAGCCTATCGGAGCAGCGCGTCGCTTCTCGGAATGACATATATCGAGAACATCTATGGTTCGGCGTCGACGGGGTCGCTCATGATGCTCGGCGCTGTTCCTCTCTACAATGTCATGGCTGTTCTCGTGCTTTCGCTCATGAATCCGAACGGGGGAAAGCTCGACCGCGCGCGCCTCAAAAAAGCGCTGATCGGAATCGTCACCAATCCCATCATCTGGGGAATCCTTCTCGGCTTCGCGTGGGCGGTGATCGGGATCCCGATGCCCAAAATGCTCGACACGACACTGAACTACATCGGGCGCTGTGCCTCACCCATGGGGCTTCTCGCCATGGGCGCAAGCCTCGATTTCAGCACTCTCCGCAAAAAGATCAGGCCTGTTATCGGAGCTTCTGCCTTGAAGCTCGTCGGCTTTGTCGCGCTTTTCCTGCCTGCGGCCATTGCTCTTGGCTTTACCGGCGAAAAGCTCGTCGCAGTCCTCATCATGCTTGGCTCGGCATCTACTGTCGCCGGCTACGTCATGGCGAAAAATATGGGACACGAGGGCACTGTCTCTGCAGGAACTGTCGCGCTCACGACGCTGCTCTCATCCTTCACGCTCACCTTCTGGCTGTGGCTCCTTAAGTCTCACGGACTTATCTGATGTGACAGGTTAATAAATGGTTATACTTTAGAGAGAATACAGATTATTATCATCGTAAAAACGGGGACCGCTGCGTATATGCAGCGGTCCCTTAACCTTCCCCATTATTATTGCCTTTATTACTGATGAACTGTATATCAGATGATATCGCTTCTGCGGATGTATCCAGGCTTCTCAGGTGTGCCGATTACCTTTTCCAGATGGATCACCTGAGCCCATTTATCAACGACCTGATAATCGACTTCAACGCCCTTGCCGATCTTTGAGTAAGCGAGAACAACACTGTTCTTTACCACGGCGCCTTCTTCGATGGTTACACCACGGCCGATGATCGAATTTTCTACATGACCGCGGATCGTGCATCCGTTGGAGATGAGAGAGTTCGACGCAGATCCGGTCTCGAAATAGTTTGTCGGAGCGGAATCGGTGGTCACTGTGTAGATCGGCCATGACGGATTGAATACGTTTCTGGCCACATCCAGATTCAGCATATCCATGTTTGCTTCATAGTAGCTCTTGAAGTCTGAGCAGGTCGCCAGATAGCCCTTATGAAGTACTCCACGGACATCATAATCATCGTTCTTGGCTGCCTCGTCGATAGTCTGTGCCATTGTGTAGACAGAAGAGTACTTCTGAGACTTCTGGATCAGATCGACGAAGAGATCTTTCTTCATGACATATGTGTTGAGCGAAATATTGCGGCTCTGTGCGGTCCCGCGGTTCTTATCGACGGCGAGCACGCCCTTCTGTTTGTTCAGCGTCAGTGTATTGCAGTTCAGGAAATGATCCTTTGCGTTATTGACATGCTGATACAGGCAGGTGATGTCAGCGCCGGACTCAATGTGCTGTTTCAGCAGCTCATTGTAATCCTGCGTGTAGATCATGTAGGACGGTGCAAGTACTACATATGTCTGCGGACTTCTTGCGATAATATCAAGGTTCTCGGCAAACGCAGCGACATCCGTATTATAGATATCGTTGGTAACGTTGCTGTTTGAGAAGAGAACCTGAAGTTTTCCCTTCTTGGAGTTGATGTTAAAAGCGTGCTCATTGCTGAGATGTTCAGCTAATGAACGCGGATTTTCACGTACATAGACCTGAATACGGTCGATCTCGCTGTTGCTCATGTTTGAGATCGGGAAGTCAATGACACGATAACGTCCTGCAAAGGAGAATGCGCCCATCGGGCGGTAATCCTGAAGGCCCTCCACGCGGAGCCTGTTGGCAGATGACGTGATGATACCTAATGCGTCACACATTTTATTCATCCTCCTTTCCCTTGACATCCTTCGCTACAAGCGTGATATTCTCGCTTTCAGCCTCGCCTACCTTTGCGCCCGCGCCGATTTTTATATTGTCAGCGACGAGAGCACGGGTGACTGTGGCACCTGAATATACGTGAGAACCGGGCATGAGGACAGAATCAATGACTTTTGCACCAGGTTCAACGATTGCACCCGTAAAGATTACGGAATTCGTTACATCTCCCTCGACAACGCAGCCCTGTGTGATATAGGCGCGGTTGATCTTTGCGTCAGGTCCGATGTACTGAGGAAGTCCGCCAGTATCCTGCGTGTAGATCTTCCAGGAATTATCGGAGAGATTAAGTCCGGAATGCTCGTTGAGCAGGTCCATATTTGCCTCCCAGAGGGAGTCGATGGTTCCTACATCCTTCCAGTAACCGGTGAATTTATAGGCATAGAGAGCCTTTCCGCTGTTCAGCATGGTCGGGATGATATCCTTTCCGAAATCGTGGCTGGAGTCCGGATCCTTGATATCGGCCATGAGAAGCTTGCGGAGTGTCTTCCAGGTAAAGATATAAATACCCATCGAAGCGAGGTTGCTCTTCGGGTGCTCAGGTTTTTCCTGGAACTCTGTGATCTTGCCGTTCTCATCGGTATTCATGATACCGAAGCGGCTCGCTTCCTTCATAGGCACAGGCATTACGGCGATTGTCGCCTCTGCTTTGTTTTCCTTATGGAATGCGAGCATCTTTGAATAATCCATTTTGTAGATGTGATCGCCGGAAAGGATCAGAATGTATTCCGGATCATAGGTATCGATAAAATCGATATTCTGTGAGATAGCGTCCACCGTGCCGCGGAACACTTCCAGATTGGCATCTGCCTTTTCGCGAGGAGTCAGTACGAAGACACCGCTGTTGTGTGTGTCGAGTCCCCAGCGTCTGCCCTGTGCGACATAGCTGTTCAGGAGGACGGATTCGTACTGGGTCAGAACACCAACTACATCAATCCCGCTGTTTGCACAGTTGCTGAGCGGGAAGTCGATGATACGATATTTGCCGCCGAACGACACGGCAGGTTTTGCAACCTTTTTCGTGAGGGCCTTGAGACGACTTCCGCGTCCGCCGGCGAGAATCATGGCAAGCATATTGCTTTGACTCATAAATGTAACCTCTCTTTCCTTGGTTTTGTCATTTTTGCACATCAAATGCCCTAAAACCCATTTCTAATTGTTAAGTATAACCTATTTTTCCGAATTGGTAAATGTTTCAATCTTAAATATCGGATGAATTTCTGCTAAAAATACGTTAATATTTTTGTTCATAATAATAAAACCGGGAGTATTAAAGAGATTCTGGGAGTAGGATCTGAAAGATTCAGAGGAAAGTATAAAATAATTTTCAAAAATTAGCACTCACCTATTGACAGTGCTAACAACGAGTGATATATTGTGGATTGTAAGGACAGGGCAGCATAGATGATGCGGTCCTGCTCTTTATATGACATTAAAAACAATATTCTGCAATTTGGAATACACCGGGAGGAGGTGTTTGATATGCAGGCTGATCTTTTTACACAGAAATCGGTTGAGGCGATTAACCAGCTTGAAAAAACTGCGCTTGACTTCGGCAACCAGGAGATCGAGCAGGAGCATCTGATGTATGTCCTCCTGAATCAGGAAGACGGACTGATCCCGCAGCTGATCACAAAGATGGGCATTGACCTCAACATGTTTAAGAGTGATGTAGAGGCTGCAATTAATAAGCGTGTAAAGGTAAAGGGCGGACAGCCGTATGTCGGCCAGTACCTTAATAATACCCTGAATTACGCACAGGATGAGATGAAACGGATGGGGGACGAGAGGATCTCGGTCGAGCATCTGTTTATGGCTATGCTCCGGAATCCGAGCCCTTCAATGAAGGAGCTGTTCCGTCAGAATGGCATTACGATGGAGCGTTTTCTCAAGGCACTGCAGAGTGTCCGAGGAAATCAGCATGTGACCACAGATACGCCGGAGGAGACGTATAATGCATTGAAGAAATACGGCGAGGATCTTGTCGAGAAGGCGCGTGACCAGAAACTTGATCCGGTCATCGGCCGTGATGATGAGATCCGTAACGTGATCCGTATTCTCTCAAGGAAAAAGAAAAATAACCCGGTTCTTATCGGTGAGCCCGGTGTCGGCAAAACAGCCGTCGTTGAAGGACTGGCGCAGCGTATCGCGAACGGCGATGTGCCGGAAAACCTGAAGGGCAAGACGATTTTTTCACTGGACATGGGCGCGCTGATCGCCGGTGCAAAGTATCAGGGCGAATTTGAGGAGAGACTGAAAGCTGTCCTCAATGAGGTCAAGAAGAGTGAAGGAAAGATCATTCTCTTTATTGATGAGCTGCATCTGATCGTTGGAGCCGGAAAGACACAGGGTGCCATGGATGCGGGCAACCTCTTAAAGCCAATGCTGGCCAGAGGTGAACTGCACTGCATCGGTGCCACGACGCTGAATGAGTACCGTGAATATATTGAGAAGGATGCCGCGCTGGAGCGCCGTTTCCAGAAGGTCATGGTCAGTGAGCCGTCCGTAGACGATACGATCACGATCCTTCGTGGACTCCGCGAGACGTATCAGTCCTATCATCATGTGAGGATCACGGATAATGCGCTTATCGCTGCTGCAAATCTGTCTGACCGCTATATCACAGACAGGTATCTTCCTGATAAGGCGATCGACCTTATCGATGAGGCGAGCGCACAGCTCGAGACCGAGCAGCAGTCAAAGCCTGAGGAAATCGATGAGCTTGAGCACAAGAAGGTCCAGCTGCAGCTCGACCAGATGTCTCTTCAGAAGGAGACAGATGAGCTGTCTAAGGAGCGTCTGGATGATGTCAATAAGAACATCGCAGATATTGATGATCAGCTGAAGGCACTCTATGCTCAGTGGGACAATGAGAAAAAGGCTGTCAGCCGTCCGGCTGAGATCCGCGATCAGCTTCTTGATCTGCAGAAGCAGATGGAAGTCGCAGAGCGCGAGGGAGATCTCGGCAAGGCGAGCGAGATTAAATATGGAAAGATCATTCCTCTTCAGAAAGAGCTGAAGGAAGAGGAAGAAAAAGTCAAGAACAATGATATGAAGCTGGTTCACGACTGTGTCGATGAAGAAGAGGTCGCAGCCGTTGTTTCCAGATGGACAGGTATTCCGGTCGCAAAACTCACTGAGGGTGAGAGACAGAAGATCCTGAACCTGGACAAGGTGCTCCACAAGAGAGTCATCGGCCAGGATGAAGCCGTGCAGAAGGTTACCGAGGCCATCATCCGCTCAAAGGCGGGTATCAAGGATCCGAACCGTCCGATTGGTTCGTTCCTGTTCCTCGGACCTACCGGCGTCGGCAAGACGGAGCTCGCAAAAACTCTCGCTGAGGCTCTTTTCGACAATGAAAAGAACATGGTGCGTATCGATATGAGTGAGTACATGGAGAAATATTCTGTGTCCCGACTCATCGGAGCTCCTCCGGGATACGTCGGATATGATGAGGGTGGTCAGCTGACAGAGGCTGTCAGAAGGAAACCGTACTCGGTCGTTCTGTTTGATGAGGTTGAGAAGGCCCACCCGGATGTATTCAACATCCTTCTTCAGGTGCTGGACGATGGCCGTATCACCGATTCACAGGGCAGAACAGTCGATTTTAAGAACACAATCATTATTCTGACCAGTAACCTAGGATCAGAGTATCTTCTGAATGGAGTCAATGATAAAGGAGAGATCAGTGAAGAGGCAAGGAAGGGCGTTGAAAATGAGCTGAGAACTCATTTCCGTCCGGAATTCCTGAACCGTCTTGATGAGATCATCATGTTCAGACCGCTGACAAAAGCTAATATCGGCGGGATTGTCGACCTGCAGATGGAAAATCTGAATAAGCGTCTTGAAGACCGCCAGATCACGATCCAGTTGACGGATAAGGCGAAAGCAACTATTATTGACAAGGGCTATGATCCTGCGTTTGGCGCTCGTCCTCTGAAGAGATTCATGCAGAAGAATGTGGAAACACTTTCTGCGAGAAGGATCCTGCAGGGAGATGTACTCGAGGGAGACACGATCGTCATTGATTCTGACGACGCGCAGAACCTCAGTGCCAGCGTGGTACATGGCAAAGGCAATTCTTAACAGACTGTTAGAGCAGATAAAATAATGCACAGTTCTGGAAAGAAAAAGTTACTGTCTGCGGATTTCAGGACAGACTGAAACCGCGGCGATGATCGATCTGACAGGAGGTGTATAACAATGAAACTGCCCAATGATCCGGAAATGCTGCTTAGCCTTATGAACACAAGACTGAGAGATCAGTACAGCAGTCTTGATGATTTCTGCAAGGCCGAGGGTGTCGACCGCAGAGAAATCATGGAGCGGCTGGCAGAAGTCGATTTCTTCTATGACGAGAAGAAAAATCAGTTTGTTCCGAGAACGTAATGTTATTGATGAAAGGCGGGTCCGCCGTGTCCGTAAGGGATGCGGCGGGCCCGCTTTTGTGTTACTATCGGAGAAAAGTGTGGTCTGAAATGATAGCGACAGAGAATGGGGCGTGTGTGAATGAGCAGTTATGAGTCTTTTGCGTCTGTCTATGACATGTTCATGGACAATGTAGATTATAAAAGCTGGAGCCGGTACCTCATCGGACTGATGAAAAAATATGGCGCTGATGCTGGGATCGTCTGCGAGCTCGGCTGCGGAACAGGCAGCATGACAGAGCTTCTGGCGGACGCCGGCTACGATATGATCGGCGTCGACAGTTCTGTGGACATGCTGGATATCGCCGAGGAGAAGAAGATTTCCTCAGGAAGAAATATTCTCTATCTGAATCAGGATATGAGGGAATTTGAGCTGTATGGGACTGTGCGGGCGATCGTCAGTGTCTGCGACAGCATGAATTATCTGCTGACTGAGGACGACCTCCTGAAGGTGTTCCGCCTGGCGAATAACTACCTCGACCCCGGCGGAGTGCTGATTTTTGACATGAACACCGCTTACAAATACCGGCAGATCGGGGACTTGACAATCGCCGAAAACCGGACAGGAGGCAGTTTCATCTGGGAAAATTCATGGGACGAGGAGAAAAAAATCAACGAATACGGACTGACGCTTTTCATTCCGGAGGATGAGCCGGATGAAATGGCTGCTGAGAGCGAAGATGATGACCAGGGCAGGCTGTACAGGCGCTACACCGAGACTCATGTCCAGCGCGCTTACTCCACAGACCAGATCAGAAGGCTGATCGAAAAGGCCGGGATGATCTTCGAGGGAGCATACGAGGCATTTACAGACCACGCTCCCGGGGAGTCGTCAGAGAGAGTATATGTCGTCGCCAGAGAACATGGCAAATAAACAGGTTTCTTCCAGCTGCAATATTTGCGCGTCAGGCTTTCATACGCGACGCGCTCTCGCTTGTCCTCAGCGTAGCGGTGCATAATGCTCGCCCTTCGTTATCACTCGGGCTTGCATAGCACCGACGCTTGCGGATGTCGCGTCTGAAAACCTACGCGCATCGTTCAGACCGGAATAGCCTGTATTCTCGATGCAGTAAGGTATATTCTCTGGCAACGGGAGATGAAGGATTAGCAAGTTTATCAAGATCAGCAAGATAGTAGACAGTTCAGGAGGATATAGAAATGGCACAGAAAGAAAAGCTGAATCCCGCTATTATTGATATGAAGAAATGGATCAGTGAACACGGTGATTATATCGTGAGGGGCATTACGTCGGACGGCGGGATCCGTGCGTTTGCCGCGACGACAAAGAATCTGGTACAAGAGGCTCAGGACAGGCATGATACGAGTCCCACGGCGACGGCTGCGCTCGGACGTCTGCTGACGGCCGGGGCGATGATGGGAACCATGCTGAAGGGAGCGGATGACCTCGTCACGATTATGATGCGCGGCGACGGACCGATGGCCGGGATCACAGTGACGGCCGATTCTTACGGCGATGTCAAAGGTTTTGTATCAAATCCGCAGGTGTGGCTTCCGGAGAAGACGAAGGGACATCTTGACGTCGGAGGGGCGATCGGCCATGGCGTGCTCACCGTGGTGCGTGATCAGGAATTCGGAGAGCCTTATTCGAGTCAGGTGAATCTTGTGTCCGGCGAGATCGCCGAAGATCTGACATACTATTTTGCAACCAGTGAACAGATCCCGTCCTCCGTCGGACTTGGCGTCCTTACTGGCCCCGGAAAGCAGGTTCGCAACGCGGGAGGCTTTATTATCCAGCTCATGCCCGGCTGCACGGATGAGACAATTGATAAGCTGGAGGCAAAACTTAAGACGGTTCACTCCATCACTGAATATCTCGAGAAGGGAATGAAACCCGAGGATATCCTGAATGACATTCTCGGAGAGTTTGGCCTCGAGATCCTTGACACTCTTCCGACGCAGTTTTACTGCAACTGTAGCCATGAGCGCATGTCCAAAGCTCTTGTGACACTCGGGAAAAAGGAGCTTAACGCCATGATCGATGACGGAAAGCCCGTCACACTGTCCTGCCAGTTCTGCGGCCGAAGCTATACCTTCCCTGTCGATGAGCTTAAGGAGATCCTGAAAACGGCGGAAGCGTCCGATAAGCCAGATCCCGGGCAGCAGTGATTTTTAATGGTTTACAGCAGATACGGACGAATCACATGAGGAGGATTCCATGTCACTACAGTTCATCGCCGGCCCGAGCGGCTGCGGTAAATCTTATACAGCATACAGGGAGATCATCCGTCAGTCGCAGAAGGAGCCTGACCGGCAGTTTCTCGTCATCGTTCCTGAGCAGTTTACGATGCAGACGCAGAAGGAAATCCTTGAGATGCACCCGAAAAAGGGACTTCTCAATATCGATGTGCTGAGCTTTAACCGCCTGGCTTACCGCGTCTTTGAGGAGACAGGCGGGAATAATCTGCCTGTCCTTGAGGATACGGGCAAGAGCCTTGTCGTTCGCCATGTGATCTCGGAACATAAGAGCAGTCTCAGAACTCTGTCGGCGTCTCTTTCGAAGCAGAGCGCGGCCCCGGAGATGAGCTCTCTGATCTCGGAGCTGCTCCAGTACAAGGTGGCTCCGGAGGAGCTTGACTCCTGGATCAGCGCCCAGGAGGAGGCCCACCGCGGCAAGCTCGCCGGGAAGCTTGTGGATGTACAGACGATCTATCAGGCTTTTCTCGACTATCTCGAGGGACACTACCTCACAACGGAGGAGGTGCCACAGCATCTCTGCGAGGTGATCGACGGGTCGGTGCTCGTGCGCGACAGTGTGATCGTCCTCGACGGATTTACCGGGTTTACGCCGGTTCAGGATCTCGTCGTGGATAAACTTCTGCGGCTCGCCGGGAAGGTGACGATCGTCCTCACCTGCGGAAGCCGTGAGGAGCTTGTCCGGGCGAAAAATCCACACAGCCTTTTCCACATGAGCCGTGAGATGTACGACCGCACGAGAAAACTGGCACAGGATTCCAGGACGGAGATCCTCCCGGATATCTGGATCGGGCCGTCGGAAAAGAGCCGTTTCGCGTCAAGTCCGGCGCTGTCTTTTATTGAAGAAAATCTCTTCAGGTACAGGACTGGTGAGCCGTACGCAGAGCCGCAGGAGGAAATAAAGATCGTCCGCGCGGCAGATCCCGCATCCGAGATGCGGATGGCGGCGGAGCAGATTCTGCGGATGGTCCGGGAAGAGGGATACCGCTGGCGCGATTTTGCCATCGTGACCGGAGATCTGGAGACGTACGGAAGAGCCGGTGAAGGGCTTTTCAGAGAAGCCGGGATCCCGTATTTTCTCGATGAGAAGAAATCGGTCCTCGACAACCCTGCCGTGGAATTTATCCGCGCCGCGCTGGATATGGAGATCAGCCGGTACTCGTATGAGAGCGTATTCAGGTTTCTGCGGAGTGGCATGACCTCCTTTACGGAGGAAGAGGCGGATGACTTCGAGACGTACGTGCTCGCGCTCGGCATAAAAGGCTGGAAGAAGTATGACGAAAAATGGATCCGCATGCCCAAAACGGGGAAGGGCGGCGTCGATCCGTCGGCAGAGACAGAAGATTCTTCGATGCTTTATTTTAACGGTCTCCGCGAAAAATTTGTGGAGGAGATGCGGGAGTTCCACGAGGATTTTCACGAGAGGATGTCTTCTGCGCGCCGCAAATGCGAGGTCCTCTATCGTTTTATTGTGCGCCATGATATTGAGGGAAAGCTGAGGACGTATGAGGAGCGGTTCAGCGATGATGATGACGAGGCGCGCGCTAAGGAATATTCGCAGATGTACCGCGCGATCATGGATCTTCTCGATAAGGTCGCCCGTGTTCTTGGCGATGAAAAGCTGAAGATGCAGGAATATCAGGAGATCCTCGACGCAGGATTCCAGGAGATCGCCATAGGCGTTATCCCTCCCGGAGAGGATCAGGTGATGATCGGCGACATCGAGCGGACGAGGCTGAAAAAAATCCGCGTCCTCTTTTTTGTCGGGATCAATGACGGGATCATCCCGAAGCCCGCGGCGGCCAAGGGAATTTTGTCAGAGCCTGACAGGGATTATCTGGAAAAAAGCGGGGCGGAGCTCAGCCCTACGGCGAGAGAGCTGATTTTTCAGCAGCGGTTCTACCTGTATCTCTCTCTGACAAAGCCGTCAGATCATCTCTATCTTTCTTTTTCTGCGACAGGCAGTGACGGAGAGGCGCTCGCGCCGTCATATCTCATCGGGACTATCCAGAAGCTTTTCGCGGACCTTCCGGTGCTGGAAGAGAGTCAGATCCGGGAACAGGATCCGACGAGGATACTCGAAACGCCCGCCGGCGAAAACGGATATCTCCTTGAGGCGCTTCAGGCGATGCCGGCGCGGGAGATGACGCCGGAGGCGAAGGAAGTCTTGAGAAAAATGATGGCGGACCCCCGGGAGCGGGAGAGGGCCGACAGACTGCTGCGCGCGAAAAGCGCGTCAAATAAGGCTTCTTCGATTGGCCAGGAGCTGGCGGAGAAGCTGTACGGCCGCGACCTGAACCTTTCTGTCACCCGTCTTGAGGAATTTGCAAACTGCCCGTTTGCGCATTTCATGGATTACGGGCTCCGGCTGCACGAGCGGGAGATCTTTGAGTTCCAGACGCGCGATTTTGGAACCATCATGCACGAGGCGTTGAGGATTTTTTCACAGAATCTGAAGGAAAAACATCTTTCCTGGAGGGAGCTGTCCGACAATGAGCGGGAGGAGCTCGCCGACCGGGCGCTCGATTCTGCCGCCGGAGGGTACGGGAATTCCGTGCTTCTCTCGACGGAGCGGAACCACCACCTCATCGACCAGATCCGGGAGATCCTTCAGCGCACCGTTTGGGCGCTTCAGAAACAGATCGAGAAAGGAAGCTTTGAGCCGACGGATTTCGAGTTTACATTCGGGAGGAATGACTCAAAGGTTCTTTCCTTTGGACTCGGCAGCGCGAGGATGAATCTGTACGGAAAAATCGACAGGCTCGATACGTGTGATGTGGACGGTACGCGTTATCTGAAGGTGATCGATTACAAGACCGGGAACGAAAATCTGGATCTGAACCGCGTGAGCGGCGGAATTCAGCTTCAGCTCGCCGTATATATGAAGGCAGCTGAGGCCGTGGCAGAGGAAGGCGGGGCGAAAAGCGCCGAGCCGGCGGGTATTTTTTATTATCAGATCAGTGATCCCCTGATCGATGAGGCAAAGGCTGATGACATCGATGAAAAAATCATGATGGAGCTCCGTCCGAACGGTCTCGTGCGATCAGAACTCTCTGTCCAGCGGCTTTTCGATAAAGAAACGACGGAGGGCAAGCTCTCGGATGTTCTACCTTCCGGCGTAAAAATCGGCGAGGCGGAAAAGAAGGGCGGCGAGGGAGCCTCCGGAAAATCCGCGAGAGACAAAGAGGATTTCGACACTCTTTCCCGTTTCGTGACTTATGAGGTTCAGAAGCTCGGAAAAGAAATGATGGAGGGTGATGACACGATCCTGCCGGCTGCCCAGTATAAGGGCTCCAGTGGGACGGACGCCTGTACTTACTGCGGGATGCGGGGGATCTGCGGATACGACGAGAGAATTGCCGGATTCCATCATCGCAGGATCGGAGACAGGCAGCCGGACGATGTGCTGCGCGAGATGCGCGAAGCCCTCAGCGGTGGGGAGAAGAAAAGGTAAAAACGGAAATGGGACGTGAATGGACTGATGAACAGAAAGAAGTAATAAAACACCGGGGCAGAAGCCTCCTCGTTTCGGCAGCAGCCGGATCGGGCAAGACCTCTGTTCTCGTCGAGCGGATCATCAATCTTGTGACGGATCCGATACATCCGGTTGATATTGACCGCCTGCTGGTCGTGACGTTCACAAGGGCTGCCGCGGGAGAGATGAAGAGCCGCCTGACCGATGCTCTGGCGGAGCGGCTGGCTCAGGATCCCGATAATGAGCATCTCCAGCAGCAGAGCGTTCTGATCCACCACGCGCAGATCACAACGATCCACGGTTTCTGCAGCTACGTGATCCAGAACTATTTTCAGCAGATCGACATCGATCCCGGCTACCGGATCGCGGAGGAAGGAGAACTGCGGCTGCTCCGCGAGGATGTGATGAACGATATGCTTGAGGAGGAGTACGCGGAGGGAAGAGAATCTTTTCTTGCTTTTATCCGGGCGTACGCTTCCGGGAAAAATGACGCTGACGCTGCGGAAATGATACAGTCAGTCTACAATTTTTCCATGGCTCACCCTTATCCGGATGAGTGGCTCGACCGCTGTCTCGGCGCTTATCAGGCGGGGACGGCTGAGGAGATCGACCGTTCGGCGTGGATGAAGAACATCATGGGAAGCGCCAGACTGGAGCTTTCGGGTGCAGCGGAAACGGCTCACTCTCTTTATGAGGAAGCGGTAAAGTATGAGGAGCTGGAGAAGCTGGCTGGCATTCTTTCACATGATGAGGCAATTCTCAGCGAAATAGCCGGCGCGTCGACGTATGCGGAGCTGCGGGACCTCCTCTTCTCGAGAAAGCCCGATACATGGCGGGCTCCGAGGAAGGTTTCCGATGAACTTTCTGAAATTATTAAGCACCTGAAGACGGAGAGGGACAGCTCCGTGAGAGCTGTTCTTAAGAAGCTGAAGGAGGGCGTTTTCCAGTACCCGGAGGAACAGGTCATTGCGGACCTTAATTTTGTACGTCCCTACGCGGAGGAACTGGTCCGCCTGGTGAAGGAATTTGCCGCGCGCTATGCGGAGGCAAAGAGGGAAAGGAATGTCGCCGATTTTTCCGATCTCGAGCACTTTGCCCTGGCGATCCTTGAAAAAAAGGACGACAGCGGTCAGATCGTGCGCACGGATGCCGCGAAGGAGCTGTCCGCGCGGTTTGAAGAGGTCATGGTCGATGAGTATCAGGACAGCAGCTTTCTTCAGGAGGCGATCCTGTCTGACGTGTCCGGCGAGCAGGAGGGCAGGAATAACCGTTTCATGGTCGGCGATATTAAGCAGTCGATCTATGGCTTCCGCATGGCCCAGCCCTCACTTTTTCTGGATAAGTTCGAGAAATATCAGCAGGAAGACTCCGGCGGAAGAAGGATCGACCTCGGGAAAAACTTCCGCAGCCGTCCGGAGACGATCGATTCGGTCAATGCTTTTTTCCGACGGCTGATGATCCCGGAGCTCGGAGGGATACGCTATGACGCGTCGCAGGCACTCTACAGGGGACAGAATGAGTATCCCGGGCTGCCTGATCCGTCCTTTGCAAAAACGGAGCTGCTCCTTGTGAACCGGGACAGGGAGGAATTTTCAGACCTCAGGAATAAAGAGGACCGCATCGGCCTTGAGGCGCAGGTCGTGGCGACAAAGATTCTGTCCATGGTCAACGGCGGCGAGATGATTTATGACGGAGACACGAAAGAGATGCGGCCGGTCCGTTTCCGCGACTGCGTGATCCTCCTGCGCTCTGTGCAGGAATGGGCGGATATCTACGTGAAGGTGCTTCAGGACATGGGAATCCCTGCCTATTCGACATCGAAGTCGGGATATTTCTCGGCGCCCGAGGTAAAACTTGTCCTGGATTATCTGACGATCTGCGACAACCCTCAGCAGGATATCCCGTATGCCGCGGTTCTGAGGTCGCCGATCGGAGGCCTCTCGGACAGTGAAATGGCTGAGGTGCGGATCGCCTGCCCGACAGGGACGTACTACTATGCTGTTCAGACGTATCTGGAAAATGACGACCGCGATCCCGTGCTTCTGAAGAAACTCAGGCGGTTTGATGACCAGCTGGAATCCATGCGCAGACGGTCAAAGTACACTCCGGTGCATCTTCTGATCAGTCAGATCCTCGAGGAGACCGGCTACGGCGCGTACGCGGCGGCCATGCCCGGCGGCCAGCAGCGCCAGGCAAACCTCTCGATGCTGAGTGAAAAGGCTGTCGAGTACGAGTCCACAAGTTATCACGGCGTGTTCAATTTTGTCCGCTATATTGAGAAGCTTCAGAAATATCAGATCGATTACGGCGAGGTAAATATCTGCGGCCCGGAAGAGGATACCGTGCGTGTCATGACGATACACAAGAGCAAGGGACTCGAGTTTCCGATCGTCTTTATTGCCGGGCTCGGCAAGCAGTTTAACAATATGGACGAGAAGGGAAAGGTGATTATGCACGCTGACCTCGGTATCGGCCTCAGAAAAATCGATCCCGTGCGCCGTACAAAGAGCGATCCTCCTCTGAGACTCGCCATCCGGAAAAGACGAAGGGAGGACATGCTCGGCGAAGAGCTCCGCATTCTTTATGTGGCGATGACGCGGGCCGAGCAGAAGCTGATCCTTGTCGGGACGACGGAGAATGAAGAGAAACTGGAGGATATCCTGAGGCATCAGACTGAGGCGGATGAGATGCGGCGCCTCACTGGCGGGGAGAAAGGCTTAAGACCGCTGCGCTATGATGAGATTGTTGCGGCGAAGAGCTATCTGGACTGGATCGGCATGGCAGTGCCAGATGCTACATTACTCTCTATCAGGGAAATGACCGGAGAGGATATGGTCTATGCCGAGGCTAAGCAGGCGGAGCGCGTCTCAGACGCAGTGGCGGGTCTCCGGCGGGAGCTTTCAGAGCCGGAAACTGCCGGACAGAACCGCGCAGACAAAGTCAGGGATTTCTTCCATAAAAAAGAAGCATTCCGTTATCCCTATGAGAAGGCGGCTCAGCTCCCGGCAAAAATGACGGTCACGGAGATCAAGAAGCGCTCTGTCGAAGCGATGATGGAGGAAAAAGGAATTGCGCTCTATCCGGATCCTGATGAGGAGGAAGAGGAATACATTCCGGACTTCATGAAAGAAGAAAAGGAGAAAGCGGCGGGTGCCGCGCGCGGCACGATCTACCACAGCTTCTTTGAACATCTGGATTACCGGGCAGCGGGAGAGCTGGAACGCCAGATCAGTGAACTCGTCAGCCGCGGGATTTTTTCGGAAGAAGATGCCGGATGCCTGAAAACAGAGGACTTTGAGAGGTTTCTGGAGACAGATCTCGGAAAGAGGATGGCGGCGGCTTCGCTGGCCGGCACGCTTCACCGAGAGCAGCCGTTCGTGCTGGATGTGTGCGCAAAAGATATTGACAGCTCATGGCCGGCGGATGAAAATATCCTCGTGCAGGGCACGATCGACGCGTATTTCAGCGAGGATGACGGCGGGGGAAGAAAGCTGGTTATTGTCGACTACAAGACGGACCGCATCCGCCAGGGTGATGACGGGTCAGGCCTTGTGGAGAAGTATGCCACGCAGCTTCAGCTGTATAAGAAGGCGCTCGTGCAGATCACCGGAACCCCTGTGAAGGAACTATGGATCTATTCAGTGACGCTGGGGAAAGCGATACCTGTCCCGGATGAGAGCGGGAATATCATGGACTGAGCGCATGCGCACCTGAGACGCAGAGATCCGGAAGAGTCAGAAAAGCAATGATTTCAAGAGAAAGAAGGGAACAATCATGATGAACAGCAAGATGGAGCAGCTGGGCAAGGAACCGTCGAAGATCCGCGAGATCTTCGCCTACGGCTGTGAGAGAAAGAAGGAGATCGGCGAAGACAAGGTTTTTGATTTCAGCCTTGGAAATCCGAATGTACCGGCGCCGGCAGATGTGAACCGCCTGTATAAGGAGCTGATCGACAGCCGTTCAGACGTATATCTGCACGGATACACGGCCGGAAACGGCGATGCCGATACGAGAAAAGCCATCGCCGATGACCTGAATAAGCGTTTCGGCACAAATTTTAAGGCATCGAATCTTTATATGACCTGCGGTGCGGCTGCTTCGATAAAAATTACGATCACGGCGCTCTGCTGCGAGGGCGATGAATTTGTGACCTTCGCTCCGTTCTTCCCGGAATATCGCGTATTTGTAGAGACAGCGGGGGCAAAGCTCGTTGTTTCCATGACTGATCCTGATACCTTCCAGATCGATTTTGACCAGCTGGCAGCATCGGTGAATGAGCACACGAAGGCGATCATCATGAATTCTCCGAATAACCCTTCGGGCGTTGTCATCCGCGAGGAGGGTCTGAAGAAGCTCGCAGCTTTCCTGGAAGAAAAGGAAAAGGAATACGGACATCCGATCTATCTCATGACGGATGAGCCGTACCGTGAGCTTGTATACGACGATGATGTCAGAGTTCCGTTTGTGACGAAGTACTACAAAGATACGGTCGTCTGCTACTCCTACAGCAAGTCTCTGTCGCTTCCGGGCGAGCGTATCGGATATATCCTTGTGCCGGATGAGGCTGCTGATTCCGGGGATCTGTACGCCGCTGTGTGCGGAGCGGGAAGAGCTCTCGGGTATGTGTGTGCGCCGAGTCTCGCTCAGCATGTGATCGAGCGTGTGACAGGACAGGTATCCGACCTGTCTGTCTATAAGACAAACCGCGATCTTCTCTACAATGCCCTCACTGAGGACGGCTTCACCTGCATTTATCCGGACGGCGCTTTTTATTTATTCATGAAATCTCCGGAGAAAGATGCGGGCGCATTCTGTGAAAGAGCGAAAAAATATGAGCTCCTTCTGGTCCCTGCGGACAGTTTCGGAACTCCGGGCTATGTGCGCATCGCATATTGCGTGACAACGGAAACGGTTAAGAACAGCCTGCCGGCATTCAGGGCTCTGGCGGAGGAGTATCGTCTGAAAAATTAAGGCAGTGTTAAATTTAGCTAATTGAATGAAAAACTTTTTTAAAAAAAAGTGACGAAATTCCGGCCGGATTTCGCGGAAGTGTTCTGATTGATAAAAAAATAACAAAAAATTATCAACATTCAACAATTCCGGAAAGGCGCATAAAAGCGAGTTATCAACGAAGTTATCCACATTATCAACAAAATCTGACCCAAAATCGGTGGTTACATAACAAAATTCCGGAAACAAACGTTTTGTGAAAGATATCCAAATCAACAAAAAATGTGGATTTTTTTCCGCGTGGGCTTGACTTTTAAAGAGACAAAACTATTAGATCAGAAACATCAATATTGTGCCTCGATTTACCTTATTTTCAGACAATATAAGTATTTGTATATTGAAACTTGCATAATCAGCCGGCGACGCCCGGCGCAGATGACAGGAGAAAATATGTCCAGACTCAGAAATATTCCGGGCTCCCGGGAGATCATTGCGATGAGCGATTTTGTCGTCCACGACCCGGAGAAACAGAAGGGCAGATGGAAGGAGATATTCGGCAGCGATGCGCCGATCGAGATTGAGATCGGTATGGGAAAGGGCCGGTTCCTCATGGATATGGCTGCCAGGCACCCGGAAAAGAATTTTATCGGGATCGAGATGCAGAGCAGCGTGATGTTCCGCGCCATCCAGAAAGCCGAGGTGAGGGCGATGCGGATACAGGCGGGGAGCGCTGGACCGTCGGATTCCGGAAGCGGACAGACCGGAAAGAATGCAGACGATTTTCAGGTGCTGCCGGCAGGCGTCACAGAGGGGCGCCCGTCTATCTGGGAAGGCTGTAATTTCCGTTTTATTCTCACCGACGCCCGGCTTCTGGGCGATATTTTCGGATCGGGAGAGGTGAACGCGATCTATCTGAACTTTTCAGATCCCTGGCCAAAAGAGCGCCATGGGAACCGGCGGCTGACGTCTGCAAATTTTCTCCGCCTTTATCAGCAGTTCTTAAAACCGGGCGGAACGCTTACCTTTAAAACAGACAACCAGGACTTATTTGATTTTTCATTAGAAGAATCTGAGCGGGAGGGCTGGCGCCTGGAAGCGGTGACGCGCGATCTTCACGCCGACGCAAAGCTATGCGCCGGGAATGTCATGACGGAGTATGAGGAAAAGTTTTCCGCGAAGGGGAATCCGATCTGCATGATGAAGGCTCTGGCTCCGTAAGGCTGATAATACCGGATGAAGAGAATGTAAATTTTAACAAAAGCGATGGCCGGCAGCGGGAAGCTGTCGGTCGTTTTTTACAAAAAAATAATAAACGAAAAAATTCCTTGATTTTTTAAGGGCAGGTAATTATAATGACCATTGTTGTAAAAAACAATTTATTCCAAGCGCCATTAGCTCAGTTGGTAGAGCAGTAGACTCTTAATCTATTTGTCCAGGGTTCGAGTCCCTGATGGCGCACTTGAAAGCACTGTTTTTGGTGGCGTGACCACTGGGGACGGTGCTTCACTTTTTATACAGAAAATTCCGCGGCCGCTTTGTGAAATGTTAACACCGTGTTAACATACGCCGACTTTTGGAGTTAACAGGACCGGCTTTACAATGATTTAAACTATAGGGTATCATTGGAGAGGCGGTAATTATTTTGTCAAAATCAGATGCAGCAGTAACAGAAGAGAAAACGAAAGAGGTCAGACGCACTTCCAAAATGAAGTACAAAATGCAGGAAAAAACGATGATCTATATCCTCGAGGATGATGATAACATACGGAAACTCGTCAGCTATGCTCTCGAGAGGGAGGGCTATGAGGTGAAGGGATTTGCTGAGCCGAAGAGCTTTCATAAGGCCATGGAAGAACAGCTTCCTGAACTTGTCCTGCTGGATATCATGCTCCCCGAGGAAGACGGACTTACAATCCTGAAAAAATCAGGCGCAACAAGGCGACAGAATCTCTGCCGGTGATCATGCTCACGGCCAGGGACAGCGAGTATGACAAGGCGAACGGTCTGGATATGGGAGCGGATGATTATATCTCAAAACCGTTCGGCATTGTTGAGCTTACGTCCAGACTGAGGGCGGTCCTCCGCAGAAGCAGGCGCAGAGAAGAAGAGACGAAGGTGTATCAGGTTGGAAAGCTGTATGTCGATCCCGGCCGTCATATCATCAAGGTCGATGACAAGGACGTAGAACTTTCCTATAAGGAATATTGTCTTCTGATCACGCTTCTTGAGGCGGAAGGGCGCGTAGTCTCGAGAGATGAGCTGCTCAGCCGCGTCTGGGGTGAATATTACGGAGAGTCGAGAACGCTCGATGTGCATATCCGGAAGCTCCGTGTAAAGCTCGGCGACAAGGTTGGCAAGTATATTAAGACCGTTAAGGGCATCGGATATAAGCTGGAGAAATGAAGGACGGGATCTGAAATATGAGCAGAAGGATTTTTAAATCGACTTTCCTGATCTCCATTCTGATTTTTCTTATTACGATGGTCGTAACGGCATTTGTCCTTTTCAATTTTATGGAGGACAGAACGATCAGTGAGCTTAAGGAGGCAGATGATCTCATTGCCATCGGCATTGAGGACTATGGGGAAGAGTATCTGGAGGACGTGAAGGCGTCGTCCGTCGACAGGAGGATCACCTGGATCGACGAGGACGGTACCGTTCTGTTTGACAATGAGGCGGACCCTTCCAATATGGATAACCACAGCACCCGGGAGGAGTTCGAGGAAGCAGTGAGCTCCGGGAGCGGAAGCAGTATCCGGCATTCAGATACGATGATGGTGGAGACTGTATATTACGCTGAAAAACTGGCTGACGGCACGGTGCTCAGGATAGCGACAGATCAGGACTCGATATGGGCGGTATTTGCCGGACTTCTGAAGCCGGCGGTCATCATGTTCATGTTTATCGTGCTTCTGTCACTGTTCCTTTCTATGAAGGTGTCGCAGAGCATTCTGAAGCCTCTGAATGATCTCAATCTCGAGGATCCGGAGAAAAACGATACATATGACGAACTGAAACCGCTCCTCGATAAGATAGAGGCACAGCAGAATGTCATCCGCGAGCAGCAGCGGACGGAGATGGAGCGCGCTGAGGCGTTCCGCCGAGAATATACGGCAAATGTTTCCCATGAGCTGAAGACGCCGCTGACCTCGATATCCGGTTTTGCCGAGCTGATGATGGACGGCAGCGTTCCGAAGAGCATGGTCAAGGAATTTTCACGTTCCATCTATGATGAGGCGAGCCGTCTGATAACGCTCGTCAACGACATTATCCGTCTCAGCCAGCTTGATGATAAAACCGTGGAGTATGATTGGGAAGACGTTGACCTGTATGCTGTCGCCCGGGAAAATATCAGAGTTCTGCAGGCGTCAGCCGGAAGAAAGAAAGTGCGCATCTATCTCCAGGGCGAAAAATCGGAGATCCGCGGCGTGCGCCGCGTTCTGAGCGATGTCATCTATAACCTGGTTGATAACGCGATTAAATATAACCGCGACGGCGGGTCCGTCGAGGTGTCTGTCATGGAAAGCGCTGATCACGAAGGTGTTGATCTGACAGTCAAGGACACGGGAATCGGTATCCCCGAGAAGGATATTGACCGCGTGTTTGAGCGCTTCTACCGTGTGGATAAGAGCCATTCCAAGGCCGTCGGAGGGACGGGCCTCGGGCTTTCCATCGTAAAGCACGGCGTTTCCATTCATCACGCGAAGCTGGATATACACAGCACAGTCGGCATGGGCACGACAATCTCTATCCATTTTCCAAAGGATGCCAGAAATGTGGATGAAGAGAATGAGATAAAAAACGATGACTCCGAAAAAGAGGAGCTTAATCCCGCATAACAATATTTGCGCAGAATGTCATTAGATGATAAAATAAAGAATCAGGTAATTGGGCCGAATCGGCAGTTTTTCTGGATGACCGCTTTCAGGGGAGAAAAAGGGGAACGGCCATTAATTTAGAAAGGGGGAGCGCCGCATGAGATGTCCTTATTGTGGCTACGACAATCCGGCCAATGCTGAGAAATGTCAGCGGTGCGGGCATCGTCTGGACAGGGTGCGCGAAAAGAGAAAAGAAAAATCGATCCTTATTATCGGCATCATTCTGGTCGCCATTATTCTGGCTGCCGGTGTAGGGGCGATGTTTGGCATTTCTAATGTTCTCAGTAATACGAATTCAGCGGATACACCACAGAAAGTAACAATTAACAGTACGCCGACACCAGAACCGACAGAGGCGGTTACGACAGCTTCGTCATCGTCAGAAGAGGAAGAAACAGAGGAGAGCGTAAAAGCGCTTTCGGCGGACGCGGTGACGCCTACGCCGACAGAAGAGCCTGTCACGGCGGAGCTTGTTGATGTCAGTGAACTTCAGAGCCTTGTGAACCAGGGATACTCGCAGGTGACTGTCGCGTCTTCAGAGGCTACATCGACCATTTCTCAGGAAGGGATCGATAATCAGCCGCATGTTCTTTATGACGGACAGGACTGGAGCAGCTGGCAGGATGGCGTCGACGGACCCGGTATCGGAGAATCTGTAACCTTTACCTTTGATCAGACGTATAAGGTGCGGATCATCGCGCTGAAGCTCGGCAACTGGTACAAAAATATCTATTATTATACGAGAAATAACCGGCCGAAGAAGATGACTTTTGTCCTCGGAGACCAGTCGATCGACGTTGAATTTGAAGATGAAAAGCAGGTCGTTTATCTGGAATTTTCGGATGACATCGAGACAGATACCCTGCAGATGATCATCGACGAGGTCTATTCGGGCACAGAGTATGATGATACCTGTATCTGCGAGGTGACGGTTTACGGCATCGCCGAGGATGGCACGCAGGGAAGCACTGCGATCGTCACACCAGTTCCGACGTCAACATCGACAGAGTCCACGACGACGGATACCACGACGACGGATACAACAACGACAGATACCACGACAACTACGGATACCACAGATACAACCGACACTACAGATACAACAGGAACCACAGACACGACCACGACGGACACGACGGAAGATACTGCGGCTGCGGAAGGAACTGGCTGATGGCTAAGGAAGCAAAGACGAACGCCATGAGGATTCTCGATAAAAAGGGAATCGAGTATGAGGTATTGCGGTTTGAATGCAGTGATTTTACTGACGGCGTGAGCATGGCCGAGGCAGAGGGCGCACCGGTTGATCAGACTTTCAAGACGATCGTGACAAAAGGAAAAAGCGGCGCGTACCACGTGCTTGTCATCCCGGTGGCGGAGGAGATCGACCTGAAGGCTGCCGCGGCGGCATCTGATGAAAAATCGCTGGAGATGGTTCATGTGAAGGATCTCTTCGGCCTCACAGGCTATGTGCGCGGAGGCTGCAGCCCTATCGGAATGAAAAAACAGTTCCCGACGATCCTAGACAGCTCTGCGGAGAAATTTAACGAGATTTACATAAGCGGCGGCAGGATCGGCCTTTCGCTGAAGATGGCTCCGGCAGATATTCTTGCGGTGACAAGAGGAAAGTACGGCGACATCACACGGAAAGGCTGAATTTTGTAAAAATCCTTTTCATTTTGAAAAAGCCGTGATATGATACGTGCAACCAGAGACAGGCAGCATATATTCGTGGGAGGAATGATCATGAAGGTTACAAATATTAAAGACATCGATGCGTTCTTCAAAGCCGTTGACAAATGCAAGGGCCGCGTAGAGCTTGTTACCGGCGAGGGCGACAGACTGAATCTGAAGTCCAAGCTGAGCCAGTATGTATCACTGGCAAATATTTTTTCTAATGGAGCAGAGATCCCGGAGCTCGAGATCGTATGCTCAGAGCCGGAGGATATCAATCTGCTGATGAACTACATGATCTCAGGCTGATCGTGTGAGGCAGAGGTTTACAGCAAGGCTGATGATGAATTTTCAGGAGGCGAAGGAAGATTCCTTCGCCTTTGTTCTGTATATGAATCTGTGTATAAAAAGGAGGTTTGCTCAAGATGGCAAAGATTGACATTATTTCAGGGTTTCTCGGAGCCGGCAAGACGACTCTTATCAAAAAACTGCTGGAGGGCCCGCTCAAGGGACAGCAGGTCGTTCTGATTGAGAATGAATTCGGCGAGATCGGTATCGACGGCGGATTCCTTAAAGATGCAGGAATTGAGATCCGGGAGATGAACTCGGGCTGCATCTGCTGTTCACTTGTCGGCGATTTTGGCACCGCACTCAAGGAAGTGACGGAGAAGTACAACCCGGAGCGCGTTCTTATTGAGCCTTCAGGCGTAGGCAAGCTCTCCGACGTCATTCGCGCCGTCCAGAGAAATGCGGCAGAGGCTCATCTGGAGCTCGGAAGTGCGACGACGGTTGTCGATGTCACCAAGGCAAAGATGTATATGAAGAACTTCGGCGAGTTCTTTAAAAATCAGATCGAGGCAGCCGGCACTATTATCCTGAGCCGCATGGATACGCCGAAGGCGACTGATGAGAAAGTGCAGGAGGTCATCGCGATGATCCGCGAGATCAACCCTGCGGCGACGATCATCACAACACCTGTCGAGCAGCTTTCAGGACAGAAGGTCCTCGACACGATGGAGGGCGTCAAGATCGATCTCACGGCACCTGTCGATGATGACGAAGAAGAGGAAGAGGAGCACTGCCATCACCATCATCACCATGACGGCGAGGATCACGACGATGACCATGATGAAGATCATGACGAGGACGAGGATGAGCACCATCATCACGATGAGCATGACCACTGCGGCCATCATCATCACCATCATCACGGCCATGATGCCGATGATGTTTTCACGAGCTGGGGCAAAGAGACCATCCGCAAGTACACGAAGGATGAGATCACGGGCATTCTTAAAACACTTTCTGAGGACAGCTCCTATGGCACTGTTCTCAGGGCAAAGGGCATGGTCGAGAACACAGACGGAAGCTGGATCTATTTTGATATGGTTCCGGAAGAAACGGATGTACGCGACGGCGCGCCTGAGTACACAGGAAGGATCTGCGTCATTGGCTCAGATCTGAAAGAGGATAAGCTCGCTGAGCTTTTCAAATTGTAATTCGCAAACTGGTTGTACCACACATCCGGTACGCAACCTGTAAGAACCGCAACCTGCAGACGCAGATGATGTGAGGGATTTTTTATGGATGAAGATGAAATCGAGGTTCCGATTTACCTGATCACGGGTTTTCTTGAGGCAGGAAAGACGTCATTTCTGAATTTTACGATCAGCCAGGATTATTTTCAGATCGATGAGCCGACTCTCCTGATCAACACCGAGGAAGGAGAAGAGGAATACGACGAAAAAGAACTGCTACAATATCATACGCTTCTGGAAACGTTTGAGGAAAAGGAGGATTTTTCCTATGAAAATCTCTGCGCGTTCCAGAGAAAATATGATCCGGCGCGCGTAATTATTGAGTTTAATCCGCTGTGGGATGTGGACAAGCTCTGGCAGATGAAGCTGCCGCGCGGCTGGGGCATCGTTCAGCAGATTGTTATTATTGACGCGAGCACGTTTACGATCTATCAGAAGAACATGCAGTCGCTTTTCGGGGCGATGGGCAGAAATGCGGATATGGTCCTGTTTAACCGCGCTTCTTCGGATATGCCGCTCGCAAACTTCCGCCGGAATTTTAAGGCGGCGAATCCGGCTGTCGATGTTCAGTTTGTCGATGTGAACAATGAGCCGATCGACGCTTTCCAGGATACGATGCCGTACGATCTGGATGCGGATGTGATTGATGTGGATGATGTCGATTATGGCATTTTCTTTGTCGATATGCAGGATAATCCGGACCGCTATGACGGAAAGACCGTCCGCTTTAAAGGGCGCGTTCTGAAAAGCAAGGATGAAAATTCGGAGTATTTTATGCCGGCGCGCGAGGTGATGACCTGCTGCGCAGCAGATATGCAGTATATGGGCTATCTCTGCAAGAGCAAGTTTGCGCAGCAGCTGAAGCAGGGGGCGTGGATTCATCTGACGGCAAAGGTAAACTATGAGTATGTGCCGCTCGCGAAGGACACGGAACCTGTCTTTCACGCTGTGAGGATTGAGAGTGCGCAGCCGCCGGAGGTTGAGGTCGTCAGCTTTAATTGACGGACAGGAAGGATTTTGTATGTATCTGATAGCGGGCCTTGGAAATCCGGGAAAAAAGTACGAAAGAACGAAGCACAATGTCGGTTTTGACGTTATTGATGAGCTGATCGAACGGTATCACGTGCCGTACGGAGGCATTGACCGGAAGGCAATGTATGGCAAAGGGATGATCGCGGGTGAGAAGTGCATTCTCATCAAACCGGTCACCTATATGAATCTGTCCGGTGAGGCCGTGCGCGCGTGGATGGACTATTATAAGCTCGATCCTGAGACGCAGCTGATCGTTATCTATGATGATATTGATCTGGACCCCGGCCGTCTCCGCATCCGGAAAAGAGGAAGCGCGGGCGGACATAACGGAATGAAGAACATTATCGCGCAGCTTGGGACAGATACTTTCATGCGGATCCGTGTGGGTACCGGGGCAAAGCCGGAGAACTGGGATCTCGCAGATTATGTGCTGGCTCCGTTTGGAAAAGAGGAGCGGAAGGCTGTCGACGCGGCGATCGCTGACGCGGCAGATGCTGTCGAGCTGATCGTCGGCGGGGAGACCGAAAAGGCGATGAACCGCTATAACCAGAAGCCCGGGAAGAAGAAAAAGAAGGCTGAAGAGGGTGCGCAGGAGACCGGCGCGGAAGCCGCGGTCCCAGCGGACTAAGACAGAATGATCAGAGTAAGTAAAGGGTAATAATACACACATGATAGAAGCACTTCAGCAGCCCATCCGGGAGATCGCGGATATTGACGACATCCGGAAGAGCTGCGCGGAAAAGGGCGTCACGGAAATTTCCGGGTGCATTGAATCGCAGACGGCGCACCTTGCGATGGGGCTCCGGCCCGCACAGGGGGCGGCGCTGCTTGTTGCGGAGAATGAAAAGAAGGCGCGGGAGCTTTTCGAGGATTGCCGCCTCTTCGACCCGGATGTCATGTATTTTCCGAGGCGGGACCTGATTTTTTATCAGGCGGATGTCTCGGGAAACCTGCTCACGCAGCAGCGTATGCAGGTAATAAAGGCACTGATTGAGCAGAAGAATGTCACTGTTGTCACCAGTACAGGGGGATGCATGGACTTTCTTCTGCCTATTCGCGTGTACAAAAATCATATATTCACGATTCACAAGGGAGATACAATCAGCCTCGATGAGGTATCGTCAAAGCTGGCTGAGATGGGATATGAGCGCCTCGCTCAGGTGGAGTCGCCGGGTCAGTTTGCCATCCGGGGAGATATTCTGGATATCTATTCTCTCACGGATGAACTTCCATGGCGAATCGAGCTCTGGGGAGATGAGGTGGATCTCATCCGCACCTTTTCACCGGAGACGCAGCGGTCTATCGACGAGCTGGAAGAGGTCACGATTTTTCCGGCTGCGGAGGAGATCGGAATCGACGCTGAGGAACCGGAGAAGACAGACAGCAGAAAAAAGAAGGCATTCCGCAGACAGCTGACGGATACGTTTCCAGATTATCTGCCTGACGGAAGTATCATTTTTCTGGTGGAACCTATGAGGATCTTCGAAGCGGCAAAAGAGATATCGGACGAGTATCAGGAAGCCATCAGACACCGCGTGGAGGAAGGCAAGGCTGTGCCGGCTGATGCGGACAGAATGATGAACGCGGATATGCTCGCGGCGGATCTGGGCCGCCGGGCGTGCGTGCTCCTCTGTCTTATGGAGCAGCACAGGCTCCCGATCGAGATCAGGGAGCGCTTTGCCGTGACGGCGCGCCAGGTCAATTCATACAACAATCAGTTCCAGCTTCTGGTAAGGGACCTCAGGCGCTGGAAGGCGAACGGCGACTGCGTGGTCCTGCTCTCTCAGTCGAGGACGAGGGGAAAACGTCTCGCGGATGATCTCACTGAGGAAGGCGTCATGACATTTTTCAGTGAGGATGAGTCGAGAGAGCTTGCGCCCGGCGAGGTCATGGTGACAAGGGGAAGCATACGGCACGGCTTTGAGTATCCTCTCCAGAAATTTGTCCTGATCACGGAATCGGATATCTTCGGCACGAAAAAGAACAAATCGCGGCCGCGCCGTTCCGCTTCTGACGCGGAGCACGTGATCCACGATTTTTCCGAGCTGTCTGTCGGGGACTATGTTGTTCACGAGGATCACGGACTCGGCATTTACCGCGGGATCGAGAAGGTCACCGTGGATAATAACACACGCGATTACATCCGGATCGAGTACAGCGGCGGAAGTTCACTGTATATTCCAGCGACGCAGCTGGATATGCTTCAGAAATACTCCGGCAGTGAGGGACATCAGCCGAAGATCAACCGCCTCGGAGGAAAGGAATGGACTGAGTCCAAGCGCAGAGTCAGGACTGCGGTTAAGGATATCGCGAAGGATCTTGTGGCACTCTACGCGGCGCGCAGCAATGCAAAGGGATATGCGTTCAGCCAGGATACCGAGTGGCAGCGCGAGTTTGAGGAGATGTTTCCATATGAGGAGACCGAGGGCCAGCTGAAGGCCATTGAGGACACGAAGCGCGACATGGAGAGCGGCAAGGTCATGGACCGCCTTATCTGCGGTGACGTGGGTTACGGAAAGACGGAGGTGGCCATCCGGGCGGCGTTCAAGGCAGTTCAGGACAACAAACAGGTCGTCCTGCTCTGTCCGACGACGATCCTCGCTCAGCAGCATTACAACACCTTTGCACAGAGGATGAAGGATTTTCCCGTCCGCGTCGATCTTCTCAGCCGGTTCCGGACGCCGGCACAGCAGAAAAAGACGATCGAGGATGTGCGGAAGGGGTTTGTGGATATTCTGATCGGAACGCACCGCGTGCTCTCAAAGGATATCCAGTTCAAGGACCTGGGGCTTCTCATCGTCGATGAGGAGCAGAGGTTCGGCGTCGCCCACAAGGAAAAAATCAAGCAGATGAAGAAGAATGTCGACGTGCTCACGCTGACGGCCACGCCGATCCCGAGAACGCTTCATATGAGCCTTATCGGAATACGCGATATCAGCATGCTTGAAGAGGCGCCGCTTGACCGCATGCCGGTTCAGACCTACGTCATGGAATATGATGATGAGATCGTGCGCGAGGCGATCAGCCGTGAGCTGGCAAGAGGCGGACAGGTTTATTTTGTCTACAACAGGGTAAAAGGTATTGCGGAGATGACAAACAGGATCCGCGCACTTGTTCCCGATGCCGTCGTCGAATTTGCGCACGGTCAGATGGATGAACAGGAGCTCGAGCGGATTATGGTGCGCTTTGTCAACGGCGAGATCGATGTTCTCGTTTCCACAACAATCATCGAGACGGGCATGGACATTCCGAATGTCAACACCCTGATTATCGCTGATTCCGACAGACTCGGACTCTCACAGCTTTATCAGCTCCGCGGGCGCGTCGGGCGTTCAAACCGCAACGCCTATGCTTTTCTCATGTACCGCAAGGATAAAATCCTGAAGGAGGACGCGGAGAAGAGACTCCACGCGATCCGCGAGTTTACAGAGCTCGGCAGCGGCGTCCGCATTGCGATGCGGGATCTTGAGATCCGAGGGGCCGGAAACCTGCTCGGAGCTGAACAGTCGGGACACATGGAGGCCGTCGGCTACGACCTGTACTGCAAGATGCTTCGCGAAGCTATTCTCGAGGAAAAAGGCGAGGCTTCCGAAGAGGCTTTTGAGACATCCGTCGATATCCAGGTCAATGCCTATATACCTTCCTCATATATTGAAGAGGAAAACCAGAAGCTTGACATTTACAAACGTATTTCCGGCATTGAGAACGAACAGGAGGCTGACGATATTCTGGACGAGCTTCTCGACCGCTTCGGAGAGCCTCCGCATGAGGTGCGCAGCCTGGTTTCCGTGGCACTGCTCAAGGCAGACGCCCATTCCGTGTATGTGACGGAGATCAAACAGACGGGCGACGAATTCCGCATTACCGTGCGCCCGGACGCAAAGCTGAACGTGACCGCGATCCCGGATCTTCTGCAGGACCCGGCATACGGCGGAAGACTCAGCTTCCATCCCGCGCCGGCCGATGCGCCATATTTTCTGTATCGGCGCCCGGAGGCACCGCGCCGCCCGGTTGTCCGGCGCGCACGGCACTCAGCCGCAGCCGCCAGACCGGTCCGCACTACCGCGCGGAAGACTCCGCTGCAGGAGATGCAGCAGCTTATTGCCGACATGCGCGAGCGGCTGTTGTGACATTGACACCGGGGAGTGCGCAGTGGTTTTCAGACGCGACATCCGCAAGCGTCGGTGCTATGCGAGCCCAAGCGAAAGCGTAGGGCGAGCATTATGCACCGCTACGCTGAGGACAAGCGGGAGCGCGTCGCGGATGAAAGCCCTGCGCACTTCAGCTATCGGCTGGTCAGAAAATAGTTGCCCGCACACTGTAAAAAGGGTATAATCGGGGAGCAGTGCTTTCAGCACTGATTAAGCAGGAAAAGTAATGGAGGAACCAAAATGAAAAGCGGAAAGAAAACTCTGATCACCGGAGTTGTTTCTGTTCTTACAGCAGCGACAGTTCTCGCAGGCTGCGGCAAGCCGGACGGCACGACGACAGTGCTGAAGATCAATGATGAAGAGATCAATCTGGGCGAGGCTGCATTTTACCTGAATTATACGATGGCCGAGGAAAGCGCCTGGCTGGATATGTATGGCATTAACTGGGACGATACGTATCAGACGGCGACCTCTTCACAGGACGCGGTTACCTTCGGCGATTCACTGAAGGATTCTATAAAAGACAATATCGTTGACGCGGTAGTGCTGAAGCAGCACGCGGATGACTATGATGTGACGATCCCTGATGATCTTCAGTCACAGATCGATGAGGCCGCGCAGTACACTTATGAGGAGAATCAGGATGCCATGGATGAAATGGGCACATCGGAGGATGACATCAAGAATGTCCTCGAACTCATCACTATCCAGCAGCTGATGTATGACCCGATCGTAGCTGATGCGGATGTCGAGGTGACGGATGAGCAGGCTGCCGAGTGTACGGTTACATACGCACGCGTTGCTCTTACAACTACTGATACTTCGACATACACGGTTACTGAAAAAACAGATGACGAGAAAGCACAGCTGAAGACGGAAATGCAGCAGCTCCTTGACGAAGCTCTGGCTTCCGATGACCCGGCAAGCTTTGATTTTTCAACGGCCGCTCAGGAAATCGACAGCGACAATATCGCGGTGTCAACGTCTTCTTACAATGATGACAACAAGTCACTTCCGGATGAGGTGACGGAGGCAGCCGCTGAGCTTTCCGACGGAGAAGTCTATACCGAGCTGATCGATACAGGCGATTATTATTACATCGTGCGCATGGATGCGACCTACGATGAGGAGGCTTCTGCGAGCAACAAGGAATCCCTGATCAGCGAGCAGGAACAGCAGTATTATCAGGATACGCTGGACGGATGGGTCAATGATTCCACGGTCGAGACAGAAAAGGCCTGGGATACACTTGAAGTTACGGATCAGCACGGTTACAGTGTGAAGACGGTCAGCACCAGCACGGACAGCTCCGTGACATCGGGCTCTGAGAGCACAACCTCCGAGAGTACGACCTCTGAGAGCACAGCTTCCGAGAGTACAACATCTGCCGTTTCCTCTGCTTCATAACGATAAGGCAATCTTCTGTGCCATCAGGCGACGCGCTGTTCAGGGTGCTGTCTGATGGCAATTTTTAAACCGGGAGAAATTCACTATGTATAATGATCTGTTTTCGATAGGGCCCTTTACAGTCCATATGTACGGGGTTATGACGGCGGTCGGGATCATCAGCGCGTATTTTCTGGCGTCCCACCGCATGAAGAAGAGAAACATGCCTGAGAGAAAAATCGACGAGATCTTCGGACTCGCGATTTTTGTGATCATCTTCGGATACCTGTGTTCAAAGCTTCTGTATATCGTCACGATCATCCCGTATCTGATCGACGGCACGATGACACTGGCGGGAGCGATCACAGGCGGATGGGTCATCTACGGCGGTATTTTCGGCGGTATCCTCGGCGGGCTGATCTACTGTAAATGGAAGAAACTCGATTTCTGGGAATACACGGACGTGATCGTTCCTCCAGTGGCTTTTGCCCAGGGCTGCGGCCGTATCGGCTGCTTCTTTGCAGGGTGCTGCTACGGTGTGGAGACGGACAGCAGCTGGTTCTACCTTGAATTCAGTAACTCGTCGTTCGCCCCGAATCATGTTCATCTTGTTCCGACACAGCTGATCATGAGCGCGGGAGACTTCCTGCTTTACTTCTTCCTTCTCTGGTATGAGAAAAAGGTGCAGAAGCGCGAGGGCGAGGTCATCGGCGTATATCTCATGATCTACAGCATCGGACGGTTTATTGTTGAGTTCTTCCGCGGAGATACGATCCGCGGTCAGGTGGGCGTCCTGTCTACGTCCCAGTTTATCGGTATCTTCGCGGCGATCGCCGGCGTGATCATCCTGGTGAACAGGAGAAAACGCGGTACTACCCTGGAAGAGGCTGCGGCCGCAAACGTCGCAGAGAACGCCGAGGTTGAAAGAAAATCTGAAGTTGAAAAGGAAGAGGAGTAAACAATGAGTGAAAAACAGAGCATTATGGATATTGACACCGTCTCTCTTGATGAGAAGACAAATGAGATCGTGATTATCGACCAGACGCTTCTGCCGGGTGAGACAAAGACGATCCGCCTTACCAGCCAGAAGCAGATCTGGGACGCTATCTACACACTTCAGGTGCGCGGAGCGCCGGCGATCGGCGTCACTGCAGGATTCGGACTGTATCTCGCTGCCCGTGAGATCGCGGAAAAATCGACGTCCTTCGACGATTTTTATCCGGAATTTGTGAAGGCAAAGGATTATCTCAACTCTTCCCGCCCGACGGCTGTCAACCTGTCTTGGGCGCTGAATCAGATGGATAAGGTGGCCGTGGCAAACAAGGACAAAACGATCCCTGAGATCGTCGAGGCACTCCATAAGGAATGCGTCAGAATCCAGGAGGAGGATATCTGGGCCTGCCACAAGCTGGGCGAGTACGGCCTTACTCTTCTGAAACCGGGCGACGGTCTGCTCACTCACTGTAACGCCGGCAAGCTCGCTGCGACGAGATATGGCATGGCGACCGCTCCGATGTATCTCGGACAGGAAAAGGGCTACAATTTCCATGTCTACTGCGATGAGACGAGACCTGTTCTCCAGGGCGCGCGCCTCACGGCAAAGGAACTTATGGATTCAGGCATCGATACCACGGTCATCTGCGATAATATGGTTTCTTCTCTGATGAAACTCGGAAAAATCCAGGCAGTATTTGTCGGCTGCGACCGCGTCGCGGCAAATGGCGATACAGCAAACAAGATCGGAACCTCCGGTGTCGCAATCATCGCAAAACATTACGGCGTCCCGATGTACATCATGGCTCCGACTTCGACCATCGATATGAACACGGCGACCGGCGCGGATATCAAGATCGAACAGCGCGACCCGAAGGAAGTCACCGAAATGTGGTACAAAAAGAGAATGGCGCCGGAAGGGGTCAAAGTTTACAACCCGGCGTTTGATGTGACGGATAATGACCTGATCACGGCAATCGTTACAGAGTACGGTATTGCGAGAGCTCCTTATACGGAATCTCTGAAGCATATCATGGAGATCAAGGAGCAGGCGCAGAAAAACAGCTGATGAATCATCTGATGTAATAAAAGTGGAAGACGTGAATGCTATGGAAAATAATGAGACTCAGCAGAACAGTGAAGATGTCAGGAACCTGACTGGTGAGCTCGGCCGTTATATGAGTACAAAGAAAGAGCTTGAGTCGGGCTGGAAGTCGGAGAAGCTTGTGGATGCCATTCTTGACAGCTACGAAGAGTATCCGATAAGCACCCGTCTTAACGTTTCCAGCGTCCTCAACCGGTCGATCATCATTGATGTGACAGAAAAGCTCCGCCAGATCCTCTTCCCGGGATATTATGATGAGAACAGGATCCGCGGGGAATATGTGCGGTACATTGTCGGCGATAAGCTGGAATATATTCAGTATCATCTGACAAAGCAGGTGGCGATCGCTCTCGGAACGGACGATATGTGTTCCGACTGCAGCAAGTCTGTGCTGCTTCAGAAGGCGGAGAAGATCGTAGATCAGCTGCTTGAAAAAATCCCCGCTCTGCGCGAGGTCCTCGCCACGGATATTCAGGCTTTCTATGACGGAGATCCCGCCGCATACAGCTATGACGAGATCATCCTCAGTTATCCCGGCCTCATGGCCATCTCTGTATACAGGATCGCCCATGAGCTCTGGGATCTCAAGGTGCCGCTCATTCCGAGAATCATGACAGAGTACGCGCATGCGAAAACGGGAATCGACATTCATCCCGGTGCAAAAATCGGCAAGTATTTCTTTATGGACCACGGTACGGGAATTGTCATCGGTGAGACGACGATCATCGGCGATCACGTGAAGATCTACCAGGGAGTGACCCTCGGCGGACTTTCTACGAGAAAAGGCCAGCAGCTCAAAGGCGTAAAGCGTCATCCGACGATCGGAAACAACGTTACGATCTACTCCGGCGCTTCAGTGCTCGGAGGAGAAACGATCATCGGGGACAATGTGACGATCGGAGGCAACACCTTCGTCGTCCGCTCTGTTTCATCGGATATGACCGTTTCCCAGCACACGCCTGATCTGGAGTACAGAAGAGGCGGAAGCAAGGGCGAAGATTTTGATGATTGGGTAATTTAGGAATTTTCGTTCGTAACACAGATGCGCAAGGTTTTCATACGCGACGCGCTCCCGCTTGTCCTCGACGCAGCGGTACGTAGACTCACCCTTCCTTTCAGTCGGGTTCGTCAAGTACCGGCGTCTGCGGATGTCGCGTCTGAAAACCTTGCGCATTCATCAAAATCTTATAAAGAAAACCGGATGTTTCCTTGACAGAGGGCTGGCCTCATGCTATAGTTGATGAGCGACTGGAAGGCAGGTCCTTTTTTTTTACGCTTTTTTTCCCAACAGAAGAGGCAGTTAACGTGACTGTTTCCCATAAGCGTGAGAAAGAATAGCAGGCTGTTCTGGTTCGTTTGTATGTCTGATAAATTAATTGATTAGATAAGCAGTGTGTGGAGGTATCGGTCGATGCGTACAAGAATTACTCTTGAGTGCACAGAATGCAAGCACCGTAATTACAATACGACGAAAGATAAGAAGACTCATCCGGAACGTATGGAAATCAGAAAGTACTGCAGATTCTGCAGAAAGCATACGCTTCACAGAGAGACGAAGTAATAACTCAGCGATTTTTTTGAGTATCGGCTTTGCCTGACCGGAAGTCCTGTTCCGGTTTGCAGAGCGGGGAGAAATTATGGCAGATTCAAATGAGACGGCTGTAAAAAAGGAAAAAGCTTCCAAGAAAAAAGAAAAGGGAAGCTGGACCAAGGGTCTGAAGACTGAGTGGGACAAGATTGTCTGGCCGGACAGAAAGACGCTGCTTAAGCAGACGGGTTCTGTCGTGGGCGTATCTGTTGTACTCTGCCTTCTGATCACACTTATTGATAATCTGGGACTGCAGCTGATCCAGCTGGTCATCAAATGATTTGATAATGGAAAGGCGAATTTGATGTCTGAAGAATCATCTGAAGCAAAATGGTATGTGATCCATACCTATTCCGGATACGAGAATAAGGTAAAAGCGGACATAGAAAAAACGATCGCAAACCGTCACCTGGAAGATCAGATTCATGAAGTGCGCGTTCCCATGGAAGAGGTCGTCGAGATGAAAGAGGACTCGAGGACGCATGCCATGACGAGGAAGACGGTACAGCGGAAGCTGTATCCGGGTTATGTGCTCGTGAACATGGTCATGAATGATGACACCTGGTATATTGTCCGCAATACCAGAGGAGTGACAGGATTTGTCGGACCGGGATCCAAGCCGGTTCCGCTGTCGGCTGCAGATATGGAGCCGCTCGGCGTGAAGTCCGACGAGAAGGTTGTCGTTGATTTTGAAGTCGGCGATGAAGTCGTCGTTGTCGGAGGAGTCTGGAAGGATTCCACTGGAAAAATTACGGCGATCAATCCGAATAAACAGAAAGTCACGATCCTTATTGAGATGTTTGGACGCGCGACTCCTGTTGAACTGAGCTTCGCAGAAGTCCGTAAGGCCGGTTGACGGCCGGTGGGAGGGTTTTCCCGTAAATACCACATTTATTAGGAGGTGCCAAAATGGCAAAAAAAGTAGAAGGTTACATTAAGTTACAGATTCCCGCAGGCAAAGCGACTCCGGCTCCGCCGGTAGGACCCGCTCTTGGTCAGCACGGTGTAAATATCGTGCAGTTCACCAAGGAGTTCAATGCCAAGACAGCTGATAAGGGTGATGTCCTCATCCCTGTTATCATCACTGTATATGCTGACAGAAGCTTCAGCTTCATCACGAAGACTCCGCCGGCAGCAGTACTGATCAAGAAAGCCTGCAATATCCAGAAAGCATCTGGCGAACCGAACAAGACCAAGGTCGCTGTCCTTAAGAAGGATCAGCTCCGCCAGATCGCTGAGACAAAGATGCCTGATCTCAACGCAGCATCTATTGAAGCTGCTGAGAGAATGATCGCCGGAACGGCTCGCAGCATGGGCGTCACTGTCGAGGAGTAATCAGGGATATTTCAGAAACTTTCAACTGTCCTCATCATCATGTCCGCAGAAAGCGCGAAGATGGCATAACCGCCGGGACATGCGGGGACTGATATAAAGTGGAAGGAGCCGTCAGAGAGGATGACTCCGCTAAGTACCACAGGAGGTTAATTTATTATGAAGCACGGAAAGAATTACGAAGCATCTGCAAAAGAGATCGAGCGCGGAAAACTCTACGAGCCGGAAGAGGCAATTTCCCTCGCGAAGAAGACCGCGAAAGCAAAATTTGATGAGACCATCGAAGTCCACATCCGCACAGGCTGCGATGGACGTCATGCGGATCAGCAGATCCGTGGCGCTGTCGTTCTTCCGAATGGCGTCGGCAAGACCGTACGTGTCCTTGTATTTGCAAAGGGCGCTAAGGCTGAGGAAGCAAAGGCAGCAGGCGCTGATTTCGTAGGAGATCAGGACCTTGTACAGAAGATCCAGGGCGGCTGGTTTGATTTCGATGTTGTTGTTGCAACACCGGATATGATGGGTGTCGTAGGACGTCTGGGACGTGTTCTCGGACCGAAAGGCCTCATGCCTAACCCGAAGTCCGGTACAGTTACCATGGATGTCACCAAGGCTGTCAACGATATTAAAGCTGGTAAAGTTGAGTATCGTCTGGACAAGGCAAACATCATCCATGTCATCATCGGAAAGGCTTCCTTCGATGATCAGAAGCTCTATGAGAACTTCAACGTTCTGATGGGAGCGATCAACAAGGCAAGACCTTCTGCACTGAAAGGCCAGTACCTGAAGAGTATCACTGTTTCTTCTACTATGGGCCCGGGCGTAAAGATCAACCCGCTTAGCGCAGCAAAGTAATTTTCAGAGGCGCACCGCTTTTGCGGCGCGCCTCTTTTTTCTGGAAAAGTGAAAAATAAGCTTGACACAACCGGTGGTGATGCATATAATAATCCCGTATCACGCCGAAGACAGCAGGTGCCCCGGGAAAGGGACGTAAGGCACAGCCGCCTGCCGAGGATGAGATTCCTTTCAGGAACTGTTCCGCATGTCTTTCAGGCATGCGGTTTTCTTTTGTGAGAATCTGGTGACGATGTATCTGCATTGCCTGGGTTCCGCACAGGTCCAAGCGCTGGTACACAAAATCTAATAAGGAGGTATACCAGATCATGGCAAAAATTGAAGAGAAAAAGCCTATCGTCGATGAGATCTCAAGTGTTATCGACGGTGCCGAGTCCGTTGTTATCGTTAACTACAGTGGTCTGAACGTAGCTCAGGATACTGAACTTCGTAAGACTCTGAGAGAGAACAACGTAAAGTATAAGGTTTACAAGAACCGTATGCTCAACCTGGCATTTAAGGGCACGGACTTCGAGCAGCTGTCGAATGACCTGAACGGTACAAACGCCATCGCCGTTTCCAAGGAAGATGCGACCGCACCGGCCAGACTGATCGCTCAGTTCGCTAAGAAGAATCCGCAGATCGAGTTCGTTGCCGCTGTCGCTGAGGGCAAGTATTATGACAAGGCCGGCGTCGAAGCACTCGCTGCTATTCCGTCCCGCGAAGAACTGCTCTCCCGCCTGCTTGGTTCTATGCAGGGAACGATCGCAAGCTTCGCACGTGTCATCAAGGCTATCGCAGATCAGGGTGGCGCCCAGGGCGCACCGGCCGCAGAAGAAGCTGCTCCGGCTGCCGAGGCTGCACCTGCTGCTGAATAATCAGAGTAAAATTTCGGGTGGGGACGCATGGTGCCCCGAATAATAAATTAAAAAATATAAATGGAGGATTATTACAATGGCTAAGTTAACCACTGAAGAGTTTATCGCTGCTATTAAAGAGCTTTCCGTAACTGAGCTGAACGACCTCGTAAAAGCATGCGAGGAGGAGTTTGGTGTATCCGCTTCCGCAGGCGTTGTTGTAGCTGCAGGTGCAGGCGCAGGCGCTGGTGAGGCTGAAGAAGAGAAGACAGAGTTCGACGTTGAGCTGACTGAGATCGGACCGAACAAGGTTAAGGTCATCAAGGTCGTTCGTGAGATCACCGGTCTTGGACTTAAGGATGCTAAGGACCTCGTTGAGGCAGCTCCGAAGAACATCAAGGAAGGCGTTTCCAAGGCAGAGGCTGAGGACATCAAGTCTAAAGTTGAGGAGCAGGGAGCTAAGGTTACTCTGAAGTAATTTTTCTGAAGTGACATTTCCCAAAGTGATTTTTTCTGAGAGTGGAGGATGGCGGACGTGCAGAGCATCGAAGCAATCCAATCAGTAATAAGATCAAAAAAGAAGAGACTGCCGCGCTGGCAGTCTCTTTTCTGCGCTGAAAAAATAGAAAAATCCTTGCGGACTCTTATCAATCGTGTTATTCTATAAAATGCACTATTTTGGGACGATATACCTTCTCTCTTCCTGATGGAAAAGCTTATTATTTAGTTTTTCCGATGAGACGAAGGCGTATTCTCTGTCAGTTGATTAACCTTTCGACAAGTCAATATTAAAACACAAGAGGTGGAACGTCAATGGAGAAAAACAGGATACGTATGATTCACAGCGGCAGAAATGTGCGCATGACGTACCAGAGACATAAAGAAGTCCTCGAGATGCCGAACCTCATCGCAGTTCAGAAGGATTCCTATGACTGGTTCCTGAAGGAAGGTCTGAAGGAAGCTTTCGACGACATCTCTCCGATTGAGGATCATAATGGTACGCTCAGCCTGCAGTTCGTCGATTACAGGCTTTGTACAGATCCGGCCGATATGAAGTATACGATCGAGGAATGCAAGCAGCGCGACGCGACGTATGCGGCACCACTCAAGGTGAAGATCCGTCTGATCAACAAGGAAAAGGACGAGATCAGTGAGCACGAGATCTTCATGGGCGACCTGCCCCTTATGACAGAGACCGGAACCTTTGTCATCAACGGCGCTGAGCGTGTTATCGTCAGCCAGCTGGTGCGTTCACCGGGTATCTATTACAGCATCGCGCACGATAAACTTGGAAAAGAGCTCTATTCATGCACGGTTATCCCTAACCGCGGTGCATGGCTGGAGTATGAGACAGATTCCAATGACGTTTTCTGGACTCGTGTCGATAAGACAAGAAAAGCTCCGATCACTGTCCTTATCCGTGCTCTCGGCATCGGCACCAATGCTGAGATCATTGATTACTTTGGTGAAGAGCCGAAGATCCTTGCGAGCTTCGAGAAGGATACGGCGACAAATTACCAGGAAGGTCTTCTGGAACTCTTCAAGAAGATCCGCCCGGGTGAGCCGCTGGCAGTGGAGAACGCAGAAAGCCTCATCAATGGCATGTTCTTTGATCCCCGCCGCTATGACCTCGCAAGAGTAGGTCGTTATAAATTTAATAAGAAGCTTGCGCTCCGCAACAGGATCGCAGGACATGTGCTCGCAGAGGATGTCGTCAGCGAGGAGACCGGAGAGATCCTGGCAGAAGCCGGACAGCAGGTCGACCGCGAGCTGGCAGATGAAATTCAGAATGCGGCAGTTCCATATGTCTGGATCCAGACCCCGGACCGCAAGGTTAAAGTTCTCTCCAACATGGAGGTCGATATCACTTCCTGGGTAGATATCACCGAAGAGGAAGCAGAAGAACTGGGTGTGACCGAGCAGGTTTACTATCCGGTCCTCCGCGAGATCCTTGACTCCACCGATGATCTGGAGGAGATCAAAGACGAGATTGAGGACAGGATTCATGAACTGATCCCGAAGCACATCACCCGCGACGATATTTTTGCTTCTATTAATTACAACATGCATCTGGAGTATCACATCGGCAACGAGGATGATATTGACCACCTCGGCAATCGTCGTATCCGCTGCGTCGGTGAGCTTCTTCAGAATCAGTACAGGATCGGTCTCTCAAGACTTGAGAGAGTTGTCCGCGAGAGAATGAATACGCAGGATGTAGATACCATTACTGCACAGTCACTGATCAACATCAAGCCGGTGACTGCGGCTGTGAAGGAGTTCTTTGGTTCTTCCCAGCTGTCACAGTTCATGGATCAGAACAACCCTCTCGGCGAGCTCACACATAAGAGAAGACTTTGTGCACTTGGTCCTGGCGGACTTTCCCGTGACCGCGCAGGCATGGAGGTGCGTGATATTCACTATACGCACTACGGCCGTATGTGCCCTGTAGAGACGCCTGAAGGACCGAACATCGGACTTATCAACTCTCTCGCATCCTACGCGAGAATCAATAAGTACGGATTCATTGAGGCTCCGTACCGCAAAATTGATAAATCAGTGGATCCTTCTGACCCTGTCGTCACGGACGAGGTTGTCTACATGACGGCTGATGAAGAGGATAATTACCATGTGGCTGAGGCGAGTGAGCCGCTGACCGAGGACGGACATTTTGTTCACCACAACGTATCCGGCCGGTACAGAGCAGAGACACAGGCGTATGAGAGAGGCATGTTTGACTACATGGATGTATCTCCGCGCCAGGTTTTCTCCGTCGCGACGTCGCTTGTCCCGTTCCTGCAGAACGATGACCCGACCCGTGCCCTGATGGGTTCAAACATGCAGCGTCAGGCCGTTCCGCTTCTGTTTACAGAAGCTCCGGTTGTAGGAACAGGCATGGAGGAGAAGACAGCAGTCGACTCCGGCGTCTGCGTTATCGCAAAGAGAGCCGGTGTCGTCACCTACTCAACATCTTATGAGATCCGTATCGATGCGGACGAGGGCGGCACAGATACGTACCACCTGATGAAGTTCGAGAGAAGCAACCAGAGCAACTGCTACAACCAGCGCCCGATCGTTGATAAGGGCGAGCGTGTGGAAAAGGGCGAGGTCATTGCCGACGGTCCTTCTACTTCCGGCGGCGAGCTGGCTCTTGGCAAGAACCCTCTCATCGGATTCATGACATGGGAAGGATATAACTACGAGGACGCTGTACTCCTTTCAGAGCGCATGGTCCGCGATGATGTATACACTTCGATCCATATTGAGGAGTATGAGTGCGAGGCGCGTGATACGAAGCTCGGACCGGAGGAGATCACAAAGGATGTTCCCGGTGTCGGCGATGACGCGCTGAAAAATCTCGACGAGCGCGGAATTATCCGTATCGGAGCAGAGGTCCGTGCCGGAGATATCCTTGTCGGCAAGGTAACGCCTAAGGGAGAGACAGAGCTCACGGCAGAAGAGAGACTTCTCCGCGCGATTTTTGGTGAGAAGGCAAGAGAAGTGCGTGACACTTCGCTGAAGGTTCCGCACGGTGAATATGGTACGGTCGTCAATGCCCGGGTATTCACCCGTGAGAACGACGATGAACTGGCGCCGGGCGTCAACCAGGCTGTCCGCATCTACATCGCACAGAAGAGAAAAATCTCCGTCGGCGATAAGATGGCAGGACGTCACGGAAACAAGGGTGTCGTTTCACGTATTCTCCCGATCGAGGATATGCCGTTCCTTCCGAATGGCCGTCCGCTTGATATCGTACTGAACCCGCTGGGCGTTCCGTCGCGAATGAATATCGGACAGATCCTCGAGATCCATCTGAGCCTTGCGGCGATGGCACTCGGTTTCAATATTTCCACTCCTGTATTCGATGGTGCGACTGAGGTCGATATCGGAGATACCCTTGAGATGGCAAATGACTATGTCAACACAGAGTGGGATGATTTTTACAACAAGTATAAGGATGTACTGCTTCCGGATGTCATGCAGTATCTTTCCGATCACAGAGATCACAGAGCCCTCTGGAAGGGCGTTCCGATCAGCCGTGACGGAAAAGTACAGCTGCGCGATGGACGTACGGGTGAGCCGTTTGACGGCAAGACCACGATCGGCCACATGCATTATCTGAAGCTGCACCATCTGGTAGATGATAAGATTCATGCGCGTTCCACAGGTCCTTATTCCCTTGTTACGCAGCAGCCTCTGGGCGGCAAAGCTCAGTTCGGCGGCCAGCGTTTCGGAGAGATGGAGGTCTGGGCACTCGAGGCATACGGCGCTGCCTATACGCTGCAGGAGATCCTGACTGTCAAGTCGGATGATGTCGTCGGCCGTGTGAAGACGTATGAAGCAATCATTAAGGGCGAAAATATCCCGGAGCCTGGTATTCCGGAATCCTTCAAAGTCATGCTCAAGGAGCTGCAGTCCCTGGCACTTGATATCCAGGTACTGGATGACAAGGGCAATGAAGTAAAGATCATGGAATCTGTCGATTACGGCAACACAAGCTTCCGCCGTATCATGGAGGAAGACGAGCGCAACAGCCGGAACGCAGATGCAAAAGAACTCGGCAATGCCGGCTACACACAGCAGGAATTCCAGAACGGAGAACTTGTCAACTCCGCTGATACAGAGCAGTCAGACAGTGACTCCTATGACAGCGACGATGAGAATGAGTTCGATGAGGAATTCAAGGAAAGCCTTGACGAGAGCAGCGATGACAACGAGTGATCGAAAGGAGCATATACATGCCGGATACAACAATTAAGAAAGAGGAGCCGAAGAAGCAGCTGAGTTTTGACGCGATCAGAATCAGCCTGGCGTCACCGGAAAAGATCCGGGAGTGGTCGCACGGCGAAGTTAAAAAGCCGGAGACGATCAACTACCGCACGCTGAAACCGGAAAAAGACGGCCTCTTCTGCGAGCGCATTTTCGGACCGACCAAGGACTGGGAGTGCCACTGCGGAAAATACAAAAAAATCCGCTATAAAGGCGTTATCTGCGACAAGTGCGGCGTCGAAGTCACAAAATCTTCTGTCCGCCGTGAGCGTATGGGCCATATCGAGCTGGCTACGCCGGTATCCCACATCTGGTATTTCAAGGGAATTCCGTCCCGCATGGGACTGATCCTCGACCTCTCTCCGAGAACACTGGAGAGAGTGCTCTACTTTGCAAGCTACATTGTTCTTGATCCCGGTGAGACCCCGCTTGAGAAGAAGCAGGTCCTCACGGAGCAGGAATATCAGAAGGCCGTTGAGGAATACGGCTCCAACTCATTCCGCGTAGGCATGGGCGCAGAGGCTATCAAAGAGCTCCTCTGCGAGATTGACCTGCAGAAGGAATATGACGAGCTTGCCAGGGAACTGGAGACAGCCTCAGGACAGAAGAAAGCAAGGATCATCAAGAGACTTGAAGTATTTGAGGCATTTATCGAATCTGGCAACCGCCCGGAGTGGATGATCCTGGACTGCATTCCTGTCATCCCGCCGGATCTGCGTCCTATGGTACAGCTGGACGGCGGCCGTTTTGCTACGTCTGACCTGAATGACCTGTACCGCAGGATCATCAACAGAAACAACCGTCTGAAGAGACTGCTTGACCTTCACGCTCCGGACATCATTGTCCGCAATGAGAAGAGAATGCTGCAGGAAGCTGTCGATGCTCTTATCGACAACGGCCGCCGCGGCAGACCAGTAACCGGTCCTGGAAACAGACCGCTGAAGTCTCTCTCAGATATGCTGAAAGGAAAATCAGGACGTTTCCGTCAGAACCTTCTCGGAAAACGTGTCGATTATTCCGGACGTTCCGTTATTGTCAACGGACCTGAACTGAAAATCTATCAGTGCGGCCTTCCGAAGGAAATGGCCCTTGAGCTGTTCAAACCTTATGTCATGAGGGAACTCATTGAGAGGTCAATGGCGAATAATATCAAGGGCGCCAAGAAGATGGTCGAGAAGATGGATCCTCAGGTATGGGATGTACTGGAGGATGTCATCAAAGAGCATCCGGTAATGCTCAACCGTGCGCCTACGCTTCACCGTCTTGGTATTCAGGCATTTGAGCCGGTGCTTGTAGAGGGCAAAGCTATCAAGCTTCATCCGCTCGTCTGCACCGCCTTCAACGCCGACTTCGATGGTGACCAGATGGCTGTCCATCTGCCGCTGACGGCAGAGGCTCAGGCTGAGTGCCGCTTCATGCTGCTCTCTCCGAATAACCTGCTGAAGCCTTCAGACGGTGGTATTGTTGCCGTTCCTTCACAGGATATGGTCCTCGGTATTTACTACCTCACTCAGGAGCGCAAGGGCTCAATCGGTGAAGGCACTTTCTACAAGGACCTCAACGAGGCGATCCTCGCATATGAGAACGGCTATGTGAAATATCAGTCAAGAATCAAGGTCCGCCGCTACGGCAAGGATGCGGAGGGCAATGATATTTCCGCAGTTATCGAGAGCACGCTGGGAAGATTCATTTTCAATGAGATCATCCCGCAGGATCTTGGATATGTCGATCGTACGGTACCGGGCAATGAACTTGTTCCCGAGATCGATTTCATGGTTAAGAAGGGCGATCTGAAAAAGATTCTTCAGAAAGTCATGGATCTGCACGGGGCTACCGTCACCGCAGAAGTTCTTGACCATGTAAAGGCGATGGGCTACCACATTTCCACCAAGGCAGGAATGACAGTATCCATCGAGGATATGGTCGTACCGGAAAGCAAGCAGGCCCTGATCGAAGAGGCCGAGAAGAAGGTCGATCAGATCACTGAGAACTATAAGATGGGTTTTGCCACCGAGGCGGGCCGTTATCAGGAAGTTATCAATACATGGACAGAGACCGGTGCCAAGCTTGAGAAAGCTGTCAAGGACAACCTCGATCAGTACAACAACATCTTCATGATGGCTGATTCGGGAGCCCGTGGTTCTGATAAGCAGATCCTGCAGCTGGCCGGATGGCGAGGCCTCATGGCAGATACAACCGGTAAGACGATCGAGCTGCCTGTTAAGTCGAACTTCCGTGAAGGACTGGATGTTCTGGAGTATTTCATGAGTGCGCACGGCGCCCGCAAGGGACTGTCCGATACCGCTCTTCGTACCGCAGACTCTGGTTATCTGACCCGTCGAATGGTCGATGTATCACAGAACCTCATGATCCGTGAGCCCGACTGCTCGGCGAACAGAAAAGAGATCCCCGGCATGTGGGTTGAGGAAATCACCGATGGCAAGCGTGTCATCGAGAGCCTTGAGGAGCGTATCACAGGTCGTTTCTCCTGCTACGAGATCAAGGACAAGAACGGTAATGTCATCGTTAAGCGCAACCATATGATCACACCGAGCCGCGCTGCAAAAATCGTGTCTGTCGGTGTTGATGAGAATGGAAATCCTCTCACGAAAGTGAAGGTCCGCACGATCCTCACCTGCCGCTCGAAGATGGGTATCTGCTCCAAGTGCTATGGATCAAACATGGCTACCGGCGAGGTTGTACAGGTCGGCGAGGCTGTCGGTATCATCGCCGCACAGTCGATCGGTGAGCCTGGTACACAGCTGACCATGAGAAACTTCCATACCGGCGGTGTTGCGGGCGGCAACGATATTACACAGGGTCTTCCCCGTGTCGAGGAGCTGTTCGAGGCGCGTAAGCCGAAAGGACTTGCTATCATCACGGAGATCAAAGGTGTTGCCCGTCTTCAGTCTACGAAGAAGAAACGTGAGGTTGTCGTCACGAATGACGAGGATGGCGATTCCAAGACATACCTCATTCCGTTCGGCACACGTTTGAAGAAGGAAATCGAGGAAAGCACAGAGGGCATTGCTGTTGAAGCCGGCGATCCTCTGACAGAAGGTTCGATCAATCCGCATGATCTGCTGAAGGTCAAGGGACCGGAGGCTGTGCAGAATTATCTGCTCAGCGAGGTTCAGAAGACCTACCGTCAGCAGGGTGTTGATATCTGCGATAAGCACATCGAGGTCATTGTGCGCCAGATGCTGAGAAAGGCCACGATCGAGGATCCGGGCGATACCGGATTTATGACAGGCCGCACGGTCAACTATCTGGATGTACTTGATGCGAATGAAAAGGCGGAAGAGGAAGGCAAGAAGCCCGCGACGTACGAGAGAGATCTTCTCGGAATCACAAAGGCTGCACTGGCTACGGATTCCTTCCTGTCAGCGGCTTCCTTCCAGGAGACCACCAGAGTTCTCACGGATGCGGCTATCAAGGGCAAGACAGATCATCTGGTCGGCCTCAAGGAGAACGTTATCATCGGTAAGCTGATCCCGGCAGGTACCGGAATGAAGTATTACCGCAACATGGAGCTCAGCACTGACGCCGAGATCGCGGCAGCAAAGGCTGCGAAGGAAGCAGAAGAGCAGGAAGCGATGCAGGAAGAGGACGAAGAGATTATCTCTGTCGATGAGGATTCTTCTAATGATGAACCTCAGGAGACAGTCGATCCGTCGCTTCTCACAGGTGCCGGAGCAACTTCCGGATCCGGAGATGCGGCTTCTGCAGAGACTGATAACTGATCTCTGAATGTAAAGCAAAAAAGTGGCAGGATGCAATGAAAGCTGCATCCTGCCATATTTATAAGTATTATTTAGAAAGAGACGTGTAAAAAAGGCAGATACGGGTGAGTAATTCAGCCGATCACGTTGCTCATATCGTACATTCCGGCAGGTCTTCCTGCGAGGAATTTTGCTGCCTCGATGGCTCCCTTGCCGAAGATTGCACGGGAGTAGGCGGTGTGTCTGAATTCGATGACTTCATCCTGACCGGCAAAGATCACATCGTGAACTCCGACGATTGATCCCCCGCGGACAGATGAAATGCCGATCTCCTTCGGATCGCGCTTCTCTGTGCGGTCGTGGCGGTTGAAGACGAAGTGATACTCGTTATCCAGAGCTTCATTCATGCTCTCGCCGAGAGCAAGTGCCGTGCCGCTCGGTGCGTCGAGCTTGCGGTTGTGGTGAGCTTCCACAATCTCTATGTCGTAGCCGAGGGGAGCGAGAGTTTTGGCGGCTTCCCTGAGAACCTTCATGAGCAGGTTGATCCCGACGGACATATTTGCCGAGCGCAGAATGGCGACCTTCTTTGAGGCCTCATCGACCTTTGCGAGGATATCATCTGTGAGTCCGGTCGTGCAGAGGACAAGCGGGAGATTTTTCTCTACGCAGTAGTCCAGAAGCGCCGGAACGGCGTGGAAGTTTGAAAAATCGATGCAGACATCCGCGTCGACGTCGCACGCTGACGGTGATGAGAAAACCGGATATTTCCTTTCTGCTGCGTCCGGGGCGATGTCGATGCCGGCTACGGTTTCCACCGCGTCATCTGCTTCAATCAGATCGGTGAGAACCTGGCCCATGTGTCCGTTGCATCCACTGAGTAAAATTCGAATCATAATAGTATTCCTTTCTCTATGACAAACCCGGAGAATCAGATCCTCCGGGCATTGATCAGATTTACTTTTTAAGTTCGATGCCGAAATCTGTGAGTGCCTGTCTCAGTCTGCCGATATTTCCTTCAGACATTCCGTAGAGAGGCCCTCTCAGCGGTCCGACCCCGTATCCCATGAGATTCATTGCTGTCTTTACCGGGATCGGGTTAACTTCGCAGAAGAGCGCTTCGATCAGCGGAAGGGCCTTCAGCTGCATGGAAGCGGCTCCCTTCACATCGCCGTCGAGCATCTTCTGGCACATATCATGTGTATACCTCGGGGCAACGTCAGCGAGGACAGAGATTACGCCGAGTCCGCCGAGACTCATGATCGGGATGACCTGATCGTCGTTGCCGGAATAAAGTTCAATATCATCGCCGCAGAGCTCCTTGACCTTTGCGATCTGGGAGATATCTCCGCTTGCTTCCTTGATCCCGCGCACGTTCTCTGTGTTCTTGCAGAGCCATGCGGCTGTTTCCGGCTTGATATTGCAGCCGGTGCGGGATGGAACATTGTACATGATAATCGGCGTATGGATCGCCTCAGAGATCTCCGAATAGTGACGTTTCAGTCCGTCCTGGGTTGCCTTATTATAATAAGGAGTGACAACAAGGCAGGCATCAACACCATAGCTCTCAGCCTCCTTTGAGAGGTTGATGGCTGTGTAGGTGCTGTTGGAACCAGTACCCGCGATAACGGGGATGCGGTGGTTGACCGTCTCTACGCAGTGTTTGACGACAGCCATGTGCTCTTCTTCGCTCAGGGTTGCCGACTCACCTGTCGTTCCGCAGATGACGATTGCGTCCGTCTTCTGTGCAATGTGCCACTCGAGGATTTCATCCAGCTTTCCATAGTTGACTGTCAGATCATCATTCATCGGAGTGATGATTGCGACAGCGGAACCAGTAAAAATAGACATAAAGATTCCTCCTGTTCTGATTATAGTGCGCGTGTACGCATTTTTAATAATAGTGCATACGTTATCACCTAGTTTATCACGGAATGCCTGCAAACTCTACACAAATAAAAATTATTGTGATATAATCCGAGCGTTGTAAAGATTTGAACAAAGGCTGAAAACCGCGTCACATAAGGTTTTCTGTTGGCGAACAGAAATATTTCTGTTGTATGTGACTGTCAGGAAGAACGGTTTACGGGACAGCTCTGACTGTCCGGGAAATAAGTGAGGTACAAAAATGAAGATCACAAGAGATGACATTCGTAACGTTGCGATCATTGCTCATGTCGATCACGGCAAGACGACACTGGTCGATAAGCTTTTAAGACAGAGCGGAACCTTCCGCGATAATCAGGTTGTCCAGGATCGTGTCATGGATTCCGGCGCCATCGAGAGAGAGCGCGGGATTACGATCCTCTCCAAGAACACTGCTGTCCATTATAACGGAACCAAGATCAATATCATCGATACCCCAGGCCATGCCGATTTCGGAGGCGAGGTAGAGCGTGTCCTGAAGATGGTAAACGGCGTCATCCTTCTTGTCGATGCTTTTGAGGGACCGATGCCACAGACAAGATTTGTCCTTCAGAAGGCCCTTGACCTGAATCTTAAGGTCATTGTCGTTATCAATAAAGTTGACCGTCCGAATGCGCGTCCGACAGAAGTTGTGGATGAGGTACTTGAGCTCCTGATGGATCTCGGCGCCAATGACGATCAGCTCGACGCTCCGTTCCTGTACGCTTCCGCACGCGATGGCTGGTGCACGAATGAGCTTGAGGATGAGCGCAAGGATATGACCCCTCTGTTTGATGCTATCCTGAAGTATATTCCGGCACCTGAAGGCGATCCTGATGCAGGCATCCAGATGCTTGTCAGCACGATCGATTATAACGAATATGTCGGAAGAATCGGTGTAGGCAAGATTGATAATGGTTCTCTGAAGCTGAATCAGGAAGTTCTTCTTATGAATCATCATGATCCGGATAAGAAAGAGCGTGTAAAAATCAGCAAGATGTACGTCTTCGACGGGCTGAAGAGAGTTGAGGTAGAGCAGGCGACCGTCGGTGAGATTGTCGCTGTCTCTGGTATCGCATCCATTCACATCGGTGATACGCTCTGCGACCCGGAGGATCCGAAGCCGATCCCGTTCCAGAAGATCGAGGAGCCGACGATCTCTATGAACTTTGTCGTTAATGATTCACCGCTGGCAGGCACAGAGGGAACCTATGTAACCTCACGTCACATTCGTGACCGCCTGTACCGCGAGCTCAATACGGATGTCAGTCTCCGCGTTGAGGACACAGATTCCGCCGACTGCTTCAAGGTATCTGGTCGTGGTGAGCTTCACCTCTCCGTTCTTATCGAGGAGATGCGCCGTGAAGGCTACGAGTTCGCCGTCAGCAAGGCTGAAGTTATTTATAAATATGATGAAAATGGAAAGAAGCTCGAGCCGATCGAGCTCGCCTACATCGATGTTCCGGAAGAATATTCAGGATCCGTTATTCAGTCTCTGGCTGAAAGAAAAGGTGAACTGATCAACATGACCGCCGGAAATGCGGGCGTCACCCGTCTGGAATTCAAGGTTCCGTCGAGAGGCCTGATCGGATTCCGCGGAGGCTTCATGACTATGACAAAGGGTACAGGAATCATCAACACGATTTTTGATTCCTATCAGCCGTACAAGGGCGATATCCAGTTCCGTAAGACTGGTTCCCTGATCGCTTTTGAGCCGGGCGAATCTGTCACCTACGGACTGTTCGCAGCACAGCAGAGAGGAACGCTCTTCATCGGGCCAGGAGAAAAAGTTTATGCTGGCATGGTCGTCGGATCATCCTCAAAGCCTGAAGATATCGAGCTCAATGTCTGCAAGACGAAGCACCTGACCAACACCCGTACGTCATCGTCGGATGAGGCGCTGACGCTGACACCTCCGCTCCGTCTGTCTCTCGAGCAGGCACTCGAGTTCATCGATGATGACGAGCTTCTCGAGGTCACTCCGAAGAGCCTGAGGATCCGCAAGAAGATCCTGGATTCGAGACTCAGAAAACGTTCAGAGATCAGTGCAAAGGCGAAAGCCGGGAAATAAGATAATCATTGAATAATAAAAGCAGATCCTGTGAATGACCTGGAAATTCACAGGATCTGCTTTTTTCAGATAAAAATTACTGGCTGTACACATACATCCGCATGTATACAGCCAGTTTCCGTTTATAATCAGATGCGCTCGTGGTTATTGAATTTCTTCAATACCTTCTGGATACGGTCGCGCGGATCGAGCAGTGAGCTGATGGATCCGTCGTGGTTGAGGGTATCGATGATCAGGGCGATGTACTTGCTCATATCGCAGTTGATGTAGTAAGGCTTCAGAAGAAGCTCAGGCTTCTGGTACACGAGATTCGTCGTGACGAGTTTGGTGAACCATCCCTTTTCATAGGCCTCATCAAATTTTTGCAGTCCGTTGGTGAAAAGTCCAAAGGTAGTGCAGATGTAGATGTTCTTGGCTCCGCGCTCCTTCAGGAGACGTGCGGTATCGATCATACTTCCGCCGGATGAGATCATATCATCGATGATGATCACATCCTTGCCTTCGACGTCGGCGCCGAGGAATTCGTGGGCGACGATCGGATTCTTGCCATCGACGATTGTTGAGTAATCTCTTCTCTTATAGAACATACCCATATCTACGCCGAGGTTGTTGGCGATGTAGATCGCGCGCTCCATGGCACCCTCGTCCGGGCTGATGCACATCAGATGGTCGGAGTCGATCTTCATATCAGGCTCTGCGTGACGGAGGATATTCTTGATAAACTGGTAGGACGGACGAATCGTCTCGAAGCCGTGCAGCGGGATAGCGTTCTGAACTCTCGGATCATGAGCGTCGAAGGTGATGATATTATCGACACCCATCTCGACGAGCTCCTGGAGTGCGATCGCACAGTCGAGGGATTCACGGCCGTTTCTTCTGTGCTGGCGGCTTTCATACAGGAACGGCATGATCACGTTGATGCGGCGCGCGTTGCCGGCGATGGCGGCGATCACACGTTTCAGATCCTGGTAGTGGTCATCGGGTGACATGTGGTTCGGATACCCGCAGAGGGAATAGGTCAGCGAGTAGTTGCAGACGTCGACCATAATATAAATATCGTCGCCGCGGACGGATTCGCCGACTACAGCTTTTGCTTCTCCGGAACCGAATCTCGGAACATCGGTAGGAACAATGAAGGAGCTTCTTGAGTAGCCGTCTACAGTGGCGTTTTTATTTCCGTCCTGCACACGCTCCTTGCGCCAGCTGATGAGATAATCGTCTACCTTTTTTCCGAGAGACGCACAGCTCTTCAGCGGGATGATCCCCAGACGCCCGACCGGCTCCGCGTCATAATAGTTTGATTTTCTGTCGCCCATTTCCGTTTCCTCCTTTTCACTGCAGCTTTCTTCTGCATATGTTCTGTACACTGCCCGCACCCATGCGCTGTTCATACAGAAAGTTTTTTTCTGATCCGGATATCGTCACCGGACATATGGATCAGTTTGTATGATCCCATGATCCGGGAAAAAGTTCTTTCCGAGAATACGTCGCGGAACCGCTCGAGGGAGAGATTTGTGGAAACTACAGTCGACTTCCCGTCGCTGATCCGCTCATTTATGATAAGGAAAAATTCCGAAGTAACAAAATTATTGACAAGCGCTGCCCCGAGATCATCAATGATCAGGAGGTCGCAGGAAAAAACATTGTCATGCGCCTGTTTAATTTCCTGAACCGATTCGCGGTCCTGCCCCGGATCGTTCCGGCTGCCGAATTTGTATCTTCCCAGAGTATCGGAAAGCTCGTATGCTGTCATGTAGACGACGCTGAAGGCTCTGCTGATCAGGTCGGCCGCTATACAGTGTGTGAGAAAGGTCTTGCCGACTCCGACATCTCCGTAGATAAGAAGATTCTCTGAAGCAGGAAACGAAGCGGTAAAGGATTTTGCCGCGCGGAGGGCCGCTTCCGCTTCATCTCTCGGCGTCATTCCCGAGGATTCATTCGTCACATCATCGCGGTAAAAATCAAGCCGGAAGGTGTCAAAGTTTTCATCTTCCATAATCCTGCCGAGATTTGAATCTCTGTATAAGAGCTCAAGCTCCAGTTTTCGGAAGCATGTGCATTTCTGGTTGTTTACGTAACCGGTGTCATGACACAGAGAACATTCATAATGGGGTTCAAGATAGTCCTCGGGATATCCATTCGAAAGCAGCAGTGCACGCTGTTCTTCCATAAGACCATCGTGAATCTTCTTCAGGTCAGTCTTTGAACTCCCGTTTCCGGAAAGCCGCGCGCGGACCTCTCTGACGCTGGTGGAAGCAATCTCTTCATTGATCTCCCGCAGGCGCGGAATCGCCGAATATGCCTCTTCCCGGCGCTGCTCAACTTCTCTTTCCGCTTTGAGCTGGCGCTGGCTGTAGATCCTCATGATGGAATCATATTGTTCATTGGTAAGTCCCATGCATTAATCCTTTTTCTTATCCTGGCTGTTCTCCGCTTTGTTCTGACTGCTGAGAAGCTGCTTCTCCAGATCGCTGAAGTTGTAGTCGCGCTCATGAAAATTACCGGAGAAACTCCTCGGATCCTTTCTGGAAGGAGCAGCTCCGGACGATTTCGTTTTATTTACTTTATTTTTCTCGTGTTCTCTGTCCAGTCTGTCGACGTCGTCAAGCGTTCGGACGCCGGCTTTGTGCCATTCCGTGAGAATTTTGTCGGCATATCTGAGAGACGGCTTCGAAGTCTGGGCTATCGTCCGGGAAGCCGCTTCCTGGATCAGATCCATAGAAAAACCGTAATCATCAAGCCACTTTTTCATGCGGTTTATCTCGTCGGGGATCGGGTTTCTGCCAGAAATCCCGAACCGGCTGAAGATCGTGAAATAGCGGTTATTTATTTCGCTCTGCGCTTTTGCCTGCTCAGTCGTCCTGATTCCCTCATCATACCATGCGAGGCCGACCTTGCGGATATAATTTACATTTGGATGGCCCTTATCCGCACAGTACTCGACGAGATATTCGACAAGATCCACCGGGAAGTGAAGCGAGTCGTAAAAATAGAGGATCGTGCGCATATCGGTTGGACTCAACGGTCGGCCGATGTACTGCTCGACGACGTACAGCATCTCTTCGACTTTCTTATCTTCACACAGCTGACGGATACGCGTATTGGAAGGACCTGTCGGACGCTCCGCAGATGCTGCAGGTTTCTCCTGGGCGGCAGGCGCGACGGCTTCCGTTTTTGCCTTTTCTTTCGGTTCCTCCGGCTGCTTTTGAGCAGAACCAGTCTCCCGTTCCCCTGCATCTTCCGGATGCTGGTTTACAGGCAGAAATTCAATTCCTGACAGAAGATGTTTTTTCTCTGTGACCGAAAGGTTCAGGAGTCCCTGGTCGCTCCAGTAGCGGAGTGCCTTTGTCACTTCCCCCTCGTCAAGAGACAGGTCAGCGGCGATTTTTGCAAGCGTAGGCTCTGAATTGTTTCTGTGGATCGAGCGCAGAAGGTACAGATATACCTTCACATATTCTCCGTCTGCCTTCGGAAGATAATAGTCAATAAAGTCGTCCGACACAAGTGTTACACTTGCCAGACGGCTGTCTTTGATCGTAAGAAATCCCATGAATTACTCCTGCACAAGGTCTTCTCCGACTTTTACAATGTTACCGGCGCCCATCGTGATCACGAGGTCACCTTCCTTAACATTCCTGCGCAGGTAGTCCTCAATCTCATCAAAGGACGGGAAATACTCACACTCTGTTCCGAGCTTTTCTATTTCGTGCTGCAGATCCTGCGAAGATATTCCGTAAATATCAAGCTCGCGGGCTGCATATATATCAGCCAGCACGACATGGTCCGCGATGGAAAGCGCCTCCGCAAACTGCGGGAGCAGTGCTTTTGTGCGGGTATAAGTGTGCGGCTGGAATACACACCAGATTGTTTTATGGGGAACGCGTGCCGCCGTGGTGAGCGTCGCGCGGATCTCCGTCGGATGATGAGCGTAATCATCAATGATCGTAGCCCCGTTCATCATGCCTTTTTTCTCAAAGCGGCGGTTCGTGCCGTGGAAAGATTCAAATCCGGCGCGGATATCGTCTTCCTTAATGCCGAGGACCTGAGCGAGGGCGATCACGGCGAGAGCGTTGCTCACATTGTGTTCACCCGGGACCTCAAGCTTGAAGTTTCCTATCGGTTTTCCGTTGTGCAGTGCGCGGAATGATGCGTGGCCAAGTTTATCATACGTGATCATGTCGGCGGTGTATTCACCGCGGTTGCTCATGGAAAACGTGATGACATTGCATTTGAGGTCACGTGTGATCATCTTGCAGGCAGGATCGTCAGCGTTGATGATCAGCGTTCCGTCTTCAGGAAGCAGCTCCGCAAACTTGCGGAAAGAGTTCCGGATATCGTCCAGGTCTTTGAAAAAATCAAGGTGGTCGGCATCAATATCGAGAATGATGCTGATCTTCGGGAAGAAACTCAGAAAGCTGTTCGTGTATTCACACGCTTCCATAAGGAAGGTATCCGTGCTGCCGATCCGGTAATTTCCGCCGATGAGGGGCAGAATACCGCCGACAGAAATCGTCGGGTTCATGTCCGCCTGCATCATGACGTGCGCGGCCATTGAGGTCGTGGTTGTCTTTCCATGTGTTCCGGACACGCAGATCGGAATCCTGTAGTTCTTCATCATCTGGCCGAGCAGCTGTGCTCTGGTCAGCATAGGGATTTTCTTTTCCACGGCAGCGGCATATTCCGGGTTGCTCGGGTGGATCGCCGCCGTATAAATTACGACATCGATGTCGTCTGTGATATTTTCGGCCGCCTGCGGGTAATGAATAATAGCGCCTGATTTTTCCAGACGCTCCGTCAGGTCTGTTTTCTTAGCGTCAGAACCGGAAACGGTGAAATGATGGTCGAGGAGGATTGCGGCGAGGCCGCTCATACTGATACCTCCAATACCAATGAAATGCAGGTGACAGGGCTTATCAAAGTGAATCTGATACATATGAAATGCTCCTTCCGGGCCTCAGACATTCGGAGGCCTGCGCACCGCTATTATACATGGACACCTTTTATATTTCAAGCTGAAGGCGGCGCTGGATTTCTGGCAGTTTTCGAAGATTTCGAAGACAGAGGCCCTTCGTTCCGAATACAGGTGCGCAAGGTTTTCATCCGCGACGCGCTCCCGCTTGGCAATATTTTTTCCTACGAGTGCTGTACCTCGCAGCGAGCTGCTCGGTATCGCGCTGTCGCGCTATCCAGCCGTCCGAAACTGCCAGCTCATGCACGCCTTCGGTGTGCTTCGCTGTCATCTTCGCCCGTCTGGCAGCCTGTTTTTTCCTACGAGTGCTGTACCTCGCAGCGAGCTGCTCGGTATCGCGCTGTCGCGCTATCCAGCCGTGTGTATCTGCCAGTTCGTTCATACCTTCGGCGTGACTCACTGGCAGATATACACGTCTGGCAGCACTCGTAGGGACACGTAAAATGTTACGGAATTTGCGAATTCGTTTTGTGCAAAACAAACAAAATCAGAAAAAATCTCGCCGGATTTTAATTAATCAGCCCCAATTATTTCTTTCTATGATATACTAATAAAATACAAGAGTCGGAGTTTAACCGATTGAATATCATGAAAATACCTTAATGAATTTCTGCATGGTTCTGACATGATAAGAAGGTGATTTTATGATTAAAAAAGAGATGATTGCCATGATCCTTGCCGGTGGGCAGGGGTCAAGACTTGGCGTATTGACTTCACATATGGCTAAACCGGCGGTTGAGTTCGGAGGAAAATACAGAATTATCGATTTCCCTCTCAGCAACTGCATTAATTCCGGTGTCGATACGGTGGGCGTGCTGACACAGTATCAGCCGCTGCGCCTCAACAATCACATCGGGATCGGAATCCCGTGGGATCTTGATCGTAATGTCGGTGGCGTGTCTATTCTTCCTCCTTATGAAAAGAGCACAGATACGGAATGGTATACTGGCACGGCAAATGCCATTTACCAGAATCTCGCTTATATGGAGACATATAATCCGGATTATGTGCTTATCCTGGGCGGTGACCACATTTACAAGATGGATTATGAGGTCATGCTCGATTATCACAAGGCGAATGACGCGGATATCACAGTTGCCTGCATGCCTGTTCCTATTGAAGAGGCCAGCCGGTTCGGCGTCATGATCACGAATGGAAAAGGCCGGATCACCGAGTTTGAAGAAAAGCCCGCACATCCCAGAAGCAACCTTGCTTCAATGGGAATTTACATATTCAGCTGGAAAACGCTGAAAGAGTCACTGATTGCTCTGAAGGATCAGCCGGGGTGTGACTTCGGCAAGCATGTCCTTCCCTACTGCAGAGACAATGGTAAGAGACTCTTCGCCTATGAGTTCAATGGCTACTGGAAGGATGTCGGAACCCTGGGATCTTACTGGCAGGCCAACATGGAACTGATCGATATTGTTCCGGAGTTTAATCTCTATGAGGAATTCTGGAAGATATATACGAAGGGTGATATCATCCGCCCGCAGTATGTAGCTCCGACAGGTGTCGTTGACCGTTGCATTATCGGCGAAGGTGCCGACATCTATGGAGAAGTTTACAGCAGTGTCATCGGACCAGGTGTAACGATCGAAAAAGGCGCGGTTGTGCGCGACTCGATCATTATGAGAAATTCCAGAATCGGTGCTGGTGCCAGAATCAGCAAGGCGATCATTGCGGAGGAGGCGCAGATCGGTGCGGGAGTTGAGATAGGAGTTGGCGAAGAGGCACCAAATGTGCTGAAGCCGGCGATTTATTCATGGGGACTCGCAACGATTGGCGAAAAGACGGTGATCCCTGAAGGGATAAAGATCGGCAAAAATACCGTTGTATCCGGCTGCACAACGGCGGCAGACTATGAAAATGGTATGTTGCCTGGCGGCGGAGCACTGGTGAAGGAAGGCGGTGATGTGATATGAGAGCTTTAGGCATCATCCTCGCCGGCGGAAACAGCAACAGGATGCGCGAGCTGTCGAGCAAGCGCGCCATAGCAGCGATGCCGATCGCCGGAAGCTACCGGAGCATTGATTTTGCGCTGTCAAGCATGAGCAATTCTCATATTCAGAAGGTCGCCGTACTGACACAGTACAACGCCCGCTCTCTCAATGAGCATCTGATGAGTTCCAAGTGGTGGGATTTCGGAAGAAAGCAGGGAGGCCTGTATGTATTCACGCCCACGGTAACGGCTACAAACAGCTGGTGGTACAGAGGAACGGCTGATGCGATTTACCAGAATCTGAAATGGCTGAAAGAAAGCCATGAGCCATATGTAATCATTGCATCGGGCGATGGAGTCTATAAGCTTGATTACAGAAAGGTGCTCGAATATCACATCGCAAAAAGGGCGGATATCACGATCGTCTGCACAGAGTGTCACGACGACGATCCGAGCCGTTTCGGAGTTCTCCGCATGAATGAGGACTGCAGGATCGAGGAATTCGAAGAAAAGCCAATGGTTTCGGATTCCAGCCTTATATCGTGCGGAATCTATGTGATCAGGAGACGCCAGCTGATTGAGATGCTGGAGAGATGCGCCCAGGAGGGACGCTACGATCTGGTCAAGGATATTTTTATCCGTTATAAAAATCTGAAGAGAATATACGGATATAAAATAAATACGTATTGGAGAAACATAGCAACGGTGGAATCCTATTACAGAACGAATATGGATTTCCTCAAACCGGAGGTCAGGGACTATTTCTTTAATCAGTACCCGGCGGTCTATTCAAAGATCGATGATCTCCCACCGGCGAAGTACAATCCGGGCAACATTGTTAGGAACAGCTTAATTTCAAGCGGTTGTATTATTAATGGTCAAGTAGAGAATTCAATTCTTTTCAAAGACGTATATGTAGGCAACAATTGTGTGATTAAGAATTCCATCGTCCTGAACAACGTCTATCTCGGCGACAATACTCATATTGAGAATTGTATTGTTGAAAGCCGGGATACGATACGAGCAAATTCGTACTACTGCGGCGAGGACAGGATAAAGATCGTAATCGAAAAAAATGAACGATATGCGATCTGACCCGCCGAGGCAGGCGAGAAGGAGATAGAATGAAAATCACAGATATTAGAATTCGAAAAGCATCCAAAGAAGGCAAGATGAAGGCAGTAGTCTCCATCACATTTGATGATGAATTTGTCGTACATGACATAAAAATCATCGAAGGCGAAAAAGGACTGTTCATCGCTATGCCGAGCCGCAAGACGTCAGACGGAGAGTACAGAGACATCGCTCATCCGATAAATTCTGAGACGCGTGAGACCATCCAGAAGCTGATCCTCGACAAATATGCTGAGATTGAAAGCCAGGATGGAGAAAACGAATGAAAAGCCTGAATTGAAAAAAGTGAACCACAGAAAAGGCCGCTGCAGATCGTGCAGCGGCCTTTTCTGTGGTAAACTGTGTGAAATGACAATAGAAAGGCGATAACGATGATTTCACTGCCTGATGAGTTTATGAACAGAATGAAGCTTTTGCTCGGAGACGAGTTTGAAGCGTTTACGGCCTGCTATGAGAACCCCAGACTTCGTGGCCTCCGGGTGAATACGATGAAGATCTCCCCTGAGGAATTCGAAAAGAAAGCACCGTTTTACGTAAAACGCATCCCGTGGGTCACAAATGGCTTTTTCTGCGGAGAGGACGCAGAGCCTGCGCGGCATCCTTATTATGCGGCCGGCGTATACTACCTGCAGGAACCGAGCGCGATGACGCCGGCGTCGAGACTTCCGGTCAGGGAAGGCGACAGGGTGCTCGACCTGTGCGCGGCTCCGGGCGGCAAATCGACGGAGCTGGCGGCAAAACTTGACGGCAGCGGGCTTCTGGTTTCTAACGATATCAGTGTTTCGCGGGCCAGAGCCCTTCTCCGGAATCTCGAACTTTTTGGGGCAGAGAATATTTTTGTGACGGCAGAAAAGCCGGAAAATCTGGCACAGGTATTTACCGGATATTTTGATGCGATCCTGGTGGACGCGCCATGCTCGGGAGAGGGTATGTTCCGGAAATCAGAGGAAGTCCGCACGGACTGGAGCAAAGAAAAAGTCGCGAAATGCGCCGCCATCCAGCGGGAGATCCTGGAGAACGCTTATGCAATGCTCCGCAATGGCGGATACCTGATGTATTCGACCTGCACATTTGCCCCAGATGAAGATGAGCAGACGATAGCCTGGTTTGTGCAGCACTTTCCGGATATGAAGCTCCAGTCTGTTGTGCCTTATTATGAAGGATTTCGCCCGGGCCACCCTGAATGGGCGGATGGAAATCCTGATCTTGTGAAGTGTGTGCGGATATGGCCGTACGTGATGGAAGGCGAGGGGCATTTCATGGCACTCCTGAAAAAGGGGAGTGCGGAAAACGGAGTGGATGCGGCAGATGCTCCCAAAACGTATCTTGAGAAGAAAAAATCAAAATATCAGAACAGCAGGACTGATTCTGGAAGACAGACCCGCAGCGGCCGTGGAAGAACAGGGAAGAACAGAGATCATCAGGATGAAGAGACGCTGCTCAGAGATTTTCTGAAGGGAACTGAATTCGAGAAGAGTGCCATTGATTCGCACGGGGACAGAGCTTATCTGGCGCAGGAGCTTCCTCCGGGCGCCGGCCATCTCAACTTCCTCAGAAACGGCCTGTATATCGGCGAGTGGAAAAAAGGCAGATTCGAACCCTCACAGCCGCTGGCGCTGGCCGTGAAAAACTATCCCGTATGCGTAAATCTTTTCGCGGATGATGAGCGCGTGAAGAGATATCTGCGCGGCGAATCCCTCGCAATTACACCGGAGGATATCGTGGTGAAACCCGGCGGTGATACAAAGGCGTACGCAGATATCAAAAAGGGATGGGCGCTTGTGACGGTAGACAGCTATGGCATCGGCTGGGGAAAAATCAGCGGTCAGATGCTCAAGAACAAGCTGTCGAGAACATGGATGGAGCGCTCTTGAATTTGTGCAGTCCGGAAAATCCGCACCATTATTTTCAGACTGATTATATTGCAAAAAACGCCCGTGAAACTAATAATGAGGTTTCGCGGGCGTTTTGTTATCAAAGTGGAGTTTCAGATACCGGACAGTTTCTCGCGGATCTTCTGTCCCGTCGGGGTTGCCGCCAGTCCGCCGGTTCCGGTCTCCCGGATCCCCTCATCCATCCGTCGGCCGATTGATTTCATAGCATCGATGACTTCGTCCGGAGGGATACGGCTTCGGATGCCTGACAGAGCCAGGTCCGAAGAGGTCACGGCATTGACTGCTCCGATAACATTTCTTTTAACACAGGGAACCTCGACGAGTCCGGCGACCGGATCACAGGCGAGACCGAGCAGATTTTTCAGGGCGAGGGCAGCGGCGTGGCTGATCTCTTCGGCGCTGCCGCCAAGAAGCGACACAAGGGCTCCTGCCGCCATGGCTGAGGCAGAGCCAATCTCCGCCTGACAACCTCCCTCGGCGCCGTCAAGGAAAGCCCTGTTTGCGATCACACCGCCAATTCCGCCGGCGACGTAAAGCGCTTTCGCCATCTCATCATCGGAAAAATCGTACCGCTTCTGCGCCGTGAGCAGCACGGCCGGTACAACGCCGCAGGAACCCGCTGTCGGAGCGGCGACGATCCTCTTCATACAGGCATTTGATTCCGCAATGCGAAGCGCGCGCTCCATCACTTCGGAGATAAAATCGCCACAGATCATTTTTCCACTTTCAATCCTCTTCTGAAGCTTTGCAGCGTCCGTTCCGACGAGCCCGCTGTTGGAAAAAAGCTCCGGGTCATAGGTCGTGTCGGAAAACTGCATCGCTTTGTAGGCTTCTGCCATGGATTGAAGCGATTTTTCCTCCGTGATCGCCTGCTCCTTCATATCATCGAGCTGGATCAGCTTCCAGAAAGGCGTTCCAGTATCGGCTGATTCTTTGCAGATGGTTTCAAGTGAATCATACATTTTTCATTTCCTCATAATCACGAGGATCAGACACTGTATACATGCTGCAGCACTTCAGTCTGATCCTTCGACTGTTGCATTTTCCGCAATATAAAGACAACTTTCTGGAAAAAATTTCAACACAAATTATTCTTGTGGGACGAGTAATCCATGGTGAACTGAATTCACTGAGGTTCGATCGGCTCAGTCAGAGATAAATAGGTGACCTTCAGCACACCTTCGACGCGCGTCAGCCAGCTGATGGCCTCCGGCGGGATCTCCTGGTCGCATTCGAGGACCATGACCGCATTTCCGCCCCGGCTGAGACGGCTCAGCTGCATGGTGGCGATATTCACGCTTTTATGTTCCAGCATCGTCGTGACTTCGGCTACATGGCCGGGCTGGTCGATATTGTGAACGATGAGCGTCGGAAAATCACCGCTGAAATTCACATCCAGTCCATCAATCTGAACGACGCGGATCTGCCCGCCGCCGATCGATGAGGCGATGATCTCCAGCTGTTTGCCGCCCTTACCGGTGAGATTAAGCTTTACAGAATTTGGATGGAATTCATCCCCGAGGTCCGTCCCTCCGATGGAAAAATCCATGCCCAGCTTTTGGGCGATTGCAAAGCTGTCAGGGATCCTCGGGTCGTCGACCTTCATGCCGAGAAGACCGGCCACGAGAGCCCGGTCTGTGCCGTGTCCCTTCCCTGTTGCGAGGAAAGAACCGTGAAGCAGGATCTCTGCCGAGACGACAGGCTCCGCCAGCAGGCGCCTCGAAACATTTCCTATTTTAACGGCGCCGGCCGTATGTGAACTTGAAGGACCGACCATGACCGGTCCGATGATATCCGTTAGTACCATGTGCTGAAAATCTCCCAATAATAAAACAGCGCTGCATTTTTCAGGCAGTTCTGAATATTTTCCACAATAATAAAATTACTATAACACTCCCTGATATTTTTACTCAATACGGAGAAATAAGGTAATGATGAGCTCTGTTCACTCATGAGTGAAAGAAAAAGAATAATAAAATATATTTTTCTGTTGACTTTTTGACCCAAAGTGCATACAATAATACCTGCTGACGTTGAAAAACGAAGCAATCGAGGTGTGGCTCAGTTTGGTAGAGCGCTACGTTCGGGACGTAGAGGCCGCTGGTTCGAATCCAGTCACCTCGACTTTTTAGTGGTTGTAATGCCCGGAAATGGCTTAAATAAGCCGTTTCCGGGTATTTTTTTGCCTGTTGTACAAAAAGAATATAACGAAAAACAACACAAAATCATGCTTAATGGTTGAGGGCGGCTTTATTGGGTATTATTAAACTGTGGATATCTCTTGAGGAGTGCCAGCTGATCGCGCTACAGTTCCGTAAAGGCGGAAATGAGACTCTTTGTGAGAATGGAAAATCGACACCGGTAAAATCCACGTATTTGCTTTTGATCAGATGCAGAACGGCAATGATGAGCTCATTTCATGTAAAGCGCAAGCATCTTCTTCATGTCGGGCTTGCATGAATTGGCTTTTTTATCAAAATTCATGATCGCCATACAGCCGATCAGCTGCTTCCAGTAGGTGTCTCCGAAATAAGCTGGATCGCCATCTTTGAAATAGCCCTGTTTTTGTCCTCGGGCAAAGATGGGGCCAAAATAATCCCGGCCAAACTGGTCGGTTATGGGATTGCGTTCATCGTCGGGGCGGATGTCTCCACGGATCATGGAAAAGAAATAGACCCGGATGGGAGGAACGTAACCTTCATAATAGGGATACGAAAGCAGTCTTTCCGTAAACAGGGTCAGAGAATCGATGGCATCTTCGATGTCATTGCATTCTCTGATACACTCATCTACCCGGTCGAGGATCTCATATAAAATGTCATCCTTTGATTTGAAGTAATGATAGAAAAGCCCCTTGCTTGTGCCGGCTTTTTCTGTGATATCAGAGATCTTCGTATTGGCGTAGCCGTTCTGGTCAAACAATTCCAGAGCTGCATCTACCAGCTGTTTCTTGCGCGCATCTGTAATCTTCTGCTGTTTTTCCAAAGAAATTGACATATCAGACCCTCGTTTCTTATTATCAGCCAATTATAGCATAGAACCCTCCAAACTCACATGTTTTGCATTGACTATAAAGTCAATATTGACTCGTGAGTCAATTTAATGTATTCTATAGGCGTCAAAAGTACACAGTAAAGCTGCTATTTTGTTTGGAGGGTCATTATGTTAGATGCGATTTTCAGTCCAATTACTATTGAGAAGACTACTGTCCGCAACCGCACGGCGGTTCCGGCGATGGTCATGAATCTCTGCAATGAAGACGGAACCTGTACGGAACGTTTTACCGCGTATCACGAGGCCAAGGCAAAAGGCGGATTCGGCATGATCATCACGGAAGACTTCGCCGTGTGCCCGGAAGGCAAGGGATTTAAGTATCTCCCGGGACTCTGGAATGACGGGCAGATCGCCGGGTTTAAAGAGTTTACGAAGCGGATTCATGCTCAGGGTGCTACGATCATCGCACAGATTTATCATGCCGGCAGACAGACGCATTATGCTGTTACAGGCCATGCGCCGGAAGCTCCGTCTGCGATTCCGTGTCCGTTTTCACCGGCAAAGGAGGATATGCCGGAAGAACTGTCCGTTGAGAGGATCCTTGAGATCGTAAGGCAGTTCGGTGACTGCGCAAGAAGAGCAGAAGAGGCCGGCTTTGACGGCATTGAAATTCATGGTGCACATGGTTATCTCATTGCGCAGTTCCTTTCTCCGTATTCCAACAAGAGAACGGATGAATATGGTGGTCCGTTACAGAACAGAGTCCGTTTTGCGCAGGAAATCATCAGGGATATCCGCAGTAAGGTGAGCCCTGACTTTATCGTTGGATTCAGGATCTCTGCAGACGAGTATGTGACCGGCGGCAGAAACCTGGAAGACACGCTCACTATCATTCCGATGCTGGAGCCACTGGGAATCAGTTATTTCAACGTCAGTGCAGGTGTTTACCGCACATTTGACGACGTCATCCCTTCCAACTATCGTGAGCATGCCTGGAATGTCAATGCCGCGGATGAAGTGAAGAAGGTAGTAAAGAAGGCAAAAATCCTGTCCGTTGGACGTTACAATGACATTCGTCTCGGTGAGACAGAGCTGGAGCGCGGCAAGTGTGATATGGTGCTGTTCGGGCGTCAGTCTCTGGCTGAGCCGGATACGCCAAGGCTTGCAAAAGAAGGACGGTTTGATGAGATACGTCAGTGTATCGGATGCCATCATAAGTGCATCGGACATCTTCTGCAGAATATCCCGGGCGGCTGCATTCTTCGTCCGGAGACAGGAAATGAATATAAATACGGCCCTGTAGAAAAGACCAGTGCTCCCAGGAACATCATGGTCATTGGCGCAGGTCCTGGCGGACTGGCTTTTGCCATCGAAGCAGCAAAGAAGGGCCACAGGGTAGAAGTCTATGAGAAGAGACGCTGGGCGGGCGGCCAGTTCCGTCTCGGTTCTGTCCCGCCGGCAAAAGGTGAGATTGATACCTTCATCGTATGGCAGGAAAATCAGTGTAAGAAATACGGCGTTCCGATCCATTTTAATACGGAAGTGGACGAGGAACTGGTCAATAAAGTTCATCCGGATATCATCGTCGCTGCGACCGGTGCGACACCAGTTGTTCCGCACCGCATCAAAGGTGTTGATCTTCCCAATGTTGTGACGGCACATGATGTTCTCGAAGGGAAGGCATGGACAGGCGCCAATGTTGTGGTGATCGGAGGCGGAAGCGTAGGATGTGAAACAGCCAATGCGCTGGCCAGCAATCTGAAAAATGTCACGGTCGTTGAAATGATGGACGATGTTGCCAAGGATGAAGTCGTTGTTCCGAGATGGGGCCTTCTGGAAGATCTTAAGAAGAATAACGTCACGATCCATGTCAATACCAGGCTGGAAGAGATCACGGAGACCGGCGTAGAGGTGTCAGGTGACTTCACCGGTGCAATCAAGGCGGACACGGTCGTTCTTGCCATGGGATCCCGCCCGAACTATGCACTGGCAGACAAGCTGAAAGAGTCTGGATACGATGTGCGTGTCATCGGCGATGCTGCTGAAGTCGGACTGGCTTCCAAGGCTATCGAAGAAGGATTCGAACTGGGAAGAGAGATCTGACGGCACTTGAAAAATCTCCCAGCAAATTACCTATTGACATATCTAGAATTATAGATATAATAGAGGCATGTACGAGAGAGAGATTGAAGTATTTAAAGCCTTATCCAACGAGACAAGGCTGAAAATTTTAAAGTGGCTGAAGGAGCCGGAAAAGAATTTTCCGCCACAGGGACTGCACATTCCGGAAGGAGACAGTTTTGATCATTCTGTCTGTGTAGGAAGTATCCAGGAGAAGGCGGGAATTTCCCAGTCCGTGGCCTCACATTATCTGGATATCCTGCAGAAGGCAGGACTTCTGGAATCAGCCAGATACGGCAAATGGACCTATTACCGCAGAAACGAAGCGAATATAAAAAAGTTCGCAGAGATGATGCAGAAGGATCTGTAGAAGAGGGCAGCTTTGGCTGCCTCTTCTTACACTTGTATATATCTACAAATCCAGATATATAAATATGAAAGGAGCTATCATGCATTTTGCAAGTACCATCGTCAGACCGCCCTATGAGGCATATTCAGCATTTCTTCAGGTCACCAGCGGCTGCACACATGACGCCTGTCGGTTCTGCACATATTACAAGGATGTCCCCTTCCGTGTATCTCCGATGAATGAGATTGAAAAGGATGTCAGGGAGCTTGCTCGTTACCAGGACCGTTTTGACAGGATCTTCCTGCAGGGAGCGGATCCTTTTGTCCTGAAGACGGACAGGCTTCTGGCTATTGCTGAACTGATCCACAGGTATCTGCCAAATGTCAGGACCATCGCGGGCTATGGGAGAGTTGACAATGTCAGGAACAAGACCGTGGAGGATCTTCGGAAGCTCAAAGAGGCCGGCTATGGCGGCATCGTCTTTGGCGTTGAGACGGCGGACGATGAAGTCCTGTCTTTTATGAATAAGGGATATACGAAAACCGATATCATCGAACAGCTCTCCAAGCTGGATGAGGCGGGACTTACCTATGCGGTCATCGTGATGACGGGAATCGCAGGTCATAATAATCACAACAGACATATCAAAGAGACTGTGGACGTCCTGAACCAGCTGCATCCGGAGCGCGTCATCAATTCTTCCCTGGTTGTGATCCCGGAAACTCCTCTGGGTAAGGATGTCAGAGAGGGACGTTTTGTGGAGGCGACGGAAAAAGAAGCAACAGGGGAAGTCGAGTATATGATCCGTCATCTTCAGGGACCGCTGGTATTTGACTCTGTCAATGCGAGCAACAGTACCCCGGTTCTTGGAAGGATCCCGGAAGACCGCGATGAGCTTCTGAAAACAGTAAACGGGATCTTTGATGAGTTCGGTGAAGACGGCCTTCGCAGACGGCGTAAGAATCTGAAGAATTTCTGAGAAATAACTTGATCCGCGGCGTATCTCAGCCTGGCTGGTTTGCCGATGCCAGCAGAAAGATCAGAGAATCGGTGCGCATACCCGTCCTGCTGACCGGCGGTATCCGCACAAAGAAGGAGGCGGAGGACTTTCTGAATGACGGTTCGGCAGATCTTGTCGGCATTGGAAGGCCGATGATCACAGAACCGGAAGACACCATCAGGGAATTTCTGGGATAAAGAATAATATTTTTATAATAAGATCCCCTCTGAAGACACGGAAGTGCTGTGTCTTCAGAGGGGATTTTCATACCTTTCAAACGATCTCTTTTTTATAACTCCAGTTTCCAAGATCCACTCCGTTTTCATGGAGCACAGAAATGTCAAATTCCTGAAAACCGTTTTTGTGATAAAAAGGGACATTGATTTCTGCATTTGTATTGAAGGTGAGCAGGCCGCCGCCGTTTTTCTGGATAAAGGGGATCACAGATTTCTGCAGCATCTGGCTCCCGATCCCTCTGCCTTTCTGCTTGTCGGAAACAGCCATCAGTACCAGGTACCACTTGGGATCCGGCAGAGAGTGGCATGCCCTGTCAGACACCTCGCACATATGAAGAAAAGCGTTCAGTGTATCCCGCCCCGCAAGATCGATCAGTATCTGGCTTTCGCTGTGGGAAAAGTCAACAATGTCTATTTCCGGATCGCCGGGGGCCTGCAGAACGGCTGCGCCGACGACCCCGGAATTTTCCTCCGCCACCAGAACGGTGCCGTTTCGAAAGGAATTATCCAGCCAGATTTCCATCATCGTTTTGAAAAACCGAGACTGGTCTGCTGCCTGGTAAACGCGAAAGAAAGCATATTTTTCAAACGCACTGATCAATACTGAAAGACACTGCGGGTAATCATTCCGATTGCCAATTCTGAAAATCATATTATTTCACTCCCTTATCAGCCTGTTCTTTTTCCGCTGTCTTAATTGCGTCTTCAAACAACAGGTTAAACAGACGGGACAGTTCATAAAGCTGCTGTACACGTTCCTGCCCCATCATGGAATAGACTTTCTTTTCAATCTGAAATAACGGGGACAGCACTTCCTGGGCATAGGTGCGTCCTTTCTGCGTGAAGCGTACTAGCTTTTCACGCTTGTCCTTCTGCCCCGGCTCGAGGGTTACGTAACCTTCCGCTTTAAACTGGCGTATGACACTGTTCACCGTCTGTTTCTGCAGACCTTCCAGTTCGCAGATCTCTCTCTGTGTCAATGCATCCCTTTGGTCGATGGCGTACAGAACGAGCAGCTGGTAATAATTGATGTCCTGGTTGGCAGCCCACCTGTGATACATCGCATTGCACTGGCTCCATGTTGACCAGATGTTTGTAATATCCTTCTCAAAGTCTGACATCGTTGCTCCTTAAAATAGTATGCATATATACTAATATAGTCCTTGTAGTTTGCCTCGTCAATAAATGCTTCATTTTCTGACAGTGAAGAATTATCATATTAAGCAGTAGCATTTTTGAATGTGTGGAATCATCACAACAGTCGAAAAGTCAAAGCGTAATGGGAGTAATCTATAACGTAACACAAGTTCTTCGTTTCTGTCCGTTTTGTTATCTGTGATTTTCTGGAATACCATAACCGATTGACCACTGGGTTCCGTTCCATAAAAAATCAATAATAATCGACAGTAGAATTTGCGAAAAAACCTATTAAAATGGGACTTTTCCCTTTTGTCCAGACGAACTGATAAAAGAGGTAATTTTTTGTAAAACAGGGCAATTCATATAATATGTAAATCTATAGACAAACATGAGTTTGTGAATGGCTGCGCGTTCGTCGAACGTTTTCCTTTGATCCTGATCACTTCATTGGAAGATCACAGAAAAATTCTGTTGACAAATAAGGTTTTCCCTATTATGGTGTATATACACCAAAAGGAGGAGGGTAGGATGAGCAAAAGAATTGACAATACAACCTGTCATTGTTTGAAGATGCGGCGCAGCGCTGGAAATGTCGTTCAATTTTACGATAATATACTTTCCCCTTCAGGTGTGACGGTCCGACAGTATTCTCTGTTAAACAAAATAGCAGAGAATGAAGGCTGCAGTGTCAGAGAACTTTCTGATGCCACGGAATTAGATCGCTCAACGCTGGCGCGGAGCCTGAAGCCCTTGATACAGGCTGGATATATTGAAGATCGGAAAGAAAGAAAAGCGAGGAATAGCGTATTGTATCTTACCGAGGAAGGGATAGATACGTGCAGGCATGCTTCTGAGCTTTGGAATAAAGCTCAGAAAGCGTTCGAGGATAAAGTCGGACGAAATAATGTTCAAGAACTGGAGAGTATATTGGAATTGCTTCAGGCTTTATAAGATTTTTCTGCTGACAGTGGAAACGCTGTCAGTAAAAAAATACACTAATGATGTATATACAACAAAAGGAGGGCGTCATAATGGCGGAAGTTGGAAAAGAGATGGGTATTTTCACGGCAGGAACAGGAGCACGTCATAACGGTTGTACTGTTATGTATGGTGCGGTTGGAATGATCTGGAGTAAACCGGTATATTTTGCGTTTATTAAGCCAGAAAGATACACATGGAATTTTGTAAAAGACAGCGAATATTTTACCGTTTCTTATTTCCCTGATGAACTGAAAGACATCCATAAAGTGTATGGATTTAAGTCGGGACGGGATATTGATAAGGCTAAAGAGGCGGGAATCACACCTGAATTTCTCGAACATGGCATAGGATACAAAGAGGCTCGGGAGATATATGTATGCAAAATTATCTACGTTGATCAGATGAAAAGAGAACTGGAGCCTGACGATGTCGTGGCAAAATACAATGATCCCAAAGACATGATCTATGGAGAGTCGCATTATATGATTATCGGAGAGATTGTAGATCATATTATACGATGAGTATGTGTTATTTTTTTGTAAAAATGTATATCGTGAAGAGTCAGATTAGCAAATTGGAAACTGTTTGAATATGTTGTCTGATCGGTAATTTCAGTTTTCGGAATTAATAATTCCGCTTTATCGAGAAAATCAAGAATTATCCACCTTTACCGTGAAAGGCAGTGCAAATGAGGATATCGCAAAATCATAGTAAATATGATTCATGGCTGTTCCGAAGAGGGGCAGCTTTTTTCGTGGTTAAAGATTGCTGAGATATTGTAGGATAGTGCAAAGAGTTTTATGATAATGAAACTTATTGAAGAGATACAAATGACAAATCGGGATTTACGGGGATAATGAGTATGAAAAAATACTGATTCTGTATATGGCAATCGTTTGTGTAGTGGGAGTATCAGCTGTGGGAACAAAGAGGCTGTGTCGAATACAGAGATTGAGATATCTAATAGTAGTTTGGATCAATCTAAAGATAGTGAAGCGGAACCGGAAGATGCAGATAACATGGCCAGCGGAGATATAATTCCAAGTGTAATGGTAAACGGAAAAGTTTATCAGGATACCGGTTATATCAGTTCTGCCGTCGGATGCGGAACAATGGACGGTGAGATCACATCAACTGTTGATAGATCTGAAATGCCTTCAAAGGACGATCAGTCAAATTTTGGAAAAGGATACGGCTATCAATACGGTGGAGAAAATACTGTCCTTGTGCAGATGAAAGACCAAATGGAGATATTCCGTGATATTGATTCTAACGATGATTCCATTCCCATGCAGGTCGCGTGCTTCATAGGAAAAGTGAAAGAGATCAGAGATGATTCACTGCTTATTACTTATGTAAAAATGCCAGATGATTCCCCGTGCTTGCCATTAAACGATGGAGATTATATTGTATCTCGGGAAAATGCTGACAGCGATATTAATACCGGCGACACAGGAAAAGTTTGGTATTCAGGTTCTGTAGAAGAGACAGATCCGACACAGCTGGATGCATGCAGGATTGAAAAGGATACGTCTGAGTAAGACGAAATTCCAGTTTATAGAGCAATATATTTTCGCTTTTAGTATATGTGTGCGCTCAACGCGCGGAATCATCATCGCAGTCGAGAGTCAGATCGTAATGGAAGTAATCTATAACGTAACACTAAGTTCTCCGTTTCTGTCTGTTTTGTTACCTGTGATTTTTTGGAATACTATAACGGATTGACCACTAGGTTCCGTTCCATAAAAAATCAATGAAAAGGCTCCCAGGTGTGAGTAAATAAAATTTACAATTTTCTTTTGGCTGTATTTTCCGCGGTAAGTTCTCTGCAGAAGGCCAGATACCGGCTTTCTGCTACGGACAGTTCTTCCAGATCTCTGTACCCGAGTCCGTAGGTGAAGCTGACTTCAGGCTCGACCGGGCGGATGCACACATCTGGATCATCGGAAAAATCCGAAGCAAATTCAGCAGAGTGCAGTGACACATCCATGCAGTGCTTAAGAATATCCGCGCTTCTTTCTGAGGTACCTTCGTAGGAAATGTCCGGTGTGACACCGGAATCTTTCAGCGCAGCAAGGATCAGCTGGGACTGCGCAGATCCTCGGGCGGGAAGCATGAGCCGTTCGGATGCGAGGTCACTGAGGGAAACGTATGGCCCGGAAGCCAGTCGGTGATCTTTTCTCAGAATGGCATAAAAGCGTGTCTTCCTGAGTGGGAGGAAGCAGTAGCTGTTCTTGTCTGCAGGCGGCATAATAGCTGTAAAAAGGTTCAGCTGATGATGAAAAAACATCTCGCGAAGCCCCGCGTCATCGGATTCTATGATATTCACGGTGATATAGGGATATTCTTCACGGAAGTTTTTCAGATAATAAATCAGGTCAAAATATTCAGGCGTCTGAATTCCGAGCGTAAGGGATTTCAGATGCTTTTTTTGTGCTGCCTGGACAGCATTTTCTCCCGCGGAGGCAAGGCTTGCGATCTGCCGCGCATAGCCGAGAAAAATTCCGCCGGCTTCCGTCAGTTCCATTTTTCTGGTTGTGCGCACAAAGAGACGGCAGCCGAGACTGTTTTCCAGCGCCTGAATGTGTTTTGAAAGTGTGGGCTGTGCCAGATACAGCTGCTCAGCCGCTTTGCTGAAGCTCTGGCATTCAGCCAGCACTGCGAATTCCCGGATGTATTGTGTGTCCATTTTTGTCTTACCTTTCGATTTATTCCAATAGAGAATAAATCATACTCCTTTTTGAATTTCTGTTCAAGACCTTAAAACACTATAGTTAATTTAGAAATATGTGAGCTGTAGAAAGGGAAGAATATTTATTCCATTTATACTGTATTTCAGCCCTGAATAGCGGAGGTGTTTACTATGGCTTTTGATCAGAAAGCGTATCGAAAACTGACATCAAATCTGAAACCCGACTGTGTAAAGGATGACGGGCCGCTTAGAGAGCCCATTGTAAAGCTCGGTCAGATGGTCACGAACCGGAGTAAGAAGCACAAAGGAAAAGAGCCCATTACGAAGGATGATCCGGAGTACTGGGGTCTGGCAGCGCTGCTCACGGACGAGGAAGCTGAACTGGCTCTGAAGCTTGGCGTAAGAAAACCAAAGACTTTTAACCAGATCAAAGAACTTTCCGGCATCGAAGCCAGAAAACTTAAAGGCATGCTGGATCATATGTCGGAGGTCGGAGTTCTTGAATATAACTGGGAAAATCTGGATGGCACGAATCCTGATCATGAGAAGAGATATGTTCTCCCAATCTTTGTCCCGGGAATCGGCGAATTTGCCAACATGAATGCAGATCTGCTGAAGGAGCATCCGGAGGAGTCGAGATTTTTCGAGCGGATGGCCATTATGCCGATGACAGGACTGACGCATCTGGTCCCTCCGGGAGGTGCCGGACTCGGTATGCATGTCATCCCGGTGGAAAAGGCCATATCCATGGAGGATAAGTCTGTTTCTGTCGAACACATATCGCACTGGCTGGACAAGTACGACGGCAAGTATGCGGCAAGTCCCTGTTCCTGCAGACTGTCCCGTACGGTGCGTGGCGAGAATGCCGGCGATGATTATCATGACTGGTGCATAGCCGTGGGCGATATGGCGGATTATGTTGTTGAGACAAACAAGGGCGGCCGGTATATCACAAGAGAGGAAGCTCTCGAGATCATCCAGAAGGCTGAGGATAATGGATACGTTCATGAAATCACCAATATCGACGGCAAAGACAAGATTTTTGCTATCTGCAATTGTAATGTCAATGTCTGCTATGCGCTCCGTATGTCCCAGCTCTTCAACACACCGAATATCAATCGCTCGGCATATGTGGCGAAGGTAGAAAAGGATAAATGTGTTGCTTGCGGACGATGTGTTGAGTACTGTCCGGCAAGGGCGGTCAAACTGGGAAGAAAGCTTTGCTACAGTGATGGCAGTGTGCCGGAGTACCCGAGGCAGGAGCTTCCGACCGGTCTCAAATGGGGCCCGGAGAAGTGGAACTTTGATTATCAGAATACCAACCGTGTGAACTGCTGGCCGACTGGAACGGCGCCATGCAAGACGGCCTGCCCGGCACATATCGCCATCCAGGGATATCTGAAGCTTGCGGCACAGGGCAAATATACGGAAGCACTGGAGCTGATCAAGCGCGAGAATCCGTTTCCGGCGGTTTGCGGACGAATCTGTAACAGACGATGCGAATCGGAGTGCACGCGCGGTACGGTCGATCAGGCTGTGGCGATTGACGAGGTAAAGCGTTTTATTGCACAGAAGGATCTGGATGCGGAGACAAGGTTCGTTCCGAAGAAGGTCATCCCGAAGGTCCGCGGAGAATTCGACCAGAAGATTGCGATCATCGGCGGAGGCCCCGCCGGACTCAGCTGTGCTTATTATCTGGCAGTGATGGGATATCGTCCGACTGTTTTTGAGAAGCAGGAGAAGATGGGCGGAATGATGATGTACGGCATTCCGAGCTTCCGTCTGGAGAAGGACGTCGTACAGGCTGAGATCGATATTCTGAAAGAACTGGGTGTTGAATTTAAAAATGGTGTGGAAGTCGGAAAGGACATTACGATTCAGCAGCTCAGAGATGAGGGATATACCGGATTTTATGTGGCCATCGGCCTTCAGTATGGCGGAAAGCTGAATGTTCCCGGAGACGATGCCGAAGGTGTGATTGCGGGCAGCGATTTTATGAAGAAGATCAACGGAGAGGACGAAGAGACCAGCAGCAGGCTGTTATCCGGTAATGTCGTGGTCATCGGCGGAGGAAATATCGGTGCCGATGTGGCGAGGACGGCAGTGCGCTGTGGTGCAGATCACGTGTCCATGTACTGCCTGGAGAAGTATGATGAGATGCCGTGCGGCCCGGAAGACAGAAGCGAATGTGAGCGTGACGGAATCGAGATCCATGCGGGATGGGGCCCTCTTTCCGTGACGGAAAAAGACGGAAAGTGCACAGGTATAAGCTTCAGGCGGTGCCTCAGTGTGAAGAACAGCGAGGGGCGATTCGCACCGAAGTTTGACGAGAACGATGTAAGGACAGAAGAGTGCACGACCATACTTTTCTGCATCGGCCAGAAGGTAGACTGGAAGGATCTGCTGCAGGATACGGCAGTGACCTTCACGAAACGGGGATTTGCTGAAGCAGACAGCTTCACGTATCAGACGGCGGAGAAGGATATCTTTGTCGGTGGCGACTGCTATACGGGGCAGAAATTTGTTATTGACGCGATTGCAGCAGGCAAGGAAGCGGCAATGTCACTGCACCGCTTTGTTCAGCCGAACTCGGATCTCACGGTAGGAAGAAACCGCCGTGACTTCCATGAACTGGACAAGAGCAACTATCGCTATAACGAGGAGACGTTTGACAATACGCCCAGACAGCGTATCGGCTATAACGATGCCCTGAGAAGAACTTTCAAGGATGCAAGGATCGCCTTTACAGAGGAGCAGGTAAAGAAAGAAACGGCGAGATGTCTGTCCTGCGGTCAGTCGGTTGTTGATCCGAACAAGTGTATCGGCTGCGGTGTCTGCACGACCAAGTGTGCTTTCGATGCGATCCATCTGCACCGCGAGAGACCAGAGTGCTCAAAGATGTCAAAATTTGAGGACAGAGGCAAGAACATCCTGCCATACGTAGTAAAAAAGGCACTTCATCTGGCAAAGAACTGACGGGCGGTGATTTTTATGCATGAACTTGGCGTGGTATTCAGCATCATGGACAGGCTGCAGGAAGTGGCAGATGCCAATCAGGTAGACCGCATCTCTAAAGTGACGATTGATCTCGGTGAAGTGACGACCGTAATCCCGTCTTATCTCACGAATTGCTGGAAATGGGCAGTGAAAAAATCGGAGCTGCTGTCCGGAGCCGAACTGGAGATCAAACGTGTGCCAGCCATCACCTACTGTGAGAACTGTGGCAATGAATATGAGACGGTGAAGTATGGAAAAATCTGTCCGAAATGCGGGAGCTCCGATACATGGCTTCTGCAGGGGAATGAATTTATGATCCGGGACATCGAAGTTCCCGAGCGGGGTGATGAAATAGAAAATAAAAAGCACCGGCCACAATAACCGGTGCCAATCAATATCAGATAATATAGGACTCGTAGCATACACTGGGCGAACAGGGGACGAGAGAATCGAACTCCCTCCCCTGACTATTTATGTAACTTCCGTTTTCCGCTTCGAAATATAAAAGCTAGTTGTGTAATGATTTTCTTTTTCGATCCGAAATTATCCCGGCAATGATAAAAATTGCTCCGACTGCACATCCGGCGATTAAAACAATCAGTGAAAAATCTGCGTTGACGGATGTGGGATCTGGATGTGTAAAGTCTATATCTTTGAACCAGAAACCGGTAAATTGTCCGGGTACGGCAGTCTCGATGACATTGTTCGCAAACGCTGTAAAAATACCTGTGAGCAGGAAAATGAGTCCCGTCTTAATAAGCCGGTTCACAGGCAGATATCTGGCTGTCAGAAAAATGGCCCAGGCCGCAGCAAGGCCATATCCGATACCGAAAAGGCCTGGGCGCAGTCCACTCCAGTTATCATACGAGCAGATAACGATGACTGTCAGAAAGGCAAACACCGTATCCCACACCATTGAGATCAGACCTTTCTTGTCAGATAATGCCGGTGGGAGTTCCATGCTGGAAAGTGCAACAGGAACAAGAAATAGCGATAGTCCCCAAACGGTTGGGATGCTGTAAAGCAGGAAATGCCCACCTCCGCTGATCTGATCAACGAAAAATATGATAAAGAGAAGTCCTATCATACTGGTTAGTATTGCCTTAGCCACCCGCCCTTTTTGGGCAATGAATGGCACAGCAATCATTCCGCCGATCAGCAGCATGGAAGAAGCAATTACCAGCACGGTCAGAATATTGCCTCCGCTCATCGCTGTTATCAACGTTGTGAGCAGCACAACAGCAACAAGTATACCGGCTATGATCATGCCGATTTTCCATGCCCTGCTCCGTTCGCGCTGCTCATGATGTTTGAGAACGCTGTCCTTCTTCTCCTTCAGAATGCCCACTTCACGATCGGCCGTCATTTCTTTAAACATCCGGCTGCATTTATCGCAGGTACGCAGATGCTCCTCCACGATTTTTCTGCTTTCATCGCTGCACACATTATCAATATAAAGAGGCAATAGATCCTGCACTATTGCACAGGAAGACTGTATATCTTTGTCTTTTCTAGTCATCTGTTTTTACCCTTTCTCTAAGCAGAACCCGCGCCCGATAGTAGGTGACGCGTGCCCAGTTTTCTGTCTTGCCAAAAATTACTGAAATTTGTCTGTACGACAGTTCTCCGAACACCCGAAGTTCAAAGACCTCACGATAAGGTTCTTTCAGCTTATGCAGGGCGAGGTGAATGCGAAAAATCTCCTCCTGCTCAAGTGCATGTTTTTCCGGTTCAGAATCGACAGAGAAGTTTTCTGTCAGGACAGTTTTGTTCTGCCCGGGCCGGTCTGGCTCATCCTCCATCTCATCGGATTTCAACACTTCTCTTTTACGACGTCGATAAAAATCAATGATCAGATTTCTGGCTATACTGCATAGCCAGGAAAATTCATTGCTGCCGGCCCTGAACCCTGATTTGCTGCTCATTGCGCGGTAAAAAGTCTGTTGCGCGATTTCCTCGGCATCTGTTTCATTTTTCAGAGAAGTTAGTGCATAGGCGTAGATACGGAGATAATAGGTGTCGTACATTTTTTCCCAGTCCAGTCTGCTCATCTCCTTTCCGCTGATCCATAAGTATAACGTTCGAGAAGCACTTTTGTTACAAGAAAAAATCAGAAAGCAGATATCCCGGAAATAGAAATGGCTTTTGTTGCTAATTTATAGAGAAAAAATAATGAAGTTCAAATATAATAAAAGAATACTGAGTATTAGAAACGAAACGAGGAAACAGGCATGGACATTGTCTATCATGAAGCATCAAAGGTTTTTCACCTGTACAACGATCAGCTTTCTTATATTATGATGGTCCTTCCGGACGGAAGTCTCGGACAGCTTTATTGTGGGCGTGCGATCCACGACAGAGAGGATTTTTCTTATCTTCTGGAGATGGCTGTCCGGCCGATGGCATCCTGCGTCTTTGATGGAGACCGCAAATATTCTCTGGAACACATCAGACAGGAGTACCCGGTGTATGGGACCAGTGATTACCGCCATCCGGCTGTAGAAGTTCTCCAGGAGAACGGGAGCCGCATTTCTGAATTTATATTTGAAAAATATCAGATCATTCCGGGAAAGCCCGGACTCCCGGGCCTTCCCGCAACCTATGTGGAGAGCGATGACGAGGCGATGACCCTTGTTGTCACGGAAAAGGACCGGCTGACAGGACTCCGTGTCGAGCTGATGTACACGATCTTCGCGGAGGGAGGTATCCTCGCGCGGAGCGTTCATTTTGTAAATGATGGCAGCGGGACACTTCATCTCACAACTGCCATGAGCATGTGCCTTGATCTTCCTGATTATGATTACGACTGGATCCAGCTTTCTGGAGCGTGGGCGCGCGAGAGACATATCAGGGTACGCCGCCTGGAGGAGGGGATCCAGGCGGTAGACAGTATGAGAGGCCATTCCTCGCATGAGGAAAATCCGTTTGTCGCCCTGAAGAGACCGGACGCCGGAGAAGACCACGGCGAGGTACTCGGATTTTCTTTTGTGTACAGCGGCAATTTTCTGATCCAGGCGGAGGTCGGATCGCACAGCCTTACCCGGGTGCTGGTCGGTATCAATCCGATGGATTTCGACTGGAAGCTTGAACCGGGTGAGACCTTTCAGACGCCGGAAGCGGTGATGGTCTATTCGGATGAGGGACTCTCCGGAATGAGCCATACCTTCCACCGTCTCTATCAGAAGAGGCTGGCGCGCGGATACTGGCGGGACCGCGTGCGCCCGATCCTCATCAACAACTGGGAAGCGACTTACATGGACTTCGACGAGGAGAAGCTTCTGAAGATCGCGAAAAAAGCTTCAGAGTGCGGCGTCGAGCTTTTCGTACTGGACGACGGCTGGTTCGGGAAGAGAGTCAGCGACCACGCCGGCCTCGGCGACTGGACCCCGAATCCTGACCGGCTGCCGGATGGGATCCGCGGCATCTCTGAAAAAATCGAAGCTCTCGGCATGAAATTCGGCCTGTGGTTTGAGCCTGAGATGGTGAACCCGGATTCCGACCTGTACCGGGCGCATCCGGACTGGGTGCTCGCCACGCCGGGAAGGAGAAAATCTCAGGGAAGATATCAGTATGTGCTTGATTTTTCCAGAAAGGAAGTCGTCGACAATATCTACGGTCAGATGAAGAAGATCCTCGGCGGGGCGAAGGTGTCTTATGTGAAATGGGATATGAACCGGAGCATCACAGAGTGCTATTCCGCCGCTCTTCCTGCGGACCGCCAGGGAGAGGTTTTCCACCGCTACATCCTCGGTGTCTATTACCTCTACGAGCGTCTGACATCAGAATTCCCGCACATTCTCTTTGAATCCTGCGCGAGCGGCGGCGGTCGTTTCGATCCGGGCCTGCTGTATTATGCGCCGCAGGCGTGGACCAGTGATGACACAGATGCTGTGGAGCGCCTGAAGATACAGTACGGAACGAGTCTCTGCTATCCGGTCAGCTCTATGGGAAGTCATGTGTCCGCTGCTCCGAATCACCAGACCATGCGCCGCACGTCCCTGTCGACGAGAGCCAATGTCGCATATTTCGGGACCTTCGGGTATGAGCTGGATATCACAAAGATGACGGACGGGGAACTGGAAGAGGTTAAGAAACAGATCAGTTTCATGAAGAAATACCGCGGGATCCTTCAGTTTGGAACATTTTACCGCCTGAAGAGTCCTTTTGAGAGCAATACGGCGGCATGGATGTCCGTGAGTGAGGATAAAAAGACGGCGATCGTCGGCTGGTATCGCATTCTGAATATTCCGAATGGTTCTTTCGAGCGCATCCGCCTCACCGGACTTGATCCTGAAATGGTTTATCGCTGCAGCGCGACGGGAAGACTTCATTATGGAGACGAACTGATGAATCTTGGGCTCATCACTTCAGACGCATCGGCCGGAGAACCGGATCCCGGTGAGAAGCGGGCGGAAGATTTTGATTCCAGAGTTTTTGTATTGACAGCGGACGCGGAGAGCGTACGATGAAAACTGGGTGAACAAAAAAATAAGGAGAGGTGTATCAACATGGGGTATCCGACTGAAGAACAACTGAAAAAAATTTACGGCGCCGACACGCAGAAAGCAGAGGCGCGCTTCGCACATCTGAGGGAAGAATACCGCAGGGTTTTCAAGACCGATGCGGCTGATGCGGAGTATTTTACCGCGCCCGGGCGGACGGAGATCATCGGGAATCACACGGACCACAACGGCGGACGGATCCTGGCCGGTTCGGTGATGATGGATACGATTGCCGCGGCGGAAAAGACGGAAGACGGTGTGATAACTGTTGTGAGCGAGGGCTATAAGATGCCGTTTTCCATCGATCTGAAGGAGGCGGACAAAATCCCGCACAATAAGGGGACGCTTTCGCTCCTCGCGGGCATGGCTGAGGCCTTTAAAAAGTTCGGCTATCAGACGGGCGGTTTCCGCGCATATGTATCCTCAAACGTCATGGCGTCCGCGGGCGTCAGCTCTTCCGCATCTTTCGAGATGCTGATCTGCTCAGTGCTCAATTATTTTTACAATGATGAGTCCATCGGATATCCGTATTTCGCAAAGATCGGGCAGTACGCGGAAAATGTGTACTGGGAAAAGGCGTCCGGCCTCATGGACCAGATGGCCTGTGCCTGTGGCGGCACCATCCTGCTCGATTTTTCAGACGATGTGAAGTATGAGCGTGTCGATTTCAGCTTTGACATGCTGGGCTACGATGAGATCCTGATCAACACAGGAAAGGGACACGCTGATCTCAGTGAAGAGTATTCCGCGGTGCCGAACGAGATGCGCGCCGTTGCAGCAGCTCTCGGCGGGAAAAATCTCTGCGATGTCCGGGAGGACGATCTTCTGAAGAATTTACCGGAGATCCGCACAAAAATCGGGAACGACAGGGCTGTCCTGCGCGCGCTTCATTATTTTGAGGAGTGCAGAAGGGTCGACCGCGCGGCGGAAGCTGTCCGCGCCGGGAAGCTTGAAGAAATTCTCCGGCTGATCGATGAATCCGGGCAGTCCTCTTTTGAGTGGCTGGAGAACGCTTACGTCGCAAAGACGCCCGAAGAACAGTCTGTGCCGCTCGCGCTGGCGATGACAGAGATTTTTATCCGGAAGCATAAAGCCGGAGCCTGCAGGCTCCACGGCGGCGGATTTGGCGGTGTGATCATGGCCGTGCTGCCGAAGGAACTTACGGAGGAGTACCGGGATTATATGTCTCCGGTGTTTGGGCGTGAAAATATCTGCGTGACGGGAATACGCAAAGTGGGTGCCGTTCATATCGGGTAAGGCGTGAGCCAAAGGGGGATTATTACAATGAATGAAAAGATTTTTCACAGCGCAGAAGACGGAGTCCGCGCGCTGACGGCGTATGGGATCCAGAAAAAACTGATCAACAGGGAAGACGCCATGTGGGCGGCTAATACCCTGTTTCATCTTCTGAGTTGGGAACCGGATCCTGAATTTACCATCGATGGGGTGGAAAAAGAAGATGCAGGGGAGCTTGAGCCTATCCTGAAATATCTTCTTGATGACGCTGTCTCAAGAGGGGTGATCGAAGACGGTACGGCCTGCCGGGACCTCTTTGACACGGAGCTGATGGGTGTGCTGACGCCGAAGCCGTCAGACGTGATCCGGAAATTCTGGGATCTCTACAAAGAGGATGAGAAGAGCGCGACGGATTATTTTTATCAGCTGAGTCTGGACTCGGATTATATCCGGACATACCGCGTGAAGAAGGACCTGAAGTGGATCACGAAGACTGCCTACGGCGATCTGGACATCACGATCAACCTCTCCAAGCCGGAGAAGGATCCGAAGGCGATCGCGGCTGCGCTGAAGAACAAGAAACAGAAATATCCGAAGTGCGCCCTCTGCAGGGAAAATCAGGGATATGCCGGCAGGCTTGACCATCCGGCCCGGGAGACGATCCGCTACATCCCGCTCACACTCGGCGGAGAGCAGTGGTACCTTCAGTATTCTCCGTATGTCTACTACAATGAGCACTGTATTGTTTTTTCCGGGAAGCACACGCCGATGAAGATCGACCGGATGGCATTTCACCGCCTGTTGGAATTTATCTCCATCTTCCCGCATTATACGGTCGGTTCCAATGCAGATCTGCCGATCGTCGGAGGCTCGATCCTTACGCACGAGCATTTCCAGGGAGGCCGGTATGAATTTGCGATGGCGAGAGCCGGAATCCGTGAGGAGCTTCATTTCAGGGGCTTTGAGGATGTGAAGGCCGGCATTGTGAACTGGCCGATGTCTGTGATCCGCCTTGACGGCGAGAATCCGGCGAGGATCGAGGAACTGTCGGACCGCATTCTGACCGCCTGGAGAACCTACAGCGATCCTGAGTCAGGTATCCTGGCTGAGACAGACGGCACGCCGCACAATACGATCACGCCGATCGCGAGAAGACGCGGAAAGCTTTATGAGCTGGATCTGGTGCTCCGGAACAACCGGACGACGGAGGAATATCCGCTGGGAATTTTCCATCCGCATCAGGAGCTGCACCACATCAAAAAAGAAAACATCGGACTGATCGAGGTGATGGGCCTCGCGGTGCTTCCAGCGCGGCTGAAGACAGAGATGGCCCGCCTTACGGAGGTTGTAATGCATGGAGGAGAGGTGCACGATGATGAGACAATCGCCTCTCACGCGGACTGGACGGAGGAGATCCTGAGCCGCCATCCGGAGTACCGCCCCGAGAATCTCAAAGCAGATGCTGCGGAGAATCCTGAGACGGTCAGGAAATTCCAGGAGATTCTGAAAGAAGAGATCGGCGTTGTCTTTGCGAAGGTGCTCGAGTGCTGCGGAGTCTTTAAGGACACAGAAGAGGGGCGTGCGGCATTCAGGAAATTCGCAGAAATCTGCAGCTGAAGAAATTAAAGAAATAATTTTAAGCTCCAGAGCCTGTAAACGGTATATTCAGACCGTTTACAGGCTCTTTTTTTGCCAGATAATTTAATAAAATTCTGAAACAAGCGATGTTATACGAATTATTACCAAATAAAACGTGCAAAAATTGTGAATTGATACGAAATAAGAATAATTCTCAATAAACCGTTGACCAGGGTGCCAAAAGACTTGTAAGATGGGGATACAGGCGGGAAATCAATTACCCTGTTATTCCATTTATAAAGGAGGAGGGATCTATGCTTTTCAGAACTACAGATGAACATGAGAAATTGCGACAGGAGATCCGCGCATTTGCCGAGGCAGAAGTGAAGCCATATGCGTTCCAGTGGGACCGCGAAAATCACTTTCCCCGCGAGGTTGTGGAGAAGATGGCAGAAAAGGGCTGGATGGGCATTCCCTATCCGAAGGAATACGGGGGTGCCGGCCTTGATGTGCTCAGTTATTCGATCGCTGTAGAGGAACTTTCCAGAGTTGACGCAGGAACGGGCGTTATCCTCTCGGCTCACGTGTCCCTCGGATCATGGCCGATTTTTGCTTTCGGTACCGAGGAACAGAAGCAGAAATACCTTGTTCCCCTCGCAAAGGGTGAAAAAATCGGCGCCTTCGGTCTGACAGAACCGAATGCGGGTTCCGACGCGGGCGGCACGGAGACGACAGCTGTACTTGAGGGAGATCACTACGTTCTGAATGGAGAAAAAATCTTCATCACGAACGGCGGCGAGGCAGACACCTATGTGATTTTTGCCGTGACGACCCCCGGTATCGGAACAAAGGGCATCAGCGCTTTCATCGTAGAAAAAGGCTGGGAAGGTTTTACCTTCGGCGACCACTATGACAAGATGGGCATCCGCTCTTCGGCTACGGCGCAGCTGCTTTTCAATGACGTAAAAGTGCCGAAGGAGAACCTGCTCGGAAAAGAAGGCCAGGGCTTCAAGATCGCCATGGCTACACTGGATGGAGGACGTATCGGCATCGCTTCTCAGGCACTTGGCATTGCGCAGGGCGCTTATGAAAGCTGCATGGCGTACGCGAAGGATCGTGTACAGTTCCATAAGCCGATCGCTTTCCAGCAGGCGATTTCCTTCAAGATCGCTGATATGGCGACCCATATCCGGGCGGCCCGCATGCTTGTCTACAGCGCGGCGGAGTTGAAGGAAGCGCATGAAAATTATGGTATGGAAGCCGCGATGGCAAAGCAGTACGCGTCTGATACCGCTATCAAGGTGACAGAAGAGGCTGTACAGATCTACGGCGGCAACGGCTACCTCAAGGGCATGGATGTAGAGCGGATGTACCGCGACGCAAAGATCACGCAGATCTACGAAGGAACGAATGAGATCATGCGCGTCGTTATCTCCACGCACCTGCTCGGCAAAGCGCCGAAGTCCAACACGCCGGTTGCGGCGGCTTCATCATCCAACAGCTCTGTGACCGGACCCAGGAGAAAAATCATCTACAAAAAAGGAACGGCGGAGGAGAAGGTAAATCAGCTGGTCGAGAATCTGAAAAAAGACGGCTATGATTTTACTGTAGGTATTCCGATCGATACGCCGATCACGAAAGCGGAGCGCGTGGTTTCCGCCGGCAAGGGAATCGGTCCGAAAGAAAATATGAAACTGATAGAGGATCTCGCGAAGGCAGCGGGCGCTGCGATCGGTTCCTCAAGACCTGTGGCAGAGACGCTTCAGTATGTGCCGATCGACCGTTATGTAGGTATGTCCGGACAGAAGTTTAAGGGCAATCTGTATATCGCGTGCGGTATTTCCGGTGCGATCCAGCACCTGAAAGGTATTATCGACGCCGGAACGATCGTCGCCATCAACATTAATCCGAACGCGCCGATTTTTAAGAACTGCGACTATGGAATCGTCGGCGACGTAAATGAAATCCTGCCGCTTCTGACAGCGGCGCTTGATACAGGCGAGAAAAAGCCGGCTCCGCCGATGAAAAAGGTGAAGAGACCGACGCCGAAGAAGGAGAAACCGCCGTACAAAGTCATGGTATGCGACGGATGCGGGTATGAATATGATCCGATGAAGGGAGACCCCGCTCAGAATATTCCTCCGGGGACGCCGTTTGACCAGCTTCCGGACGACTGGACATGTCCGGACTGTGCGGAACCGAAACAGAATTTCTATGAGGCATGACCTGAGAGGAGGAACATATGCATATCGTAAGAGAGGTTACAGACAATCTGTACTGGATCGGCGCCAATGATCACCGTCTGGCGCTGTTTGAAAATATTCATCCGATCCCGGAAGGCGTCAGCTATAATTCTTACGTTCTTCTGGACAAGGAAACAGTTTTGTTTGATACAGTTGACTGGGACGCATGCCGCCAGATGATGGAAAATCTGGAATATGTGCTGAACGGGCGAACGCTCGATGTCATTGTCGTCGACCATTGGGAGCCGGACCACGCGGCTTCACTGGACATTGTTCTGAAGGCATATCCAGATGCGCGTATCATCAGCACGCACAAAGGATTCATGCTGATGGATCAGTTCGGCTTCCACGCAGATGGGCATGAGCGCATCGAGGTAAAGGAGGGCGATACGACCAGTTTCGGTGATCACACTGTGACATATCTCGAGGCACCGATGGTCCACTGGCCGGAGGCCATGGTGACACTGGATCTGACGAACGGCGTGCTGTTCTCGGCCGACGCTTTTGGATCCTTCAAGGCTCTGGACGGAAAACTGTTTGCCGATGAAGTGGATTACGACCGCGACTGGATCAATGAAAACCGCCGTTATCTGACAAATATCGTAGGCAAATACGGACCGCACATCCGCAAGCTGCTAGGTAAGGCGGCGCCGGTACTGGACAAGATAAAATATATCTGCCCGCTTCACGGACTCATCTGGCGCAGTAACTTTGACTACATTCTGGACAAGTATCAGCACTGGGCAAATTATGAACCCGAAGATAAGGCGGTCATGATCGTCTATGCGTCCATGTATGGCAGCACGGAGCAGGCGGCGCAGGCGCTGGCTTCGAAGCTGGTTGAAAAAGGTGTGAAGGATGTGGAAGTTTTCGATGTGTCGAATACACATAAGTCATACCTGATCTCGGAAGTTTTCCGCGTGAGCCACGTGGTTCTGGCTTCTGTAACCTACAACCTCGGGATCTTCCCGCCGATGCTTGATTTTCTCGAGGATATGAAGGCACTCAACGTACAGAACCGAACGTTTGCCCTGATCGAGAACGGATCCTGGGCGATGCGCTCCGGTGACCTGATGGCGGATTTCCTGGATAAGGAAATGAAACAGATTACCGTCCTTAACGAGAGAGTTTCTATCGCTTCTCATCTTGCGGGGTCGAAGGAAGACGAGATCGATGGCCTGGCAGAGGCTATTGTCGATTCAATGAGGAACTGAAAATAATAAAGCGGACACTCCCGCCGGAGCCGCGGATCCTGTTGCGACAGGACCTGCGGCTCTTTTTGGACTCTGCTTATCTCTGATTGTAGTCACAGTGTTTGCAGTGCGACAGGCTCTTGTCTTCCTGCGCTTTATAGAAAATACCTGACCATTTGCAGATATTTTGCAGGATCGGGACGACGGATTTTCCTTTCTCTGTCAGAGTATATTCAACTCTGGGAGGAATCTGGTCGTAAGATTTTCTCTCTACCAGACCGTTGCTGATCAGGCTTTTCAGCGTAGAAGTCAGCACGGCATCGGTGATATTTCCCATTTCTTTTCGAATTGCGCTGTAGCGCAGTGTCCCCATATCTGCCAGGACGCAGATGACGCGGGAATTCCATTTTCCCCCAAACACCTCAAGCCCATATTCCAATGGACAGCGAATATCATCCTCTAACTTTTTCTGATACATAGGTTTGTCCTCCCGGTATTTATTTCATTACCACATTCTACTGATAAGACTTTAAATTGTAAAGTAACTATGAAAATTATTAGTTACTAATTAATTTGCTAATATATTGTTCAACGAGCGTTAATTTCATATACTGTGTGCGTAATCAATAAAACACCGGGTGTTAATGCAATATAACAATTTGTGGGAGGACAAAGAAATGCTTAATGATAGTGTGAAGAAATTACTTGACAGCAGTATGTGGGACCTGGCAACCTGCGCAGACGGAGAGCCGAATGTCGTTCCGGTCGCTTTCAAGACGGTAACCGATGACGGAAAGCTGGCTGTCGGAGATGTATTCCTTGAAACTACTCTTAAGAATCTCAAAGCTAATGACGGAAAAATCGCCATCTCTGTTTATGATGCGAAGTCTCTGAAAGGCTATCAGATCAAGGGAACTGCTGAGTATGTAACGGAGGGCGCTATTGTGGATACCTTCAAGAAGATGGTAGAGGATATGTTCAACGGAGCGGCAACGGCCAAGGGAGCCCTTCTTATTACTCCGGAAAAAGTAATCGTTACGACTCCTGGAGCTGATAATAAGAAAGTACTGTAATCCGACCGTCATTTTCCGATGAAATGCGTGCGAAGTAAGAAAACAGATTCAAAGAAACGGACACGGTGCCTGAGGGCAGCCGGGTCCGTTTTGTTATATCGTTCCGTATTGGTCTATGCTGCGCTCCAGCCTGTCGTGGCAGGAAACGAATGAATATTTTCGTGTGTTGAGAATGTGCGCCCTGCCCTGCTCGTTTCTGGTGTAGACAGCATCTGTCAGTCCAAGCACGCGTGTGAGACGGGAGGCAAGGGCCTCTGCATTTTCTTTTTTGTTACTAAGGACTGAAGGACAGGCCAGACTCCGGTAATAGGCGGGATGTCTGAATCCTGTGCCGAGCATCAGATACCGCGGATTTTCTGCTGGCGACATCATTTCCTGAAGGGCAGTGCAGAAGACATTCTGTTCCCTGAGGCTCGCGCCGTCGATACAGAACAGTGTCTCCATGAGGGCACCGTCGTCGTCGCGGACCAGTTTTTCCTTCAGCTGACAGCCTTTTGAAACGAATTGCCGGTCTTTCAGCGCTTCCAGCAGTGCCTTGGCACACTTCCTCGATGTCCTCGTCCCCGACAGGACGAGAGACAGCCAGTTTATTCCCACGATAAAGCCAATCGTAACAGCAACAAAGAGTACAAGGTACAGTACCAGATTCCTTATGTTAGTCTCGCTCATCATCCGGGCGTAAAAGAAACCGGAAATTCTCCGGAACAGAATTACTTCAATGATGGCAAGTATCATTATCGTGAAATAGTTGGTGATCCTTACCGGCCGCATGCGTTCAGGCGGCACTGGCACTTCCTTATACAGGCGTGCCTCGGGATTTTCACAGTTTTCCCACGATTTTCTTGTCCTCTGCCGGTCTTCTGACCTGGCGAGCATCTCCTTATTGATCTTATTAAAATGTTGCTTGTTGTACGGTGGACGGATGATGCTTATTCTCTGGATTCCGCTGCGGATGGCTCCGGTCTCGTAATCTGGTCCGACAAAACAGTCGAAACGCCGGCTCAGTGTTCGGAAGTCGTCCGAGGGAAGCTCCGTGCTGCCGTTCTCCATGTCCTCGCTGCCATTGACAGCAGACTCCACCGTGGAAGGTACCGTCAGCAGTGGTTCAACCGTCACAAGGTGCCAGATGTTGGAGACTTTGTCCGGATTTTTCGGATCGATCCGGATCGCGCGGCCGCGCATCTGGTTGGAGAGCACGAAGCTTCCGACAATACTCGCGAGGATCAGAGAATTGACGCAGGGGGAATCCCAGCCCTCTCCGAGAAGAGACCTTGTTCCAATCAGAATCTGGATCCATCCCTCTTCAAGAAGCTCTGTCACGACCTGAACCTGATTTTTGTTTGAACCTGTAAAGGTATATTCTCCGTAACCGGTGTTTTCCAGCGGATCTACCCTGATGCTGCAGTTGATCGCGTCTGCCAGTTCTCCCGCTCTTTTTTCTGCAGCCATCGGGAGGATGACAAGACTGCCGGAGACGGCTCCGAGCGGAGCGGAGAGATTTTTCCGGCACAGCGCGCGGAAAATCCCGGCAACACTGATGGAAACGCCCTGGTAGGACGGACTGAGGCTCTCTTTGCGGATGTAGTCGGTCAGGATGACCATGCGGAGTTTTTCCTTCAGTGCTGCAGACTCTGATTCGCAGATCTCCTCGATGCTGGTCATTTTTCCGGCGGAGGAGAGAAGGTGCTTCCGGATGGTCTGGTTCATCACAAGTGTGACCTTTTTCTTTTCGATTACGCCATTTCTTTTCAGAATATCGAGAAGCTTTTCCTTTTCGTCTTCACTGACCGGAGAGTCAGAAGAAATGAGAAAGGTCAGCGCGTTTTCAGCGTCCGTCAGGGAGCAGCGGGGAACACTCCGGTTCGCGTACAGAGCGGTCCTGATTTTTTCACCGTACGGAACATTAAAGAAATCAAAAAGCCGGAGCACTTCCGCCATCTCGTCTGCATGTTCGAAGAGGGACTCGTCTGCCCGGTCCGCAAGAAGATCCATCCGGGCCGCGAGAGCCTCCAGTATACCGCTCGAGCGGATATCAGAGATGGCCTGTACTGATTTTTTCTGAAAAGCTGTCAGCTCATCATTTTCTTCTTTTGTGGGGTAATTGAACAGGATGAAATCCTGATGGGGGCAGAGCGTTTTCTGCGCGACGAGCTCCGGGACAAAAATTTCATCGTCGATCTCGCCGCAGGTAGCGATATATCTCTTCCATTCCTCGGGGGTCGCGTCGTAGGGAGGCGTCGCCGTGAGGGCGATGATATTCGCCTCGTCCCTGAATATAGCCAGAAACTGTTCCAGCGCCTTCTGCCAGTCGTTTCTAAGGTGGTGTGCTTCATCGAGACAGATGGTCCGGATTCCAGCCGCGCGAAGTGTCTCAATGAGATCAAAATCGCCGCTGTCCTCTTCTGTTTCGAGGTGGTTCATCGCGGCGTACAGTGCCTGGTATGTCACGCAGGTGAACAGTTTTGGCTCCGAAAGACGGAAGGAAAAGTAATCGGAGAGCTCTGTGCCCTCAGGCATGAAGAGTTCTTCGAAGCGTGATCCCCACTGCTGTCTGATCGTCGTCTCCGGAGAGAGAATGAGACACGGCGCCTTCAGGCGGCAGATCAGCTCGAGACCGAGTACCGTCTTGCCGCTTCCGGGAGCTGCAACGATATGGCAGTGCCTGTCTTCAAGATATTCAGATGCCCGGTCCAGAACCTTCTGCTGGTAGGAGCGGAAGGTTCCATGAAAACGGATACGGTCGTCAAATTTCATCGGAAAATGCCACCTTTCTGTTCTGCGCAGGAAATTCCAAAATTTTTCAACCATTATCCAGTATACGGGGAAGTAACTGGAAAGTCACTTATGATGTGGATAACTCTATGTAAACATATATTATTCATTGGGGCATATTAGCCTTCTGCACTTTATATCCCCATTCATTTAACAGATGAACCGCCGGCTGCAGTTCTTTGCCAAGTTCTGTCAGAGAATATTCCACCCTGGGCGGTATTTCTTCATACTGCTTCCGTTCTACAATTTTGTATTTCTCGAATTCCCTCAGACACTGGGCAAGCATGTTGTTGGAGATTCCCGGCAGCATTCTGCGTACTTGTTGAAAATATCTAATTGCAATATTCTAACCATACATTAACAAAGCAGAAAACATATTTCAATGAAAGCTGATCATTGAGGAAGATTATGATTTTGACGGCCGCATGTGAGCCGGAGGTGACAGATGAGGATGAGAAATTTATGTATCGCCGGAGACACAGTATGAGAACGGTCTGATTCTCGTTGTTTAATATGGCCAGTCACGAGTTATTGGTATTCGTGGCTGGCTATTTTTTGGTGTATGATGCAATTAAAGTTAATTTGAATTACGAATCGGAACCATGCAAAATAATTATTGACAAAAATTATCCTAAGATATATTATAACCGCAGATAAAATAAATCCTAAGAATGAAAGGCGGTTTATTATGAGTACAGTTGTCATGCTCGGCGGTAATGGATATCTTGGAAGAAACGTAACGGAGAAGTGGCTTGCCAGAGACCCGGAGGCAAAGTTTGTCGTTGTTTCCCGTTCGGGAAAGAATTCACTGGTAAATGAGAGGATCACGAATGTTCAGGCGGATTCTTCGAATCTGGATTCTGTCAGAAAAGTTCTGCCCGAGCATGTCGATTATATCGTTGATTTTGTCGGACGGCCGGAGAAAGACCCCGAGGAGTTTAAGAAGGTCAATGACCAGCCGGCAGATGTGATGCTGGCGATTGCAAAGGAAAAGAATGTAAAGGCGATGGGGATGATCGGCGGTGTCCTCGGGCCGAAGACCTTTGTTGAGGGCAAGAAGCGGATCATCGAAAAGCTGAAGGCGAGTGGCATCCGTACGGAATATGTCAATCCTACCCTTGTCTATGGAAACGGCAGACAGGACTCCATGACAAAAATGGTTCCGCTTCTGAAGTTTTTCGGTATTTTTTCAAAGAATATGAAACCAGTCGATGTCAATGATGTCGCCGACGAGCTGGTAGAAAAGATGGTCAGGGAATGAAGATAAGCAGCAGATTTGAACAGGGAATATATGTCATTATTATTCTCGCACTGGAAGAGGATCACAAACCCGTCAAGAGCAGCACAATGAGCCAGCTGCTTGATGTTTCGGATTCTTATCTGAAGAAGATTCTGATGAAGTTGTCGCACAGCGGGCTTGTCAATTCGAGCGCGAGCAAGCGCGGAGGCTACACGCTCGTCAGCAGTGCCGATAAGATCAGCCTGAAGGATATCTTTGTCGCACTCGGCGAAGGAGAAGATATTTTTACACAGTCCGACTATGCTGAGAAGCTTTTTCCAAATCAGAAACACGTGAAGGAAAGCTCTGACAAAATCATGAAGACCCTTGAAAACGGGCTCGATGCTTTTTACGACAGTCTCGATGATCTGAAGGTATCAGAGCTTCTGGAAGATGGGGCGTGGGAAAATGGCGCAGTCGACTGGGAGGCGTGTCTCTCTGAATAAGAAAGGAACTAGCTCATGTCTGTAAATCGCGTACAGGTGACGGATGAGATCAGAGGAGAACTGGAGAAGGTTTTTCAGTGGTTTTATCATTCTGAGAATTTTACAAAATCGCCGATCGTTTTCAGATCGAAATGGAGACCGGAGAGTACCCGGTGGTGTGCCGGATCGGTCCGCGATATCAATATGATCGCCGGGTGGTATCAGGAAGAGATTACGGAAGTAAAAGAGAACGAGTACATCCGTTATCGGGTGAACAATTCATTTCCTAAAGTAAAGCAGGACTTTACTGAGATCCGTTTTGAGAATACTCCGGAAGGAACCGTCAGAGTGACCTGGACAATAGAAATTGAGGTGCCGGGGAAACTCGGTTCAAAGCTCGACGGTCCGGCTGGAAAAATGGCGGGCACACTATATGGCACTATTATCCGAGCGGGAAAGAAGCAGATTGAAGCTGCCTGAACTTTTGTGATTTACAGGGCTTTACAAGAGTAGTGAGATAGAAATATTAAACTGTTAATCACCTGACTGCAGAGAGGTATACGATGAAGCGCACAGAAATTTTAGTTGAAGCTGAACAGTTTCAGGATTACGGCGGCTGGACTCTGGAATCTCAGTTTGTCGATGAGATGGGATCTGCCTATCTTCTGGCCCACGGGATCGGAGAACCGGTCAAGGACGCGGTGACAGAGACCAATATTCCGGAGGCGGGAGAATACCGTGTATGGGCGAGGACAAAGGACTGGGTTCCTGATGCTCATCCCGGGACTTTTCAGATCCTTGTCAACGGAAAACCTATAGACAAAACATTCGGAGCGAGTGGAAAAGGCTGGAGCTGGGAGCTCGCGGAGCACGTTGCACTTCCGGCAGGACGGATAAAAATAGCGCTTCATGATCTGACAGGCTTTGAAGGGCGCTGTGATGCTATCTATATCACAAACACTACTATCGCTCCGATTGATCAGCCAGATGCGGCCGGAAGAAAATGGAGAAAGAGACTTCTCGGTATCCCGGAAGAACCGGTGGAAACAGATGAATACGACGTGGTCGTAGTCGGAGGAGGCATTGCCGGATGCTGTGCCGCGTACACTGCGGCAAAAACGGGGTGCCGGACAGTACTTATTCATGAGATGGGGTACCTCGGCGGCAACGCCAGTGCTGAAGTCGGGCTGACACCAGAGGGCAGAACGGGCGGTCTTGTCGATATACTTTCGGAGAGACTCGAAGATGGAGATATCGCTGCCAGCCGGATTCTGCATGACCTTGAGAACTGCGATGTATTTTTGAGCGAGCATGTGTATGACGTGCATTGCGAAGGGCAGCATATCGTTTCAGTAGATACAATCAATGCCAGGACAAGTGCGGAGAAGCGCTTCAGAGGAAAGGAATTTATTGACTGCAGCGGGCGGGCTGTCCTCGGGATCTTAAGCGGCGCCGCGACAATGGAGGGCCAGGAGAGCCGGTCTGACTTCGGAGAAAGCCTTGCCCCGGAGCGCGCTGATACCATGCATCACGGAGACACTGTACTTTTCCGGACAGAGATGGAGAAGGAACCAGTCGATTTCCCGGACGTTCCCTGGGCGGTTAAGATCGCCAGGGATTATTCCGACCTCGGCGGTCAGATCGGCCTAGTCACCTGCCGATGTGGACAAGGCCCCTATGAGAATCAGCCCGGTCCGTATGTCGGTCCGGTGAAGATCCGTCCGGTCAGAAGAAAGGACGGAGGGTGGGATCACGCCATGAATCTGACGAAATCCCACTTCTGGGAATACGGACAGTGGCTGGATCCTTATATGTGCAAGGAGGAGATCAGAGATCACCTGTTCTGCGCTATCATCGGAACCTACGTCAATGTGCGGACGAAGGCACCAGAAAAATACCGGAACCTGAAACTCGTGCATCTGGGAAATGTTCTTGCGACAGGAGCCTTCCGCAGCTATCTCGGAGACCATATCCTGACGGAAAATGATATCCGCGAGCACACGGATTTTCCGGATGCGATCGTGGAAAATGCGGGTGCTTTCTGTCTGCATTACCCGGGCAATCCGAAATATGATTTCCGCCTCGGGAACTGGAAATGGGTAGAGCGCGATTTTAAGCCATATACGGTTCCATTCCGGTGTCTGTATTCGGCCGATATCGACAACCTGCTCTGTGCCGGAAAACATATCAGCGCTACGCACATTGCAAGTTCAACGATCAAGCTTATGGGCAACTGCGGCCATCAGGGAATCGTAACGGGAACAGCAGCTGCGCTCTGTGTGAAATACGGAATTTCACCCCGAAGGCTGGGACAGGAACATCTGAATGACCTCAGGACTGAACTGAAACAATATGGAGAGTAAAAAACATCTCCGCTGGTAATAAGCCTGTAAACGGTATGGTTATGCCGTTTGCAGGCTTTTTTGTTGATGGTATTCCTGCCGGATAACTTTATGGAGAAACCAGGTATGAAAGTTTAGAAATTGTTAAGCAGATAAGAAGAAGCAGTTTATATGCGTTCGTTATATTCATTACAGTTAAAAGTTCTCCGTGCAGGAAAAGGAGGCATGTATATGAATATGGAATTACAGATACTGGATGCGATACAGACGATCCGGACACCTTTTTTGGATGCGGTGATGCCGCTGATCTCCAATGGCGTCATTTTCTGGTTTATTTTTGCCGCTGTTCTTTTGATCCGCAAGGACACACGGCGCGCAGGTCTTATCATGATCGTGGCGATGGGAATGGATTATTTGCTGGGCAATGTTGTGATGAAAAATCTGTTCCAGCGGGTACGACCCTGCGATGTCAACACCTCGGTCCAGCTGCTCGTCAGCAGACCGACGGATTATTCCTTCCCGTCCGGCCACACTTCTATATCTTTTGCGGCGGCATCGGGGCTCTGTTTCTCCGGCTCGTTGAAAAAATGGCGGATCCCGGTTCTGACCCTGGCAGGCCTCATCGCTTTTTCAAGGCTCTACCTGTATGTTCATTACCCTACAGATGTTCTTGCAGGAGTTGTTGTCGGCGTGTTCTGCGCCTGGGCTTCATACAGATTGATCCGGCGCAGGGAAAAGAGTTTTCAGTATGAAGAGGTGACAGCATGAGCGCAGTGATCCTTATACCGGCGTATCGGCCGGACAGTGTATTGGCGGGTATTGTTGAGCGGCTTGATTCTTTCGATTTTCAGGTTGTCGTTGTAAATGACGGGAGCGGTGAGGAGTACACTGAGCTTTTCCGCAGTCTGGAAAAAATCTGTACGGTGCTTCACCATGAAAAAAATAAGGGAAAAGGCGAAGCAATCAGGACGGGGCTTCAGTACATTAATACGGAACTGTCTGATTGTACCGCTGTCGGCATTATGGATGCCGATGGACAGCACACGCCTGAAGATATGGCCCGTGTCATTATGAAGGTAACCCCTGATACGCTTGTGCTCGGATGCCGGGATATCAGGAAGATGCCGTTCCGTTCGCGTGTTGGAAACAGCCTGACCTGCAGAGCGTTTCAACACCTTTATCATCTGAAACTGTCCGATACGCAGACTGGCATGCGTGCATTCGGACGGGACTTGATTCCTTTCCTTCTGGGAGTCGATGGAAGCAGATATGAGTACGAGATGAACGTGCTCATATCTGCCGCACAAAAAGGAATCCCTGTCAGAGAGGTTCCGATCCATACGATCTACAGAGATCAGGAAAATTCCACGTCACATTTTCATATATTTCGCGATTCTCTGCTCGTTTATAAAAAAATGATTCTGTTTACCCTGTCGTCACTGGCGGGGTTTCTTATCGATTACACGTTATTTGCAGTTCTGACCGTTCTCTTCCCTGCAACGGCTGCCGGTTTACTGGCTTCGAATGTTCTGGCGAGGCTGGTGAGCGGTTTTTGTAATTACAGCATTAATTGCAGAGTCGTGTTCCACAGCAGAAGAAAAGCTTCGACGGCATTGCAGTATTTTCTTCTTGCCGTCGGAATACTGCTCTTGAACAATCTGGTTCTGATGGCTTACACGCAGGTCTTTATGATTCCTGTTTATCTTGCGAAGCTGCTGACAGAGGTTACGCTCTTTGTCATCAGCTGGATCGTTCAGAATGCACTGATCTTCAGGAAAAATCAGGAGACCCATCCGACTGGCAGAAATTATGAAGGGAGAGCGGCTTGATGAATATCAGGCATAATATTCTTCTGATCATTCTCGATATCATCTGTGCGGCGGCAATGGTCGGTGCCATATGGATCATCGGCTATAAACTTCCTCAGAACGGCGTAGAGGCGCAGGTGAGCTCCGGGATGACAACGGGAGCAGACAGCAGTGAGGTTACTGTGGGCGAAAGCACGTCCACTTCGGTATCCTCCGGTTCTCAGTCGGGATCCCTGGTCACGACTGATGTGAAGCTTGACACGACGGACTGGGGAACGAAATTTGCCGACAAGTTCACGGACACGGTCGTTACGACGGCTGATTCTTATACAAGCCCGGATATTTCAATCCACCTGACGCGTAACAGCTACGACTCAGGGATTATAGATACAAGCGAAAACGGGAAGCATAAAAAATATGGGTCCAAAATCTCGTATGTACTTGCGGATATTTATATCGCTGATATACGATGTTTTCAGACAGCGTTTGCCGATAATACCTATGGTGTTGGCTACAGCCAGAAATTATCTGATATGGCGGATTCGATCGGAGCCGTGCTGGCGGTCAACGGCGACTCATACAGTAATAACAGGAATAAGAACAATGGGACGATCATCCGCAATGGTGTTATCTACAGGGCAAAATCTGCTGACTATGAGACCTGTGTGCTGAACTGGGACGGAACCATGCAGATCTATCAGCCCGGAACGATCGATGAGCAGACCCTGATACAGAACGGAGCATATCAGAGCTGGGTATTCGGTCCCAGCCTCCTGAATGAGGATGGCTCCGCCAAAACAGATTTTATTACTAACAGCTACATTCAGGAATCACATCCGAGGACGGCGATCGGCTATTATGAGCCGGGGCACTACTGCCTCCTGCTTGTCGACGGAAGACAGCAGGCATCCAGAGGAATGTTCCTCACGGAGATGTCACAGCTTTTCGAAAGTCTCGGATGTAAAGCCGCATATAATCTTGATGGCGGGCATTGTTCATTTATGTATTTCAACGGATCTATTGCTAATAACCCTTATAAGCCGGAACATCAGGTATCCGATGGGATTTTCCTGACAGAGCTGGCTGCAGCTGGAAAGGCATAAAATGAAAAAATATATCAGAATTTTACGTGCGGTATCTCTCCATCTGTCATTTATCTGCAGCATTGTCATACTGACAGCTGGTATCCTGGACTGGTATAATCCTTATATGAATTTTTCGGGGCAGATTCGTCCGCTCGAGATCCTGCAGGTATGTCTGCTCGCTGTGCTGATTTTGTCGGCGAGAAGATCGAATCCTATAAAAAGAAATAAAATCAGGAGATAATAAGTGAAAGAGGGAAAGAAACACATAAGTTCAGTCAGATCGCGGATTTTCCGCTGCAATGCTCTGATGATACTGGTCATGATCGCTGTGTGCGGTATCATCGGAACCGTCTGCGTCAAACTCTACTGGGAAAAAGAAGAACAGACGCTTCAGGAATCCATTGGTGGATTCGTAGCACAGAAAGAAACAGAAGAATTTATTGAGGGACTCACCGTGCATAATGAAAATTTCATTCTCATGGCGGTCCTCTTTGCGTTGCTGTCAATTGTGGCAATGATTGTCGTCAGTTCCGTCTTTATGAGGATCCTTTCAAAAAAAATCATGAAGCCGCTCGATATTCTTGAAAACGGCGCCAGAAGGATCCGGGAGGATGATTACTCGACGCCCGTTGAGTACCACGGTGATCTCGAGTTTGAGCAGGTGTGTGAGGCTTTCAACGAGATGCAGTATCACCTCAAGGATGAGAAAGAGAAAAACGCCCGCTATGAAAAGGCCCGGCAGGAAATGATCGCCGGCATTTCGCATGATCTCCGCAGCCCTCTGACGGCAGTCAGAGGTTCAGTAAAGGGTATACTCGACGGGGTTGTGAAGGAACCGGAACAGCAGAGGAAGTTTCTGGAGGCCGCATACCGCCGGAGCGGAGATATGGATGTGCTCCTGAATGAGCTCTTCTATTTTTCAAAGCTGGAGACGGGCGGGATCCCGGTTAACAACAGGGAGCTTGACCTCGTAAATTATCTGCAGTCATATGTAGATGCGAAGAGGAACAGCCCTGATTTTTCTGGGGTCGAATTTGCCTTTGCCGTTCCGGAAGAAATAAAGGCACCGGCGCTCGCGGATCCTGAGGCACTTCAGAGAATTCTGGATAATATTGTCGGGAACAGCAAGAAATACGCGTCCGCATCGCCGCTCAGGATTTTTGTGACGGTTCAGGAAAAGGACGGATGTCAGACGATTATCGTTCAGGATAATGGAGTCGGAGTACCAGAGGACCGCCTTGGCAGGATTTTTGAAGAATTTTACCGTGTGGATGAATCCCGCGGCAGAAAAGAAGGAAGCGGGCTCGGACTGTATATTGTGAAGTATCTTTGTGAAGCCATGGGAGGCCATGTGAAGGCGGACCAGGAGAGCCACTGTGAGGGCTTCGGGGGTCTGGCCGTTAGTGTTGAACTGAAGGAGGCGGCTGATGGAAGAGAAGGACAGGATACTGATCGTTGAAGATGACGCTGACATCAGTATGATCGAAGAGACCTATCTGCAGGCAGCGGGTTACAGCACTGCCGTTCTGACGGACGGCACAAATGTCCTGTCTTATCTGCATAAAAATCCGTGCAGTCTGGTCATTCTTGATCTCATGCTGCCGGGCAGGAATGGTTACGAGATCTGTGAGGAAATCAGGACAGAATATGACATCCCTATCCTGATGGTGACGGCGCGCGGCGAATCCCTGGACAAGATCCGGGGATTCAATATCGGCGCGGACGATTATATCCCGAAGCCGTTTGACCCGATGGAGCTCACGGCCCGTGTGAAGGCCAATATCCGGCAGTACCGCCGTCTGAAAGATCATGGCAGCGGCGCGTCTGAGACGGGTGAAAGCGTGCCCGAGATCGTGATCGGTGATCTGCGCATTCAGCCGGACAGCTGGCGCGTGTTCAAAAAAGATAAAGAGATCCATCTGGCGAATAAAGAGTTTGAATTGCTGAAGTTTATGGCGCAGAACGCGAATATTGTTTTCAGCCGGGAACAACTGATGGAGAAGATATGGGGATATGATTATGTGGGCGATACGTCGACGGTCATGGTCCATATAAACCGCCTGCGCGAAAAAATCGAGGACGACCCGAAGAACCCGAAGATCCTCGAAACAGTATGGGGCGCCGGCTACCGTCTGAACCGCCCGAAATGATTTTTATATTTAATTTAGAATCTGTTTATATTTTCCCTCTCTGATGTTTAGTATTGGATGCTACGATCTGTCCGTAATCGATGAGGAGCGGCTGCGCCGCTGATCTCACCAGAACATTCAATACGGATATCGAGGAGGGAATTTTTTTATGTTAAGAGAAGCTGCTGATGGTTTTTGCATGGCTCTTGCCGACAGCGTACCCGGCGTGTCAGGCGGCACCGTCGCGTTTATCATGGGATTTTACGACCGGTTTATCGGGTCGATCAATGATCTGATTTTTGGTGGAAGAAGAAAAAAAGCAGACGGGCTGAAATATCTCCTGAAGCTCGGGATCGGATGGGCGATCGGTATGGGGCTGGCTGTCCTCGCACTGAATGCTCTTTTTGAGCAGCACATCCATTTTGTCAGCTCACTGTTTATCGGTTTTATCATCGGAGCTCTTCCGATTGTCTGCATGGATGAATTGGAATCTGTCCGGAACTGGAAGAAAGGAATCCTTTTTCTTCTGCTCGGTTCCGCTATTGTTGTCGGCGTGACATGGCTGAATACGCAGTCTGCCGGAGCGGCTATGGATCTTTCAGCATTCACGCCGGGTCTCGCGGTAAAAATCTTTCTGATCGGCATGGTTGCGATCAGCGCCATGTTCCTTCCGGGAATCTCCGGTTCGACGATGCTTCTCATCTTCGGCGCATATATGCCGATCATGGCTGCCCTGAAGGAACTGATGCAGCTCAATTTCCAGACACTTCCCGCAATCCTGGTATTTGTTCTCGGACTTCTTGCCGGGGCAGCGAGCGTCGTAAAGCTGATCCAGGTCGCGCTCGTCCGCTACAGGACACAGATGGTCTATTTTATCCTCGGCATGATGGTGGCTTCTCTTTACGCAGTGGTCATGGGACCGACGACACTTGAGACCCCTCAGGCGCCTCTCGGATTTTATAACTTTAATGTATGGGCATGCCTGATCGGTGTAGCGCTTGTTGTCGGCATGCAGGCAGTAAAGCTTCACCGGTCCGGCAAAGGCGCGGAGCCATCCGCAGAATCGAGGCAGGTATGAAATTAATTCTTTTCTTTTTGGTTATGGCAGGCCTTTGCATCGGGAGCGCAAAAGCATGAGAATTCAGCCCGGGAAGAACGCCCGGACTGCATTCCAGGTGTATTCTATGACGGCAGTGCCGTCGTGGGAATAACCATCTTTTACACGGAAGGCAAAATTGCCGTTTTCAGAGTCTTCATCAATGCTTGTGAAGTAACCAGACTCTGACATCTGTTCTGCGCGTTCGCTGTCATAGCTGTACGCAAAATCATTAGTTCCAGTCATGATAAAAACAAAGTAATCTGACGGGTCGTGATCCTCTGCGGCCTGCCAGATTTTTTCGTCGTCCAGAGAGGTGCCACAGCTCATAGGAGCAAAATAACGGAATTCATCGAGACAGTACTCGAAGGTCCGCCATGTGGTCACCGAGCCCATGGAAAAACCGACGAAGGCCCGGTGGTCGCGGGAGGCATCCAGAGCATCCCGGGTAATCGCAAAGCTGTTCTCAGAGCTGGCCTCTGAGCTGCTGTCGGTGCTTTCAGAACTGCTACTTTCGGCAGATTCCCACGCATATGTGTGATACTGGCTTTCCACGGCCGGCATCAGGTCATTGAGAAGTTCATTGTGATAATTCTCTGTGAGTTCCAGTGCAAGACTGAAATCAGCGGCATCGTCGTCACTGGTGTTGTTGTAGGTCGGGCAGACCATGATGAGAGGCTCGATATCGCCGTTTACGATGGAATTATCCATGATATTTTTGAAGCTGGATGGATTGTCAGGCGTCCCGAGCAGTGTGTTCTCTGTGGACCAGCCGCCGTGCATGTTGTAGACGATATCATATGCCTTACTCTCGTCGTAGCCATAGGGGAGATAGACGATCGCGTGTTTTGTGAGCGGTGTCGTCTTGTCATCGTAGGAAAAAGATTCCCAGGTATCGTAATCCAGATCGGCGAGTGTGCCCGGCTCTTCAGACTCGCTGAAGTAAGAATCCGGTACCGCGCTGATCTCATCCGGGATCTGCACATCTGATAAAGATGTATCTGCTTCCGATGTGCTATCAGAACTCTGAGCATCGGAAGTGGAAGAAACGGAGTTGGCATTGTCTTCTGATGGTGTTGTCATGTGGTCCTCCCAGAAGGCGACGGCATTGTTCACCCATCCCTCCGCGACAGTTCCCTGGCCAAGTCCGAAGCCGTGGCGCAGACCTTCAAAAATCTCGATTTCCGCGTCTGTTCCGTTGGCTTTTATGGCATTGATCCTGTCCTGCATGGTCTGATAGTCGGCGATGCCATCGGCAGTACCGACATTGGCATAGGTCGGAGGCTCATTGCCGGTGACCTCGGAGAGGCCGGTGTACTGCGTCACAACGATAGCCGGCTGTGGGTACGATTTTTCTCCGTAGGCAGCTGTTCCGTCGGCGCCGACCCACGCGGCCATGCGGGCACCTGCAGATCCGCCCCAGAGGGAGTAGTCTGTCATGTCGATCTGAAGCTCGTCAGCATTTTCTTCGAGATATGCTATCGTGTGCGCCAGATCCTCACAGGCTGTGTCGGCGCCGGGCCGGTAGATCAGTGCGACTGCGTTATAGCCCATTTTTGAAAGCTCCAGTGCAACCGGGAAACTGTCCTGCATGGCGCCTACGTAGGCAAAGCCACCGCCGGCATTCACAATGGCCGTCTTTGCGCCAGGATTTCCCCGGAAGAAAAAGATCCCTGTGTCATTTTTGGCCTCGTCCGCCGCTTTTTCCTCATCCGAATAAATATCGTAGAAGACCAGATTCCCTTCCTGTGTCTGCTGGTAAAAATAATTAGCGATCTCCACTGTCTTCTCTGGATTGATGTTGTTGTACCAGGTCAGCTGCAGCTCTCCGAGCGTATCTCCGCTGTAATAGCTTTCATCCGTCGGAAAAATCAGGCGTCCCCAGTCGCCAAAGGAGGGCTCGTTGATCACATCATCGATGAGCGTATCCTCTGTGAAAGGACCGGTGATTTCATCTGAAGAAGCCGCTGAGATGCTTTCGGAAGCGGCAGGATCTGAAGCTTCGCCGGACTCTGAAAGCGATGCGGAATCAGAACCGGACTGAGAACTTGTAGTGCCGCTGGTTGTCGTCGTGCCTCCGCAGGCGGTCAGCAGGACGGAAAGTAAAAGCGGGAAAGTGATCTCTGACAGAGCTTTTTTCTTCATCTCAATTTATTACTCCTGTGAATCGAAATCCGGGGCCATGTGAAGATAACCCTGAAGTGCCTCTTCTGTCTGCGTATAGTAGCGTTTGTTTTTGTTGATCGCGGCGATGGCTGTCATTTCATCATCGGTCAGAGAAAAATCAAACAGGTCGATGTTATCCCGGATATGCTGAGGATTGCGGGAACCGGGGATCACGATGTTGCCGGACTGGATGTGCCAGCGGAGAATGATCTGGGCATTGCTCTTGCCATATTTCTTTCCGAGCTCTGTGAAGACGGACTCGTTCACAAGATTTTTGTCGCCGTGGCCGAGCGGATACCACGCCATCACAACCGCTCCGATGGTCTTCAGATAGTCTTTCAGCTCTGTCTGCGGATAATAAGGATGAGCCTCGACCTGAATGACGGCAGGCCTGATCTCTTCTGTGTCTGCGATCTCGCGGATTTCTTCAATGGAGAAGTTAGAGAGACCGAGTGAGCGGACTTTTCCGGCTTTTACAGCGTCTTCCATTGCGCGGTATGCGCCTCTGACATCGCCGACAGGCTGATGCAGGAAGAGCAGATCGATGTAGTCTGTGTCAAGGCGCTTCAGCGTCGCATCGATTGCGTTTGCTGCATCGGAATAAATGCTTGGCCATAGTTTGGTGGATACATAGATGTTTTCGCGTTTTACGCCTGCTTTTCTGAGCCCACGGCCGACCGCCTTCTCATTCATATAAGCGTTCGCCGTATCAACCATGGTGTAGCCGTCGGTGAAAGCTTTGTATACGGCCTGTTCAGCGTCCTTTGGGGACATTAAGAAAGTTCCGATTCCTGCTGCGGGGATCTCTGTTCCGTTGTTGAGTTTAAAAGATTCCATATTATGAATACCTCCCTGATGATTCCTAATTTTCTGGTTTGATGTCTTTTGTTTAGATTATATTTGCAATCTCTGAGGAAATACAGAATCAATCTTGCATAGATCTATTCATATTCTGAATGGTAAATCAATACAGACGTGCTGCTTTTCCGGTACATGCAGGTATCGGAAAAGCAGCTTTTTTATATTCGAAAAAATATCCTGACAATACTAGTATAAAATATCAAAAATGTTTAAAAAATAATAAAAGTTTCGTTTTTTTAAGATTAAAAAGAAATCTACATTAAAATGTCTGAAAAAAGCTGACATATTATCATATTTATGGTATAAATAGTTATAAAAACGATATAAATATACTGTGACGAAACCTCCGGAAAGAAAGAGAAAAACTGTATGAAAAGGAAGGATGTTAACAAACAGAAGAAGGAAAAACGGACGGGGGAACCTGACAGCAGGGCGCTACTCAGGATGAGGAAGCAGGATCTTCTGGAGATCATGCTGGCACAGAGTCGTGAAATCGATAATCTTCGCAGTCAGGTCAGTGAACTTCAGAAGGAACTGGCTGACAAGAAGATTCTCATCCGGCAGGCAGGCTCGATTGCAGAGGCGTCTCTCGCACTTACCAGAATATTTGATGAAGCGCAGAAAGCTGCAGACCTGTACGTATGTAATGTGAAACGGATGACGGATGAGGGGGAAACACAGGGCGGCAATTTATCTGAGTCCGCCACCGAAGAGGTGACAGAAGAAAACAGTGATGCAGGAGAAAAAACCTATGGAGAGAAAAAATAAAACTCTGCCTGGAGAACCAAGACTTCCATCCGAATCTTCCGGAGATACAGAAGGAAACAGTGAACAGAGGGAGACGGCAAATGAAAGAGAAAATCTCCCCTCTACCGCGGAACTGGAAAAAGCATACCGTCGTTCCGTGGAAAAGCTTCGCTTTTTCACTTCGATGCGCAGTACGATATTCAGTCTCGTTATTGTAGCGGCCGTTGCCGTTCTTGTAGTTGTCACGGTTCTTCCTTTCCTTCGCGTATACGGCGAATCAATGAAGACGACCATTCAGAGCGGAGACATCGTGGTGTCTGTCCGGACCAATGATCTGGACACCGGCGATGTCATCGCTTTCTATTACAACAATAATATTCTCGTCAAAAGAGTAATCGCCAAATCCGGGGACTGGGTTGACATCGACGAGGATGGAAATGTTTACGTCAATGACAAGGAACTGGTTGAGCCTTATGTCTCGAGGAAAGCGTACGGCGAGACGAACATTGATCTGCCGTATCAGGTTCCTGATGGAAAAATTTTTGTGATGGGGGATAACCGGAGCGTATCCATTGATTCCCGCAATACATCGATCGGATGTATCTCCAGTGAACAGATTGTTGGCAAAATTATCTTCCGTATCTGGCCGCTGACCAGATTAGGAAGTGTGCAATAGGGCAAACAGAAGGCATTTCATTATAAGGGGGAAGATGGAATACAAATGAGCCGGAAAGGAGGGTGTACCTGATCGGCGGATGCTTCGAGGGCGGCGAAAACACCGACAGTGATGCGGAACCGATTGTGAAAATAGCAGCAGTTACTTTAGACATGAGGTGTTCAACAACAAACAAAGGGAAGTGAGTTTATGAAAAGAAAGAATCATTTATTAATGACTTTATTGTCGATTGCAACAGCATTTTCCATGTTGGCAGGTACCGGCGTTGAGACATTTGCCCAAGTTAGCACTGACCCCGACAGCACAATTTCCGTGACCGGTCTGCAGGATGGCGACAAGGCGTCATATTTTCAAATCATCAAATACAATACTTCGACAGGTGCATGGGAACTGGATGATACGCTGGCTAAAGCTGCGGTACAAAGAAACGAGAAAGGAGAAACAGATGCTGGTGGCACAACTGCAAGTACGCTTACAGTAGACGATCTTGTTAACGGTATTAACAATTATGAGGCCGGTATCATTGCAAAAGCATATCAGGCGGTGGATCCTGTTAGCACGCAGACTGCTGCTAACGGAGAAGTAGAGGTGCCTATCACATCAGAAGATATGGCCGGAACCTATTATTTCCGGATTACCCCAAATAACGCATCCTACATATACAATCCTGTCTTTGTATCTTCTGATTTCTATAGTGGCGGAAATTCTCTTGCGGTCGGTAGCGGAACATTGTATGAGTCTTCCACCGTCGCGAAAAAGCAGGAGGTGACCTTGGATAAGACAGCCGGTGATACGACCAATTGGCATCGCGATGTGGAGATTGGAGAGGTGGTAGATTTCCATGTAAACACTATCGTTCCAGCATATACGGATGGCTATACAAAAAAACAATTCATTCTTACTGATGAGTTATCAGATGGTCTGGAGTTGAATTATGATCCTGCTTCTATTCATGATTCTATAAAAGTTTATGCTACAGAAACAGTGAACGGCGTAAAAAAAGAAAGACAGTTGGACGATCATGAGGCTGAAGTAAATGTTACAGACAGAGGTTACACAATGACGCTTTCACCTACATACCTTAATACTCGCAAGAATCTGTCGACGCCTCTTCGGATCGAATATTCAGCGACAGTGACTTCTTCTGCAGAGTATAACGTGAATGAGATGGAGAACACCGCAAAGCTTACGTATACTAATAATCCGAGCGGTACAACGAGTGAAGAAACCGATCAGACGCATCATTACACCTTTACAATCGGTGGCAAGGTCTTAGGGCAGACGACAACCAATCAGACGACGCACGAACTGGTTAAAATCGACACCGACAAGAACGGCAATCCGGTATGGGATTATGATCCGACCAAGACTGTCACAACGAGTGAAACGACAAAGATGTCGCCGCTTGCCGGAGCCAAGTTCCAGCTCTTTGATGAAAATAAAGTGGCGGTGGAACGAGATGGCGACCCAGTAACTTGCGAGACAACGGTAACAGGGGATGATAACACGGATGGTCTTATCACCTTCTCCGGACTTGGAAGCGGTACGTATTATATTAAAGAAACCATGGCACCTACAGGCTACGTACTTCAGAACGATTATATCAAGGTAGACATTAACCCTGTATATGATTCGGAAAATACTACGATACAGGATAATGACCCGGATGATTACATTCTTCTGAGCTATGAGGTAGTGGTATCCGTTCCAGATGGAAAGGGCAACTACACGACACTTGGTACAAGTACATATACAGTGAATCATGGAACAACGGTCACTGAGACTACATCAACCGTTGATGATATAAGTCAGACGAGCGGAATTAAAAACGTGGAAGGTTCAAACCTGCCGACAACTGGCGGTATCGGCACTACGATTTTCTACGTCGCTGGCGGAGTTCTGATCGTTATTGCATGTGTTCTTCTTGTAAGGCGCAGAAAAAATCGTCAGGCATAATGAAAGAATAATCACGGATCACGGCTTCTTGTGAAGCCGTGGCCGGATCTGATCAATCGTGTCAATTGACTTGACAAGATTGTACGTATTGGCTGCGATTCGTGCGCGCGTGCTTCTGCATGGGTACGCGCGTATGGATGACAGCACAACAGGTACAGACTGGTATGGAGCAGACAGGATGGCTTGGCTGAAAAAACATGGGATCACCTTAATATTGATTATCATTCTGGTGACCGGAGTGGGTTTGATCGCCTATCCTTCCGTGGCTGACTACTGGAATGAACTGCATCAGGCGCACGCGATCAGCGGCTATGCGGCAAACCTTTCCCATCTGAAACAGGATGAATACGACAGGATCATCCAGGATGCGGAAGATTATAACCAGAATATGGCGGCAACAGGAATAAAGCAGTCACTTTCCGATGAAGAAGAACAGGAGTACGAAAGTCTTCTGAAAACAGACGGGAGCGGGATCATGGGTTATATCACGATTCCGAAGATCAATGTTTTTCTTCCGATCTATCATGGCATAGACGATACGATACTGGAAACATCTATTGGGCATCTGGAAGGGACATCACTTCCGGTTGGAGGTGCCGGCAGCCACTGCGTACTCATCGGTCACCGGGGAATGCCTTCGGCAAAGCTTTTTTCTGACCTTGATCAGATGGAGGAGGGAGACCGTTTTACTCTGACAGTGCTGAATGAGACGTTGACCTATGAAGTCGATCAGATTCACACCGTTCTTCCGGATGACTGGTCGGATCTTCAGATAGAAGAGGGCAAAGATTACTGCACGCTGCTCACCTGTACTCCATATGGCGTAAACACGCATCGTCTTCTTGTCAGGGGACACCGTGTGGAGAACGCAGACGGTGATGCCAGAGTGATCGCAGAAGCGATCCAGATGAAACCCATTTATACGGTACCTGTTGTTGCGGTTCCGATGGTCATTGTTCTGATAGTAGTCTATCTGCTTCTGAACGGAAGCGGCAGAAACAGGAAATCCATCAAAGAACGTTACCTGGAAAAAATGCATATCAGCGGCAAGACTCTTGGCAGCGGATCAAAAATAAACAGAATGAATCGTGATAAAAACAGAAATGATCGGAAGAACTGAACGTTTCAGGTGATAAAGGTTAGAAGATCGCTTCGGCTGAAGATGAGGAGGTATGGGTACATATGAAGAAGATAAATAAACATGAACAGATTTCATATGCGTTTTACCCGAAAAAATTGCCGCAGCTGATGATTCTGCTTATCGTTCTTGCATTTATTTTTGCGATGCCTGTGTATGGGGGCGATTCTGAATCACAGTTCGATCCAGATCGTGCCGGAGTTCTTCAGATCACCGCGAAAGATGAGGAAAGTGGAAAAACAGAAGAAGGCGCTGAGATCTCTGTGTATAAGGTCGCCGATATTGAGCAGGCAGATAATGAATATCGCATTACTTGTACAGAGGCGTTCTCTGATCTTCAGTCTGATATCGATGCTGCAGGCGAATTTGACAGAACACTTGGTGAAAAAGCAGAAGTAATAAGAGAAGAGGCAGATCCGCAGATTTCATACAGCGGAAAAACTGATGAAAATGGATATCTGGAAATAACGGGGATAAATGTCGGAGTATATCTGATTGTCCAGACGAACACGGTTGGGTCGTTTCAGCCGTTTTCTCCATTCCTTGTCAGTATGCCGGTTTTGGATGAGGACGGGATCTGTCAGTACAATGTAGATACTTTTCCGAAAATGGATGTCAGGGAAATTACAGAAACACCGCAGCCGACAGCGACAGTTACTGCTGCTCCAGGCTCTTCCGGGAGCCAGCAGGCCGCAGATAGCAGCTTCCTGCCTCAGACAGGTCAGATCTGGTGGCCTGTTCCGGTTTTACTGTCGATCGGCGTTTTATTTCTGGTGCTGGGTATTTTACGTATCAGGAGGGCTTAAGCGCCTGAGAATGATGGACCGGACCGGAATGACATGACAAGGGGTGTGGCTTATGAGAGACAGAATACGGAAATTCAAAACAAAACTAAATAAGCTTCTCCATAAAAAGAAAGCCTATAAGCTGATGGTCAGCTGTATGGCTGTTCTGGTTGCTGTTTTTGTCGTTAGCGAAATGACACTTCCCGCCATCACTCTGACAGAAACAACAGCTGACAACATGAATGGTGTAGACATCAGTGAAACGGATGCTTCTGCAACAGAGGGAACGAATGCAGGGGATGTTTCGGATGCAGAGCAGACTGCTGCAGAACAGACAGATGAAACATCAATGTCAGAAAATGCTTCGACAGAAGAGAACACTGCCGCCGATGAAACAACCGGCAGGGATACAACTGCATCAGACTCGTCCAGCGATTCATCTGCCGCGCAGGAAACGGCGGCTGACACGTCTGCAGATTCGTCTGCCGCGCAGGAATCGGCGACGGATACGTCCGCAGATTCATCGGCTACACAGGAAACAGAAACGGACACGTCTTCTGAAAAAGTTCTGGAAGGCGGGACAGATACGGTTCAGGTGTCTGTCACGTATGATGAAAGCGCGGGCATTCCGGATGGAGCTGTTCTCTATGTAAAGGAAATCAAGGATACGGACCCGGAATATGATCAGTATGCGGATAAAACTCAGAACAAGCTCGACGGTGTTCTGGATCAGCTTACTCTGTACGATATAAAGATCATGAAAGACGGCGCATCTATTGAGCCGGCTTCAGATGTGGATGTAACAATTGCGCAGAAACAGGATAATCAGGTTGAGATACCGTCAAACGAGGAACTGAACCTGATCCACATCGATGGAGATGGAGACGCAGAGGCGCTGGACCTTGAGACGGATTCTCCGGATGTCAAAGTAAAGAATGTAGATGATTCTACAGCAGCCACTTCAGAAGATACAGCCTCTGAAAGCACAACGTCTGACGCTGATATAGAGAAGACAGTTACAGAACAGGATAAGACAGTCTCTTATTCAACAGTATCCTTCAGTACAGATGGATTTTCAGTCTTTGCCGTAGCCGGATCACTTCAGACCGTTGTAAAACAGGTCACAGGAACAGACTATACGTTGAGTGTCGCTTTTGAAAAAGGGACGGCACTGCCTGCAGACACTGAGCTGTCCGTCGAGGAGATTACGGCGGACTCTGATCTGTACAACAGCTATTATGAGAGGTCCCAGGAGACTCTGCAGAGCAGCATGAGCGAAGATACGGCGTCTTCCGGCGAAAGTGATGAATCATACGACAGCATGGACCTGGCGATAACTTCCGCGCGATTTTTCAGCATCACGCTCAAAGACGCAGAAGGAAACGAGATAGAACCGGAAGCTTCTGTACAGGTGAAAATTGATTATACAGAACCGGCTGATTTTTCGGACAGTGAATCTGTTCATGCGATTCATTTCAAGAATGAAGACGGGAAAGAAACCCCGGAGATTTTAAACGATCTGTCCGTGAATAGTGACGACAGCGGGATGAACGGTGTTTCTTTTCATCAGGACAGCTTTTCAGTAACTGGTGTCATCGTGGACAATTCTGATACTTCTACTTCAGCCAGTAAACTGGGAGGAAACTGGCCGGAGGATGGAACTTACTGTATGATTGTCAGGGATTCAGACGGAACGTATGCTGTAAAAGGAGATGGAACACTTACAGAAGTAACATGCGATGATTCCGGTAATGTCACATTCCCCGAAGAAACTTTCGAGAATAAAAGTGAATTGAACGATTACACCTGGTCCATATGTCCGACTTTTAATACACAGCAGCACTTTGACAATGGCGCATATGGCAGGTTACTCAGAGGAAATTTCGACGGTGAAGAGAAATATATTTCTCTTGGCTATGATGAAATTATTCTGGGCAGTGCTGAGATGACCAAATATTATCTTGATCCTTCACATCTTAATTATGGGTCTCAGAATAGTAGTTCTAGTCTGTTAAATTACAGAACAACGGATGATAAGTTATTCAGCAGCAATTCATATTATCTGACAGTCGTTACTGATACAGAAGACAATACGAAAAAGCTTGCAAGAACAACAGACAGTTCTGGCGCAGCATCGGTTTATTTTTCTAATCAATATTCAGTTGATGAACTTGCGCCGTCTGTGCCGAAGGAAACGAGTTCCGATACACTCGGGGCTCCGGAGACGCAGAAGACGATCGTTGATAATGGCGACGGTACATATACGCTTTCTCTCAGTATCAAGGGCAATCAGAAACAGGCTGTGGAATCAGAGAAAGCAGATGTTGTCGTTATTTTTGATACATCCAGCAGCATGATGGACAATAATGTCTATGACAGCACAGGGGTGCACACAAGACTGGATGTAGCAAAGAGCGCCCTGATAAATCTCGGAGATTCTCTTTTGAAGAATAATACAGAAGGGAATGAGGATAGGATAAAGCTGTCATTAATTACATTCAATAACACAGCCAAGATTGCACTTGATGGAACATACAGTGAGACTGTGTTTGATGATGCGGCCTCTAATATCAAAAGTTATTCTGGATATGATCCACGGGCAAATGGCGGGCTGGCTACAAACTGGGAGGACGCATTTGCAAAGGCACAGACTATCGAGACGAGAGAAGGCGTAAATAAATACCTTATATTTATCTCAGATGGAAATCCTACAGTTCGAGACACAGAAGGAAGTTATAGTAATCCGGATGCAGAAACAGAGTCGTCATATATGAGAACCGTATGTCATGCCAAGGGTATATATGGCGATGGCCGTGATTATGTCAGATATAGCGTCGCCCGCAACTATGAACAGGCAAAAGACAACGCAAAGGCACTTGTTCGCAATGAAGATAACAGCAGAAATTTTGAGATGTACTCCATCGGTGCCTTTGGCAATATTTCCAGAATGACAAACATTCTGTCATATGCATATTATGACACGGACGTTGGTACATATCCCGAAGGCCATTATTATGCGGCGAACGACACAGAAGAACTTGAAACCGCATTTACTAATATCGTAAATGATATTACGGAGAACATTTATTACCAGAATGTAGATATCGAGGATGGCCTGACGAGCCTTACAAGTTCGAAGCTCGATACATATGGCGTGGATGCTTTCGAATACTCAGTAACAGATCCTGATGGCAATGAAGTATATTCACAGTACAAGGATGAACTTCCAGAAGCGAAATATAATAATAAACAGGTCAGCTGGAATTTCGGTCATTATAAGCTTCTGAAGGATTATACATATACGGTATCCTTCCGGGTGTGGCCGTCGCAGACTGCATATGATACTCTGGCGGACCTGAATAACGGTGTGCTGACGCTGGAAGAAGCGAACAGTAAGTATAATTTTGTGGATACGAGCGGCAATACTGTTGGCATGTTCAGTCAGGATAGTAGCACGGGGAAGTATTATCTCCGGACAAATACGAATGCCAGTGTAACCTATCAGGAAGAAACAACTGCAATACAAGGGGGTGAAAGTACCTCTACGATTAGCGATGAGGTGACGAGCCAGATCGATAATCCGGGTGGTATGCTTCTCACAGGATATAAAATCACCGTCACGAAAAAATGGGAGGGAGATCAGACAGATAGAAGCGGACGTCCTGATTCTATAAAGCTTGGATTGTACAGAGATGATGAGACAGAACCTGTTAAAACGATTACGCTCAATAATGACGGTACTGACGCATGGACCGGAGAGGTTTATATAGCTCCTGGCCTGTACCATAACGGCGAAGAGCTGGAAAAAGGCCATAATTATTATCTGAAGGAAATCAGCGGCTCTCCGGATTATTCGTTTTCATCGGATATCGTTCATCCGTACCTGATTAACTCCTCATCGGAGATTACAATGTTCAGAGTCGATGACGAGGGCCATCTGGTCGAGGACTCAGATGGCAATAAAGAGGAAGTTGCAACACTCGAGTGCGATAATATCCTTCGTTCACAGATACGTATCTTGAAAGTCAGCTCAGGTGAAAATACACCCCTTGAAGGCGCTGAATTTAAGATTTATACGGACAGCGCATGTACAGAGGCTGCTAAAAATACTGATGGAAATGAGATCGGTAATCTTGTTACAGACGGCAGCGGATACGCGGATATAGGTTTCCTGGATGATGGAACTTATTATCTGAAGGAGACCAATGCACCTGATGGATACATACTCGAAGGGGATCCGATCGTTGTCACGGTAGACAATGGAAAGGTTCGCTATACGCAGACAGGGAATAACCATGCGAGTGGTGAAAATCTGGAAGCAGAGAAGATTGACGGAACCTGGTACATAACGCTCGAGATAACGAACAGTTCAGGCAAGTCGTTGCCGAACGCCGGGGCCCAGGAACTATCCTCTTTTCTGTGATCGGCGGATCGCTCGTATTGATTGCGATGATCGGACTGATTGCGCGTGTTCGTACCAAAAGAGAAGAATGACAGATAGTCAGGACTGTAAGGAAGAGTATTCCTGAATAGGTTAAAGTCTGGAGATGTTGTATCACGGTTATGCCGCAATGGAGGCTGGAGGCTGTTGCACAAAGTAGTGCAGCAGCCTCTTTTCATTTCCATGGATCGCTCATATTGGGAGATTTAAAAAAATCCGGAAATGGCTTCTGGTCCGCCACTTCCGGGTATTGGTCAGTGAATATTAATGAACATCTGATTACCGGATAAAATTGGTAAAGTGCTCATGTTTGGTTTCCGGTATTCCGTAGGTTTTTGCGCCATCCTGGATGCTCTTCATGAGGAAGATCATGTTCCGGGCCATGTTCTGGATCGTCTCAACGCCTTCTTCGTCCGCATATACATCGTCCTTCGTGTAGCCGTGAACGTCGTTCCAATAGGTCGATGGTACAGTCGGCATGCCGTTGATACCGAAGAACTGATTCATCGTCTCGAACACGGCGCTGTTGCCGGTGCGGCGGCAGGATACGATCGACGCGCCGACCTTCATGTGAAGGTCCAGACCGCAGCTGTAGAAGAGCCTCTGAAGGAAGGAGAGGACGGTTCCGTTTGGAGTTCCATAGAACACTGGTGTTCCGATGATGATGCCATCTGCCTCAGCCAGTTTCGGGGCTGTCTCATTAACCAGATCGGAGAAGACGCATTTTCCGGTCTGTTTACATCTGCGGCAGCCGATACATCCGCGGATGTCCTTGTTGCCGACGATGATCTCTTCTGTTTCTATGCCGTTTTCTTTAAAAATCTCTGACGCGATTTCCATTGCCGTGTGAATGCATCCGTGAATGTCCGGACTGCCGTTGATCATTAATACTTTCATGTGTTTCTGCCTCCTGTAATTTTTCAGATATTTTCACTGAAGAACGGAAGAATGACTTCCAATGCTTCGGAAACAAACGGTGCGAGATCATACAGGTCAAAATGGCCGGCCTCCGGTACGACAAACATTTTTTTGGTGTTTCCCGGAACGGCGTTGAAGACCTCCTCAGACGCGGGTCTGCTCCACGCATTTTCTCCGGTAACGACCAGATAAGGCTTCTTCATGTCTTTCATGATCGCCGGTACATTATATTTTACCAGCTCCAGCTGGCTCCAGGCAACGGCCCGGTTGTCATATCTCGCGCTTGCGCCGCGAGACGTGTAGTAATAGGCAGCGCCCTCGTCAAAGGCTCTCGGCATGAAATTCAGATATGTGACCTCGCCTTTGCCGTCCTCATAGGCTTTCTTTTCTGCTTCTACCTCTTCGGCAGGACGGAAAAATCCCATCATCGGTGACTTGGAAATATCTGAAATAGCTGGCACGACGGCTGTGACTGCCTTAAGTCTCGGCTCTTTTACGCCGGCGACAGACATGTATGAACCGCCGCCGCAGATTCCAAGACCGCCGATCCGGTCGTTGTCAACATATGGAAGGCTGACCAGATAATCTACGGCGCCCTCGATATCGGTCTCTTTTACATCTGGGAGTTCCTGCTGACGCGGCATGCCCTCACTTTCACCAAAGTAAGAACCATCATAAACCAGTGTCACATAGCCCGCCTTTGTCAGTGCCCTGGCATAGACACTCTGTGCCTGTTCTTTCAGGGAGAGCATCGGCCCGCAGATCACGATTGCCGGGTAATTATTGCTCAGATTGAATCCGTCCGGGAGACGAAGAGTTCCCGCCATACGAAGATTAAGTGTCTTGTTCATGAATACTACTTTTTGTTCTTCCATAATTGATCTCCTTTTTCTCATATGCCTATGTACGTTTGTTTATGCTAATGGTGTGGCTGAAAATTTGTGTTTTCTTAGTGCATTCGCCGTTACTGGGAATCTCGATTATTGATATACACGCTGCAGCCATTCGTTAATTGCCTCCGGCTGACCCTTTTCCGCATCACTCATTTCAATAGGAAAGCCTTCTTTTACAACAGCATCCGGTTCCAGTTCCTGAATGGTCCGATAGGTTCCGCCATCTCCCGAACCCATGTGTGTATTGAAAGGAATGATCGTCTTTCCGGAAAAATCCAGCTCGTCAAACAACGTGTAGATGATCATCGGGAAGGTGTACCACCACATTGGGTAGCCGATAAAGATCGTGTCATAGCCGGAAATGTCGATCTTATTCCTGATCTCAGGCCGCACATTGTTGTCATGTTCCTTTTTGGTCAGCCTCGCCAGTGCGCTGTAATGGTCGCGGTTGCTGTCGTAGGGAACCTTCGGGACGATCTCCTGAATATCTGCGCCAGTCTGGCGTGCGATCTCCTCAGCTGTCTTTTTCGCTGTTCCGTATACGGAAAAATACAGGACAAGTGCTTTGCTCATTTTTATTCACCTCATGGTTATGTTTTGCTGCGTATGTTTTTTTCTTTCGATGGTCTGAGCATACGATATTTATTGCACTCTGTGAAATGCCTGTTTATTATTTATATATAACTATTAATTATATATTGGCCTTGCAGATCTTGGATGTTTGCCGGCCATTTATTCCTGATTTTTTACAGGAGGAGCGGACATGATCGAGATTTATCTGTTGGAACAGCTGGACGCCTTTGCGCGCTGCGGCACCTTGTCAAAAGCGGCTGAGGAACTTCATATCACACAGCCGGCACTGACCCGGTCGATGAAAAAACTGGAAGAGGTCGTTGGGGTATCGCTATTTTTCCGCGAGGGGCGGAAGCTTTCATTAACTGAGACGGGAAAGACGGCAGCCAGATATGCGCGCCGTATTCTGGATGATGAGCGGGAGATGACAGAGCAGATTGCGGCGACTGACCGGAGCCTGCGGTCCATCGTTCTCGGCTCCTGCGCTCCTATGCCTGTTATCCGGCTGACGCCGGTCCTACAGATGGATTTCCCGGAGAAGACAATCATCACGGAGATCCAGACAGAGGATGAGACGCTGATACGGGGATTAAAAAATCACACTGTCCAGATGGCGGTGCTGCATGCTCAGCCGGATGACCCCGGAATTTTCTGCCAGAGATACCTGCGGGAATCTATCTGTCTTTATGTACCTGAGGGACACCCGCTTGCCGGAAAAGCCAGTGTGAGTCTTGAGGAGCTGAAAGATTATCGCATTCTCATGTTCCGGCATGTTGGATTCTGGAAGAGAATCTGTGAACAGGTCATTCCGGCGTCTGATCTTCTTATTCAGGACAGCATGGATGCGATGGATGAATTGTCGGATTCTTCGACGATAGCCATGTTCAATTCAGATGTCATGATGAAAGAAGGATATGTGTCGGGCGGCCGAAAAGCCATACCCATCAGCGATCCGGAAATGCACACCATATATTATGTAGCATGTCTGGACAGTGAGAAGGAACGCTATCGGTCGGTGTTCAGCACCGTGCGCGACGAGTCAATGCGGGAATTCTCGATTTGAGAGCGACTATTCATCTGATGTAATCTCCTATTCAGATTTTATTCTGTACCTCGCGCAAAGACAGGGCTTATACTCTGTGCAGAAATTACGAAACGAAACAGGGAATAAGCAACGCCATTTACGTGACAGAAAGGTAGGATACCATGAAAAAATCAGTGAAGCTAATTACAGGAATCGTCCTCGCGGCAGGACTGTTTGCCGGCTGCGGATCATCAACAGCAAGTCAGAGCAGTGCAGCAGCATCTTCTACCGGCAGTTCCACAGAAAGTTCGGATACAAGCGTTACGGCTGTGTCAGACGAAACATCTTCCGAATCCGTAGGAACTGAGTCGACATCCGCCACATCGGAAAGTTCGGAGAGCATTGTCTCTTCTTCCGGTGAGGCGGGTTCCAGCGTTCTGGTCGTTTACTATTCAGCTACTGGAAACACGGAAGCCGTCGCGCAGACGATCGCAGATGCGACCGGAGCGGATATTTTTGAGATCACGCCGGTTGAACCGTACACGGATGATGACCTGAACTGGACCGACGACAACATCCGTGTATCGCAGGAACACAACGATGAATCTCTTCAGGATCAGGTAGAGCTTACGACAACAACAGTCGACGGCTGGGATTCCTATGACACCGTCTTTTTCGGATATCCGATCTGGTGGGGAGACGCGGCATGGCCGGTCAATCAGTTCGTACAGAACAATGATTTTTCAGGCAAGACAGTGATCCCCTTCTGCACGTCATCATCTTCTGGTATTGGAGAAAGCGGTGAGCTGCTGGCAGAAATGGCCGGAACCGGAAACTGGCTGGAAGGACAGAGATTTTCATCTCAGCCGGATGATTCTGAAGTGACATCCTGGGCACAGAGTATGATTACCGGTTAAGCAGAAGGCAGGAAGCACATGCCTGAAAGCCGATATAGATCAGATATAGCATGAATTCAGAATAATATAGCGGAGGATATTGAAAATGAAAGCACTTTTTATTAATGGAAGTCCGAATGCCAATGGAACGACCGCGCGTCTGGCAAAAGCATTATTTGGAAATACACCATATGACACACTGAATCTCACGGATTACAGGATCAATGCCTATGGACAGACTCTGCCGGGAGATCAGTTCAACGAAGTCGTAGACAGGATGAAAGAGGCGGATGTCGTTGCAATCGGCTCTCCGGTATACTGGCACAATATCTGCGGAAGTGTACGCAATCTGCTGGACCGTTTTTACGGACCGGTGAAGGCTGGCAGCATGAAGGGAAAGAAGCTGTACTTCCTGTTCCAGGGCGCAGCGCCGGAGAAGTGGATGCTTGATGCAGGTGAGTTTACGATGTCCCGTTTTGCGGATATGTATGGATTCGAGTGGGGCGGCATGGGCACCACGACAGAACAGGCTGAAAAACTGATGAAGTAACAGAAATTTCAGAATTGAAACGGAGGACACAACAGCTATGAAAAAATCGATAACGATTATTACAGGTATCATATTTGCAGCGTTTTCTCTTGCTGGCTGTGGCTCTTCCGCAATCAGTGAGAGTACATCATCTGATATTGAGGAAGTGGATGCTGATGCTGAGTCTGAGGTTACAACAGGCGCAATCGCTTCCTCAGAGACTTCAGCAGATATAGATGACTCAAAGATCCTGGTTATCTATTTTGATCAGGGCATGAATTCAGATGGAGCCGGCAATACAGAGGTCGATGCCATAACGTCGGCATCACTGGCGGGAGAGAGCCCGGCTGGAGTCGAGCAGAATGACATTATTGTTATGAAGGACGAGATCATTAAAAGAACGGGTGCCGATGAATACCCAGTTCTCATCAATGAGACATACGCAGCTGACTATGGTGATATGGTCGATGTGGCGCAGGATGACCAGGATGAGGATAAACAGTTTACTTTCCGCAATGGATTACCAAATATTTCATCATATGATACAATTTTTGTAGGAATGCCCGTGTGGTGGGGATCTTTGCCCCAGCCAATGGTCAACGTGTTTGAACAGCTGGATTTTTCCGGAAAGCAGATCATTCCTTTCGGGATTCACCTTGGGAGCGGATTTGGCGAAATGGTCAGTCAGATTGAGGAATTTGAACCGGATGCAGAGGTCAGTGAAGACGGACTCACGATCAGTGGACATACGGCAAATAGTGAAGCAGAAACAGATGTAGATAATTGGCTTGATGAGAGCTTTCCGGATCTTGAAATATAAGACCTGGAAATAAGAATAATGCGAGAAATCCCATGTGAGACCTTGCAGATCACACATGGGATTTTTTCGGGCCTGTGCACTCTGTTCTTCGGATTGACCCAGCAATACTTAGTAAAATCTTATTAAGTTAATAAAAAATCGGGGAAAAATTAAACCAACCATGAAATATGTACGTCTGATTGTTGATATCGCGATGAGTGTTCTCATGTATCTTCTGCTCTCATCGCAGTATACGGGGCTGTGGCTGCATGAACTCTTTGGCATATTTCTTATCATCTGTATCGTGATCCATCAGGTGCTCAATGTCCGATGGTACAGAGCTCTGCCGAAGGGACGCTATGGCGCAGTGAGAGTTTTATTTACAGTAGCAGATTTTGCGCTGATCGCCGCTATAGTGTGTGTGATCATCAGCGGTTTAGCGAGGGGACACGAAATCCTTCCGGAACACATCATTCCCATGGACACCTATGTGGCCACGGGGATGCATCTGATATCCGGATATCTGGCTTTTCTGCTGATGGGCTTTCACTTCGGACTGCATCTGAAGCGGGTTCATCTGGTGCCGGGAATTATCATTTCAGCATTCGGTGTGTATGCCTTCATTCACGAGAACTTTCTGCTGTATATCACAGGACAGACGCATTTTGTCATGTTTCACTATGGGCAGCCTGCCGTGTTCTATTTCATAGAACTGCTGGCCATCTGGGGAATGATGGCTTCCCTGGCTTTTGCATTGAAGCAGTTGTTTATGAACGGAAAAAGAAGAAAATGAAATCACGCGGTGGTAATCATTAAGATCATCACCGCGTGATTTCGTTTTTATTTTTTAATTATTCGTTTGTCAGATACATTCCACGAGGATTTCGTAGATCTCATCCGGCGTCATCTGGCGCGCACAGCCCGGCGTGATCACGGCGCTGTCAGCGACCTTGCGCAGGATTTCCTTATCCGTCGGATCCGGACTGCCCGGGCGCATATTTGCCTTCAGCTCTGAGAGGGTTGTCGGAAGACCGATCTCACGAATAAAATCGGCGAGTGCCTGGATTCCGGCGAGTGCCAGTTCTTCATCGGTCCTTCCGTCAGCTGAGAGGTGCCATACCTCTTTCGCGAAACGCACGAACTTCGCCGTGTTGTCTTTTACAAGATGGCGGTAGACGGCCGGGTGAATTACGGCAAGTCCCTGACCGTGGTTGCAGTCGGTGTAGGCGCCGAGCTGATGTTCGATCATGTGGTTCTGAAAATCAGTCTGCTTGCCGATCTTCAGGATGCCATTCTCTGCCATGGAGGAATCCCACATCAATTCAGAGCGGATGGATACATCTTTCGGGTCCCGGATCATGGCGCGGATATTTGCGATGACGTTGCGCATGACCGCTTCATTCATCTCATCGGATACATTTGTCTCTGACGGTTTTCCAAAATACGTTTCCATGCAGTGTGAGAGGGTGTCAAAGGCACCGGATACGGCCTGACGCATGGGAACGGTGAGTGTATACGACGGATCAAGCACGACAAAAGAAGACAATGCTCCACCCATGCCGTTTTTCTGCTTTGTCTCTTCATTGGTAATGACGGCGCCGTTATTCATTTCAGATCCGGTACCAGAAACCGTCGTCACGGCTCCAAGCGGGATAAAATCGGTCGGATAGCGGTGATTTTTGAACTCTTCTGTCCAGATATCGGCATCCATCTTTGCCTGAGCGGACACGATCTTGCAGCAGTCGATGACGGATCCGCCGCCGACGGCAAGGATAAAATCGATGTCATTATCCTTCGCAAGTTTTGCGCCCTCCTGAACTTTTTTGTAGGTCGGGTTAGCCATGATACCGCTGAACTCGGTTACTTTCTTCCCGTTCTTATTCAGAAGATCCATGACGGCGTTGTAGATGCCGTTCTTTTTTATTGAACCGCCGCCGTAGGCGAGCATCACATTGTTTCCGACCTTCGGAAGCTCTGCAGTGAGAGCTGTATCGAGGGCTCCTTCTCCGAAATATACTTTCGGCATTCCTGAATACTGAAATGTTTTCATGTCTGTTACCTCCATGAATTAATATTTTTATGCTTCAATGCTGCCCTTCAGGATGCACATCGCTTTCAACTGTCCGGAAAGGCAATACTTTCTTACAAATTAATTCTAGTTAACAGACAGAGAAAAGTACAATATGGATTGCGAAATGCAGAATTCACAAAATGAATAGCTGATTACAGAAACAATATTGTACTTATATTAATCATGAGAGTAGCATCTGAATTACAGAATTCAGAATCTGAACTGCAAATGTTGAATTTCTATGGAGGAAAGACAGTTGATTTTTTATTTCACGGGGACGGGAAACAGTCTTTATGCTGCGCGAAGCATTGACAGTGAGACGATCAGTATTCCCCAGATCATTGATCATGAGGATCTTCGTTTTTCGGCGGAACGGATCGGGATCGTGGCTCCGATATATGGGCATGAACTTCCTCAGATGGTAAAGGAGTTTATTCAGAAGGCCAGTTTTGAGACAGATTACATGTATCTGATCCTTACGTACGGACACCGGCATGCGAACGCCGTGGAGCTGGCGAAAAAGGTTTTCGATGACGCCGGGAAGCGTATTGATTACATCCACACAGTTCTGATGGTCGATAACTTTCTGCCGGCCTTTGACATCCTCGAAGAGACTTCGATCGATAAGCATGTAGATGAGCAGCTCGCGGAAATCCGACAGGATATCGTAGAAAAAAGGATTGAGATCGAGCCGGTCACAGAGGAAGACCGCCTGGCACACGCAGATTATGCAGCAATGGTCGGGAACCAGCCAGCGACGATCTGGGCGGATTTCGATTTTACGGATCTGTGTATCGGCTGCGGTCTCTGCACCAAGGTCTGTCCGGCAGGATGCATACATATGGACGGCCGCCGCGCTGTCCGTACCGGAGAAAATTGTCAGGCGTGTATGGCATGTGTGCATGTGTGTCCGGAGACGGCTATCCGGATCAATCCAGTCTTAGGTTTCACAGAACCGGATCCTGAAGTGCGCTACCGCAATGAGAATATAAGCCTTACAGATCTTGTCCGTTCGAACTACAGAAAAGTTCTCCAGACAAGCTTTTAACCAGAAATTCAACCGGAAAATAACATTATGAAAATTATGATGGGAGGACGATGATGAAAGATTTTGTTTTGAGAAACGATACACGTTTGCTTTTTCTGAATGATCCGCAGGAACAACTTAGTGCTCTTTCAAAAGGGCGTAAAACATTGTTTGTTTACGGTGGCGGATCCGTGAAGAAAAATGGCTGCTACGATGATGTGAAAAAAGCAGTCAGTACTTCCGGATTGTTCTTTGAATTTGCAGGTGCCTCCCGACAGTTGGAACGGATCCGGGATGGAATCCGCCTGGCAGAGGAAAAGAATATAGAACTGGTTATCGGTGCCGGAGGGGCAAGCGTTATGGATTGTGCCAAACTGATTGCCTTTGGAGCCTACCACAAAGAGGATCTCTGGGATTATATCGGCGGTGAGAAAAGTCCATACGGCCTGAAAAAATTACCATTAGTGCTGATTCCGACCTATCCGTCCAGCGGATCAGAGTTTGGCCTTGGGGCAGTCGCGGAAGATACCAGAACTGGCAATTTCGGCACAGCCTACGGCATAGCGGCAGATCAGGCACTGCTTATCCCAAAGTACTCATGCTCTCTTGATAAAGAAATGACCGCCTATTCTGCTTTAGTTACGCTGGTTCAGTTATCTGCCTCAACAATCGGCGATACCAATCCCGTTTCATATGACGCCGGAATTTCCATCATTCGAAATGTCCTGCAGGCGGCGGAAACATTGAAAGAAGATCCGAATAATCTTAATGCCCGCGGCATTATTCTCCAGGGAGCCTCGCTCTCGACATCCGGATGGCTGGGTACTGGCAAGACAGACAATTATATCTATGACCTATACGAGGTGGAATTTATTCCAGAAGTTCTTTTTAACGTCAAATACCGCAAAAGCCTGACAACTATCTTTCCTCGTTTTCTGAAGGCAATGGCGAAATATCACGAAAAAGATGTCCGCACCTACCTGAAAGATGCGTTCGGATTAGAAGGGTCATTAGATGAATCAACAGAGCGTCTGATTCAATTATTTGAAGATATCGGTGTCGATATGTATTTTGACGGCGAGCTGTCAGAAGAAAAAATTGAGAATATCGATATTAAGTCTTCGCTTACTGTTGAAGAACGCCAGCAGATCATTCACGACTGTCTGCGCAAATGAACTGTAATTAGATTGTGATCGGAGGACAAAATGAAAGTATTACTGGTAAACGGAAGCCCGCATATGAAAGGATGTACTTATACAGCACTCTGCGAAGTCGGTGCTGCGCTTGAGAAAGAGGGAATCAAAGCAGACCATTTCTGGATCGGAAACAAGCCTCTGACCGGATGCATTGGGTGCGGTTACTGCATGAAGAATGGAAAATGTCACTACGATGATTCGGTCAACCGCTTCCTGGATCTGGCAAAGGATTATGACGGTTTTGTTTTCGGTGCTCCGGTCCATTTTGCGTCTGCGGCGGCGTCCATGATCGCTTTTATGACAAGGGCTTTTTACGTGGACCAGTTTGCGGGGCTCCACCGCTTCATGTTCAAGCCGGGAGCTGCCATCGTGTCCGCAAGACGTGCAGGGACCACGTCTGCGCTTGAAGAACTGAATAAGTATCTGCTGTATGCGCAGATGCCGATCGCTACTTCCCGGTACTGGAATATGGTACATGGGCAGACGCCGGAGGATGTGAAGAAAGATACCGAGGGAATGCAGATCATGCGCGTGCTCGGAAAAAATATGGCCTGGCTTCTGAAGTGTATCGAGGCCGGAAAAAATTCCGGCGTTGCGCTGCCGGAACAGGAAAAAAGGATCAGCACAAATTTTATCGGAGGTGATGTGAAATGAACAGAACATTAGGAAAAGATCTGCAGGTCTCCCCGCTTGGACTCGGCTGCATGGGATTTTCTCACGGATATGGCGCGGCGACAGATGAAAAAGAGGCGGAAGAACTGATCCGCACAGCCTTTGACCTCGGATATACCTATTTCGATACGGCGGAGGTCTACGGCACACCGGAGGATCCGCATCATAACGAAAAACTGGTCGGACGCGCTCTGGCGGATGTCCGTGACCAGGTGGTCATCTCGACAAAATTCGGGCTGTCGTTTGATACAGAGAGCGGAAAGTTTCCATATCCGCTGATCCCGGACGCCAGTGCAGAAACGATCCGTAAGTCCGTGGAAGGTTCTTTGAAAAGGCTGAACACGGATCACATCGATCTGTATTTTCAGCACCGCATCGACCCGAATGTGGAGCCGGAAGAAGTCGCGGGCGTCATGGCTGACCTGATCCGCGAAGGCAAGATCACACACTGGGGGATTTCGGAGGCGAACGAGGAGTATCTTCGCCGCGCAAACGCGGTCTGTCCGGTCACGGCAGTGCAGAACCGTTATTCCATGATGGCAAGAAAGTATGAATCTCTCTTTCCTGTTCTTGAAGAACTTGGGATCGGATTTGTCGCCTTTTCGCCGATGGCAAACGGATTTCTGACGGGAAAGTACGGCAAAGGAGCTCATTTTGACGCTAAGACAGACTACAGGGCTGCCATGCCGCAGTTCACGGATCAGGCAGTCGACCAGAATCAGAAGCTTTTAAAGCTGCTGCAGGACATTGCGCTCGAAAAGAATGCGACATCTGCGCAGATATCTCTCGCATGGATGCTGAATAAGAAGCCATGGATCGTGCCTATCCCCGGAAGCCGCAAGGTTGAAAGAATGAAAGAAAATTTTGCATCGTCTGAGATCTCGCTGACAGCGGACGAAATTGCCAGCATCGATAAGGCACTGGATGAATCGGGGATGTCGGAAGTCTTCGGCGGAAGTGCTGTCCGTGGAAATAAGTCCTGATACGTATGAAAAGATATGAAGCTCTGAATTATTATGGTCTTTCTGAGCGTTCTTCGCGCAAAGATGATACCGCTGTTTGACGGCCACAAACACAAAACGAGGCGTTATTCTGAATAGGAATATCCGAATAGCGCCTCTCGGTATCACTGGATGCCGCAAAAATAATACAAGCCATCACAACAGCGTTCTATAGATATGGAAAATTATCAGATCCCTGTTTTTTTCTGCTCAAAGTCAGTTTTGACAGATTCACCCTCCCAGTCATCAATTTCCTTGAGACGGTCTTCAAGAGAAGCTTTTACCGTCTTTATTGCATCGCTGCCCAGAAGTAGCCGAAACGGATAATCCTCCTCCTACAATAAAGTTAGGGTATAGAGAACCCAACAGCCAGTTGGGCTCTACATCCTTCATTGCTAAAGCTGTTAGAATGGAATGGCATGGATCTGACGCAATCCTCCTTGGACCATAG
>JAZHVR010000004.1:0-186796 GCA_036453165.1 Eubacteriales bacterium | reverse complement strand
AGGCGCTCGGAAACACAGGAAGGATCCTGGTCCGGGAGTCCGGGACGGAACCGCTCATCCGCGTCATGGCGGAGGCCGCCACGGAAGAAGAATGCGACAAATATACGGAAGATATCTGCAGGGTCATTCGAAGCAGAGGGTTTGCTGTCACTGACTGATTTGTTTTTGTAAACAGATATATGGGATGTAATTGTTTATAACATCATCTAGGCAACTGTTGTAGCAATAGCTATATTACAGTTGCCTGTTATTCTTTTTGGATTATTCAATAAAGGGCTAAACTGGTGTTGTTGTCAAGTAATATCATCTTCGAGGCGTATGTTCGGCCGGTTTGTCATACTTTATTATTATTACGAGAATCTAGGTGAGAAGATCCGATGGATTAAGGTTTATCTCGGGAAAATTGAAAATCGAAACATGATAATTCTATTATATTTTCAGAAAGGCTTGCCGAATATACAATATATAAAGAAAATATTTTGCGGGTTTGCTTTAGAGATGAAGTTTTAAAAGGATCTTACAGATACAATATGCAATTTTGATAGTCATCGTCAAGGTCATTGAAAAATTGGTATGTTCTGGTGAATATTCCACGCATTCAAAGCAGGGATTCCGCATTTTAGAGCAGGGCTGATCGGATATCAGAGCACCTATATCTTGATCCGCTTGGCTATCAATTGCACTTAAATAGCGACCTGTGTCAATGGGGCTTTTAAGCCGTTTTTTGGCTTTACCATTGACGCATGGAGCAATTTCAAACGCGGATCGAGCATATGCGCTCATGTGCGGTAGAGGTGCTCTCGACTGCGGACAAGATGCTCTCAGAAGGCGGAATAATCATTCTGGCATTTTAATTGGATTATTAGGAGGTAAAGATGGAAGAAGATAAACAATAGAGCTGCGAAGCAAAGTTCTGTAAAGAAAAGGAGTTTGAAGAAAAATGCACTTCCGTGAAAGACAAAGAACGATCGCAGGAACAAGATATTAGCGGGTTACATAGTTATGTAAAGGACCTTTCACATCATAAGCATCAAGACAAAATCAGACATGAGAATTCTCTGATTCAACAGTCCAATTCAATGGGGTCGGCTGTCTGCAGCTGTAGCAATGATAATACCAGTAGTTTTGGATAACAGTAATCTATCGAAAAGATTTTAAGGTATAACATTTGCATCAATATTGGTGGTTCTATTAATAAGTCTCTTTTTCGCTTCACTGACACAATGGAGAAGGAAGAGGACAATAATGATGAGTATAAGGACCTTTATAATTTTGTTAATAATTGTAGGGATGTGAATAAGGTTGATCAGAGGATTAAGCAATACATAGAATTGATGGATGATGATCTAGAAAATATTAATAATCATTCTGTAAGGTAGATTCAAATTTCAATGATTTTTTCTATGTTTCATTTGGATGTGCGTTTTTGGTTCTTATTAGATGGAGACCTTTCACGAGAAACGAGGTGAAATATGAATAATAACACAAGCATTAAGAAACAAGGCAATAATCTAATAGCAAATCTGGAAATTCGGCGACAATAAATCCTATGGATACTGATAAAACAACTCCTATGCCATCTAGGACGCAAAGATATTTTTTGGATGATAAAAAGAAAACATCGTAACATTCAGACTATTAATATTGATAATACCAAGCCCTTTTTGTTTTTTGATTGTTGGGAATAATACTAGATTATATAAATTTCAATCTGGAACTTTTTGAAAAATATTACTGGCTTAACCAGATGTGTTCAGGATTTTGGGATTCATTCAGGAATCAAGGATACAAAGTAGTAAGATTTGAAGACAATGATTGACGTGTGTTTAAAGACAATATACCGAAGTAGTAACTCAAATATATAACAAGTGACTGAATAAGCATTACTACTATATTGCGGTAAACAAGATGTACTGATACGGGTTTGTAAGAAAGAAGAAAAAGATCAATATGCGAAAAACTGTTGAGGATTTTCCGTCAACCTATTCGTGATTGATATTGATCAAAATAAAAGCATAAAAGCATAAAGGAAGTAGACGTTGCGAAAGGAGAATACTGTCCGTTATTTGAGAAAAGAAATGATATTAACCGCATCAAGAATAAAGAATTTATCGAACTCCATTGCCTCGGTTTTTGTTGTATCCTTTGTTATAAGAATCATAATAGATGATGAGTTCACGTTCCATTTGATTAAGGCTATCATAATTTGTATCTTTGAGCTTAAGAATCATGACGCTAATGTCGTCGCCTTTTCTGTAATCAAAGTACACATCTGGAGAACCATGGCCAGGGAAATGCTTATTGACTCTGTCGTTAACATTTTTTGATTGGCCAACATAGTATTTTCCGTTATTATTGTTTCGAAGTATATAGCATCCAGTGATGTCGTTATTAAACATAAACTTAGAGTACATAGTTCGGTCCAAGATGAATTCTTTTATATTTATCCAGTTCCCATTAGTTAAAAGAGAAAGTCTATCAATTATTTTTTTCGCTCGTTTTCCATGATGGAAGTTGCGAATTTGACAAAGAAAAAATAAAAAGTGCGATAATAATAAATAAAATAATGAGATAAATAATGATGTCCATAGGCCCCCGAATTCATTTGTTATTGGTATATTATATCACAATATAATAACGCTGAGTGAATTATTTTTATTGCTGATATTTTTGTACTCATATTATGAAAGAAATTCCCGTTTGTGCAATAATGTACATGCAGAGTGTCCTCTACAGAGGTATCAATTTTCATCAGTATTTGACGCTGCGGATGGATAAGAGGGTAAAATATGACATCTGGCAAAGAGGAATGGGATATATCCTCGACGTGAATTACAATATTTTTCAAGAAAAGTATTGAGGCAAATCATCATACTGGATGATGAAAGAACAGACATATGACATATTTTGATAATGCGAAAATACGAGAGATTGTAGATGTCTCCGTAATTGGAGAGATTACTTACACATAAAACTTGATTGAAAAAATGATAGATTTTTTGAGGATGTACCCAAATATGATGAGTATATTGTATATAGAAACGAGGTGGAGAATTTTTATGCATTCATATGAAATTGAGGTGTTAAATAACACAAATAATGGAAAAGTATTAGTTGTAATTTCATTACATAGAGAATTAACTGAGGATTGCATTAAGAAATTACAACTTATGAGATTAGATGATGTGAAAAAGATCATACATGGAATGGGTGGAAGTGTCGTAACAATGATACATTGATATAGAATCATAAATGATAATGTATATTGTACTACAATATTTTATTACATGATGAGAATGATAATACAGTATGAACCAATAATAATGGAGAATTAAAAATGAGTAAAAGGGTATATATTAGTGCAGACTATGCAGAAGACGGTGATAAAGATGTAACAGATATTTTGCATAAGTGGGGAAAAGATGATCTTCATAAGGTGGATTTTACAGACATGGCCGAGTGTGTTGCAGGAAGTGTTGCAGACTCAGACGATTGTCGTCCGTGCGATCTAAAAGAGGAATTTAATAAGCAAATTCAGTTATCATCAATGTTGATAGCAATAGTTGGTGATAAAACAAAAACTCGAACAGCCGGAAGCGAATGTGAGAGGTGTTATAAAGGTCAATCAGAATGCACATGCACACCATATAAACAAAATACAAACGGTCGGAAGAAATGTAAAGTTGAGAATACATTTTCTGCTGATGATAGCGATGATATTGGGACTATTAATGGATTTTCATATTTGAAGCATGAATTTTTGGAGGCAGAAAAGCGTAATAAAACGATAGCGATTTTTTATAATTCTACACAACACCAAACCAATTGGCTCCCGCATTATATGTCTGGATATGAGGATTATGCATATCCTTTTTGGAAAACTAATGATTCTAATGACAGAGTTGCGGATTATGATACAATAAAATCGGTACTTGGATATGATTGAACGTATAAAAGAAATAGCGGGATTTTGCTCAACTATTCTTACTTTTGCGTTTTTCATTCTTACGGAAGATAACATAGTTGTTTTAAGCAATGCCTTGCATATATCAATGTGGATAGTCAAATTGTTGCTAATAATTGTAGCTTTTTTTATCTCTACGATAGCAAACTTATTATTCCACATAATTAGATGGCGTAAAACAATAAGAGGCTACAATTATACGATTGTGGTAAAAAAAGCAAATATTTTTCATATGAAAAAATGTTACAAAGTAATACCATTTGATGAATGTTTCACATCGAAAGTTGGAACTGATCCGGGGGACATTAATAGCAATTCTATATGCGGACAATATATCAGAAAAATATCTCATAAGTATCTTGATGTTTCAAACTATATAAGAAAGATAATAGATTCACTTGAACCATCGAAAACGCCATCTGAATATAAGAATAAGAAAAGATATCCTTCTGGAACTATTGCTGTTGCGGACGACTATTTATTATTGGCGTTTGCAAAGTTAAATAAGAATGGCAACGGTGTAATGAAATATGATGATTATTTGGAATGCCTTGATAAAATGTGGGAGGAGTTAGATAAATATAGGAATGGAAAAGACATTTGCATTCCGATTTTAGGCTCGTCTTCTGCAACTAGATTTTCGGATGCCAATCTGTCAACACAGGATTTGCTGAATATTATTATTTGTACATATAGATTATCGAAGCATAAAGCACAGAATACAGGAAAATTATATATTGTATACAAGGATGCGAATGCAATTTCTCTCGATGATGTTAGCTGATATCATATTATACTAATGGAATATTCTTAATTTCGAACAATTCTTTTGTAATAGAATCCTCAACATATATTAGGAAAGGTTGGTGACATTTTATGAGGAATGATTTTGTTTCAATCTTGATTAAAGATACAACTCGTGAGGAACGCATCCGCATTGTTCGGCAGTCTCTTGCGGTCTGTGGACATGAGTGTGAGTTCTGCAATGGCTGCGATAACCTCGGCGGCGGAGATGTGGAGCAGTTTTATAAACCTTATATTGATGGCGAGAAGGAGATCAGTGAGCTGAACCGCGAATATAATGCCAGATTTGTGCAGGGGTAACTTGACATTTAGTAGAAGTTCAGCTAGGATTTATGATTACTTGAAAAAAGTTAATCATATGTTATTATAGGGTAATATGAGTATGATTAGGCCCGAATGACTGAGCAGGATGATGTTTCTTTAATGAATCTCCTGACTTCTGAGTATGGAGGAGTTCAGTAATGAACAATCACAATCGAATAGTGAGAAAGCTCGTGCTTTGGATTGCGGACTTGTTCGTTACGCTTGTCGCTTACTCCACCTCTGCAATTCTCAGATATGGACAGGTTTATCGTGTACCGCATGAATTTCAGCCTCTGATCATTCTGATTCTCATTCTTATGAGCACGGTTATCAGCCTCGTTTTTAACCTCAATAAAAACTTTATGGGGCGCGGCTATCTGAGCGAACTCGGCGCTGTGATTCTGCATGATACTCTTTTGGCCGTCAGTCTGATCGCGGTATTCTTTATTTTGCATAATCCGACGGCAATTTCCCGTCTTGTTATCGGTTACTTCTTGATTTTCAGCATCACCGGGACTTATATTGAACGGATTCTGATCAAAAAGGCCGTTGCTAACATATATAAGAAGGATCGGTTCCGAAAAAAGCTGATCATTATCACCGATAAGGATCACAGCGAACAGGTGAAAGAGAATTTTCTCACCGGATATTCCTATGTTATCGTTGGATTCCTAGAAGCAGATGCAGAATCAATGACAGGCGAAGTCGATGAGAAGCCCGTCAGCACGAAAGCAGGATTTGTCCCCAGCGAGATTGTCACTGCGGAATTTGACGACATCTTCCTTTTTGCTCCTTCACTGAAGAGGGAGAGACAGCGCCAGATCATTGATGAATTCGCGGGCATGGGCATTGAGGTGCATGTGGCCGTAGGACTTCCTATCCAGGTCGGACAGAATGCCACATTGAGTGACTTTGGCTTCAATTATTATTGCGTGAACTATTCCGCCAATGTATTTGAGCCGTCAAAAATGGCAGTGAAACGGCTGGTCGACATCATTGGCTCCATCGTTGGTCTGATCCTCACCGGAATTATCTGGCTTTTTCTTGCTCCTGCGATCAAGATCGATTCTCCGGGTCCCGTCTTCTTTTCCCAGACACGAGTAGGTAAAAACGGAAAACGTTTCAAAATTTATAAATTCCGTTCCATGTATCAGGATGCTGAAGCCAGAAAGGCCGAACTGATGGCCAAGAACCAGATGAAGGGCCTGATGTTCAAGATGGATGATGATCCACGTGTAACAAAAGTTGGAAAGTTCATCCGAAAAACATCTCTTGATGAATTCCCGCAGTTTTGGAATGTGCTGAAGGGCGACATGTCCCTTGTCGGGACGAGACCGCCGACGGAAAAGGAATTTCTGCAGTATAACGCCTATTACAGGGCGAGACTGACTTTGCGGCCGGGACTCACCGGATTGTGGCAGGTTTCTGGGAGATCAGATATTACAGATTTTGATGAAGTGGTAAGGCTTGATATGCAATACATCAACAACTGGTCATTATCTGGAGATTTCAAAATCCTGTTTAAGACAATCGGAGTATTATTTAACCACAAAGGTGCGGAATAATTTATCAATTTATAGTTCAAAAAGGCAGGAGGGGCTTTGAAACCTGTCTGCCTTTTTTCTTGTTGTTGTTTTATTGGTTATTCTTTTGGGAGTTGAAACTATAGATGCTACGTAATGTAGTTCAGATGATAGGGGAAAGATTGTGCAGCATGTATTTATTATTGGCTCTAAATCAATGGGAGCCTACGGTGGATATGAGACTTTCGTAGATAAATTAACGGAATATCATCAGGACAACCCGGATATCAAGTTTCATGTTGCGTGTAAGGCGAATGGCACTGGTTCGCGTGACGAATCGACACTTCCTGGCGCCAGAACACTCAACGATCACGAATTTGAATATCATAATGCTCATTGCTTTAAAATTAAAATGCCTGAATGGATGGGGGAAGCTCAGGCCCTCTACTACGATGTAGCAGCACTCAGGTATTCTCTTTCTTATATCAGATCGAATCATATCGAACATCCCATCGTTTATATCCTTGCCTGCCGGATTGGCCCGAGGGCGGCACATTTTCAGAAAGAGATCCATAAGCTCGGTGGGAAACTATATCTCAATCCGGATGGCCACGAGTGGATGAGGCAGAAGTGGGCTGCGCCTGTCCGGAAGTACTGGAAGGAATCCGAGCGGATGATGGTAAAGCACTGTGATCTTGCCATCTGTGACAGCAAGAACATAGAGAAGTATATTCAGGAAGAATACCGCGCATATCATCCGAGGACAGTTTATATTTCCTATGGATCAGAGACCCGGAACAGTAAACTGGCGGATGATGATCCGAGGTTTGTGGGATGGCTGAATGAAAAAGGACTGAAGCCATACCAGTATTATCTTGTTGTCGGGCGTTTTGTGCCGGAGAACAATTATGAGACGCTGATCCGCGAGTTTATGAAGAGCCACAGCAAGAAAGACTTTGCGATTATTACAACAGAGAATGAAGCGCTTCTGAATAAATTGGATCAGGAACTGCATTTCAAGCACGATAAACGCATCAAGTTTGTGGGAACCGTATATGACGAAGAACTTCTCAAGAAGATCAGGGAACAGGCGTATGGGTATTTCCACGGACATGAGGTGGGCGGTACAAACCCGTCGCTTCTCGAGGCTCTTGGATCAACAAAACTGAATCTACTTCTGGACGTCGGTTTTAACAGAGAGGTGGCAGAGGATTCAGCTCTTTACTGGACGAAGCAGGACGGTAATCTGGCGTCGCTCATTGACAAAGCTGATCAGCTGGATAGCGATACGATCAATGAATACAGCACGCGCGCCAAAAACAGAATTAAAGAGGCGTTCAGCTGGCCGTTTATTGCGTCTGAATACAGCCGGATATTTGAGGGGAAAAGTTAATGAAAATACTGGCCATACATAATTATCACCGCAAAGGCTCTGCCAGCGGTGATGATCAGGTATTTAACAGCGAAACGGCTCTGTTAGAGGAACATGGAAATCAGGTCATCCGTTATACCGTTCGCAATGATGAATTTGATAATGCGGGGGCTTTTGGAAAGCTGAAATTAGCATTTGGCATGCTGTGGTCGTTTAAGAATTACAAAAACGTCCAGGAAATCATCGAACGGGAGAAACCGGATATCGTGCATGTCCATACTTTTTTCCCCCTTCTGTCTCCTTCTATTCTGTACGCTGCAAAAAGAAAAAATTGTAAAGTTGTCGCGACTTTGCACGATACCCGATTTATATGCCCGTGCTCCACATCATTACGTGGAAATAAATTATGTAATGAGTGTGGTGATGGGCACTATTTTCGTATGTGCAGATACAAATGCTTTAAAGGATCGGGATTGCAGAGCTTCATGGTCGCCTGTGTGTTTAAGTATCACAGGGCAAGACAGACCTTCTATAAGCAGATTGATCATTACATCTGCCTGAATGACAACCAGATCAGGCTGCTGGAAAATATCGGGTTTGACGGAAAAAAGATAACAAAGAAGTATAATTTTGTGCCCGATGCGCAGGCCGGTCTTCCGGCAGTAAAACCCGACGGGGTGCCGGACCGTTATGCCGTTTTTTATGGCCGGATCGGCGAGGAAAAAGGCGTCCGTCTTCTGATGAAGATCTGGGACCAGCTGCCGGATATTCCTCTTGTCGTGATGGGAGCCGGCCCTCTGGAAAAGGAATTCGGCGAGTGGGCTGAGAAGCACGATAATGTGTATTTCCTGGGATATACGCAGCATGAGCGCTGTATGTCAATCGTCAAGGGCGGTGAATTTGTGGTTTTCCCGTCCATATGGTATGAAGGATGCTCTATGGTGGAGATCGAAACGGAGAGCCTCGGGCGCGGCCTGATAGCCACTGACCTCGGCTTTTCATCGGAGGCAATCGAAGAAGGCGTCAACGGATATAAGGTCCGGCTGAACGACGTAGACGGCTTCGTAAATGCGATTAAGAAACTTTGGGCAGATCCTGAGCAGTGCAAAGCTATCGGAGAACGTGCGCGGCTCGACTACCAGAAGAAATACCAGCCGGAGACCAATTATCAGGAACTGATGCAGATTTACAAAAAAGTGATGAACGATGAATGAGAATATAAAAGGCAGAGACAAAGCGTCCATTTATTTTCGCGCGGGAATCAAGGCAGTAAGGGGACAGTTTAAGAAGCCGTTTTTAAAGGCTTCAAAAGGACTGCTTCTTATAGGAAAGCATGTGCAGATTACCCACGGAAACCACATAACCTGTGGCAAAAACGTAAAATTTGAGGATTATGCCGAGGTCCAGGGCCTTGCCTCTGAAGGCCTGGTTTTTGGCGACAATGTAACGATAAGCAGGGGCGTAATGATCAGACCGAGCAGCTACTATGGCGGAGATCTGGGCAAAGGTCTGGTTATGGGTGATAATTCTTCAATCGGACCTTATGGGTACGTCGGATGTTCCGGGAAAATAGTCATCGGAAACAACGTAATGTTCGGACCGAAATGCAGTCTTTTCGCGGAAAATCACAATTTTAAGGATAAGGATGCCACGATCAAGAGTCAGGGTGTCAATCAGAAAGGGATTGTCATCGAGGATGACTGCTGGATCGGAAGTAATGTAGTCATTCTTGACGGCGTGACAATTGGCAGGGGGAGTGTCATTGGCGCCGGGCATTAATCACGAAAGACGTCCCTGCAGGGAGCATTCTGGTAGATAAAAGAAACCGTTTTATCAAGAGCAGATAATAGCGTCCGTATGGTATGCGGGGAGATCAGATAATGGCCGGAAATAATAAAGTGAGGGGCTGGCAGTGAAATTAAAAATATCATGGGCAGATGTATTTGTTGGGGCCTTGCTGCTGATGGAATACAGGTTTTTTTATATCCTTCCATTACCTCAGGCTATTGCAAAAACCAACACATACCATAACAAGCTTATGGAATTGATCTGGATATTTCTGTTTGTCTTGTTTGTGGTTAAATACAGACTGCAGAATTATAAATACAGGAATATTGTTTTTGCATTTCTGATAATCGTCACAATTGATGTCGTATATACGATTGTGACATATAGAAATGAGCCCATTCAGAATATCTTAGTGCCATATATTGCATATCTGACAATTCTGTTATATTTTCCGCTGTCGGAATACTTTAGTACTAAATTAAACAGGTTTTCATCGATGCTGGCGGGCATGAATATCATCGCATGCCTGATAGTTACAGCTCAGGCATTTATATATAACAAAACGGGAAGGCTTTTCTTAAGCATTTATGAGTTTGAGAGAAGTGAAAAGATAGCGGTCAGAGATGGTGAAATAAGAATAACGTATATATCTACAATAGTATCGATTGCGATGGTTTTTGCCATCTGTAATCTGGTCATTCTGAAAAGAAAGATTATTTTAAACGGCATCAGCTTATTATTGGGATATATTTATTTTTACTACGTGGCGCAGACGAGAATGTATGTGTTTTTGTTTGCACTTCTGCTGTTATTTGCCTTCTATTTTGAAAATGATAATAAAAAAAAGGCCCGGGCACTTATTGTGCTTCTTGTGACATTGGTAATCGTCGCCGGGTTCTTTGCGTTTAATGTCCCTGAAGCCATCGCCTCTCTTATACGTCCTTTACAGGACGGATCCTATCAGACGAACGGGAGCTACTATGCGAGGCTGGATGCCTATGTATATTATTGGGACAGCATTTTAGCTCATCCTCTGTTTGGCCTGGGCGTGATGAACGCTGATAAGACATCCCCCAATTATTATGTGATTCATGGTACCAGAGGAGTGGCATATTATTCAGATATAGGCCTTTTTGGGAGTGTCGCCGAGTTTGGCATACCAATCCTGATACTATTTATTTATATGATGGCGAAAACATTTCCTGCAAAGGATCAGATGGATATCAGGATGTACCGGTTTAAAAAGATTTACTGGCTTTTTATTCTGTTGAGCTGCATATCCCTCTGCGTGCTGGATCCCCAGAGGATTATCGTATTGTCGATCGGTTTGGCTTTGTTTAACCGTGATGACAATACGGATAAAGAAGAACTTGTTTACCAGGTATGAGAGGACGAGTCCAGATGTACGATATTGACTTTGTTATCATGTGGGTCGACGGATCGGATCCCAAATGGATAAAAGAGAAACTGAAATATCAGATGAATACAGAGGTCCCGGATGAACTGGTGGCGGATACTGCGAAATGCTTCAGGGACTGGGGAATTCTGCAGTACTGGTTCCGCGGAGTTGAAAAATTTGCTCCGTGGGTACGGAAGATACACTTCGTCACCTACGGCCATCTGCCCAAATGGTTAAATGTAAATAATGAAAAGCTTCACATTGTCACGCACAAAGACTTCATGCCGGACGGCAGTCTTCCGACATTTAATTCCAGGGCACTGGAGATAAATCTTTTCCGGATCCCGGATCTTCAGGAGCATTTTGTCTATTTTAATGATGATATGTTCCTGCTCAGGGAGGTCAGTCCGGCGGATTTCTTTGTCAATGGACGCCCGTGTGACTGCTCGATATTGTCGCCTATTTATCCCGCGAGATTTGGAACGGCAGCAATTCAGGTTAACGACACGGAAATCATTAATGATTATTTTCACGGTTTCCAGATGGTTAAGAGCAATTTCGGCAAATGGATCAATCCAAAATATGGGGTGCAGCTGTTAAGAACATTGATGTTCTATCCGTTACACCAGATGTTTGGAATTTATGAGCCGCATACCCCCGTTTCTTATCTGAAATCCACTTACGAAACGGTATGGGAGAAGGAACCGGAAGTATTGATGAATACTTCATGCAGCCGCTTTAAGAAGAAAGACAACGTAAATCAGTGGCTGATGAGATACTGGCAGCTGGCCAGTGGCAATTTCGTGCCCAGATCCCCCAAGTTTGGAAAATACTTTGACCTGGGAAAACAGTGCCCGGATATCTGCGATGCCATTAAAAAACAGAGCAGACATATGATCTGTATCAATGACAATGCAGATATTGATAATGTGGAAAATGTCGAAAGACAGCTGACGGACGCCTTTAATACGATTCTGCCTGAGAAATCGGGCTTCGAGATTTAATAAGAGATAGATGGAGCAGCAAATCATGCAGAAGAAAAAAGTCAACTTAAGGAAAGACGCTGAGATCAATCTGGGCAATATCCTTTGGGAAATATTGATGCAATGGAAAATGGTATTGATTTTTTCCCTTTTGGTCGCCATATGCCTGGCCGGCCTGAAGTATGTGCTGGATAAAAGGGCATTCGATACGGCGGCTCAAACCTCGGAGGAGCAGAGCGAAAACGCTGACAGCTATTCGGATGAAGAAATTGAGGAGCTGGGGAACGTTCTGACAGATGCAGAGAGAACGGATGTTGAGACGGCGGTTTTCAATCAGCAGAAGATATACACTGATCAGAATTATCTGGACAGCTCGATACTGATGAATATTGACTCGCAGAATGAGCATATCCTTTACCTTGAATACTACATCACGGATTCAGACCCGGAAATTTCCGAGCTCCTGTGCAGATCCTACAGCAACAGACTTAGCGATAAAGAAATCTTAAAGGTTATCGCAGAGGCCATGGGTGAAGACATTGCGGATTCCGATCTTCAGAAGGTCATGGGTGAACTGGTGACCGTTGAGTACACGGGCACGACCCAGTCTGTCGCTACGGCTTCAGGAGATGGCTATGAACTGTCTACGGAGGTCTATCCGGTCATTACGGTTTCAGTCATTCTGCCGGTAGATACCGATGCGTCAAAGGTGACGGAGGCGGTGAATTCATCAATGCAGCAGATCTCCGCGGAGCTTTCGGAGTCCGTGGGCAGTCACAGCCTCAACGTATTAGATAATTATGACAAGTACATTATCAATAATGATCTGAAAACGAAGCAGAACAACGTGAAAAATGAGATTCTGAACAGCCTTGATGACAACGCAGAGGCCGTGGATTCGTTTTCGGAAGATCAGATGAAGCTGTATCAGGCAGAACTGGTCAATTTAAAGAATGACCTGGGCATTGAAGATGAGGAAGTCTCCTCTGATGAAGAGACGGAAATTGATGAACCGGGGATCTCCAAAAAGTATCTGGCCGCAGGTTTTATCGCGGGCATCGTTCTGTATATTGTCTTCTATATGATCTATATGCTGTCAAATCATAAAGTGACCTCGGGCGACGAGATTGAGGATGTCACAGGTTACAAACAATTTGGCGAATATCATAAGTATGATAAGAAGGGCATTCAGAGATTTATCTGGAGCAGGAGAATCTATAATCATCGCTACCAGAAGTATCTGGATCTGGAAGAAACCTCGGCCTTTGCGGCGGAGAGAATCTGCACTATGGATTCTCTGATGGGGGATGAGGATCATCGCGGCCTGACAATGGTGTCGATCAACAATACTCCGGCGTCGGAGGAATTCGCCAAATCCGTAATGAAGAAGGTTTCAGACAGGGGCTGCAGCATTAAATCCGTGAATACAAATGCGCAGCAGCTGGTGATGGCTTCAGATGACGCGCGTTCGTTTGATAACGTCATTCTTGTCGTGTGCGGCGGCGTGACGGGTTATCGCGAATTAGATGATCTGTTAAATATCATGATTGAATACAAAATCCCGGTTAAAGGATATCTCTATGCAGAATAATAAGAGCTGGTTTGCAAGATATGGAAAAACGTATCCGTCAGATAACTGAATATTGCTACCTGATCGTTCTGGCTGTATGGCTTTTCTGTCTTGAGACCAGTGTTACAACGATGAATCTGCCTGAAAATATTGTGACGAGATATTGTATGAAGGCTGTCATCGTTGTCTCTTCGCTCTGTTTTTTAATTAAGCTGCTTCTTGCCATCAGAGAACGGGCGCAGGCTTCTGTGTTTCTCCGTTTTCTGATTGCTGTTATTGCCGCCCTTGTCGTGTTTAAGGCTTTCCGCGCGAGCCAGTATGATATGTTTAAGGGGATGGCGTTCCTTCTTCTCGGAAGTGTCGGCATCTCCAACCGCAAAATCCTGAAGACCTATCTGATCTCCGTCGGCTGTGTAATCTTTCTGACGGTTGTCAGTGCACTCGGCGGTTTTATCACGAATCTGGTATACGATGGGAAGAATGGCCACATACGCAGCTCCTGGGGATTCGGGTTCCCAACGGACATGGCGACGATCATCCTGTTCTGGCTGCTCGTCTTCTGGTGCGTTTATGGCGCGCGGGTTTCGGATGAACTGGTGCTCCTCCTGTCTTTTCTGTCGCTGTACGTGGCATATGGGATCGCATACTCCTATACGAGTACCATCGGAAACCTGTTGCTGATTGTCGGAATCATCCTGGTGATCATCATGCGCTCGCGGGGAAAGGCCGGCTTTATCGGCGGTATGATTCGCGTCTTTGCGGTGCTGGCATTTCCGCTGTCCGCGGCCTTTATCTTTGGCGTTGTCTACGCCTATTCCCGCGGGATGCATTTCGCCGCAGTTCTCAATGATCTGATGTCGGACAGAATCCGGTTGTCTCTCGAAGCGTTTGAAAAATATGCGATAACTCCGTGGGGCAATATTGTGAATCAGGTCGGAAACGGTGGAAGCACCTATGGCGTCGTCGGGTACAATTTCATCGACAGCTCCTATGTGCTGATGCTCATCCGTTTTGGCTGGGTGTTCTTTCTTCTGCTTCTGCTGTGCTGGGAATATATGGCCGTGCGCGCTGCGAAGCGGGATTACCGTCTGCTTATCGTGATGATCATTATTGCCGTTCATTCGATCGCGGAGCACCATTTCCCAGAGATGAATGTCAATATTTTCCTGCTGCTCCCGTTCACGTCATTTGACGGTGCGGAGACGATAACGGAAAAAGTGCCGTTCGGCAAGTCTCTTAAAGGGCTTTTCAGTCAAGCTTGGCGTCATCTCCCGGTCACCGCCGGCGTGATCTGTCTTGTTCTGGCTGCTCCGAGGCTGCTTTCCCTGATGAGGGTGGTCGCCTCATACCGCCACTGGGAGAATGGCGGATCGGGCCAGTACAGGGTGATCGTTCTTCTTGTTCTTTCTGTTCTTGTGGCGGGGCTGTTCCTGTGGGGACTGGACATGCTCTGGAGACGGCAACGGCCGCCGATCGGCGCGGGACTCCTGGCAGTTTCGCTTGCCGCCGCTCTTGCGGGAGGATGGAAGCTGAACGGTGTGGTCGAGAGCGAAGCTGCTGCCCTTGATGAAACGATGACACAGGAAAGTGTGGCGCTGGGGACGGCTATCAGCAATTCTTCGGGCAGTGTTTACGTGGAAAGGCTCGCCGAGGTTTACAGGCGCCGGTTCGGAAGTGTCGTGAGCTCCGTTTTTGACGGAGATGAACTCGCACGCTATGAGAATGTGACGGTCGTGACCGATGTTAATAATGATTCCGACTGCTTCTTCCATCACAACTGTTTGTTCACCCAGATTTCCGATACCCACGGCCTGTACACGAATGACCCTCAGGTGATCGAGGCACTGGAGGAACAGGGATATGTGATGAGCGGATATTATCCGGTAAAGCACAGCCTTGATCTGGAGGAAGTGGCTTCTGTCAATTCTCTTCCATATGATGGAGAGAGTATTACACTCTCCGGGTATGATAACTCTGTTGTAGATACCGGCGAAACGAATCTCCGGGACGGAAAGTATACCGTGACGTATTCTCTGCACATCCGACCGGATGAATACACAGACGATTACGCGGTCTGTACTCTGCGGATCAAGAGCAATAACGGCAGGCTGACAAAGCAGATCACCACCGTTATGCGGAGTGACTTTGATGAAGAGGGGAACTGCGTTTTCAGCATCACGCTGAATACCTCTTCAAGCTTCGGCGTGGACTTTTCTGTTTATGCTGTGGGAGACCAGGAACTGGAAGTGAGCGGGATCACCTGGCAGAAAACACCGGATTATGATGTCCATAATACATATGAGGAAGGAAGGCTGGTCCGCAAGGATTATTATGACCTTGAGGGGAAGCCGGTGGATAACTTTTTGGGATATCATACCGTGATTCCTGTCTATGATGAATCAGGGGAAGTTACGAAGAATATTTATTACAATCTCAAGGGCGAAAAGTGGGAAAAGCCGAATAAATGATTAGTTCTTGACTTTTTATAATATCGCTGAAATAATATGAAATCGGTTTGCTTCCTATAAAATAATATTTTTATAAAATGTTTATCTGAAAGAGAGGATGTCATGCTTCATCGCAAAAAGTGGATGCCGATCGCAATTGTGGTGCTCGCGGTTCAGGCAATTCTGGAGATCTATGCCCTGGCCAGTGTCGCCAGACTGAACATGGTGCCGAGCAAGTATATGCTCGTGGTGGTCATGGTGGTCGCTATGTCCCTGTTTCTCACGGCAGCCCTGCTGTTTTCGGGAATGAAGGAGCACAAGGTGGGCCGGGCGAGACAGGCAAGGAGGATTATCGCGATCGTTCTTGCGGTTATTTTTGGCTTCGGCTCTGTCATGGCGGCGTCGATGGCTCAGGAGCTGAAAACTTCCGTGGATAAGGTGACGGATGACCAGACGCCGTCGGCTATGGTCGGTGTTTATGTGATGTCGGATGACGCGGCGCAGCAGATTGAAGATGCGGCGGATTACAATTTTGGCATCATGGAGAATTACGATACCGATAACACATCGAAGGCGCTGGATTCGCTCAAGGCACTCTTTGGCAAAGACGCGGAGACAACCAGTGTGGCCGGCGTGGCGGAGTGCGCGAAGGCACTCTATGATGGTGACGTGGATGCGGCACTGATCAATGAGGCTTATGCCTCCATCCTCTCAGATTATGATGAATATTCCACGTTCTCGACGGATACAAAGCTTCTGTATGAGATCCCTGTCTATTCGGAGTCGGATAGTTCGGAAGAGAGCGATAACAGTGTACAGGCGGTAACGTCTTCATCTTTGGCGGATCTCAATTTTGACACGGTTGAAAGCGACGCGGCCGAGGGCGTCAGTAGCGTCACGACTGAGCCGTTTGTGATGTATATCAGCGGTTCGGACACCAGAAGCGAGATTCTGGACACAAGCCGGAGCGACGTTAATATTTTGATGGCAGTGAACCCGACAACGAAACAGGTTCTGCTGATCAATACGCCTCGTGATTACTATATTGATAATCCTGCCGGAGACGGCGCAAAGGATAAACTGACTCACTGTGGAATCTATGGTGTAGACTGTTCAATCGAAGCACTGGAAAATCTGTATTCGACAGACGTCAGCTACTATATGCAGATCAATTTCACTGGTTTTGAGAAGCTAATCGATGCCATCGGCGGTATTACGGTTGAAATTCCAGAGGATTTTTCAGCCGGAGGATATACTTTTACAAAGGGACAGATGACATTGGATGGAGCAGAAGCACTAGTTTTTGCGCGTGAGCGTCATTCGTTTGCCAGTGGAGACCGTCAGAGAGGAAAGGATCAGATGGAAGTCATCCGCGCGGTCATTGACAAGGTGACGAGCGGTACAACGGTACTCACCCATTATTCGGATATTCTCTCAAGTCTGCAGGATATGATGGTCACGAACATGACCGCCGACGAGATCTCTGAGCTTGTGAAGATGCAGCTCAATGACGGTGCGTCATGGGATGTTGAGAAGTATGCGGTCAGCGGATCGGACGCACGTAAGACGACCTATTCGATGCCGAACTCTACGGCATACGTCATGATCCCGTATGAAGACGATGTAGCTCAGGCTACGGAACTTCTTCAGAAAATTCTGAGTGGTGAAGAGATCACGGAGGAAGATGTTTCTTCATCATCCTGATGACTGGTCATGATGCAGAGCCTGAAATAACAGGTATAGAATAATTAAATAGAATTAACTAAGCCCGGATCTGTTCTGCAGATCCGGGCTTGCTGTTTGCCGGCTTTTCTCAGTTTTTCCTGGTTTGGCTTTTCCTTGCTTTTCTGTAATACGTTTAGTCTCTCTGGAACAGGTCTCTCGTGTAGACCTTTTCTTTCACATCGTCGAGGCAGCTGTTGTAGCGGTTGGCGATGATGCACTGGCTTCTCTTTTTGAATTCATCGAGGTCGTTGACGACTTCGGATCCGAAGAAGGTGCTGCCGTTCTCGAGGGTCGGCTCATAGACGATGACGGTCGCGCCCTTTGCCTTCACACGTTTCATGACGCCCTGGATGCTTGACTGGCGGAAGTTGTCGCTGTTGGACTTCATGGTCAGGCGGTAGACGCCGATGATGCATTGTTTTTCCTGATCGGCGGAGTAGTCGTGACGGTCTGCGTAATCGTAGTAGCCGGCCTTAGAGAGCACTCGGTCTGCGATGAAGTCTTTTCTTGTGCGGTTGCTGTCTACGATAGCCTTGATAAGGTTTTCCGGCACGTCCTTGTAGTTTGCGAGCAGCTGCTTCGTGTCCTTGGGCAGGCAGTAGCCGCCGTAGCCGAAGGACGGGTTGTTGTAGTGCGTTCCGATCCTCGGGTCGAGGCAGACGCCGTCGATGATTTCTTTCGTATTTAATCCCTTCGTTTCTGCGTAGGTGTCAAGCTCGTTGAAGAAGGATACCCGGAGAGCCAGATAGGTGTTGGCAAATAGCTTGACGGCCTCTGCTTCAGTGAAGCCCATGAAGAGCGTTTCGATATTTTCCTTTAATGCGCCCTCCTGGAGGAGCGCTGCGAAGGTGTGCGAAGCCTTTACGATCTTCGGGTCGGAAGGATCTGTAGAGACGATGATCCGGCTAGGATAGAGGTTGTCGTACAGTGCCTTTGACTCGCGCAGGAACTCCGGGCTGAAGATGATGTTTGATGTATGGTATTTCTCGCGGATGCGCGCTGTGTATCCGACGGGAATGGTCGATTTAATGACCATGATCGCGTCCGGGTTGACCTTCAGAACGAGTTCGATGACAGCTTCGACGGCTGAGGTATCGAAGAAGTTTTTATTGCTGTCGTAGTTTGTCGGCGTTGCGATAATGACGAAATCCGCGTTTTTATATGCGCTCTCGCCGTCGAGTGTCGCTGTCAGATCCAGGTCTTTCTCTGCGAGATATTTTTCAATATATTCATCCTGAATCGGAGATTTCCGGTGATTGATGAGATCGACTTTTTCCGGAATAATATCAACGGCCGTTACGTGATTATGCTGTGCGAGCAGCGTCGCGATGGAGAGTCCGACGTAACCTGTTCCGGCTACGGCGATATTGAGCGGTGAAACTTTTTCTGCTTTTTTTGCATTTGAGCTGTTAACAAAGAATGATGACGGCTCAAGATCAAGTACGGAGCAGATTTTTTCCAGCTGTTCCAGAGAAGGTGTATATTCTCCTGCCTCCAGATGGCTCAGCATGGTTCGGTGCATTCCTGTCTCATCGGCGAGCTGCTGCTGAGTGATGCCTTTTGCCTTTCGGGAAGAAATGACCTGGGTGCGGAATAAATTCAGTGAAAATGATTTCATGATTCTTTAGTCCCCCATAATGTGATAATTGATAACATATTTATTGGCAACAGTAATTTCGATAGGAGTATATTAGCAGGGAATTACGGAAAATACAATGGTAAATGTGAATTGGCAGAGAAAGAATATTGTTATAATTCATAACAACGCTTTGGCGTGGGATTTTTCATGAAAATCGGGCTTTAAAACAGAATTTATTATTGCTTGACTTTTAATCCGTCAGTTGAAATAATGTGAATATCGTTAAAAAGCTTTTATTTAATAAGAAGTTTTATTAGAAAAATTTTTATTTATTAATTTATCACAGGAGGATAAATAATGGCACGCAGATCAATCCCGATCGATGAGAAAATCGCAAAACAGCAGGAAGTTGTAGACCGCATTAAAGCACGTTATGAGACAGAAACGGCAAAACTCAATGCGCTTCTGAAAAAGAAAGATCAGGAAAAAGAGCAGGAAATTCTTGAGGCGATTGAGAGCAGCGACAAGTCACTTGATGAAATCATGAATTATATTAAAGGCTGATAAATTATTAATTATTTGAAGAATGGGGTGCACTCGGCACCTCATTTTTCTTTGCCGATATTCCGTTTGTAAATTTTGGTTATTAATGATTGAAAAACGCTTTACTTGACATTCAGATGTGCAGTTGAAATAATGGTCTTATATTTTGCAGGAGGAGACGCAGACGGATGAAGGTTATTGCCGTTGTTGTTACGTATAACCGGAAGGAACTTCTGAAGGAGTGCGTCGACGCACTTCTTTCTCAGGATTATGAGAACTGCTCTGTGCTTATCGTGGACAATGCGTCGACGGATGGCACACCGGAATTTATCCGCGAGGAACGTGAAAATCCACGCGTGTATTACCGGAATACCGGAAGCAACCTCGGCGGCGCCGGGGGATTTAATTATGGGATCCGGGAAGCGTATAAGATTGGCTGCGATTTTATCTGGGTCATGGATGATGACTGCATTGTTCATAAGGACACACTGACGGCTCTTATCAATGCCGACCACCAGCTGAAAGGGCGGTACGGGTTCCTCTCGAGCAAGGTGCTCTGGAAGGACGGTTCTCTCTGCCAGATGAATATTCAGAAGAAAACGCTCGTGAAGAAGCTGACGGATCCGGATCTGAACTGGCAGCGCGTCGTTCTGGCGACGTTTGTCTCCCTGTTCCTGAAGGCGTCCGTGGTGAAGGAGATCGGGCTTCCCTACAAGGAGTTTGTGATCTGGACGGATGACTGGGAGTATACGAGGCGCATTTCGCGCAGCTATCCCTGCTATTATATATCGAAGAGTGTCGTTACGCATAAATGCGCGACGAATACCGGGTCGGCGATTGAGACGGCGGAAAAGGACAGGCTTGGCCGTTTCCGTTACATGTATCGCAATGAGGCGGTTCTGTACCGCGCGGAGGGACCGAAGGGGTGGTTCCTGTTTGGTGTGCGTCTGGCGATGCACAAGGCGAGGATCCTGAAGTCGGATCTTCCGGCGGAGGACAAGATGGAGCGGCTCAGGCTGATCGATGAAGCGGTAGCGGAGGGGAAGAAGTTTTATCCGCAGATTGAATATGTGGATGAGACGACGGATGAAAAAGATGAAGGAAATTCTTGAAGTGAATGTGGATGACCGGGGGTGCGGCGGCGTTTTTTCGCTTGTGCGCTCGGTTATTCTGAATAAGCCGGAAGGGTATCACATGGATATCGCGTGCATCATGCCGTTTTCGGAAGAGAAGCATGTGAAGGAGCTGAACGATGCCGGGTGCCAGATCTATTTTATCGGGATCGAGGGGCAGCACCATGTGAGCATGAAGGATCTGGAGAAGAACCTGTATGCGCTTCTTGAGAGGCATCATTATGAATATGTGCATGTCCACTCCGATACGGCGTACCGGATGGCTGCCTTCGGCAGGGCGGCGAAGCGGGCTGGGGTTCCGCACATTATCTTTCATTCGCACGCGACGGATGTGGACGGCAATTACCGCAGGGTGAAGAAGATCCTGCATCTGCGCTACCGCGGACAGCTGAAAAAACTCGGGACGAGGTTTGTCGCCTGCTCGCGCCTGGCGGCGCAGTGGATGTACCCTGAGATCCCGGAGGACCAGGTGACGATTGTGAATAACGGAGTCGATCTGAAGCGCTTCCGCTTTGATCCTGAGGTACGGAAGGAGGAGCGGAACAGGCTCGGCCTGTCGGATGCTCTTGTGGTCGGAACGGTCGGGAGGTTTTCTTATCAGAAGAACCAGGAGTATATGATCGATATCCTTTCCCTGCTTGTAAAGAGGAGGCCGGACGCGAAGCTCCTTATCGTTGGTTCCCATGACGGCACGGATGATATCTGGAACATGGTGCGGGAGAAGACGGCGGCCGCCGGGCTGGATGACCGCGTGATTTTTTACGGGACGAGCCCGCACGTGGAGCGGCTGATGCAGGCGATGGACGTGCTCATCCTTCCGTCCCGCTTTGAGGGACTTCCCGTCGTCGGCGTCGAGGCACAGGCAGCGGGACTTCCGTGCATCTTCTCTGACAGGATCACGCGTGAGACGAAGCTGACGGACAATGCTGAGTTTATCGGGATCGGGCCGGAGGACGCCGGGAAATGGGCGGAGGAGATCTGCCGGATGGCGGAGCTTCCGCGGATGGATACGTATGAAAGACTGAAAGAGGAGAGATTTGATCTTTCGGATACGATTGAGGCTTTTCTGAACCTGTATGTATGATGGAGGAAGAGAGTTATGAGGGATAAGACGATCAGTGTCCGTCTGCTGATACAGTGTGTACTGAGAAAGTGGCGGCAGATGCTTATACTCTGTCTGGTCATCGCGGGTTTTGCCGGTGGATTTACGGCTTACAGGGAACTGCACAGCGCCGGCTCCCAGCCCGGCGACGGTCAGCCGTCGGGAGAAGCGGCCGTGGCATCTTCATCGGCGGGTTCTGTCCCGGAAGAGGGGACGGAGGAATCAGAGTACTCCGAACAGAGCGAGGCGGATTTCCAGGAAAGCGTGGAAATCTTCCGGAAGCAGGCGGAGTACGATTCTGTCCTTGTAAATAATTCTATTCTGATGAAGATTGATCCGAACGCTGAGGGACGGGCTTCCGTGGACCTCATTATTGACACGCCGGAGCTGGATGCGGAAAAGCAGGACGGCGAAGATCAGAGTCTGCAGTCCTCCTCAGTATCTTCGGACGGAGTGACTACCGGTGTCTCGGACGCCGAGGTGCAGGCGATGGATATCCGCAATGCCTACGATCAGTTTGTAAGCTATGGTCTGGACTGGTCTGACGTGGCGGAGGAATATGATACCGAGGCAGTGTATCTGCAGGAACTGGTCAGTGTGAAGGAGAGCGACGGAGCTTCCATCGGGATCCATGTGACTGTGATCTATCCGGATGAGGAGGGCGCTTCCGATCTGCTCGATGAGGTGATCGCCCAGGTTGAGGCTTATCATGACGAGGCTGCAGCGACATACGGTGACCATGAGATTGTGGTTCAGAACCGTATAGACACCGTTGTCTCGGATCCGGACATCACTTCGGTCGCAAATGACAGGCTGGATGAGCTGGAGACACTGATCAATACGACGAATACACTGAACACAGAGATTGATACGCTCGGCATTTCGGATTCGGGAGCTGACCACACAGACGTACAGACGGTCAGCATGACGGATGTGGCGAAGAAAAGCGTCGGGGCCGCCCTGGCGGGATTCGCCGCCGGTATTGTCATCTGGATTCTCGTAGGCATCTGCTGGCTTCTGATCTCTGGAAAGGTATTCAGCGCTTCTGAGCTGAACCGGCAGTACGGTCTCACGAAGGTGGCTGTGATCCCGTCCCTGGATCCCCGTAAGAGAAAAGGACTTGACCGGTTCTTCTGGCGCGATTCCGAGCATTATTACAGCAATACAGACCGTGATGTGTGCTTCCAGGTCGCTGATGAGAACCTCAGCGAGCTCACGGAAAAGGGCATGAAGATCGCCCTCGTGGGGGATGTCGATCAGCCGGAAATGGATGAGATCGCAGGGAAGCTCGCAGAGACCGGTGAGGGCCGCGAGATAACGGCGGCCGGCGACGTACTGACTTCTCCTGAGGCGCTGAAAGCCCTGAAGGAAGCGGACGGCATCCTCATTGCTGCGCGCACGGGCAGGTCTCATTACCGCATGGTAGACCGGATCCTGGAGACGGTCGGCGCGTATAAGAAGGATGTTATTGGAAGCGTGATCATCGACTGAGGACAGGATATGGTTGTGAGTAAGAACCCTGCGGCAAAAATGGCGGCTCCCCCGCGTGGCGTGGACGCCAGCAGTGTGCGGTGGGAATATTTCTATCTGACTGTACTGGTGGTCTACTCGGCTGCTGTCTTTTTCCAGGTCACACTGTTTGAAGAGAATACGGATTTTTCGTCGGCGATGCAGGTGCTCCGGTATCTGTGCTATCTCTGCACGGTCGTGAAGATCCTTCACGACCGGTGGGATAAGAGGCAGTTTGCACTGATGCTGCTCTTGTTCGTCGTCGGAGCCATTGTGGCCGTGCAGTCAGATAACCGGTCGGGCTTTTTCCTTTTTCTGATGATGGCCGGTTCGTGTCACGTGGACAGTCGCCGGATCCTGGAGGTGACCTGTGGTGTCAGGATGGCTGTTCTTGCCCTGATGGTGCTGCTGACGGAGACAGGAGCCGTTGAGGATTATATTTCGGATATCTCTGAGCGCCCGCGCCATTTTCTGGGCTTTTCCTGGGTGACATATGCGCCGACGGCGATGCTGTTTATTATTCTTTCGCTGATCGTTATCCGCCGGGAGCGGATGCGGATCTGGGAATATGTTCTTCTCGGGCTCTGCAGCTGGTGGCTCTACAGGATGACGAATACGAGAATGGCTTTTCTTCTGAGCCTTATGGTTCTTGGCCTCGCCTTTCTGATGGGATTTTTTGTGAGGCGGGACAAGAGAACCGGAAGGGACAGGCGCGGCGCGGGAAAGATTGTTGTCGCGGTGCCTGCTATCTGCTGTGCTCTTGCGATCTGGCTTCATGCCGCTTACAGTGAATTTGACCCAATAATGGTGAAGCTGAACAGGCTCCTCACGTACCGTCTTCAGTATGGGCTTCGGGCCATACGGCGGTACGGGATCACGCTGTTCGGGCAGCCGATCGGGTGGTCGGGCTTCAGCCGTCATCCGATGGCGGGCGAGTTTAATTATGTGGACAGCGGTTACCTGCAGGTCCTTCTGGAGCAGGGCGTTGTTTTTCTTGTTATCATTGTCTGTCTCTACACCTGGCTTTTGTATAAAGCCTGTGAGGCCGGGGATTTCTATATGATGCTGAGCGTTATCGTTGTCTGCGTTTTCTGCATCACGGAGCCCAGACTGACGGAGACGATTTTTAATTCATTCCTTCTGCTTCCGTTCGCGGATTTCCGTGCGGAGTGGATAGAAGGCCGGCAGCTTTCATACACAGCTGAGGAGGTCGGATGACAGTTTATTCAATTGATCTGAAAACAGAGGCCGGGAAGGACGCCGGCGTGAAGGCACCGGCAGATGTGTCGTCGATCGCGGCCCGGATGGGCGCCGTGAGTTTTCCTTTTCCTGTCCAGAAGTATGCGTTTCCGCAGGGAATCGATAAGCTGAAAGGAAAGTTCTGGCTGCTGAAGACCTGCCGAGACCGGTGGACAGCGCTGGAGGATCTGGTACAGCAGGACGACATCGTCCTCTTTCAGCACCCGATGTACGGGGCGAGAGCTTCGCTGCGTTATATTCCGGAAATTAAAAAGAAAAAGCACTGCCGTTTTGTTGCACTGATCCACGACCTGGAGTCTTTGCGAAACGGGATCAGCGGGCTCTATGAGAAAAGTGAGCGCACGGCGCAGCTTTCCGATCATGAGCTTCTCGGGCAGTTCGACATGCTTATCTGTCACAATGAGTATATGAAGAAGTACCTTGTGGACGCCGGCTTTGATCCGGACAGGATCGTGTGCCTCCAGATCTTTGACTATCTGACGGAGGAGCCTTTCGCGGGGCGGCGCCTGCACCCGCAGCCGACGCTCGCGGTTGCGGGAAATCTTCATCCGGGAAAGTCGGGATACCTGTATGACTGGGCGCGGAAGCACCGGAAGCCGGAGCCGCGGGCCGCAGTTCCGGGTGACCGGGGACCGGATTCTGCGGACGGGGATGAAGAAAACCCGGACGTGGATTACGGCACTGCGGACGGGAAACTGTGCTTCAATCTGTATGGCGTGAACTTTGATGAGGATATGGCGAATGACCGGATGAATTATTGTGGGTCATTTGCGCCGGAGGTCCTGCCGGGAGAACTGGACGGGGATTTCGGCCTTGTCTGGGATGGCCCTTCTGAGGATTCATGTCGCGGAAACACAGGTGAATATCTGCGGTATAATAATCCGCATAAAGCTTCGCTGTACCTTGCGTCGGGCCTTCCGGTCATGGTGTGGAGCCAGGCGGCCATCGCCGATTTTATCCTCAGGCATCATGCCGGCATTGTCGTGGACAGTCTCGATGAGGCAGAAGACGCGATCCGCGGGATTTCCGACAGCGAATATGCTGAGATGTGTGGAAATGCGCGCACAGTCGGGAAGGAACTAAGGGAAGGCACCTATTTCCGCATGGCGTTCGGGGAATGCCTGGAGAAGCTCGGCGGGTGAACAGGATTGTGACCTGTCGTGTTCGGGGGGGGGCAGTCCTGAAGAGAGAGAAGGACATATGGAAGAAAAGATTTCGGTCGTTATTCCGACCTATAACCGTGCGGATTCGATTCTGGACTGTATCCGCAGCGTTCAGGATCAGACATATCAGAATCTTGAGATCATCGTCGTGGATGACGGATCACAGGACGGAACGGAGAAACTGTTTGAGGATTTCCCCGATAAGCGTGTGATCTATCATCGCTACACGCCGAATCAGGGTGCCAACCATGCGCGCAACGTCGGGATACAAATGGCGACGGGCAATGTCATCGCCTTTCAGGACAGCGATGATTTATGGATGCCCGACAAACTGGAAAAGCAGTATAAGTACCTTGTCACGAAGAAGAAGGATCTCGTCTTCTGCGGCCTTGAGAGGATCGAGGACGGAGAGACGACGTATCATCCGCTCCGGGTCTTTGACGAGGTTCGCGATCCCGTTCCACAGCTTCTTTATGGCAACCTGATCAGTACGCAGACGATCCTTGTGAAGAAGAGCGTGGCTCTCGATGTGATGTTTGACGAGAGCCTGAAGAGATTTCAGGACTGGGATTTTGTGATCCACACGGCCGTGAAGGGCTATCAGATCGGCTATGTGCGCCAGGCGCTCGTGAGGAGTGAGGTCAAATCAGACAGCATCTCGGCGCGCGTGAATCCAACGGCCGGTGAAAAAATCTATGAAAAATACAAGAAGCAGTATGATCAGTATCCGTCTGTGAAGGCGCATCAGCTGAGGATGATGGCACATGCCTGCCATCTGGAGGACAGGGATAAGGCTTCGCGTTTTCTGAAGGAAAGCCTTAAGACAAAGTTTACGTTTTCGGTATTTCTGCGCTATCTCGCGAATGAAGCGGGTCTCTGGAAGTAAAGGGGCGACGCCTTTGCAGGCGGAGGCTGGAGGTGTTATAAAATTATGGAATCTGAACCGACATATGGATTTGTGATCCTGCATTATCTGGCAGGTAAAATGACGGAGAAGTGTGTCCAGAATCTTCTGGACCGTTTTGGCAGAGAAAATATCCATATTACAGTAGTTGATAATGCGTCGCCAAACGGAAGCGGTGAGGAGCTTTCCTTGAAATTCGAGGAGAATCCGCAGGTTATGGTTCTCAGGAACCGTGAGAATCTGGGATTTGCGAAGGGCAATAATATTGGCTACCTTTTTGAACTGCAGAACTTCGACCCGGATTATCTTATCGTGATGAATAATGATGTTCTGATCGAACAGGATGATTTTCTGCAGAAGGTGGACGCCATCTACCAGAAGACTCCTTTCGCCGTGCTCGGACCGGATGTCTATTCTACTTCGAGGATGTATCATCAGAACCCGTATATGCAGGGCGTGATCACGCCGGAGGAGCTTGAGGGAAAAATCAGGTATGTCCAGGAGAGACTTAATGATCCGCGCAAAACGTACCTGAAGGACACACTGCGGGAGACTGTGCGGGGCAACCGCGCGATCCGCTCTGTCGGCCATGCGATCAAATATCACAATAAGACGGAAAATTGGACGATTGCGAGAGAAGGCGTGACACTTCACGGGGCATGTCTGATTTTTTCACGCGATTTTATGGATGCGAACCCCGATTATTGCTTCTGCCCGGACACCTTTCTTTACATGGAAGAGGATATCCTCGCCTGGCAATGTCAGAAAAAGCAGCTGCGGACGTATTATTGTCCGGAGATCCATGTGAAGCACCTTGAGGACGTCTCGACGAACATGCTCTCTGGCAGCGGCCTGCAGAAATATGTGAGAAAATATCGCGAGGTTCTGAAGTCCTGCGGAGTTCTGAAGAAGCTCATGGACAGAGATGCGCGGGACAGCGATGCGCAGGATAGAGATGCGCAGGACAGCGATGCGCAGAATAGAGACGCGCAGGACAGAGATGAGCAGGACAGCGATGCGCAGGACATAGATATGCAGGAAAAAAACGGTCAGACCTGAGAAAAGGATTGTCTGGGAATGAGCAGAATAAGCATTATCACCCCGTTTTACAGGGGAAATTCCTATATGAAGCCTCTGGCCGGCTGCCTGTATGGGGCGGTGGACCGGCTGCACGAGGTGTATCCGGGCGTAAAGGTGGAGTGGCTCGTCGTCAACGACAGCCCGGGATGTGCCGTAGATGCCGCGGAATGCTGGCTTCAGCCGGAGGTCATCGACCTTCCGGAGAACGGCGGCATCCATCACGCGCGGCTCGAGGGCCTGAAGAAGGCGCAGGGCGATTACATCCTGTTCCTCGATCAGGACGACAGGATCGGGAGAGCATTTTTCGTCCGTCAGCTGGAAACTCTCAAGAAAAATCCGGGCAGCGGCATGTCCGTCTGCAATGCTTTTCTTGAGCAGGAGGACGGGACGCTTATGCCGATGTACACGCGCCGCGGGGATATGGAACAGATCCGTCATCTGGACGTGTATCTGAAGGTCTGTGACCCGATCCGCTCGCCGGGACAGTGCCTGATCCGGAGGGAGGCAATTCCCGACGCCTGGGGCAGGCACGTGATCAGGGAGAACGGATCCGACGACCTGTTTCTCTGGATCCTGATGCTGGTGGCGGGCGTGCAGATCGAGACCATTCCGGAATGTCTCTACACCCACAGCTGGTCGGGGGCGAATGTCTCCGGCTCTTCTGAGCAGATCAGGTCATCCTCGATGAATGTTGTGAGGGCGCTTTCTCTTGCCGGCGTTCTCTCAAACCGCCAGCTGTCAGCATTGCGTCACTCGGTCGAGTGGGGCGCACGCACATCCGCGGAGAACCGGAAGTATTATCTGAAGAACCCCGAGATCTCCTCGGTCAGAATGTACTGGAAAATCCGCCGTGCACTGTCGCGGCCTCTGCAGCCTCAGGCGTGACCCACTGCGGAATTCACAATCGGCGGAACTTACCATTGCGGAATTCATCTCCGTCCGGCGGATAATTTTAGGAAAGGAAACAGAAGGGCGGAAATTTTCTGCCTGAGTTTATGAGTCAAGTATGAGCAGAACTTCTTCATTGCGCAAAAACGCAGCGTTAAACACTGTCAAGCAGATTTGCACGATCATCTACCCGATGATCACTTTTCCGTATGTGTCCAGGGTTCTGGGAACGTACTATTACGGAAAAATCAGCTTCAGTAATTCTATCGTGAGCTATATTCTGATGATCGCGGCTCTCGGGATCACAAATTATTCGATCCGTGAAGGGACGCGCGTCCGGAATGACCATGAGAAGCTGCAGAAATTCTGCAATCAGATTTTTTCAATCAACATCTGCTCGACGATCGTCGCCTATGCGGTGCTGTTTCTGCTGATCCTGTTCTGGCCCAAACTGGACGGATACACCATCCTTTTGCTGATACAGTCGGTGACAGTTGTTTTTACAACGATAGGTACGGACTGGATCAACTCGATCTACGAGGATTATGAATATATTACGATCCGGTACATTATCTGTCAGGGCGTTGCCGTTCTGCTGATGTTCCTGCTCGTCAAGTCAAAGGAGGACTATCTGTTTTACGCGTTCACAAGCTCCTTCGGCACTGTTCTGGCGAATATTATGAACGTGGGATATATCCGGAAGCATTATGACCTTCATCCGCGCTTTACAATCCATATGGATGTGAAGCGGAATCTGGAGCCGATCCTGCTTCTTTTTGGTTCTTCAATCGCGACGACGATCTACGTCAACTCTGATGTCACGATCCTCGGTATTCTGAAGGATGAGAATGAGGTCGGTCTGTACAGCGCCTCCTCTAAATTCTATTCGATGGTAAAGCAGATGCTGAACGCATCGCTGACTGTGGCGATCCCGCGAATCTCAAGTGAGCGCGCGCGGTACGGCATCGAGACGGTGAATTCTCACCTGAACCACATTCTGAGTAATCTGATCATCTTTTCATTTCCGGCGGCCGCCGGACTCTTTGGCATATCAAAGGAGCTGATCCTTCTCTTCTGCGGAGCAGAGTTTGAGCCTGCGTACACTTCTCTGGAAATACTCAGCGTCTCCCTTATTTTTGCGACGATGGGCTGCTTCTTTGTGAACGTGGTCATGATCTCCTTCGGGATGGAGAAGAATGTCCTTCTCTCGACATTCTCCTCGGCGATCTTAAATATCTCACTGAACTTTGTATTGATCCCACAGTGGGGACAGAATGCGGCGGCACTCACAACCCTGATGTCGGAGATTCTGGTCGTTGTGATGGGCTTCCTTTTCACCCGCCACACGGTAAATATCCGCATTGGAAAAATGTTTGCCTGCGCTCTGCTTGAATTTATCGCTGTGGTGATTATCTGCCGCCTGATCCACATGCTCGGTCTCGGGACGCTTCTGACGATCATCTTATGTGTCGTTCTTTCGCTGCTGGCCTGCGCAGCGATCATCGCTGTCTTCGATAAAGAGAAGATCAAAGAGATCCTGAAGAGAAAAAAGAGTTAAAATCAGAGAAATACTGAAGAGAATAAGGGGTTATAATCAGATAAATTCTGGAGAGAAAAAGATTTAGATCAGAGAAATTCTGGAGAGAAAAAGGGGTTAATTCAAGGAACTCTGTCATGAATAATCTGTCAAAAATGAATTTTCGCCTGCAGTGCCTTGCGGATTTTATTGCGCTGCTGCTGTCATTTTCAATATCGTTCTTCTGGCGTTTCAAATCGCCCAGGATCCCTATCATCGGCCGTGGATTTTATATTCCCGGAGCGTACGCGAACCTGCTGCCGGCGGTCGTCATCCTGTATCTCATGATTGCCTATTTCTCGCTCTCGCGGGAAAATTATATCCATCGCTCAATAGGTTATGAGATCGCCTCTGTCACGAAGACGGACGTCGCTCTTGTCATCCTGATGATCGTCTACTTCTTCTTTACGCGTTCTTCAGTACTGTATTCGAGAGCATTCATCGCCTTTTTCGGAGTTCTGTTCTGGATCACGGATTTCCTTCTCCGCCTGCTGATGCGTATCGTCATCCTTCCGAACCGGAAAAAATCGGCGGAGCAGATGATTGTCATCGGGGATCTGGAGACTGTGAAGGAGAGACTGCCGGTCATCGATGATCCGTCCGACTGGCGCGTGCACGTGTGCGGCATTGTGATCACGGACCAGGATATGAAGGGAGAATACATCGACGGGACGGAGGTCATCGCCAATGTATCGGATATGCGGGAGGTTCTGCAGAGCGCTGCCGCTGATTCTGTCGTTCTGCTGCCGTCCAAAGGGCAGAATATTGATGCCGGAAGTGTGAGTGACATGGCGCCGGATCTTCAGACTTTGAAGGCTGGTTCTGGCGCGGCGGTGGCTTCGGCTAGTGCGGGGGCTGGTTCTGTCGCGGCGCCGGGTTCGCTGGGGGCGAAGGCTGGTTCTGGCGCCGCGCCGGGCGGATATAACATCCGTGAACTGGCAACGTTCATGCACGATTGCGGGAAGACGGTGCGCGTGGACTTCTCCCAGTATGAGGTAATCAGGGACGCAAACTTCACGCTTGACCGCGTCGGCTCATGCGACGTCGTGACGTATTCTCCTGTAGAGACGCCTGGCATCAGGTACCGCATCTTCAAAAAGATATTTGACGTCGTCCTTTCCATCCTTCTCATGCCGCTGCTGGGAATTGTGTGGATCTTGTCGGCGATTTTTCTCAATATTGAGTCGAAGGGTCCGGTCATCATGTCCCGCGTCCGCGTCGGCAAGAACGGCCGGCGCTTCAATCAGTACCGTTTCCGCGTGCTCCGCATGGACGCCGAGGAGAGGATCCGCGAGGGCAAAAATCCGAAGACCGTCTGGGGCAGGTTCCTGAGCTTCTCGCATCTGGACAGGCTGCCGCTGATCCTGAACGTGTTCCTCACGGACATGTCATTCGTCGGCCCGCATGCGGCCAGCCTCACGAGATACCTGAACTACGGCTCCGAGCGTCGGAAAAATCTCTGCGTTACGCCGGGTATCACGGGCTACTGGGCTTTTGTAAAGGATGAAAACACCATTGCCCATAAGGAACGCGCATACGTTACGAACTGGGGCTATCTGAAGGATATCGCCCTGCTCGCGGAATTTCTGGTGCGCTATATTTCGGGGACGCTGCCGAGAAAATATGACAACGGTCAGATCCGCGAAGAGATCCGGATGATAGCCATCTATGAAGAAGAGCATGAGCCTCTGCAATATGATCATTCATTCTATCAGGCACCAACCGGTATCGGAGTGAGCTGTTATCACTTCTTTAAGCGCCTGCTTGACATTGTTATTTCTCTGGTCGCGATCATTGTTCTTTCTCCGCTGTTTCTTGTCCTGATGATCCTTGTCATGGGAACGGACGGCGGAAGTCCGTTCTATGCGCACAGCAGGATCGGAAAAAATGGCCGCAGGATTCACGTCTATAAGTTCCGCACGATGCGGACAGATGCCGGAGACCTGAAGAAACTCCTGACTCCGAAGCAGCTGGAGCAGTATCAGCGTGAGTTCAAGATCGACAATGATCCGCGTATTACGAAGATCGGTAATTTCCTCCGGAGGACAAGTCTTGATGAGCTTCCGCAGCTTTTTAATATCCTCGGCGGAAGCCTGTCATTTGTGGGCCCCCGCCCGATCGTTGAGGAAGAGACGCATATTTACGGCAAAGACATCGGCAAACTTCTGTCGGTCAAACCTGGCCTCACGGGATATTGGCAGGCTTACGCCCGCAACAACGCTACCTACGAGAGCGGTGAGCGCCAGCAGATGGAGATGTACTACATTGAACACGCCTCCATGGGACTCGACTGCAAGATCGTCCTTAAGACATTTTCCTCTGTGGCCAAAGAGACCGGGGCACAGTAGGAGAATTTGCTGATTGGCAGAATTGTACATATAAAGAATGCGGAGAATATATCATGGGATCAGGAAAAGAAATTAAGATTATGATCGCTATGCACAAGCCGTACAGGGTCGCACAGGATCCGATCTATTATCCTGTCCACGTCGGTGCGGAGGGCAAAGAACCTTTTGAGACAGAGGCGGCTCATCCGATTCTCGCAGATAATCAGGGTGAGAATATTTCTGCGAAGAACCCAAACTACTGTGAACTGACAGGACTATATTACATGTGGAAGAATGTTCCTTCCGATTACCTGGGGCTCGTGCATTACCGCAGGTATTTTGGAGCAGGTCACAGTCTTGACAAGTGGGAGCGGATCGCCGACGGAAATGCTATCCGGCGCCACCTGGAGCAGGCAGACATCATCCTTCCGGTTCCGCGGAATTATGTGATTGAGACCAATTACAGTCAGTACGTTCATGCGCATCACACTGAAGATCTGGAATTGACGAGGCAGATTCTCGAAGAGAAATATCCGGATTACCTTCCTGCTTACGATCGGTATATGAAGAGAACCTACGGCCACCGCTTCAACATGTTCGTGATGAAGCGTGACCTTGCAGACCAGTATTGCGCGTGGCTTTTTGACATCCTTTTCGAGCTTGAGCGTCGTCTCGACATCTCGGAGTACTCTGCCTACGACGCGCGGGTATTTGGTTTCGTCAGCGAGCGTCTCATCGATCCCTGGATCGAGACCAACCATTACCGCTACACCGAAATGCCCGTCATCGACATCGAGACCGTCAACTGGCTCAAGAAGGGCAGTGCTTTCGTCATGCGGAAAATCAGAGGCGGGAAAGCGCAGTAATAATCAAATCAATTAATAAATTGATGAAAGTAAGCGAATAAATAGATGAAAGTAAGCGAATAAATAGATGAAAGCAAACGAATAAATAGATGAAAGCAAAAGAATAAATTGATGAAAGCAAAAGAATAAATTGATGAAAGCAAACAAATAAATATATCAATATGATCAGTAAATCCTGCGGATGGCAATGGCTGTCCGTGGGATTTCGCATCTTCTTAGCTAGATTGGGAAGGATGATGCGCTGGGTCATAGAACTTCCGGCCCAGTCGGCACATCAACCAATCAAATCTTCGGGAAGTGATGCGCCCGTCTGCTTATGGGCTGGCCGGGCAAGCGCATCAAAAAGGCAAGATTGGGAAGGATGATGCGCTGGGTCATAGAACTGCCGGCCCAGTCGACACATCAACCAATCAAATCTTCGGGAAGTAATGCGCCCGTCTGCTTAGGGGCTGGCCGGGCAAGCGCATCAAAAAGGCAAGATTGGGAGGGATGATGCGCTGGGTCATAGAACTGCCGGCCCAGCCGACACATCAACCAATCAAATCTTCGGGAAGTGATGCGTCCGTCTGCTTATGGGCTGGCCGGGCAAGCACATCACAAAGGCAAGATTGGGAGGGATGATGCGCTGGTTCATAGAACTTCCGGCCCAGTCGGCACATCAACCAATCAAATCTTCGGGAAGTGATGCGCCCGTCTGCTTATGGGCTGGCCGGGCAAGCGCATCAAAAAGGCAAGATTGGGATATTTACTGGCAATAGGATTCTACGTAGAGATTCGCAATGTCTGATCTGAACTTATGCTCACCGTTTTCGAAGGTCATGATCAGATTTTTTCCGGGGAGAATATTGGCGCGACTGTAGTTTGCGATTTTTTCTAGCATATTGCTGACATAAACTGGATTGTCCAGCAGACCGAAGTGTTCCCAGTAAATAGTCTCGCGTGTCGAAGCTCGAAAGATTGTGAAATCTGGGAAAATGGGCCTGTTATTAAGAATTAGTGGGTGCTCATATTCGTACATGACCCCGTGACGTGCGAGGCTGTTTGCAATTATTACTTCTGATTTTGATCGGACCTTCTCGCCATTTTCTGTAGTCTGCGTCAGGCCTTCAGGATATGGCTGTGCAAAGTTGGAATTTTTCTTTTCGGTTTCCATTTTTTCTTTCCAATGGCGGGCTGCTTCAGTGTCAGGAAGATAGATTGGATTTACGAGTGCGCGCCTGTCGGGCATATATTCCGTGTACACCTGGTCCGACGGGACGGCAGGAAAAGCCCGGCGAAACGCAGCAATAGCCTTTCTTTCGTGTTGTATGTTCCTCAAAATATTCTTGTAGTACGAGCTTTGAGCGATTCCTTTGGCCTTTCGGATATCGCTCTTTTTTATGTACTTATAATGCGGTCCGGGAAGCACTTCATAAATCTGGCAGCTGCGTTTGCTTTTCCCTCGTATTACAAGTCTTGTTTCATGATCATGCGATTCAAGCCACTTCTTAGCTTTTTTCTCTGCATTATTCAGAAAACTTTCGTACTCTTTGATAAACGTTAACAGTGTTTGTGAATACGCATCCATATGAGTTCTCCCTTCTTTTTTTGGTTCTTCTTTTTCGTCCTTTATTCGACGGCTTTCATAATCAGATTTTCATTGGATGGGCCAGGCGTTCTCTTATATTCATCATATTGCCTGCTGGATCTTTAAATCCACCACTGTTTACCGCTGTTTTTCGCAACCATAGTGAATCTGGTGCGGTATTGCACGGCGGAATCTTGCTTTTTGATGCGCCCGGGATGGCATGAACCGTGTGTTGGGCGCATTGAATTTCATAAGCTTACTATTTTGATGCGTTGATGGCTGGTCGTTAGCTATAGCTCGGCGCATCACATCATGGGAGATTGATTGGGAGATGCTCTGACAGGGCCGGTGGCTCTCTGGCTTGGCGCATCAAACTTCTCGATCTTGCTTATTGAATGCGCTGGCGCATCTCTCTATTTTCGGGTTGGGCGCATCACATCATGGGGAATTGATCTGGAGATGCGTTGACGGGGCCGGTAGCTCTCTGGCCTGGCGCATCAAATTTCTCAATCTTGCTTATTGAATGCGCTGGCGCATTTCTCTACTTTCGGGTTGGGCGCATTACATCATGGGAGCTTGATTGGGAGATGCGCTGACAGGGCCGGCGGCTCTCTGGCTTGGCGCATCAAACTTCTCAATCTTGCTTATTAAATGCGCTGGCGCATTTCTCTACTTTCGGGTTGGGCGCATCACATCATGGGAGATTGAATGGGAGATGCGCCAACAGGTCCGGCAGTTCTCTGGCTGGGCACATCAAATTTCTCAATCTTGCCTATTGAATGCGCTGGCGCATCTCTCTACTTTCGGGTTGGGCGCATCACATCATGGGGAATTGATCTGGAGATGCGTTGACGGGGCCGGTAGCTCTCTGGCTTGGCGCATCAAATTTCTCAATCTTGCTTATTGAATGCGCTGGCGCATTTCTCTACTTTCGGGTTGGGCGCATTACATCATGGGAGCTTGATTGGGAGATGCGCTGACAGGGTCGGCGGCTTTCTGGCTTGGCGCATCAAATTTCTCAATCTTGCTTATTGAATGCGCTGGCGCATCTCTCGACTTTCGGGTTGGGCGCATCACATCATGGGGAGTTGATCTGGAGATGCGTTGACGGGGCCGGTAGCTCTCTGGCTTGGCGCATCAAACTTCTCACTCTTGTCTATTGAATGCGCCGGTGCAGCTCTTCTTGACGTTTGGGGGCGCATCACATCATGGGGATTGATTGGGAGATGCGCCAACAGGGCCGGCGGCTCTCTGGCTGGGCGCATCACATCATGGGAGATTGATTGGGAGATGCGCTGAAGGGGCCAGCAACTCTCTGGCTGGGCGCATCAAATCTTGAATAATTGATTGGGTTATGCTCTGAATTCGCCTGTGAAACTTAAGGCGATCGCGTATTTTGAACAATTGGAATTACTGACAATTTCGCATACCGAAATTATGCAATTTGTCACAATTTTCTTGGCACTAGCATCTGATTGTTTGCATAATTACTATATAAATGATAAAATGACCTTTACATATTTGTATAATAAGTAAACTACAACTGATATTTTGGGACGTGTGATTGAGGGTTTTGTCTGGCTGTAATAGTTTTGGTCAGGTTACACGAGGAGGTGTTCTGATGAAGGGACAAAGGTGGTTAGCATTAGGGCTATCAGTGCTTATGGTTGCAACGTCGACCCCGATATGGGCAGTTCCGACGATGGCGGATGCGGGGACAGAGCAGGTGGAATCGTCATCTGAGGCTGCAGAGGCATCTGAAGATGTGTCAGAAGAATCAGATGATGCCACCGCTGAAGCAGAGGCTACTAGCACAGCAACGGATAATACAACTTCTGAAACTGACGCAACAACAGATTCTGCGGACGTGGGAGATTCAGAGGAGACTGTGGCTCAATCTACATCATCTGAAGACGTAAATGTTTCTCTATATTCTGCTGACAGTGAAGAGGATTCCGATGCAGAAGATGGTTATGTCGAAATTACATTCGATGCAAATGGCGGCCAGAAATGGGATGGTGACGATGAAGAGGCAAAGCAGACTGTCTGGACACTTGAGTGTGTAGTGGGAGAAACGTTTGGTGAATATGAAGGCGCATACCGAAAGGGATATTCGTTTCTTGGCTGGAGCACAGATCAAAATGCCGCAACGCCTGAAATATCGAAAGATGATATGTGGGATGCTTCCGTTCCGGCAGAAGACACGACGCTATATGCCGTGTGGGCGAAAGATGTCCTCGTTACTTTTGATGCAAATGGCGGTCAATATTCTGATGGTGATGATGAAGATTCTAAGAAGACGACCTGGACACTTGAATTTTCACCAAGTGGAACATTTAATACCTGAGTGTCTGCATATCGAAAGGGGTATTGGTTCCTTGGCTGGAGTACCGATCAGGACGCAACGACGCCTGAAATTCTGAAAGATGATGTATACAATGCATCTGTACCTTCAGAAGACACAACGTTATATGCCGTGTGGGTTAAGATCAGCACCATTACTTTTGATGCAAATGGCGGTCAATATTCTGAAGGTGATGATGAGGATTCCAAGAAGACGACCTGGACTCTTGAATACCCACCAAACTCGATATTTGAAACATCAGTATCTGCATATCGACAGGGATATATTCTTCTAGGCTGGAGTACGAACCAGAACGCAACGACACCTGAAATCTTGTCAGATGATATGTATAATGCGTCCGTTCCTGTAGAAGACACGACATTTTATGCTGTATGGGCGAAAACCAGTATCATTACTTTTGACGCAAATGGTGGTCAGCATTCTGAAGGTAATTATACGTATTGCAAAGAGACGACATGGACAAGTGAATTAGTAGCAGGCGGGACGTTTGGTATGTCAGAATCTGCATATCGAAAGGGATATACGCTTCTTGGCTGGAGCACAGATCAAAATGCCGCAACGCCTGAAATATCGAAACATGATATGTGGGATGCATCCGTTCCGGCAGAAGACACGACGCTATATGCCGTGTGGGCGAAAGATGTCCTCGTTACTTTTGATGCAAATGGCGGTCAATATTCTGATGGTGATGATGAAGATTCTAAGAAGACGACCTGGACACTTGAATTTTCACCAAGTGGAACATTTAATACCTGGGTGTCTGCATATCGAAAAGGATACAGGTTCCTTGGCTGGAGCACAGATCAGAACGCAACAACGCCTGAAATTTTGGAAAATGAAATGTGGGATACATCCGTTCCGGCAGATGGCACGACACTATATGCTGTATGGAAGAAGACCAACGCCATAACTTTTGATGCAAATGGCGGTCAATATTCTAAAGGAAATACTACGTATTCCAAGAAGACGTCCTGGACATATGAATTCGATGCGGATGGGACGTTCAATAGATATGTGTCTGCATATCGAAAAGGATATACGTTTTTAGGCTGGAGCACAGATCAGAACGCAACGACACCTGAAATTTTGGAAAATGATATGTGGGATGCGTCCGTTCCGGCAGATGGCACGACACTATATGCCGTGTGGACGAAGAACAGTGCCATAACTTTTGTTGCAAATGGCGGCCAGTATTCTTATGGCGATACTTCGTATTCCAAGAAGACATCATGGACACTTGAATTTATAGCGGGAGGCACATTTAATACAACAGAATCTGCATATCGAAAAGGATATACGTTCTTAGGCTGGAGTACTGATCAAAACGCAACGACACCAGAAATTTTGGAAGACGATATGGAGAATGCATCCGTTCCCAGGGAAGACACGACACTATATGCTGTGTGGAAGAAAAACAGTGCCATTACTTTTGACGCGAATGGCGGTCAGCATTATTCTGGCGACGATGCAAAATCTAAGGCGACTTCCTGGACTTATGAATATATTGAAGATGGGACATTCTATATTCCAGAAAATGCATATCGGGAAGGGTACAGGTTCCTTGGCTGGAGTACCGATCAGAATGCAACAATGCCTGAAATTTGGTTAAATGATATGTCTGATACGCCTGTTCCGGCAGATGGAACGACGCTTTATGCAGTATGGGAGAAGATCAGCATTATTACTTTCAATGCAAATGGCGGCCAGTATCATGAAGGCGATGATGCGAATGACAGGAAGACAACCTGGACAAGAGAATATGCTGCGAGTGGAACGCTTTATTCAGAAGATGCTTATCAAGAAGGGTATTTATTTCTTGGATGGAGTACCGATCAGAATGCAACAACGCCTGAAATTTGGATAGATGATATGGCTGATACGCCTGTTCCGGCAGATGGTACGACACTTTATGCCGTATGGGATAAAATCAGCACCATTACGTTTGATGCAAATGGTGGCCAAAAGTCTGATGGCAGCGATGAAGATTCCAAGAAGGCAATCTGGACCGTTGATTTTTCCGAAGGAGAGACGTTTGGGTATAAGGTAAGTGCATATAGAAAAGGCTATGAGTTAAAAGGCTGGTCGACTCAGAAGAATTCTGAGACACCTGAATATGAGTTGGATGCGATGTCGGATTCTGTTGTTCCCGCAGATGGCACAATACTCTATGCTGTATGGGGCAAAGTTGAACAGAAATCTGAACAGAAAATTATCTATAAGTCCCACGTGCAGAAGAAAGGAACACTGGACTGGGTAGAAAACGGCGCTATTTCCGGTACTTCGGGACAAGGGCTTCGTATGGAAGCGCTTTATATTATGCTCCAGGATGCTGATTATACAGGTTCTGTCGAATATCGGGCTTATGTGCAGAAGCAGGGGTGGCAGGATTGGTCTGCTGACGGAACAATGGCAGGTACAAAAGATCAGGGCCTTCGACTGGAAGCTGTGCAGATTCGGCTGACTGATGAGATGGCTGAGCACTACGATATTTATTACTGCGTGCATGCGCAGCATTACGGCTGGCTGAACTGGGCTAAGAATGGAAAGCCTGCAGGAACCGCGGGATTTGGATATCGCCTGGAAGCTATCTGCGTTGAATTGGTTAAGAAGGGTGATCCGGCACCGGAAAAGATCGGATCTGATCCCGTGACATATCATAAGAAAACGAGCAGCACTTCTTCCACGACGGCTTCTGTCACCTACAGATCTCATGTCCAGACCTATGGCAACCTGAAATGGGTATCCGACGGAGCAATGACCGGTACAAAGGGCGAGTCGAAGCGCATGGAGGCAATCTACATTAAGCTTGCCAGCCAGCCATATTCCGGGGATATTGAGTATGAGTCACATATCCAAAAGAATGGCTGGGAGAAGGAGTGGAAAAAGAACGGCGAAATGTCAGGCACCTCTGGCGAGAAGAAGCGCCTGGAAGCTATCCGTATCCGTCTGACCGGCGAGATGGCACAGCACTATGATGTTTACTATCGCGTGTATGCGCAGCACTTTGGCTGGCTCGGCTGGGCAAAGAATGGTGCAAATTCCGGAACAGCTGGCTACGGCTATCGCCTTGAAGGCATCGAAGTCAAACTCGTGCCGAAGGGACAGGCAGCACCGGGAAGCACAGAAAATGCGTTTAGACAGAATAAATAAGAAGATAGCTAGTCAATAGTTATCAGGAGATGGCTGTTATTAGCCAGGAGTGAATAGTTGAGAATTATGGGCGATCCGCCGGCATGAGCTGGCGGATCGCCTCTTTGTTCATAATCTGGCTGTTGTGATGTGCCTGTTTATTCGAGACGCATCAAATTATGAAAAATTGAATGGGGAATGCGTCGACAGGTCCGGCAGCGCTCTGGCTGGTCGCATCAAACTTCTCAATCTTGTTTATTGAATGCGCCAGCGCCGCTCCCGACGTTTTGGCCGGGCGCATCACTTCATGGGGAATTGATTGGGAGATGCGCCGACAGGTCCGGCAGCTCAGTGGCTGAGCGCATCAGACTTTCCAATCTTGTCAACTTGATGCGTCCGCTCTCCCAGAGACGTTCGGTTCGGGCGCATCAAACCATGAAGAATTGATTGGGAGATGCGCCGACAGGTCCGGCAGCTCTTTGGCTGGGCGCATCAAACCTCTCAATCTTGTTTATTGAATGCGCCAGCGTCGCTCCCGACGTTTGGGGTGGACGCATCAAACCATGAAAAATTGACTGGGAGATGCGCCGACAGGGCCGGCAGCTCTTTGGCTGGGCGCATCAAACCTCTCAATCTTGTTTATTGAATGCGCCAGCGTAGCTCCTGACGTTTGGGGTGGACGCATCAAACCATGAAAAATTGATTGGGAGATGCGTCGACAGGTCCGGCGGCTCTCTGGCCGGGCGCATCAAATTACGAATATTTGATTAGGTAGTGCGCCGGCAGCTACATCAACGTCCTGATTTGACTCTCGAATTCTGAATTATTGTGCAATATGCCATAAATTATTTGAATACAACGTATTTTCGTTTACATATTCACTATACTTATGGTAAAATGAGGCATGAGCATTTGTATAGAAAATAAACATTGAACTGCATACAAGGGCTCGTTTTTGTGGGGTTTTGGAGGGAGCTTACCTGGCCTGAAAATGGATTTGGCCAGGCAACACAAGGAGGTGTTCTTATGAAGAGACAGAGGTGGTTAGCATTAGGGCTATCTGTTCTCATGGTGGCGACGTCGACTCCTGCATGGGCAGTTCCGACACTGGCGGATGTGGGGACGGAACAGGTGACATCGACCTCAGTTGATGCACAAACGCCAGATGATACGGCTGCTGCTGCAGAAACAGAGGTGGCAGAAACAGAGGTGGCAGAAACAGAGGCGGCAGAAACGGATACGGCCACCGATGCAGCAGATAATTCAGCAGCTGAAGAAAATTCTATAGAAGATTCGGAGGATACGGTCGCGCAGTCATCATCTTCCGAGGATGTAAGTATTTCTTTATATTCGTCTGACAGTGAAGACATTGTTACTATCACATTCAACGCTAACCAGGGCATCAGAGGGGAAGGCGACGAAGACGAATATAATTCGACTACCTGGACCGAAGAATATACCGCAGGTGGTACTTTTGGATGGGATGAGTATGCATATAGAGAAGGCTATAGTTTACTAGGATGGTCAACGGATAAAGATTCTGCAACACCGGAATACACACCTGAAAATATGGCTGATGCAACTGTTCCGGCAGATGGAACAACGCTTTATGCAATATGGGTGAAAATAAATGTCATTACTTATGACGCGAATGGCGGTCAGCGTGACGAGTATGACACGGCGACTACCTGGACCGAAGAATATACCGCAGGTAGTACTTTTGGATGGGATGAGTATGCATACAGAGCAGGCTATAGGTTACTGGGATGGTCAACAAATAAAGATACTACAACACCGGAATATACATCTGAAAATATGCCTGATGCGTCTGTTCCGGCAGATGGAACAACGCTTTATGCAATATGGGTGAAAACCAGCACCATCACTTTTAATGCGAACGGTGGTCAGCGTGATAAAGGCGACGATGAGCATGCCACGGCGAAGACCTGGACCATAGAGTATCTCGCAGATGCAAACTTTGAGTATAACGCGTTAGCATACAGAAAAGGCAATATGTTATTAGGATGGTCTACAAAGCAGGATGCCACGGAACCGGAATACGATGTACATGAAATGTATTCTAAACCTGTTCCGGCAGATGGGACAACACTCTATGCTGTGTGGGTGGAAGCCACTACCATTACATTTGATGCAAATGGCGGTCAGCATTATGTAGGCGATGATGAAGATGCCACGGCGACTACCTGGACTGAAGAATATATCAAGGGAACAACTTTTGGAGACGGCGTATATGCATATAGGGACAGCTGTATCTTAGAGGGCTGGTCCACAAAGAAAGACTCTGCGACCCCGGAATACGATTTACAGGAAATGGCTGATATGCCTGTTCCGGAAACTGATATAACGCTATATGCCATCTGGACAAAAATAGTCACAATCACCCTCGATGGCAATGGTGGAACGGTAGGCGGCGATAAGTCGACCACGATTGAAACTTCCGCTGGTAATGCTCTCGGATCTGAGTACTATGACAAGACCCGCGAAGGCTATAAGTTTTTAGGATGGAGCACAGATAAGGATGCAGAGGAGCCGGAGTGGACAGATCTGAAGGGCGCGATTTTTACTACGGATACGACGCTGTATGCTGTGTGGGAAGATGTTATCAGTCTCACCTATGATGGAAATGGAGGAACTATAGCAGGCTCCGGCAGTACAATTTATTCTGAAGAAGTTGAGAAAAATTCCAGACATGATATTACCGTAGAGGCTGAGCGTGATGGTTACGTTTTCCTCGGATGGAGCACAGATAAAAATGCCCAAAAGGCTTCCTATGAGTTATATTCGTATATTGATATGAACGATGATGTTCATCTGTATGCTGTCTGGGCAGCGACATCGTCTGCTGGGTACAAGGTGACGTTGAATCTGAATGGCGCGACCTATGAAGACAGTGATACATATACGATGGAAGTGGCAAAGGGAAAACCTCTAGGTGAGATAGAAGCGTACTTTGATCGTGATGGCTATAGCCTTAAGGGTTGGAGCCTTACGAAAAATGGAAGCGTCGTAGCAGACGATCTTTCTACCTATGTTCCGACGTCCAATGTAACTCTGTATGCTGTCTGGGTTAAGACATATACGATCACTTTGGAAAATTTAAATAATTATTCATCTACCTCGAAGGTTTATACCGTTAACGAAGGAGAATACCTTTCGGATCTTCCGGATTTTGTAAATGATAACTATGATGGCCCTATTACTGGCTGGAAGGATAAGGATTCTGGAAAAATCTATACCAGGGATGAGTTGCTGACAACACCGGTAACAGCATCACATACTTACGTCGCACAGACGGATGAAGATAGCATCTGTAAGGTGACCATCATGAAGAATGATGGGTCAGATGAAAAGAATGTTATTGAAGTTACAAAGGGAATTGCACTTGTCCAGGCCTGCTGGCGTGCGGGATTTTATCGTGAAGGATATGAGCAGATTGGCTGGAGTTTTGATAGCGACGCGGACTGGAAAAATCCAGGCGACTACTTCACTTCGGAAGGGACGCCTTCTGTTACTGAAGATATGACCCTTTATTGTGTCTGGGCACCGCTGTGTAGTATTACATACGATGGCAACGGTGGGCATGTAATTGGCAGCAAAGAAACTACATACACGACAGATAAAGAGTTTTGTGGTTATACATCTTACGAGATTATAGGTTACCAGGATAATTTCGTTCGAGACGGTTATGCATTAGCTGGATGGAGCCCGGATCCGAAGGCCAGCGAGGCAGGCGAAGGTTTTACACATATTATTAATTATGGGACCCAGTGCCTGAATATTGCAGGTGATACAACGCTTTATGCTGTGTGGAAGAAAGGATGCACCATTACGCTGAATTACAATGGTGGTTTCTATAGTATTTACACCAAGGAGACGACTGCGAGTGCTCAGGTAGTATCAGGACAGACTGTTTCAGATTCTATAACGATTTCAGGAACGCAGGGTAGTAGAGAAGGCTACGTACTTGAAGGATGGAGCACGGATAAGGATGCTAAAACAGCGGAAATAACGGCGACTCAGATGGATTCTTATCAGCCGTCCGAAGATGAAACGTGGTACGCCGTCTGGAAACCGATAAAGGCAGGAAGTACTCACACAGTATACTTCAGTGCAAATGGAGGAAAAATAAATACGACATATGGCTCTCCGGAGTTAATGGAGGATGACTCGGGCTGCTGGACCTATATTCCAAATAACAGAGCCGTTAAAGATGTTCTTGATCAGGATGGATTCGATTATGGACTGGATTTTGATAAGGATGGTTATTATCTCGCTGGATGGAGTAAAAAAGCGGGTGCAACCACGGCTGATTTCAAGACATCAGAAGAACTTGGAGCTTTTACACCGACGGAGGACACTACCCTTTATGCCGTATGGAAACCACTGAAACTGACGCAGAGTGAAACAAGCATCACGCTTAAAGTGGGAAGAAAACATGAGCTGAAAATATCAACGACTCCGAAATATGAGTGGGATGGAACTAAGATAGCCGACAAGGCAGTTTTTTCCAGCAATTCAACGGATGTTGTTGACGTTGGTATTGATACTAATGAGATAACCGCAACACATGTTGGAAAAACGGTAGTCACGGCTTCTGTTGCTGGTCAGACCGTTCATTGGCTTGTCAATGTCGTGGATGGAGATGAGACCGTTATCTATAAGACCCATGTTCAGAAGAAAGGAACAATGGACTGGGTAGAGGATGGTGCTCTTTCCGGTACGACAGGTCAGGGTCTGCGCATGGAAGCTCTGTATCTGGATCTTGCAGATGCTGAGTATCCTGGAATGATCGAGTACCGCACTTATGTTCAGAAGCTTGGCTGGCAGGACTGGTCTGCTGACGGTGCAATGTCCGGTACATCAGGTAAGAGCCTTCGTCTGGAAGCTGTTCAGATCCGTCTGACCGGTGAGATGGCGGAGCAGTACGATATTTATTACTGCGTACATGCACAGCATTATGGATGGCTTAACTGGGCGAAGAACGGCGAGTCCTCGGGAACCGCGGGCTTCGGATATCGTCTGGAAGCCCTCAGAATCAAACTGGTGAAGAAGGGCGATGCAGCTCCGGCAAAGCTCGGAAGCGATACGGCGTCATATCATAAGAACACTGCTTCTGTCACATATACCTCTCATGTGCAGACGTATGGCACTCAGAAATGGGTATCTGATGGAGCAATGTCTGGTACAAGGTATGAGTCAAAACGCATGGAGGCAGTCTACATCAAGCTTGCCAGCCAGCCTTTCTCCGGCAACATTGAGTATGAATCACATATCCAGAAGAATGGTTGGGAGACAGAGTGGAAAAAGAACGGAGAAATGTCCGGTACCTCAGGCGAGAAGAAGCGACTGGAGGCAATCCGTATTCGTCTGACCGGCGATATGGCTAAGCACTATGATGTTTACTACCGCGTATACGCACAGCACTTTGGCTGGCTCGGCTGGGCAAAGAACGGTGCAAATTCCGGAACAGCTGGCTACGGCTATCGCCTTGAAGGCATCCAGATCAAACTTGTACCGAAGGGACAGGCAGCACCGGGAAGTACCACAAATGCGTTCAGACAGAATAATAGTTAAGAGAATGACGATAAGTAATAAGTGAATAGCTGTTAGTGACTGTGGGTAAATAGACAGTTAATAGCAAGAGTTGAGGGCGATCCGCCGGCTGGTGTCGGCGGATCGCCCTCTTTGGTTCAGATCTTGATGTTGATGCGCTGGAATTGGCCCTGACATTCGATCCGGGCGCATCAAACTTTCCAATCTTGTCAACTTGATGCGTCTGCTCTGCCAGAGACGTTCGGTTCGGGCGCATCAAATCCTGAATAATTGACTGGGAGATGCGTCGACAGGTCCGACGGTTCGTTGGCTGGGCGCATCAAACTTTCCAATCTTGTCAACTTGATGCGTCTGCTCTGCTAGTGGTTCGTTGGCTGGGCGCATTAAACTTTCCAATCTAGCCAATTTGATGCGCCCGCTCTACCAGTGAAGTTCGGTACGGGCGCATCAAATCTTGAATAATTGACTGGGAGATGCGCCGACAGGTCCGACGGTTCGTTGGCTGGGCGCATCAAACTTTCTAGTCTAGTCAACCTGATGCGTCCGCTCTGCCAACGCAGTTCGGTTCGGGCGCATCAAACCATAATAATTGATTGGAAGATGCGCCGACAGGGCCAGCGGTTCTTTGGACGAGCGCATCAAATCTTGAATAATTGATTGGGCGATGCGCCGCTGGGACCGATATCCTCGCTTGCTTTGTCAGCTTCCTGGCCTGATGGTCCCATTCTCTGAAATATTGTTCCATCCTTCGGGGTATTGTGCAATCTGCCACAATTTATCCGCAACTCTCCTATTATTATTTACATAATAACCATACTGGTGATAAAATGAGCTATAAGCTTTTGTATAATAAATAAACAGGTAAATATATACAAGGGCTTGTCAGTGAGGGATTTTTCAGGCTGGAATAGTTCCAGCAGGGAAGAAGGAGGTGTTTTGATGAAGAGACAGCAGTGGTTAGCGTTAGGACTATCAGTCCTCATGGCGGCGACGTCGATGCCCGCGTGGGCAGTTCCAACGCTGGCGGATACAGGGACAGAACAGGTGACATCATCGTCAGCGGCAACAGAAACGACAGGTGATCAGGAGACCGCAGAGGGGACAGCGACAACAGGCGCGGAAACAGAATCAGAGACAGGAACCAGCGAGACAACTGGTACGGATGCTGCAACGGATACGGATGTTGTTACTGATTCAGCTGAAGAAGATTCAGAAGAAGATTCAGAGGGAACGGTAGCACAGCCTTCGTCGTCCGAAGATACGGATATTTCTATAGATTCGGATACCGATGATAGTGAAATCACGATTACTTTTGATGCACAGGAAGGCCAGTACGAAGAGGGCGACGATGAGGAAGCCACTAGGAAAACCTGGACAAGAGAATTTCCTGCAGGAAGTAAATTCGGAGATGGTGAATCAGCATACAGACAAGGGTATCTGTTATTAGGCTGGTCAACAGAGTCGGATGACACGACGCTGGAATATGAACTGGATACAATGTACGATGATGTTGTTCCAGCAGATGGAACGACGCTCTATGCTGTATGGACGGATGCCAGCACGACGAACTCAAATGCAAATGAATCAATGGAACAGGAGACTGTTTCAGAAGATGAGATGAAGCTCTATGCTACAAGTGATAAAAATATCACAATTACCCTTGATGGTAATGGAGGAACGATCAGTGGCGAAACGACGGTGACAGTTGACGCCATCGCCGGGGAAGCTGTCGGGAATTATTCTGGCAATGTCACGCGGGAAGACTACACCTTCTTAGGGTGGAGTTCGAAAAAGGATGCGAAGGAGCCGGAATGGACCGACTTAACAGACGCGATTTTTAATTCGGATACGAGATTATATGCCGTATGGGAGAAAAAATGTAAGCTGACCTTTGATGGAAATGGAGGTTTCGTAAGTGATGGCAGAATAACCGATTCTTCAGATAAGACTTACACGGTTTCCCTCGATAAGGGCACGAGACGTTACGTATCCGAGACCGCCTATCGCGATGGTTATGTGTTTATCGGCTGGAACACAGATAAGAATGGAACAACATCTTCCGTAGACACAAATTCGTATATCGATCTCAATCAGGATATTTACCTTTATGCTATCTGGGCAAAAGCATCAACGGCAGGGTATACCGTCACTTTGGATATGAACGGCGGGGCATATGAGAACTATGAATCCTATAAAGTATCGGTGAAAAAGGGAGAATCCGTAGATCTTGTAGGGTTTTACCCTGATCGTGAAGGATACATATTTGATGGTTGGAGCTTAACAAAAGACGGAGAGGTTGACATTGATGGGTACGCTTCTTATGTTCCGACATCCAATGTGACCCTTTATGCCGTGTGGTATAAACCGTGCTGGATCACGATAGAGGCCAGCAATTTTGGTGGAAATAATTCGGTCCGCAAGGGTGAATATCTGACTTATCTTCCGACGGTAATGTATTCAGACGGTAAAGAAGTATATATTACTGGATGGAAAGATAAGGCAACTGGAAAAATCTACACACGCGAGCAGATCCTGACAACTCCTGTAACGGAGGATCATACATATATTGCTCAGGCAGATCAGGGCTCTTGCAAAGTGACCCTTGTTTCGAATGATGGTTCAAACGAACAGAAAGTATATTATGTTAACAAGGGAGATGCAATTACATCAGTAACAGCAGGTTCAGTTTTCACGCGCAGTGGATACCAAATACTTGGCTGGAGCGAAGACAGCAAGGCAGATGGGAAAGATCCTGACGCATATTATCCTGTGGATGAAGTACCTGCCATTACGAAGAATACGACGCTGTATGCTGTATGGGGACCACTGTGCAGCATTACGTTTAATGGCAACGGCGGGAAAATGGCTTCGGATGGCAAAACTACCTACACAACAGAGAAATCATATTCTGGATATGAACCTTATTCAATGTTTGTGAGCGAATATGACCTTCTTGAGGATGGTTTTGAACGCGATGGATATGCTCTTGTGGGTTGGAGTACAGTTCCTGAAGCCAGCGAGGCAGCTGAAGGCTTTGTGTCACGTGGAGATGACGGAACAAAATATCTGTATCTCACATCAGATACGACCGTTTATGCTGTATGGAAGAAGGGCTGCACACTTTCGCTGAATTACAATGGCGGTACTTCTAGTGAAAATAATAAAGAGGTTCAGAATATCCCGGTTGTTTCAGGCAATACGGTTTCGGAAAGCCTGGGCGATGGAAATATTGTTGGGAGCAGGTTGGGATATGTACTTGCTGGATGGAGCCAGGATAAGAATGCCGCTAAGCCAAAGATGACAGCTGCTCAGATGTTAGCTTATCAGCCTTTAACGGATGAGGAATGGTATGCGGTATGGGTGCCGATTGAAACAGGAAGCACACATACGGTACATTTTAGCGCTAACGGAGCAGGAGTTTCTCCTGAGTGGATTTTTGAATCAATGACCTGGAGTGATAGTGGATATCTGGCGTACATTCCGAATGGAAAATCCATTAATGACATGATGAGTCAGAATGGGCCGGATTATGGACTGAGTTTTGTAAAAGATGGCTATGTACTCGCAGGCTGGAGTAAAAAATCAGATGCAACAACAGCTGATTTTAAGACGGCAGAAGAGCTTGGCGCCTTTAAGCCGACAGAGGATATCACTCTTTATGCCGTATGGAAACCTCTGAATAGTATCAAGCTGAATAATAACTCTCTGACGATTGAAAAGGGAAGAAAATATACTCTGAAAGTTTCGTCAGATCCAAAATACGCATGGGACGGCACCCGAATCGCCGCTGAAATAATCTGCTATAGTTCAGATACGGATATTGTTGATGTAGATTCAGATACCGGGGAGATTACGGCGAAAAACGCAGGGAAAACGGTGGTGAGCGTGGCCTGTGGCGGTCATTCTATGAGATGTGTAGTGACCGTCAATGATGGTGATCAGGGAATTATCTACAAGTCTCATGTTCAGAAGAAGGGCACACTGGATTGGGTAGAAGATGGTGACGCTTCAGGTACGACAGGCAAGAGCCTGCGTATGGAAGCGCTCTATGTGAACCTCGCAGATCCTGATTATCTTGGCTCTGTCGAGTACCGTGCTTATGTTCAGAAGCTTGGCTGGCAGGATTGGTCCGCGAACGGCGCAATGGCCGGTACATTAGGCAAGAGCCTTCGTCTGGAAGCTGTCCAGCTCTGCCTTACCGGCGAGATGGCAAAGCATTATGATATTTACTACTGTGTACATGCACAGCATTTCGGCTGGCTGAACTGGGCAAAGAACGGCGAGTCTTCAGGAACAGCTGGCTATGGTTATCGTCTGGAAGCCCTCAGAATCAAATTGGTGAAGAAGGGCGATGCAGCTCCGGCGAAGCTCGGAAGTGATTCGGCATCATATCATAAGAATACTGGCAGCACTTCTTCTAAGAAAGCATCTGTCACTTACAGATCCCATGTTCAGACCTATGGCAATCTGGATTGGGTATCCGATGGCGCGATGACCGGTACAAAGGGCAAGTCAAAGCGTATGGAGGCCATCTATATCAAGCTTGCCAGCCAGCCATACTCCGGAAACATTGAATATAAGTCACATGTCCAGACCTATGGCTGGGAGCAGAACTGGGTGAAGAACGGTGCACCGTCCGGAACCGAAGGCCAGAAAAAGCGTCTTGAAGCCATCCGCATCAGACTGACCGGTGAGATGGCAAAGCACTATGATGTTTACTATCGCGTATATGCACAGCACTTTGGCTGGCTCGGCTGGGCAAAGAACGGCGCAAGTGCCGGAACCGCAGGCTTTGCATATCGTCTTGAAGGCATCCAGATCAAACTCGTGCCGAAGGGACAGGCAGCACCTGGAAGCACGGCAAACGCGTTCAGACAGAATAATTAAGATGATATGGCTGTGAGTTAATAGTCGGGAGTTAGTGGCTAAGATTTAACAGCTGAGAGTTGAGGGCGATCCGCCGGCTGGTGCCGGCGAGTCGCCCTCTTTGGTTCTGATCTTGATGTTGATGTGCTGGAATTGGCCCTGACATTCGAGCTGGGCGCATCAACCTTCTCAATCTTGTCAACTTGATGCGCCCGCTCTTCCAGCGACGTTCGGCTCGGGCGCATCAAACCATAAAAATTGATTGGAAGATGCGCCGACAGGTCTGGCAGTTCAGTGGCTGAGCGCATCAGACTTTCCAATCTTGTCAACTTGATGCGCCCGCTCTGCCAGCGACGTTCGGTTCGGGCGCATCAAACCATAAAAATTGACTGGGAGATGCGCCGACAGGTCCGGCAGTTCAGTGGCTGGGCGCATCAGACTTCCCAATCTAGCCAACTTGATGCGTTCGTTCTCCCGGAGACGATCGGTTCGGTCGCATCAAACCATGAAGAATTGACTGGGAGATGCGCCGACAGGTCCGGCAGTTCAGTGGATGGGCGCATCAGACTTCTCAATCTAGCCAACTTGATGCGCCCGCTCTGCCAGCGATGTTCGGTTCGGTCCCATCAAACCATAAAAATTGATTGGGAGATGCGCCGACAGGGCCAGCGGTTCTTTGGCCGAGCGCATTAACCTTTCCAATCTAGTCAACCTAATGCGTCCGCTCTGCCAGCGACGTTCGGTTCGGGCCCATCAAACCATAAAAATTGATTGGGAGATGCGCCGACAGGTCCGGCAGTTCAGTGGCTGAGCGCATCAAAACTCACAATCCTGGGTATTGATGTTACAATAATGGGGGATGAATCAGGCAAAATGCGGAGGGTGAAATGAATAGAAAAAAGTGGTTAGCGGTAGGACTATCAATCCTTATAGCAGTGACGTCAACACCCACATTGGCGCTTTCCGCCCTTGCGGATACAGGAACGGAGCAGCTGACATCATCGTCTGGCACAACAGATGAATACGAAGAGGCCTCGGAGGCAGCCGGCACAGCAGATGAGGCGTCGATCGATTCAGAAGAAAATGAAGCAGATTCAGAGGAAAAAAACGGAACAGCTTCAGATTCTTCATCCACCGGGGATGCCTCCACGCAGACGGATGCCACAGAAACTGCAGGGGATGAGGCCGCCGCGCAGAAAGATACTGTAGAAACGGATGTTGAGGACACGTCCGCCAGGGACACAACCGCCGAAGATTCTGTTGACGAAGATACGGCCACTGAAGAGACAGCTAGCAAAGATACGGCCGCCGAAGATTCAGTCGCCGAAGATACGGTCTCTAAAGATTCAGTTGTAGGGGATACGGCCGCCGAAGATACAATCGCCGAAGACACGACTACAGATGATTCGGTTGAAGCAGATTCGACTGCCGAGGATGATCTTGTCACTCTTACTTTCAATGCAAACAATGGGCAGAGAAGCTACGGCGATGACGAGGAGGCTACGCAGACTGTCTGGACGGAATCCTATTCGGTGGGTGATACATTCAGCTGGGAGCTGGACGAGATTCCGTTCCGGCAGAGCTATGCTTTTCTGGGCTGGAGTAAGAAGCAGACGGCAACGAAGGCAACTTACAAGGTTGATGATAGTGATGCTGTTGTTCCGTCAGCGGACACGACGCTTTATGCCGTGTGGGAAGAAGGCGTAACGATTACCTTCGACAGCAATGATGGCACGGATACCAGGAAGGCATATTTTTTTGAAACAGGAGGCAGGTTCGCCACATATTTTGAAAATATTTCCGGCGCGATTTTTGAAAGAGATGGATACCTGCTAACTGGATTCAGCGTGGACAAGGATGCCACGGAACCCGATTATGGATATTCGGCAGAGGAAATTTACAATTCTCTTGTTCCGGATGTGGACACAACCCTTTATGCCGTCTGGAAAAATCAGGCCGACATTACTTTTGATGCGAACGGCGGCCAGCATTACGAGGGAAGCGATGAGGATGCCACGGCGACGACCTGGACGAATCAGTATGCTGCCGGCGGTACTTTTGGAGGTGCGGAAACCGCATACAGAGAGGGCTATGTGCTGAAGGGATGGTCGACGAGCCAGGATTCGACGACGCCGGAATATGTCTATGACGAGATGTACGAAGCTGCGGTTCCGGCGGATGGGACGACGCTCTATGCCGTTTGGGAGAAAGGCATCGAAGTTACTTTCGACGGCAATGGAGGATTTGTAAATGGTTCTTCGGAGACGTACGTTGAGACGGTCGAGACGGGGAGCAGCGTGTGGCTGACTTCGGCCGTGCGATACAACTACGTCCTTACGGGCTGGGAGGGCTCTGACGGAAAAATCTATTCTGCCTTTTCTTCTGTCTATCCTTCTGAAGATATGACTTTTACGGCGATATGGTCTGCGGAATGCACGATCCGTCTGTATGCCAATGATGGAACATCAAGTGGAACGCTTTCTTCATACACATGTGCAGAAGGTGAGCGATTTTTCATTGGCGATGACGCCGAGCGCGATGGCTATCTGTTTCTCGGCTGGAGCACAGATAAGAATGCCACAACGGCTTCTGTGGAGCAAAACTCATATATCGATGTAAGCGGCGATGTTGATCTCTATGCCGTCTGGGCGCCGGCGTCATCGGGATACACGGTTACACTGGATATGAATGGCGGGACCTGCGATGGCGCGGACACCTGCACCGAAGTCGTGGCAAAGGGAAATGCCATCGACGGTTCTGAACATTATATGATTCGCGAGGGCTATGTGCTCGAGGGATGGAGCCTTACAAAAGACGGGGAGAGCGTGGCAGATAATTTTACTTCCTATGTTCCGAGCACCGATGTGACCCTGTATGCCGTCTGGGAAAAATCGTACACGATCACGTTTAAGGACGGAGATTCGACGCGTTCCTGTCTGACCTGCTGCGAAGACGATTATCCGGGCTCGATTCCGTCTGTCATGTATGTCGGCAGCAGTCGAGAACCCATTACCGGCTGGCTTGATGAGGATACTGAACAAATCTATTCCAGCGGTGAGCTGCTGACGACTCCGGTTACCGACGATCACACGTATATTGCCCAGTCGGATGCCGACAGCATCTGCGAGGTGACCCTTGATAAAAATGATGGATCCGGCGATGAGACAGTAGTTGATGTGGCAAAAGGCGCATCAGTCTCGAAGATTTTTGGACAGTCGGGATTTTATAGGAAAGGGTATGAACTTCTCGGCTGGAGCGAGGACAGCAGTGCGGACTGGACGGATCCGGACACGTATTACAATTCGGATAATCAGCCTTTTGCCGTGACGGAGGACATGACGCTATATGCCGTGTGGGGACCGCTCTGCAGCATTACGTTTGATGCCAATGGCGGAAAAATGACCGCGGATGGGGAAAACTCTGTCTCAACGGAGAAGAATTTCTGCGGTTATGAAAGTTATTCTGATATCGCGGAATCCATCAATAATGAATGCACGCGGACCGGCTATGTCTTTGCCGGCTGGAGCACGGATCCGGATGCCGGCGGGGCCGACGATGGCTTCACGCTCCGCGGGTCTGACTCGGAGAAATACCTGAATATTACATCGGACACGACGCTTTATGCCGTGTGGAAGAAAGGCTGTACGGTCACGCTGGATTTTAACGGCGGAAAAGTTAAGGATACCCCGCAGACGAGCCTCACGTGCCAGGTCGTTTCCGGTCAGACGATTTCGGAAGCGACAGAGGACGGAAAAATCGTCGGCACCAGGGATGGCTATGTGCTTGAGGGCTGGAGCACGGATGAGGACGATGGATCGCCGACGATAACGACGGCTCAGTTTGCGGATTATGAGCCGTCGGACGATGAAGTCTGGTACGCCGTCTGGACACCGATCAAAGCGGGAAGTACGAATACCGTATTTTTCTGCGTGAATGGAGGAGGAATAACGGCAGCCTCTGTTCTAGAATCGTTGTCGTATGATTCTTCCGGATACTGGGCGGCCATTCCGGAAGGCAGATCCATCAATGATATGCTGGATCAGAATGGCTCGGATTATGGCCTTGGCTGTATCCGAAACGGTTATGTGCTTGCGGGCTGGAGCGAAAAATCAGATGCGGAGAGCGCTGATTTTTCCACCGCGGAAGAGCTTGGAGCCTTCGAGCCGACGGAGGATGTTACGCTGTATGCCGTCTGGGAACCGCTGGAACTGACGCTGAATACGGCGTCGGTGACGCTCGACAAGGGAAGGAAATACAGTCTTGATCTGACTTCTTCGCCGGAATATGCCTGGGATGGCAGCGGGGTCGTTGACAATCTGAGTTATGAAAGCAATGACACGGATGTCGCTGTTGTCGACAGTGAGACGGGCGAAATCACGGCAAAGTCTGAAGGAATGGCTGTGATCAGGGCTTTCTGTGGTGACCAGTCGGTGGAATGTCTGGTGACGGTTCAGGACGGCGATCAGGGGATTCTCTACAAGTCCCACGTTCAGAAAAAGGGAACGATGGACTGGGTGGAAGACGGCGCTGTCTCTGGAACGACGGGGCAGAAGCTTCGAATGGAAGCGCTGTACCTGACCTTCGCGGATCCTGATTATCTTGGCTCTGTCGAATATCGCGCGTATGTGCAGAAAATCGGCTGGCAGGGCTGGTCGGTTAACGGTGCGATGGCCGGCACTGAAGGGCAGGCCCTTCGGATGGAGGCTGTTCAGATCCGGCTGACCGGCGAGATGGCGGAGCAGTACGATATTTATTATTGCGTTCACGCGCAGCATTTTGGCTGGCTGAACTGGGCAAAGAACGGTGAGTCTTCGGGAACCGCCGGTTATGGGTACCGCCTGGAGGCTATCCGGATCAGGCTGGTGAAGAAAGGCGATGCGGCTCCTTCAAATTTGGGAACGGATACTGCGGCATACCATAAGAATACGGCTTCAGTTACCTACAGGTCTCACGTGCAGACCTATGGCAATCTGAACTGGGTATCCGACGGAGCGCTGTCCGGCACAAAGGGCGAGTCAAAACGCATGGAGGCGGTTTACATTAAGCTTGCCAGCCAGCCGTATACCGGTGACATTGAATATCAGTCATATATCCAGACCTACGGCTGGGAGGATAGCTGGGTTAAGAATGGTTCAAAGTCCGGCACATCGGGCAGGGCGAAGCGCCTTGAGGCAATCCGCATCCGGCTGACCGGCGAGATGGCAGAGCAATATGATGTTTACTATCGTGTCTACGCACAGCGCTTTGGCTGGCTCGGCTGGGCAAAGAACGGTGCGAGCGCCGGCACGGCGGGCTATGGCTATCGCCTTGAAGGTATCGAAGTTAAACTTGTGCCAAAAGGACAGGCGGCGCCGGGAAGCACAGAAAATACGTTCAGACAGAAGAAATAATAAAATATGGCTGTGATTGAATAGTCAGGAGTCAATGGGCTATGATTTAACAGCTGAGAGTCAGGGCGATCCGCCGGCATGTGCCGGCGGGGCGCATTCTTTTTCTTATCTAGCTGTTGAGATGCGCCGACGGGTTCAGCAGCTCTTTGGCTGGTCACATCAGACTTCCCAATCTAGCCAGTTTGATGCGCTCGTTCTGCCATCACAGTTCGATTCCGGCACATCAAACCTTGAAAAATTGACTGGGAAATACGCCGACAGGGCCGGCAGCTCTTTGGCTGGTCACATCAGACTTCCCAATCTAGTCAGCTTGATGCGTTCGTTCTGCCATCACACTTCGATTCCGGCACATCAAACCTTGAAAAATTGACTGGGAAATGCGCCGACAGGGCCGGCAGCTCTTTGGCTGGTCACATCAGACTTTCCAATCTAGTCAACTCGATGCGCCCGTTCTGCCAGTACACTTCGATTCCGGCACATCAAACCTTGAAAATTGACTGGGAGATGCGTCGACAGGGCCGGCGGTGCTTTGGCAGGGCCTATCAAACTATAAAAAATTGACTGGAAGATGCGCCGGCGGACCCTCTCCGGCAATATAAAAAGTTGCGTATCAATCTTTATCTGTATTAGAATGGCATTCGGGTAATTTTTAAGAAAGGGTTACAGGAGGATTTCAGAGCTATGCAGAATAATTTGAATCATACATTTAAGAAAGCTGCGGTTCTGGTTCTTTCGGCGATGCTGTTCTTTGTATCAATTCCGGTATCGGCAGCAACAACTTCGCAGGCAGGAAATACCACGACCACGGCGGTTTCTGCTGCGGAAGATTCGTTAGATTCGGATGTGGAAACAGAAGATACAACAGAGGGTACCACGGAATCGGACACGCAGACTTCTTCTTCGACAGTTGACAATTCTGGCACTTCCGGAAGCTCCAGTACGATTGCCAATGGCGAGGATTCCAGTACGTCCGATGTGTCAGCGTCCGATGGATCCGGTTCATCCGGCACAGATGATTCAGGCACGTCTGACTCGTCAGTTTCCGGCAGTTCAGGCGCTTCGGATGCTGAGCAGAGCACAGATTCGACGCAGACGACAGACGAGCAGACTTCAGATTTATCGTCGGCGGAGGACACTTCGGCTTCTGATGCTGAAGATCAGGATGCTTCATCAGAAGAAGATTCAGAAGAGGTGACTTCTTCGTCATCTTCCTCAGACGAGACGACAAACGACGAAGATCCGCTTCCGCACAGGAATGCAGCAGATTTTGAGGACAGTTCATCATCTGGGATAATGAGGCTTTTTTCATCAAGTACGTCGGGAACGCCGACGCTTCCTTCGAAATATAAGAATTATAACGTTACCAAAGGAATTGATGTATCACAATTTCAGGGTGACATTAACTGGACAAAGGTAAAAAATGCCGGCATCAGTTTTGTAATCATCAGGGTCGGCTATTCAGGCTATGGAAGCGGAGCGATCTGCGAGGATTCTAAGGCAATAGAGAACCTGAAGGAAGCGAAGGCGGCAGGCCTCAAGGTGGGCGCGTACTACTTTTCACAGGCAATCAAGACCTCGGAAGCTGTCAATGAGGCGAAAAAATCGATTGAGGTTCTGAAGGAGAGCGGCGTTTCACTCGATCTCCCGATGTTCATTGATTATGAGTATATTTCGGACAGCGATGGTGCGGGACGCCTGCAGGCGGCGAAAAACAACGGGCTGTCCAAAAGCACGATGACCTCTATTGTGAAGGCTTTTTGTGCGAAGGTCAGCGCCAGTGGTTATAAGGCCGGAGTCTACGCCAACAAGTCAATGCTCGAGGATGATCTGAATTATTCGGACATTCAGTCATCTTATACGGTCTGGCTTGCACACTGGACGACAAGCGCGACAGATTATGCCGGCGATTTTTCATTCTGGCAGTATTCCGGAGATTCCGGGAAAGCGACTGTTTCCGGTATCTCAGGAACGGTTGACCTGGACATCCGTCTGACGAAGAATGTAAAAATGTCGGCTTCGGTCGACACGACGGCGTATGTTCAGAAAGAAGGCTGGACAAGCACAGTCAGCGACGGTGAGACAGCCGGGACGACGGGCGAGGGCCTGCGCCTGGAGGCCTTCAAGGTAAAAATCAATTCGAAGAACTATTCTGGCTCTTCGATTTCCTATACCTCGTATGTTGAGGGCGCGGGATGGCAGAGCTATGTGTCAAACGGCGCCACCAGCGGAACCACCGGCCAGAAGAAGAAAATAGAAGCTGTCCGGATTAAGCTGTCGGGAACGATCGCATCGGATTATGATATCTGGTATCGCGTTCATGTTCAGCATATTGGCTGGATGTCCTGGACGTCGAATAACTCCATCGCCGGAACGACGGGGATGGATTACCGCGTTGAGGCGATACAGGTTGCGCTGGTTCCGAAGGGAGACGGCGCACCGGCGAACACGAATGCTTCAACAACACTTTCATATCTGACCAATCCTGGCGTTTCTTATCAGACGTATGTTCAGAAGAAGGGCTGGACGAGTGCCGTGAAGAACGGTGCCACATCCGGTACGGTTGGCCAGAGTCTCCGGGTTGAGGCGATAAAAATCAACGCGAGCGCTTCGGGCCTCGGCGTTTCCTACAGGTCGTATCTTGCGGGCACCGGCTGGGAGTCTTCCTGGAAGTCTTCTGGCGGAACCAGTGGCACAACGGGTCAGAAGCGCCGGATGGAAGCGATTCAGATTAAGCTGACCGGTGCGGCATCATCCTATCTCAACGTGTATTACCGCGTCTATGTTCAGAAAGTCGGCTGGCTCGGCTGGGCGAAAAATGGCGCCACTGCGGGCACGACTGACTGTTCTCTGCGCGTTGAGGCCATTCAGATTGAAATCCGTTCGAAGACGGATGGCGCACCTTCTGATACGGGTTCCGTTCTTTCGGCGTCTTCGCTTTCAACAAAAGATGTCCAGTACCGGGCGTATGTTCAGGGAACCGGCTGGCAGAGCACCGTAGAAAATGGCGAAACTGCCGGCACTGAAAATAAGTCTCTCCGGGTAGAAGCTGTGGAAATCAGCACAAATGTCCCGGGTCTCGGTGTTGAATACCGCACACATATTCAGGGATCCGGCTGGGAATCCACCTGGCATTCTTCCGGGAAGAGCGGAACAACAGGAAAGAAGTTGCGGCTTGAGGCGATACAGATCCGGCTGACAGGTGAGGCGTCGAAGTACTTCGATATTTACTACAGGGCCCACGTGCAGAATTTTGGCTGGCTCGGCTGGGCGAAAAATGGCGAATCAGCGGGCTCTCAGGGATATTCGTACCGCATGGAGGCGCTTCAGATCGTTATCTGCCTGAAGGGTCAGACACCGGGAAGCACCGCGAATGCATTCAAGAAAACAAACAGCGATTTTGCTTCCAGGCTGAATGCGGCGTCAACATATGACAGACTGATCATCGTGCAGTGCTCGGGAACGCAATGTACGCTTACCATGCACAAGAAGGGCAGCGACGGTCTTATGACTGAGATCCTCTCAACCTCAGGCTGGATCGAAAAGAACGGCCTCGGAACCGCAAGAGAGGGTGTTGCGTACACGCCGAAGGGGATTTTTGAACCTGATATAGCCCTGGGAATTAAGGCAGATCCGGGCTGCGGGATCGATTATCATCAGGTCGACGAAAGTGATTACTGGGATGGTGACTCTGAATCGTCGATGTACAATCGGCTTGTGTCGACGGATACCTACACGGATTTCGACAAGAGCGTTTCAGAGCATCTGATCAACATGGGAAGTGTATATGATTATATACTGAACATCGGCTATAATTCTTCCTGCACACCTTATGCGGGTTCTGCGTTCTTCCTTCATGTGACAAGTGGCAGACCGACCGGCGGATGTGTTGCGATTCCGGAAGAAGATATGATCACGGTTTTGCAGAACGTGACATCAAATACCGCCATCATCATCGACACAGAAAGCGGTGTGATGAATTATTAATTTCTGTATTAAATAGAAACTATACAACTTTTATGCAAAACGGGTCACGGAGAAAAAAACTCTGTGGCCCGTTTTTTAATTCCCTGCGAGGGGAAACAAAACGCGTAAAATCAACAAAAACCGGCAATCATCAGATGAAAAATGTGCCTGTCTGACACCGTCCCTGCAGAATTTTAAAGTTGCATAATAATCATTCCCTGTATAAAATAGCTGTTAAATGCTTTACGAAAAAGTTACGGGAGGATTACGAATTTATGAAGAATAGATTGAATCATACATTTAAGAAAACTGCGGTTCTTGTTCTCTCGGCGATGCTGTTCCTTGTATCGATACCAGTATCGGCGGCGACAGATTCACAGTCAGAAACTCTTACATCCACGTCATCATCTTCGTCGTCCGCGGATGACACTGGTTCGACGGACGCATCGACTAACAGTGATACCAGTTCGACAGACTCATCGACGGGCGGCAGTTCTGTCTCATCCGACACCTCGGCTGCCGATGATACGAGTTTAACGGACACGTCGACGGACAGTGGTTCCGTCTCATCCGACACCACGGCTGCCGATGGCACCAGCTCGACAGACACATCGACGGACGGCAGTTCCGTCTCATCCGACACCTCGGCTGCTGATGACACCAGTTCGACGGATACATCGACAGACACATCAACGGACAGTGATTCCAGCACATCGGATTCATCATCGGAGGAAGTCTCTTCCACGTCATCTTCCTCAGATGAGACGACAACGGGCGACGGCGATCCGCTTCTGTACAGAGACGCTGAGGACTTTGAGGACAGTTCATCTTCTACGTCCGTGCAGTTATTTTCTGTTTCTGCTACTAGTACATCATCATCAAGTACGCCGACCCTTCCTTCGAAATATGAAGACTACAACGTTTCCCAGGGAATTGATGTGTCCAAATTTCAGGGAGACATTGACTGGGAGGCAGTGAAGGAAGACGGCATCGATTTTGCGATCATCAGAATCGGTTACACGACGTATGGCAGCGGAACGATCTGCGAGGATCCGATGGGACTGACGAACCTGAAGGAAGCGAAAGCAGCAGGCCTTGAGGTCGGCGCGTACTACTTCTCACAGGCAATTACGACGGACGAGGCTGTCGAGGAGGCTGAGGAATCGCTCGCGCTCCTTGAAGAGAGCGGCGTTACTCTCGATCATCCGATGTTTATAGATTACGAGTATATTTCGGACAGCGATGGCGCGGGGCGCCTGCAGGCCGCAAAAGATGACGGATTGTCAGAAAGTACGATGACTTCCATTGTAGAGACTTTCTGCGCTACGGTCAGTGCCGGCGGCTATAAGGCTGGCGTGTACGCAAGCAAATCTATGCTCACGGATGACCTTGACTATTCAGATATCCAGGATTCTTATACGGTCTGGCTCGCCCACTGGACGACAAGTGCGACAGATTACGCCGGCGATTTTTCATTCTGGCAGTACTCCGAAAGCGGCAGTGTTGATGGCATCGACGGTTCTGTGGACATGGACATTCACCTGACGAAGGATGTGAGCGCGTCGGCCACTGTCGATGCGACGGCGTACGTCCAGAAAACGGGCTGGATGAGCACTGTCAGCGACGGTGAGACGGTCGGAACGACGGGCAAGAGTCTGCGGCTGGAAGCTTTTAAACTTGAAATCGATTCAAGTAATTATACGGATTCTTCGATTTCCTACACGTCATATGTTGAGGGTTCGGGATGGCAGAGCTATGTGTCGGATGGCGCCACCAGCGGGACCACCGGCCAGAGCAAGCGAATAGAAGCTGTCAAGATCAAGCTTTCTGGAGATATCGCCTCGGATTATGATGTCTGGTACCGCGTTCACGTCCAGCATATTGGTTGGATGTCCTGGACATCGAACGACTCCATCGCCGGGACTACGGAGATGGATTACCGCATAGAGGCAATCCAGGTTGTGCTGGTCACGAAGGGTGACGGCGCGCCGGCGAATTCTGGAGCGGCAACGACGCTTTCGTATCTGACCAATCCCGGCGTTTCTTACCAGACGTATGTGCAGAAAAATGGCTGGATGAGCGCTGTGGAGAACGGGGCGACATCCGGTACGAGGGGTCAGAGTCTCCGTGTTGAGGCGATAAAAATCAACGCGAGTGCGTCGGGACTGAGCATTGCTTACAAGTCGCATCTTCAGAATACCGGATGGGAGTCTTCATGGACGACTTCCGGAGGAACCAGCGGCACGATGGGTGAGAGCCGCCGGCTGGAAGCGATTCAGATTAAGCTGACCGGTGCGGCTGCATCCTATCTTGATGTGTATTACCGTGTTTATGTACAGAAATTCGGCTGGCTCGCCTGGGCGAAAAATGGCGCCACAGCGGGTACGACCGGGTATAATCTGAGGGTTGAGGCCATCCAGATAGTGATCCGCTCGAAGACGGATGACGCTCCGTCCAATTCAGGGTCGTCTCTTTCGGTAGCCTCGCTCACGGCCTGACAGTAACATAAGAAAATTTAGATAGAATAATGCGCCCAGCCGGGGAGTTTTCCGGCTGGGCGCATCAATTTTATTTGTCTTGATTAGGTGATGCGCCGACGGGGCCGAGAGTTTTCCGGCTGGGCGCATCCAATCAAGATTAATAGAAAGAGTGATGCGCTGGGAAAAGGTAACGACTTAGACGTGGGCGCATCAAATTAAGAAAAATTGATTGGGAGATGCGCCGACGGGGCCGAGGGTTTTCCGGCTGGGCGTATCAAATCAAGATAAATAGAAAGAATGATGCGCTGGGAAAGGGTAACGACTTAGACGTAGGCGCATCAAAATAAGAAAAATTGATTGGGAGATGCGCCGACGGGGCCGAGGGTTTTCCGGCTGGGCGTATCAAATCAAGATAAATAGAAAGAATGATGCGCTGGGAAAGGGTAACGACTTAGACGTAGGCGCATCAATTTTATTAATCTTGATCAGGTGATGCGCCGACGGGGCCGAGAGTTTTCCGGCTGGGCGCATCAAATCAAGATAAAAAGAAAAAGTGATGCGCTGGGAAAAGGTAACGACTTAGACGCAGGCGCATCAAATTAAGAAAAATTGATTGGGAGATGCGCCGACGGGGCCGAGGGTTCCCCGGCTGGGCGCATCAAATCAAGATAAATAGAAAGAGTGATGCGCTGGGAAAGGGTAACGACTTTGACGTGGGCGCATCAAAATAAGAAAAATTGATTGGGAGATGCGCCGACGTGGCCGAGGGTTCCCCGGCTGGGCGCATCAAATCAAGATAAAAAGAAAAAGTGATGCGCTGGGAAAAGGTAACGACTTAGACGTAGGCGCATCAAACTAAGAATAATTGATTGGGAGATGCGCCGACGGGGCCGAGGTTTCCCTGGCTGGGCACATCAAATCAAGATAAATAGAAAGAATGATGCGCTGGGAAAGGGTAACGACTTAGACGCAGGCGCATCAAATTAAGAAAAATTGATTGGGAGATGCGCCGACGGGGCCGAGGGTTCCCCGGCTGGGCGCATCCAATCAAGATAAAAAGAAAAAGTGATGCGCTGGGAAAAGGTAACGACTTTGACGTGGGCGCATCAAAATAAGAAAAATTGATTGGGAGATGCGCTGGCGTGGCTGGGCGTTCCCAGGCTGGGCGTATCAAATCAAGATAAATAGAAAGAATGATGCGCCTGGAGTGAGTACTGACTTTCACGCAGGCGCATCAATTTTATTTATCTTGATCAGGTGATGCGCCAGAGGTTTCTTCCACATCGCCCTCCTGGTCGGCATCAGGGTTTTCTTCCACTTCGGCGTTCGGATCCGTGTCAGAGCTCTCTGACGCATCGTCTTGATCAGGGTTTTCTGACGCATCGTCTTCTTTGATCACGCCCTTGCCGCGCAGATTCTTTGCGACGAGTTCCATCGCGTACAGCAGAATCGGAACAGCGATCGTGCAGAAAATTGCTGCCATCAGCAGTCCGTTCGAAGCAGGGCTGTCTATCAGGGCGAAAACCATCGTCATTCCGTACATTGCAAGAAGGAGAATGATCCCGATCAAAGCTGCTATACGGCGGGCCGTCCAGGGATATTTCTTTTTTGTGCTTGTCTTATTTTCCATATTTTCGTTAGTCTGGTCAGTATCGGAAGCGGAGTGGCTGTCCCCGTTTAGTGAACCGGAAGCGGAGCGGCTGTCCCCGTATACTGAACCGGAAGCGGAGCGGCTGTCCCTGTTTAGTGAACCGGAAGCGGAGCGGCTGTCCCCGTTTACTGAACCGGCAGTGGAGCGTTTATCCTCTTTTTCAGGACTCATTATTTCTCATCCCTTTCCAATAATAAATGTTTGAGTTAGACTGGTAATGTTCATTTATTGGACACATTTGTTCATTAAGATTTACTTTGATTATCATAAAGATGGTCGGAATAATCGTCAAGCATGTTCGTTTGTGAAGATGGACGAAATGCTGACAGAGCAGGAACTGAGGGATACGAGTTGCTGACAGAGCAGGAACTGAGGGATACGAGTTGCTGACAGCAGCAACGGAGACCTGGGAGGAAAAGGTTATGAGAAACAATAAGTTTAGAGACTGGCTGCAGCGTTTCGCCTACGGGCGTTATGGCACAGATGAACTGAACAAATTTCTGGCGATGATCATCTTCATTCTGCTGATCATTGATATTTTTGCGCAGAGCACATTTCTGATGATCGTCATTCTTCTTCTGCTGATCTGGGAGACGTTCCGGACACTTTCCAGGAACACCTCTGCCCGCGCGGAAGAGAACAGGAAATATCTCGACGCGGTCGGAAGCGTGCGTGGATTTTTCACGGGAGGGATGAGACGCGCGAGAGACAAGGAGCATATGTACTTCAAGTGCCCGAACTGCGGACAGCGCGTCCGTGTTCCGAGTCATAAGGGACATATCGAGATCACCTGCCCGAAGTGCAGGACGAAATTTGTGAAAGATACCGGTGCAAAGCGCTGATCGTCAGACGATAAGCGCCGGTATGTTGTGAACATTGAATATTCGCAGAGTTGAAATGCCTCGGAGGGCATCATGTTCGGATACATTACCATCGACAGAAGTGAGCTGAAAGGCAAGGACCTCGATAAATATCATGCTTATTATTGTGGCGTCTGCCGGGACATCAAGGCCTCATGCGGAGAAGCCGCGCGGCTCACGCTGACCTACGATATGACGTTCCTCGCGATTTTGCTGAACTCACTTTATGAAGGCACGGATGAGCGCACGGAGGAAAGATGCATCCTGCGTCCTGTCCGGCCTGCCCAGGTGATCCGGAATAAGTACACCGCGTATGCGGCGGATATGAACATCCTGCTCGTTTATCACAATCTTGACGACAACTGGATTGATGACCGGAACTTCGCTTCTAAGGCGGCATCACAGGTTATCAGGCGTTCATATCTGAAGACGGCGGCAAAATATCCCCGCCAGACGAAAGCTATCCGCCATTATCTGAAGGCGCTTCACGCGACGGAGGAGTCGGGGGAGCGCAACCCGGAGGTCGCCGCGAAGGAGACCGGGGAGCTGATGGCGGAAATCTATCAGTATTGCGACGACGGATGGACGGATCTCATGAGAGAGATGGGATTTTACATTGGAAAGTTCATTTATCTTATGGACGCCTGGGATGATGTCGAAAAGGATATTAAAAAGCACGATTACAATCCTTTTCTCAGCTGGTATGAAGAGAGTGCCGGCGACGATTTTGACCAGCGGGCAGCCCGGCTCATGACGATGCAGGCGTCAGCGGCAACACGGGCGTTTGAACAGCTTCCGTGTCTGCAGGACGTCGACATCCTGAGAAATGTGCTGTACTCGGGGATCTGGGTGAAGTTCCGGGAGAAGCAGAATAAGAAGAAAAATACAGAAAATGCCCGCCGTGATGATATTTGAAAATAAACATTCAGATGATATAATCATGGCTATGGTCCGGCGTGTGGCGCCTGTTTTCACGTCGGACGGCGATTAGAAGAGAGAGACAGGAGTGGAAGGAAGGCCAGATGAGCGATCCTTATCAGGTTCTCGGCATCTCGCATGATGCGACGGATGACGAGGTGAAAAAAGCATATCGGAAGCTCAGCCGCAAGTACCATCCGGATGCGAACGTAAATAATCCGCATAAGGAAGAGGCGGAGGAGAAGTTCAAGGAAGTCCAGGCGGCATACAAGCAGATCATGGACGAGCGCACGGGAAAAATCCCGCGTGGCAGCGCGTATGGGTCGTATGATCAATATGGTCATACGGGCAGTCAGACGGAAGATGCGTTCAATGACAATCCGGAGCTGCGTGCGGCGGCAAACTATATCAATTCGCGTCATTTCAATGAGGCAATGAACGTTCTCAATAACATAAAAGACCGGAGTGGCACATGGTATTATCTTCACGCGATGGCGAATATCGGTCTCGGCAATACGCAGGAGGCTCTTCAGGATGCGAAGACGGCCTGCGAGATGGAGCCCAACAACTATGAATTCCAGCGTCTGTATCAGCAGATCGCCGGCGGCTGGTATGATTACATGGGTGAGAGCTACGGCTACGGCGGTTCTCCGTGTGCGGGCGGCTCAGGCTCGACATGTTCACGTGTTGCGGAATGCTTCTGCTGTCTCGCCGTCTGCTCGGCATGTATGGGCGCCGGCGGCTATGGCGTCCCGCTGATCTGCTGCTTATAAGGAGATGTTATGGAAAAGAAACCCTGGGTCGTGCAGTACATGCATGAGACGGATAAAAATAAACGCAAAGAACTTCTCGATCAGGCGGTTGCGGTCGAGGGAGTGACGCCGGAGAATGAGCTCCGTCAGAAGCTCTATGACGCACGCTACGTGAAGGTTGACGGGACTGACGCCGACCGGTTCGTCGCTGGATGGATGGCAGTATTCTATCTCAGAGGAACGACGAAGAGTATTTTTTCGAAGAAGAAAATAGAGAAGATCCGCAAAGAGCTTGTGGATGACTGGCAGATGGAGCTTATCGAGGCTTACGGGGAGACCGGCCGCGAAGTGCTCTACGAGGAGCTTTTCAACATGACAAAGTTATATATTGAGCTTTGTCAGCAGGACAGAGGCTACAACTCTGTTCTTTTTGAGCTTGGAAAAATCAAGGAAGACACGCTGAAGGCGAAGATCGCCGATGATGTTTTCACTAATGCGTATACAACAATGCGCGATACTGGTCTTGATCAGGAATTTTCCATATTCACGCGTGCAGCGACGGATGCGTACTGCGAGATTTATAGCAGAGACCGCGATCTGCTCCTTGGCAAGGTCAGGAAATTTAACAGTCAGTAAAGACAGCCCGAAGGCAACAGGCCGGAAAGGACGGGATTTTTGCGAGTTCGGATACTGAGGAGTATGGGGAATGGCTGATTTTAATGGCAGAAGATCACCCGGACAGGGTGGCAATAATAATGACGACAATAATCGCCGGATCATCATGATGGTCACCATCTGTGTGCTCATCTGTCTGGCTATGGCGTCGGCCTATCGTAGTATTATCGGCAGCGCCGCGGATCAGGAGATCACATACGATGAATTTGTCACGATGGTCGAAAACGACGAGGTTGAGGAAGTCGTGCTCGATGGCACGACTATTGAGATTACTGGAAAGCTGTCAGACAAAGACAGTTCCGACAGCTCTTCAGAAAGCAGTTCTGATTCGGAATCGTCTATTAAAGTCGTTGATGGGGCAAAATATCACACAACGCTCGTCGGCGATGAGAATGGTCTGAATGAACTGCTTGAAGGCACCGGGATCACTTATTACAAGCAGGATACGAGCGTCGGGGACACGGTTCTTTCTTTCATCCTTACGGTTGTCCTGCCGCTGATCCTCATGATTTTCCTGTTCCAGTGGATGATGCGTTCCATGGGCGGCGGATCCGGCGGACTGATGAACGTCGGAAAAAGCAAGGCCCGGACGTATGTCGAAAAGGAGACAGGAGTCACCTTTGCAGATGTCGCCGGTGAGGAAGAGGCAAAAGATTCACTGAAGGAGGTCGTGGATTTTATCCACAACCCCGCGAAATATACGACGATTGGCGCGAAGCTGCCGAAGGGCGCTCTCCTCGTCGGCCCTCCAGGAACCGGAAAGACGCTGCTCGCAAAGGCTGTCGCCGGCGAGGCGCATGTTCCTTTCTTCTCTGTATCCGGTTCTGAATTTGTTGAGATGTTTGTCGGCGTCGGCGCATCACGTGTGCGTGACCTCTTTGAAGAGGCGAAAAAACAGGCGCCCTGCATTATTTTTATTGATGAGATTGATGCCATCGGAAAGACCCGTGATTCCCACCTCGGAGGAAACGACGAGCGGGAACAGACGCTGAACCAGATCCTCGCCGAAATGGATGGATTCGACAGCGGGGCAGGGATTTTTGTCCTGGCGGCGACAAACCGTCCGGAGATTCTCGACCCGGCACTGCTGCGTCCGGGACGTTTTGACAGACGGATCATTGTCGACCGGCCTGATCTGCAGGGCAGGATCGATATCCTGAAGGTTCACGCGAAAAACGTCATGCTCGATGAGACCGTGGATTTCCATGAGATCGCGCTTGAGACGTCGGGCGCTGTCGGCTCAGACCTCGCAAATATGGTGAATGAGGCTGCGATCCTCGCCGTCAAGAACGGGAGACACGCGGTTTCGCAGAAGGATCTGCGCGATGCCGTCGAGGTTGTGCTTGTCGGCAAGGAAAAGAAGGACCGCGTTCTGTCGAAGGAGGAGCGGAAGATCGTCTCGTATCATGAGGTCGGTCATGCGCTTGTGAATGCGCTTCAGAAGCACACGGAGCCGGTGCAGAAGATTACGATCGTTCCCCGCACGATGGGTGCGCTGGGCTACGTAATGCAGGTGCCGGAGGAGGAAAAATACCTCAACTCGAAGAAGGAGCTTGAGGAAATGGTCGTCGGATTCCTCGGCGGCCGCGCGGCTGAGGAGATCGTCTTTGGCGACGTGACGACGGGCGCAGCAAATGATATCGAAAAGGCGACGGAGATCTGCCGCCAGATGGTGACGCAGTACGGCATGTCCGACAAATTTGGTCTGATGTCTCTCGCGAAGACGGAGAACAGGTATCTGGACGGCAAGGCGTATCTCGACTGCGGCGATGAGACCGCGACGGAGATCGACCATGAAGTCATGCAGATGCTCGACGCTGCCTATAAGAAGGCGAAGAAGCTGATCAGCGAGAACCGCGACATCCTTGACCGTATCGCCGGCTATCTGAACATCCAGGAGACCATTACCGGAAAAGAGTTCATGCGGATCATGAATACTGTCATCCGCGAGCGCAGCGCCGGGAACGGTGAGGCAGATCAGAACCAGGCTTCAAATTTTCCCAACACGGTAAATACTCCTGATAATAGTGGGGTAGCGCCGGTAAGGTTTGACAACCTGCAGCCTGACGCTGGCAGGGTCTGAAAACCTGTAATCATGATTCTATGATATGAAGAATATGCAGTGAATACAGCTGGTTCCATGCCAGGAACAGCCGGCAGGCGCCGGATTGCGGGGCATGGAACCATTCTTTATCATTAATTGAATCGGAATTTGTTGGCTTTGTAGCGGAATTGTGCTGGCATTGCGGTTGTATCAGCTCCGTCGGCGCATCACACAATCAAGACTAAAGAAGATGATGCGCTCAGCGCAGAATCAGCGGCTGGCCACAGCGCATCAGAATAGCAGGATTGGGGAAGATGATGCGTCCGGGCGACAGGCAACCGGCCCTGTCGGCGCATCACCCAATCAAGATTAAAGAAGATGATGCGCCCAGCGCAGAGTCAGCGGCTGGCCCCGGCGCATCGGAATAGCAGGATTGGGGAGGATGATGCGTCCAGCCGACAGGCAACCGGCCCCGTCGGCGCATCACCCAATCAAGATTAAGGAAGATGATGCGCTCAGCGCAGAATCAGCGGCTGGCCCCGGCGCATCGGAATAGCAGGATTGGGGAAGATGATGCGTCCGGGCGACAGGCAACCGGCCCCGTCGGCGCATCACCCAATCAAGATTAAAGAAGATGATGCGCCCAGCGCAGAATCAGCGGCTGGCCCCAGCGCATCGAAATAGCAGTATTGGGGAGGATAATGTGCCAAGCCGACAGACAACCGGCCCCGTCGGCGCATCACCCAATCAAGATTAAAGAAGATGATGCGCCCAGCGCAGAGTCAGCGGCTGGCCCCGGCGCATCGGAATAGCAGGATTGGGGAGGATAATGTGCCCAGCCGACAGGCAACCGGCCCCGTCGGCGCATCACCCAATCAAGATTAAGGAAGATGATGCGCTCAGCGCAGAATCAGCGGCTGGCCCCGGCGCATCGGAATAGCAGGATTGGGGAAGATGATGCGTCCGGGCGACAGGCAACCGGCTCCGTCGGCGCATCACCCAGTCTAGATTAGAAAGAACGATGCGCTCAGCGCAGAGTCAGGGACTGGCCACAGCGCATTGAAGTAGCAGGATTGGGGAGGATGATGCGTCCGGGCGACAGACAACCGGCTCCGCCGGCGCATCACACAATCAAGATTAAAGAAGATGATGCGCTCAGCGCAGAGTCAGGGGCTGGCCCCGGCGCATCGAAATAGCAGGATTGGGGAGGATAATGTGCCCAGCCGACAGGCAACCGGCCCCGTCGGCGCATCACCCAATCAAGACTAAAGAAGATGATGCGCTCAGCGCAGAGTCAGGGGCTGGCCACAGCGCATCGGAATAGCAGGATTGGGGAAGATGATGCGTCCAGCCGACAGACAACCGGCCTCGTCAGCGCATCACCCAATCTAGATTAGAAAGAACGATGCGCCCAGCGCAGAGTCAGCGGCTGGCCCGGCGCATTGGAATAGCAGGATTGGGCAAGATAATGCGTCCGGGTGACAGACAACCGGCCCCGTCGGCGCATCACCCAATCTAGATTAGAAAGAACGATGCGCCCAGCGCAGAGTCAGCGGCTGGCCCGGCGCATCGGAATAGCAGGATTGGGGAGGATAATGTGCCCAGCCGACAGACAACCGGCCTCGTTGGCGCATCACCCAATCTAGATTAGAAAGAACGATGTGCCCAGCGCAGAGTCAGGGGCTGGCCCCAGCGCATCGAAATAGCAGGATTGGGGAAGATGATGCGTCCGGGCGACAGGCAACCGGCCCCGTCGGCGCATCACCCAATCTAGATTAGAAAGAACGATGCGCTCAGCGCAGAATCAGGGGTCTGAGAAAGCGCATCAAATAGGCAAGGAAAGAGAATATGGCTGAAAACAGCACAAAAGAAGAAATAAAAGAACAAGAAGATAGCGCAAAGAACGAAGCTGCCCCCGAGAAGGCAGCAGCTTCGGAAGGCGAAGATTCCGCCAGGAAGAAGCGCCGCGTCGATCCCTCGGTCAACACGGTTGCGGAGGAGCACGGCTTCGACATAGTTGCGGAGCTTGATAAGCTGCCGCAGTCGCCGGGCGTGTACATCATGCATGGACTGAATGACGAGGTGCTCTATGTCGGAAAAGCCGTGAAGCTCAGAAACCGCGTGCGCCAGTATTTTGCGAACAGCCGCAACAAGCGGCTGAAGATTTACACGATGACGCCGCAAGTGACGAGATTTGAGACGATCCAGACGGATTCCGAAGTCGAGGCGCTCGTGCTCGAGTGCAACCTCATCAAGGAATACCGGCCGAAGTACAACACCAAGCTGATGGATGACAAGGCGTATCCCTTCATCTGTCTGACGGTGCAGGAGCCATTTCCGCGGATCCAGTACCGCCATCATATGAAGAAGGACAAGGCTCAGTACTTCGGACCTTACCCGGATTCTGGCGCGGCAAAGGAAGCCATTGACGTCATCCGCAGTCTGTACCGCGTGCGCAACTGCAACCGGAAACTTCCCGAGGATATCGGCAAGGAGCGCCCGTGTCTTTATTACCAGATTCACCAGTGTGATGCGCCCTGCGCGGGTCTTATCAGCCAGGAAGACTATCAGAAACAGGTCCAGGAGGCCATCCGTTTTCTGAATGGACATCCCGAGGAGGCACTTTCATCGCTCAAAGAAAAGATGAAGGCCGCTGCGGAAGATCTGAATTTTGAGAGTGCGGCTTCGTACCGCGATCTCATTGAATCTGTGAGGAAAATTTCCGAGCGCCAGAAGGCTACAGCTGGCAACGGCGACGACACGGATGTGATCGCCATCGCTGTAAGGAGAGATGCAGAGTCAGACGGCGATGCGAAGGAAGATGTCAGTGCAGAGTCAGCAGCCGATGCGAAGGAAGATGTCAGTGCAGAGTCAGCAGCTGCGGACAGGAATTACAAACACTCAGATACAGATGAAAACACTTCGGACGGGAGTATCGTCAATTCAGGTGTGGCAACAGCAGGCGAATCCGCCGAAAATCTCTCCGCCGGAGATGCCATCGCCCAGGTCTTTTTTGTGCGCGATGGAAAGCTGATCGGGCGCGACCATTTTTACCTGAAAGTCGCGGACGGACAGACGAAATCCGACATCATGCAGAGCTTCGTGCAGCAGTATTACGCGGGGACGCCGTTCATACCGCATAATCTGATGCTGTCCGATCCTATCGACGACGCGGAACTCATCGAGCAGTGGCTGACACAGAAAAAGAACGTGAAGGGACTGAAGGTGCACGTTCTGATCCCGAAACGCGGCAGCAAGGAAAAGCTGGTTGACCTCGCCCAGAGGAACGCGGAGCTGATTTTGTCACAGAATATGGAAAAAATCAGACGCGACGCGGAGAAGACGACAGGCGCCATCTGCGAGATCGGAAACTGGCTTGGCATCCGGCCGCCGGAGCGGATCGAATCGTATGATATTTCGAACACAAGCGGCTATCAGTCGGTCGGTTCTATGGTCGTCTATGAACAGGGACGCCCAAAAAAATCGGACTACCGGAAGTTCCGCATCAAATCGGTTGAAGGCCCGAACGATTACGCAAGCATGGACGAGGTGCTGACGCGCCGCTTTAAGCGCGGAATCTCAGAGGACGCGGGATTTGACCGCCTGCCAGACCTGATACTGATGGACGGCGGGAAGGGACAGGTGAATATTGCCTTGTCCGTTCTGGATAAACTCGGTCTCTCGATTCCCGTCGCCGGCATGGTCAAGGACGATCACCACCGGACGCGTGGACTTTACTTCAACAATGTCGAGATCCCGATACCGACGGATTCAGAGGGCTTCCACCTGGTCACAAGAATACAGGACGAGACACACCGGTTTGCCATCACATATCACCGTCTGCTGAGAAGCAAGGAACAGGTGCACTCCGTGCTTGACGACATCCCGAATGTCGGCCCCAAGCGGAAGGCAGAACTGGTCGCTCACTACCCTGATCTTGACTCCATCAGAAGTGCGACGGTGGAGGACATGGCGGCACTGCCTGGCTTCAACAAAAAAGCCGCACAGAGCATTTATGATTATTTTCATAGGGATAATGCCGACGAATAAGTATCATTACTGCGAGGACGAGCGCGTTGGGGGCGGAAGTACCTGTATTCTCGAAAATGTAGAAATCTGGCAGCGTCTGAACTGTAACCATGTAACGGAAAATATTGCAAGATATGACTGACAAACGGGTCAAAACGTAATACAATATATATTTAGCGGACCGTATTTCAGCGGCCTTTTTGAGAAGATATTGGGTATATCTGAAACTGCAGAATTTTGGGGGCATCATGAGCGGGAAATATATTTCACTTGAAAAACTGGAACAGCAGATGGATCTGAAAAATCTCACTCCGGAGATCGATCTTTCTACAACAAAAATCACTGTTCCTGAGATCAACAGACCGGCACTTCAGCTGACCGGATATTTTGAGCATTTTGCAAACGAGCGCGTGCAGATCATCGGATTCGTTGAATTTTCCTATCTGCAGCATATGGACGATGAGACAAAAAGAAAATCCTACGAGGCGTTTATTTCGCAGGGAGTGCCTTGCGTGATTTTTACAACGTCGATGGAACCCGGAAAAATCATCCTTGATCTTGCCAGAAAATACAACGTCCCTACTTTTGTGACGGAGAAGACGACATCTGCCTTCACGGCCGAGATTATCCGCTGGATGAATGTCCAGCTGGCGCCAACGATCTCGATCCACGGCGTGCTCGTCGATGTTTATGGCGAGGGCGTTCTCATCATGGGCGAGAGCGGAATTGGAAAATCGGAGGCGGCCCTGGAGCTGATCAAGCGTGGCCACCGTCTGATCTCGGATGATGTGGTCGAGATCAGCAAGGTCAGTGATGTCACACTTGTCGGCACGTCGCCGGACATCACAAGGCATTTCATCGAGCTGCGAGGCATCGGTATTATTGATGTAAAGACGCTGTTCGGTGTCGAGAGCGTCGAGGATACGCATGCGATCGACCTCGTCATAAAGCTTGAGGAGTGGGACAAGGATAAGGTTTATGACCGTCTCGGGCTCGAGGAAGAGTATACGGAATTCCTCGGTATCAAGGTCGTCTGCCATTCACTTCCGATACGTCCCGGCAGGAACCTCGCCGTCATTGTTGAGACGGCCGCTGTCAACCACCGTCAGAAGAAGATGGGTTACAATGCGGCTCAGGAGCTGTACAAGAGAGTGCAGGAGAGCCTTGCGAAGAAGAGACAGCAGGACAACTGAGATCAGGAAAAACAAAGCAGAAACCTGTAGCAGAACAATCCGCGGCAGGAAAACTTTGTAAGATAATGAGATGAAAAATATGGCCCGGCATCTGCCGGGCTTTTTATGCCTAAAATGAGGTGGCGCACGACAGATTCGGATAGCAACATATCCGGAGAATCGATGCAAAGCTGCCGAAAATGTGACGATGGAATGGAGGCCCATGAAATGAAGAATGACGGAATGACAGATGGTGAATCAATTGAGGAGCAGGCTTACCGCGCGGTCGCGGAAATCTGCGAGGCGGCTCATCTGAAAAAGGGAATGCTCTTTGTCGTAGGGTGTTCCTCGAGCGAGGTTCTCGGTCAGGCGATCGGTACGAATACAAATGTCGATGTAGCGGAAGAGCTGTACGCCGGCATCAGCCGGGCGCTGGAAGAACGCGGCGTCTTTATGGCTGCGCAGTGCTGTGAACATCTGAACCGCGCACTTGTCGTCGAGAGAGAGGTCATGGAGAAATATGATCTGGAACAGGTCAACGCGATCCCTCAGCCGAACCACGCCGGCGGCGCCTTTGCGACTGTCGCTTATCAGAGGATGAGGGATCCTGTGCTTGTTGAGACCATAAAGGCCCGCGCCGACGCCGGCATCGATATCGGAGAGACGCTGATCGGCATGCATATCCATCCGGTCGTCGTTCCGCTCCGCATTTCCATGAAAAAAATCGGCGAGGCCAATATTATCTGTGCCCGCCGCCGTCCGAAATATACCGGCGGACAGAGAGCCATTTACGACGAGAAACTTATGTAAGCAATTTACAGAGCCATGTCTGACAGTTCATGCAGATAATTTCCGGAGAGCTGTCGGGTAACTCATGTAAATCATCTGGAGAAAGATCACAAGATGTCTGAATATATCACAGTCAGGGAAGGCGGCCACGGCCGCTACGAGGAGAAAAAATCTGTTTTCCTCGGCGAGATCTGCCACGCAGAGACGGAGGATGAGGCGATGGCCTTTGTCCAGCAGATCCGCAAGAAAAATTATGACGCCCGCCACAACTGCTTTGCCTGGAGCCTCCGGGAAGGACAGTCAAAAATCCACGCCTCCGACGACGGCGAACCTTCAGGGACCGCCGGAAGGCCTATCCTCGATGTGCTGACAGGCGCGGGTGTCACGGATGCGGTCCTCGTCGTGACGCGGTATTTCGGCGGAACCCTTCTCGGGACCGGCGGACTCGTTCGGGCCTATACGGCCGCCGCGCGTGACTGCCTCGCCGGAAGCGCTCTTGTCCATAAGCGCCTCGGCGAAAAGCTCCTGCTCACTGCGGATTATACGGACATCGGAAGGATCCAGCACATGCTCGGCGAGCGGCAGGTCACAACACTGTCGTCGGAGTACACGGATAAGGTGCGGTTTGAAGTTATCCTGCCAAAGGAAGACGCTGAGGGACTCACAAAAGACCTGACGGAACTGACAGCCGGGAGGATACTGGTCGAAGACGGGGGACCGTCATGGTATGAGCAGCCCGCCCGTCCCTGAAAGGCGGCTTTTTTTCTGTAAAATGCCCCGATTTGCAGTGATTTCGTCTATTTGCTATAATGCAGAATATCTATGTTGTTTGCGGAGGATTTTATGGATTTCAGCAGACAGGGAATTGAAAAAGAAAAGGACGCTCTCAAGTCTCCGGTGACGCGCACGGCAAACCGTGTGGGCGTGACCGTCCTCAGAGTTATCCTGTATCTATTAATAGCGTCAGCAGTTGCACTCATCTGCATGGGCGTCGGCGCGTACCGCGGCATTATCGCCGATGCGCCGGATATCACAGAAGCCAATATCACTCCTTCCGGGAACGCGACATTTCTGTACGACTCCGACGGGAATGAGATCCAGAAGCTTTCTTCTGTCGAGGGCAACCGTGAGTCCGTCAGTCTGGACGAGATACCGGAGGATATGCAGCATGCGATCGTGGCCATCGAGGATTCGCGATTCTATGAGCATAACGGTGTCGACCCTCACGGCATGATCCGTGCGATCATGGTGGCGCTTTCGTCAAACTTTGAGGAATCTGAGGGCGCCAGTACGATTACCCAGCAGCTCCTTAAGAACAACGTCTTCACCGACTGGATGGATGAGACGCGGATTGAGCGCATCAAGAGGAAGATCCAGGAGCAGTATCTTGCTGTTCAGCTGGAAAAATCGCTGCGCGAGGCCGGCCAGGATCCGAAGGCGGTGATTTTGGAGAACTACCTCAACACGGTCAACTTCGGCTCCGGCGCGTACGGCGTTCAGACAGCCGCACAGACGTACTTCGGAAAGGACGTGAGTGACCTCACGCTGTCGGAGTGCGCTGTTCTCGCCGCGATCCCGCAGAACCCGAGCCAGTACAATCCGAAGCTCTATCCGGAAGAGAACGCGAAGAGGATGAAGGTCGTTCTCCAGTACATGCTCGAGCAGGGATATATCACGCAGGACGAGTACGACGAGGCCATCGCCGACGATGTTTATTCGCGCATCAAGGATCAGGATGAGAGCACCTCGACGGAGTCGGATGTGTATTCTTACTTTGTCGATGAGGTCATTGACCAGGTGCAGAGCGACCTGATGACGAAGAAGGGATACTCTGAGTCCGAGGCCTATGACGCGATCTACAATGGCGGATTAAAAATCTACACCACCCAGGATTCAGATATCCAGGCAATCCTGGAGGATGAGTTCACGAACGAGGACAATTTCCCGGCGTCCAGCCAGGTTGAACTCGACTGGGCCCTTACCGTGGATACTGCCGACGGCGAGCGTGTGAACTACAGCGTCGAAGAACTTGAAGCATATATGCAGGAAAATGTCGATCCTGATTTTGACCTGTTCTTCTCATCTGAGGATGAGGCACAGACTTACATTGATCAGTACAAAGCGGCAGTCGTCGGAAGCGATGATACGATCGTCGCGGAGCGCACCTCCTACACACCGGAACCGCAGGCATGCATGACGATCATTGACCAGAGCACCGGTTATGTGGTCGGTATCGTCGGAGGACGCGGTGAAAAGGAGGCGTCTCTCAGCCTCAACCGCGCGACGGATTCGCTCCGCCAGCCGGAGGGAACACTTCGTATTCTCTCCTCTTACGGTCCGGCTCTTCAGAACGGTACCGTGACGCTGGCGACGACAGAATCGGCGACTGTAAAGACGGAGTCAGACAGCGGGACGACGTCAACGTCCACGGTAAACATGAGTGTGCGTGACGCCATCGTCTCCGGAAGCAGTGCGATCGCCAACGTGGTGCTGCAGCAGATCGCGCCGTCGACAGGTTATGATTTCCTGGAAAAACTCGGATTTTCACACCTGGATGAGGATTACGATTCTTCTTCTAATCTGGCTTATGGCACTACCTCTGAGGGCGTGACGAATCTGGAGCTCACCGCGGCATATGCTGCTATTGCAAACAACGGCACTTATAATGAGCCAGTGTTCTATACGAAGGTAGTTGATTCTGACGGAAACGTTCTGCTTGAGAACACCTCGATGCCGCAGTCCGTATTCAGCGAGTCCACGAGCTATCTTCTGACTAACGCGATGGAAGAGGAGCTCACAAGCTCTTCAGGGACAGGAACAGCCTTCCAGCTGTCCAATACCGGTATCTCTGTCGCAGGCCAGACCGGAACGACCGAGAGTGACATTGATATGCAGTTCGTCGGATTCACTCCTTATTACACGGCGGGAATCTGGACAGGCTATGATTCGTCACAAGAGCTGTCCGACGATGAGAAAAATTATATTGCGACACTCTGGACAAATGTTATGAACAGGATCCACGAGGGCCTTGACGATGCCACCTTTGAGCAGCCGTCGACGGTCGAGGAGCTTACTATCTGTTCTGAGTCCGGACTTCTGGCAGGCACAGGATGCACAACGACGACTGAAGTTTTCTCCACCGCATATGCGCCGACAGAAACCTGTACGCAGCACAAGCCGACACCGACTCCTACGGCAACGGCTACGCCGACTCCGACAGAGGCAGCCGTGACGGCTGAACCTACGGACGACACGACCGATACCGATACGTCGGACGATACAACGACGGAGGATACAACGACAGACACAACTGACACTGCGACAGACACGACCACCGACACCGGCGGGACGGGTTGATTCCGCAGGACAGGATTTCTGAAACAATACATAAACAGAAGAGAGAGGTAAACCGCACTTTGCGGAACTTATCTCATGAAAAAGCAGGGCAGCCCTTGGTGGGCTGCCCTGCTTGCGTTAGTTATTGTTTTTTTTCTGATGAAGCTGGTTCTGGTTCCGAAAAATGCGGTTTCCAGAACTTCCGCGGCCGAATTCTTTGTCAGATCTTTTCCGGTTCCGGATAATCGACACCCTTTGTATCTACAGTCATCGTCTTGATGACAACCGGGGTCTTCGGACGGTCATTCCAGTCCGTATCCGTGAGTGCGATTTTGTTTACATTCTCCATGCCTTCGATCACCTTTCCGAAAGCGGCGTACTGCCCGTCGAGGTAATCGGCAGCAGCATGCATGATGAAGAACTGGCTGCCCGCGGAGTCCGGATCCATGGCTCTCGCCATCGAGAGGACGCCTGCCGTGTGTGAGAGGTCATTCTTAAAGCCGTTGCCTGCGAATTCTCCTTTGATCGAGTATCCCGGGCCGCCTGTGCCGTCTCCGTCCGGATCGCCGCCCTGAATCATGAATCCCGGGATGATCCGGTGGAAGGTAAGCCCGTCATAAAAGCCTTTTTTGATGAGGCTGATGAAGTTGTTGACCGTATTCGGCGCGATCTCCGGATAGAGCTCCGCCTTGATCACCTTGCCGTCAGCCATAGTAATCGTTACGACTGGATTGTCCATTTCATTTTCTCCTCTGAAAAAATCTTGAAAAGTCAATATTTCTGACACCCATCATACCATACAAAAACGGATATGTCGCCGGGATTAGTTTATTGTCTGTGGCGGAAGTGCCTTCCTGATCTTCCGGAAATCCGCCAGTGAATCGAAGCCGATACGCGCGATTTTTCCTACGTTAACCGAGTCAGTGCCTCCCTGGCGCTTCCGGAAATAGACCGGCAAGAAGCGGATGTTTTTCCCGTAATAGACGCCGAGAGCAGTCAGCATGACGTTCGGAAGGAAGTAGTCCTCCGGAAAGAGCGGCAGGAGACTGCGCACATAGTCGGCCCTCATGAGACGGTAGGGCGCGTTTGCGTCGGGGACACTGACTCCAAAGTAGTGCTTCAGCATCCGGCACAGCGTTTTTTCGACAAACTTCCGGGACCGCCCGTCGGCGCGGTTCGTTCGGTTGCCGAAGAGCGCGTCGTATGACATCCGGCGCCGCCAGAACCGGTCAAAATCCGCAGGATCCGTCTGACCGTCCGAGTCTGTCTGAAAAATATAGTCGGCGCCGCTGTCAAGTGCGTAGTGGTAACCGCGGATCAGCGTTGGCCCGTGGCCGCTGTTCGGCTTTGATATCACGGTCATCAGCTCACGCGAAGATTCCAGTTCCTGCAGAACCTCGAGCGTATTGTCAGTGCTGCCGTCGTTGAGGACGACCAGCCGCGAGGTGCCGCCTCCGTCGTGGGCTTCCACGATCGGGTACCAGTTTTCGACTGTCTGCCGGATATTTGCCGATTCATTGTAAGCCGGCATGATGATAAATAATGTATCCATAATTTATTCCTCCAGATCCAGAATGATTTTCAAGCCGAAATTGTCTGGATGTTGTCGTTTCTTATTATAATCCATTGATCGACCGTGCGTCCGGATTGCAATGGAAAAATACAGCCTTTTTTGCGCAGCGATTTTTGCAGGTCATGTGCCGCATAAATATGTTACAATATTCTCGTTTTATATGAGGATTACAGGAAAGTACAGACATGCAGGGGAGTATCCGATGACATTAGAGACAAACAGCCCCGCGGAAACGGAAGAATTTGCGAAAAAACTCGGAAAAAATGCGCGCGTGGGCGAGATTTTTACGCTGAATGGGGACCTGGGCGTCGGCAAGACCGTATTTGCCAAGGGATTTGCCGAGGGACTCGGGATCACGGAACCAGTCAACAGCCCGACCTTTACGATCGTGCAGGAGTACCGTGAAGGGCGGATCCCGCTCTATCATTTCGACGTGTACCGCATTGAGGATCCGGAGGAAATGGAGGAGGTCGGCCTCGACGAGTACCTGTTCGGCGACGGCGTCTGCCTGATCGAGTGGGCGGACCAGATCAGTGAGCTTCTTCCGGAAAATGTGATCCGTGTCACGATCGAGAAAAATCCCGACCGCGGCTTTGATTACCGCCGTATTACTGTCGAGGGACTGCCGGAGACAGAGCAATAATAATCGACGACTGACAACAGGCAGCACAGGACAGAAAAGAGGAATTATGAGATTACTTGCGATTGACAGCTCGGGGCTTGTGGCGTCGGCCGCCTATATGGACGACGATTCACTCCTCGGCGAATATACGATAAATTTCAAGAAAACGCATTCGCAGACGCTTCTGCCGATGATCGACGAACTGACAAAGATGCTCGGAATCGAGCCAGATTCCATCGATGCTGTAGCGGTGTCGAAGGGACCGGGATCCTTTACGGGTCTGCGCATCGGATCGGCGACGGCAAAGGGTATCGGACTTGCGCTTGACCGCCCGATCGTGGAGGTCCCGACGGTGGACGCGCTCGCCTGCAACCTCTATGACACAGATGGGATTATCGTTCCGATGATGGACGCGCGCAGGAGCCAGGTGTACACGGGAATCTATCATTTCCGCGACCATAAGCTCGAGACGCTGATGGAACAGACGGCCTGCTCTGTCGAAGAACTGGCGGAGAGGATCAACCACATGGCAGCTGGAGCACAGACCGGCCCGGAAACTGCTGACATGGGAGCTTCTTCGTCTGAGACGTGGGCCGTGCGCCGTGTGATTTTCCTCGGGGACGGCGTCCCCGTTTATATCGACCGCATGAAGGAACTGCTGGAGTTCGAATTTTCTGTTGCTCCCGCACATCTCTGCCGCCAGCGCGCCGGCGCTGTCGCGTGGCTGGGCATGCAGTATCTGAAGGCTGGCAAAACCGTGCCTTCCTATGCACATCACCCGGAGTATCTCCGGAAGTCGCAGGCCGAGCGCGAGAAGGAAGCGAGCGGCGTTGTCATTGACAGGATTGAAAAGGATTCTGATAGACTGAAGCCTTCTGATTATGGAAGAGAGGACTCGTACGAATGAGCGGAGGACTCGTGATCCGCAGGATGAGGGCGGATGATCTGGAGACCGTCGCGTCGATTGAGAAAAAGAATTTTTCTGTTCCGTGGAAGGCAAAAGACTTCGCGGCCTATATCGACCGGGATGATGCGATTTTTCTCGTGGCGGAAGAAGAGGGAAAAATCGCCGGCTATATCGGATTTTATGGGATCCCGGACGAGGGCGACATCACAAATGTGTCTGTCGATCCGTCTTTCCGGCGGCGCGGCATCGGCAGGGCTCTTATTAAGGAGCTGGAGAGAAGAACAGAAAGCCGCGGAATCACGAAGATTTTTCTGGAAGTGCGCGAAAGCAATGAACCGGCGATCCGGCTCTACGAGCAGGAAGGTTTCCGGCAGGTAGGCGTGCGGAAGGAGTATTACCATTCGCCGACAGAAGATGCGCGGCTTATGAAGCGCGATTCACAGTGCTTATAAATTCACTGTGTTTAATATATTCGCAGCAGATGACGTATCTTTGAGGTTTATCAAATTTTAAGTGGGAAAGGGTTTGTATTATGGGTAACAGTGCATATCTTGACTGGATTCTGGCGGCTATCTGCTTTTTTCTTGCCGTTCTGTTCTTTATCGGCAAGGGACAGAAGCTGCTGGACGCGTTCAGCGGAAAAAACAACAAAACACCGAAGATGGATGAAAAGACGAACAGAAAATATCAGTGCGGAATCGGCGTATTCATTCTGATTCTCGGCCTCATGGAGGTGGGGATGGCGGTGTTCCAGACACCTCTTATGGGTATCATCTCCGTTGTCGTCGTAATCATAGATCTGGTGTGGGTCGTTTTCTTTATCAGGAAGGTAACAGAAAAGAAATGACAACAAAGTGATGACAGAAAAGAAATGACAACAAAGTGATGACAGTAAAGAAATCAAAGTAATGACAATAAAGAGATGACAGCGAGATTCTCAGGCTGAGAGGGGGCAGAAGACACATGACAGAGACAGAACAGCAGCTGGATGCAGCGTTTGATGCTGTTAAGGACAGGATACCTTTCAGACCGGAGGTGGCGGTCGTTCTCGGATCCGGACTCGGCGATTTTGCGTCCAGATGCACAGCGGAGGGCGTTATCGACTACCACACGATCCCGGGCTTTCCTGTCTCAACCGTCCCCGGACATACGGGGAGATTTATCTTCGGACATGTCGGGGATGTTCCTGTTGTCATGATGCAGGGGAGAGTCCATTATTACGAAGGCTATCCGATGAGCAGCGTCGTTCTTCCGGTACGGCTGATGCGCCGCATGGGAGCGGAGATCCTGTTTCTCACCAACGCCGCGGGCGGCCTTGATCCGGCTTTTCACGCGGGAGACCTTATGCTGATCACGGATCAGATCTCCTGCTTTGTTCCATCGCCGCTTATCGGTCCCAATCCGGATTCTCTGGGAACCCGGTTCCCGGATATGAGCCACATCTACGATCCGGAGCTGCAGGACATCATTCGCCGCGCAGCGGTGAGCATGGGAATGAACACTGATACGGGCATGTCTTCTCCGCTGAAGACAGACATTCCGGCAGAACAGAAACCGACAGATGATGTAAAGCAGGCGGGATGTGCCCTGAGAGAGGGAGTCTATGTCCAGCTGACAGGGCCGGCGTACGAGACACCGGCAGAGACACACATGATTCGCGCGCTCGGCGGAAGCGCCGTCGGAATGAGCACAGCCGTCGAAGCTGTCGTAGCCGTACACTGCGGATACCGCGTGGCGGGAATATCTCTTATCACCAATATGGCGGCGGGCTTTCAGAAAACACCGCTGAGCCACGCCGAAGTGCAGCAGGCAGCCGACGCGGCCATGCCTGTATTCAGTGAACTTCTCTGGCGCAGCGTCAGCGCATGTATATGCGGATAATCTGCTGTAAGATTTTCTGACGGACTCTCGAGATACAGTAGTCCTTCCAGTTAGCATTCTATGGAGTGCGCAGAGGTTTTCAGACGCGACATCCGCAAGCGTCGGTGCTTAACGAGCCCGACTATTGGGAAGGGCGAGTTTATGCACCGCTACGCTGAGGACAAGCGAGAGCGCGTCGCGGATGAAAGCCTTGCGCACCTGTATTGCGGGCGGAAGAACACGAAAATCTTGACACGTAAAAGCGGTCGAATTATCATGAGCACGTAAGCAAGAATAATTACTGCGGGTATGGATATGGTTCTTAATTGTGAATTCCCAGATCCGGGAGGAGGAGTACGTGGATAACGAACATCTTCAGAAAGTTCTCGACAGCTATAATGACAAGTTCGAGACATTCAATTCTTCTGAAAATCATGAGATCTACAAGTGGACAGAAGCCAGCCAGTTCCAGAAGTACTGGGACCTCGATGCAGAGGATTTTGGCACCATGTTCAAAAACGCCATGGACGGAGACGAAGGGCTTATCAGTGAGTCTTCCTATCAGCCGATCAACGGCGTGATTTTTATGTGCAAACACAGCCATGATATGCAGGAACAGGTGAGAGATGAGTTCCGAAAACTCATGGAGCCCGATGATTCCGATTATGCGGCGCGCCAGAAGAGGGCAGAAGCATTCGTGACGGATATGAACAGCCTTCTGAAAATGATTGACGCCGACAAGTGGAAATATCATCAGGAAATTTCTTCAGCTCTTATGTATCTGAGCTATGCAGATCCTGAGGATAACTTCCTTTACAAGGAAAATGAGGTTAAGGCATTTATCCAGTATGTCGGTGAAGACGAGAATATCGTGACCGATGACAGCGTGGATCTGCCAAAGTATTATCACATGTGCAGCCAGATCGTCGAGGAGCTTCAGCAGCGCAATGATATCCTCGAAAAGGTAGATCAGGCGCTGCAGGATGAGGCTGACAATTCTGATGACAGCTCCGTGACAGAGGTCGACAGCGACAACCATATCCTGGCATTCGACGTTATCTACTGTGCTCTCAATTATGAGCTATACGATGAGATGCCTTCCGCTCCGAAGAAAAAGAAGAGGAAGAGGACGGCCGCTTCCATCGAGGCTGAGGCGAGGGAAAAAGAAGCCGCGCGGTTAAAGAAAGAGATCCGCAACGCTAAGGCCGAACTGAAAAAGCTTAACGACAAGAGAGAGAGCATGGAACTTCCGACACTTGAGGGAAGCTCCGTAAATCATAAGAAATATGGCAAGGGCACTGTCAGTGCGCAGGATGGCGCGTACCTTACCGTAAAGTTCGAAAAGACAGAAAAGAAATTCAAACTTCCAGACGCAGTGACAAAGGGCTTTCTGAAGTTCGATGACGATAATATCATCACAGCCTGCAAAGCGGTCCGCGAAGCAGATGATGAGATCCATAAACAGGAAGTTGAAGTCCGGGCACTCGAAGTACAGTTCGAGGGAAGTCAGGAATAAACGGACCTGAGGATATGGAATAAAATATATTAGGATGAATTTCCTGATGGAGGCCGCGTGCAGGCGACCTCCATTTTTCGGAGAAGGAGAATGTGTGCAGGCATTCAGTTTCGTATTTGACAGGAAGATCATCCGGAGCAGTCCTTTTCAAGTTATGGAGGAAACGAATGACCATCTATAATATTCTGTCGCTGATTGGAGGACTGGCCTTTTTCCTGTTCGGCATGAACGTCATGTCCAATTATCTGGAAAAAATGGCCGGCGGCCGTCTGGAGAATGTGCTGAAAAAACTCACCTCCAACCCGCTGAAGAGCCTCACGCTCGGGGCCGTCGTCACGATCGCGATCCAGTCGTCTTCTGCGCTCACCGTTATGCTCGTCGGACTCGTCAATTCCGGCATCATGGAGTTCTCGCAGACGATTCACGTCATCATGGGTTCCGATATCGGAACAACGCTGACATCCTGGATCCTGTCGATGAACAGTATTTCATCGGATAATATTTTTATCTCTCTGCTGAAACCTGAAAATTCATCGCCGATCATCGCTCTCATCGGCGTTGTCATGATCATGGCGTCAAAGAAACAGAAAAATCGCGACATCGGAACGATTCTCTGTGGATTTGCCGTTCTCATGTTCGGTATGACGCTCATGAGCGAATCTGTCTCGCCACTGGCGGACGAGCCGGAATTCCAGAAGATCCTTGTCATGTTTGACAACCCGTTTATCGGCGTGCTCATCGGAACGGCCTTCACAGGCATCATTCAGTCGTCGGCCGCATCCATCGGCGTGCTGCAGGCTCTGTCCCGGACAGGAACGATCAGCTTCGGCATGGCGATACCGCTTGTCATGGGTGCCAATATCGGTACCTGCGTGACAGCGATCCTCTCCGGCATCGGCGTCAGCAAAAAGGCAAAGCGCGTTCCGGCGCTGCACATCCTCATTAAGATCCTGGGAACTGTGATCTGGATGGTGGTCTATGTCGTCCTGCGTTACGGGGTCGGACTGGCACTGTTCAGCGAGTCGATCAACTCGGTGCAGATCGCGATTTTCCATACGATTTTCAATCTCGGAACGATCGCCATCCTCATGCCGTTTTCAAAATATCTTGTCAGATTTGTTGAGAAGCTCGTTCCTGTCAATGAAGAAGAGAGCGACGGCCAGTCGACGGTGCTCCTTGATGACCGTCTGCTGACATCGCCCGGCCTCGCTGTTCAGCAGTGCCGCGAAAAGACGGTGCTGATGGCTGACCTCGCGAGGAAATCCTTCCTCGACGCCATGTCGATTTTTGAGGATTATGACCAGGAAAAGATCGATAATATCAAAAAGCAGGAGGAAGAGCTCGACTATCTGCAGGACCAGCTTGATACATTCCTGATCAAGCTTTCGAGCCGCGACCTGACGGACGCAGATACAGACCTTGTATCGGAGATGCTCCACAGCATCACCGATTTTGAGCGCATTGGCGATCACGCGATCAATATGACGAAGTCCGCAAAGCAGATGCGTGATATGGGACTCCATTTTTCCAAGAAGGCGCGCGCGGAGATCAGCGTTCTTTCGGCGGCCGAGACGGAGATCCTGAACATGACCTATGAGTGCTTTGCCAACAATGACGAGAAGCTGGCCTACAACGTTGAGCCGCTCGAGGACGTCATCGATGTTCTCTCCAAGGAGATAAAAAATCGCCACATCGACCGTCTTCAGACCGGCGAGTGCCGTCCGGAGCTTGGTATCACGCTCACCGACCTCATTACGAACTGCGAGCGCGTATCCGACCACTGCAGCAACGTAGCTGTCTGCATCATTCAGACCAAGAATTCGACTTTTGAGACACACGGTTATCTCAACGCTATTAAAGAAGGCTCCGAGCCTGAATTTGTCAGCGAATTCGACGCCTACTCGGAAAAATATCAGCTTCCTCCGGCTGAGTCGAAGAAGAAAAAGAAAGATAAGAACAAGAACGGCAAGGTGAAGGACAGCAAAGAGAAGGACAGCAAGGATAGCAAAGAGAAGGACAGCAAGGATAGCAAAGAGAAAGACAGCAAAGAGAAAGATATAACGGATAGCAAAGAGAAGGACACTAAAGATAGTAAGGACAGTAAAGAGAAGGACAGCAAAGACAGTAAAGAGAAGGACACCAAGGATTGCAAAGACAGCAAAGAGAAAGACATAAAAGATAACAAAGACAGTAAAGAGAAGGACACTAAGACTAAGGACAAAAAAGAGAAAGAGAAGGATAAGAACGTGAAGGCAAAGGCTGCAAAAGCCTGATGTGATGGGATAATTTCTTCGGGGTGAGTCTATGTGGAAATGGAAGGACTTGTTCAAAAAGAAGAAGGACGAAGACGACGATTACTATGTGAGTGAGACGGAGGAGCAGCCGACGAAGTCTGAGGAGCGGCGAGCTGAGAAGAACGCAGAAAAGAGGTTTCGTATGTACGGCGATAAAATGATCAGACTCCACATGGTGTTTTCTGGCATGGTCCAGGGCGTCGGCTTCCGGTGGGTCGCCCGCCAGGCGGCCGAGGAGATCGGCGTCACAGGCTGGGTGCGCAATGAGGACGACGGGACAGTCACCATGGAGGCGCAGGGCACGCGCGAGATGATCAACAGAATGATCGACAGAATCCGTGATGCCCGATGGGTACAGATCGACAACATCGACAGCAGACCCATTCCCGTCGATGAACATGAATATTACTTCAAGGTGAAGGATTACTGGTGATTTTTTTATGTATTGGGGGTAACTATTATGGAAAATGTAAAGGATTTTGGCAAAACATCTGTCGGCGAGGCGAGACTTTTCACATTGAAGGCCGGAAAGTATACGGCTTCAGTCACTGATTTTGGCGCGACGCTCGTTTCTTTCACGATTGAGGGCGACGATGGCAGGATCACGGATGTACTTCTCGGCCACAATGACGCTTCCGAATACGAGAAGGGCCACGGCCATATCGGTGCGACGATCGGACGCTCCGCAAACAGGATCGGCGGCTCAAAGTTCACACTGAACGGGAAAGAATATAAGCTCACGCCGAATGAAAATGGAAATAATCTGCACAGCGGGCCGGATCTGTATGATCACCGGATTTTCAGTACGGACGGGATCAGCGCCGACGGAAGGTCAGTAAAGTTTTCACTGGATTCGCCGGATGGAGATCAGGGCTATCCCGGCAATCTGAAGATGTCCGTTACTGTCAGCCTGTCGGACGATGGAAGCCTGAAGCTTCATTATGAGGGCACGAGTGATGCGGACACGCTTTTCAATCCGACGAATCATTCTTATTTCAATCTGAATGGCGAGGGCAGCGGAACGATCCTTGATCATGACATGAAGATTTTTGCAGACCGCTTTGTCTGCACAGATCCAGAATCCATTCCGACAGGCGAGCTCCGTCCTGTCGCCGGAACGCCGTTTGACTTCTGCGAGGCGAAAAAAATCGGCCTTGAGATTAATGCCGACGACGAGCAGATCAGAAACGGCACCGGCTATGACCACTGCTTCTGCCTGTCAGACGGAAGAACTGAGCTCCGCAAGGCTGTTGAGGTTTCTTCGGCGGAGAGCGGGCTTCGCATGGAGGTCTTCACGGATCTTCCGGGCATCCAGTTCTATGCCGGCAACTTCCTGAAAGATGAGCCCGGCAAGAGCGGCCACATCTACCACAAACGCGAAGGTTTCGCACTCGAGACAGAGTTCTATCCGGACAGCATCAACCAGCCGTCCTTCCTCCAGCCAGTGCTGAAGGCTGGTGAAAAATTCGAGTCCGATACCGTGTACAAACTGTCATTCAATAAATAAATCCTGATTAGTTGATGTGCCGACGGGGCCAGTAGATTCATGCCTGGGCGCATCAGAAGCAGGAGATCAAACCAGATGGTGCGCTTCTGGTAGCCATAGTTTTCTGTCGGGCGCATCGAAAAGATGAATCTTGATTAGTTGATGCGCTGGTGGGAACCGTAGTTTTCTGCCCGGGCGCATCGAAAAGATAAATCTTGATTAGTTGATGTGCTGGTGGGAACCGTAGTTTTCTGCCCGAGCGCATCGAAAAGATGAATCTTGATTAGTTGATGCGCCGAGAGGTCCGGCGATTCTACGACTGAGCGCATCAGAAAGATGAATCTTGATTATATGATGCGCTGGCGGGAACCGTAGTTTTCTTCCCGGGCGCATCGAAAAGATAAATCTTGATTTGTAGATGCGCTGGCTGGGCCGGCAGTCCCCCGCTTGGGCGCATCGAAAAGATTAATCTTGATTAGATGATGCGCTGGCGGGAACCGTAGTTTTCTGCCTGGGCGCATCGAAAAGATTAATCTTGATTAGGTGGTGCGCTGGCGGGAACCGTAGTTTTCTGCCCGGGCGCATCGAAAAGATAAATCTTGATTAGATGATGCGCCGACGGGGCCAGTAAATTCATGCCCAAGCGCATCAGAAACAGGAGATCAAACCAGATGATGCGCTGCCGGGAGCCGTAGTTTTCTGGCCGAGCGCATTGAAAAGATAAATCTTGATTTGTAGATGCGCTGGCTGGGCCGGCAGTCCCCCGCTTGGGCGCATCGAAAAGATTAATCTTGATTAGTTGATGCGCTGGCGGGAACCGTAGTTTTCTGGCCGAGCGCATTGAAAAGATAAATCTTGATTAGTTGATGCGCCGAGAGGTCCGGCGATTCTACGACTGAGCGCATCAGAAAGATGAATCTTGATTATATGATGCGCTGGCGGGAACCGTAGTTTTCTGCCCGGGCGCATCGAAAAGATAAATCTTGATTAGTTGATGCGCCGAGAGGTCCGGTGATTCTACGACTGAGCGCATCAGAAACAGGAGATCAAACCAGTTGATGCGCTTCTGGTAGCCATAGTTCTCTGCCCGAGCGCATCGAAAAGATAAATCTTGATTTGTTGATGCGCTGGCGGGAACCGTAGTTCTCTGCCCGGGCGCATTAAAAAGCTAAATCCTGATTTACAAGGTGTGTCCGGAACACAGTCCGGACACACCTTTTCTGCTATATTATTACAAGATACAGCACTTCTGGAAAGAACAGGCACATGGGCCTTCCGTCCGCAACCATCCGCAGCAGTCGGTGGTTAGCAAGTTCGAGCGATAGCGAAGAACGAGCTTACCACCGTTACTGCGAGGACGAGCGAGAGCGTGTTGCGACGGAAGACCCGTGTGTTATATTTTATAGTAAGATTAATGCAGGTTCTATATAATGTAGCCAAGAGTTGCCGGGTTCCCGGCAGTAATCAACATGAGGAAAACAGTGTCATGGGAGGTATGGTATGAGATTACTATTGGCAGAGGATGAAAAATCACTTTCTCGCGCGCTTGTCAAGATTCTTGAGCACGCAAATTATTCTGTTGACGCGGTATACGACGGCGAAGAGGCGCTTGAATACCTCGAGGCCGGAAATTACGACGGCGTCATTCTTGATATTATGATGCCCAAGAAGGACGGCCTGACGGTTCTGAAGACGATCCGCAGTGAGGGAAATCACATTCCTGTGCTTCTGCTGACGGCCAAGTCTGAGGTCGATGATAAGGTAAAGGGGCTTGATTATGGCGCTAACGATTACCTGACGAAACCCTTTGCGCCGCCGGAACTCCTTGCCCGGATCCGCGCGATGACGAGATCGCAGGCGCCGGATCAGACGGATAATGAGCTTCATGTTGGAAATATCACACTGAATACTTCGACGTATGAGCTTTCATCACCGACATCGAATTTCCGTCTTGCCAATAAGGAGTTTCAGATGATGGAGCTTCTGATGCGCAATCCCCGCCAGCTCATTTCCACAGAGCAGTTCATGGAAAAAATCTGGGGCTACGACAGTGATGCTGAGATCAATGTCGTCTGGGTTTATATCTCTTATCTCAGGAAGAAACTCACGGCGCTGAAGGCAAACGTGTCGATCAAAGCGACGAGAAACGCCGGATATTCACTCGAGGTGAGTGATAAATCTTAAGGGTGTGGTGCACAAGGCAGATGACTTATGTAAACAAGAGGAAGTGTGCTTATCGTCTGACAGATATAACACAGTGGGGAATTGAGAAATGATAAAAAAATTAAGGCGCCGGTTTATTCTTTCCGCAATGCTTGCCGTTGTTCTTGTTTTGTTCAGCATCATGGGCGCTATAAACGTTCTGAATTACTATAATGTCGTCACCGAGGCGGACAAGATCCTTCAGGTCCTGGCTTCTAACGACGGTCAGTTTCCTGATCAGGATCCTGCGGAGGCACCAGACAAAACGCAGGATTCAGAGAACAGCGTGATCGCATCCTCCGAGACTTCAGAAACCGGGACAGACACGGGAAATGCATCCGGAGACACCCAGTCAGCCGCAGCCGGTGATACGACAAAGACGGATACAGGAACAACAGATACCGGTGACACGACCACGACGAATACGGGAACAACAGATACCGGTGACACGACCACGACGAATACGGGAACAACAGATACCGGTGACACGACAACAACGGATACGGGAAATACGCAGGGCACGACCCCGGAGGATCCCGGCGCGGGGAAAAACGGCGACAGTGGTCCGGGAAGCGGTTCTATTTTCGACGTTCTGAATGAAAAGAACGGGCTTTCTGCTGAGACCCCGTACGAATCAAGATACTTCACAGTCACGATCGACAGCAGTGGTGAAGTAACAGATACAAATGTCGAAAGCATTGCTGCCGTAGACACAACCACCGCGTCCGACATGGCGCTTGAAGTTTATGAGGCGGGAGACGAAACAGGATTCCGCGATTTTTACCGCTATCTGATGGTCGATACAGATGACGGCGGGACGATGGTGATTTTTCTCGACTGCCAGAGAGGACTCAATAACGCCAGGTCATTCTTCCTCATCAGTATCCTCGTGTGTCTTGTCGGCACGGCAGCGGTGCTCGTCCTCGTCATTCTTCTTTCGGCAAAAATCGTGAAGCCCGTCGAGGAGAGCTACCTTAAGCAGAAGCGGTTTATCACGGATGCCGGCCACGACCTCAAGACGCCGCTGACGATTATCGATGCGGATGTTTCTGTCGCCGAGATGGACAACGGGCCGAACGAATGGCTCGATGACATTAAGGTTCAGACGAAGCGGATGACCGGTCTCACCAATGATCTCATTTATCTGTCCCGCATGGACGAGGGTGAGAACAAGATGACAATGATCGATTTTCCGCTTTCGGATGTCGTTTCGGAGACTGTGCAGTCGTTCCGGTCGCGCGCTCAGGTCGAGGAGAAAACCTTTGATTACGAGATTGATCCGATGATCACCTATTGCGGCGACGAGAAATACATCACGCGTCTCGTCACGATCCTGCTCGACAACGCGCTGAAATATTCTGATGATCACGGAACGATCCGCGTCACCTTGAAAAAGCGCTCAAAGGGATTCGAATTCCGGGTTTACAATACGGCAGAGAGCATCGACAAAGATACTCTTCACCACATGTTTGACCGTTTCTACCGCGCTGACAAATCGAGGAATTCGTCAAAAGGCGGCTACGGCATCGGTCTTTCGATAGCATCCGCGATCGTGAGCGCCCACAAGGGAAAAATCACTGCCACTTCTGACGATGGAAAGTCACTGCTTGTTACCGTGATCATGTGACGAGAGAACTCCATTATCCGTCAGCCGGCTGCACGAAAAAATAAAGATAATATTTTTCTGATAAAGTTCCTTAAGGTTCAGTTTAAGTAGAACTCCTATACTCGGGACTATACAAAAACGACGGATTTCCCGTAAAAACCAAAGTGAGGAGTATTTATTATGAAAAAACGTTATCTGGCAATCACGATGGGGCTGGTCCTTTCCGCTTCTTCGATGATGACGGCGTGCGGTACAACGACGTCAACTTCTACGTCTGCAACCGCTTCAGTTGAGTCTTCTTCTGATTCGACGACATCATCTGCGAGTGAAACGGTTGAAGGCGAGGTCGCTTCAGTTGACGGCGACACGATCACCATTAATATAGGAACAGCGGATTCTTCTGACAGCTCTGAGCTGACGATTACCGGTGAAACACAGGAAGTAACCGTAACAGATGACACTACCTACGAATACCAGGGCAGTGGCGGTGAGGCACCGTCGGGTGAGGCACCTTCAGGCGATGCTCCGGCTCAGCCGGGTGACAGCAGTTCTTCCAGTACAGATGGAACTGACAGCACTTCATCGAGCTCAGATTCTACGGACACGACATCTGACAGCACAAGCAGCGATACGTCCAGCAGCTCTTCTGATTCTGAGAGCACTGATGACACTACCACGAGCACTTCTGATAGTACTTCTGACAGTACTACCGACAGCACTTCATCGTCGGCATCAGGTGATACCAGCAGTACACCGCCGGCAATGCCGAGCGGAGATAATTCTGTCAGCTCAACCTCTGGAAGTACAGACAGTACGCCGCCGGATATGCCTTCTGGTGAGGGCGTGCAGAGCAGTTCTTCCTCAGATTCCGGAGCTCCTTCAGGAGAGGCTCCTTCTGATATGGGCGGAGGAATGGGCGAAGCTTCCATCGATTCTCTGACGGAAGGAACGCACGTTATTGTCACACTGGCTGATGACGGAACTGCAGATACCGTCACGATCGTTATGGACGCGCCCGGAGGAAGCGGTTCCGACAGCGGAGCAGCAGCGGGCGGCGGACAGTCTTCTTCTGCAGACGTCGAATATTCAAGTGAAAATGAAATCTCTGAAGATACGACGCTGAGTGATCAGACGATTGATTCAACCGGAACAGACGAGGAGGGCATTCTCGTTGATAACGGAGCAACGGCGACACTTTCCGGACTCACAATCAACAGAACCTCCAGTGACAGTACCGGCGGAGACAATTCCAGCTTTTACGGCGTAGGCGCTTCTGTCCTGACTACGGATGGAACGACATATCTCTCGAACAGCACGATCACATCTGACGCAAAAGGCGGTGCAGGCGTCTTCTCCTATGGAGATGGCGTGACGTATGTGTCTGACACGACGATCAGCACATCGCAGGATACATCGGGCGGCATTCACGTAGCTGGCGGCGGTACGCTTTACGCTTATAACGATACCGTTACGACAGAGGGCGAATCCTCTGCGGCAATCCGCTCTGACCGGGGCGGCGGCACAATGGTCGTCGACGGAGGAACCTATACCTCCAACGGCACCGGTTCACCGGCTATCTATTCAACTGCGGACATCACCGTAAATGACGCGACGCTGACAGCCAACGGTTCCGAGGCCATCTGTATTGAAGGTCTCAACTCGATTCGTCTGTTCGACTGTGATCTGAGCGGAAATATGTCAGACAGTGATCAGAACGACTGCACATGGAACGTCATTCTTTACCAGAGTATGTCGGGAGATTCCGAGGAAGGCAACAGTACCTTTGAAATGGTCGGAGGAACGCTCACCGCAAATAACGGCGGTATGTTCTACACAACGAACACGGAGTCTACTTTTGTACTTGATAATGTAGATATCACCTATGCAGATGAGAATGATTTCTTCCTGAAGTGCACCGGAAACTCCAACGAAAGAGGCTGGGGTACTACAGGTGAAAACGGAGCCGACTGCAAGTTCACAGCCATTGATCAGGAGATGGAAGGTGACATCATCTGGGATTCCATCAGTGACCTTGATTTTTACATGACAGGATCCAGCACGCTCACAGGCGCGATCGTAGATGACGAGACAAATGCAGGTGACGGCGGAGACGGGTACTGCAACGTGTACATTGAGAGCGGGTCTACCTGGACAGTCACCGGCGACAGCACACTGACGAATCTGTACAACGCAGGAACGATCGTTGACGCAGATGGCAACACCGTTTCCATCGTTGGAACTGACGGCACAACCTACGTTGAGGGCACCAGCAGCTACACAATCACCGTTGACAGCTATTCTACCGACGTCGACACGAGCGACGCATCAACCGTAGACAGCTGGTCTGACTATGAAGTAGCAAAGCCGGAAGAGCTCCAGTAAACAATTGATTGCATCGGGCTGTTTCTGAAGGTCATGAAGGATAATCAAATTATCAGATGATCAAATTATCATCAGATAAGTCCGGATGGAATAACAAAATCAAATATAGTAACCAACGTCCGAGGGGCGGCACGCATTTCGCGCGCCGCCCCTTCTTGTGCGTTATTGCGGGTTTACGTTATTACGAGTTTACGAGTTTACGAGTTTACGAGTTCAGCCGGGCGCAGATTCCAACCCGGGCGCATCAGAAAGATTAATCTTGATTAGTTGATGCGCTGGCGGGAGCCGTAGTTTACTGCCTGGCGCATCAGAAAGATTAATCTTGATTGGATGATGCGCTGCCGGGAGCCGTAGTTTACTGCCTGGCGCATCGAAAAGATGAATCTTGATTAGTTGATGTGCCGACGGGGCCAGTAGATTCATGCCGGGGCGCATCAAAAAGATAAATCTTGATTAGTTGATGCGCTGGCGGGAACCGTAGTTTTCTGCCTGAGCGCATCGGGAAGATAAATCTTGAATAGATGATGCGCTGGCGGGAGCCAGTAGATTCATGCCAAGGCGCATCAGAAACAGGAGATCAAACCAGATGATGCGCTGGCGGGAGCCGTAGTTTACTGCCTGGCGCATCGAAAAGATTAATCTTGATTAGTTGATGCGCTGGCGGGAACCGTAGTTTTCTGGCCGAGCGCATTGAAAAGATAATTCTTGATTTGTTGATGCGCTGGCGGGAACCGTAGTTTTCTGCCTGGGCGCATGAAAAGATAAATCTTGATTAGTTGATGCGCTGGCGGGAATCGTAGTTTTCTGGCCGAGCGCATTGAAAAGATAAATCTTGATTTGTAGATGCGCTAGCTGGGCCGGCAGTCCCCCGCTTGGGCGCATCGAAAAGATAAATCTTGATTAGTTGATGCGCTGGCGGGAGCCGTAGTTTTCTGCCCGAGCGCATCGAAAAGATAAATCTTGATTGGTTGATGTGCCGACGGAGCCGACGATTCTCCACTTGGGCGCATCAGAAGGATAATACTTGATTAGTTGATGCGCCGACGCAAACAGACGCTCCTCGATTGAGCACATCAGAAGTGCCCCGCAATCTCCGAAAACGTTTACTTATTCGCACAATAGACAAAACGGGATACTCAAAATTATGCACATCTTCCAAATATGAACATTCTGTGAAGAAATTGGTTGAAAACGTTTCCAAAAGGTGCTATGTTACAGATATAGAAAACGTTTCCAATCCGCAGAAATCAGCTATTTCCCGACAAATCCTGAAAACGATTTAAATGTTTCGGATTTGTAAAGGGTTTGGAAACAATCTTAAAATGTAAGTAATTTGTTTTCTAAAAAGAAGGAGGAAAACCAAGTATGAAAAAGCAAGTAGTTAGTGTTCTTGTTGGCGCAACAATGGCTGCCAGCATGATCGCAGGATGCGGTTCATCTTCATCAACCACATCTTCAAGCAGCGCAGCTGCAGACAGCACCGCTGAAGCAACCAGCAGTGCAGCAGTTGAAGAGTCTGCAACTTCTGAGGAGACTACCTCAGACAGCAGCATCTCTGGTACTGTTTACATGCTGAACTTCAAGCCTGAGACCGATGAGGCATGGCAGGATCTGGCAGCAACCTACATGGAGAGCCATCCGAATGTAGATGTTACAGTTGTTACCGCAGCTGATGGCCAGTATGCAACAACTCTTCAGTCTGAGATGGCTAAGAGCGAAGCTCCGACAATCTTCAACATCGGCAGCTCAACAGATGCTCAGACATGGGATGATTACACCTATGATCTGAAGGACACTGAACTTTACAGCCATGTAACTGATCATTCTCTTGATGTCAACTACAACGGCAAGGTTGCAGGTATTGCAAACTGCTACGAAGCATACGGCCTCATCGTTAATGAGACACTTCTTGACAACTACTGCAGCATGGACAACGCAGTTATCTCTTCTATCGATGACATCAACAGCTTCGATACTCTGAAGGCAGTTGCTGATGATATTCAGTCCCGTCTTGATGAGTACAATGAAGAGTTCGGCACAAGCCTGACCGGAGCATTCACTTCCGCAGGTCTGGACGACAGCTCATCCTGGAGATTCTCCGGACATCTGGCTAACATGCCTCTGTACTATGAGTTCGTTGATGACGGCGTTGAGGATCCGACCGCAGGTGAAGCTACTATCGACGGAACCTACCTGGACAACTTCAAAGCTGTATGGGATATGTATGTATCTGATTCTGGCGCTGATCCGGCTACTCTTGCTGGTGGTACTTACAACGCTGAGGAAGAGTTCGGTATGGAAGAGGCTATCTTCTATCAGAACGGTGACTGGGAGTATTCAGCACTCAAAGATGCTGATGGCGCTAACGGTTATCTGACAGCAGAGGATGATCTCACCATGATTCCGATCTACTTTGGTGTTGACGATGAGAACGAAGGCCTCTGCGTAGGTACTGAGAACCATTGGTCAATCAACAGCCAGGCATCTCAGGAAGACATCGACGCTTCCCTTGATTTCCTGAACTGGGTAATCACCTCTGACGAAGGCCGTGACGCCATGACCAATACCATGGGTCTGTCCTGCCCGTTTGATACCTTCACTGGTGACTATGCTCCGACGAACGAGTGCGGTGCTGTAGCTACTGAGCTTACTGAGGCTGGCAAGACTTCTGTAGCATGGGCATTCAACTCTACTCCTAACGTAGATGACTGGCGTGCAGATGTTGTATCTGCTCTGACGGCTTACACCGATGGCTCTGGCGACTGGGATGCAGTTGTTTCCGCATTCGTAGATGGCTGGGCTAACCAGTGGACACTTGCTCATGAGTCTGACTCAGAGTCAGTTTCCTCTACGAGCGCAGTTGCTTCTTCCAGCGCTTCATAACAATTAAGCGTTATACTCAGAAGCATCTGAATAAGTAATATTGACCGGGTGGACAGCACCTACGTTCACCCGGTCTTTTTCTCGAATGGTGTGCGCTGCCTGAAGAACATATGACAGCTGCGTGAAGCGATTTGTTCACAAGGCATTACACAGTAATCAGGGGCACAGTCCTGTGTCCTTCGGGCGGCACACATTCTACTTAAGTAATTAATGCAGTACACACAATTAACTTGATGGTTAAGGAGAGGGACATCAATGTCAAAGACAACGAAAAAATATTGGCCGTTGTTCGTCCTGCCGACGTTCGCAGCCTTCATTATTGGATTCCTGGCACCGTTTATTTACGGCATTTTCCTTTCGTTCTGCAAGTTCACGACAGTTACAGACTGGAAGTGGGTTGGATTACAGAACTACACAAGAATCTTCTATGTAAATGGAGAACTTGATACGACCTCCCTTCATTCCATCTGGTACACCTGCCTGTTCACGGCAGTCACTGCATTGATCATCAATGTCGTGGCATTTCTCATCGCTATGGCACTGACCAGAGGAATCAAGGGAACGAACTTCTTCAGAACAGCATTCTTCCTGCCGAACCTGATCGGTGGTATCGTTCTTTCCTACGTATGGTTAATGATCTTCAATGCTATCCTCGATGATTATTCCATGACGATCGTTTCCACACAGTGGACAGCATTCTGGGGCCTCGTTATCGTCGTCTGCTGGCAGCAGATAGGTTATATGATGATCATCTATATCGCCGGCATTCAGAACGTTTCTTCAGATCTTATCGAGGCTGCAAAGATCGATGGTGCAAACAACCATGAGATCGTCCGCAACGTCATCCTTCCGCAGCTTCGTCCGACCATTACCGTATGTACTTTCCTTACACTGACTAACGGCTTCAAGCTCTTCGATCAGAACCTTGCATTGACAAACGGAAACCCGGGCAAGCTGTCACAGCTCCTTGCTCTGAATATTTACGACACAATGTATGGTACGACCGGATGGCAGGGCGTTGGACAGGCAAAGGCAGTTCTGTTCTTCATCATGGTTGCTATTATCGCTCTGATCCAGAACAAAGTTTCAAGGGAAAAGGAGGATGCTTGATATGGCTAAGGAAAAAAATGAAGTGTCGGCAGCAAGAAGGACAAAACATGGCACTGCCTGGAGTATCTTCTTTACGATCCTCTCCATCTTCTGGATCCTGCCTCTGCTTATCGTTCTGCTGAACTCCTTCAAGAGGAAGGCATATATCTTCAAGGCACCGTTCAGCTTGAGCTATGTCTCAATCTCTGAAGGCTTTGATAAGTGGGCAGCGGGAGTCAAAAAGACATTTGTTGGCTTTACGAACTATGCGAACGCAATTGAGAAGACGGACTTCTTCAAGTGCTTCGGATATTCACTGTTCATCACCGTTGTATCGGTATTCCTGATCGTACTGTTCTGCTCTATGACAGCATGGTATGTCGTCAGAGTTAAATCTCTTCTTTCGACAACGATGTATGTACTCTGCATGTTCTCTATGATCGTGCCTTTCCAGATGGTAATGTTCACCCTCTCCAAATTCGCGAACATTCTCCATCTCTCAAACCCGGTCGGAATCACGATTGTATACCTGGGATTTGGTGCTGGCCTCGCGGTCTTCATGTTCACAGGTTTCATCAGGCAGATTCCGATCGAGCTTGAGGAAGCAGCTTGCATCGATGGATGCACACCGGTACAGTGCTTCTTCAGAGTTATCCTTCCGGTCATGAAACCGGAGCTGATCACGGTTTCCATCCTTGATGCAATGTGGATCTGGAACGACTTCCTTCTTCCTTATCTGGTTCTGGATATCAAGAAGTATCGTACCATCCCGATCGCCGTACAGTTCCTGAAACAGTCTCATGGTCAGATCGACTGGGGCGCAATGATGGCAGTTCTCGTACTTGCTATCGTTCCTATCGTAATCTTCTACATTGCTGTTCAGAAGTACATCATCGAGGGCGTCGTTGCAGGTGCGGTAAAAGGTTAATCTGTTACGTACATGCGGACGGCTCAGCTTCAATAAATGCGGGGCTGAGTCGTCCTTTTCGCAAACAAGGCTAGTTTATTGTTTTTAGAGTGAGGTTGAGATAATGAGTGAGCGTGCCAGTGGTATTCTGATGCCAATCTTCAGTCTGCCTGGAAAATACGGCATTGGCTGCATGTCAGCTGAGGCACGTCGTTTTGTGGATTTTCTGGTTAAGGGCGGTCAGACATACTGGCAGATTCTGCCGGTCGGCCCGACGGGATATGGCGACTCGCCGTATCAGTCGTTTTCGACATTTGCCGGGAATCCTTATTTTATTGATTTGGAAGAACTTATCCGTCGCGGTCTGCTGACAAGAAGCGACTGCCGCGAGCTCGCGAAGAAGACGCTTCCGACGGACCATGTCGATTACGGATTTCAATATCAGCACCGTTTTAAGGTGCTGAGAAAGGCATATGCGCGCTGGAAGGACGCCGGTGAAGATGCGGCGTTTAAAGAGTTTGTTGAGGCCAATGACAACTGGCTTCGCGATTACTCGCTTTTTATGGCGGTCAAGGATTCCTTCGGCGGCGCGCCTTTTGCAAGCTGGGATGATGATATCCGTTTCCGCAAACCGGAGGCGATCGCGTCCTGGACGGAAAAACTTTCCGATGAAATTGGTTTCTATGAGTTCCTTCAGTATGAATTCGCCCGCGAGTGGAAAGAGCTGAAGGCTTACGCAAATGAGCGCGGTATCCGGATCATAGGAGATATTCCGATCTATGTATCCCCGGACAGCGCCGATTTCTGGGCACATCCTGATCTGTTCCAGGTTGATGAGAAAAATATGCCGACGGCTGTTGCCGGCTGCCCGCCCGATGGATTTTCGGCCGACGGCCAGCTCTGGGGCAATCCGCTCTACGACTGGAAGCAGATGGACGCAAACGGATATAAATGGTGGATCAGCCGTATCCGCAAGTGTAGCGAGCTTTTTGATATTGTCCGGATCGATCATTTCAGGGGCTTTGATGAATACTTTTCCATTAAGGCCGGTGAGCCTACTGCCAAGAATGGCCACTGGGAAAAGGGCCCGGGCATGAAGCTTTTCAACGCGATCAAGAAGGAGCTTGGCGATATTTCGATCATCGCCGAGGATCTCGGATATATCACGGACACTGTGCGCAAACTGGTGAAGGACAGTGGATTCCCGAACATGAAGGTTCTGGAATTCGCATTTGATTCCAGAGATTCCAGTGGAAGTGAGCAGTATAAGCCGTATAATTATAATAATAACTGCGTTGTCTACACGGGCACGCATGATAATGAGACGATCGTCGGATGGCTGGACGATATTCTCCCGAAAGAGAGAAAGATGCTTCGGGAATATCTGGCGACTGATTCGGATGACCCGCAGATCCTTGTCAATCTGATGATCTGTGCGGCAGAGAATTCCGTTGCCGATACCTGCATCATTCCTATGCAGGACTGGCTGGGACTTGACAACAGTGCGAGAATCAATCATCCGAGCACGACAGGCACGAACTGGCAGTGGAGGATGACGAAGGGCGCAGACAGCGCAAAGCTGGCTGCGAGGATCAGAAAAGTGACTGAGACTTATGGCAGGGTTTCCCTCCGGTAAGATCATGCCAGATCTGTTCTCTGACCGTGTTTGTCAGACCGTGTGAGGCATGGAAGGCGTTGTAACAGACGGGGGTGGAAAATGGCGACTATGACTATTAAGGATATTGCTAGAATCTGTGGAGTAAGTATAAGCACAGTTTCACGGGCGATCAATAATGACCCGGCAATCAATAGCAAGACACGCGAGCGTGTCATGGAGGTCGTCCATGAATTTAATTATATTCCGAATAACAGCGCCCGGAATCTGAAGATGACTGAGTCCAACACGGTAGCATTGATTGTAAAAGGTATCAATAATCCGTTCTTCCAGGGCATGTTTCCATATTTTCAGAGAGAGCTGGTGGACAACGGGTGCAATTATTTCCTGCACACGATTCCCGGTGACGCCGATGAGGTGTATGTCGCCGAGGAGATCGCCAAGGAAAAAAGGCTGAAGGGCATTATCCTTCTCGGCGGCACCATGAATTATCCTGATGTTGTCCTGAAGAATATGAACACTCCACTGGTGCTCTGCTCTGTAGCGGGTTTCGGCGTCGGAGATGAAAAAGCGTCATCCCACGTCTCTTCCGTGTCCATTGACGATTTTCAGGAGGCGTATAAAGTCGTCAATTATTTCATAAGAAAGGGTCATCGCCATATAGCTACGATCACAGGCACACGGGCCGACAACTCCGTCGGTATGATGCGACTGCACGGTTACCGTAAAGCTCTCGAGGATCATGGGATCGCCTATGATGATGATCTTGTCTCTTATATGAATATGGAAAATCCCGAGTATACTGAGGCCAACGGTTATGCCATGATGAAGCGTCTGCTGAAGGGCAAAAAGAAATTTACGGCAGTCTTTGTCATTGCGGACCGCATGGCGATCGGAGCATACAAGGCTATTTTTGATGAGGGACTGCGCATTCCTGAGGATATTTCCGTCATAGGGTTTGATGGTATCGAGCTGACGAAATATATGGAGCCGTCGCTGACGACGGTCATTCAGCCAGTTCAGAAAATGGTAGATTCATCGGTCCGTCTCCTTATGGATCAGATCGCCGGGAGCCCGAAGAGAGAACACCTCGTGTATGAGGCCGAGCTTTTCGAGAGAGATTCTGTGCGCGACCTGACAAAGAACGATTCGTATGAATCAAAAAAAGTTTGAAAAATACTGACAGGTAAGTTTTGCTTATGAAGCGTTTCCGGGGGAGAAGTCCGGTATGGATATCCGCCGGAAATATTTCTGAAAAATGTGAGGGTATTATGAAAAGAGCAAGCGGAATTCTGCTTCCGATATCTTCCCTGCCGAGCAGGTACGGGATCGGGGGCTTTTCAGAAGAGGCCCGTCATTTCGTTGATCTGCTCGAGAGAGCAGGGCAGTCATATTGGCAGATCCTTCCTCTGGGACCGACCGGATACGGAGATTCGCCATACCAGTCTTTCTCAACCTTCGCGGGAAACCCTTATTTTATTTCACTTGATGAATTAATTGATGAAGGACTCCTGACGGAAGAGGAATGCGAAGCCGCCGATGCGACGGAAAAAGGATACGAAGCCTACGTCAACTACTCTATGGTTTACAAGACGCGGTTCAAGGTGCTTCGCAAGGCGTATGACCGTTTCGTGGAAAAAGGTCTTCCGGATGATTTCGGCGGTTTTTGCGAGGAGAATAATGAGTGGCTGAAGGATTACGCCCTTTATATGGCAATCAAGGCGGCTTGTGGTATGAAGCCCTGGAATCTCTGGCCGGACAAGCTGAAAACGAGAGAGCCTGCTGCACTCGAAGAATTCTCAGATGAACATGCTGACGATATTCAGTTTATTTATTTTCAGCAGTATGAATTCAGTAAGCAGTGGAATGCACTGAAGAATTACGCACATAAGCACGGTGTAAAAATCATCGGCGACATCCCGATCTATGTGGCGATGGATGGCGCGGACACATGGTCATGCCCTGAGCTTTTCCAGTTTGAAGAGGACCTGACACCGAAGGGAGTGGCAGGGTGCCCGCCGGACTGCTTTTCGGCGACGGGTCAGCTCTGGGGCAATCCGCTGTACAACTGGGAGTATCATAAGAAGACAGGATATGCGTGGTGGATCCGCAGACTTGGTCACATGAAGGAACTCTACGACGTTGTCAGGATCGATCACTTCCGCGGATTCAACGATTACTGGAGCATTCCTTTTGGTGATAAGACCGCAGAATTCGGACACTGGGAGAAAGGCCCGAATCTCGATCTCTTCCGTGCCGCACGGAAGGCGCTCGGCAAGATGGATGTCATCGCCGAGGATCTCGGATCTCTCAGCCCGGATGTGGTGAAGATGGTCAAAAAGTCAGGCTTCCCTGGAATGAAGATCATCGAATTTGCTTTTGACGGCAGCGGAACAAATCCTTACCTGCCGTGCAATTACGATCACAACTGTGTGGTGTACACCGGAACTCACGATAATGACACTGCGGCAGGCTGGCTTGCTTCTATTGACCGCAGGACGAAGCATTACGTGAACCGCTATGTGGGCCACCGCGTCCGTGATCCGAAGGACCTGATCCGCCTCGCGATGGCGAGTACGGCAGATCTGGCCGTTATACCTGTACAAGACTGGCTTGGATTAGGAAACGAGGCGAGGATTAATCTTCCGGGAACCAGCAGTGACGACTGGAAGTGGAGACTTCTGCCCGGCCAGTTTGAGGAGAAGACAGCGGACGAGATCCGCGATATGACAGAGACTTATGGCAGATAATGATGCTTCCCGGCATCTATAGCCAGAGTATTGAAATACTTCTTTTTGTGGCGTATTGTGGTGTATCAGGGGGCTTGATACAATTCACGCGGCGGACTGCCGCCAGTTTAACAGGAGAACGAAATGGAAGAGAGAATCAACAATTTGCTGAGACAGTATTTCGGACGTGACCTGCATGATTCAACGAAAGAAGAGATTTTTGAGGTCCTTATGCAGATCACCAGGGAAGAGATGGACAATCGTCCGAGGATCACGGGAAAGAAGAAATTATACTATATTTCCGCGGAATTCCTGATGGGAAAACTGCTCTCGAATAACCTCATCAACCTCGGTCTGTATGATGAGATCAATGACATTCTCAAGAAGTATAAACTGGAGATTCCGGATATTGAGGAGCTTGAGCTTGAGCCGAGTCTCGGCAATGGCGGACTTGGAAGACTGGCTGCCTGCTTCCTGGATTCTATCGCGACACTTGGCCTCTACGGCGACGGCGTCGGTCTGAACTATCATTATGGCCTGTTCCGCCAGGAGTTCGTAAACAACAAGCAGCATGAAGTGATCAACCCCTGGATCCGCAAGCAGAGCTGGCTTGAGAGACAGCCGGAGTCCTTTGAGGTTCCGTTCAAGCGTTTTACGCTTCATTCAACGATGTATGACATCTGCATTCCGGGCTACATGAACGGCAAGTGCAACCGTCTGCATCTGTTTGACCTCGATTCTGTTGATGACAATATCGTAAAAGAGAACAGCATTGATTTTGATAAGGATGATATCCCGAGAAACCTCACGCTGTTCCTGTATCCGGATGACAGTGACCGCGCCGGCCAGGTGCTCCGTATTTATCAGCAGTACTTCATGGTCTGCAATGCGGCACAGCTGATCATCAAAGAGGCTGATGACAGAGGAGCTGACCTGCATCATCTCGACGAGTATGTGGCTGTTCAGATCAATGATACTCACCCGTCTATGGTTATCCCGGAGCTGATCCGTCAGCTGCAGATGCGTGGCATTGAGATGGACGAGGCTATTGATATCGTCACAAAGACATGCGCGTATACAAACCACACGATCCTCGCCGAGGCACTGGAGAAGTGGCCGATCGATTATCTCGAGGAGACGGTTCCGCACCTTCTTCCGATCATCAGAGAGCTGGATAAGCGCGTGAGAGCCAAGGTTGATGATAAGTCGACGTACATCATCGATGACAACAACCTTGTTCACATGGCTTCCATGGATATCCATTACGGCCATTCCGTAAACGGCGTTGCTGAGCTCCACACGGATATCCTCAAGAACTCAGAGCTTCACAACTTCTACGTTCTGTATCCTGAGAAGTTCAACAACAAGACGAACGGAATCACCTTCCGCCGCTGGTTCATCGCAGCCAACCCGGAGATGGCGAAGTACTTCGATGAGCTGATCGGACCCGGATACCGCAAGGATGCTATGCAGCTGGAGAAGCTCCTTAAGTACAAGGATGACGAGGATGTTCTGAAAAAAATCGGAAAGATCCGTCATCACAACAAGAGAAGCGCGGTTCAGTACCTCTATGAGACACAGAACCTCAGACTTGACATCGACTCGATTTTTGATGTTCAGGTAAAACGTCTGCATGAGTACAAGAGACAGCAGATGAACGCCCTGTATGCGATCTACAAATACATGGAGATCAAGAAGGGCAATCTGCCGAAGCGTCCGATCACCATGGTCTTCGGCGCAAAGGCTGCGCCGGCTTACGTGATCGCAAAGGATATCATCCATCTGATCCTGTGCCTGCAGGAGCTGACGATGAACGATCCGGATGTCAGCCCGTACCTGAAGGTCGTTATGATCGAGAACTACAACGTCACCAAGGCGACACATATTATCCCGGCAGCAGATGTATCCGAGCAGATCTCACTTGCGTCCAAGGAAGCTTCCGGAACTTCAAACATGAAGTTCATGCTGAACGGTGCCGTTACGATCGGTACCGAGGACGGTGCAAACGTAGAGATCCATCAGCTCGTAGGCGATGACAACATCTACATCTTCGGAAAAGACGCTCATACAGTCGTAGACCTGTATGCGAAGTCAGCATATCATCCGGCTGATTACTATGAGAACAACCCGATGATCCACAAGCTTGTAGACTTCATCACCGGACCGGAAATCATGAAGCTCGGCGACCCTGTTGCTCTCGAGAGACTTCATCATGAGCTCGTCACCAAGGACTGGTTCATGACCCTGCTTGATCTTGAGGATTATATCAAGACAAAGGAGCGCATGTTCGACGACTTCAACGACAGAACCAGCTGGTATAAGAAAGAGCTTGTCAACATCGCCAAGGCCGGATACTTCTCATCCGACAGAACCATTGCGCAGTACAATAAAGACATCTGGAAACTGAACTGATATAGTATTCGGGTGTTATGCATGAAACAGGCAGCGGGAGCGGCGTGAAAACGCCGCTCCCGCTCTTTTGCATGAAAGCTGCCAGCTTTCACTGCCTTATCTCGTTGACGCATATTTCAGCCGTGTGATATATTAGGTGCGCGACAAATTGTCAGTTCGTTACAGTTCAGACATTGCCAGATTTCTATATTCCCGAGAATACAGGTTACTTCCGCCTGTAATACATGCGCGGAAGGTTTTCATACGCGACGCGCTCTCGCTTGTCCTCAGCGTAGCGGTGCGAGTGCAGTATCTCGCAGCATGCTGCTCGATATCGCGCTGTCGCGCTATCCATCCGTGCGAAATTGACAGCTTATGCACGCCTTCGGTGTGCTTCGCTGTCATTTCGTACGTCTGGCAGCACTCGTAGAAACGCGTAAGCACCGACGCTTGCGGATGTCGCGTCTGAAAGCCTCCGCGCACTGTTCATCATGAATTCGGATTGGAAGTGTCCTGTATTCTCGGGAGTTCTTCGAAGGCTGAGCTCTGACAATGTCTGAAATGTAACGGCACTGCCGCCCGATATTCGTGAGGGCTGAGAATAAGAAATGAAAGAGTAATTATAGATATAAGGAGAAATTTCGTGGCTGATTATAAGAAGGAAATTGAGAAAAGAAGGACGTTTGCGATTATTTCTCACCCGGATGCCGGCAAGACGACGCTGACTGAGAAGTTTCTGCTCTACGGCGGAGCCATTAATCTGGCCGGTTCGGTCAAGGGCAAGGCGACGGCGCGCCATGCGGTATCCGACTGGATGGAAATCGAGAAGCAGAGAGGTATCTCGGTCACCTCGTCGGTGCTGCAGTTCAATTATGACGGGTACTGCATCAACCTGCTCGATACGCCGGGCCATCAGGATTTCTCGGAGGATACGTACCGTACGCTGATGGCGGCAGATACGGCCGTCATGGTCATCGACGGCGGCAAGGGCGTCGAGCCGCAGACGCGGAAGCTGTTTAAGGTCTGCGCGATGCGCGGCATTCCGATTTTTACCTTCATCAACAAGATGGACCGCGATGCGCGTGACACCTTTGACCTGATCGACGAGATCGAAAAGGAGCTCGGAATCCCCTGCTGTCCGATCAACTGGCCGATCGGTTCGGGCAAATCCTTCCGCGGCGTCTACGACCGGGAGACAAAGCGCGTCCTGACGTTCCACGACACGCAGAAGGGAACAAAGGAAGGCGAGGAAGAGGAGATCGCGCTGGACGACCCGCATCTGCTCGATGAGGTTTCGCAGGATCAGAAGGACCAGCTTGAGATGGAGCTGGAGCTTCTCGACGGCGCGTCGGTGGAATATGACCAGGATAAGGTCAATCACGGAAAGCTTTCGCCTGTCTTCTTCGGTTCGGCGCTGACGAATTTTGGCGTGGAGACCTTCCTCAAACACTTTCTCAAGATGACCGTTCCCCCGCTTGCGAGGATGTCCGACGAGGGACTTATTGATCCCGCATCCGATTATTTTTCAGCCTTTGTCTTCAAGATCCAGGCGAATATGAATAAAAATCACCGCGACCGCCTCGCTTTTATGCGCATCTGTTCGGGAAAATTTGATGCGGACGCAGAGGTCTACCACGTTCAGGGCGACCGTAAGATGCGTCTTCTCCAGCCTCAGCAGATGATGGCGGATGAGCGCCACGTCGTCAGTGAGGCATACGCCGGGGACATCATCGGTGTGTTTGATCCGGGTCAGTTCGCTATCGGCGACACGGTCTGCACGCCGGGCCACAAATTTAAATTTGAGGGAATCCCGACTTTCGCTCCGGAGCATTTTGCCCGCGTCACGCTGATCGATTCCATGAAGCGCAAGCAGTTCGTCAAGGGAATCGTTCAGATCGCACAGGAAGGCGCGATCCAGATCTTCCAGGAGGTGAAAGGCGGCATGGAGGAGATCATCGTCGGCGTTGTCGGCGTGCTCCAGTTTGATGTCCTCAAGTACCGCATCGAAAATGAATATAACTGTGAGATCCGTCTCGATATGCTTCCGTATGAATATATCCGCTGGATCGCAAACTACGAGAATGTGGATCTGGACAACATCATCGGCACCTCGGATATGAAGAAAGTCCGCGACATGAAGGGAAGACCGCTTCTCCTTTTCGTCAACCCGTGGTCGGTCGGCATGGTGCTGGACCGCAACGAGGGACTGGTGCTGGAGGAGTTCTCGAAGAACTGAGAATCGTTTTATGCAATTGTCATTCCGGGGCTGACCGCTGTGAGATATGCATGTCTGCGGCGGGCCGGAAGAAGACGTGGTTTTAATTTTATGCATATTGGGTTATAATTTATGCAAAACGTTAACTGAATTCAGGAGGCGCGATAATGGCGGCAAAGAATACAAAAAGTTCTTATACAGTCTATGATGATCACACGACGGGTACAGTAGAGGTTGCGGACGAGGTCCTTTCTGCGATCGCTGCGATCGCTGCGACAGAGGTAGAAGGTGTCGCGTGCCTTGCCGGCGGGATCACTCACGAGAAGGCTCCGAAGGCCGGCGCGAGGGCGCTGTCCAAAGGTGTAAAGGTTGAGGTCAGTGATGGAACAATGAGTGTCCGTCTGATCATCATCATGAAGTACGGATACAATATCCCTGATACGACAGTCAAGGTGCAGGAAAAGGTTAAGTCAGCTCTTGAAGAGATGACGGATATCGACGTTTCCGGCGTCGACGTAAGTGTAGCCGACGTGGAGATCGAGAAGACAGATAAGTGACGGACGCCCGGTTTGAAAAATCGCGAGAAAGAAGGGACCCCAGAGCATGGCGATGAAGCGGAGTGAAATCAGAGAGACGATTTTCCGGCTGCTGTTCATGAGACAGTTTAGCAGCGGAGAAGATATGAATGAACAGACGGATCTCTATCTGGATGATCTGAAGGAGGGGCTTGTCGAGGAAAAATATTCCTTTTCTGTGACGCCTGAGGATGAGCAGTATATCCGGGAAAAGCTCAGCCATATCATTGAACATATTCCGGAGATTGACGATCTCCTGAACCAGACGGCAAAGGGCTGGAAAACGACGCACATGGGAAGCGCCGATCTGACCGCGCTGAGGCTTGCTGTTTATGAGATATCCTATGATGACGATATTCCTGCGGGCGTTGCGATCAACGAGGCTGTTGAGCTTGCAAAGAGGTACGGCGAAGACAATTCGGGCTCTTTCGTGAACGGTATCCTCGGCGAGATCGTCCGCAAAGGCTTAAAGCCCGGGGAGGCCGGAAAGACGGAAGAATCGTGAGCAGTAAAAATGTATATTCGGTAAGTCAGATAAATACATATCTGATGAACCTGATCGGGTCAGAGCCCTTTCTGAGAAGGGTTGCCGTGACCGGCGAAGTCAGCAACTGCAAGTACACTTCGAGAGGTCATATATACTTTGTCCTGAAGGATGAAAAATCGCAGCTGCCGTGTGTGATGTTCAGCGGACGGCGCTCGGGCCTGAAGTTCAGGATGAAGGACGGAGACCGGGTCGTTGTGACCGGCGAGGTAAGTGTCTATTATGCGGGCGGCAAATATCAGCTTTACGCTGACAAGATTGATGCCGTCGGGTCGGGAATCCTTTACCAGCGCTATCTGGAGCTGAAGAAAAAGCTCGAGCAGGAGGGCCTGTTTGACCCGGCGCATAAGAAACCGATACCGGAACATGTGAGATACCTTGGCATTGTTACTTCCGCTACGGGAGCGGCCGTCCAGGATATCCGGAGAAACGCGCTGGCGAGGAACCCCTTCGTCCAGCTTTATTTATATCCGGCGCTTGTACAGGGCGACAATGCGGCGCCCAGTATTGTGGAGGGAATCCGCGTGCTCGACAGCATCGGATGCGACTGCATCATTGTCGGGAGAGGCGGAGGATCGATTGAAGATCTGTGGGCGTTTAACGAAGAGATCGTTGTCCGCGCCATCTATGAGTGTGAGACGCCGATCATTTCGGCGGCAGGTCATGAGACCGATACGACGCTCGCCGATTTTGCGGCGGATCTGCGCGTAGCCACGCCGACTGAAGCGGCGGTGCGCGCCGTCGAGGACATCCATGAGACCTTCCGCAGGTTCAACGACTGCCGTGAACGTCTGGATAAGGCGATGACACAGCACCTGAATGACGCGGAAAAACAGTATGCGTACATGACGCAGACGTACCAGTATCTCACGCCGGAGCACCAGATCCGTGAGAAGCTGCAGCGCCTCGACGACATTGAGGCGCGCCTGGAGGCCGGAAGCCCCGCGAAGCGCATCGGAGATGAGCGGCAGCGGCTCACAAATCTTGAGGACAGAATGAAAGCCGTGATCGCAGGATCACTGGATCAGACGAAACGCAGATGGAATGATCTGCACAGAGAAATCCCGGCAGGGATGCAGGCGATTTTTGAAGCGAAGGCGAATCGTCTCGCCCTTCTGGCAGGTAAGCTCGACGGCGTATCGCCCGTCCGGAAACTCAGTCAGGGCTATTCTTACATGGTGGATTCTGGCGGCCGGAACGTAAATTCCGTCAGCCAGGTGAAGACGGGAGACAGGCTCCACGTAGAAGTGACGGACGGCAGCATTGACGCGGAGGTCGTGCAGATCACGCCGAGGAAGAGGCCGCTGTGACAGGTGAATTCGGGAGGAAAGCATATGGATAATTCATTTAACGACGATCTGCCATTTGGCGACGATTTGCCTTTTGGTGATGATCTGCCCTTTGGTTCTGATTCAGAGGGCGGGGCCGATGATACGGCGCCGGTGGAGGATTCACAGGCCGGGGCATCGCCGGAAAAGGCAGACGAAGATCTGACACTGGAAGAGGCTTTTTCAAAGCTCGAGGCTATCGCGAAAAAGCTTGAGGACAGAAATGTGCCGCTCGAGGAGTCTTTTACGCTCTACAATGAGGGTATGAAGCTTCTGAAGCTCTGCAGAAGCAGGATCGATACGGTTGAGAAGAAGATGCAGATTATCAGCCAGGATGGAGAGCTCAGTGATTTCCCTGAATGAAGAAACAGAAAAGGCAAGAGCAAAGGCCGAGGAGATCATCAGGAAGTATCTTCCGGAAGAATCCATTGTGCCGGGACGCATTGTTTCCGCGATGAATTACAGCGTCCTCGCGGGCGGCAAGCGCGTGCGGCCGATTCTCATCCTGAAGAGCTATGAGCTGTACGGCGGGACGGATATGAGCCTTGCAGGGCCCTTCGCCGCCGCGATCGAGATGATCCACACGAGCTCGCTCGTACACGACGATCTGCCGGCAATCGACAACGATGAATACCGGCGGGGGCGTAAAACAACACATGCCGTCTACGGACCTGCTATCGGTGTACTCGCCGGAGATACGCTTATGAATTACGCCTATGAGACGGTAATGCACGCGTACAGCAGTGCGGCGCTGCCGGATTCAGATGTGCCGGCGGATGCTGAACGGGACCGTCGCGTCACCCGGGCTTTACAGATCCTGCTCGCAAAAACAGGTATTTCCGGGATGCTCGGCGGACAGAGTCTCGACGTGGAAAATGAGAAAAACGGCGTCCTTTCCGTGACGAAGGAGACACTCGATTATATTTATCTGCACAAGACAGCCGCACTTCTGGAGGCGCCGCTCATGATCGGCGCGGTCCTCGGCGGGGCACCGGAAGGCGATGTAAAGCTGCTCGAACAGGCGGGAAGAAAGGCCGGACTGGCTTTTCAGATCCGCGACGATGTCCTTGATGTCACGAAGACCACAGAGGAGATCGGCAAACCCGCCGGCTCTGACGAGGCGAATGGCAAGACTACTTATGTCACGCTTATGGGGACAGAAGGGGCTGCGAAGGAAGCAGAGCGGCTGACTGGAGAGGCGCTCGGGCTGATCGGGCGGCTGCCTGGAAACACGGATTTTCTGAGAGAGTATCTCGGAGCGCTCGCACGCAGAGAACACTGAGAGCTCCGTGGACGGATTGCGGGCCATTTTTATAGTAACAACAAAGTTCTGTCCAGTTTGAATATTCACTGGTATATCTGCGAGATCAAATCGACGGGGTTTGCAGACTCCGGGGCAGATTATTGCAGGAAAGGGATGTATCTCCGGCATACCTTACCGGAAGATACAGCATGGGGAAATATCGATGTTAGAAAAAATTGACAGACCGAATGCGATAAAGAAGCTGCCGATCGAGGATCTTCCTGAGCTCGCTGGTGAGATACGGAAGGTTCTCATTGACACGGTCAGCCGGACAGGCGGACACCTGGCCTCTAACCTTGGATCGGTCGAGCTTACGATCGCTCTTCACTACGTTTATACACTTCCAAAGGACAAAATCATCTGGGACGTCGGTCACCAGTCTTATACACACAAAATCCTGACGGGGCGCCGGGGCGCTTTTTCAACGCTGCGTAGAGAAGGCGGGATCTCCGGCTTTCCGAGAAGGTCGGAGAGCAGCTGTGATTGTTGGGATTCCGGACACAGCTCGAATTCCATTTCGGCCGGCCTGGGATACGTATATGCGCGCGACCTGAATCAGGAAGATTATCATGTCGTCTCGGTGATCGGCGATGGCGCGCTGACAGGCGGAATGGCTTATGAGGCGCTCAATAACGCGGCGCAGCTTAAGACGAATTACGTCATCGTTCTCAATGATAACAATATGTCCATCTCAAGGAATGTCGGAGGCATGCACAATTACCTCGCGGCGCTCCGCACATCTCCGAAATATACGGACTGGAAGGATTCCATCAAGACAAAACTCGGCAGTCTGCCAGACGGGGATAAGGTCGTAAACAGCATCCGCCGGACAAAGAACAGCATCAAGGAACTGGTGCTCCCGGGAATGTTCTTCGAGGATATCGGGATCACCTATATGGGACCGGTCGACGGCCACAACATACGGGCGATGATCGATGCTTTCAGAGCCGCAAAAAGGATGAAGGGACCGATCCTGGTACACGTCGTCACGCAGAAGGGCAGAGGCTATCTGCCGGCGACACGTCACCCGGAGCGTTTCCATGGAACCTGCGCGTTCGACATTGATACCGGACTCCCTGTCAACAATGGCGTCACGACGTATACAGACGTCTTTTCAACGGTCATGGTAAAGATGGGTGAGCGCAATCCGAAGGTGTGCGCCATAACGGCAGCCATGGAAGAGGGGACGGGCCTCAAGCGTTTCGCCAATAAATATCCTGAACGCTTCTTTGACACGGGAATCGCTGAGGAGCACGCCGTGACGTTTTCAGCGGGTCTGGCTCTCGGCGGAATGGTGCCGGTTACGGCTATTTATTCTGCTTTTCTTCAGAGGGCTTTTGATCAGATTCTCGATGACGTATGCCTTCAGAACCTGCATGTGGTCTTCTGCATTGACCGCGCGGGCTTTGTCGGCGCGGATGGGGCGACGCACAACGGATGCTTCGACCTCTCGTATCTCTCCATGATGCCGAATATGACGGTCATGGCTCCGAAGAACAAGTGGGAGCTTTCCGATATGATCAAGTTTGCCATCGATGCGGAGGGACCTGTGGCGATCCGTTACCCGAAGGGCGAGGCCTGGGAGGGCCTGGAGGATCACAGAGAGCCGATTGCAAAAGGCAGGGCTGAGGTGATCGAAAAAGGCAGCGGCGTGGCGCTTCTCGCCGTCGGCTCCATGGTCAGGACTGCCTGCGAGACGGCGGAGCTTCTGAAGAAGGAAGGCATTCATCCGACCATCGTCAATATGCGTTTCGTCAAGCCTTTTGACAAGGAGCTTCTTAGAGAGCTGTCGGCGTCGCATGATACCTTCGTGACGATAGAAGAAAATGTCCGCTCCGGCGGCTTCGGAGAGCGGGTGCAGGATTTTGCCGAATCGGAAGAGCTTCCTGTACACGTGAATATCTGCGCGATCCCTGATGAATTCATCCATCACGCGGCGATCGGAGCCCAGCGGAAGAAGGCAGGGCTCGATGCGGAGACGATCGCACAGAAGATATTGAAATCCCGCAAAGAAACGTAAATCTGCACTTTAACGGAATTCAGAGACAACAGGTGAGTGTATGAGCAAAGAACGACTCGATATTCTGGTCGTGCGGTCGGGACTTGCGCCGTCCAGGGAAAAGGCAAAGGCCATTATCATGGCAGGAGAGGTGCTGGTGAACGGCCAGCGCGAGGACAAGCCCGGGATGTCTTTCCCGGAGGACGCGGAGATCACGCTGAAAAAAAGCAGCCGTGAGCTTTTTCCGTTTGTCAGCCGCGGCGGCCTGAAACTGGACAAGGCAGTGAAATCCTTTAAGCTCGATCTCTCGGGAAGAGTGTGCATGGATGTCGGCGCATCAACGGGCGGTTTTACAGACTGCATGCTGCAGAATGGGGCGAGCCATGTCTATTCTGTCGATGTCGGCTATGGTCAGCTGGACTGGAAGCTGCGCGAGGATCCGCGCGTCACGGTCATGGAGAAGACGAACATCCGCTACGTGACGCCGGAGGATATCGGCGAGCGTCCTTCCTTCGTATCCATCGACGTGTCTTTTATCTCGCTGAAAACTGTCCTCCCTCCGGTCATGAACCTCATGACAGATGAGGGGGAGCTTGTATGCCTCATCAAACCGCAGTTTGAGGCGGGCAGGGAAAATGTCGGAAAAAAAGGCGTCGTCCGTGATCCGAAGATCCACGCCCAGGTGATCCGCGAGGTCACCGATTTTGCGAGGAGCATCGGACTTCTTCCGAGCGAACTGGATTTCTCACCGATCAAGGGACCGGAGGGCAACATCGAGTACCTGGTCCATCTGCTGAAGAATGCTGCTGCAGATGTGGAGATCGGTGAGGGGACACAGCATACAGTGGAAGACGGAGCTGTAACTGTCGGCCAGAAAACAGAGGGCGTCGACGAGGAAAGAATCCGTTTCGTAGTGAAAAAAGCACACCAGTCGCTGGACTGATAACAGCTGCTTTTTGCAGCAGGTGAATTTCATGAAGAAATTTTACATTATTACAAACCGCGCGAAGGACCCTGATCTGAGTGTCCGGGATTCTATCGCGCATTATCTGGAGGCGAACGGCGCTTCCTGTGCGGTGAGGCGCAGCGAGGCGCTCGTCGATGAGCGCCACCGGAAGACGAACAAGGATGAGATCCCGGACGGGACCGAGTGTGTCATCGTCCTCGGGGGCGACGGCACGCTGATGCGGGCTGCCGATGATGTCCAGGGACTCAATATCCCTCTTCTCGGTATCAACCTCGGAACGCTCGGCTATCTCGCGGAGATCGACAGGTCGTCGATTTTTCCCGCGCTGGACTGCCTTCTGAAGGACCAGTATCAGATCGAGCGCCGCATGATGCTGTACGGCAGGGTCGTTCACGACGGCAAGGTTGTCCACAGTGACATTGCCCTCAACGATATTGTGATCGAATATGGGGGAAATCCCCACGTAATGGCCATTTACAACTATGTAAATGGGAAATACCTCAATTATTACCGCGGAGATGGCATCATCATCTCCACTCCTACGGGATCCACGGGCTACAGCCTGTCTGCGGGCGGCCCTCTCATCTCGCCTGACGCAGAGCTTTTTCTGATCACGCCGCTCGCGGCGCACACGCTGAATACGCGCAGCATTATCCTGCCGGCTTCAGATGAGATCATGGTAAAAATCGGCGCCGGCCGCGATGATACGGTTGAGCATGCGATGGCTTATTTTGACGGGGACAGGAAGGCACCGGTGGACACCGGAGACGCTGTCATTATCACGCGTTCGCGCAACGATACGCTGATCGTGAAAATTCATGATGACAGCTTTCTCGCAACACTGAGAAGAAAAATGAGTGATATCTGATCCGGAGGGAGAGACAGTGAAACGGGAGAGACAGGCAGAAATCCTGAAACTGATCCACGAAAATGATATTGAGACGCAGGAAGAGCTTGCCAGCAGGCTTCGCGAAAATGGCTTTAATGTCACACAGGCTACGGTCTCGCGCGACATCCGGGAGCTGAAGCTCATGAAGGTCGCCGGAGAGAGGGGCCACCAGCGCTATGCGCTCCTGCAGAGCCAGACGCCGGGCGCAGCCGGGCGCTATGTGCGCGTCCTGAGGGAAGCGTGCCAGTCGATCGAGCCGGCCGGGAACCTCATCGTCATCAAGACGGCCGGCGGTATGGCTATGGCTGCCGCGGCGGCGCTCGATGAGATGAACTGGGACGAGATAGCCGGCTGCATCGCCGGAGATAACACGATCTTCTGCGCCGTGAGGAATGTGTCCGAAGCACCGCACGTCGCGGACAGGCTGCGCAAGATCATTAATCAGGATGGATAGGGAGGACATATGTTAACTGATCTGCATGTGAAAAATCTGGCGCTGATCGATGAGACAGAGGTCTCCTTCGGTCCGGGACTGAATATCCTCACCGGAGAAACGGGCGCCGGCAAATCCATCCTCCTTGGTTCTGTCAATCTTGCGCTCGGGCAGAAGATGTCGCGCGATATGATCCGCAATCCGGAAAAAGATGCGCTCGTAGAGCTGATTTTTCAGGTGGAGAGCCCTGTCGTCCGTCAGAAGCTGCATGAGCTCGATATCGAGACGGAGGACGGCCAGCTGATCATCACGCGAAAGATCAAAGGGACGAAAAGTGTCTTCCGCATCAACGGGGAGACGAGCACTGCTTCACGCGTGCGCGAGGCGGCCGGACTGCTGCTCGATATCCACGGACAGCATGAGCACCAGAAGCTGCTGTATCCGGACAATCAGCTGGAGATCCTCGATGATTTTGGCGGAAAAAATCTCGCCAGAGTGAAGGAAAAGACAGCCGCCGATTACCGGAAGTACGCCGGCATCCGTAAGGAGCTTGAAAAATATTCTATGGATTCCGCCGAGCGCGAGCGGGAGCTTTCTTTTATTGAATTTGAGATAAAGGAGATCGAAGACGCCCAGATTCAGCCGGGCGAGGACGAGGAGCTGGAAAAGAAGTACCGGCGCATGTCGAACAGCCGTCAGATCGTTGAGATCCTCAACAAGGTTCACGGGCTCACCGACTCCGACCAGGGGGCCGGCGCACAGACCGGTGAGGCCGTCCGTGAAATGATGCAGGCTGCGGAGTACGACGACGGGCTGAAGAGCATGGCGGACAGCATCGCCGATGTGGACAATCTGCTCAACGACTTCAACCGCGAGGTGGCGGATTACCTTGAGGATTTTACATTTTCAGAGGAAGAATTCTACGAGACAGAAAAGCGGCTGGATCTGCTGAACGATCTGAAATCCAAATACGGGCGCACGCTCGAAGATGTCGCCGCCTGTCTCGAGGAGCAGAAGGCAAAGCGCGATGATATGCGCAACTTTGACGAGCGCAAGGCGGAGCTGGAAAAAGAGCTGCAGGAGCAGGAGAAAACTCTCGCCGCTGACTGCAGGAAGCTCACGGAGCAGCGGAAAAAAGCTGCGGAATCCCTGTCAGAGGAGATCCGCCAGTCTCTCAAGGAACTGAATTTCCTCTCTTCGGAATTCGAGATCCGTTTCAGCGACACCGGCCACTATTCCGCAAAGGGCAGCGACGCCATCGAGTTTATGATCTCGACGAACCCCGGTGAGCCGCTCCGGCCGCTCAGCAAGGTGGTATCCGGCGGTGAGCTTTCCAGAATTATGCTGGCCATCAAGACCATACTCGCCGACAAGGATGAGACCGAGACGCTGATTTTTGATGAGATCGACACCGGTATCAGCGGACGCACGGCCCAGGCCGTCTCTGAAAAGATGGTGCGCATCGCCCGCACGCCGCTCGCCGGAAGTGAAGTGGCGGATAAGCGGGAAGCTGAAGAAGACAGCGGCGCTGCAGCCGATTCAGAAGCCTCTGATGCATCAGACACCGCAGATGGAAATTCCGGGCGAATCGAGAGGCAGGTCATCTGCATCACGCACCTCGCCCAGATCGCGGCTATGGCAGATCATCACTACGTTATTGAAAAACACGTGGAGAACGGTTCGACCGTATCCCACATCCACGAGCTCTCTGAAGACCAGACAGTCGAAGAGCTGGCGCGTATCCTCGGCGGCGCCGAGATCACCCCGGCCGTTCTCGAAAACGCCCGCGAGATGAAGCAGCTCGCCGACAAGACCAAGAGCGCGCTGGCGTGAAAGATCTAAGAGGTTATACGGTAATAATAAGATATAGTAAATAAGATATTGATTATGAAGAAATTCATCAGTAAGGGATGTCACATTTGTGGCATCTCTTATTATTTACCGGAACATTTCTCAAAAAAAACAAAAATCATTGTTGACAAACCCGCCCCTCCGGTCTATTATGTGAATCGTAGATATTAGCACTCTTCAAATTTGAGTGCTAACAGATATTTTCAAAAGGGAAAAGCAATGGAAGACCAGGAACTGGACGAAAGAAAAAAAATAATATTAAAAGCCATCATCCAGACGTATCTGGAAACAGGTGAGCCGGTCGGATCCAGAACAATTTCCAAATATACGGACCTTCACCTTAGTTCAGCGACGATTCGGAATGAGATGAGTGACCTTGAGGAAATGGGGTATATCCTCCAGCCACATACATCCGCTGGAAGGATTCCATCCGATAAGGGCTACCGCCTTTACGTGAACGAACTTCTCAATGAGAAGAACCAGGATGCGGTCACAGATGAAAATGACAATGATCAGGAATTCAGGAAACTGATGGTCAATAAGACCGACAAGATGGAGAAGGTTCTCCAGCAGGTCGTACAGGTTCTCGCACAGAACACGAATTATTCGGCGATGATCGCCGGACCGTCGTACCATCAGAACAGCATCAAGTTCATTCAGCTCTCGAAAGTCAGTGACACACAGCTGCTTGCAGTTATCGTGGCGAATGGCAATCTGGTGAAGAACCAGATGATCACCGTGGCTGAGCCCATTGATGATGACGAGCTCCTGAAGCTGAATCTGCTGCTCAACAATGAGCTGAACGGCAAGACGATCTCCGATATCAATCTGGAGACGATTACCCGCATGAAGCAGGAGGCTGGTGCTCACAGGGAAGTCGTGGACAGCGTGATCGACGGCGTTGCTCAGGCCATTCAGCCAGATGAGGATATGCCGATCTACACGAGCGGCGCGACAAATATTTTTGATTATCCGGAGCTCTCGGATTCCCAGAATGCGAAGGAGCTCATCGGAACCTTTGCCGACAAGAAGGAACTGGCGGAGATGATCCGCAACACGGCACCCGGAGAGGGGGAAGATACCGATATTAAAGCTTACATCGGCAAGGAACTTCCGAACGGCATGAAGGACTGCTCGATCGTCACCGCAAATTACAATCTCGGCGACGGAATGAAGGGCACTGTAGCTATCGTCGGACCGAGAAGGATGGATTACAAGAAAGTCGTTGAGAACCTGAAAGAGCTGAAGAAAGAGATGAACACGCTCTTCGGCAACGGCGACAAAACGCTTCCGTCCAAAAAGGCATCTGCAAAAATCGAGGACCGCAGCGGCGGAACAAAACCGGCGGCAATTAAGCCGGCAGAACAACAGCCGTCGGCGGGAACTGAAAAGTAGTTATCACTTACCGGTGAAAATAAAAAAGAAAGAAGAAGACAGTATGGCAGAAGAAAAAGATGAAAAGAAAAACGCTGACGCCGTCTCCGATGACGTAAAGGATATGCCGGAAGGGACAGAGGAAGCAAAAGAAGGGACCGCGGAAGAGTCCGCAGGAACAGAGGAAGAAAAGAAAGCCTCTGAAAAATCCGGCGACGAGAAAGCGGAGACCCGGGATAAAGAGGATAAAGATAAAAAGGACAAAAAGTCCGATGAGGACGGGAAGTCCGAAAAGAAGAAAGATAAAAAAGAAAAGAAAGATAAAAAAGATGAAAAGATCGCCGAGCTGACCGATCGTCTGCAGCGTCTCATGGCGGAGTTTGATAACTTCCGCAAGCGTACAGAAAAGGAGAAATCCCAGATGTACGATATGGGCGCCGGCGATGTGATCACAAAGATGCTCGACATTGTCGATAATTTCGAGAGGGGCCTGAAGAATGCCGACGAGAGCGATCCGTTCGTGGAAGGCATGAAAAAGGTCTACAAGCAGCTCACGAAGACGCTGGATGACCTGGGTGTCACCGCGATCGAGGCAGAGGGCAAGGAATTCGATCCGAATCTTCACAATGCGGTTATGCATGAGGAAAATCCGGATGTCGGAGAAAACATCATCACTGCTGAGCTGCAGAAGGGTTACATGTACAAAGGTACCGTTATCCGGCACAGCATGGTCAAGGTAGCCAACTGACGGATAAACTCCGGAACTTATATATGAGAACCGGAGGCAGGTATTTTTTAATATATAAATCAACATAGACAACAGGCCTGTGGGACAGGCGTTCAGGGGCATCAGCCCAAGGAGGATAAGGTTATGGGAAAAGTTATAGGTATTGACTTAGGTACAACGAACAGCTGTGTAGCTGTTATGGAGGGCGGCAAGCCCACAGTTATCGCAAACTCCGAAGGAAGCAGAACAACACCTTCCGTAGTTGCATTTACAAAGAATGGTGAGCGTCTTGTCGGCAACCCGGCAAAGCGTCAGGCAGTCACCAACGCAGACCGCACGATCTCTTCGATCAAGCGTAAAATGGGTACTGATTACAAAGTAAACATCGACGGCAAGAACTACACTCCGCAGGAGATCTCCGCTATGATCCTTCAGAAACTGAAGGGCGATGCTGAGGGATACCTCGGTGAGAAGGTTACTGAAGCCGTTATCACCTGCCCGGCATACTTCAATGATGCTCAGCGTCAGGCTACCAAGGATGCAGGAAAAATCGCCGGCCTTGATGTAAAGCGTATCATCAACGAGCCGACAGCCGCAGCACTGGCTTATGGCCTTGATAATGAGAAAGAGCAGAAGGTCATGGTATACGACCTCGGCGGTGGTACATTTGATGTATCTGTCATCGATATCGGCGACGGCGTTATCGAGGTTCTGGCTACTGCTGGTAACAACCACCTCGGCGGCGACGATTTTGATAAGAGAGTTTCAGACTGGATCATCTCTGAGTTCAAGAAACAGGAGGGCGTAGACCTTTCTGGAGATAAGATGGCTATGCAGCGTATCAAAGAGGCTGCTGAGAAGGCAAAGATCGAGCTCTCCAGCTCTTCTACGACAAACATCAACCTGCCTTTCATTACCATGGGCAGTGATGGCGCTCCGAGACATCTGGACATGACGCTGACCAAAGCTAAATTTGATGAGCTGACTTCTGATCTGGTCGATATGACCGCAGAGCCTGTCACCAGAGCACTTTCTGATGCAGGACTGACCGCTGCAGACCTCAATAAGGTCCTTCTGGTCGGTGGTTCTACACGTATCCCGGCTGTTCAGGAAAAGGTTAAACAGCTGACCGGCAAGGAGCCGAGCAAGAACCTGAACCCTGATGAGTGCGTAGCTATCGGTGCTTCCATCCAGGGTGGCAAGCTTTCCGGCGATAAGTCTAACGATACGGATATCCTTCTTCTGGATGTCACACCGCTTACACTTTCTATCGAGACCATGGGTGGTATCGCAACACCTATCATCGAGAGAAATACGACTATCCCGACAAAGAAGAGCCAGATCTTCTCAACAGCTGCAGATAACCAGACAGCCGTTGATATCAACGTAGTACAGGGTGAGCGTAAGTTTGCAAGAGATAACAAGTCCCTCGGTCAGTTCCGTCTGGACGGAATCCCGCCGGCAATGAGAGGTGTACCGCAGATCGAGGTTACCTTCGATATCGATGCCAACGGTATTGTTAATGTATCCGCAAAGGATCTTGGAACCGGCAAGGAGCAGCACATCACCATCACCTCCGGATCCAATATGTCCGATGAGGAGATCGATAAGGCTGTTAAGGAAGCTGCTCAGTACGAGGCAGAGGATAAGAAACGTAAGGAAGGCGTCGATGCCAAGAACGAGGCTGACTCCCTGACATTCCAGGTTGAGAAGGCTCTGAAAGAGGTCGGCGACAAGGTTTCTGCAGATGAGAAGAAGACCGTTGAGGCTGATCTGCAGGCTCTGAAGGACGTCCTCGCCAAGGTTCCGGCTGACGGCAACGGCATGACAGATGAGCAGCTTGATCAGATCAAGTCCGCTAAGGAAAAACTGATGAACTCATCAAATGCTCTGTTCACAAAGATGTATGAGAATATGCAGCAGAACGGACAGGGCGGAGCTCAGGGTGGCCCTCAGGGCGGTCCGACCGGCGGCGCTGGATTCGGTGGAAGCAGCAACAGCAGCAACGGAAACAGCGGCAACAATGGCGATGATGTCGTCGATGCCGATTATAAGGAAGTTTAATGAGCAACGCGGTTCATCCGTGAGGTAATCTCTATTAAGGCCGTTGCACGTGTGCAATGGCCTTTTTAAAGACTTATTATTTAGATTTGGAGTAGTTTTATGGCTGATCAGAATAAGAGAGACTACTATGAGGTGCTGGGGGTTGACAGAAATGCGGATCAGGAAACTCTGAAAAGGGCATACCGCAAGCTCGCCCGGAAGTACCATCCGGATATGAATCCCGGCGATAAGGAAGCCGAGGAAAAGTTCAAGGAAGCTTCAGAGGCGTATGCTGTCCTCTCGGATCCAGAGAAGAGGAGACAGTATGACCAGTTCGGCTTTGCCGCGTTTGAAAATGGCGGCGGCGGAGCGGGCGGCTTCGAAGGATTTGATTTTAATGATATTTTCGGATCTTCAGGATTCAGCGATATATTCAGCGATCTGTTCGGCGAGGGCGGCGGACGCAGGGCGAACAGCAATGGTCCGAGGCGCGGCGCCTCTCTCAGAGCTGGCGTTCACCTGACCTTCAAGGAAGCTGTTTTCGGCTGTACCAAGGAGATCGAACTGACGATGAAGGATGTGTGCAAGACCTGCGGCGGCAACGGCGCAAAGCCCGGTACGTCGCCTGAAACATGTCCGAAGTGCCACGGTACCGGTCAGATCCGTCAGACACAGCAGTCCCTGTTCGGTATGATCCAGAATATAACGACATGCCCGGAGTGCGGCGGAACCGGAAAGATCATCCGCGAGAAATGCCCGGACTGTCTTGGAACCGGCTATACATCTTCCAGAAAGAAGATTCAGGTAAAAATCCCTGCCGGCATCGACGATGGGCAGAGTGTGCGTATCCGCGAGAAGGGCGAGCCGGGTATCAACGGCGGCCCGAGAGGAGACCTGCTCGTTCAGGTGTCCGTCAGACCGGATCCGGAATTTGCGAGAGACGGAGTCAACCTGTTTTCGACGGCTGAGATCAGCTATGCACAGGCGGCTCTCGGCGGAGATATCCGCATTAAGACCGTCGATGGAGAGGTTGAGTATACAGTCAAACCCGGCACGCAGACGAATACGAGAATCCGCCTGAAAAATAAAGGTGTGCCTTCTATCCGCAACAGCAATGTGCGCGGCGACCAGTATGTGACTCTGGTTGTGAAGACGCCGACGAATCTGAGTTCAGAGGCAAAGGATCTTCTGAAGAAGTTTGATGAAGCTACAGGAGGAACCGGCGCCGGAGGCGGAAAGAAAAAAGGCAGATTTCACCTGTAATACATAAGGGCTGAAGTCCGGCATATACTATCTCACAGCATGCTCTCGCTCTCTTCGCCTTCGCAGCGGTGCTAAGCTCGCGCTTCGCCTTAAGGCTCGCGCTTGCAAAGCGCCGGCGGGCTCAGAAGGCGTGTGAGATGGTATGTGCCGGACATTCAGCCCTCTTTACTGTATTCCAGGCGAAAATACTGGTGTGTTTTGCTGTCAATCTGTGTGATTGGCAGCTTTTTTTTAATTTCTTGCTTTTGATGCGCTCAGGCGGGGAACTGCCGCCCAGCTGGCGCATCAGGTTGGCTAGATTGAGAAGTTTGATGCGCTCAGCGACAGAACCGCCGATTCTGCCGGCCCATCTTTCTATCAATTTTTCATGGTTTGATGCGCCCGAGCAGGGGACCGCCGATTCTGTCGGCCTATCTTCTTATCAATTTTTCATGGTTTGATGCGCCCGAGCAGGAGACCGCCGATTCTGTCGGCCTATCTTCCTATCAATTTTTCATGGTTTGATGCGCCCGAGCAGGGGACCAGGGCTCCTGGCAGCGCATCGACTGATCAAGATTTATTTTTTTGATGCGTTCGAACGATAAACTGTTGGCCCAGCCGGCGCATCAGGTTAGCTAGATTGAGAAGTTTGATGTGCTCAGCGACAGAACCGCCGATTCTGTCGGCCCATCTTTCTATCAATTTTTCATGGTTTGATGCGCCCGAGCAGGGAACCAGGGCTCCCGGCAGCGCATCGATTGATCAAGATTCATTCTTTTGATGCGTCCGAACGAGAAACTGTTGGCCCAGCCGGCGCATCAGGTTGTCTAGATTGAGAAGTTTGATGCGCTCAGCGACAGAACCGCCGATTCTGTCGGCCTATCTTCCTATCAATTTTTCATGGTTGATGCGCCCGAGCAGGGGATTAGGGGCGATATCGCGCTGTCGCGCTATCCAGCCGTGTATATCTTCCAGCTCATTCACGCCTTCGGTGTGCTTCGCTGTCAATTCGTACGTCTGGCAGCACTCGTAGGAACGCGCACGTTGATAACTGGCGGGTTCGCAGGTATAATATCTGCGGACCCGCCTGTTATATGCGGGTGACAGGCCGCATCTGTTCATACATAAGTGTGCAATGGTGAGGCGAACACCGCGATGACGAGATAATGCCGAAGAGCGTGGTTTATCTCGTCCTGCATTGGAGGAGACTGATTATGAAGTGGAAAAAGTACCGCCTGAAGACGATTGAGGATGCAGAGGATATTGTTATCTCGACGCTTTATGATTGTGGCATTGAGGGCGCACAGATTGAGGATAAGGCTCCTCTGACGGATGAGGAGAAGGCGCAGATGTTTGTGGATATCATGCCGGACGCGCCAGAGGATGACGGCGTCGCGTACCTTGATTTTTACCTCGATCCTGAGAAGGATGATATTGAGAAAATTCTCTCGGACGCGAAGGCCGCTCTGGAGGAGCTCCGCTCCTACTGCGATATCGGCGAGGGAACGATCGAGGAATCGGAGACGGAGGACAAGGACTGGGTAAATAACTGGAAGCAGTATTTTCACCAGTTTTATGTGGATGATATTCTGATCATTCCGTCCTGGGAGCAGGTGAAGGAAGAGGATAAGGACAAGATGATCCTTCACATTGATCCGGGAACGGCGTTTGGCACGGGCATGCATGAGACGACACAGCTCTGCATCAGGCAGCTGAAGAAGTATGTAAAACCGGGGTGTGAGATGCTCGACGTCGGAACGGGCAGCGGTATTCTCGGAATTACGGCGGTGAAGCTCGGTGCCGGTCATGTGTTGGGCACGGATCTTGATCCGTGTGCGGTTCCGGCGGTTGATGACAATAAAAAGGCGAACGACATTCCGGAAGACAGCTTTGATATGATCATCGGAAATATGATCGACGATCAGGAGACGCGCGATAAAGCCGGCTATGAGAAATATGATATCGTGACAGCAAATATTCTCGCTGATGTTCTTGTCGGCATGACGCCGGCTGTCGTTCCCGCGATGAAGAAAGGCGGGATCTACATCACCTCAGGTATCCTGGAAGATCAGGACTACAAAGTGCTCGACGCCTGTAAGGCTGCGGGACTGGAGGTCCTCGAGGAGACGCACCAGGGTGAATGGGTAAGTATTACCGCGAGAAAAAACTGACATCAGAGAGATTCTGATTAATGATATCACTGAAAATAATAGAAACCTGACGGTCGGAAAGCCTTACGGCAGGTAGGATCTGGCTGCGACAGTGACAAGGTATAGAAATGTACAGATTTTTTGTTGAAAAATATCAGATGGACGAGGGACAGGTGACGATCACCGGCGAGGATGTGAACCATATCCGCAATGTGCTGCGCATGCGCCGGGGAGATACGGTGCTTGTCTCGACGGGCGATGAGTGGGAGTATACCTGCACCATCGAGCGATTCGAGGATGACGCGGTTATTCTCCGCGTGCAGGACGCGTCGCGCCCGGGGAAAGAGCTGGAGTCAAAAATCTGGCTGTTTCAATGTCTTCCCAAAGGTGATAAGATGGAGACCGTTGTGCAGAAAGCTGTTGAGCTCGGGGCTTTTGCCATCGTTCCGGTATCGTCGGCCAGATGTGTGATGAAGCTGGATGAGCGCAGGGGCGTACAGAAGGTGGCCCGCTGGAACGCGATCTCAGAGGCGGCGGCAAAGCAGTCGAAGCGCCTGATCATTCCGGAGGTAAAGCCGGTCATGCGGTTTAAGGACGCCCTGAAGATGGCTCAGGATATCGATGTGAAGCTGATCCCGTATGAGCGTCAGGACGGGATGGCCGGGACCAGGAAGATCCTGAATGCGATCACTCCGGGTCAGTCGGTGGCGGTCATAATCGGCCCTGAGGGCGGTTTTGACGACGCCGAGGTGAAAGAGGCACAGGAGTCCGGCTTCGAGCCGATAACGCTCGGAAAACGGATTTTACGCACGGAGACGGCCGGAATGACGACGCTGTCGATCCTGATGTATCTGCTGGAGCGGGACGACTGACTGGCTGCGGGCTGTAATATCCACAGCCATGGGATTTGTGTGAATTTTTTGCAACTTAATCGGGTTAATAATGATGGAAATTTATCTTGATAATTCGGCGACGACGAAATGCTATAAAGAAGTCGCCGACCTTGTATATAAAACGATGCTGGAGGATTATGGCAATCCTTCCTCAATGCATCAGAAAGGCGTGGATGCCGAGAAGTACCTGAGGAAGGCGCAGGAGCAGATAGCCGGCGTCATGCGCGTAAAGCCGAAGGAGATCTATTTTACCTCCGGTGGAACGGAGTCAAACAACTGGGCACTTTTTGGAACTGCTTTTGCGAAGAAGAGAGCCGGAAAGAGGATCATTACGACGGCCATTGAGCACTCTGCGATCGCCGAGCCGGCGAGGCGCCTTGAGGAGCTGGGCTACGATGTCGTTCGTCTTCCCGTTGACGGCGAGGGCTATGTCCGCATGGGTGAACTGGAAAAATCGCTGACGCCGGACACCATCCTTGTTTCTGTCATGATGGTGAATAATGAGATCGGAACGATCGAGCCTGTAGCCGATATCGGCAGGATGGTTCACGAGAAGTGCCCGAAGGCCTACTTCCACGTGGACGCGATCCAGTCCTTCGGCAAGTTCAGAATTTACCCGAAGAGGATGAATATCGACATGCTCTCGGTCAGCGGACACAAGATCCACGGCCCGAAGGGCAGCGGTTTTCTCTATCTTGATGAGCACTGCAGGATTGATCCGATCATTTACGGCGGTGGCCAGCAGAACGGCATGCGCTCGGGCACGGACAATGTGCCGGGGGCGGCGGGCATCGGCCTCGCGACGGAGATGATCTACAAAAATCTCGACGAAAACGTTGAACATATGTACCAGCTGAAAGAAAGGCTGGCGGATGGCCTTAAGAAGCTCGACGACGTGACGATCCACGGGCCAGCGGATGTGCGGAAGGGAGCTCCCAATATCCTGAATGCGTCATTTATAGGCGTGAGGAGCGAGGTGCTTCTTCACACGCTGGAAGACCGGGGCATCTATGTGTCTGCGGGCAGCGCGTGCTCCAGTCATCACCGTGCGGGCAGCGCTACGATGGCGGCTATCAGGGCAAATGCGAAAGAGACAGAGTCTTCCCTGCGCTTCAGCTTCTCGGAGCTGACGACAGAAGAGGAGATTGATGAGACGCTGGGTGTGCTCGGCGAAGTGCTGCCGCAGCTGAGAAGATTCGTGCGGAGCTGAAGACGAGTCCCAGAAGCGGGATCATCGAAAACGGCCAGACGGACTGGATGATCCGCCGGCGAACTTACAACGCAGGTTATCATCGCGTCAGAATTGATAAGAGAAAGGAAGAGGCACATAAATTGTACCAGGCACTATTAATCAAGTATGCGGAAATCGGGATCAAGGGAAAGAACCGCCACCTCTTTGAGGACAGGCTGATGCACCAGATGGCGCTCGCCCTCCGGCGTGTCGACGGATCCTTTGAGACCGTCAAGGAAATGGGCAGGATCTTCGTCATGATGCACGGAGACTGCGACGAGGAAGGCGCGATCGAGGCGCTGCAGGACGTGTTCGGCATCACGGGAATCTGCCCGGTCGTGATCGTAGAAGACATGGATTACGACAATGTCGCAAAAGAAGTCGTGAAATTTGTGAAGGATAATTATCCGGAGGATAAGGCGACGTTCAAGATCAACGCCCGCCGGCCGTGGAAGAATTATCCGAAGGATACCATGCAGCTGAACGCTGATCTGGGTGAGGCCGTGCTCACCGCCTGCCCGTGGCTCACGGTCGATGTCCATAATCCGGATATAATGCTCACGGTAGAGGTCCGTCAGAGCGGCGTCTACATCTATTCAAAGGTCATTCCGGGACCAGGAGGACTTCCGGTCGGGACGAGCGGAAAGGCAGAGCTTCTGCTCTCTGGCGGCATCGATTCGCCAGTCGCGGGCTACATGATCTCCAAGAGGGGCGTCGAGATCGACGCAGTCTATTTCCATGCGCCACCGTACACGAGTGAGCGCGCAAAGCAGAAGGTCGTTGACCTGGCAAAGGAAATTTCGAGGTTCACCGGGCCGATTCACCTGCATGTGATCAATTTCACCGATATCCAGCTGGCGATCTATGAAAAATGCCCGCATGAGGAACTGACGATCATCATGCGCCGATACATGATGCGGCTGGCGGAGATTTTTGCGAAAAAGGACGGAGCGCTCGGACTCATCACGGGTGAGAGCATCGGTCAGGTCGCGAGCCAGACAACGCAGAGCCTTCTCTGCACGAATGCTGTCTGCACGCTGCCGGTTTACAGGCCGCTCATCGGCTTTGATAAGCAGGAGATCATCAACATTTCCGAAAAAATCGGAACCTTTGAGACGTCTATCGAGCCCTATGAAGACTGCTGCACGATTTTTGTGGCAAAGCATCCGGTGACACATCCGCTGCTGAAGGTGATCGAAAAATCGGAGCACAATCTTGATGACGTGATCGGACCGCTGATGGACAAGGCGGTTGAGACGGCAGAGACGATTCTTGTGAAGTGACCATGTGTGTGCTTCTCCGCCTTGCCGCCTGTATTGCGGCGTGAGCGGATGCTGCTCACTGTTCCGCGTAAATAAAAACAGCTGCGGTGCATCCATGTGAATGCACCGCAGCTGTTTTTAAACGCCATGATTCCTGATTACTGTTCAATCATGTAAGGCTTCAGAACCTCGAGCACATCGTCGAGCTCCTTGCCCTCAGTGTGGATATTCAGGTCAATCGGCTTGGAAAGGTCGAGGCTGAAGATACCCATAATAGACTTTGCATCGATGACATATCTGCCTGATACAAGGTCAAAATCAAAATCATATTTAGAAATAGCATTTACAAAATTCTTAACTTTTTCGATGGAATTAAGAGAAATCTTTACAGTTGTCATTTGAATTACCTCCCGAAATCATACAAATCAAGATATCAAGGTCGTTCTGCGAATATCTTACGTTTGCGGGCATGAAAAGTCAACTGTAATTCTGCGCGGGTTCTGACGTTCCTGCGCGATTTTCCAGTCATAATATCTATAGAAAGACGGTACTTTCCTTTTTTTCGCGGAAAAAGTGCAATGATTTTTGCGGATATCTGCTATATATTTTTGGAGATATCCGATACGCATGATAGAATAGCAGGGGCTGAAAACAGCACAATAATCAGCCTTTTCTGAATACTGAACGGAGAAATTATCGAATGAATGATCATATAAAGAAGCGGAAAGCCGCTCTTCATAACCTCGGCTGCAAGGTGAATTCATATGAGCTGGAAGCCATGCAGCAGCAGCTTGAGAAGGCCGGATACGAAATCGTCCCGTTTGAACCGGGCGCTGACGTCTACGTGATCAACACCTGCACGGTCACGAATATCGCCGACAGGAAGTCCCGCCAGATGCTGCACCGCGCGAAAAAAATGAATCCTGACGCCGTTGTCGTTGCCGTCGGATGTTACGCTCAGGTCCGCGGAGAAGAGCTGTCCGCGGATCCGGATGTGGATATCATCATCGGGAGCAGCCGTAAAGGCGACCTGGTGAGTGAACTGGAAAAATATCTCGGCGAAGACCCGATGGCTGAAAGTGAACATGAATCGCCGGCGGCGGTGCAGCAGGACAGTCAGCATATAGCTCTTCGCGACGTCGGCTCCTGGAAAGAGGATACCTCTTATGAGCGGCTGGAGATCGACCGCACAGAGGAGCACACACGGGCGTTCATCAAAGTGCAGGACGGCTGCAACCAGTTCTGTTCCTATTGCATCATTCCGTTTGCAAGAGGACGCGTGCGGAGCCGTGCCGAGGACGATGTTGTCGGTGAGATACGCCGCCTCGCATCGACCGGGGTGAAGGAGGTTGTCGTAACCGGCATCCATCTCTGCTCCTATGGCGCCGACTTCAAAGATAGTTCCGCGGCGGAAGACAGAGCAGGTTCAGAGGCAGCAGAACTACAGCCGGACTGCAGATGTGCAGCCCTGCTCCATCTGTTGCAGGAGGTAAACAAGATCGACGGGATCGAGCGCATCCGCCTCGGGTCCCTGGAGCCCGGCTACATCGATGAGGCGTTTATCCGGGGAATTGCGGCGCTGCCCAAAATCTGTCCGCATTTCCATCTCTCCCTGCAGAGCGGGTGTGCAAAGACATTGAAAAATATGAACCGGAAGTACACTCCCGATGATTTCGCGGAGGTTGCCGCGATGATCCGGAAGTACTTCGAACACCCGGCTCTCTGCACCGATATCATTACCGGATTTCCCGGTGAGACCGAAGAGGATTTCGAAGAGTGCAGGCAGTTTGTATCGGATATCCACTTCTTCGAGACGCACATCTTCCCGTACTCCCGGAGAAAAGGAACGGTGGCCGACCGTATGTCCGGTCAGAATACCGAAGCCGTCAAAAAAGCTCGCGGGGCCGTTCTTCATGACCTCGATATGACGCGGAGGAAAGAATTCCTGCGGTACTACATCGGCAGACCTGTCGAAGTTCTCTTCGAAGAGCAGGTCACCGTCGGTGGACGAACCTACTGGTCCGGACACGGCCGCGAGTATCAGAAGGTACTGCTCGCCGACACCCGCGACCTCACCAACCAGCTTGTCACCGTCACTCCGGCACAGATCCTCGGAGACGACAGCCTTCTCGGGTATTGAAAGCCTTGCGCACCTTCACTATGTAGTCTATAATATAGTAGTTTCAGTGTGCAGTTTTTTCCCGGCGTGTGTCGCGGGACTTTCTCATTTTTTAAGGATGGTAAAACATGGAAGATTTAGGAAATACACAGTTTTTTGAGGTAAATCCGGAAAACGAAGTCCCGGTAAAGAAAGTCCTTGATACCGTTTATCATGCAATGGCGGAGAAAGGATACAATCCGGTCAACCAGATCGTGGGTTACATTATGTCGGGGGATCCGACATATATCACAAACCACAACGGCGCCCGCAGTATGATCATGAAAGTGGAGCGCGATGAGCTGGTTGAAGAGCTTCTCAAGGAATATATAAAGAACGAATCCTGGAAGGATGATGACGGAGAATCCGCTTCATGAGGATCCTCGGACTGGACTATGGTTCGAAAACGGTCGGCGTGGCTGTCAGTGATCCGCTTCAGATTACAGCGCAGGCGCTGGAAACGATCCGGCGTCCGCGGGAGACGAAGCTGCGTCAGACGGTCGCCAGGGTGAAAGAACTCTGCGATAAATATGATGTGGAGCGCATTGTGCTCGGACTTCCTGTTCACATGGACGGAGGCATGAGCGAAAGCGCAGAGAAGGCTCTCGCTTTTCGCGATATGATCGCAAAGCGGACAGGCCTTCCGGTAATTATGTGGGATGAGCGGCTGACGACAGCCGCTTCCGATGATATTCTCGATGAGGCCGGGATCAGAGACCGGCATGAGCGGAAAGCAGTTATCGACCAGATCGCAGCTGGAATCATTCTCCAGGAATATCTGGACCGGTATGGCTCTCACGCGGACGCAGAGAGACAGCCGGCTTCTGACAGAGCTGACCTGCCTCACAGGGAGGGCGCAGATTGAAAAAGGAAAAGATCACTTTTACTGGTGATAATGGGGAAACGCAGGATTTTTATGTAGAAGAGGAGACACGGGTAGCAGGAACAGACTATCTTCTTGTCTCTGACTCTGAAGATGATGAAGCAGAAGCTATCATCCTGAAGGATGTGTCTGATGAAACCGACCCTGAGGGAAAGTACGTAATTGTCGATGACGATACAGAATTTGACGCCATCGCGCGTATTTTTGAACAGATGCTCGATGACACAGACCTCCGGATGGAATAAATACTGACTGACCGGTTCAGGGGGACGAAGTTTGGACCGGCCCATGGAAAAAAGAAGATGGAGGTTATTTTTTGAGTAGGAGGAATACGCTTGCAGGAACGGGCAAGCTGAAGATCATTCCCCTGGGCGGCCTCGAAGAGATCGGCATGAATATCACTGCCTTTGAGTATAAAGACAGCATCGTAGTCGTCGACTGCGGCCTGGCCTTCCCGGACGATGATATGCTGGGAATCGATCTGGTAATACCTGATGTTACTTATCTGAAGGACAATATTGACAAAGTTAAGGGCTTCGTGATCACGCACGGTCACGAGGATCATATCGGTGCGCTTCCGTATGTGCTTCGTGAGATCAACGCGCCGATTTATGCTACGAAGCTGACGATGGCACTCATTGAGCACAAGCTGGAGGAGCACAACATGCTCCAGGGCGTGAAGAGAAAGGTCGTCCGTTTCGGACAGTCTATCAATCTCGGTCAGTTCCGGATTGAATTTATCAAGACAAACCACAGTATTCAGGACGCGGCCGCGCTGGCGATCTATTCGCCTGTCGGTATCGTTGTCCACACGGGCGATTTCAAGGTTGATTATACGCCGGTATTCGGCGACGCCATCGATCTTCAGCGGTTCGCCGAGATCGGCAAAAAGGGCGTCCTGGCCCTCATGTGCGACAGTACGAACGCCGAGCGCCCGGGCTTCACGATGTCTGAAAAGACCGTCGGAAAGACGCTCGATGTGATTTTTTCAGAGCATCCAAAGCAGAGGCTGATCATCGCGACGTTCGCGTCCAATGTGGACCGCGTCCAGCAGATCATCAATGCCGCATATAAGTACGGCCGAAAGGTCGTTATCGAGGGCCGCAGCATGGTGACCATTATTTCCATCGCCGCGAAGCTCGGTTATATAAAAATCCCGGATAATACGCTTATCGACATCAACATGCTGAACAATTATCCGGATGAAAAGATGGTTATCGTCACCACGGGCAGCCAGGGTGAATCGATGGCTGCGCTGTCGCGTATGGCGGCGGATCTTCATAAAAAGGTGACGATCAAACCGCGCGACCTGATCATCTTTTCTTCTCACGCTATTCCGGGCAATGAGAAGGCTGTCTCTAATGTCATCAATGAGCTTTACGCGAAGGGAGCAGAGGTGATCTTCCAGGATGTGCATGTCTCCGGACACGCCTGCCAGGAGGATATCAAGCTGATCTATTCCCTCGTAAAGCCAAAGTATGCGATTCCGGTGCACGGTGAATATCGCCACCTGGTAGCGCAGAAAAATATCGCCCTCGAGCTCGGAATTCCGAAGGAAAATATTTTTGTCATGAAGACTGGTGATGTCCTGGAGCTCGATCAGGAATCGGCGAAGGTGACAGGATCGGTAGCTACGGGCGAGGTTCTTGTGGACGGACTCGGTGTCGGAGACGTAGGCAACATTGTTCTCCGCGACCGCCAGCGCCTGTCCGAGGACGGTATCATGATTATTGTCATGACCTTTGAGAAGGAGAGCGGAAAGCTGATCGCCGGACCTGAGATCGTGACGAGGGGATTTGTTTATGTGCGGGAATCCGAAGACCTGATCGACGAGGCGAGGTCCGTGGTCAATGACGCGATCAATGAATGCCTCGACCAGAACATCACGGACTGGACACGTATCAAATCGACAATCCGCGATGAGCTCGGAGGATTTTTGTGGAAGAGAACGCAGAGAAAGCCTATGATCCTGCCTATTATCATGGAGGCGTGACGGGGAACAGGCAGATCTGCGGAAAGTGCGGGACTTGCGTATGAGTGATGTAGATGATAAACTCAGAGAACTGATCGATTCAATGCGTCAGTCGGATGAATACAGGCGTTATCAGGGGGCGGAGGCCCGTCTCGAGGCGAAGCCGGAACTGAAGCGCGAGGTCACGGATTTCCGGCGGAAGGTTTTTGATATGCAGACGTCGGGCCGGGACATCTATGATGAAACGGATTATCTGTTGAAGGATTTCGACAGGCTGACGCAGGATCCGATCGCGGCAGATTATCTTGACGCGGAGAATGCCGTGTGCTCGATGATCAGAAAGGTGACGAACGCCATCACAGGCGAGGTCATCGTGAGCCTTCCGGACGAACAATAATATAAGGCTCACAGGAGGTTTCAGCGGAATGGCCGGGAAGAAAAATAATGATGAGAGCCTGGGCTACAGAGTGGCACTCGGCGGCATCAAAGGACTGCTGTATGTTCTTGTCATAATCGCTCTCATTGTCGTTCTGATTTTTATCGGAAGAAAATGCTATACGCTCGGATATGAGGTGTTTGATGAGGAGCCGGTCGACAGCGGCGAAGGCCGCGCTGTCACTGTGACGATCACGGATGATATGTCTGTGCGTCAGATCGGCATGCTGCTCCGCTCCGAGGGACTGCTCACGGAGAGCGTCGAGGCATTCCAGATTCAGGAGCTCATCTCTGAGTATCACGGAGAAATCCTGCCGGGAACGTACACCCTCCGGACGTCAATGACGGCGGACGATATGTTCCCTATCCTCGCACAGGCTGAGTCAGATGAAGATACAAGCTCCTAGTGATCAGGGTGAAGGAGGTTATGCTCTATGATTATGGACGAGAGAATGCTCACCTTTATGAATTCTCTTGACCACGGTCTCACTCCCTTTCTGGAGGATCTTCTGAAAGAGGCGGAAGATGCCGGGGTACCGGTGATCCGCCGCGATATGCAGAGCTTTTTAAAGACTTTTCTTACGATGATGAAACCGTCGGCAATCCTCGAAGTGGGGACTGCTGTCGGTTTTTCTGCGATTCTGATGGCTTCTTACGGGGATCCCGACGCGCATATCACGACGATCGAGGATTATGAGAAACGTATTCCGATCGCGTCAGAAAACTTCCGCCGCGCGGGCGTAGAAGACCGCATCACGCTGATGCCCGGCGATGCGTCAGAGATACTTCCATCATTGGAGGGAACGTACGATTTTATCTTCCTCGACGCCGCGAAGGGTCAGTATATCCGTTGGCTTCCGGAGCTGAAGCGGCTGATGAGGCCGGGGAGCGTGCTGATCGCGGATAATGTTCTCCAGGAGGGAGATATCATCGAATCTCATTACATCGTCGAGAGGAGAAACCGGACAATCTACAAGAGAATGAGGGAATTTCTGAGGGCTGTTTCTGACGACGAGGATATGCAGACGTGTGTCCTGGCAGTGGGAGATGGAATCAGCCTCAGCGTGTTAAAGTAAAATCTGGCCGAAGAACGATCATTGTCGTCCGTTCGGCCACTTGCTTTGTGACGGGACAGAAGGTATCTCATTTGTTCCGGAGCAGACTGCATACAAGAGACTGGCAATGCTGTAACAGGCAATCAATGAATACAAAGGAATAGGACTAATGAATACTATCTGCAAAAAGCCGGAGCTTCTGATCCCGGCAAGTTGTCTCGAGGTGCTCAAGGTCGCCGTGGCGTTCGGAGCAGACGCGGTTTATATCGGCGGGGATGTGTATGGTCTCCGCGCGAAGGCAAAGAATTTTTCGCCAGATGAGATGCGGGAGGGCATCGAATATGCCCATGCGCACGGTGTCAAGGTGCATGTGACGGTCAATATTCTCGCGCATAACGGCGATCTGGGAGGCGTCCGCAGGTATCTCGGCGAGCTGAGCCAGATGAAGCCGGATGCGCTCATTATCGCAGACCCCGGCGTGTTTATGCTCGCAAAGGAAGTGTGTCCCGAGATCGAGCGCCACATCAGCACACAGGCGAACAATACGAACTATATGACGGCGCGGTTCTGGTACGAGCAGGGGGCAAAGCGCATCGTGACGGCGCGCGAGCTCTCGCTGGCGGAGATCCGGGAGATGCGTGAAAAAATCCCCGCCGACATGGATATCGAGACGTTTATTCACGGTGCGATGTGTATTTCTTACTCAGGCAGATGTCTTCTGTCGAGCTATTTTACCGGCCGCGACGCAAACCGCGGCGCCTGTACGCACCCGTGCCGCTGGAAATATGCCGTAGCGGAGGAGACGAGGCCCGGCGAGTATCTCCCGATCGAAGAAAATGAGCGCGGGACATTTATTTTTAATTCGAAAGACCTCTGCATGATCGAACATATCCCGGACCTCATGAATTCCGGTATCAACAGCTTCAAGATCGAGGGGCGCATGAAGACCGCCCTCTATGTGGCGACGGTCGCAAGAACCTACCGGAAGGCCATTGATGATTATCTGGAGGATCCCGCGAAGTATGAGAAAAATCTTCCCTGGTACAGGGATCAGATCGCGGACTGCACATACAGGCAGTTTACGACAGGATTTTTCTATGGCCGGCCGACGGAAAAGGACCAGATCTACGACAGCAATACGTATGTGACAAATTACGTATATCTTGGCTGCGTCGAGGGCATTGATGATAACGGCTACACGGTGATCACGCAGAAAAATAAGTTCGGCGTCGGCGATGAGATCGAGGTCATGAAGCCGGACGGAACCAATGCAGTTGTGACAGTGAAGGATATCCGGGACGCGGAGGGAACGCCGATGGAGACGGCGCCTCATCCGCAGCAGGAGCTTCACGTAGACCTCGGGATGACGCCGGATCTGTACGACGTCCTGCGGGTCAAGAAGGAGAATTCCCGGAAGCAGTGACAAGGTGTTGCCTTATCTCCACATTTTCCAGCACATGGTTCTTCCACCCGCTAAATAGATGCGCAGCAGGCTTTCATCCGCGACGCGCTCTCGCTTGTCCTCAGCGTAGCGGTGCATAAACTCGCCCTTCCCTATGGTCGGGCTCGTTAAGCACCGACGCTTGCGGATGTCGCGTCTGAAAACCTCTGCGCAGTCTTCAAAATAGATGCGGGCGGAAGGCAGTCTGTTCGAGGATATGTGGGATTCAGCAATGGGTTTGTCACAGCTTCCGGATGTAGAAGCCCGGCGCGGCCTCTTCGGCGTATCCCGAGATGCAGAGCTGCATGATTACGCCGGTGAGGGTTGCGAGGTCGAGCCCGCTCTGTTTCTGAAGAGTGTCCAGGGACTTTGGTGTGCTGGTCATGTGCGGATACAGCCGCTGGAAGTCGTAGGCGTGCTCCCATTTTTCTGGCAGCGGGCGGCTCGGGGAACTTTCTATATTTGTGTTTTTGATGATGCTGTCCGGGAGGTCGTATCCTTCCGGCAGCTTATTTTTTTCTTCCGGTGCCGTGCCTTCTGCCGCATCTTCGGGGCGCTCTCCGATGTCCGCATTTGAGAGCTTTCTTTTCTGACTGTTCTGACTTTTCTGACTGTACATGGCGGAGTAGCTTTCACTGCAGTCAAAGCCGAGTTCCTCGAGCAGTACTTCGGGCGTCCACGCGATCCCCGCTCCCTGGGAGATGAGCCGGTTGCAGCCCTCGCTCAATGGATCTCCGTTTCTTCCGGGAACGGCGTAGAGGGATTTTCCCTGTTCGATCGCATAATCGGCCGTGATGAGCGAGCCGCTTTTCAGCTTCGCCTCGACGACGAGAACAATATCGGAAAAGGCGCTGATAAGGCGGTTTCTGATCGGGAAATGCCAGGCCGCGGGCATGGATCCGGGCGGGTATTCGGAGATGATCCCGCCGCCTTCCCGGATGATCCGCCGGTAAAGGGCATAGTTCTGACGGGGATAGCAGACGTCTACGCCTGAGCCGAGGACGGAGAAGACTTTTCCACCGGCCGCGATGGCACCGCTTTGTCCCCAGGCGTCGATCCCGTAGGCCATTCCCGAGATGATCTGGACGCCGTGCTGAGCGAGAACTCTTCCGAATCTCATGGCCTGTTCGCGTCCGTATGTCGTGCAGTTCCTGGCACCGACGATCGCCACCGTTCTCTTCTCCGGGTCGGGGAGCGTTCCGAGGACATAGAAACTGTCCGGCATTCTTGAATATTCACGAAAGCAGGCGGGATAGCTGCTGTCATTTTTTGTTATGTAACGGATTTTTCCAAGGACCTCGCCGTTGTCCTCTCTTCGCAGTCTGCGCCTGAATTCTTCATTCTTTTTATCGTTGTCCATATCTCACACCTCCTTTTCATGGGCTTATTCCCGGGCGGTCCCCGCGGGATCCGACGGCATCGGAACTCCGGTAGCAGAGTGCTTCACTGATGTGCTGTTCACATATTTTTTCAGAACCGTCAATGTCGGCAATCGTGCGCGCCGTCTTCAGCACATGGTGATATCCCCGGGCGGTCATGTGGAATGTCCCGAACGCCGCCTGGATCAGCTTTTGCGCGTCTTCTGTGAGAGGGCAGTATTTCGGGATGTCGGAAGCCTTCAGTTCACTGTTAAAAATCAGACCGGTATTTCCATACCTTCCGCGCTGGATGGCCACGGCTCTCAGAACGCCCTTCCGAAGGACGGCAGAGGAAACAGGATCGGGCTTTTCGTCGGAGAGATCCTCATAATTGGCGGGCGGCACCTCACACCGGAGGTCTATGCGGTCGAGAAAAGCCTGGCTGACCCTGGAGCGGTAGGCCTGGATTTTTGGCTGGCTGCAGGTGCAGCGGTTCATATCGGGATACCAGCCGCACGGGCATGGATTCATGGCTGCCACAAGAATAAAGGATGCCGGAAAGACGCAGGTTCCGCCCGAGCGTGATATCGTGATCTTCTTTTCTTCGAGGGGCTCGCGGAGCATCTCGATCGTGGCGGGATTCATTTCCGGGAGCTCGTCGAGGAAGAGAACACCGCGGTGCGCCAGTGTGATCTCGCCGGGATGGGGATTCATCCCTCCGCCGCACAGAGATGCCGGCGTAATGGTGTGGTGCGGTGCGCGGAAGGGACGGGTGCGCATGAGGGCTGTGTTTTCGGGGAGAAGTCCCACGATGCTGTAGATTTTTGAGATCTCCATGCTCTCCTCCGGGAGAAGGTCGGGCATGATCGTCGGTATGCGTTCCGCGGTCATGGATTTGCCGGATCCGGGAGGTCCACAGAGGAGGATGTTGTGGAAGCCCGCAGCTGCGATCTGGGCGGCGCGTTTGACAGGCTTCTGGCCGTGGATGTCGGAAAAATCAACGTGATAGGCGGGGCTTCTGGGATGACTTGGATCAGGCGCGGGACATGGCGGGCCGGAAAATTTTCCTCTGCCGATGTTTATCAGATCGCGCAGATCAGATACCCCGACCGACTGGATCCCGCTGACTGCCCGGGCCTCGAGAAGGTTGCCCTCCGGGACGATACACTGCCGGCAGCCCGTTTCTTTTGCGCAGATCACACTTGGCAGAACGCCTGTCACCTGCTGTACGCTTCCGTCCAGGTGAAGTTCGCCGAGCAGCATGGTATTGCGGAGCGCGTCGGGAGGAATCTCGCCGAGCGCTTCCAGGACAGCGGCAGCGATCGGAAGGTCGAACCGGGTTCCTTCTTTCCTGACATCCCCGGGCGACAGATTGATCGTTATCCTCTTCGGAGGCAGAGTAATCCCGAGGTTGCGGAGCGCCGTGCGGACTCGTTCCTGAGCCTCTCTTACCTGCGATGTCACAAAGCCGACCATCGAGAGGAAGGGCATACCTGTGCTCACATCAACCTCGACGGACACCGGGACGACCTCCACACCAGAAATGGCGGCAGACGTAACACTGCAAAACATAGAAACCTCCGTTTCCAGAAAAAGCTCCGTCAGCTGTCATGATATTTTTTTGAATAAAAGGGATAAAGTGCGGAATCCGCACAAGTGAAGTGTATAGTTATTGTACTACGGATATATAGTAATTACAATATTTATCATTTACAAAAGTATATATATCAGCTCCATTGATGATGCCTTTTCCAGGCAGCGCATCGCTGTCTCAGAGATACCCGGCCCTTGCATCCGAAAAATATTTGCGTTATAGTGCAAGGCGAAACTTTCGGTTAGCGGGCATCAGACGCCCGCCGGTTATTTTTCTGAGTTTATGACAGGAGGCAGAGCTTTGGCTAACAATCTGGTTATTGTAGAGTCGCCAACCAAAGTGAAACCCGTACAGAAATTCCTGGGCAAAAATTATACAGTTCTCGCATCGAACGGTCATGTACGTGATCTGCCGAAGAGCAGTCTCGGCATTGACGTTGAACATGATTTCGAACCGAAGTATATCACGATCCGCGGCAAGGGACCGCTTGTGGCACAGCTGAAGAAGGCCGCCGATAAGGCCGACAAAGTGTACCTGGCAACCGACCCCGATCGAGAGGGAGAAGCCATTTCCTGGCATCTGTCGAAGGCGCTGAAGCTTGATGATAAAAAAATGCGCCGTATTACCTTCAATGAGATCACGAAGTCAGCTGTCAAGGCATCTCTGAAGCATGCCCGCAAGATTGACATGAATCTGGTGGATGAGCAGCAGGCCCGCCGCTGTCTGGACAGGATGGTCGGATACGAGATCAGTCCTCTTCTCTGGAAAAAAATCAAGCGCGGTCTTTCGGCCGGGCGTGTTCAGTCGGTGACGCTCCGGATCATCGCGGACAGAGAAAAAGAGATCAATGATTTTATCCCGAAGGAATACTGGACGCTTGGCGCTGATTTTTCTGTCGACGGAAGTGAAAAACCGCTGACAGCACATTTTTACGGGACTACAGATGGAAAACTTGAGATAGGCTCACGCGAGGAGCTCGACAAGATCCTTGCAGATATGAAGGATTCGACCTTCCATGTGCTCGATATTCACAAGGGAGAGCGCACGAGGAAGGCGCCGCTTCCGTTCACAACGAGTACGCTGCAGCAGGAAGCTTCCAAGACACTGAATATGTCAACTTCCAGGACGATGCAGATAGCCCAGCAGCTTTACGAGGGCATTGAGCTCCCGAAGGAGGGCGTTGTCGGTCTCATCTCTTACCTGAGAACAGATTCGACGCGTATCTCTGAGGAAGCGGATCATGATGCGCGGGAGTATATCGGGAAGCAGTACGGTGAGGCATATGTTGCCTCGGGAAACACGACGGAAAACAAGAATAAGAACGCACAGGATGCTCACGAGGCCATCCGTCCGACGGATATCGCGCGCACACCTCAGCTGGTGAAGCAGTATCTGTCGCGCGACCAGTTCCGCCTGTATCAGCTGATCTGGAGACGCTTTGCGGCGAGCCGCATGGCAGGCGCAAAGTATGAGACGAACTCTGTCCGCATCACGGATGGAAAATATGTTTTTAATGCTTCGGCATCAAGGATCGTGTTCGACGGTTTCATGTCTGTTTATACGGACGACAGCGAGAAGAAGCCTGAGAATGATCACCTGAACGGAATTCAGAAGGAGAGCAGCCTGAAGCTTCAGAAGTTCGAGGAAGAGCAGCACTTTACGCAGCCGCCGGCCCATTACACGGAGGCGTCGCTTGTAAAGACGCTCGAGGAACTCGGTATTGGACGCCCGAGTACGTATGCGCCCACGATCTCCACGATCATTAACCGCCATTACGTGACCCGTGAGAAGAAAAATCTCTACATCACGGAGCTCGGAGAAGCTGTCAATAAGATGATGCTGGAGGCTTTTCCCACGATCGTCGATGTCAACTTTACGGCGAACATGGAGACGCTCCTCGACGGCGTAGGGGAAGGAAAGGTGCCGTGGAAATCGGTCATCTCGAACTTCTGGCCGGATCTCGTTGATTCTGTGAAGAAGGCCGAGGAAGAGCTGGCAGAGGTAAAAATCGAAGACGAGGTCACAGACGTTATCTGTGAGAACTGCGGACGCCACATGGTTGTAAAATATGGCCCGCACGGAAAATTCCTCGCCTGCCCGGGATTCCCGGAGTGCAGAAATACGAAGCCTTATTTTGAGAAGACGGGTGTGAAGTGTCCGAAGTGCGGCGGCGAAATTCTGATGAAAAAGACCCGGAAGGGACGCCGCTATTACGGCTGCGAGCACAACCCGGAGTGCGATTTTATGTCCTGGCAGAAGCCCTCAAATACGCGTTGCCCGAAGTGCGGCGGCTACATGGTAGAAAAGGGCAACAAGCTTGTCTGCGCAGACAAAGAATGTGGAACTGTCCTTCCTCTGGAAAAGGAGAAGAGCGACTGAGCGGACATCATACTGCACGAATCTTTAAATAATTCTTGCGATTTTATTGAATTTTGAAAAAATTCAGAAAAAATCTTGATTTTTTGGGATAATAATGTTACGCTTAGTTAAATCCGTAAAAAAGGGGGAGCCTGACGGAGAAGGAGACGCGAATGAGTGTAGAGCTGCTTGACAAGACGAGAAAGATTAATAACCTGCTTCACAACAATAATTCATCAAAAGTTGTATTCAATGACATTTGCGATGTACTTGAGGAATGTCTGAATTCCAATGTCCTTGTCATCAGCAGCAAGGGAAAGGTTCTCGGCGTCGGACTGGACGATGATGTCGAGAGGATTACGGACCTAATTACTTACGAAGTCGGCAAGCATGTAGATCCGCAGCTTAATGACCTGCTGCTGAGTGTCTTATCGACAAAAGAAAACGTGAATCTGAGTACACTCGGATTCGAGAATGAAGACATTTCCAAGCGCTACACCGCTATCATTAATCCTATCGAGATCGCAGGCGAAAGACTGGGAACGGTATTTATGTACCGCTACAGTCCGATGTATGACATCGACGATATCATCGTCAGTGAGTACGGGACAACCGTTGTCGGACTGGAAATGATGCGTTCAGTAAACGAGGAGAACGTAGAAGAGAACCGTAAGAAACAGGTTGTAAAATCTGCTTTCGCTACACTTTCTTATTCTGAACTTGAGGCGATCATCCATATCTTTGATGAGCTGGATGGAACAGAGGGTATCCTGGTTGCGAGCAAGATCGCAGACCGTGTCGGTATCACAAGATCCGTAATCGTCAATGCGCTCAGGAAATTTGAAAGTGCAGGAGTCATCGAATCCAAGTCCAGTGGAATGAAGGGAACGTATATCAAGGTTCTGAACGATTACATTTTCACAGAACTGGATGAGATCAAGAAAAAGAAAAATCGCGAGGGGAAAACGAAATAAGCTGAGCGGGCATAATTGATTCAGAGGAGCTGCCGTACTTTTGTATGGCAGCTCCTCTTTGTGTGCCCGGCGGGGACGGCTGCCTCAGTCGGCGCATCAACTAATCAAGATTTATCTTTTCGATGCGCCCAAGCATGAATCTACTGGCCCCGTCGGTACATCAACTAATCAAGATTTATCTTTTTAATGCGCTCGGGCAGAGAACTACGGCTATCAGAAGCGCATCATCTGGTTTGATCTCCTATTTCTGATGCGCTCAGTCGTAGAATCGCCGGACCTGTCGGCGCATTAACAAATCAAGATTGATCTTTTCGATGCGCCCGGGCAGAAAACTACGGATCCCGCCAGCGCATCGATTAATCAAGATTAATCTTTTCGATGCGCCCGGGCAGAAAACTACGGATCCCGCCAACGCATCAACTATTCAAGATTGATCTTTTCGATGCGCCCGGGCAGAAAACTACGGATCCCGCCAGCATATCAACTAATCAAGATTAATCTTTTCGATGCGCCCAGTCGTGTTCTACGAGCGCTGTACTTCGCAGCGCTCGTAGAAACGCATAAAATTTGAAAGCTAAAGAAAAACAGAGAATATCAAAGAATAATTGAGATAATTGGATATTTTTCACGATTTTACGCGTATGAAATGAGTTGCTAAATAGAGTCGATTTAAATAATATAAGCATTGTTGAGTAGCACTCAGATAAAACGAGTGCTAATAAATCGGATCATACAGGCAATACGATCATTTGAAATACAGAAACTAAAGGAGGCAATTGTTATGAAGTTAGTTCCGCTTGGAGACAGAGTTGTTCTGAAACAGGTTGAGGCTGAGGAGACCACAAAGTCTGGCATCATTCTCACTAATGCGAATAAGGAAAAACCGCAGCAGGCCGATGTTATTGCTGTAGGCCCTGGAACAGACAAGGTTAATATGGAAGTCAAGGTCGGCGACCGCGTTGTATTTGCACAGTATGCCGGCACACATGTAAAGATCGATGATGAAGAGTACATCATTGTAAAGCAGGAAGACATCCTGGCTATTCTTCAGTAAGCACACATCCAGAAGATGTAACTGAAGAACCGGTTGACGAAGACAGATGACTGGTCCTGAGATAAATAAAAATAATAGAACATAAGGGACCGGATGTGAATATAAAAAATCAGTAGAAAAACAGGAGGATATTAATTATGGCTAAGGATATTAAGTACGGCGCTGAGGCAAGATCAGCTCTTCAGGCCGGTGTTGACAAACTTGCAAATACCGTTCGTGTAACTCTTGGACCGAAGGGCCGCAACGTAGTTCTTCAGAAGTCCTATGGTGCTCCGACCATCACAAACGATGGTGTTACGATCGCCAAGGAAATTGAGCTGAAGGATGGTTACGAAGATATGGGCGCACAGCTCATCCGTGAGGTCGCTTCCAAGACAAACGATGTAGCCGGTGATGGTACCACAACTGCAACAGTTCTGGCACAGGCTATGATCCAGGAAGGCTCCCGCAACCTGGCTGCAGGCGCTAACCCGATCATCCTCAGAAAAGGAATGAAAAAGGCTGCTGACAAGACGGTTGAGTACATTAAGAATCATTCACAGAAAGTCAGCAGAAAGGATCAGATCGCAAGAGTCGCTGCGATTTCTGCAGGCGATGACAGCGTAGGTGAGATGGTCGCTGACGCTATGGAAAAGGTAAGCGCAGACGGCGTTATCACTATTGAGGAATCCAAGACAATGCAGACCGAGCTCGACGTTGTAGAAGGTATGCAGTTTGATCGCGGATATGTATCCGCTTATCTCTCCACTGATATGGAGAAGATGGAAGCAAACCTTGATTCTCCGTACATCCTGATCACTGATAAGAAGATCAGCAACATCCAGGAGATTCTTCCGCTTCTTGAGCAGATCGTACAGAACGGCGCAAGCCTTCTTATCATCGCTGAGGATGTTGAGGGCGAGGCTCTTTCAACACTTATTGTCAACAAGCTCCGTGGAACATTCAAGGTATGCGCTGTAAAGGCACCGGGCTATGGCGACAGAAGAAAAGAGATGCTGCAGGATATCGCTATCCTGACAGGCGGACAGCTTATTTCTTCTGACCTCGGCATTGAGCTGAAGGATGCTACGCTTGATATGCTCGGCAAAGCAAAATCTGTTCATGTCACAAAAGAGAACACCACGATCGTCGATGGTCTCGGCGACAAGCAGGCTATCCAGGATCGTATCGGCCAGATCAAGAATCAGATCAGCGTTACGACTTCTGACTTCGATAAAGAGAAACTTCAGGAGAGACTTGCAAAGCTCTCTGGCGGCGTAGCTGTTATCCGTGTAGGTGCTGCTACTGAGACTGAGATGAAGGAAGCTAAGCTCCGTATGGAGGATGCTCTCAACGCTACCAAGGCAGCTGTTGAGGAAGGTATCATCGAAGGCGGCGGATCTGCTTATGTTCATGCTTCTAAGGAACTTCAGCCATTCGCTGACAGCCTGGAAGGTGACGAGAAGACCGGTGCAAACATCGTTCTCAAGGCTCTGAGAGCACCGCTGAACATCATCGCTGAGAATGCAGGTGTCGATGGATCTGTTGTTATCAACAAGGTTCAGGAATCCGATGACGCGATTGGCTATGATGCACTGCATGACGAGTATGTAGAGATGGTCAAGGCCGGCATCGTAGATCCTGCAAAGGTTACCAGAAGCGCACTGCAGAATGCTACTTCCGTAGCTTCTTCACTGCTCACCACTGAGGCTGCTGTCTCCATTATCCCGGAGCCGGCTGCTCCTGCACAGCAGGGTGCTGGCGCTGATATGGGCTACTAATTTAACATATTCATCCCGGCTGCGTATCGGCGGCAGACGAGATATATACAAAGGTCCCGTCCGAACAATTCTGTTCGGACGGGGCCTTTTGTGTTATCATAATAGGGTATTGTCAGATATGTCAGAGCAGGAGGAAATATGAACGAAAAAGCGATTAACAGATTACGGAAAAAGTTCATTTTCACTGCCCTTTTGTCATTTATTGTAGTCATGATCTTTATGGGCGGACTGATCTACCTGGTCAATCTTCAGACGACAGCGAAGGAAAGCCGCAGTGTCATTGACCGGATCATCGAAAATGATGGAGATCTGACATTTTCGGATGATGATGACACTTCTTCAGTAAGCGGAACTTCCTCGGCAATTGTTTCTTCGAGCGTTTCCTCTGGAAGTCAGACGGACACCATCGATGACAACGGCGGTTTCGACATGAGCAGTGAAAATATCATCGAATATTTTCAGCATCTGTTTTACAGCAGTGATCTTACGGGAACAGCTAATGCGCGTTATTCGACCAGATATCTCAGTGTGCTGTTTGATGAGAACGACAATGTTGAAGCCATCAAGATGAACTATATCGCCGCTGTGGATGACGAAGAGGCGGTGAAATACGCGTGGGAGGTCCGCGAAAAGAGTGATTTCGGAAGCTACGGCGGATATTATTATGAGGTGGCAGAGCGCGAGAACGGCGGCACGATCGTTGTATTTCTCGACCGCTCAGAGCTTATCGTAGCGAGCAACAGGATTCTTTACACGGTAATGATACTTCTTGTTATCGGCACGGTCCTCGCGTTTTTCCTGCTCCGGGCTTTATCTTTTAAGCTTGTTCAGCCCGAGATCGAAAATGCCGAGAGGCAGAAGCAGTTTATCACGAATGCCAGCCATGAGCTGAAGACGCCGCTGTCGGTTATCCGCGCGAATACGGAAGTTGAAGTGATGCTGAACGGCGAAAACGAGTGGAACCAGTCGACAATGCGGCAGGTCGATCATATGACAGGCCTTATCAATAACCTTGTCGCTGTCTCGAGGGCTGAAGAAAAAGAGGATATCGGCGATCTGGAGAAGATCAATGTGTCGGAGGTCATTACCGATACCTGCAATACCTTTGAGCCGGTGGCCACTCAGGGCGGGAAGACCTTTGTAAAACAGGTGACTCCGGATCTGACGATGATCATGTCTGAGAGCAAGCTGCGTCAGCTGGCGGGTCTTCTCATCGACAACGCTATTAAATATTGCGATGACGGCGGAGAGGTCCGCGTGAACTTTTCAATGAGTCGCCGTGTGGCGCATCTGGCTGTTTCAAATAATTATGCGGCAGGTGCAAAGGTCGATTATCAGCGATTTTTCGACAGGTTTTATCGCGAGGATTCATCACGTAAGATTGATGATAAGAAAAAGGGCGGTTACGGAGTCGGTCTCTCCATTGCACAGGGTATCGTGAAGCAGTTTGACGGCGATATCAATGCCAGCTGGAAGGCGGGAATCATCACATTCAGCTGCACACTGCGCGAGCCCGCCGAAAAAGCCGTGAGAGAGGCACTGAAAACGGGAGGCCGTGAAGCGGCATCGGATGAGATCAGAAGCCGCATGCGCGAAGAGGATAAAAAGAAGTAATGTATTGTGGAGGTGAAATATGGTACCGGGTCACGTTATGACAAATGTGCTCCAGGAGCTGGAGGAAATTACTGAGACGGACATCGCTCTTGTCAGTCGCAATATGGAGGTGCTTAAGGATTTTTCTTCGGGAAAAACGCCGGACAAAGATGTATTGTCTTCATTCATACAGTCGGCCGCTGACAGTATGCAGGTCCGCGACAGCATTTACACAAAGATAGGTGATGAAAATAAAATCGATTATATTCTGATCATTTCCGGGGAAGGAGCGGAGGTTGTTTCGCGGATCGCTATCAGCGAGATCCGCGGCTTTATCGCTGTGACCCAGGAGCGGGCTGATAAAAATCGCTTTATTCAAAGTATTCTCCTCGACAATGTTCTTCCGATCGATATCCGTGAAGATGCAGTGAAGCTGAAAATCAGAGACGATGTTCCGAGAGCTGTTTTTCTCGTGAAAGTACCTGAGCAGAATATGTCATATGCGCTTCAGACGCTGAAGGCGATGTATTCGTCAAACGGAAAAACCTTTGTTGTATCGGTCGATACAGACCACATTGCCGTTGTCATGGAAGAGAAGAGCAACGAGGTGTCTGATGAGATGAAGCAGACCGCGTTTATGATCTCGGATATGATGAACACGGAGGCTATGATCCCTGTCCGCGTATCCTGCGGGACACCGGTTTGGCAGCTCGTTAACCTGTCGCAGTCTTATAAGGAAGCACAGCTCGCCATGGAGGTCGGCAGGATTTTTTACCCGGACCGCCGTGTGATTTCCTACGACAAGCTCGGCATCGGAAGACTGATCTATCAGCTGCCGAAGTCTCTCTGTGAGATGTTCCTCCGTGAGACCTTTGACAGAGACGTTTTTGCGGAGCTCGATGATGAGGCGATGGCGACGATCAGGCAGTTCTTCGCAAATGATCTGAACATCTCTGAGACGGCAAGAAAGCTGTATATTCACAGAAACACGCTCGTCTACCGTATTGAGAAGCTGCAGAAGGTGACGGGTCTCGATATCCGCAAATTTGATGAGGCAATGACTTTCAAGATTGCCATGATGGTCAATGATTATCTGCACGCCAACTGATCAGCTGTGCTGTGACGATTTTTTCACTTTATCAAAACTATATTGTTAACGGACATGGTTCCGGGGAGGGTTAGATATGACTTTTAAGGAATTACAGGAGCTTGTGAAGAAGAAGGGGTTCGGAACGGCATTATATGGCAATGTAAACGGCGAGCCGGTATATCTTTCCAGAGGAGTCCGCGAGATTTTCCTCGGGGATGACGAGGATGCAGTCCAGAATGTCATAAACGCTGTTATCGCGTTCCAGGGCGGCGATTATGGCTCTGCCGAAGAGAAAGGCAAGAAGAGTACCCCCGGACATGAATATGGCCGCTATCAGCTTGATACGTTTGATGAGACGGATGAGGATACGGCGCTCTGGGTACACAGGGACGGAAAGGCCGTCATTGTTTATTACCGGTTCGAGAGATAACATAGCCTGTATTTCATCGAAAAAACCGCCGCACAACGAATGTGCAGCGGCTTTCTTTATCGTATGTTTTCTATTAGTGAACGATGGCAAGCTCGGTGTCCTTGTCGAACAGGTGGAATTTGCTCGGATCAACAGCAAAGGTAACCTCGTCGCCGGTTCTTGCAGTAGAAGACGGTTTTACACGAGCGGTCATTGCTGCGCCACCGAAATCGAAGTACAGGAAGGTCTCAGCGCCGAGAAGCTCATATACGTTGATCTTTGCCTTGAAGGTCTCTTTCGGCCATTTCTGGATGTCTTCCGGATCATCAGAAATATTCTCCGGACGGATACCTGCGGTAACGGTCTTGCCGATGTAGCCTTTCTCGATGAGGACTTTGCCCTTAGAATCCGGAATCGGGAACTTTGTTCCGCCGATATTCAGGGATACATGACCTCCCTCATCCTTTTCCGGAACAGCGTCGAGGAAGTTCATCTGAGGAGATCCGATGAATCCTGCTACGAACAGGTTGCAAGGTGTGTTGTAAAGTGCCTGAGGTGTATCAACCTGCTGAACAACGCCCTCTTTCATAACAACGATTCTTGTACCAAGGGTCATAGCCTCAGTCTGGTCATGTGTTACGTAAATGATCGTAGCACCCAGTCTGTCATGGAGCTTTGCAATCTCGGTTCTCATCTGAACACGGAGTTTTGCATCCAGGTTGGAGAGCGGCTCATCCATCAGGAATACACGAGGGTTACGCACAATAGCACGGCCCATGGCAACACGCTGTCTCTGACCACCGGAAAGAGCCTTCGGCTTGCGGTCAAGCAGATGCTCGAGGTCGAGGATCTTTGCAGCTTCCTTAACCATCTTGTCGATCTGATCCTTCGGAACCTTGCGGAGCTTCAGACCAAATGCCATGTTATCATATACTGTCATATGAGGATACAGAGCATAGTTCTGGAAAACCATGGCGATATCACGATCCTTAGGATCAACATCGTTCATGACCTTGCCGTCGATCTTTAAGGTACCGGAGGTGATCTCCTCAAGTCCTGCGATCATACGAAGAGTGGTGGATTTACCACATCCTGAAGGTCCTACGAAGATGATGAATTCCTTATCCTTGATATCGAGGTTGAAATCCTTAACGGCTTCAAAACCGTTCGGGTACTTCTTGCCAATATGCTCAAGACTCAGACTAGACATTTGTAATATCCTCCTTGGAAAATGTAAATTTCTGACACAAGTACAGCTGAAAAAATGTAACAGCTTACTTCTGTACTACTGCCTTTGAATACCTATGTCCCAGTATAGGCAAATCGCCAGACAGTTTCCACGTTAATTCTGACAAGAATTTCACGAGTCTTCCGTCAGAATGACATCCGGTGGGAATGACAATTTTGCGAATTTTGAATATGAAATTTGCAAAGTGCAATAAAGCGTCACTTTTGTATGACGTGGACAACAGGCTGGTGCGAGGTTATAATAACTTCAATAATTTTGAGACTAAATATTATATTATTATGGAGGTTCATGTAATGGATGATCTGTTTACCGAGGTGTACGTGACGCGCAAGAGAAAATTTGGAAGCTATCTGCTCCAGATGCTGCTGATCCTTGCGACATTTCTTCTGTTTTTATTAGCGGCGTTTTCATTACTGTCAGCGCAGATAGTGCTCCTTGAGGTGTTTTTCCTGGCGGGCGTGGTTATGATCCTGGTCGACCGGTGGCTGTTTAAGAAGTTCAACGTGGAGTATGAATATTCCTATGTAAATGGAAGTCTCGATATTGCAAAAATCTATTCTAAGGAGACACGAAAAGAATTAGCTTCCTATGATATCAAAGATGCGGAGGTTTTTGCACCGGCGAAGTCCGATCACCTTGCGGATTACAGAGAACTGCCGGTTAAGGATTATACGGCGGGTATGCCGGAAGACCGCGAGAAGGCCTGGGCTTTCGTTATCAGCAATCCGAAGAGCCGCACACGAGAAAAGGTTCTCATTGTCGAAAACGACAAAATTATCGAGGATGTCCGCAGAAGGATCCCGAGCAAAACTTTTATGATGTGAAAAATCAGCACTTTACTAAAGTACAGGCCATTATTGCATGTGTTGACTTTTAAAAATCGGTCTGCTAAACTTGCTAAAAATTATACACTGTACTAATTAATGGGCCGGAAATTCCGGGTATTCCGGGGAAGTGATACTCCGGCAGGACTACAGGTCAGTTTACAGAGAAAGGATGCAGAAATGGGACAGATTATCGGTGAAGGCATTACATTTGATGACGTATTACTTGTACCTCAGTATTCTGAAGTGACACCTAATATGGTTGATCTGAGTACGAACCTGACAAAATCTATACAGCTGAACATTCCCATGATGAGTGCGGGCATGGACACTGTCACGGAGCACCGCATGGCGATCGCTATGGCACGTCAGGGCGGCATCGGGATCATCCACAAGAACATGACAATCGAACAGCAGGCTGACGAGGTTGATAAGGTAAAACGTTCTGAGAACGGAGTCATCACGGATCCGTTTTATCTCTCCCCTGACAACACGCTGGAAGATGCCAACAAACTCATGGCAAAGTACCGCATCTCCGGTGTTCCGATTACCGAGGGCAAGAAGCTTGTCGGCATCATCACCAACAGAGACCTTCTTTTCGAGACAGATTTTTCGAAAAAAATCAGAGAGTCAATGACATCTGAGAATCTTGTCACCGCAAAAGAGGGAGTCACGATTGAAGAAGCGAAGAAGATCCTCGCTTCATGCAGAAAGGAAAAACTCCCGATCGTCGATGATGAGGGCAACCTGAAGGGACTCATCACGATCAAGGATATCGAGAAGCAGATTCAGTATCCGAATGCGGCAAAGGATTCACAGGGAAGACTTCTCTGCGGCGCAGCAGTTGGTATTACAGATGATGTTCTCGACCGCGTCGAGGCACTTGTAAATGCCCGCGTGGATGTGATTGTCATCGATTCAGCACATGGTCATTCCAAGAATATCTTCAAATGCCTGAAAATGATCAAGAATGCATATCCGGATCTTCAGGTTATCGCCGGAAATGTAGCGACAGCAGAAGCTGTTCATGACCTCGTCGAAGCAGGCGCCGACTGCGTCAAAGTAGGTATTGGCCCCGGCTCTATCTGCACAACCCGCGTTGTCGCCGGTATCGGCGTTCCGCAGGTTACAGCGATCATGAACTGCTATGAGGAAGCAAAGAAGACCGGTACACCGATCATCGCCGACGGCGGTATTCAGTATTCCGGAGATATCACAAAAGCCATCGCGGCCGGCGCAAGCGCAGTCATGATGGGATCTGTCTTCGCTGGATGCGACGAAGCACCCGGAGAATTTGAGCTGTATCAGGGACGTAAATATAAGGTATACCGCGGCATGGGATCTCTCGGAGCTATGTCCCAGGCACACGGCAGCGCAGATCGTTACTTCCAGGCTGGAGCAAAGAAGCTCGTTCCGGAAGGTGTCGAGGGGCGTGTCGCATATAAGGGAAGCCTTGAGGGTACTGTATTCCAGCTCGTCGGAGGACTCCGTTCAGGAATGGGATATTGCGGAGCCAAGGATATCCCGACTCTTCAGGAGACCGGAAAATTCGTCAAGATTTCTTCCGCGTCACTCAAGGAGTCACATCCGCATGACATTCATATCACAAAAGAAGCGCCGAACTACAGCGTAGAGAACTGATGCATCTAATGTTCGGACTTTGATAAGTTGTGATTCCTCAAATACAGGTGTTTTCGGAACTGCATGTTGTGAAAAGCATGAACATTATCAGAAGCATTTAAGGCGAAGAGATAATACAAGACGGCCTGCCACAAACGTGGCAGGCCGTCTTTGTTATAATCAGTTGGATAAATTATTCAAAGTCAAACTTTAAGACACATGAGGGACTTCCAATCCCAACGCGTCCGGATTTCGCCCCAGACGAGGGCAACTTCAAGACCGAACTTGTAACGGACAATGCGCGTATGAAAGCCTTGCGCGCACATGAGTTTCGGGCGGAAGTCCCGAATAACAATTACTGAGTCTTCTTCTGCGTCTCTACGTCTTTCATCATCAGTGCGCGTACTTTGAGCGGCAGTCCGAAGAGGTTGATGAAGCCGGTCGCGTCGCTGTGATCGTACATATCTCCGGTCGTGAAAGATGCGAGATTTGAGCTGTACAGGCTGTACGGGGAAGTCGTGCCGTTGCGGATGATGTTACCCTTGTAGAGCTTCATCTTTACGGTTCCGGTGACTACCTTCTGCGTGCTCTCAACGAATGCCTGAATTGCCTCGCGGAGCGGTGTGTACCATTTGCCCTCGTAGACAACCTGAGCAAACTGGCTGCCGAGCTTTTTCTTGGCTTCCATGGTCTCGCGGTCGAGGACGAGCTCTTCGAGCTGATCATGTGCCTCCATGAGGATCGTTCCTCCGGGTGTCTCATAGACGCCGCGGGATTTCATTCCTACGACACGGTTCTCAACGATATCGATGATGCCGATGCCGTTTTCGCCGCCGAGCTTGTTGAGCTCCTGAATGATTTCGGAAACCTTCATCTGCTTTCCGTTGAGTGCAACCGGTTTTCCGTTCTCGAAGTCGAGAGTAATATCGGTCATTTTATCGGGTGCCTTTTCCGGCGGAGTCGTCAGGACGAGCAGCTTGTCATAGTTCGGAGCCTGGGAAGGATCCTCGAGCTCAAGTCCCTCGTGGCTGATGTGCCAGAGGTTGCGGTCGCGGCTGTAGCCTTTGCCCATGGAGAACGGAAGATCAATGCCGTGATCCTTGCAGTACTGGATCTCATCTTCACGGGACTGCATTTTCCACACATCGGTCATACGCCACGGAGCGATGATCTTGATGCTGGGATCAAGTGCCCTGATTCCGAGCTCAAAACGGATCTGGTCGTTTCCTTTTCCTGTAGCGCCGTGGCAGATAGCGACGGCTCCTTCTTTGTGTGCGACCTCGACGAGCTTCTTTGCGATCAGCGGACGCGCCATAGAAGTTCCGAGCAGATATTTGTGCTCATAGACAGCGCCTGCCTCAACGCAGGGCATAATGTAGTCATCAGCAAATTCATCGATGACATCGATAATGTATAATTTAGAAGCGCCTGACTTCAGAGCTCTTTCATTCAGATTATCATCTGTAAGCTCCTCTTCCTGACCGCAGTTTATGCAGCAGCAGATGATCTCATATCCGAAATTCTCTTTCAGCCACGGGATCAGTGCAGTGGTGTCAAGTCCGCCTGAGTAGGCAAGTACGACCTTTTCGCTCATTTTACGTTTCCTCCTGGGATATATTCTTTTCGCCGGATCTGCGGTATTTTTCAGCTATTATATTGGAAAAATCGCCGCTGTCCGTGATGCTTCAACGTTGTCACTATACAATATAAGATAAAGGATTGCAAGACTGAAAATGTATTTTTAAAAAATATATTGCATAAAAAGAAGATGATATGTATAATTATGCAGAATCAGTTCTTTACATGAATCCATGGCAGTTGTATTCTAAATGAATGTTATGAATGTGTTATCTATATTTTCATCATGAGTACATGATGTGAAAACGTATCTATAGAAGGAGATGCAGCTATGGCAACAGTAAAAGTCAGACCGGGCGAGGGTGGTGTGACCGCTCCGAACGGCTTTCAGGCCATCGGCGGAAGTGCCGGGATCAAGAAGAATAATACGAAGGATATGGCGCTGATCTACAGCGTTGTGCCCTGTGTGGCGGCGGGCACTTTTACAACAAATCAGGTAAAAGCCGCCCCGGTAAAGTGGGATCAGCATATTGTATACGACTGTCCGACTGCGCAGGCTGTTGTCGTAAACAGCGGCATAGCAAACGCGGCGACGGGAAAAGAGGGCGATGAGGTCTGCCGCATGTCTGCAGAGGCGGCAGCGGAGGCGCTGAATATCCCCGCTGACAGTGTGCTGCTCGGATCGACAGGCGTCATCGGTCAGCAGATCCCGATCGACAAGATCCGCGCGGGCATCAGCAGACTCGCTCCGCTTCTCTCAAATTCCAGAGAGGCGGCGTCATCGGCTGAGCACGCGATCATGACGACGGATACGAAGCCGAAGGAAGTCAGCGTCACAATAAAAATCGGCGGCGTCGACGTGACCATCGGCGGCATGTGCAAGGGCGCCGGAATGATCCACCCCAATATGTGCACAATGCTTTCGTTTATCACGACGGATGCGATGATCTCAAAGAAGATGCTTCAGAAGGCACTTTCCGCTTCAGTCGGGGCAAGCTACAATATGATCTCCGTGGACGGCGACATGTCCACCAACGATACCTGTCTTGTCATGGCCAACGGACTGGCCGGAAACGAGGAGATTAACGCTCCCGGAGAAGCATATGATCTGTTTGCGGCGGCACTTTTTGAAGTCAACAAGACGCTGGCAAAGATGATCGCCGGCGACGGCGAAGGCGCGTCCAGATTGTTTGAGGTCAGGGTTATCAATGCGAAGGACTATGACCAGGCGAGGATTCTCGCAAAATCCGTCGTCGAATCAACGCTCACAAAGGCCGCGATTTTTGGCCGCGACGCGAACTGGGGCCGTATCCTCTGCGCGATGGGCTATTCATCGGCAAAGTTTAATGTAGATACGGTCGATCTGTATTTCCAGAGCCGCGCGGGCAAAATTCAGATCACGGAAAACAGCGTAGCCACGGACTACAGCGAAGAGGAGGCGACAAGGATCCTCTCCGAGGACGCCGTCACTGCCATTATCGATATCAAGATGGGTGAGGCCGAGGCGACCGCCTGGGGCTGCGACCTGACATATGACTACGTAAAGATCAACGCAGATTACAGGTCGTGATAAAGGATCTGAAGAAAATAAAAATATTAGATAAAGAGGGGCATTATGGTTAATCAGAAATATCTGGACAAGGCTGAGGTGCTGATCGAGGCACTCCCATATATTCAGCGCTTCAACCGCAAGGTAATCGTTGTGAAGTACGGCGGTTCTGCGATGCTTGATGAAGAGCTTCAGCAGAATGTCATCAAGGATGTCGTCCTGCTGAAGCTGGTCGGATTTAAGCCGATCCTGGTGCACGGCGGCGGCAAGGAAATCTCTCGCTGGGTATCAAAGGCTGGCATGGAGCCGAGATTTGTGAACGGACTCCGCGTGACGGATAAGGACACGATGGAGATCGCCGAGATGGCACTCAATAAGGTGAATAAAAATCTTGTCAGCATGGTTGAATCGCTCGGCGTCCACGCCATCGGTATCAGCGGCAAGGACGGCGGCATGCTCAAGGTAAAAAAGAAATATTCGGACGGCCAGGATATCGGCTATGTCGGCGAGGTTACAGAGGTGAATCCGAAGATCCTCTATGACACGCTGGAGAAGGATTTCCTTCCGATCGTCTGCACGACTGGTCTCGATGAGAATTTCCAGACCTACAATGTCAACGCGGACGACGCGGCGAGCGCGATTGCGAAGGCGGTAAAGGCCGAGAAGCTCGCTTTTCTGTCAGACATCGAGGGCGTTTATTACGACAAGGATGACCCTTCGACGCTGATCTCGGAGCTGAATGTGACAGAGGCCAGAGAGCTGATCAGCTCCGGCCGTGTGGCGGGCGGCATGATCCCGAAGCTGCAGAACTGCATCGATGCGATCCAGAGTGGCGTCAACCGCGTCCATATTCTGGACGGACGCATCCCGCACTGCCTGCTTCTCGAGATCTTTACGAACAGAGGTATTGGAACAGCTATCCTGCGCGACGACGAGCAGAAATATACCGCGCAGTGATCTATATGGAGGATAATGATGAATACGCGTGAATATATGAAACAGTCGGATGAGTACCTGGTGCATACGTATAACCGCTTCCCGGTCGTGTTTGAGAGGGGAGAGGGCGTGCGCCTTTATGATACGGATGGAAAGGAGTACCTGGATTTTGCGGCGGGGATCGCTGTCCAGGCGCTCGGTTACAGCAACAAGGAGTTTAAGGACGCCCTGAAGGATCAGATTGATCTGATCAATCACACATCGAATCTTTTTTACAATGTCCCGCTTGCTTCTGCTGCGAAAAAAATTGTGGATTCCTGTGGTCTCGCAAAGGCGTTCTTTACGAACAGTGGTACAGAGGCCATTGAAGGTGCTCTTAAAGCTGCCCGCAAATATGCGTGGCTGAAGGATCACAGAAATGATCATGAGATCATTGCCATGAATCACTCGTTCCACGGCCGCAGCATGGGAGCTCTTTCTGTCACCGGCAACGCGGGATATCAGGATCCTTTCAAACCGCTGATCGGCGGCATTAAATTCGCCGATTTTAACGACCTCGACAGTGTGAAGGAGCTGGTCAATGACCGCACCTGCGCGATCATTATGGAGACCGTTCAGGGCGAGGGCGGCATCTACCCGGCTGAAAAAGACTTCATCGAAGGCGTAAGAAAAATCTGCGACGATAATGACATCCTTCTTATCCTCGACGAGATCCAGTGCGGCATGGGCAGGACCGGCGCTCTGTGGGCATGGCAGAATTACGGTGTAAAGCCGGATATCATGACCTGCGCGAAGGCGATCGGCTGCGGCGTGCCTGTCGGCTGTTTCGTCCTGAGCCAGAAGGTCGCCGACCATTCGCTGGAGCCCGGAGATCACGGAACGACGTATGGCGGAAATCCGTTTGCGGCTCGCGCTGTCAGCACCGTTTTTGATATTTTTGAGAAAGAGGATATCGTCGGACATGTAAAGGAACTGACACCTTATCTCGAGAAGACGCTGAATAAGCTCGTGAAAGCTAACAGCTGTCTCATCGAGCGCAGGGGCATGGGCTTTATGCAGGGACTGCAGGTTGTGAACCGTCCGCTCGGACCGATCATCCGCGCCGCGCTCGACAACGGCCTTGTTGTGATCACCGCCGGACACGATGTGATCCGTCTCGTGCCGCCGCTTGTCATCGAAAAAGAAGACATCGATGAGATGGCCGACAAGCTGCAGAAGGCACTGAAGGAGTAAAAAACGGGCCATGGAAGGCTCTGCAAATCCGGAAGTGTTGTAATTGCACTTGTCAAAAAGATTATTGAGAGAGTATACTGTCTTCGTTACAATTTAATAGAACCGGGGCGTAATAAGGCCCCGGGCGCGCGGAAATGAAGCATGAGTAGGTATAACGCGTAAAGTACCGCCGGACGGGAGGTTGTCGGCGGGCGAAGGAGAGCGCGCGGAAGCCGGTCTGAAGAGTGCCGGTGACTGCGAAAAGCATCCGCGGTGTTATATCGCGCCTCATTTATCCTGGTAATCCCGTGACTTCGCTGATTTCTGCGTCGCGTCAACCTCCTCTTTGTCATTCACGCAAGGAGGTTTTTTTATGCAAAGAAATTCGGAAAGTACTACAGGCAGCACGCAGACCCCAGGAAACTTCACGGCCAGGAGAATGGTTTTTGACGCCATGCTCATTGCACTCTTCGTTGTTCTCTCACTTTTGAATGTCCGGATTGGCAATGTGTTCAAGATCGGCTTTTCCAGCTTTGCCACGATCGTTGCAGCGGTCCTGCTGGGACCGGCTGACGGATTTATCGTCGGTTTTGCGGGAGAATTTCTGGAACAGATGCTGACGTACGGGCTGACGCCGACGACGATTCTGTATCTTCTGGGTCCGGGAGCGCGCGGACTGGTATTGGGCGCTATGCTCATCGCCTTCTCCAAAGGAAGAACACCGCTTCAGACGGCTCTGGACAAAAAGCATCCGCAGATCCTGGTGAGCGCTCTGCTTCTTTCATCGTTTGCGCAGACAGTTCTCAATACACTGGCCAACTATGTGGATTCAAAGCTGTACGGCTGGTATTCCTTTGAAGTCGTCTTCGGATCATTTCTGGCGAGGACCGTTCTGGGCTTTCTTCAGACCTTTGTTTTTGCGGGTCTTGCGATCGCTGTCCTTCACGCGCTCAGGAATTCAAAGCTCGTTCCGTTTCCACAGCCGAAAAAAACTTCGGCCACGGTATAAAAATCAGATATTTTGTCAGATTAGACTGGCCGCACAGATTTTTCTGTGCGGCCAGTCTGCAAAATAAAAGATTACAGAAATAATAAGAATATTGCGCAAAGTCGTTACTACTTTCCCAGACTTGTTTTTGTTTCTTAAATAAATTACAATAAATACAGTGCGTATCGCAGGGAATCCGGAACCGGCAGGCCGATAAGTGCCGGCTGCCTGAAGGCAGATCCTTCAGGAAAGAAGAGGACGGATTGATACGACAAAAAAGTAAATATTTACAACGATTTATAAAGCTTTCAGCACTCATATGTCTGTTTTTGGTTCTCGCGATTTTTTCAGGAGGCTGCGGAACGGAGGATTCTGTGATCTACCAGATCTCAGATTCAGAAAATGTTTCAGCTTCGTCTGAAGAGGTTACCGTTTCTTCATCGGAGCCGGACTCTGATGAGGAGGACGACGAACAAAAAGCAGCAGACAATGGTGCAGAAGCAGATGGGACCGGGACGGCGGACAGTGAGTCTGTCAGCGGTGAGAGCACGGATATCCTGTACGTCTATGTGTGCGGAGCCGTCGTGAATCCCGGCGTTTACCAGCTTCCGGCGGGAAGCAGGATCTATCAGGCTGTGCAGGCAGCGGGCGGTATGACTGAAGAGGCGGACGACAAGAGTCTCAACCAGGCGGAGGCGCTCACGGATGGACAGCAGATAACCGTCTACACAAAGGAAGAAGTACAGGAATCGGGTCTGTCCGGCGTGCAAAGCGGAGACTCAGGCACGGCTTCAGGCACAGACGGTTCTGATACTGCTGATAAAAAAGTGAATCTGAATACGGCGACGAAAGAGGAATTGATGACGCTGCCGGGGATCGGAGAATCGCGCGCGGATGCGATCATTGAATATCGGACTACATCCGGAGGATTCTCAAGTATCGAGGATATTCAGAACATCAGCGGAATCAAAGAAAAAGCATTTGAGAAGATTAAGGATTATATAGAGGTTTAAAAATGGCTAACAAGGTACTGGTGGTAGATGATGAGAAGCTGATCGTAAAAGGCATCCGCTTCTCACTGGAGCAGGACGGCTATGAAGTGTCCTGCGCCTATGATGGTGAAGAGGCTCTGTCGATGGCGAAGGAAGGAAATTATGATATTATCCTTCTTGACCTTATGCTGCCGAAGCTGTCCGGTCTTGATGTCTGCCAGCAGATACGTGAATTTTCAAGTGTGCCGATCATCATGCTCACCGCAAAGGGAGAGGACATGGACAAAATCATGGGCCTTGAATACGGAGCTGATGATTACATCACAAAACCTTTCAATATTCTCGAGGTAAAAGCGAGGATCAAGGCGATTCTCCGGAGAACGAAAAAGAGCGAGAAAGCCGCGGCAACAGAGAAGATTGTCACGGCGGGTGATTTAAAAATTGATACAGAAAGCCGCCGTGTCTATATCCGCGATAAGGAAGTGAATCTGACGGCAAAGGAATTCGATGTCCTTCAGCTGCTCGCAACAAATCCGAACAAGGTATACAGCCGCGAAAGTCTGCTCAATACGATCTGGGGATTTGATTATCCGGGTGACCTCCGCACCGTAGATGTTCATATCAGGAGACTGCGTGAAAAAATCGAGGAGAATCCATCTGAGCCGCGATATGTGCATACTAAGTGGGGAGTCGGATACTATTTCCAGGCATAACCTTTTACATTGTGTTTATGGCCACCGGACAATGATGTCCTGGGGGCCTTATTTTTTCAATTTACCTGTAAATTATTTAATTAATCGTATATGAACTTTAGCAATATACTTAATTGTGGTAATATTGACACGGTTGGACGCAGCTATTAAATTAATTGGTACAAGATGCCATCTTTTCCTATGTGAAAGAAAATACTTATAATATTCATGACACTTTGAGAATAAACAACGGGGGATAATTTGCAGTGGACAAAAATCCTACGATGAAGGAGATCGCAGAGCTGGCCGGTGTATCGACCGCGACTGTATCCAGAGTCATCAATCACAATGGCCGGTTTTCAAAAGACACGGAAGCCCGCGTCTGGCAGGTCATACAGGAAAACAAATATGTGATCAATGAGACGGCAAAGGGTCTCCGGAAAAACAAGACGCAGACGATAGGTATCGTTGTGCCGGATATCACGAACCCGCATTTCGCAAATATTGTCCTGAATGTGCAGAAAAGCCTTTTTAATTATGGTTATTCCTGCATTATCTGCAATACAAATGAGTCTCAGGAAATGGAAGACAGAAACCTCGAGGCGTTAAAGGCTCAGCATGTTTCCGGTTTTCTTCTTGTTTCTTCAAGGAGGTTTCATGCAAGCCTCAGGAAGTTCCCGACGGTGTATATCGACCGCCCCGGCGACGGTGGAAATAATGAAGATATTACTGTAGAGTCTGATAATTTCAGCGGCGGACACATGGCCGGGGAGCAGCTGGTCATGGCGGGATGCCACAGGATCGTCATTGTCCGCGTGTCGAACGATGACTATAATGAAAAGACCCGCACACAGGGATGCCTGAAGGCACTTAAAGAACACGGAATCGATCCGGACAGTGTGCGCCAGATTAATGTTGATGAGGCAACTGTCGGTCACGCCTATTCACGGATGCTTATGGAGACTTCGAATGGTCTTGATGCAGATGGGATCATGACGACAACAGACACGGTGGCTGCCGGCGTATATGCAGCTCTGCGCGACCGCAATATCCGGGTTCCGGAGGACATGAAAATGACCGGATACGATGACAGCGGTCTCGCGATGGTCACCGGTCCCGGAATCACGAGCATCAGGCAGGATACGGGGCAGATGGCGGATATCGCTGTAGACCTTCTCGTGCGTCAGATGCGCGGTGAACAGGTTGAAACATATCACTATTATCTTCCAGTTTCTGTCACGATCCGCAGATCGACGTCATTACTCGTGCATTGATCCAGCGGATTCACATGATACAGATCTTTTTTCCCAGATGATACAATTACATATTTAATAATGCGAATCTCCGATACCTGCGTATCGGAGATTTTTTTCGCGAACAGTGAGCCGCATCCGCACATGAGCAGCATAGCCGCGAGGTGTAGCACCCGCAGAAACGTAAACACATAGATATATTGCGCGTCCGTATTGTAATTTTGTTGGTGAATGTGCACAATTTACGCAATCGATTACCCATAATAAAAGCGAAAATAAATCGCAATTATTGACAAAAAAATAAATAAAATGTATTGTGATTACATCAAGATTACCTAGGTAATAAACACGTGAATTGATCAACATTTATGCAATTTAAAGGAGAAAAGGAGAAACAATGAGAAAACTTAATTCGTTCGCAGCCCTTGGTCTTGCGGCTGTCATGGTCACCGGACTGGTAGGATGTGGCTCTTCTTCCAGCACATCAGAGAGTTCAACGTCATCTGCTTCCACATCAGCGTCTGTAGAGACATCATCTACATCGGCAGCTGAGGAAACTACATCTTCATCATCCACCTCTACATCATCTTCAGAGGCTGTTGTGGCAGATTCCACAACGTCTTCAACTTCTTCTACTGATGCAGGTGAAGTTCCGGAAGTGACTGGTGATTATGAGACAGATTGCTACGCAATTGTTCTGAAGACACAGTCCAGCCAGTTCTGGCAGGATATGAAGACTGGTATTGAAGAAGAGGCTGACAGACTGGGAGTAACTGTTGATATTCAGTCTGGAAACACAGAGGATGACGTCGAAGGACAGGTTACTATCCTTGAGAACTTCCTTTCAACCGGCAAGTATAAAGCGATCGGTGTAGCTCCGATTTCTGATGTTAACCTGAATAATACGATTGCAACAGCAACTGAGCAGGGAATACAGGTCGTCGATATCGATGAGAAGATTGATGCAGATGCTCTGGCTGACCTCGGCGGCGCACTTTATGCATATGTAGCGACAGACAATGAGGCTGTCGGCGAGATGGCTGCTAATGAACTCCTGAATCAGATCGGTGAAGACGGTGCTCAGGTGGCAATTATCGAAGGAAAAGCAGGAGCTCTCTCCGGTGAGCAGAGACGCGACGGAGCAAAAGCTGCTTTCGAAGCTGCAGGCGCTGAGATCGTAGACAGCCAGCCGGCTGACTGGGACCGCACCAAAGCATATGATGTTGCGACCAATATCATGAATGCAAATCCGGATCTGAAGGCTATCTACTGCTGCAACGACACCATGGCTCTCGGAGCTGCTGAGGCTGTACAGGCTGCAGGCAAAGACGTTCTCGTTTGTGGAACTGATGGCGATTCTGAAGCAATCCAGGCTGTAGCAGACGGTGAAATGGCTGCGACGGTTGCTCAGAACCCGAAGGAAATCGGTGCTAAGGCACTTGATCTCATGGTAGAGGCAGTGCAGGAAGGCTCTACACCTGTTGCAGGTCAGGATTTCCCGACCTATGGTATCGATGCTATCCTTATCACCGCTGACAACGCTAGCGATTATCTCGAGTAATAAACACATAAACAGATCCCGTCCCAGGTTGTGGGACGGGTGGTCAAAGAGAAGATAATGTAACTGATGATTCGTTGCCGTGCGGACGTGACGATGGTCCGTTCCGCACGGTATCTTTTTGCAGAAATAAGAAGCTCGGGAGGAAACTTCAGGTGGAACCTATAGTTCAGATGAAAAATATTACAAAGCGTTTCCCCGGTGTCACGGCACTAGACAACATCAACTTCGATGTGCGCCCCGGTGAAGTGCACGTTCTGCTCGGTGAGAATGGTGCCGGTAAGTCCACACTTATGAAAGTTCTGAGCGGCGTATATCGTCCCGACGAAGGCAAAATATTTCTCAACGGCAAAGAATATGACAGGCTGACGCCGCGTCTTTCGGCAGAAGGCGGGATAAGTATTATCTATCAGGAGCTCAGTGTCGTCAACTGGCTTGATATCCGCGAAAATATTTTTATGGGACGTCTTCCCATGAAAAAGAGCGGACCATTTTCTTCTGTAGATTACAAGAAATTGAACAGTGATACAGAAGATCTGCTGAAACAGGTCGACCTTTCCAGATATAAACCTACGACCTCGGTAGGTTCTCTGAGTATCAGTGAAAAGCAGATGGTAGAGATCGCAAAGGCCATCTCATTTAACGCGAAAGTGATCGTAATGGATGAGCCCACATCCTCGCTTACCGAAGAGGAGGTCGACAAGCTGTTTGAGATCATTCACAGACTGAAGAAAGAAGGACGCGGAATTGTCTTCATTTCTCATAAGCTGTCGGAGATCAAGAGGATCGGCGACAGAATAACTATCCTCAAGGACGGCGGATATGTCGGCACCTACAATGTAAAAGATGTCACAGAGGACGATATGGTCCGGATGATGGTTGGCCGCGAGATCAAAGGAACGTATCAGCACACACCGGAAGAAAACTATAAATTCGGAGATGTGCTGTTTGAGGTGAAAAATCTCACCCGCAAGGACGAGCGGGCGAGAAATATCAATTTCCAGCTGCGCAAGGGCGAGATCCTCGGATTTTCAGGACTGGTCGGCGCAGGGCGAAGCGAGACCATGGAGGCGATTTTTGGCGTCGCGCCGAAAAAATCAGGCGAGGTCTACCTCAATGGGAAGAAGCTGAACATCAAAAATCCTTACACGGCGCTGAAAAGCGGCATCGGTCTTGTGACCGAGAACCGTCGTGAGACTGGATTTTTCCAGAACTTCAGCAACAGGAGAAACATCTCGATCGCCAATCAGCTCAAGAACTCTTCGGGAAATGGAACCATTGGGTTCACAAATGAGGCGAAAGAAAAGAAGATGGCCGCTGCCGCGCATGATGAGATGCAGATCAAGTGGACATCAGATCTGCAGCCTACGGTCAATCTTTCCGGTGGCAACCAGCAGAAGGTTATTCTCGGAAAATGGCTTCAGGCAGATGTAAAGGTTCTGATCTTTGATGAACCTACCAAAGGTATCGATGTAGGTACCAAGTCTGAAATCTATAAAATCATGAGAAACCTTGCTGATAGCGGCATCGGAGTCATCGTCGTATCAAGTGAGATGCCTGAACTTCTGAGCATCTGTGACAGGATCATTGTCATGGCTGACGGAAGAATGACAGGTGAGTTTAATATCGCAGAAGCAACAGAAGAAAAACTGGCCCTGGCCGCAACTGGCGAATAAAACAGGCCTGACAGTTAGGAGGCACATAAAGTGGCAGGTGAAAAGACAACCGCAAAAAAGAAATTTAGTTTTTCCGCTTACTGGGACAAATGGAGTACCGTTACGATCCTTGTCGTCATGATCATTATTTTCGGTATTCTCAGACCTACGGCGTTCCTGACAGGTAACAACCTGATCAAGATCATTGAGCAGAGTTCCATTTACATTCTTCTTGGACTCGGTGAATTTTTCGCGATCCTCCTCGGAGGCATCGACCTCAGTATCTCGTCGACAATGGCACTTTCCGGAGCAATCTGTGCGAAGCTCATGGTTGAAGCCGGAATGGCACCGGGACTGGCTGTGCTGGTCGGCATTATTCTCTTCGGCCTGGCAATCGGTCTTGTAAACGGCGTACTTGTTACGGCAACTGATCTGCCGCCGTTTATCATTACCCTCGGTACGCAGGCTATCCTCCGTTTCATCGTTTATATCATTACGGATGCGAGATCCGTATCTGGTCTTCCTTCTTCCTTCCAGAAAACGATCGGTGGAACGGTGGGTATTATTCCGGTGCCGGTTATCGTGGCTTTACTTGTGGCAGTGATCCTCACCTGGTTCACAACCAAGACTCAGTGCGGACGCAACCTTTATGCGATCGGCGGCAATTCACAGGCGGCATGGTATGCAGGTATCACCGTTAAGTATCACACGATCATCGCATTCGCGATCTCCGGTGTATGCGCAGCACTCGCTGGTATGGTAAATATCGCCCGTCTCGCTGCAGCTGAGCCGAACGCAGGAACTGGCTATGAGACCTACGCTATTGAGGCTGTTATCATCGGTGGTTCGTCCTTCTTCGGCGGCGTCGGCAAGATCCCGAAGGTTATCATCGGCGGCCTTATCATTGGTACCATCAACAATGGTCTTAATATGTGCGGTGTATCTAGTTATTATCAGCAGCTGGCCATGGGTATCCTGCTCATCGTAGCTGTAACTCTCGACCGTTTCTTTGGCGCGAGCAAAAACGGCTGATGTGTAGTATTATTTAGCGAGGAAAAACTATGAATAATCAGTTTAAAGTCAGTCTCATGTGCATGGATTTCACGGACCTGAAGAATCAGATCGAAATCCTGGACAGAAAAATGGACGGTTATCATGTAGACATCATGGATGGCCATTTTTGCAAAAACATCACATTAAGCCCTGATTTTACGGCGGCTGTGGCCCGTCTGGCAAAGAAGCCGATCGATGTCCATCTGATGACGACAGACCCGAATGACTGGATCGATCTCTGCGCGGATGCAGGAGCCCAGACGATCAGCGTTCACGCTGAGACGATCAATACCGATGCTTTCCGCACGTTCAACAGAATTGAGGCGCGGGGATGCAAAATCGGCGTGACGCTCAACCCCGCGACACCTCTTGAGTACTGCAGAGAATATCTGAACAGGGTAGATCTGCTTACGATCATGACTGTTGATGTGGGATTTGCCGGTCAGCCTTTCATCGAAAATATGCTGGAGAAGATCCGCGAGGCAAAAGAGCTCCGCGAGAGCAAAGGGTATCATTACCGCATCATGATCGATGGTTCCTGCAATAAGAAGACCTTCAGACGTCTGTATGAGGCCGGGGCGGATGATTTTGTTCTCGGCAATTCCGGACTGTTCTCTCTCGACCCTGACCTTGAAAAAGCATGTGACATGTGCCGTGAGACTTTTATAAAAGAAACGACCGAATAACGCGCGGCAGGGGAGGTGCGACGAGTGACGGATTCAGACTTTGCAATAGACTATGTGATAGGAATAGATATTGGAGGAACAAATTCCAGGTTTGGTGCAATAAGTAAGGACAAGAAGATTCTGGCATATGCGCAGTACAGTACACCGGAGATTTTTGACGGAGTCAGTGATCCTGTCAGCAAACTCGAGAAATGCATCAGAAGCTTTGCAGCAGATTACATGGACGGCATACGTCCTGCCTCAGTCTCTATCGGTTTTCCTTCTACGCTGAACCATGAGCGGACAGTAATCATGCAGACTCCGAATATTGCCTCGATCCCCGATAATCTGCCGGTGACTGAGCCGCTGGGCGAAAAACTCGGGATCCCGGTTTTTATCAACCGCGATGTCAACAACCTTCTGCTCTTTGATATCGAAGATCTCGGACTCAGCTCCTATGAAAATGTATGCGGGATCTATTACGGAACAGGCGTCGGAAACTCTGTCATGGTCAACGGGAGGATACTTCTCGGGAAAAATGGCGTGGCTTCAGAGCTCGGACACCTGCCAATACCTAATAATGACAAGATCTGTACGTGTGGAAATACAGGATGCCTTGAAACGCTGGTGTCAGGCGTGGCTTTGGAAAAGATCCAGAAGGATGAATTTCCAGACACATTTATCGGAGATATTTTTGCCGAAAAGAAGGACACGCCGGTTATCCGCGAATTTCTGGAAAATATGTCCAGAGTTGTCGCGGTCGAAGAAAATCTCTTTGACCCTGAATGCGTGATCATAGGAGGAGGACTCCCTCAGATGAAGGGCTTCCCCAAGGAAGATTTTGAGAAATACGCACATTTCTTCACAAGGAAACCATATCCTGAAAAGACGATGACTATCCGTTATTCAAGGCCGGACCAGAAGAACGGGGTTATCGGTGCAGCAATCTACGCGGAAAAAAGGATTAAGGATCCTACATATCTGTAAATGACGAGTACAGGGTCCGGAAGGACCCTGTATTTTTATAATTCTATGAAAGAAGGATGTCATGAAATTAGCGATTGGAAATGATCATGTGGCTGTAGAACTGAAAAAGATCATTAAAGAGCATCTCGAGGAGAGAGGCATTGAAGTTATCGATGTGGGAACGAATTCCACAGAGCGCTTTGATTACCCAATCAGCGGCTACAAGGTCGGAAAAATGGTGGCTTCAGGAGAGGTTGACGGCGGTGTGCTGATCTGTGGAACTGGCGTTGGCATATCCCTCGCCGCAAATAAAGTGAAGGGCGTACGCGCCTGTGTCTGCAGTGAGCCGTATTCGGCGAGCCTTTCAAAGCGCCACAATAACACGAATATTATTGCTTTCGGAGCGCGTGTTGTCGGCTCCGAGCTCGCTAAAATGATCGTGGATGCATGGCTTGACGCCGAATATGAGGGCGGCCGTCATGCAAGAAGAGTTGACATGATCAGCGAAATTGAGGAGACAGGTCATCTGAAGGCCGCAGAGGATGAACAGAACTGACCTGTGTACCGGATGATTATCAGGAAAGCCTTTTATCTGCTGTGGGGTTTACGGCAGGTGAAAGGCTTTTTTTCGACAGAAACGGACTTGACACATCGGTTATACTTGTAATTGCACTAGTTACTGAGAATGATGATTTAATGAGGAGAGATTTTTCGTGCAAAGTGTAATTCTTTCAGCCGTTATTGATGCGACCACTGATACACTGAAGCTGGTCCCGTTTCTGTATCTGACTTATCTGCTCATGGAGTTTCTGGAACGGAAGGCCGGCGACAAATTTTCTGAAAAGCTCGCTGAGGTGGGGAGGTACGGCCCGATCATCGGAGCCGCGTTCGGCGCGATTCCGCAGTGCGGGTTTTCCGCGGCAGCGGCCAGCCTGTATTCCGGAGGTGTCATTTCTGTCGGAACGCTGATCGCTGTATTTCTGTCCACATCCGACGAGATGCTCCCGATCTTTATTTCCGAACATGTCGCTCCGGAGACGATCCTGAAGATTCTTCTGACAAAAATCGTGATCGGACTGATCTCCGGACTGGCTCTGGATTTTGTCCTGCGTTTCACAAGATACAGGAGCAAGACAGAGAAGCGGATACATGATCTGTGCGAGCAGGATCACTGCGGATGCGAGGAAGAGGAGGGAAACAGTTTTCTCGCCGCGCTGAAGCACACGGTGAACATCATCGTCTTTATTTTTATCATAGAACTGATTCTGACGATCGCGGTAGACGTTGTCGGCAATGACGCGCTGGCCGGATTCATGGGACGGATCCCCGTTCTTGGCGTCTTTCTTGCCGGGCTCATCGGTCTGATCCCGAACTGCGGCTCCTCTGTCGTGATCACTCAGCTCTACCTCCAGGGGCTTCTCGGGGCCGGACAGATGATGGCAGGGCTTCTCGTCGGCGCAGGCGTCGGACTGCTCGTTCTTTTCCGCACCAACCGGCGCCATCTGAGTGAAAATATAAAAATCGCCGTGATCCTCTACATCTTCGGAGTACTCTGGGGACTGCTGATCGAGGCGACAGGATTTTCCTTCGTATGATAAGCCGGTGTGCTGCGCTGTCGGCAGCGCGTTTTTCTGTGAGTGCTGAACCTCTCAGCAGGATGTCTGGTTTCACGCTGTCGCGCTATCCAGACTGGCTCGTTGAAATTTTAACAATGATGTGTTATAAATGACTCGTCAAATACTATCGTGGATCCCGACTGGATCCGGAAGCGCTATATCCGGGGAACCGGAACAGCAGCAAGGAGGTTAAGATGAGCAGCAATACAGTCAGAGAGACGGGCAATAGCACCGTCGCAAAAGAAGGAAGCAGGACACAAAAAATGGTTGTGCTTGCAGTCCTCACAGCATTAGTTATCGTTCTTGAGGTCGTGGGTGCGATTCCGGTCGGACCGCTCACATTCACGCTGACTCTGGTTCCGATCGTCATCGGCGCGATCCTTTATGGACCGGCCGGCGGTGCCTTTCTCGGCGCAGTCTTCGGAATCGTTGTTTCTATTCAGGTAATCACGGGTGCGGCAGGTGCTTTTTCAACAGCGATGCTGGAGTACGCTCCGGTAGTCACTATCGTCACCTGCATCGCCAAGGGACTTTTCGCCGGCCTTCTGGCGGGAGTGTTCTATAAACTGTTTTCTAAGAAGAGCTTTTATCTCGGCACGATCATGGCAGCTATCATCGCTCCGGTCACCAATACGGGTATTTTCAGTGTGGTCTGCCTGACAGTGTTCCGCGGGCTTGTCCTGTCCGCTCTCGGAATGAGCGAGGGCGCGGGTGTCTTCACTGCATTCCTCACCGGATTTATCGGTGTCAACTTCATCATTGAGCTGGCGATCAACGTCATTCTCGCGCCGGTCATCATGCGAATCGTAAAGGCGGCGAGAAAAACTCTGCACTAAATAAATTGAAAATGAACCCATATGGGGCCGCTGCATAACTTTGTGGCGGTCCCTTTTCTGTCGGAGATAGTTATTCAGATGGATTGTAATATCGGCGCTTCAGCGATATTGACAGCGGTGACAGCAAGGCAATAAAATGTTACGGTATCAGGAGGAGAGATTATTATGATTCTTGCGGCGGATATAGGCAATACACATATACAGCTCGGCTGCATTGACGACAAAGGTGTGATCAGAGGACCCGTGCAGATGAGTACGGACCGGGTGGAAACTGCTTTTGAGTACGCGGCAGAGATCCGGCAGGTCCTTGATCTGATCGGCGTCTGTGGGAAAGATCTGGATGGTTCGATCATTTCTTCGGTGGTTCCGAATGTCACGACTTCTGTCGCCAGTGCATTTAAGATCCTGACGGGCAGAGAGCCGTATATTCTCGGTCAGAACATCGACTCTGGCCTCGCAGTTGACATGGACGGCATTACGGCGGATCAGATCGCCGGAGATCTTGTAGCGACGGCTGTCGCCGCCCGCGAGGAGTATATGCTCCCGGCGATCATTATCGATATCGGGACGGCGACCACGGTCACTGTCGTTGACAAGCGCGGCGTATATATCGGCGGATGCATTATGCCGGGGCCGGGCACGACCATGAAGGGAATGCTCGAGAGGACATCCCTGCTGCCGGCCATCGATTTTTCCACTCCGGAGCGGGTGATCGCCAAGGATACGGTCGATGCCATGAAGAGCGGCATTATGTACGGCTCTGCGGGAGCCCTTGACGGTATTATTGACCGGTATACAGAGGAGCTGAAAAAGAACGGCGACCTCAAAGATGGTGACCCGACGGTTATCGCGACGGGGGGAATGGGGAAGATCATCGCTCCGTTCTGCAGACACAAGATTATCCTGGATGAACATCTGCTGCTGAAAGGATTATGGCTGATCTGGAAGCTGAACCAGCATCCGGTCCGCTGATTTTTCAAATGGCAAATATGAGGGAGAGGATACAGATTTTATGACTCTGAATGATCTGAACATTAATGATGAGGCAACGGTTCTCGAGGTAGGCGGCAGCGGCGAGCTTCGCCAGCACTTTCTTGATATGGGAGTTATTCCGGGAGGGGAGATCACACTTGTTAAATACGCGCCCATGGGCGATCCGATCGAGTTCAGAATACACGATTATGAGCTGACACTTCGCGTTGATGACGCGAAAAAAATCACGATTGACGAAAATTCGGTGCATCCGTGGAGACCGGAGACAACAGCTGAAACACGGGGAAAGATCGAAGAGCACCCGGGCCTCGGCGAGGGCGGCCGGTATCATGTAAAGAAGGGGGAGCACCCGCTTCCGGACGACACCATTCTCACGTTCGCCCTGGCAGGCAATCAGAACTGCGGAAAAACGACGCTGTTCAATCAGCTGACCGGCTCCAACCAGCATGTCGGAAATTTCCCCGGCGTGACGGTTGACCGGAAGACCGGCCAGATCAAAGGACACCCGAATACCGAGATCACGGACCTTCCGGGAATTTATTCGATGTCTCCTTACAGTGATGAGGAGATTGTGACGAGGCAGTACATTATCGGAGACAAGCCGACGGGAATCATCAATATCGTCGACGCGACAAACATTGAGAGAAACCTGTATCTGACGATGCAGCTCATGGAGCTCGATACGCCCATGGTGCTGGCGATCAATATGATGGATGAGCTCACCGGAAACGGCGGTTCTATCCGTGTAAACAACATGGAGGCAATGCTCGGGATCCCTGTTATCCCGATTTCCGCAGCAAAGGGCGAAGGCATTGAGGAGCTCGTGCGGCATGCCCTCCATGTGGCGCATTATCAGGAGCGGCCCGGAAGGCAGGACTTCTGCAGCCCCGATGATCACGGCGGCGCTGTCCACCGGTGTCTGCACGCGATCATGCATCTGATCGAGGATCACGCGAAGGCGGCCGGCATTCCGCTTCGTTTTGCTGCGACGAAGCTTGTTGAAGGCGACGCCCTTGTAGAAAATGCGCTGAAACTGGATCAGAACGAAAAAGAAATGATTGAGCACATTATCCTGCAGATGGAGCACGAGCGCGGTCTCGACCGCGCGGCAGCTATTGCGGATATGCGTTTTTCCTTCATTGAGAAGCTTGTCAAGGCGACTGTCGTCAAGCCGAGAGAGAGCAAGGAGCACGAGAGAAGCCGGAAGATCGACCGCGTTCTCACCGGAAAATATACGGGCATCCCTATGTTCATCGCGATCATGGCGGTTATTTTCTGGCTGACCTTTGATGTTATCGGCGGAAATCTTCAGACGCTGCTGGCGATGGGGATCGACGCGCTGACAGCCACGGTGGACTCGGCGATGACGGCGGCGAATGTCGTTCCATGGGTACATTCGCTGGTGATCGATGGTATTTTTACTGGCGTCGGATCGGTCCTGAGTTTTATCCCGATCGTCGTTACGATGTTCTTTTTCCTGTCCCTGCTTGAGGACACAGGATACATGGCTCGTATTGCTTTCGTCATGGATAAGTGGCTTCGAAAAATCGGACTCTCCGGCCGGAGTATTGTCCCGATGCTGATCGGTTTCGGGTGCAGTGTCCCGTCTGTCATGGCATCCAGGACGCTCCCATCTGAGAGAGACCGCAAGCTGACGATCATGCTGACGCCGTTCATGAGCTGCTCGGCGAAGCTTCCGATCTATGCCTTTTTCACGGCGGCGTTTTTCCCGGATCACGCGGCACTTGTGATGGTGCTCCTGTACGTTCTGGGAATCGTGATCGGCATCCTGACGGCGCTGATCTCAAAGAGTACGATCTTTAAGGGCGAAGCTGTTCCGTTCGTCATGGAACTTCCGAATTATCGTCTGCCGAGCCCCAAGAACGTAGCCCAGCTGCTCTGGGATAAGTCAAAGGACTTCCTGCAGAGAGCCTTCACGATCATCTTCGTGGCCGCAATTGTCATCTGGTTCCTGCAGACCTTTGACCCGCATCTGAACATGGTGACCGATTCGCAGGACAGCATGCTCGCCATCATCGCCGGCTTCATCGCGCCGATTTTCAAGCCTGCCGGCTTCGGCGACTGGAGAATCGCGACGGCTCTCATCACCGGATTCATGGCGAAGGAGAGTGTCGTATCTACACTGAACGTACTGTTTGGTTCAACAGCAGCTCTCAAGACGGTGCTCACGACCGGCACAAGCCTGTCACTGCTCGTCTTCTGCCTGCTCTATACACCGTGTGTCGCGGCCATCGCTTCTATCCGCCGCGAGCTCGGCCATAAGTGGGCCATCGGAACAGTGGTCTTCCAGTGCGTAATCGCCTGGGTGTGCGCGGTAATCACACACCTTCTGTGCCTCGCCTTTGGAGTGGCTTAATATTTTGTTAACATACAGAAAAACCAAAGTGTGATAAGATAATTAGAAATCTGCCCCATCAGGGGTGTTCTATTAACAGTTTCAAAGGAGTTCATTGTGTCAGACACGGCCGGTCTATGGACCATCGTTCTGTGTGTTCTGCTCTCAGCCTATTTTTCTGCTGCTGAGACAGCTTTTAATTCAGTAAATAAAGTTCGCATGAAAAATCTCGACGAGACGGGGGATATCAGCGCCCGCAGGGTGCTGAAGCTCCTGGACCGCTATGAGAAACTTCTGTCGACGATCCTTGTCGGCAATAATATGGTGAATGTCGCCGCGACATCCGTGGCAACTGTGCTTTGCGTCAGGATGTGGGGAAGTGATCAGGGGTCGGCGCTGGCAACGCTGATCAGCACGCTGGTTCTTCTGTTCTTCGGCGAGATCACGCCAAAGACACTCGCCATCGGTTCGGCGGACAGCTATGCGATGCATGTCGCGGGGTCGCTGGAGTTTTTTATTACGATTCTGACGCCTCTTACGGCGCTGTTTGGTCTCTGGCAGAAACTTCTTCTGAAAATCTTTAAGCCGAAGGATGACAGCTCCGTGACCGACGAGGAGATCCTGACGATCGTAAAAACCGCCGAGGAGGAGGGCGAGATCGACAAGCAGGAGAGCGCGCTCATCACGAACTCTATTGATTTTAATGAGACGCTGACGGAGGATATTCTGACGCCGCGTGTCGATATTGAAGCGGTAGAACTGGGCTGCACAAAAGAAGAGGTCATGGAGATCTTTGCCCGGACCGGTCTTTCGAGAATCCCTGTCTACGAAAAAGATATCGACCATATCATCGGTGTTCTGTACGTCAAGGATTTTTACAACAAGATTTATGGGAATAACGGGACTGTGCGATCGATCATCCGGCCTGTTGTTTTCACAACGGAGCACCGACCGATCGGCGATCTGTTCCGCGAGCTTCAGTCGAAAAAGATCCACATGGCGATCGTCCTCGATGAGTACGGCGGCACGCTCGGCATTGTGACGATGGAGGATATCCTGGAGGAACTCGTCGGCGAGATCTGGGATGAGCATGAGCAGGCGGAGCCGGAGATCCGGAAGGCGTCCGACGGCGTCTACATCGTCAGCGGTTCCATGAACCTCGAGAAGTTCTTTGAAAAAATCGGCGAGGAATATAGTGACGATGAGGAGTCGCTGACCGTCAGCGGATGGCTGGTCGACCAGGCGGGACATCTGCCGAGAAGCGGCGAAAAGATTGAGGTGCCTGATCATCACCTGATCGTCGAGGTCATGGAGGTCAACGAGCACCGCATTGAACAGGTCCGCGTGGAAGTCGTGAAGCCAGAGCCTGAAGAAGAAAATACTTCGGATGAGGCGGAGCCAGAGAAGGAAAACGATAAAGAGAAAGACAAAAAAGAAGAAAAATAACACTGCCTTCATTGGCAGCGTTTGATATGTTGAGACTGCTGCATATAGGTGCGGCAGTCTTTTTTGTTCTGATGTCGTTTGGAAGACGAATGCGTGATATAATCTTTGCTGTAAATTCCGCGCGGTGATAATCTCTGCTGCGGAATCGGAAAGAGAATACATTTTTGGGAGTAAAAAAAGTGGCAGAACAGGATCTGATTAGCCCCGTGGAGCAGAATAGCGCGGAAAATGAGGCTGAACAGCCAGAAGAGCGCAGGCGCAGGCGCCGTGAGAGAGCAGAGCGCCGGAGACAGAACAGAGAGGCGAGGAAACAGGGGCGCCGGACAAAGGAAAGAAAGAAGAATAAAAAAAGCCGCAGTATCCGGTCGGATATTATGCTGCTCATATTCATCATGGGCACGCTGCCGGCGATTTTTGTTGAGCTGCGCACCGTGCGCAATTATGAAGATATGGCCATCGAGCAGAGAACGGTGACGGTGCGCTCTCAGGTCGATATCCTCGCGGACCAGCTGGCGACGAGAGATTATATCAATAACCCTGACGACGACGTGATCAATCCTGAATTTGATATGCTGACGAGTATCTATGAGGGGCGCGTCATCGTCGCCAACAAGGACGGCAAAGTCATCAAGGATACATACAATATTGACACGGGCAAGTATTCACTGTCCCAGGAGATACAGCAGTGTCTCGCCGGGCAGGAGACGAGCAACTACGACCAGGAAAATCAGTACATTGAGATGACAATGATGATCACGGATCCGTCGGATACAGACAATTCCGACATCCTGGGGGTGCTTCTCGTGAGTGTATCGACATCAGAGATTCACGCGAATACGGTAGCACTGGAGCAGCAGGCGATCATGATGATCGCTATTGTCATTATCCTCATGCTGATCCTCGGATTTTTCCTTTCGGGCTATCTGGTGAAGCCGCTGTTAAAAATCACGAAGGCTATTGAAGGAATTGAGGTCGGCTATGAGGATGAGAGCATCAATGTGCCGGATTACCGAGAGACACAGCTGATCTCAGACGCTTTTAATTCGCTTCTGAAGCGGCAGAGAGAGGCAGATGATACGCGCGAGGAGTTTGTATCGAACGTATCTCACGAGCTGAAGACGCCGCTGGCGTCGATGAAGGTCCTTTCGGATTCACTCAATCAGGATCCGAATGCGTCCCTCGATATGTACAAGGAGTTTATGCATGATATCTCCTCTGAGATCGACCGTGAGAATCAGATCATTACGGATCTGCTCACGCTCGTCCGCATGGACAAGAAGGCTGTCAAGCTGAATATCACAGAGACGAATATTAACGAGGAGATCGAGGGGATCGTCAAGCGGCTTACGCCGATCGCAGACAAGGCGCACGTGGAGCTGATTTTTGACAGCTTCCGGCCGATCACGGCTGAGGTCGACGAGGTCAAACTGACACAGGCGTTTACAAATATTATTGAAAACGGGATCAAATACAATAAACCGGAAGGCGGCTGGGTCCGCATTTCCCTGAATGCCGACAGGAAGTATTTCTATGTATCTATCAGCGATTCGGGAATCGGAATTCCGCAGGATTCTATCGACAGGATATTTGATCGTTTTTATCGCGTTGACAAGAGTCATTCGAGGGAGATCGGAGGTACCGGACTCGGGCTCGCTATCACGAAACAGGCCATCGCGATGCACCGCGGGGCTCTGCGTGTGACGAGTGAGGTCGGCAAGGGAACGACATTTTCTATCCGCATCCCGCTCATTTATGTTGTCTGACGGAGGTGACTTTTGTAATGCGTTTTTTTAAAAAAACAGTGGCTGCGCTTCTCGCGGCGGTACTGATGCTGGGGATCAGCGGCTGTGGCGCTTCCTCATCCTCAGTGTCGTCAGGATCAGATGAGCCTCAGAGCGGGGATACGCAGTATTATGTATATTATCTGAACAGCGCGGGCGACAAGATCGTCTCCGTGCAATATACTTTTCAGCAGACGGATCCCGGCGCGCAGGCGATGGAGCTCGTCGGGCTGCAGTCACAGGATCCTCTCGGAGAGGACATGGTACATCTTCTGCCGGATGGCGTCACCATTGATCAGTGTAATCTGGAGGACGGGAAACTGCAGCTTGACCTTTCCGCTCCGATCGAAACAGACACCCCCTCGAAAAAAATCCTGATTATCGGCGGTCTCGTGAGGACTTTTATCCAGATCGACGGCGTGGATTCAATAAATATTACGGAACAGGGAGAGCCGGTGACTGATTCAGAGGGCAATGAGCTGACGAACCTGACACTGGATGACTTCGTTGAGAATGCCGGAAAGTCGATAAATAATTATCTGTATACGACCATGACTCTGTATTTTGCGGATGAGACTGGAACACATCTGGTACCGGAAGAGAGGAAGGTATACTACAGCAGCAATGAGCCGATGGAAAAGGCGGTCATCGAGGCACTGATCCAGGGGCCGACGACAGATGGCCTGTATCCGGTGCTGCCGCAGAACATGAATGTGCTGAGTACGCATACGCAGTCAGCCTCAAATGGAAGTTCAGGGGATGATGAATCAGACAGCTCCTATGACGGCAGCGAGACGATATGCTATGTGAGTCTTGATAAAACGGTTCAGACGGCCGTGGGAAATGTCACGGAGGAGGCATCGCTATATGCGATCGTCAACTCGCTCGTAGACACGTGCCATGTCGATAAAGTGCAGTTCAGCATCAACGGAGAGACAGACACAGTATTCAGGAAAGAAATAAAACTGACGCAGCTGTTTGAGAAGAAAGAATTATAATGTGACTGAAGGGATAAGGATATGAAAACTAAAGTATATATTGATGGACAGAGTGGTACGACGGGACTGCAGATCTATGACAGGATCGGCTCGAGGGATGACCTGGAGCTGATGAGGATCGATGAGGATAAAAGGCATGACCCGGCGGAGAGGAAGAAGTTTCTGAACGCTGCGGATATTGTTTTTCTGTGTCTGCCGGATGATGGCGCGCGGGAGGCTGTTGCCATGATCGATAATCCGGAAGTCCGCGTGATCGACGCGTCGACGGCGCATCGCACGGCAGATGGATGGACGTATGGCTTTCCGGAGTACTCAAAGGAACAGAGGGCTGCGATCGCATCGAGCAGGAGAGTTGCGAACCCCGGATGTCACGCGACTGGCGTGATTTCTTCGGCTGCTCCGCTTGTGCGGATGGGGATTCTTCCGAAGGATTATCCTCTGACCTGCTATTCACTCACCGGCTATTCCGGAGGCGGCAAGAAAATGATCGCCCAGTATGAATCGGATGACCGCCCGGTGGCACTGGATGCGCCCGGAATTTACGGCCTTACCCTGAGACACAAGCATCTCCCGGAGATCCAGAAGATGACCGGCCTCGATTTTGCTCCTGTTTTTATGCCGGTTGTCGATGATTACTATAAGGGGATGGCCGGAACGATCATGCTCCAGAACCGCCTTCTCAATGGTCAGCCGACGGCGGAGGATATCTGTGAAAAACTTCAGGAATATTATGAGGGTGAGCATTTTGTAAGCGTGCTTCCTTTTGGCGAGAATGGGAAGACACTGTATGCGAACGAGCTCGCTGGAACAAATTATCTGAAGCTTGTCGTCTGCGGAAATGAGGAGCAGACGTCGGTGACGGCGCTTTTCGATAATCTCGGCAAAGGAGCTTCAGGAGCGGCTGTCCAGAATATGAATATTATGCTCGGCCTCGATGAGACAACAGGCCTTGAATAAGCGCAATGAATAAGACGGAAGGATAGAAAAATGTGTGCTCTTACGCTGCCGGATGTGCCAGATCGGGGCAGTCCGGATCCCTTCGCATAAGAACGGGGAAGACAGTGTTTGAAAACAGAAATTGAACAGCGTACACTGAGGATGTAGAAGCAGGTGCTGCATATTTTTGCGGCACCTGCTTTTGTGTGTTTTGCCCTGATGCGGAGTCTCTCCAGAGAGGAGGCGGCATGAACCGGCGGCCTGTGTGTATTGCCTGTGGCGTTCTGATGTTTTTTATCTTTCTCCTGCGTCTTGCCGGCGCTCCGGTTTTTGGTGAGCCCGTGCTGTCCGAAGGGCTAGAGGATAAGCTCTGTGACGGGAGAATGATGACGGTGACAGGAGTGATCGATGACCGTCAGAAGAAAGAAAAATCGACGCAATATATCATCCGTGATGCATCGGCCGACTGGTACGGTGAAAAAATCAGCTTCCATCGACTGAAGATTACGATGACTGGAGAGACTTCTGTCTATGTGAACACTGCGGAGGGCGAAGAGAATCCTGATCCGACAGAGCTTATTTTTGCGGGGACGAGTCTGCCCGCTTCGGAGCTGACCATCGGATCATCGGTGAAGCTCACCGGAACGGTCACAAAAATTGCGCCGCCGGGAAACCCGGGACAATTTGACAGCCAGAGTTATTATGCATGTCAGAAGATTTTTTATTCTATGTTCTGCCAGAAGGTGATCGTTCTGGAGGAGGGGTCGGGCATGAGAGAAAATCTGGCGGCGGTCCGAAGTCAGATCTCATCCGGCCTTTTGTCTGTCATGCACGCGGAAAGTGCGGGAGTTCTTTCGGCAATGCTGCTCGGGGACCGCTCCATGCTCGACGAGGAAAGCCGGCTGAATTACAGGGTCGGAGGTGTGATGCATGTCCTCGCCGTGTCGGGACTTCATATCACACTGCTCGGCGTGGCTGCGTACAGCCTGCTGTTAAAACTTTTCATTCTGGCAGGCGGAATGAGACGGCCCGGGATCATGAAAGGGATCGCGGCGGTTTTTGCGGCAGGAGTCATGTTCATATACTGTCTGTTTACGGGCACGCCGATTTCCGCGGTTCGCGCGTACATCATGTTTCTGATCCTGCTTGTCGCAAAGGTCACACAGAGAAGCTACGATTCACTGAATGCCCTCTGCATGTCGGCGATGCTCATTCTGATCGTTTCCCCGGGATATCTTTTTTACGCCGGATTTCAGCTGTCGTTTGCGGCTGTTCTCGGGGCCGCCGGCCTTTATCCAGAGCTTCTGAAACTTGTTCCGGAATCCTTCTGGCGGAAGGGGAGTGCCAGGAAAAAAATCATGCACAACATTGCCGAGCTCATGCTTTCATGGAGTGCGGTGACGATGATGACGCTGCCGCTCACGGCATATTATTTCTATCAGGTCCCTGCTTTCAGTCTCCTCGCAAATATTTTTATCCTTCCGGCTATGACTTATGTTATGGAGATCGGCGCCGTCGGTTCTGTCCTGGTCCTTCTCTCCAAAAAGCTTGCCTGGCTGATTCTGATCCCGGTCGATCTTATCCTTCAGCTGTTCGCATATATGACAGGTTCCCTGCGGAAAGTGCCTCTCGCCATGTGGACCTGCGGAAAGCCGGAGCTGTGGCAGATTGTGCTCTGGTATGCGGGTGTTGCCGTGATCCTCATCGTGTTGAAATCGAAGCAAAGGCACGTCCTGAAGAAAAAACGCCAGCTTATCCCGACTCTCGCGTCGCTGACTGCTGCGATGATTTTTGTTCTTTTTATCCGCATCCGGCCGGATTTTTCTCTCACGATGCTTGACGTTGGGCAGGGAGATTCTCTCGTCATGCGCACAGATGGCGCCGTTTTTCTTGTCGACGGTGGAAGCAGCAGCGAAAACCTCGTCGGTAAATACCGGATTATGCCATATCTTGAGAGTCAGGGGATATCGCATATCGACGGGATTTTCATTACACATGGAGACAGCGACCATTACAGCGGAACCGAAGAAATGCTGAATGCGATCGCGGACGGGACCACGTTTATCCGGGTCGACCATCTGTATATGCCATATTGGATGAAAACAAATGGGGCGGGAATCCGGATCACGCGGGAGTGCAGGAACACGGGAATCACCGTGTCATGGGTAAAGCAGGGCGACCGGGTAGCTGCTGGAAAGCTGCGGATGGATGTGCTTCATCCTCTGACGGAGGGCGGAGAGCTGGAAGGAAATGCGGGGTCGCTCGTGCTTTACGTGAAGTACGATGATTTTTCGGCTCTTCTGACCGGCGACTTAGAGGGAGAGGGCGAAGAAGAAACGATCCCTTTCGTGCAGGATGTAAATTACCTCAAGGTGGGGCATCACGGAAGCCGGTACTCGACATCCGAAGAGCTTCTCGCAGCCGCCCGCCCGGAGGTGTGTGCGATCTCCGCGCCAAAGGACAGTGTATACGGGCATCCGCATCAGGAAACACTCGACCGGATCGAAGCCGCCGGGGCGGATGCCTTCTGTACAAAAGATTATGGCGCGATCATCACATCTTTTAACAATGGGAAGATGACGGTCTCAGGCTATCTGGGTGACGAATGACGTCTGCGAGTGTTATGATATAATAAATTGTTCGTTGGCAGATTTAAGGGAGGCTGACATGTTTGACAGAGAGATTAGCCTTGTTCTGGCTTCGGGTTCGCCGAGGCGGCGCGAGCTTATGGAACAGGCGGGACTGGGGTGCAGGATTATCACATCTGATATTGATGAGCATACGTTAAAAACGCGGCCGGAAGATATTGTCATGGATCTGGCCGGCAAAAAGGCAGAGGCTGTGTTCTCGCGGCTTCCAGATGATGCGGAAGGCCCGTATTATGTAGTGATCGGGGCTGATACGCTCGTAGCCTGTGACGGCACGATCCTCGGAAAGCCCGCGGACCGGAAGCAGGAGATCGAGATGCTCCATCTTCTTCAGGGACGGTCACATCATGTTTACACTGGAGTCTCTATAATGTCGGAGGCGGAATGTTCGACTTTTGCCTGTGACACGGAGGTATTTGTCACCGATATGACTGAGCGCGAGATTGAACTCTACGCGGACAGCGATGAACCTTACGATAAGGCGGGCGGTTATGCTATCCAGGGGAGGTTCAGCGTCTTTGTGAGTGAGATCCGCGGAGATTACAATAATGTCGTCGGCCTTCCAATCTCGAGGCTGTTTCATGAACTGAAGCGCATGGATCTTCTCCCAAAGTGAGAAACCGGCGAGGCAGGAAAGTAACCGGCGACGGCGGACAGCAGGAAAGTGACCGGCAGCGGCCGACAGCATATTAGTAACCGGCAGCGGACGATGGCAGGTAGGCAGCAGACTCGGATGTGTTCTGGAGGAATCATCGCGTGGGCAGAATTGATTATGATATAAAAAATAAAAGCTTTCATCAGGTCTATCTGCTTTTCGGCTCGGAAAGCTACATGCGGATCGGCTATACGCATGCACTGGTGAAGGCGCTCGTTCCCGATGAGGACACGATGAATTTCAATAAGTACGAGGGAGAGGATGTCCAGGAAAAGGACGTGATCTCACAGGCGGAGACAATGCCTTTTTTCGCTGACCGCCGGGTGATCCTGCTCGAGGACACGGGATTTTTTGCGAAAAGCGCGAATGATCTCGCTGACTATGTAAAAAAAATTCCGGACTATCTCGTCATGATTTTTTCCGAGCGGAAGGTAGACAAGCGTTCGCGCCTGTATAAGGCGGTGTCCTCCGCCGGCATTGCGGAAGAATATGGGGAGCAGTCAGAGGACGTTCTGATCCGCTTCATCATGAACAAGATCGCGAAGGATAAGAAAAAAATCAAGCGCTCAACGATGACGCGCCTTCTGCAGCTGACTTCCACAGACATGACCAACATCAATAATGAGACGGATAAGCTTCTCGCCTATGTGATGAGCCCCGACCGGCCGACCGCCGGCAGGGATCCTGACGAGATCACGCCGGCTGATCTCGACGCGATTCTCACGCCGGAGCTGACGGACCGGATTTTTGATATGGTGAGAGCAGTGGCTTCTCATGAGCAGAAAAAGGCACTCAATTTATATTACGACCTGCTTGCCCTGAAGGAGGCTCCGATGAAAATCCTCTCGCTTCTGTCGAGAGAATACATGCAGATGTATCATGTGAAGGAGCTGTCCGCGGCCGGGAAGGCGCCGTGGGAGATCGCGGGCAAGGTTGGAATGCCGCAGTTTGCGGTCCGCAGGTCGCTTGAGATCTCCAGACAGTATGGCAGGGGAGAGCTCCGCGCCATCCTTGAGGATTTTGCCGCGACGGAAGAGGACGTGAAGACGGGACGCCTGGGCGACAGGCTGGCCGTTGAAATGCTTATTATCAGGTACAGCAGTTCAAAGAGGGCCGGCGCCGGAAAATAGCGTTTGTGAAAAATCACCATTTTCGTTGAGATTGTTAAAAAAAAGTCGTTCAAATAGGAAAATCTGCGTCAAAACAGATGAATTTTCCTAGGATTTATGTATAATATGAACAGTGTGAAATATCGGGAATGCCGGATTATCTGGCCGGTTCCCCGCATATAAACGTAACTGGTAACCATGGTACAGAAAGAGGGTAATTAAAATGGCAAAGGTTGATTTAACTCAGTATGGTATCACAGGAACAACAGAAATCGTATACAATCCGTCCTATGATGAGCTGTTTGCTGAGGAGACAAAGCCGGGTCTTGAAGGCTACGAAGTCGGCAGAGTCAGCGAGCTTGGCGCCGTTGATGTATTCACCGGAATTTACACAGGACGTTCTCCCAAGGATAAATTCATCGTTATGGATGAGAACTCAAAGGATACCGTATGGTGGACTTCAAAGGAATATCCGAACGATAACCATCCGGCAAGTCAGGAAGCATGGGCTGCTGTAAAGGAAATCGCAAAGAAAGAGCTCTCCAACAAGAAGCTGTACGTTGTAGACTGCTTCTGCGGCGCAAACAAGGATACCCGCATGGCTATCCGCTTCATCATGGAGGTTGCATGGCAGGCTCATTTCGTAAAGAACATGTTCATCCAGCCGACTGAAGAGGAGCTCGCAAACTTCAAGCCGGATTTCACTGTATACAACGCATCCAAGGCAAAAGTAGAGAACTACAAAGAGCTGGGTCTCAACTCTGAGACAGCTGTTGTCTTCAATATCACTTCCCGTGAGCAGGTTATCATCAACACCTGGTACGGCGGAGAGATGAAGAAGGGTATGTTCTCCATGATGAACTACTATCTGCCGCTGAAGGGCATCGCTTCCATGCACTGCTCTGCAAACACCGATCTGGAAGGCAAACACACTTCCATCTTCTTCGGCCTTTCCGGAACCGGCAAGACCACGCTTTCCACTGATCCGAAGAGACTTCTCATCGGCGATGATGAGCACGGCTGGGATGACAACGGCGTATTCAACTTTGAGGGTGGCTGCTACGCAAAGGTAATCAACCTCGATAAGGACGCTGAGCCGGATATCTACAATGCCATCAAGAGAAACGCTCTTCTTGAGAACGTAACGATCGATGACAACGGCAAGCTTGATTTCTCTGATAAGAGCGTAACCGAGAACACCCGTGTATCCTATCCGATCGACCATATCGACAAGATCGTTAAGAAGGTCAACAACGGTATTTCCCATGGCCCGGCAGCAGACAACGTTATCTTCCTGTCCGCTGACGCATTTGGTGTACTTCCGCCTGTATCTATCCTGACTCCGGAGCAGACCAAGTATTACTTCCTGTCCGGATTCACAGCTAAGCTGGCTGGTACAGAGCGTGGAATCACAGAGCCTACTCCTACCTTCTCCGCATGCTTCGGACAGGCATTCCTTGAGCTTCATCCGACAAAGTATGCAGAAGAGCTCGTTAAGAGAATGGAGAAGAGCGGTGCAAAGGCATACCTCGTTAACACCGGATGGAACGGAACCGGCAAGCGTATCTCCATCAAGGATACCCGTGGAATCATCACCGCTATTCAGACAGGCGAAGTTGACAAGGCTCCGACCAAGAAGATCCCGTATTTCGATTTCGAGGTTCCGACAGAGCTTCCGGGCGTAGATCCTGCAATTCTTGATCCTCGTGACACCTACAAGGATGCCGCTGAGTGGGATGCAAAGGCAAAGGATCTGGCACAGAGATTCATCAAGAACTTCAAGAAGTATGAAGGAAATGAGGCTGGCAAGGCACTCGTTGCCGCTGGTCCGCATATCGACTGAGTAATAACTGACTGAAAAGTGAATATTGACTTTTCTCAGGCGAGGGCCGCTGCATTTTGCAGCGGCCCTTAAATTATGGGCTTTAGCCTGTTGAGCTCGAGCGAGTATTTCCCAACGGAAATATGAGCCGAGCGAAACAAAGAACCACCCGCTATGCGGGTGAGAGTCAAGAAGTTATACAGACGAGATCACCTCTTTC
>JAZHVR010000003.1:0-240922 GCA_036453165.1 Eubacteriales bacterium | reverse complement strand
AGAAAGAGGTGATCTCGTCTGTATAACTTCTTGACTCTCACCCGCATAGCGGGTGGTTCTTTGTTTCGCTCGGCTCATATTTCCGTTGGGAAATACTCGCTCGAGCTCAACAGGCTAAAGCCCATAAGAGAACAGCCCTGCTGGCGGATGCGATCCGCCGTGCAGTTGCTGATAAACCTGAGGCACACTGCTTTGAACGTCCTCAGGAAATTACAGAGAAATCGGAGATGATCCGAATAGGAGGGTAAGGGTATGAAAAACAAAAAAGCAATGGCACTCGTAATGGCATGCGTTACTGCATTATCGCTCGCCGCATGCGGAAGCACCAGCAGCACATCTTCGTCAGCATCGTCTGCTTCGGAGACAGAAACAGCTTCATCTTCATCAATAGCTGCGTCGTCTTCGGGCACAACAGCTGCTTCATCTGAGACTGCGACGGTTGCAGACAGCTCGGCCTCAGTGGAGACGGCATCCGCAGAGGACACGAGCGGCGAGCCGGTGGAGATCCAGGTATTTATCGCGGCCAGCCTCAATAATGTGATGACGGAGATCGCGGAGAAGTATAACGAGACGCATCCGGAAGTGACCATCACCTACAATGCCGACAGCTCAGGAAAACTGATGCAGCAGATCGAGGAAGGCTACACGTGCGACCTGTTCTTCTCAGCTGCTCAGAAGCAGATGGATGAGCTCGAGGAGAATGGCTTCGTCGTCGACGGAACAAGAAAAAATGTAGTCAATAACCAGCTTGTCGTCATTACGCTGAAGGACAGCGGCACAAAGGTTACCGGTCTTGAGAACCTCGGCGACGCTTCCAGCATCGCACTTGCAGACGGCAGTGTTCCGGTCGGAAAGTACACCCGCACCGCACTCATGAATCTCGGCATTCTTCCTGAGACCGACGACCCTTCCCAGTACACGACGGAGGAGGTTTCTGAAGCGCTCGGCGGCGTGGAGATCAGTGAGCAGAGTAATGTGAGCAAGGTTCTGCAGGCTGTGACTGAGGGATCCTGCGAGGTTGGAACAACGTATTACTCCGACACCTATGGCCACGAGGATGATATTGAGATCCTTGAGACAGTTTCCTATGATCTCACCGGCGATGTGATCTACCCGATCGCTCAGATCACCAACGAAGAGGCGACCGACGCCGAGACAGCGGCGGCGGCTGATTTTGAGGAATATGTAACCTCAGATGAGGCGAAGGAGATTTTCCAGAAGTACTATTTTGATACTGATGTAGAGTAATTATCAGGCGGGAGGACAGGTTAATGGAGGAAATTGCAGAGATTCTGAGCAGCCTTGACTGGAGCCCTTTGTGGATTTCATTAAAGACAGGCGTCGTCGCTACGGCCATTTCTTTTTTCCTCGGGATTTTTGCCGCGAGGAAGGTCATCAAAAGAGGACCTAGTGCAAAATCTGTCCTCGACGGTATCCTGACGCTCCCGATGGTGCTGCCGCCCACAGTGGCCGGTTTCTTCCTCCTGCTCTTATTCAGTCTCAGGAGGCCGTTCGGCTCTTTTCTGTATAACGAACTGGGCATCAAGGTTGTCCAGACCTGGCTCGGCTGTATCGTCGCGGCGACAGTCATTGCCTTTCCTCTGATGTACAGAAATGCGCGGGCGGCCTTCGAGCAGATTGATGTGAATCTTGTCTATGCCGCGAGGACGCTCGGCATGTCCGATACAAAGATATTCTGGAAGGTCGTCATGCCGACATCCGGGCCGGGGATCGTCGCAGGTACCGTGCTTACCTTTGCCCGCGCACTCGGCGAGTATGGTGCGACGTCTATGCTGGCGGGAAACATTCCTGGCAAGACGGCGACCATTTCCCAGAGGATCGCCATGGTCATTCAGGACGGAGACTATGCGACGGCAGGTGTATGGGTCGTCATCGTGCTGCTCATCGCCTTCGGCATCGTGTTTGTCATGAATTACGTAACAGGCAAAACGATGAAAAATGTCAGCCGCTGGTGATCGCATGAAAGTTCCGAAGATGAAGATGAAGAAATTGAGAGAAGTTCAGAGTCCGGCGGAAAACAGTGCGGAGGATTCGCAGACGCTCGAGGTCCGTATCCGGCGAAAGCTCAGTGAATTTACGCTGAACGTCGATTTTTCCGGAGGAGGAAGGATTGGCATCCTCGGTGCATCGGGCTGCGGCAAGAGCATGACGCTGAAAAGTATCGCCGGAATTGAAAAGCCCGACAGTGGAAAAATAGCGATCGGCGGCCGCGTGCTCTATGACAGCGGAAATAAGATCAACCTGAAGCCACAGATGCGCCACGTCGGATACCTGTTTCAGAATTATGCCCTGTTTCCGACGATGACGGTCGCACAGAACATCGCCGCCGGCATCAGCGGGACGAAGGCGGAAAAATCGGAGCGTGTCGCGGAAATGATCCGGCGCTTTCATCTGTCTGATCTGGAGGACCGCTATCCGAGGAACCTTTCCGGAGGGCAGCAGCAGCGCGTGGCGCTGGCGAGGCTGATGGCCACAAAGCCGGATATGATCCTTCTGGATGAGCCGTTTTCCGCGATGGACGCATATCTCCGCGATCAGCTGCAGGAGCAGCTCTCAGAGCTGCTGGCCGATTATGCGGGAACGGTGATCCTCGTATCACATAACCGGGACGAGGTGTACCGCTTCTGCAGCCGCGTGCTGATTATGGACAGGGGACAGGTTATCCGGGATGGGAAGACGGCTGACGTCTTTGAAGACCCGCAGGTCAAAGCGGCTGCCCGCCTCACTGGATGCAAAAATTTTTCTGATCTCGTCAGGATCGATGCACATCACGCGGAGCTGACGGACTGGGGAACCACCATTGAGACCGTGAAAGAAATCCCGGAAGAAGCTTCGTGCCTGGGGTACCGGGCGCACGATTTTATCCCCGTGTGGGGAGAGAACGCGCCAAACAGCTTTCGCGCTGAATTTGCGACGGAGGCAGAGCTTCCGTTTGAGAAGAATTATTACTTCCGTCCTCAGGGGGTGCACCAGGAAGGAAATCCCGATCTCATCTGCTGGTTCGTCCAGAGGGAGATACAGGAACTCGTCAGAGAACGCGGACTTCCGGACCGTCTGCAGATGGATGAAAAATCAATGCTGTTTTTAAGAGTATAAAGCATCTTGCGCATATTCATACGCGGATTTATAAATAATGTTATTATTGAAAATATTTCAGACAAAGAAAGCGAGGTAACAGACAGATGAAAACTGTAGAGACAAAGAACGCACCGGGTGCTATCGGACCGTATTCTCAGGCATATATTGCGAATGGTTTTCTGTTCGTTTCCGGACAGACGCCGATCAATCCGGCTGACGGCTCCGTGGGAGAAGGCATTTCTGCGCAGGCGGATCAGAGCTGCAAAAATGTAAAGGCTATCGTAGAGGCTGCCGGAAGCAGCATGGACAAGGTCGTCAAAACGACATGCTTCCTTGCGGACATTGCGGATTTCGCAGCATTCAACGAAGTATATGCTAAATATTTCACATCAAAACCTGCCCGCAGCTGTGTAGCTGTAAAAGATCTTCCGAAGGGAGTTCTCTGCGAGGTTGAAGCCATCGCACTTGCTGACTGATCTTAATTGTTATCAGACAGCGCTTTTTCAGAGTCTGACTGTCGCTTTTTGGCGGCAGTTTTTTTATGAGTCCTTTTATGTTATAATTTTAGCGGATTTATGAAATTAATTGAAAACTACCGGAGGAAGAAAAGTCAATGCAGATATTTTATAACAGCACAAGAGGCGGAGAAAAAGGGATCACTGCTTCACAGGCGATCCTGAACGGACTTGCGTCCGACGGCGGACTCTATGTGCCGGATGCCTATCCGACACTTGATGTTTCGCTCGAAGAACTCTCAAATATGAATTACCGCGATCTCGCGTATGAAGTTATGAAACTGTTTCTCACTGATTTCACTGAGGAGGAGCTCCGCTATTGCATAAATCATGCATATGACAGTAAGTTTGATGTTCCGGAGATCGCGCCCGTTGTCGAAAAAGATGGCGCGTATTTTCTGGAGCTTTTCCATGGAAAAACGATCGCCTTTAAGGATATGGCTCTGTCCATCCTGCCGTATCTCATGACGACGGCGGCGAAAAAGAACCATATCACGAACAAAATCTGCATTCTGACTGCTACCTCGGGCGATACGGGCAAGGCAGCGATGGCCGGCTTCGCCGATGTTCCGGGGACGGAGATCATCGTTTTCTTCCCTAAGGACGGCGTCAGCCCCGTACAGAAAAAACAGATGGTGACCCAGAAGGGAAAGAATACACATGTCGTCGCCATCACAGGAAACTTTGACGACGCGCAGACCGGCGTGAAGAAGATGTTCGGAGACCGTCAGCTCGCAGAGGACGCCGACAAAAAGGAGATTCAGTTCAGCAGTGCAAACTCCATCAATATCGGCCGGCTCGTTCCCCAGACGGCATACTATGTATATGCATATTCACAGCTGGTCAAGAGAGGCGTGATCAGCGCAGGAGATCCGATCAACATTACGGTTCCTACCGGAAACTTCGGAAACATCCTCGCCGCTTATTACTCCAAGCGCATCGGCCTTCCGGTGAACAGACTCATCTGCGCCTCAAATGAGAACAACGTCCTTACGGATTTCTTTAATACTGGTATCTACGACAAGAACCGTCCTTTTATCCTGACAACTTCTCCTTCTATGGATATCCTGGTTTCCAGCAACCTTGAGCGCCTGATCTATCAGATCTCAGGAAATGACGCAGAGAAAACGGCGTCACTTATGAAGTCGCTCAGCACCGGCGGAAAGTATGAGATCACCGATGATATGAAGAAGGGCCTCAGCGATTTTGCCGCGGGCTATGCGCCGGAGAGCGCTGTTTCAGCGACGATCGGACGGATCTACCGCGAGGCGGATTATGTGATTGATCCGCACACTGCTGTGGCTGCGACGGTCTATGATCTTTACAGAAAAGAGAGCGGCGACAAGACGCCGACAGTGATCGCTTCTACGGCGAGTCCGTATAAATTTGCGAGAGCCGTTCTTCACTCCATTGATCCGGACAAGTACGACGGAATGACTGATGAGGAGCAGGTTGAGGCTCTGCATCAGGTGTCCGGTGTCAGAGTTCCGGCGGCAATCGAGGAGCTTAAGACGGCGCCGGTGCGTCACAAGACGGTCTCCACGGTTGAAGACATGGAGAAGACCGTACGCGGCATCCTCGGAATAGACTGATATTGGAACAGACGGTTACTGATGCATATTTACTCACAAGAATGACACAATAACATGGATATACTGGAAAAAACGATAGAACAGATAAGGCCTGTCTCTGCTGAGGCGGAGTCGGAAGCCGTGCGCCACTGGGATTCTATTGCGCACCCGCTTCACAGCCTCGGGCGGCTGGAAGATGCGATCGTCCAGATCGCCGGGATTCAGCGGACGGCAGAGGTTGACCTTGGCAAAAAGGGCCTTGTCGTAATGTGCGCAGACAATGGCGTCGTGGCGGAGGGAGTTACACAGACCGGGCAGGAAGTCACAGCGCAGGTGGCGGAGAATTTCCTCTCAGGATCAGCGACGGCGGCAATCCTGTGCAAAGAGACAGGTGCGGAGATTTTTCCGATCGACATCGGAATGGCGCGGAAGACACGCGTTCCGGATTATAAGATCGCTTACGGGACGGCAGATATGGCGAAAGGACCGGCCATGAGCCGGGACGAGGCTGTACGTGCGATCGAGACTGGCATCCGTATCGCAATAGAGAAGCGGAAGGCCGGTTTCAGGATCCTCGCCACCGGTGAGATGGGGATAGGAAATACGACGACAAGCAGCGCCGTTGCTTCCGTCCTTCTCGATAAGCCTGTGGAAATGATGACCGGCCGTGGAGCGGGACTTTCCAGTGAGGGGCTGGAGAGAAAAAAGGCTGTTATCAAAAAGGCAATCGCGCTGAATAAGCCGGACAGAAATGACCCCCTTGACGTTCTGGCAAAGGTGGGCGGCTTTGACCTGGCAGGAATGGCCGGAGTCTTCATCGGCGGCGCATCGGCAGGTGTTCCGGTTGTGATCGACGGATTTATTTCCGCGGTCGCGGCACTTCTTGCCTCGCGCATCTGCCCATCCTGTATTCCATATATCATGGCGTCGCATGTGTCGAAGGAACCGGCCGCAAAGCTTGTCCTGCGGGAACTCGGGAAAAAGCCTTTTCTTACATGTGACATGTGCCTCGGGGAGGGCACCGGCGCAGTCATGATTTTTCCACTGCTGGACATGGCGTTAAAGGTCTACAACAGTATGTCGACGTTTGAAGAAGATCATATCGAGGCGTATCAGCACCTTGTCTGATATTGTCATCTGTCTCACGGTCCGCAGCAGGATCTGTTCAGACAGGTATGAACGGAGGAAGTATGATTCATCTTGTGACCGGGGGAGCCGGGAGCGGAAAATCCGAATATGCTGAACAGCAGATACTGAAGCTCGGGGAAAATAAAAATCGCCTCTATGTAGCCACGATGATCCCCGGAGCGGATCCTGAAAATAACGAGCGCATCAGACGCCATCGCGAGAGGCGGGAGAATATGAACTTCCGCACGGTGGAGTGTCCGTTTGATCTGAACGAGGTTGAGATCCCGGAGCACTGCGCCGTGCTGATCGAAGATATCCCGAACCTTCTGGCCAATGAGATGTTCAAGCCGGAGGGAATAGGCATTCACGCGGGCAACCGGATCATCAGCGGCTTTCTGCATATCGCACACGAGGCAGAGGATGTGGTCGTAGTAACGGATGATGTGTTCTGCGACGGATGTGTCTACGAGGGCGGAACGCGGCTGTATATGCAGCTGCTCGGCCTTATTGCGCAGGATATTGTTTGCGAAGCTGACCGGGTCACGGAGATCGTGTACGGCATCCCGATCAGGCTGAAATGAATGATGAAGATCTTTTTTCAGAACCTTGACGCTGCTTTCTCTATGTATTCGAGGATCCCGATGCCGCAGATAAAGTGGACGAAGGACAGCACGAAATATGTGATGTGTTTCTTTCCGCTTGTCGGAACGGTGATCGGCCTTATCGAATATCTGTGGTTTTTTCTGTATGCGCTCTGCCGCTTCGGGACGCTGCTTTATGCGTCGGTCGCTGTGGCGATTCCCGTTCTCGTGACCGGCGGCATTCATATGGACGGTTTTCTGGACACCTGTGACGCATTATCCTCGTGGCGTGAAAAAAGTGAGAGACTGAGGATATTAAAGGATTCCCATGTGGGAGCCTACGCGGTTATCTGGACCGCGGTTTACTTTGTACTTGCCATTGGCCTGACCTCTGAAGCAGATCAGAAAAATATCCTGCCGCTCTGTGCGATTTTTATGCTGTCCAGAACTTTTTCCGCGATTTCCGTCGTATCACCGTCTTTTCCTAAAGTAAATCCTGACGGTACGCTTGCCAATTTTTCCAACCAGGCAGAAAAAAAGACGGTGCGTATTGTGTGTATGATCTATCTCTGTCTGATCGCCGTTTTTCTAGTCATGACAGGACGGATCACGGGAATTCTTATTTTTATTTCAGGGGTCGTTTCATTCTTTTTGTACAGGCATATCAGCATGAAATTCTTCGGAGGTACAACAGGAGATCTGGCCGGTTTTTTTGTTACATTCAGTGAACTGCTCATGCTGGCAGGCGGTATTATTTTTTCACATGTTTTCTGAGGTGACGCTTATGAAAATGGTGATTGGCGGCGCATTTGAGGGCAAGACCTCCTACGCCAAAAGAACTTTTGGACTTAAGGATGATGACATAGCTGACGGTTACAGCTGTACGAGGTACGAACTATACCACTGCAGGGCCGTCAAACACGCTGAGGAGCTCGTGCGCAGATGTATCAGAAGCGGGGAGGATCCGATGCCAGTGGCGGAAAATCTGATCCGTTATAACCCCGATGTCATCATTATTGCAAACGAGATCGGATGCGGTGTAATCCCTGTCGACTCGGTAGACCGGAAATACCGCGAGCTTGCGGGCAGATTCTGCACAAGGCTTGCTACTTTTTCAGATGAGGTCCATCGTGTCACCTATGGACAGGGGATCATAATAAAAAAGACAGATTCCGACGATAATATCGGAGAGCAGGAAGAGATTCAGGAACAGGATATTGAAATCATTAATGTCGAAGAGCAGGATTGAACGCCGGCAGAATGCGGATGAGAATTGAGATCATAATGCTGCGTCACGCCGCAACAAAAGGAAATACAGAAAAAAGATACATCGGGATAACAGACGAGCCCATTCTGGAGTCAGAGGAAGCAGGGCTGAAAAATCTTTCCGGGCATCTCGGAAATATCGACATGGTTTTTGTGAGTCCGATGCTGCGGTGCCGGATGACGGCCGATTGTGTATTCCCAGGGGCGGAGCAGCTGATCATTCCTTCTTTCCGTGAGATGGATTTCGGCAGATTCGAGAATAAGAATTATCAGGAGCTCTCGGGCGATCCTGCGTACCAGAAGTGGATCGACAGCGGAGGAACAATGGCAATTCCAGGCGGGGAATCCATGGAAACCTTCCGGCAGAGGACGCTCGAGGGCTTTGATGAAATGATGGAGATCTGCCGCAATAACGGATATAAGCGGATGGCTGTCGTGGCGCATGGCGGAACAATTATGAGCATTCTGTCTTCTTATGCGCGGCCGTCCGGAGGCTATTATGATTTTCAGGTGGGGCCGCGAGAGGGTTACGTTGTTGTGCTTGACCCCCTGAAATATCATGAGGATGGCATGCGGATCCTGCGTGATATTCGGGAAAACTCAGAATGAAGAAAAAACTCAGAGAAGGTTATACGACGGGAACCTGTGCGGCTGCGGCTGCGAAAGCGGCCACGTATATTCTCCTTACAGGGAAGAAACTCTTGTCTGTGACGCAGGGAACGCCGGAGGGAAGAGTTTTATCTCTGAAAGTGGAGAATATTCAGGTTTCGCGGGAGAGTGTATCCTGCGGCGTCCGAAAGGACGGCGGAGACGATATTGACGTGACAGACGGGATCCTTGTCTGCGCCGCGGTGAGCAGAGCGTCACATGAGGGCGTTTCAATCGATGGCGGAGACGGCGTGGGGAGAGTTACAAAGACCGGGCTTGATCAGCCCGTCGGAGCTGCGGCAATCAATCACGTTCCGAGGGCGATGATCAGGGACAGTGTCGCTGAGGCAGCCGGGAAATGCGGCTACACCGGAGGGATTGACGTCATCATTTTTGTTCCTGGCGGGGAAGAAATCGCCGGGAAGACCTTTAATCCGAGACTGGGGATCCGGGGAGGAATTTCCATCCTCGGCACGAGCGGTATCGTAAAGCCGATGAGCGAAAAAGCTCTTCTGGATGCCATCCGGATAGAGATGAGAATGCACCGTGAGAACAGCGGAACGGCTATCTGTCTCACACCTGGAAATTATGGCGAGAAATTCGCCTTTGATTTTCTAAAGGTAGATCCTGAAAAGGAAATGCAGTGTAGTAATTTTGTCGGCGACGCTCTCGATATGGCGGCGGAGCTCGGCTTTGAAGAAGTGCTTTTTGTGTCTCACATCGGAAAGTTCATCAAGGTATCTGGCGGCATCATGAACACGCATTCCCACGAGGCCGACTGCCGGATGGAACTGATGGCGGCAGCTGCTATCAGGGCCGGTGCGGACGCCGGACTTGCAAGAAATATTCTGGACTGCAATACGACGGACGACGCTGTCGGCCTTCTGTCGGGTCAGGACGGCCTTCTTGAAAAAACAATGCATGAAGTGATGCAGCGCATTTCGTTTTATCTGGATCAGCGCTGCGGCGGCGATATCAGAACGGGTGCCGTCGTCTATTCGGCCGTTCACGGACTGCTTGGAAAGACGGACAATGCCGAAGCGATCATCAGGGAGCTGCAGTAACTGAGGTTTCCAGAGACAAGACACAAAATAGCGACAGCACAGAGGAAACAGAAAATGGTTCATTTTGTAGGCGCGGGCTGCGGCGCACCCGACCTCATCACGATACGCGGAAAAAAATATGTGGACAGCGCGGACTGCGTGATCTACGCGGGATCTCTGGTAAATCCCGCGCTGCTTGATGATGTAAAGGATGGCTGTCTGATCTATAATTCGGCCAGAATGACGCTCGAACAGGTCATTAAGGTCATCAGATCCTGTGAAGAAAAGGGACTCACGACCGTGCGCCTCCACACCGGAGATCCGTGTCTTTACGGAGCCGTGCGCGAGCAGATGGACGCTCTTGACAGCCTTGGCATCAGATATGACTGGACGCCGGGCGTCAGCTCATTCTGCGGAGCGGCGGCCTCGCTGAACATGGAATATACGCTTCCCGGCATTTCTCAGAGTGTCATTATCACCAGAATGGAGGGGCGGACGCCGGTTCCGGAGCGGGAAAGCATCGCGTCTCTCGCAAAGCACAAAACTACGATGGTGATTTTTCTGAGCGCCGGACTGCTCGAAGAGCTGACGCGCGAGCTTATGAAGGGTGGTCTGTCTGAAGACACGCCGGCAGCGATCGTCTACCGCGCGAGCTGGCCTGATGAGCTCGACCTCATCTGCACCGTCGGGACGCTGAAGGAGACCGCAGAAAAAAATCATGTTCACAAGACGGCGCTGATCATCGTCGGAAAAGCAGTGAAACAGGCCCATTATTCAAGGTCAAGGCTTTATGATCCATCATTTGAAACAGGCTATCGGCCGGCTTCTTCACATGCCGGAAACGACCAATTATAACAAGAGATATAGCAGCAAAATTTTTTATGGGAAGGCAAAACTATGAAAGCAGCAGTTATATGCTTTACGAAAGAGGGATATGTGCTCGCCGGAAGAATTATGGAGGCACTGGATCATCTCCGGTCAGAGCAGAAGCATATAGATGCAGAGTATTACGGGAAGGGAAAATATGTCCATGATCTGTGTGACATGGACGATTCATATGTAAAATATGTCGAGAAGCCGGTTCAGGACTGGGCAGGCGAGTGTTTTGAGACCTGTGACCTGATGATCTTTATCGGCGCAGCAGGGATCGCCGTCCGCGCAATTGCGCCATTTGTCCGAGATAAGAGAACAGACCCGGCGGTCATTGTCATGGACGAGAAGGGAAAGTTCTGTATTTCGCTTCTCTCCGGGCATATCGGCGGTGCGAACAAATTTGTGAGATACCTGTCGTCAAAACTCGGGAGCATCCCTGTCGTGACAACGGCTACGGATTCATCGAACCGTTTTTCGGTCGATACATACGCTGTCGAGCACGACATGCAGATCTCCAATATGACATACGCAAAGGAAGTCTCCGCGGCAATCCTCGCGGGAGAGCCTGTCGGCTTCCACACGAATTTTGAGGTAGAGGGAAGTCTCCCGGAGGGCGTCTACTGGTCTGATAAGCTGGGGCAGGAACAGGGCGATAAGGCGGAGGACCAGAACGGCACATCTCTCGGCATTTATATCAGCCCTTCGTACAACCGCGCCTATTTTGACCACACTCTCTGGCTGATACCGCGGTGCCTGACGCTCGGGATCGGCTGCAAAAAAGGAACGCCGTTCTCAAAAATAGAGAAGCTCGTCGACGACACGATGCGCGAATACAGTCTCTACACAGAGGCCATCGAGGCGGTCGCTTCCATCGACGTCAAAAAAGATGAGCCAGGGCTTCTTCATTTCTGCCGCGTGCACAACGTGCCATTTCACACGTACAGCGCAGAGGAACTGAAAAAGCTGAACGGCAGCTTCACCCGCTCTGATTTTGTTGAAGAGACGATCGGCGTGGACAACGTCTGTGAGAGAAGCGCGGTCATCGATAAGCACGGCGATCTGATCATCAGGAAAAAAGCGGCGGACGGCGTTACTCTCGCCGTCGCCCTGAACAGGAGAGTGATCCGCTTTTGAATGAGATCTGCGTAGTGGGAATCGGCCCCGGAAAAAAAGAGGGTATGACGTTTGAGGCCGCAGAGGCGCTGAAGAACAGCGATACGATCATCGGCTATACGACGTATATCGAACTTGTGAGGCCGCTTTTCCCGGAAAAGGAATATCTTTCCACGGCGATGACCAGAGAGCAGGAGCGCTGCCGCATGGCTTTTGAAGAGGCCGCCAGAGGGAAAAAGGTTTCTCTCGTGTGCAGCGGTGATTCCGGCATCTACGGAATGGCGTCTCTGATGTATAAAACGGGAGAGGATTTTCCCGGAATAACAGTCAGGATCATCCCGGGAGTCACGGCTGCTGTCAGCGGAGCAGCCGTTCTAGGGGCACCGCTCTCGAATGATTTCTGCGTCATTTCTCTGTCGGATTATCTCACGCCGGAGGAAACGATCAGAAAAAGGCTTCAGGCGGCGGCCCGGGGCGATTTTGTGATCGTCCTCTATAATCCCTCGAGCCATAAGCGCCCGGATTATCTGAGAAAAGCCTGCCAGCTGCTTCTTAATTACAGAAGCAGAGATACGGTCTGCGGCATCGTCCGTAACATCGGACGGGAGGGCGAATCCAGTGAGGTTACGACGCTGGAGAAGCTTTGTGATATCCGGGCGGATATGTTCACGACCGTTTTTATTGGTAATCAGTCGACGACGGCCCTCGGCAAAAAAATGATCACGCCGAGAGGATACCGCCATGCAATATAGATAACAATAATGGACAATAAAGAAACGGAAGGATCGCAAAAAACGAATATTTTCCTGTTTGCCGGTACAACGGAAGGGCGGGAGATCGCTGACGCGATCCGGAAGAAAAATGATCTGGGAAGGCCGTGGCTTGATACGCGTGTATACTCGGCGACGGCATACGGATCTTCACTTGTACAGGATTCGCCCTCTGTAAAAAACGTCAGTGGAAGACTGGACGGTCCGGCGATGGAGAAGGAGTTCAGACAGTTCGCGTCAGAGAATGCGCTGGTGGTCGACGCGACGCATCCATATGCGACAGAGGTCACCGCAAATCTCAGGCGCGCTGCATCATCAGCAAATCTCCGTTATGTGCGGATCAGAAGGACAGAAGACAAGATTTCATGCCGGACGGCGGCTGTAAAAGAAGTGGGTGACTGCGCAGAGGCAGTCTCTTTTCTCAGAGCCACATCCGGCAATATCCTTGTCACGACGGGCAGCAAGGAGCTGAAGGAATTCACGGCGCTGCCGGACTATCAGAACCGCATATATGCCCGCGTGCTTCCGCTTCCAGCTGTCATTGGTCAGTGCGTTGATCTGGGGATCACAGGGCAGCATCTCATAGCGATGCAGGGCCCTTTTTCTGAAGAAATGAATATCGCACTGATCCACAGCACGAATGCCGTCTGGATGGTCACCAAGGAGAGCGGAAAAGCGGGCGGCTACGAGGAGAAGCTGTCTGCGGCGGAAAAAACCGGGTGTCATGTGGTAGCGGTCAGGAGGCCAAGGGAGCAGGGATCATCCGTGAGCGCAGAAGAATTTATACGATCTCTCGATCAGATAAAAGAGGAAATGGGATATTAATGGAAATTGCTGTGATCGGTATCGGAATGGGATATGAGCAGGGACTCACCGTTGAGGCTGCGGATTTTATCAGAAAGGCCGACCTCATCGCAGGTTCCGGGAGACTGACGGAGTTTGCATCAGCGCTGAGGGGCACCGGCTGCACATATGTCTCTTCATGGAAGGCTGAGGAGATCCGTCAGGCTGTCGATGAGCACCCGGAGGCGGAGAAGGTCGCTGTACTTTATTCCGGAGATACTGGATTTTTCAGCGGGGCCTCCGGGATTGTGGATGCGCTCCCGAAGAACGCGCGGGTGAGGTTTATGCCCGGAATTTCATCGGTTTCTTTTTTCTGCAGCAGGCTCCGCCGGTCCTGGCAGGACGTCCATTTTGTGAGTATGCACGGCCGCGACACGGAAATTGTCGGACAGATCCTGCATTATCCTCACGTCATGGCCATTCTGGGATCGGACCACGACGTCGCGGACATCAGCAGAAAGCTCACAGATTTTGATCTGAACGGCTGTGTGCTGACCGTCGGCGAAAATCTCGGGAGCCTTGATGAAAAGATTTTTTCGGGCCATCCCTCCGATTTTCTAAATTATTCAGGATGCAGTATGTCCGTGATCCTTATTGACTCATGCCTTCAGGAAAGTCCGGCGAGAAGTTCTGTGCCGGATGCGGAATTTATCCGCGGTGACGTGCCGATGACAAAAGAAGAGGTCAGGACAGTTTCGCTGTCAAAGCTGCGCGTCCGCAGGAACAGCGTTGTCTACGATGTCGGCGCCGGAACGGGTTCGGTGACCGTAGAGGCTGCCCTTGCAGCGTGGGAGGGAAAGGTCTTTGCGGTTGAAAAAAATCCTTCCGCCGTTGCGCTTCTCCGCCAGAATATCCGTAAATTACGCGCGGCCAGCGCAGTGGTTGTCGAGGGCACTGCTCCGGAGGCACTGGAATCTCTGCCAGCTCCGGACTGCGTCTTTGTCGGGGGCAGCAGCGGGAATCTGGCGGCTATTTTAAAGACGGTCCGCGCGAAAAATCCAGCGGTTCGTGTCGTTGTCAACGCAATAACCCCGGAGACGCTTTCGTCTGCCATTGATTCGATGAATCAGCTGGGATTCTCCGACCCTGAGATCGTCTGTGTTTCTGTCTCAAAAGGCAGAAAAGCAGGACATGTTCATCTCATGACGGCCCAGAATCCTGTGTATATTCTATCTTCCGATGCCATTCCGGAAAACGGTGACGACGGACAGAAAAACGAAGCTGCCGGACAGGAAGGATAAGGTATGCATATTGACCGGTTTATGACAGCAGCGGTCTCAAGTGGATCTGGAAAAACACTTATCACCTGCGGACTGCTCGAACTTCTGAAAAGGCGCGGACTGAATATCGCGGCATTTAAATGCGGCCCTGATTTTATCGATCCGATGTTTCACGCGCGCGTGCTGGGGACAAAGAGCCGCAATCTCGACCCTTATTTCACGGGGCATGACCGTACACGTATGCTTCTCGCGAAAAATTCGGAGGGCGCCGATCTGGCCGTTCTCGAGGGCGTGATGGGATTTTATGACGGGATTTCCCCGGAGTCTTCAGAGGGCGGCGCGAGTGACCTCGCCGGCATCACAGAGACGCCGGTACTGCTGATCGTCCCCGCCCGCGGCATGAGCCGTTCAGTGCTCGCGGAGATCCGCGGCTTTCTGGATTTTCCCGGCGGCGAAAGGATCCGTGGGATCATACTGAATCGCGTATCTGACTCCTTTTATCCCGTGCTGAAGGACATGATCGTGAAGGAAACAGGCATTCCCGTCGTCGGCTATGTGCCGGTGCTCGATGCTTCCATGACGCTGAAAAGCAGGCATCTGGGGCTGGTTCTTCCGGATGAGATCACGGAGCTGAAAAAAAACATCAGCCGGATCGCCGACCTTTTTGAACGTACGATGGATGTTGATAAAATACTGTCCGTCGCATCAGAAGCCCCGGATCTCCCGGATCAGGAGATCAGCAGGACATGGACCGAAGTGTTTTCAGCCGCGTCATCCGCGGCAGGCACGCTTACGCTTCCTGAATCGTCCGCTGAAAAAGGAGCACACAACGCAGCTGACCCGATGGGAGGAACCGTCAGGATCGGCATCGCGGAGGATGAGGCGTTCTGCTTTTTTTATGAGGACAATCTTGAACTGCTGAGGTGTCTCGGGGCTGAGCTCGTGCCGTTTTCTCCGGTTCACGACAGACATCTTCCTGAAGATCTCGACGGCCTTCTTCTGCACGGCGGATACCCGGAGCTTTATGCATCGCAGCTCTCGTCGAATGCTGAGATGCGCCAGGAGGTCCGCGCGGCGATCCTCGCCGGCATGCCTGTCCAGGCGGAGTGCGGAGGATTTTTATACCTGTTTCGCGAGCTTGAGGATATGGAAGGAAGGAAATACCCGATGGCCGGGATTTTTCCGGGGACGGCATATTATACGGGGCATCTCACGCGGTTCGGTTACGTTGAACTTCAGGGGAAGGGGCTGTTTGGCGGCGATGATGTTCCGGTGCGCGCCCATGAATTCCATTACTATGACGCGGACGATCCCGGAAATGACCTGCTCGCCGTGAAGCCTTCGGGAAAAAGGTCGTGGCGCTGCGCGCACGTCTCGGATACAATGTACGCCGGCTTCCCGCATCTGTATTATTACGCGGAGCCACGTATCGCGGGCTGGTTCGTGAGACAGTGCAGGAGATTCCATTTTCAGACGGAGGACACAGCTTGTATACACTGATATCGCGAAACCATATTGCCGCTGCCGTGATCCTCGGTTTTATTCTTGATATGCTCATCGGTGACCCGCATGGATTTTATCATCCGGTACAGCTGATCGGAAAACTGATCACGGCCTGTGAAAAATTTTACCGAAGGGTTTTCGGCAGCCGTGAGAAGACGGCCGGCGTGTTCTGTGCGCTGACGGTTCTCTTTGTCAGTACATGCGTTCCGCTGCTTCTTCTGAAAATCTGCTATCATCTCCAGTTCTGGCTGGGCTTTGCCCTCGAGACATACTGGTGCGGAAGGCTCCTGGCCGCCAGATCCCTCAGAGATGAGACGATGAATGTATACAGAAAAATCAGATCCGGAGACATAAATGAGGCGAGAAGGGCGGTCTCCATGGTCGTCGGACGGGACACTGAACGCCTCGACATGACCGGCGTCACAAAGGCCGCTGTTGAGACAGTCGCGGAAAATGCCTCGGATGGGGAGGCGGCGCCCCTGTTCTTCATGGTGATCTTTGGCGCCGCGGGCGGATTTTTCTATAAAGCGGTCAACACGATGGATTCCATGATCGGCTATCGCAATGAACGGTATCGGCATTTTGGAACCTTTGCGGCGAGGCTCGACGACGTGATGAATTTTCTTCCGTCAAGACTCTGCGGGATCCTCATGTGCATGGCGGCATATCTCTGTCGTTTTGACGGAAAGAACGCGTGGCGGATTTTCATCCGTGACAGGAAGAAACATGCGAGTCCGAACTCTGCGCACACCGAGGCGGCGACGGCAGGAGCCCTGGATATTCAGCTCGCCGGTGACGCGTGGTACTTTGGCGAGCTTCACAAAAAGCCTTTTATCGGTGATCCGATAAGGCCTGTCGAGGCTGACGATATACCGAGAGCGAACCGGCTGATGCTCGTGACGAGTGTCATCGTCCTTGTATTTCTCCTCGTTGTCCGGACTGCGGTTCTGGCTATACTTCAGCTTCCCGGATAAGACAGGGAATTGTTTTTCAGTTTCTCAGATGTACGGATGGAGGTTGTTCCCTTGATCGGCAATCTGATCCACGGAGGTGATGTGTACAGTCACCCCGGTGTTATCGATTTTTCTGCAAATATGAATCCGCTCGGTCCGCCGGATGAGGTAATACGCGCCGTCCGTGAAAGCGCGGCAGTTGTCGCACAATATCCGGACCCGGAAAAGAGGCAGCTTGCTGAACTCACAGCCGCTTATGAAGACGTGGAGCCCGATCAGATCATCTTCGGAAACGGAGCGGCAGAGCTGATCTTTCTGTTTCTCGAAGCGGTGAGTCCGGAAAGGGTTCTTCTCACGGCGCCGTCCTTCGCCGAATATGAAAGAGCCTGCCGGGCGGCCGGCTGTGAGATTCTGTGGCATTATCTGAAAGAGGAAGAGGATTTCCGCATCACGGGCACAATTTTTGAGAGCCTTGACAGACTGACTCCCGGGAAAGATGCCGTTATCCTGTGCCAGCCAAATAACCCGACAGGAAGCCTCATGGGCGCTGATATGCTCAATAAAATTATTGACAGGTGCCGGGAGAGACGCATACGGCTGATGCTCGACGAATGCTTTCTCGACCTGTCGGATGTCCGGATAACCGCTTCGGAACAGCTGAAACGTTCGCCTGAGTTTTTTATTCTGAAAGCCTTTACGAAGACATTCGCCATGGCGGGGCTGAGGCTTGGGTATGGAATGACTCGGGATGCCGGTATCCTCACAAAGATGGAAGAACTTGTCCAGCCGTGGAATGTGTCTGTTCCGGCCCAGATGGCGGGCGCTGCTGCTGTTCGGGATCCCTATGTGTATCTCGAAAGGTCGCGCCGTCTGATCCGCAAAGAGAGAACGCTTTTGTCGGAGACACTGGAAAATTGCGGATTCCGTGTATTTCCTTCTTCGGCTGATTTTCTTTTCTTCCGCGCCCCGGAGAATCTTTATGAGGAGCTGCTCGGGAGAGGATTTCTCATCCGTGACTGCCGGAATTACAGGGGACTGGAACCCGGATTTTTCCGCATAGCCGTGAAAAATCATGAAGATAATATGGCGCTGATACAGGCGCTTAATAAAAAATGAGAGGAAAGTAACAATGGGAAAACGAGCCAGATCTGTCATGATCCAGGGGACGATGTCCAATGTCGGAAAGAGTCTCATCACCGCCGGCCTCTGCCGTATTTTTGCGCGTGAGGGATACCGCGTAGCGCCGTTCAAGGGACAGAACATGGCGCTCAACTCTTACATAACAAAGGACGGACTTGAGATGGGCCGGGCTCAGGTGATGCAGGCAGAATGTGCCCGCGTCAAACCGGATGTGCGCATGAATCCTGTTCTTCTGAAACCCGTCGACGATACCGGATCGCAGGTCATCGTAAACGGAGAGGTGCTCGGCACCATGAGCGCGGCGGATTATTTCAAGTTTAAGCCGAAGCTGACGCCGGTCGTTCAGAGGGCGTATGAATCTCTGGCGGAAGAGAATGACCTCATTATCATCGAGGGAGCCGGAAGTCCGGCCGAGATCAATCTCAAAGATGCTGACTGTTTTGTAAATATGGGGATGGCAAAAATCGCCTCTGCGCCAGTCATCCTTGTCGGAGACATCGACCGGGGAGGCGTCTTTGCACAGCTCGAGGGAACGGTACGCCTGCTCGATCCGAGAGAGCGCTCCATGGTAAAGGGAATGATCATCAATAAGTTCCGCGGAGATCTGAGCCTTCTTGATCCCGGTATCGAAATGATCGAGCGGATCACGGGAAAAGCGGTGCTCGGAACCGTACCTTACATGGATCTGGACGTCGATGACGAAGACAGCCTGGCCGAGAGACTGAAGGTGAAATACGGGAAGGGCGCAGTCGACATCGCAGTCATCAGGACTCCGAGAATTTCCAATTTTACAGATTTTAATGCCTTTGACCAGGTCATCGGCGCATCCCTCCGCTACTGCACGAATGTCGCCGAGCTGGGCGATCCGGACATGATCATCCTCCCCGGATCGAAAAATACCATGGGCGACCTCCGATGGATGCGCGCCAACGGCCTGGAAGAGGCCGTTGTGAGAAAGGCGATGCAGGGAGTCGTGATTTTTGGCATCTGCGGCGGATACCAGATGCTCGGAGAATCGCTCACGGATCCTGTCGGAGCTGAAGGCGGGGGAACCATGGCCGGCATGGGGCTTCTGCCCGTGAAAACGACATTCACAAGGCAGAAGACGAGGATGCAGGTGAGAGGTAAGCTCGGATCGATAGGCGGAGCTCTCGCGCCTCTTTCCGGAATGGAGATCGAGGGATATGAGCTCCACATGGGCGTCACGGCGCTGAAGGATGAACATTTAAGCCTGTCTCTGCTTGAGCGCATCTCCACTGACGGCGACGGCACAAGTGCTCACCCGGGAACGGCCAGACGCAGGCCCGTCTTTTTTGACGGAGCACAGAACGGAAATATTTATGGCACCTACGTTCACGGAATTTTTGATAAAAATGACGCCGCAGGAAAAATCTGCCGGGCTCTCGCCGCAAAAAAAGGGATCCGAACCGACGGAATGACAGGCGTAGATTATGGCACCTACAAAGACAGACAGTACGACAAGCTGGCTGACCAGCTTATCAGATCTCTTGATATGCATGAGATCAGACAGATTATTGACCGGGGGATCTTATGAAAATAGAAGAGATACGTCCTGCAGACATTGAGAAAAAAAGTTTTGAGATCATCACAAAGGAACTGGAACAGCAGGGTAAGGTTCTGGAACCCGGAACGGAGATGATCGTAAAACGATGTATCCACACGAGCGCCGATTTTGACTACGCCGATAATCTGTATTTCTCGGACGGTGCTGTCGACAGGGCACTTTGTGCGATCCGCAGCGGGGCATCTATCGTCACCGACACAGAAATGGCAAAAGCCGGAATCAGCAAGCGGACACTCTCGAAATTCGGCGGCCGTGTCTACTGCTTTATGTCAGACACCGACGTGGCAGAAGAGGCGCGGAGAGAGGGCGTGACGAGGGCCATCATCAGCATGAGGAAAGCCGCGAAGCTGGAGGGAAAGATCATCTTTGCCATCGGCAATGCGCCCACGGCTCTGCTTGAGCTGGCTGATTTGTACGAAAGCAGAAAAATCCGGCCGGAGCTCATCATCGGCGTACCGGTCGGATTTGTAAATGTGATCGCTTCCAAAGAACGGATCATGGAGACGGAAGCCCCGTGCATCGTCGCGAGGGGCAGAAAAGGCGGAAGCAATATCGCCGCCTGTATCTGCAACGCCCTGCTTTATATGGCAGACGGAAGCAGAACTTCCTGATTATTCTTCCCAGCCTTCAACAAAACGGTAGGTTATGAGAATCTCATGGACGCTCTGATTGGGCTTCAGCTCTGATTTGAGGTCAAACGTGTCTGATGAAGGAGGTAATTCATAATCATCGTCCTCCATCTCGACAGAGATCCAGTTATAGGCGGCTTCCCGTGCATTTTCAAGGACATCCTGAAGGGAATCACCTACGGCGTGGCAATCCTCAAGATCCGGGAATTCAGCCGAATACTTCGTATCAGATTCCTTCGTGACAATTGCTGGATAATAGAATTTCATGGTGAACACCTCTGATTATTGATGTATATCGACAGTTACTGCACCATATTCTAACATTACGGCGCCCGCGTCTCAAGCTGCACTTCAAAGCTCTTCTGAATGTGCCTTCTGACCGCAACGCGCTTGCGATTCTCGCCGGCAGATGGTAGCATAGAGGTGTGTTAAAATTTTCTCATTATTACCAGCGAATTTATTTTAACGGTTCATAAATTTTTAAATACGGGAGGGTATTTATGGTAACTAATGACGCCAACCTGCTTGAGTTAAAGCACAAGATCATTGAGGAGGTCGCACGTCTGGCATGGGATGACAAGCTGGACGATGAACACAAGGAGGAGCTGGTTTATAAGCTCTGCCCGGGACCTCTGGCAAAGTACCGCTGCTGCGTGTACAAGGACAGGGAACTTGTTAAACAGAGGATCCGTCTCTCCGAGGGTAAAAATCCGACTCCGGGCAGCGACTCCAAGAATATCGTACAGATTCTGAGCCCGGCCTGTGAGGAGTGCCCGATCTCCGCGTACTCCGTGACTGACAACTGCCGTAAATGCATGGGCCAGGCATGTATCAATGCCTGCAAATTCGGCGCTGTAAGCATCGGCAACCATCGTTCGCACATTGATCCTACCAAGTGCCGTGAGTGCGGAAAATGTGCGGCAGCCTGCCCGTATAACGCTATCGTTCATCTGGTGAGACCGTGCAAGAGAGCCTGCCCTGTAGGAGCGATCACATACGATGAGTACGGCATCTGCGTCATTGACGAAGAGAAATGCATCAACTGCGGACAGTGCATCCATTCCTGCCCGTTCGGCGCGCCGGCTTCAAAGACCTATCTCACCGCGATCATTAAAGAGATCAAGGCGGGAAAAGAAGTCTATGCGATGTGCGCTCCGGCAACTGAGGGCCAGTTCGGAGAAGATATCAGCATGGCATCTATCCGCAATGCCTGCAAGCAGCTCGGCTTTACGGATATGGTTGAGGTCGGCCTCGGCGGCGACCTGACCGCAGCTTACGAATCAGAGGAGTGGAGCCATGCGAGAGAAGAGGGCCGCAAGATGACGACGTCATGCTGCTCTGCCTTCATCAATATGATGAAGATCCACTTCCCGGATCTCTATAAGGAAAATATGTCAACGGTCGTATCACCGATGTGCGCAGTGAGCCGTTATCTGAAAGCCATCCATCCGGGATGCGTAACCGTATTTATCGGACCGTGCATCGCAAAGAAGTCGGAGGCTGCTGATAAGAGCGTTCCCGACAATGCCGATTATGTCATGACCTATGGTGAGTTCCGCGCTTTTCTGAGAAGCAAGGACATCACTCTCAAGAAGACAGACGACAAATATCAGGAAGCAACGATCTACGGAAAGAAATTCGCACGCTCCGGCGGTGTTGCTGAAGCGGTTATCGAGTGCATGAAGGAGCGCGGCGAAGATACCTCCGAGATCAAGCTCCGTAAGTGCGCCGGCGGAGATGAGTGCCGCAAAGCGCTCACACTTCTGAAGTTCAACAAGCTTCCGGAAGATTTCGTCGAGGGCATGGTATGCCCGGGCGGCTGTGTAGGCGGACCTTCCAAGCACAGAACGGAGGCTGAGACACTTAAAGCCCGTCAGACACTGCTCAAGCAGGATGAGAACTGGGAGGTTCTTGATCACCTTTCAAATTATCCGCTTGACAAGTTCTCGATGCGCCGCGACGGTTCGAATGTGAGCCGCGTCTGCGAGGGTGTCACCCTTAAAAATCCGAACGCAGCGGAATAATCCGTTATAATTGTTTTAATAAGTCAGAAAAAAAGCAGTTCACAAAGGCTTCCATACGCGACGCGCCCACGCTTGCGGATGTCGCGCAGCGGGAGCCTTTGTGGGTAAATGCAGCCTTCAGGCAAAAAGGAGCTCCTATATCCATGCAAAAACTTGCCCTTGATGATGAAATCCTCCTGAGTATCGACAAGCCAGAGCGATACATCGGAAGCGAGCTGAATTCCGTCATTAAAGACAGAAAAAAGGTAAATATTCGTTTTGCCATGTGTTTCCCGGATGTGTATGAAATCGGAATGTCGCATCTGGGAATTCAGATTCTCTATGACATGTTCAACCGCATGGACGGTGTGTGGTGTGAGCGTGTCTATTCACCGTGGCCGGATCTGGATAAAATCATGCGGGAGAAAAAAATCCCGCTTTTCGCGCTGGAATCGCAGGATCCGATCAGGAAATTCGATTTTCTCGGCATCACCATACAGTACGAGATGTGCTATACGAATATTCTTCAGATCCTGGATCTCTCAGGCATCCCGCTGCACGCAGAGGACAGAGACGAGGATGACCCGATCGTCATCGGCGGCGGACCTTGCACATACAATCCCGAGCCCATTGCAAAGTTCTTTGACCTTTTCTATATAGGAGAAGGCGAGACTGTTTATCCGCAGCTCTTCGCGCTGTACAGAAAAAAGAAAAGCGGCGAGATCAGCCGCAGGGAATTCCTGCGGCAGGCAGCCCAGATAGACGGAATTTACGCCCCGCAGTTTTACGATGTTTCCTGGAATGATGACGGAACACTCGCTTCCTTTAAGCCGGCGGAGCCGGACATCCCGGCGAAGATCAACAAACAGATTGTCATGGATTTTACAGATGCTCCGTATCCCGACAAGCCTGTCGTTCCGTATATTCAGGCGACGCAGGACCGCGTCGTGCTGGAGATCATGCGCGGGTGCATCCGGGGATGCCGGTTCTGCCAGGCGGGTATGATCTACAGACCTCTCCGCGAAAAGAACGTGAAAAAGCTGGAGGAGCAGGCCGTAAGAATGCTGAAGAGCACTGGCTACGACGAGATCTCGCTGAGTTCCCTGTCAAGCAGCGACTATTCACAGCTCGGCGAGCTCCTGAATTTCCTGATCGATTACTGCGACAGCCATGGCATCAACATTTCGCTTCCCTCCCTGCGCATCGATTCTTTTTCACTCGATGTGATGAATAAGGTGCAGGACATCAAGAAGAGCAGTCTGACGTTTGCGGCCGAAGCCGGCAGCCAGCGCATGCGCGACGTGATCAACAAGGGCATCACCGAAGAGGAGATCATGAACGGCGCACTTCAGGCGTTCAGGGGTGGATGGAACAAGGTGAAATTTTATTTCATGCTCGGCCTTCCCGGAGAGCGCGAAGAGGATGTACTGGAGATCGCACACCTCTGTGAGCGCGTCGCCGAGTGTTATTACGACAACATTCCCAAGGAAAAGCGGAAGGGAAAAATCGCGATCACAGCCAGCAGTTCTTTCTTTGTGCCGAAGCCTTTCACACCTTTCCAGTGGGCTCCGATGGACAGACCGGAGGTTTACCTCGATAAGGCGCACAGCGTAAAGGACGAGGTCCGGAGACAGCTGAACCAGAAGAGTATCCGCTACACCTATCATGACGCCTGGGTGTCGATCCTCGAAGGCGTTTTTGCCCGCGGAGACCGGAGAGTGTCAGAAGTCATCGAGTGGGCATACAGACACGGAGCCCTTTTTGACGCATGGACAGAGTATTTCAATAAGGATCTGTGGGAAGAAGCGTTCAGCGCCTGCGGGATCGATCCGTATTTCTATACAGCGAGGACCCGTGACACGTCAGAGCTTCTGCCATGGGATTTCATCAACTGTGGAGTCGACCGGTCATATCTCGAGCGCGAATGGATGAACGCACAGAAGGGCACCATCACACCGAACTGCCGTGAGCGCTGTAACGGCTGCGGCTGCCGCTGCTATGGAGGAGGTATCTGTTTTGAGAATCAGGGTTAAATTCACAAAAGCCGGTCCTCTGAAATTTATCGGCCACCTCGATGTCATGCGCTACTTCCAGAAGGCGCTTCGCCGCGCGGAGATCCCTGTGGCCCTTTCTGAGGGCTTCAGCCCGCATATGATCATGTCATTTGCCCAGCCGCTCGGCGTCGGAAAAACGAGCAGCGGCGAGTATTTTGATCTCGACCTGGCCGAGGGCACGGATTTTTCAAGGGATTCCTTTCTCGAGAAGCTGAATGATGAGATGGTCCCGGGGATCTCTGTCGTGAACGCGGTCGAAATCCCCTCAGACAAGAAAAATAAAGGAATGGCGCTCGTCGCCGCTGCTTCCTATACGATCAGCTTCCGGAAGGGGCAGATTACGTTTCCTGAGAATTTCACCAAGGTAAGTTCCAACTCATCCGGCGTGGACGATGAACCGGAAAAATCAGAAGTCTCAGGTGCGGACGGCGTGCAGATACAATTTCTCAGCCGTCAGATAGAGAAGTACCTCGCGCAGGATCACATCCTTGTCACGAGAAAAACAAAGAAGAGTGAAGAAGAGTCGGATATTCGGCCCTGGATTTACGAGATGAAGGCCTGCATGCTTCCCGCCGGATGGAAGACCGATCACCCGCAGAATGTCGAAGCAGAGGCTTTCGGGATTGAACTTCTTGTCTCCGCGAAAAGCGGATATAATCTGAAGCCTGAGATTCTCGTAAAAAACTTCGCTGATTTTTCCGGGATCGGTCTGGCTGAATATACAGTCCTGGTCCACAGAAATGACCTGTATGCGGAAGTGGACGATGACGCAAACGGGAAGCATTTCGTTCCACTCGATAAGTTATATTGATTTCTGCTATGACTTCTGAAGTTTTGTCCTGAATTATGCCATGAAATATAAGCTTGTATCAGCACATTTTCCGCAGAACGGCAAAGATTTTATCATGACCGTCCTTTTTGAAGAGAATAAGCCTGTCGAGATCGACCTGACGCCTTCTGGAAGTGAACAGCTCCTCGGAAATGTGTATGTGGGAAAAATCGAAGAGATAAGAAAGGACACCGGCGCGGCCTTCGTCCGGATCTCAGATAAAATAACCGGATATCTGCCCTGGCGTGAGGGACTGAAGGCGGGTATGGAGCTTCCTGTCCAGGTTGAAAAAGACGCGATGAAGATGAAGCTCCCTCGCCTTTCCGAAAACATCCGGCTCCTGGGGCGTTATTTTATTATGTCCTCCTCAGACAGACGGATATATTATTCCAGAAAGGCTGCACCGGAAGAGAAAAAACGTCTTTCAGAATGTCTGACGCATATCCGCTGTTCTGTACCGGAAGACTTCGGCGTGATCGTGCGGACGGAAGCTTCCGGAAAGTCAGAGGATGTTCTGAAAACGGAGTATGACAGTCTTGCCAGGCAGATGCGCGAAATACTGGATCATGCGGAAACAAGGACTTCTGGCAGCTGCCTGTACCGTGGAATGGCCGAATGGACGCGATTTTACCGCTACGAGGATCCCGATGATTTTATCCGCGTCGTCACCGATGAGCCACGTGTCCTGGAAGATCTGGAGCGGGAATACAGCATCTCTTCACAGCATGATGATCACGGCAATCGTCCGGCACTTTACACTGATGCCATGCTGCCGCTCTACAAGCTTTACAAATTTTCAACTGTTCTCAGCGAAGCGCTGACGGAAAAGGTTTATCTGCCCTCTGGTGGATTTCTGATCATCCAGCAGACAGAGGCTTTTGTCTGCGTTGATGTAAATTCCGGCCGCTACAGAGGGAAAAAGGCCAATAAAGAAGCTGTCGATCTGGTAAACCGTGAAGCTGCGGAGGAGATATCCAGACAAATGCGACTACGCGAACTTTCAGGTACCATTCTGATCGACTTTATTAATATGAAGACAAAGGAGAGCCGTGAAGACCTGATTGCATATATGAAGAAATGCGCAGGCCGCGACCACTCATCGGTGACTGTCGTTGACCTGACCCCGCTGGATATCATGGAGATCACGCGCGAGAAGCGGAGAAGGCCGCTCACAGAGCAGATTCACTGATGATTTTACTTAATGACTGTTGAACTTTATATGATGAAAAGTGTATAATATTTAAATATTTAGTTAGCTGAGAATTTAAGGAGGGTGCGTTTTTATGGCATCTGTTGTTATTGCTACCGACAGTAACTGCGGTCTTCAGCCGGAAGAGGCTAAGGCGCGCAACATTTACATGCTTCCCATGTCGTTTCTGATCAACGACAAAGTCGTCCGGGAGGGCGTTGACATTACTCAGAAGGAGTTTTTTGAGCATCTCAGTGACCCTTCTTTTAATGTGTCCACTTCACAGCCTTCTCCGGCTGAGGTGACTGACCTCTGGGATGAGGCTCTCAAGGAAAATGATTCGGTCGTTTACATTCCTATGTCCAGCGGCCTTTCAAATTCCTGCCAGACGGCAAAGATGCTCGCTGAGGATTATGACGGAAAGGTTCAGGTCGTCGACAATCAGCGTATTTCGGTCACGATGCTTCAGTCGATCTACGATGCAGAGACACTGATTAAGGCCGGATGGAACGCTAAGCAGATCAAGGAGAAGCTTGAGGAAGAAGCTCTGAATTCAAGCATTTTCATCATGGTCGATACACTGAAGTACCTGAAAAAGGGCGGACGTGTCACCCCGGCGGCCGCAGCGATCGGAACAGTTCTTCATATTAAACCTGTTCTCACGATCCAGGGCGCAAAGCTTGACGCCTTTGCAAAGGCGCGCGGCACAAAGCAGGCCAAAAAGATCATGATCGACGCAATCCGCTCCGATATGGAGGGCCGCTTCAAGTGGTTTGTCGACAAAGGAGAAGCTGTTATCAACTATTCATGGTCGGAAGGCGATGATCCGGCAGAGGTTGAGCAGTGGCACAAGGATCTGGAGGAAGCCTTCCCTGGATATGAGATCACCGGACAGCCTCTTTCGCTTGTAATAGGCTGCCACATCGGACCAGGAAGTCTGGCCTGCACCGTGTCCAGAAAAGTTGTTGTGTGAGGGCACTGAAATATTTTTGTTGACATTCACCGTTTTACGTGCAATACTATCTGAGTGTGCCGCGCAGAGAGGTATAAGTCTGTCCGCATGCAGAAGGATCATGGATCTTTCGGGATCGTGATTTTTCCTGTGAGAGACAGCACCATATCTGGCGAGTTTTTAGAAATAGGAGGTGTCCTATCATGTATGCAGTTATTGCTACCGGCGGAAAACAGTACAGAGTTTCCGAAGGCGACGTAATCCGTGTTGAGAAACTCGGCTCTGAAGTTGGAGAGAAGGTTACGTTCGATCAGGTACTTGCTGTTCGCGATGACTCATCACTCAAGGTTGGCCAGGATGTATCCGGCGCTACCGTTGAGGCGACTGTCCTTGCTAATGCAAAGGCTCCGAAGGTTATCGTGTACAAGTACAAGAGAAAGACCGGCTATCACAAGAAGAACGGTCACAGACAGCAGTACACGAAAGTACAGATCAACAAGATCAATGGTTGATCGTGAGTTCATGTTGTCGCTATGACAAAGGTTTGTTTCACAAAAAATCGGCAGGGCGTTATTACAGGATTTACCGCGGAAGATCATTCGGGATACGCGGAAGCCGGTGAGGATATCGTCTGTGCTGCAGTTTCAGCACTCGTTATCCACACGGTCAATTCGATAGACCGCTTTACAGATGACCAGACCGAGGAAGAGCAGGACGAGAAGAATGCCTGGATCCGGCTTCAAATTATCGGTGAGCCAGATGAAAAGGCAGAATTGTTCCTGAAATCACTGGAAGCGACGCTGGCCGATATGCAGCAGAATGAGTTTTACAGGGACTTCATTGAAGTCCGGTATTCGGAGGTGTAAGAAATGATGGAGTTAAATCTTCAGTTCTTCGCTCATAAGAAAGGTGTAGGTTCTACAAAGAACGGCCGTGATTCCGAGTCCAAGAGACTTGGCGCCAAGAGGGCTGACGGACAGTTCGCCAAGGCCGGCAACATCCTTTACAGACAGCGCGGAACTCATATTCATCCAGGCCTTAACGTAGGTCTTGGCAAGGATGACACCCTGTATGCTACCGTTGATGGTATCGTAAGATACACCAGAAAAGGCAGAGACAGGAAGATCTGCTCAGTTATCCCGAAAGAGACAGCGGAGACTGCAGCTGAATAAGGATCGATACTGAACATTGACAAGGGGCTGTTGCATGTAATGCAATGGCCCCTTTTGTGAGGTGAAAGTTATGTTTGCGGATCATGCAAAAATCGCCATCCGTTCCGGAAAGGGCGGAGACGGACATGTAAGTTTCCGACGTGAAAAATTTGTGGCTGCCGGCGGACCTGACGGCGGCAATGGCGGCAATGGCGGAAGCGTCATTTTTGAAGTGGACGACGGACTGTCTACCCTTGTCGCTTTTCGCCACCATTATAAATTCAAGGCCGGCGACGGCGAAAATGGCGATAAAAAGCGCAAGACCGGAAAAAGCGGCGAGGACATCGTTCTCAAGGTTCCGGAAGGCACCGTCATTTATGAAGCGACGACGAACAAAGTCATCGCCGATATGTCCGGGGACTGCCGCCGTTTTGTTGTACTGAAGGGCGGCCGCGGAGGAAAGGGCAACATGAATTATGCGACCCCGACTATGCAGGTTCCCAAATACGCCCAGCCGGGACAGCCCGCGAGAGAGCTTGAGCTGAGACTTGAGCTGAAAATGATCGCCGATGTCGGCCTCATCGGGTTTCCGAGTGTTGGCAAGTCTACGATCCTCTCCAAGGTGAGCCACGCTGATCCAAAGATCGCAGCTTATCCATTTACGACTCTCATCCCGAATCTCGGCGTCGTCGACGTGGACGGGATCGACGGATTTGTCATGGCGGATATCCCGGGTCTTATTGAGGGAGCTTCTGAGGGAGCCGGTCTCGGAACGGAATTTCTGCGCCATATAGAGAGATGCCGCATGCTTATCCACGTGGTCGATGTGGCTTCGCTGGAGGGGCGCGACCCGGTAGAGGACGTCTATAAGATCAATAATGAGCTCAGCAAATACAACGCGAATCTTGAAAAACTTCCCCAGGTTATCGCGGCAAACAAGATAGATCTGATCCCATCCGGCGCCGGGGGACAGGATAATCTGGAAAAACTTAAGAAGGAATTCGAGCCCAAAGGGGTAAAAGTTTTCCCGATTTCTGCTGCCACTGGTAAAGGAATCAAAGAGTTGCTATACTTTGTTCAGAATGAGCTGAAGACTATTCCGAAAAAGACAGAGATGTATCCGCAGGAGTTTGATCCGGAGGCAATGATCCCGGAGGATGACCTTCCGTACACTGTCACAAAGTCTGAAGACGAAGAGAATACATATATCGTCGAAGGACCGAAGATCGAGAAAATGCTCGGCTACACGAATCTGGACTCAGAAAAGGGATTCCAGTTCTTCCAGAATTTCCTCAAGGATTCCGGAATTCTGCATGATCTTGAAGAGGCAGGAATAAAAGACGGCGATACCGTCCGGATGTACGGACAGCACTTTGAATATTATAAATAAACGGGAGCAGGAGAATAAGTATGACAAGTAAGCAACGGGCTTTTTTAAGAAGTCTCGCAATGAATGAGGATACTATCCTTTATATCGGAAAGGGCGGCATCACACCTGAGCTGACAAAGAATGTCAGCGAGGCTCTCGCGGCTCGCGAGCTGGTAAAAATCGGTATCCAGCAGAACTGCCTGGATGATCCGAAAGAGCTTGCCGCGACGCTCGCCGATCGCACAAAATCCCAGATCGTCGAGATCATCGGCCGCAAGATTGTTCTCTATAAAGAAGGAATGGGTGACGATCGCAAGATCGTGCTTCCGAAGAGCAGGAAACAGTAAACCTCCCATGCGGGCGCATGGAGAATCGGATAATTATGAATCAATCCGGGACACAGAAAAAAATAAGAGCGGGGATCATGGGCGGGACGTTCGACCCGATCCATATGGGGCATCTGATCCTCGGCGAACGCGCCAGAGAACAGTTCGGACTTGATCTCGTCTATTTCATGCCCGCCGGAAATCCGCCCCATAAGCGGCACAGAGCCGGGAGGGCCAGCGATGAACAGAGGACGGAGATGGTCCGGCTGGCGATCGCCTCAAATCCGGGCTTCCGGCTGTCGCTGACGGAAATGAACAGCGACGGTTTCAGCTATACCTACCGGACACTTGAACGGCTTGACCGCGAACATCCGGATACGGATTTCTATTTCATTATGGGCGCGGATTCGCTCGTGGATTTTGACACCTGGAAGGAGCCGCAGCGCATAGCCGATGCAGCCCACCTCGTCGTGGCCACGAGAAACGAGATGGATCAGGACGAGTTTAACGCTCTTCTTGAAAAAAGAAGAAAAGAGTTTCACGCAGATTTTCTGCGCCTGGATACTCCCAATCTGGATATCAGCTCGAAGCATCTCAGAAAAATGATACAGAACGGTGAGTCTGTCCGATATTACATTCCGGATCCTGTTGTAGAATATATCGAGGCCAACGGAATTTACCGGCAGCATTGCGAAAGTTGTGACGACGAGATAAAGCACGCGGAGTGCGGTTCGTCTCATTTTCATGGAGATAATAAATAATATGTATACACAGGAGGAACCCATGTCAAAGAATAAGGCATCATCAGAGTGGCAGCCCATAGAAGAGAGACTTAAACATGACCTCACGGACAACCGCTACCGGCACACGATGGGTGTGACCTATACCGCGTGTGCGATGGCGATGGTTTACGGGGCCGATCTTCATCAGGCGAGGCTGGCCGGCCTTCTTCACGACTGTGCCAAGTGTATACCCAATTCCGAAAAAATCGAGATCTGCAGAAAAAAAAAGGTACCGGTCACGGATTTTGAGCTCGAGCATCCGGTCCTCCTGCACGCAAAGCTGGGAGCGTATATGGCAAAAAAAGAGTACGGCGTTGAAGACCAGGAGGTTCTCGATGCCATTACCTGGCACACGACCGGAAAGCCGGATATGACGCTTCTGGAAAAAATCGTTTTTATTGCCGATTACATTGAGCCGAATCGCGATAAACAGCCGCATCTCGCAGAGGTGCGCAAGGAAGCGTTTACGGATATTGATGAATGTATGTATATGATCCTTAACGATACGGTTGAATATCTTGAGGGAAATCCGAAGACAATGGATAAGACAACGCTCAGTGCCTGCTCTTATTACACCGATCTTCACAATCGCAAGAAAGGATAAACGGGAGGAATTACATGCCGGAAACAAAAGATTTTCTGAAATTAACCGTCAATGCGCTCGAAGACAGGAAAGGCGTCAATATCAGGGTCATTGATATCTCAAAAGTATCAACGATCGCCGACTATTTTGTCATTGCGAGCGGAACAAACCGCACCCAGGTACAGGCTCTGGCGGATTCCGTCGATGAGACACTGGGAAAAGCCGGACTTCCTGCAAAAAGTATCGAGGGTTATTCGGGAGCGAGATGGATCCTGATGGACTTCGGCGATATCGTCGTTCATATTTTTGACAAGGACAGCCGGGATTTCTATGATCTCGAGAGAATCTGGCGGGATGGAAAAAATATTGATCCCGATTCTCTGTGAAGTCAGATTCTGATCTTGAAATAAATTTTGAAATATCTGAAATAAAAGTGCGTCCTGATAAGTGGCCAGTTGATGGTCACATGTCAGGGCGCACATTTTATCTATGTGGGTAAGGAGACTCACGAGATCCCACATTACTCTCAATTCATCATTCAATGACTTTCGGGCCGCTTACAGGAAAAATCGAAGCACGCCGATTACCTGGCCAAGTATTTCAAAATGCTGATCTGGTCTGACAATGATCGGATCCATGTTGTCGTTCTGAGGCTGCAGGCGGATATATCCATTTTCCTTATAGAATGTCTTGACGGTCGCAGAATCATCAATGAGAGCGACGACCATATCGCCGTTGTAAGCCGTATTTCCCTGTTTTACAAGGACCATATCACCGTCGAGGATTCCCGCGTTGATCATACTTTCACCCTTTACTCTGAGGAGGAAGGTCTGACCGTTTGGCAGCTTGCTGACCGGGATCGGCCACGTCATCTCCGTGTGTTCAATGGCGAGGAGCGGCTGTCCTGCAGCGACGTCACCGATTACAGGTACATCCTGGCATTCAACTCTCAGGGAATCAGCTGTATCATGATCATCTTCAGGCTGCGATGAAGTCCCTGCAGAAGAGGGGGCAGTGGCAAGTGCTGCCAGACGTTTATTCCGAAAATCCTCGTCGAGTACTTCGATAGCCCTCGGTTTTGTCGGATCCTTGCGGATATATCCGTTCTTTTCCAGAGATTCCAGATGAGCATGTACAGAAGAGGTTGATTTCAGATGAACAGCCTCGCAGATTTCCCTTACTGAAGGCGGAAATCCGCGCTCAAGGATTTCCTTTTCAATAAAATCAAGGATCTCCTTCTGTTTTTTGCTGATCGGCCGGCCATCCGGCCTGATAGATTTACTTGATGACATAAGATTATCGGTTCCTCCGTTATTCGTTATTATTTGTACTCATCTGGAGATATTTCAGCAGCAGATATTTTACTTCATATTTTATATTGTCGAGTTTATCATATTACAAACGATAAAGCAAACATATTTTCAGAACGTTTATTCGCTTTTTCTGTTGACATACCCACTGATGCCGTTATATAATCTCAGCATAAAACAAATGTTCGGAACATATATTCGGAACACGTGTTTGTAATCATATCTGTAGTATTTATAAGATATTCGCAGGAGGGAGATTATGAGGGCAGTAGTCACAGATTTTGAGGAGTATAAAATTTCACACGGATATCAGAGAGCAGCCGTCAGCCGCAGAAAAAGCAGAAGAGCGCGCAATGCTGAAAAGAGATCTTTTATTTTCATTGGTATTGCAGCTGCGATTCTGACTATTTTCCTTGTTCTTGTTTTTTCAGCCAGAAGTACGGAAGCTGTAGAAAGGCCTCTTTATAAATACTATACCGTGGTGGAGGCTGACAGCGGGGACAGCCTCTGGAGCATCGCGAGTAAACATATATCCGAAGGCTATGACAATTGCGGTCAGCTGATCGATGAGATTATGTCGATCAACCATCTTTCCGGAGAGACAATCGATGTCGGACAGCATATTGTTGTTCCTTATTATTCCACAGAATATAAGGACTGATTCCCCTGTCAGTTCTTATATTGATATACATTCACCATTCTTTATCATCTCTACCTTTTATCATGGGCCGGTCTGTAACAGAATTTTTCCTGCAGACCGGTCTTTTTCACATCGTGAAAATTTATAGCAATTTATGCATGATGGCACGTATATTTTGAAAATATCCATAAATTTTATTTGCAATCGAGATAAAATATGTGCAAAATATCAAATTCTGTGTTATTATAAACATACAGAAAGGACAAAAAGGAGGTCACCTGAATGAGGACAATTATCACAATAGGCAGAGAGTTTGGAAGCGGTGGTCATGAGATCGGACAGATCCTCGCGAAGGATCTCAATATTCCTTTCTATGACAAGGAACTTCTTGAGCGGGCCGCAAAAGACAGTGGCCTTTGCAAAGAAATATTTGAAAATCAGGATGAAAAGCCGACCAGCAGTTTCCTGTATTCACTGGTTATGGACACATATTCGTTCGGTTATTCTTCGAATGTCATGAACGACATGCCACTGAATCAGAAAGTGTTCCTCGCACAGTTTGACAGTATCAAACAGATTGCAAAAGAGGGACCGTGTGTAATTATCGGCAGATGTGCTGATTATGCGCTGGAGGATAATCCGGATCTCCTCAGTGTGTTCATTCACGCCGATCTGGAGAATCGTGTGCGCCGTATCTCGAACCTCTATGGCCTGACAGCGAATAAGGCACATGACCGCATCCGCAAGAACGACAAGAGCCGTTCAAGCTATTACAATTACTACACCAGCAAAGAATGGGGCGATGCAGACAGTTATGATCTCTGCATAAACAGTGCCAAGTATGGTATTGATGGTTGTGTTGCGCTGATCAAGTATGCGATCGAAGAGAAGGAAAAGGGACATAAGGTAAATATTGAAGATAAAACCTGATGAAGGGCATTAAATTTTACCGAGTGACTATTAATGCCGGAGTTAAATTCAAATAACTCCGGCTGTTTTTTGTACATTCCTATATATTTTTTTTAGACAATACGATGTATTATATAATAACTAAGCAGTGAGAGGTAATACAGCTAGTGCAACGCAAAAAATTTCTGATCATAGCCCTGACGGCTGCCATGGCCTCAGGTTCAATATTTCCAGGAGCGGTCGGCGTATCGGCTGACTCCACGAGTGTCACATCTTCATCATCGTCTTCGGCGACCGTGACAGACACATCGGAACAGACTTCTGGGTCAGATTCCACCTCTGCATCTTCAAGCACGTCATCCACAGAGAATTCTTCTTCGGATTTGACGGCTTCATCTTCAACGTCCACTTCATCTGCTTCTTCAGATTCCACATCAACTGATTCTGCTGCCTCATCATCAGATTCAACAGACAGCAGCTCGTCCGGCACAAACAGTGACGGGGGAAATGCTGACAGTTCATCTGATGAGACCGTAAATGACAGCTCGTCATCAGGCACGGATAATGCTGAAAGCAGTTCATCATCCGATACATCTGAAAGCAGCTCTGAAAATGCGGGTGATGATACAGACGAAAGCCAGGATTCTGAAGTTAATGCTGACGATGAGGAAAAGGCCGAAGAGGAGAGCGAAGCTGCCGAGGAGGTGGAGAATTCAGCTGACAGCAGCATGAACATTCTTTCCATTGATCCAAACGCGGGCAATATCAGTGTCGATGTACAGGAGAATGAACAATTAATATATTCCTATCTGACAAATGACCTGAAGCTGAATGATGCCGCTGCCGCAGGTGTCATGGCTAACATGTATTATGAATCAAATTTCAATAATGCAGTCATCTCCGGCGACGGAACGAGCTATGGCCTGTGCCAGTGGAGACTCGGACGGTATCTCCGCCTGGTATCTTACAGCCAGAGTCTCGGACTTGACTACCGCACCGTCGACGCCCAGATGAAGTATCTTCTTTACGAATTCAACACATTGTATCCAGAGCTCTATGCGCATCTGAAGGCTGAACCCGACACTGCCGAGGGAGCCTACGATGCGGGATGGTATATGTGTATGTATTACGAGATCCCCGCAAACAGAGAGCAGCAGGCTGCCACCCGTGGCAATGCGGCAAAAACGATATATTTTCCGAAGTATTACTCAAACGCTGATACGTCGAACTATGACCTCAATGACATCACAAGGCAGACCAGTGATTACGTTCAGTGGATGACTGATTTTGCAGATGATGATACCCACGGTTATTCAGAAGATGCTGAAGGAACGGATGGGGACGTAGGAACATATTCTTTTCTGTACTATGCTCTGACAGAAAACAGTTACCTCGAGGGAGAGGATGAAAAGGCTCCGTTTACGAAAGACAATATTGCGGCCATCCTCACCAGACATGGATTTGCAGAGCAGACAGACGCAGAGAAGGATGATTCTCTCATCCAGTCGGGCGACATTGTGATCTCCGCGGATTCTACAGAAGTCGCCGTGGCAAAGGGAGACGGAATTTTTGTTTATGCGAAGGCATCATCGATATCCGGTTCCGATGCGGAGGGCGACCAGAATGGCGATGAGGTAACAGCCGGAAATATCGTGTTTGATGCGGGGTATCATGTGTACCGTCTGGTGACCAAGGATACACAGCTTCCTTCATACGCCTCCTGGATGGTAAAGTATGCGTATGACGATCGTCACGGAAGCAACAATTCAAATGATGTCAGGGTGATGACGTGGGATGTTGACCAGATGTCTTACCTGTTCCGGGCATTATATGAAAACGATGTTTTTGACGATTCTATTAATTATGCTGATGTCTTTGACCGCGATATGTCAGTCACAGGGCTGGCGAGATATGGATTCAGGAGAATCCTTCCTCCGCACGGACATGAAGATAACCGGAATGTACTTCAGCCCGGCGATGTAGTCTATAACGACAGCGTCGGAATGGCCGTATATCTTGGCAATGACATGTACGCGTATGCGACCAAAGCGGATTTGAAGGGTGCATCCACCGAAAAAGGTGATCAGACTGGAACGGAGGTCTGCGTCCACAACTGGCCGAATGCTGAGTGGGACGTAGTCATGCGTCTGAATTCGGACAGTAATGATTGACAATCCAACACAGAAGATAATAAAGACTGCAGGGATTCGTTCTCTGCAGCCTTTCTTTGCGTGAACAGTGAGCAGGATATTTTCGAAATTTTATGTCATAATAATAAGAATTTAGTGAAGATACACAGCAGGAGACAGGATCGGGGTGACAAGAGATGAAAAAATACATACAGACCGGAATCCAGGTGCTGGACCGTGCCTTTTACATCCTGGACATTGTATCGGACAAGGGAGAAGACCTGACTGTCGGGCAGATTGCTGAGGAAGCCGGCCTGAACCGCAGCACGACTTATCGTATCGCGGAGTCACTGGCAAAACACGGATATCTCGAAAAAAAGGACAATGGAAAATACAATATCGGTACAAAAATCGTGCTCCTGGCCGGATATTCTATCAACAATCTGGATCTCATCAGCATTGCCCAGCCATATTTGTGGAAGACTGCCGAACAGTTCGGTCAGACCTGCTATCTGGCGATTCTCAGCGGGACAGATGTGATTTTTGCCGCCAGAGCGGACAGCTTCCGCAAAGGGAGTATTTTTTCGGAAATCGGACTGCACTATCCGGCGTACAGCTGCGCGCTCGGCTGGTGTCTCCTGTCGCAGTACTCTTCAGAGGTGCTGAGGAAAATCATGAACGGCACAGAGTACCGGAAGACGGCCGCCAATACGATATCGTCCTTTGATGAACTTGCGGACAGGATACACAGCATTCGTGCTAACGGCTATGCGTTTGAGAGTGAATGTTTCCGGGATGAGGAAGCTTGTCTGGCTGTCCCCGTCTACAATTATTGCGGCGATATTATCGCTTCCATTAGTATATCCGGACGAAAGGATTATTTTGAAAATGCGGACATGGAGAAAATCTGTTCTTCTATGCTGGAAATGAGCAGCGAGATCTCGCGAAAAATGGGATACTCGGAATGAGAAATGGCCATCTTCCACAAAACAAAGTGATGATTTTTAATAATAATTTATAAAAATTGAGGACATGTTCATAATGTGAACAATACTTCACAATGTGAGATGCGGCGCTTTGACAAGGCGCCGTATTTTTTTTAATTATAAAGACAGGAAGGGTACCCGGATAGGACCGGACGCGGTCAGGATACGAAGTGACAAAAACATATACGTCAGAAGTTGACGACAAGTACGGAGGTTTTCACTATGGGGAAACAGAAAATTACATGGATTGGACATGGATCATGGAAATATGTGACGGCATCTGGAACAGTGATCTACATCGACCCGTGGCTGGATGACAACCCGACATGCAAAATCAAACTGGAAGATACGAAAGACGCTGATATCGTCTGCGTCACTCACGGACACAGCGATCACATTGGTACAGGCGACGCGATCGATATTGCCCTTCAGGCAAATGCCGTATTCGTATCACTTCCGGAGATCTGTGTATATGCCAGCAAACATGGGATCCCGTATGACGCCAATGGCGGCGCCGTAAATATCGGCGGTTCCGTAAAGGTTAAAGACTGCCGGATTCACTGCGTAGAAGCCCAGCACGCATCGGATATCTGGGGATATGAATTCTTAAAAGATGGCACGGTCATGCCGGGAAGTGGCTGCTGTGGCTACGTTATTGAGAGTGAAGGAAGTGAACCGGTATATTTCGCCGGAGACACAGGCGTTTTCTCAGACATGAAACTGATCGCGGAACTCTATCAGCCGACGGTCGCAGTACTTCCGGTTGGCGATAAATACGTCATGGGTCCGCGTGAAGCAGCTCTTGCAGCAGAATTTATCAATGCAAAATATCTTCTTCCGGGACATTACGGCACCACGCCGGAGATCGAGCAGGACATGGATGATTTCAAGCTGAAAGTTTCGGTCCGTGCTCCGAGAACAACAGTTGAAGTCCTCGATCCGGGTGAGAGTTTTGAGTTTTAATAAGAGCAGGGTCTGAAAATGGTGAAAAATCAGCTGAAAGAAAAATTAAAGCGTGGTGAAACCGTAATAGGAACATTTATGATCAGCGGTTCTCCAGATTTAACGGAGATCCTGGCACTGGCCGGATTCGATTTTGTCATTGTGGACAACGAGCATGGGCCTTCCGGGATTGAGACAACCATGCACATGATCCGTGCGGCTGAGGCAAAAGGGATCACCCCGATCGTCCGCATTCCAGATCATCAGGAAAGCTCTGTACTTCACTATCTGGACATAGGAGCGCATGGATTGCAGATCCCAGGAGTCCATTCCGCCGCGGAAGCCCGTGAGCTGGCGCAATATGCCAAATATGATCCACTGGGCAGCAGAGGAATTGCATTTTCACGATCATCAGATTACGGGATCTGTGATATTGCGTCCTACTTCGACAGAGCCAATGAAGAGACCATGATGATTGTGCACTGTGAGGATAAGGAAAGCCTCGACAATATCGAGGAAATCTGTCAGGTTCCGGAAGTAGATGTTGTTTTTCTCGGCCCGTTCGATATGTCACAATCTCTCGGCATCAAAGGGCAGATCGACAGCCCTCTTATCGAACAGGCAGCGCAGAAGGTGCTCGATACCTGCCGGAAATACGGAAAAATTGCCGGGATCTACTGCGGTAACGGAGAAATCGCCAGAAAACGCAGCAGGCAGGGATTCCAGTATTGTCCGATTGGTATGGATGTGACTTTCTTTGCGGATAAATGCCTGCAGGAGGTAAAAAATTTCAGGAACGGGTGATCCGAAAAGGAGCGGATATGGAAGATTATACAAAAAGAACTACAGAGGAAGTGGTCAATCATCATCTGAAATATTTCCAGGCGTGTGATCTGGAAGAAGCTCTCCGTGATTATACGGAAGAGAGCACAATTGTGAATATGCAGGGTCCGGTACATGGGCTGGACGGCATTCGTAAATTTCTTTCGGATAATTTTGCAGCGCTTCCTCTGGAAACAAAATGGGTGAACAGTATCACACACATCGACGGTGAAATCGGATATACCATCTGGACGGCGGAGTCTCCATCCTACAGCATTCCGTTCGGTTCAGACACCTACATCGTCAGAAACGGGAAAATTATTCAGCAGACATTTGCGGGAGTAATGAACCCAAAACAGAATAAGTAAACAGACAGGCAGGGCAATCCGTTATCGGATACCCTGCCTTTTCATGTGACTTCCAGTAACTGTATAAGAATCTCTTGTTAATGAGGTTGTCAATTTCCCAGTCCGAATTCTATTCTCAGCTTATCGTATCGTGCTTTTTCCTTGTCTTTGATGGGCTTTGACAGATCGTTCATAGTATGATGCATGACATCTGCATCCTTCAGTACCTCATCAAAAGGAGCATCCGTCACGAGCTTGTCATCATGATGATATATAGCTGAGCAGATTTTATCCGTCTCTGCCGGCGTGGTGAGTTTCAATTCATCCAGAATATTGCGGGCAAGTTCCGCTCCCTTGTGTGCATGGTCATCATAGGATCCGCTCTTATAAGCGTAAAGATCATGGAGCATAGCTGCCATGCAGGCAAGCTCAGTATCTTCTTTACGCTTTTCGGATATCAGGGTTGCGGCGAGAGAGACGCCATAAAGATGAACATAAGCACCTTTTCTCTTATCCAGATTCTCAATCTTCAGCAATTCCTGATCTACATATTTACGAAGTTCTTTCAGTCGATCCATGTAATCACCTCCCGATGGGTCTGATTTAAAGTTCATTTTCACATTTTGTTCACAGAATTTTTTTTTTGGTTCTACTTTTTTATCAGTTCTCAGAGTCTTCGTGGTATCTCTGTTCAATGATCTCAACGGCTTCCTTGCGTTGCCGAAGATCTACGTCAGCATAATGTGAAGCGGTGACTTCGATGCTGGAGTGATTCAGTGCCTTCGAAGTAAGATGAATATCGCCAGTCGCCTGATACAGATTAGTACCAAAGGTGCTCCTCAGCTTGTGAGGTGTGATTTTTTTCCCGGGAACAGTGTTAACGGTATATTTTTTTACGAGACGGTCAACGGAGCATACGGCCATTCTGGTGCCGTTTCTGGAGATGAAGAGTGCTCGTTCATCTGGATCGGCAGGCTTACGCTCCAATTTGATGTAATTCTGAAGCGCCTCAATGGCGTCGTCATTCAGGTAGACATCAGGGTCATTTCCGCCACCTTTACGATGGACAGTGAGTTTCTTATTTTTCCAGTCAATATCATCGAGGTCAATGCCGACGCATTCTGAAACACGGATTCCCGTGTTGAGCATCAGGGAGAGAAGAGCAGTATCGCGGTATCTGGTCTTTTCAGCAAATTTTTTCTGACGTCCGACCAGCGCCTCACCGGTTTCAACGCCTTCCATTACCTGGTTGACTTCAGAGACATTCATTGCCGTAATATGCGGTTTCGGAATTTTTAAGCGCAATTTGTACGAAGCCATCGGGTTGGTTTTGATAAAACCGTATTCTAATTGATAATTATATAACGATCTCAGAGAAGAAAGCTTGCGGGCCTTGCCAGCCTCGGCATTTGTTGTGGGAATTGCCTTGTCATTTGGCGATTTGCGCTTATAGGAATCCACGTGCAGAAAATACTCGTCAAAATCAAAGTGATTGAGCTGTTCAAGGATTTCCGGAGTGACGTCCTTAACGTCGATATGGCGCTGATCGGCAATGTAACGCAGAAAGCCACGGATATCATAGACATAATTTAAGATTGTGCGTTTAGATGTGGATCCGGTGCTCAGGTAGCTGACATAGCTGCGCATGTACGGAGGCAGATCCTCAAGAACATTATTAATGCGTTCCATATTGAGAACATCTTGTTGCTGATAGTATTTCATATTCGTTATTCCTTTGTGATATTATGTAGAAAAATCAGTTATGATAAATAATTACAAAGAAAAGAAGTATTAACCGCAATATAGTTGACATAATAATATTATGTCAACAAATCCCGTAAGATATTCATATTATAGTTCTCCTTTCTTAAAAAATCAATATTGCGCTATAAAATTATTATTTTAAAGCGCAAAATAGTTATCACCATATTACAACAAAATCATGTAATAGGTTCTCTCTCATCGAAGATTCCATTAGAAGATGGTATTTTTATAATTAATTATGTGCTGCTTTGTCGATGAAATTACATATACATAGGAAAGGGAAAAAGTTACAACGGACAGTCTATGAAGGGAGAAATGAAACTTCATTGAATTTTAAGAACAGTCTCGCAGGAAAGATAATCCTGCGAGGCTGTATCAATTTACATATTATTGTCAGACCGTCTGATTACTTGCCACCATAAATTTTGGGATTTTTCCTGGCAATAATGATTCCAGCCAGAGCAAGAACTACGGCGATAGCAATAACGAGGACTATTCCTCTTCCGCCCGCGCTGGGCAGCTGAGCGAGAGGATGGTTTGTTACGCTGATCGTCTGCGCATATGAATTCTTCGAAACGGTTACTTTTGTTTCGCTGTCGCTCAGGGTGTAGCCGTTTGGTGCTTCTACTTCAATGAGTGTGTATGTTCCAGGCTCCATTCCGGAGAAGGAAATTTTACCTTCTGCGTCCGTTGTGTACTGCGTAGCACTGTCTTCATCGTTTACCCACGATACAAGGTTATTCGAGAACTTGTAATACTTGTTGCTGCTGTTTTTCAGGACAAACACCGCACCCTGAAGAGCCTTGTTTGTATTGTTCGATGCAGTCTTCATTAAGTTAATGACATAAACGTAATTCGTAACGGTATTCGACCTGATGGTTGCGTTATCCACGGCAAGGTTGAAGTAGTTATCAAACTGTCCAGCCCTGGTGGGGTGAACAGATATTTCTCCCGTAAGTTTCTGTTTGGGAGAAAGTGTTTTCTTCCATGTCACCACGCCATCTGCAAAGGAACCGTCCGAATCATCGCAGGTCATGCCGGCAGGTAGAGTGTCTGTGATGGTGAATGCCTTTGTCACGTTTGTTGTGTTTGTTACGGATACCTTGTAGGTGATCTTCTGACCGGCGGCAATGGACTTTCCGTTGATATCTTTTCCTGACACATTCACAACACTCTTCACAGGAACTATCGTGTAATTCGTAACAGTGTTGGATGTAACGTCGGACGATTTAGATGTGGATGTAATTGTTGCGGTACCCGTCGCCGTATTTGTAATTGTCTCACTTGTCGCTTCAGGATCGACTTTCACAAGAAAGCTGACCGAACCGCTCTGATTTTTCTTTATCTCTCCGAGCTTCCATGTGAGTTTTCCGTCACTGTAGGAGGCATCTGAGGCCGAGCCTTTCACATAAGCCGTATGTTCCGGAATTTCATCTGTGATCGTAATGTTTTCGGTACTTTCGGAGTTGTTAAAATAATTCAGCGTATATTTCAGCTGTGTTCCCTGCAGGACGACTTGTCCGTCGATGCTCTTAGTGCTTTCAGGATACGTAACCGTTTTTGTCAGCGTCATTTTGGGATCCGATTTAAAATGTACATAGACCGAATGGTCGGCACTGATATTTGAGAAAATTGTCTTTTCAGAATTGCAGGTATATCCTCTTTCCTCTGATACCGCTCCGGTCTCGGATTTGAATTTTGATGTCACATCTTCGCCGTCTATCTGGATCTTGTCGATGTACCATCCTTCATTTGGTGTGTACGAGATGGCTTTTGTCGCACCTTTTGAAATTCCCGTGATATCCGGATCGATCGTACCGCCTTCAGCGGGTTCACAGGATGTTGTAATTTTGTACACCGGTCTGTAAATGACTTTGACGTTGTGATCTGCACTGATATTAAGGAATGTAATGTTGTCAGTGGTCACCTTTACGTATGTATTCTTAAGAGAACCACCGTGCTTTTTCAGATCATCACTCGTCAGAGTGTGCTTTTTCCCTTCGTTATCATCGTATGTGATGCTTTCAAGCTCATATCCTTCGTTCGGCGAATATGATACCTGCTTGTCCAGACCTTCACGTATAGATTTCGGCTTTGTACTTGCCGTGATTGTTCCGTTTGTTACCTCGGTCGTCACCTGATACTTATGTGTATAATACGTGCCAAACAGCGTCTTATCCCCGCCTTTCAGCAATATCGTTGTACCTGCATTCATCGGAGAGGTCAGATTTACATTTTCATACCATCCGACGAAATAATAATGGCCGTAATCGTATGCATCAGCAACGGTATAGTTTGAATACATGGCAGCACGGGAAGCTACGGGACCTTTAGCGCCGGTTGGAAGTTCCCAGACGACATGCTTTTCATCTGTCGGCGTAAATCCTGAAGGCTTTGCGTCACGAACGAGTACATAGTTTACGTTTGTTCCGTAATAATTCAGGGAGCTGGATAACCAGTAACTGGCATGGTATGCGATTGTCATCGGTTCCGAAGGAGTCCCGCTGACTTCAGCCCATAAGGTTTCACGTTCCGGAAATTCTGCATCAGAGTGGTGTATTTGTTCGCTTCCACACGACCATGTGCCAACCCACGTATTATCACCGCGTTCTGTCACATGCGTGTATCTGCTCAGCCATACACCCGCGCACGGTGAGAGGAAGGTGTATCCTTCGCTTGTATCAGGACTGCGTTTTCCGGAGACTATAGGGGAATCAAGATCGCTTCCGCAGACCACTCCTTTAAACGTTACTTCCTGACTTGTTGTCGGACTGGACGTTGTTGCCAATGTCCCCGATGGATAAAAATGAAATTCACGGCAGATTTTTTCTTTTCCCGCCTCATCCTTGGGAACAATGCTGCCGTTCATATAATTATAGCCCGGGTCACGGGCGTATAGTTTTGCACCGCCCTGTTTTGCCTTGATGGCCCATCCGAATTTTCCGCTGTCATCCCATCCCTCATCGCCGTAGCACCAGATATATTCACGGACATCATAAAATGTCCCGTTTATGCAGGCGCCGTTGTAATGATCGACATAGCAGTTGTCCTGCCTTGTACGGTTATATCCGACTGCCATAAATCCGTATCCGCTGGTACTGGCACTTTTGTCCAGCGTCACGCCGGATCCAACATTATCTATACTGTGGATGCACAGGTAGCCCGCGGAATATTCCTCGTCAAAAGGATCTTCACCAAAAATCTTTTCTCCGTGTCTTGTCGATGATGCGGGTTCCGGATCGGTGATACCATTTACCTCATAGTTTTTTGCATCCGGACGCTGGGTAGTCGAATCCAGTGTGATGCTGTCGCCGAATTTTGAATATAGATAGACATCATCTGACATCGTAACCGTATACGGAGTGGAAAGATTTGTTTTCTCATAGTTGCCGTCAGCATCTACAGAGATAAGTTCTTTTGCATCCCCGCTATCTGAAATAAGCTCAATCGTTATAGATGAACCCTGAGTGTAATTCAACAGGATACGGCCATATTCATCCGTTGTCGCTGTGAAAGCGTAATCAGCATTTTTGCCAGTGCCATTTAATTGATCCTGAGTGCCAATTATGCTGCCATCCGTCCAACGCCAGATTTTTTTCCAGTGGCCATCGGCATCCGTGATTTTTACTTTGCCGCCGAGACTCATTTTCAGAATGAGTGTTTTGTCACCAGCAACTCTGAAATCTTCCAGAGATGAAACCGGGTTTGACACATTTTCATCAGCTTCCATATAGGAGCTTTCATTGTCCTTCTGCACCTCATCAGCAGTCCACAGGAATCCGCCCTCTTCTGCTTTAGCAGCGAGAGAATCGTCCATGTTGTCCGAATTCAGCGTTGACAGATAGCCTGCGAACTTTGCGGACGCCTCTGATGTTGATTCAGCTTCTACATAGTAGTCTACGGTATCTCCGTAGTTGCTTGAATCGATGCGGTTTCCGTTTTCATCACACGCGCCGATGACGTAGGCTTCCCCGATACTTCCGGGAACATAATACTTTACATTCTTTCCATCGTTTCCTGCTGCGCCTGCGACCATGATGCCCGCATTGACAGCGTCCCTGACGGCCTGTCCGATGGCTGAGCTTTTCTCTGTGTTGTATGCGTACAGCGGAAGCAGGATGATGTCCGCCTGTCTCTCAATGGCATATTCGATGCCTGCGTAAACGGATGACACATCACCGTGTCCGTTGCTTCCGAGAGATTTGATAGAGATTACTTGTGCATCCTCGTTCTGAGAGAGAATGCTGTTCAGCGTATCCGTTCCGTGTCCGTTGTCATCGTAACCTTCATCGCCGAGCATTGAGATATACTCAATGACATGGCTGTTTCCTTCAGGCATACCAGTGTCGACAACGGCGATTGTATTGTAAGAAGCGCTGATATTTTCCTGATCTGCACTCTCCTCTTCGACCGGTGGTGCTGATTCCACCGCCTGTTCGAGCTCTGTGAGCGCATCTGTTTCTTCGCTGCCTTTCTCTGTTTCCGAATCGGGGATATCCGCATATGTATTTTCTGAAGAGGTATCAGAGTCTGCATTACCTGAACTGACATCCATATCTGAACTATCGGAATAACTTTCATCGGAATAACTTTCATTTGAGGAATCGGAAATCACTTCCTCTGCGGCTTCAGCGTCTGAATCTGCGGAGACAAAATCAGCGACCTCCTGATAATAGCCGAAGGCTTCTTCTGTCTCTTCCGGCGTGTCATACTGAAGGAGAAACACACCTTCGTATTCAGATATGATTGTTTCGTCCGATCTGATAATATCAGCATCACCTGCTCCTACGATCAGACGTTCTGACATAAAGGGCGAGCCTCGTCCGGCTTCATATGAAATGTCTGTGGTGAGGTCTGTCTCTTCCGGATAATCAGGAGGATATGTCATATCTGCAGCAGCAGAAGTGGCAGATAAGAACACAACCAATGCCAATGAGCTGAGCGCTGTAAGGATTTTATTTTTCAACTTCTGCCCCTCCTTTCATGTGATCATTCAGGCATGCAGATGTTTCGGTTAATTTATTTTTATCAGTCATGTCGATTCCCCCATCTGCCGGAAAGAAGGAACCCGGCGACAAGCAGGGCTCCCGATATGACAGAAATACCAAGGATCAGCAGAGAATCTCCGGTCTGAACGATCCCCTGATTATTTCCCTGTCCGCCGGCATTTGTCTGTGCTGGCGCATCCGTCGGTATTAATGTCGTCTCTGTTTTCGGGTAGGCGGTGACTTCATATGTCCACTTTCCAGAAACTTTGTCCGGCACCTTTACAAGAAAAGGACTGACCGTATAATACAGGGATGCGTCAGAATTTTTTCTGCTTCCCGTCTGATATACGAGGTAAATTCCCTGGCTCAGGTCGCTGAATTCCGCTTTCCCTTCGTCGTCAGTCACACAGCTGTAATCCGCCTGAATATTGGATTTTCTGATATATTCGAGTGCTTCTGATGCTCTCTTTTCGGACTCTTTTTCATTCATGCCGTCGTAGACGATATCGAGCTCTCTGAATTTTTCGGAAGACTGGTAAATCTGTGCGTCGCTATCGATAAGGTCGGCTATTTTCACGATGGAAAAATCAGCGCCCTTCAGCGCTTTCTGATTGTCATGTACGCTATAGATAATCGTCAGGCTGCACTTTTTCGCAGTATCTGCTTTTACGATCAGCGGAGAAGCGATCACACATAATATCGCTGAAAATACAGCGGCAAACCTTCTCAGCTTCTTCATTTCAACCTCCTTTCGTGCTTATTTTTGATTAGGGGTTTCCCCGTTTTTCCTTTTCCATATGGAGAACAGCAGGATAATCCCAACTGCCAGGCAGATAAATCCTGAGCCGATGCAGAAGGGCCTTGAGAGCAAAAATCGCATCATCCTGTCACTGATCCCCAGATCTGTTTCAGTGTCCGTATTTTTTGTGCTTCTTATCCGGCGGCCGTGAACAAGGAGTCTTTCGGTGTTCACGCCGTAAGGGGTACAGGTGACAAGCGTCGCGAGGTCTTCACCCTTTTGAATATCAAGGGAATCCAGATCTGTCGGCTCAACAACTTCGATGTTATAGACCTGATAGCAGAGATCCTGCCCAAGGACGTGAATAGTAAAAATGTCGCCTTCCTGGATTTTGTCGAGATCTGTAAAGAGCTTTGAAGTGGGCATGCCGCGGTGTCCTGTGATGACTGTATGCGTGTTTTCACCGCCCACGGGAAGTGAGGTCCCATACAGGTGTCCGGCGCCGTCTGAAAGTGATTTTTCTGAGGCGTAATGATAGATAGGAAGTGTGACGCCGATACATGAGATTTCCAGATACCCCATCTCGCTGTTGCTGCATGGATTGATCAGACTTTCGTAATACTTATCATGCCCTTCACTATAATTTTCTGATGAAGGGCTGACTTCTGTCTGTTCAGTGTATTCGGCAATATGATTGTTCCCTGACATGAAAAGAAATTCGTTATAATCGCGGGCGGCATTTATCTCACGTTCTGTCTCTGCGTTCTCGGCAATGGTGTTCTCATATTTCTGAACCGTTATCTGCTGCACCAGCGCATTCCATCCGCGGCTCACAAAAATATACATGAGCAGGACAATGCTTACTGATTTCAATATTTTTGACAGAATTTCCCTCATGTCTTTATTTTTCTTTTGCGTTTTTTCTGCGTTTGCTGACGATCGCGCCAGCAGCCGCTGTGACTCCGGCAAGGGTGACAATGATTATGATGCCGCTTCCGCCGGTTGAAGGGAGCTTCTGGATCTTTGTATCCTTGATCTGCACCGGTTCCCCTGTGATATTGACAGAAGGCGTGGCTGTCCCATCGTCTGCCTTTCCGCGGAGATAACTGATCGTTCCGTCGCTGTTGACCGTCGGCTTTGCTGAATATGTAATCGCCGTGACAGGTTCGTTATATTTCTCGTTACTCAGTTCGCCTGATGGATGGTAGGTGCTGTTGCTCTTCCGGATCGTTTCTGTATAATCCTTCAGGCATCCGTTCTTATCAAGCGTGGCGTCGATTTTTATAATGTATTCGTCTTCATTCAGCGTGTAGCCTTTGGGAGCCTCGATCTCTTTCATGTAATAGGTTCCTTCATCGAGTCCGTCGAACTCGATATGGCCGTTGTTGTCCGATGTGGATACGGCGATCGCCCCTGCCCCGCTTGCTTTCGTATCAGCATCCATGACCTTGTCATTCTGATACAGGGCAAATTTGGCGCCGGCGAGGGCCTTCCTGGAACTCAGCGTTGAGGCTCCCTCGTGGGCTGGCGATGATGTCTCATCAAAATCGCTGAATTTTGTGATCTGTGAAACCTTGTTGAAGGTATATTCCTGCAGGGATTTATGGTCGCTTTCGGGATTGCCGGTTTCGTCTGTCAGGTTCTGCGCATCAATGAGTCCGCCGACGGAAAAGGTATATGTGTAGGTATTGCGATATTCCGTCTTGAAGGAAGTACTGTCGTCGGGATCATTGGAATATTTCAGCATAGCTCTGTTCAGATTCTCCGAAAAATTCATGCCGCAGTCTTCCTTCAGTGATGAATCGTAGGTGACGGTGATCTGAGGCCGCTGACTCCTTCCCTGATTATTGACGTCTGCGAGGTGATCTTTTAAAAAGGCCTGATAAAAGCGAATGGTAAACGTATGGTTCCCTTTGCTGTCATCTTTTATCTGGACAGAATATGTACTATCCTTCTCTTCTTTCAGGATCTCGTTATCTTTCTCGTCCCCTGTGTAGCTGATCCAGACCTTCAGATCCGAGATGGGATTGAAGGTCTTCTGAAGGGTATCGGAAATGACAAACTCCGGGTTTTCATAATCGTCGGAATATGCGGGAACCAGGATATCGCTGAGTTTAAAATGAATGGTGTCGCCAGGAGCCGCCGTATCGCCATATGGTTCCCGCGGTTTTAATTCTTTTTCTGTAGCATCTTTTTCAGCCCTTGCTGAATGTTTGACCGTTCCGACGATCGTTTTATCCATATCTTTTTCCCACATCGACGACTTGACATAGGCTCTTCTTACATCCGCCGCATTGCTTCCGTAGTTAAAGAAGTCTTTCATGTTTACGGCTGACCCGGATGCGTCCACAGAGGGATTGTTCGCATCTGTAATATTGACAGCGACGATCGCCGGATTGTATACAGTATCCGCAGCTCCCTCCACAAGAACGACATAAAATCCGGGTTCCACCTTTGCTGTATATGTTTTTTCGTTATCGGAATTCTTCGATGTATCCGGATTCATCACCGTTCCTTTATCGGCGGTGAATATTCCAGATTCTATGTTTCCCGCAGTTTTGATCAGATCTTCACTTGAGATCAGATCGTTAATAGGAATCTTTGCGTTGCCGACCGTTTTTTCTGTCTGCGCTTTCGTCTCGTCGAATTCGCCGGTCTTCGTGTTATACGCGGTAATTGGAGCGTTGCTCCTGTCCATCGGGACGTACCTGACAAGTTTTCCATCTTTGTAGTATCCGTCCATGATCTGGTAAGCCCTGACGGTGACGCCTGTCTCCTCCGTGACGCCGCTGACAGTGATTGTCTGAGCCGCGGCCACATCGGTCTGCTCTCCGTATCTTCCCTTAACAGCGGGATCACTTACCGCGTAGGCAGGCATCGGAAAAATCATGCCTGTCGCCGCAATTGCAGCTGCTGAAACGATAGAGATCTTTCTCAGCATTGTTCGTTTTTTCATTTGCATCTCCTTCCCAAAAAAGAATTGATTTATATCAAAGCAGCAGAAAATACTGCTGTTTTTCTCAATGCAGTATTCCGTGAAATAACACTTTCGGGATCATTGATATGGTGTGAAATTTAAGATCACTCCCTGAACCGCCCGTCTGTCCAGTCGTTCTCCTGTGCCGGCGCAGGTTGACAGGGTCACTACTCTGCTGTCGTCGGAAATACCGGACTCGTTGATCCAGTAAACAGATGACTTCTTCTGTTCTTCCAGATATGTTTTCATTTCCTCTGCGGTCTGGATTTCCGTGTCATATGTTCCAGACATATCGCGCACGATAAGTTGGTCAAATATTCTGCAGGTCAGATAACCGTCCCTGATGTGTATCCAGAAATAAGGATGGGATTCGGCGTACTTCCTGTCGGAATAGAGGTGATTTTTTCCGAACATGCTTCCACTGCGCATATTGTGTCCGTAGATGATCGTGTTTCTGTCGCTGAAATCAGCACTGTTCTCTGAATTCATAAAAATGCATCCGCTCCAGGAATACTTTTTGTCGAATCCCCGGTGGAGATATTCCGTCGTATATTTTCCTCTGACAATCGGGTAGCTCGAACCTGTCGGCAGGTGGATCCAGCCGACGTAATCTTCGTTCTGTGACTTCAGGCTGTCATAATCGACGACAAGATTATCCCCGGAATCTTCCGCAGGAAGATCGACGGATGACGTATCTGCCTGTTCCGGTGAATCTGAATCTGCTGTTTCCGTATCCTGTTCCGGAACGGAGGGTCCGGTTGTGACGCATGAATCGCGCAGTCTGTCATAGGAATCTCCGTCATGTATGCATCTCATGACGTATATTGCGGCAACAAACAGAAAAATCAGCCCCAGCGCGGTGCATATTTTTCCGGTTATCATCCGCAAGCTCCTCATCCGTGGGATACTTTTCTCTTTTCTTCTCCGGCTCTTTCCATCATTTTTTACAGGAATGTGCATGCCCATACTTCGTCCCTGCCAAATGCGTTTGTGGAGACAATCCCCCTGTCCGTGCCATAGGCTTCATATGTCTTTGAATTTCCCGCATAGATCGCCACGTGATGAACGTATCCATCCGTCGCATAGAAAATAAGGTCGCCCGGCTGCAGTTCGTCAAAGGTAATCCTTCTGCCGCTGACCGACTGTGCTGCAGCGGTTCTCGGCAGAGTTATACCGACGCGGCTGTAGACCTGCTGTGCAAAGCCGGAGCAGTCGCAGCCGTTATAGAGGTCGTTTCCTCCCCATACGTATGGACATCCGACTGCGGATGCGGCGATCTCGAGGATTTTTTTGCGCGTCCCGCTGAGTCCGGAACCGTCCTGGGCAGTTTCGGTACTGTCATTATTGGTTTCTGATTCGCTTGTGTTTTCTGTGGTCTCTGGATCGGAATCTGATCCTGATGATGAGTTCTGAATTGAATTCTGATCTGATGTTAATTCTGATGTGGTTTCTGAATCTGAAGTGTCTGAACCGTCATAGACGGATGTAAAAGTGTGATACCAGGCCTTATTGAGGATCACCTGGTCTTCTGTGAGCTGATACGCCTGAGAAAAATTAAGCTCTCCCGTGGATACTACTGCAGCATCCGCCCGATCTCCTGATGTGATATAGTTTTCGCTGACGAAGCCCTTTAAACGCCCGGACTGCACATAGAGCCACCGGCTGTCTTCGTCATTTTCCAGAATATAGACGAGCCCGCCTTTCGGAACCTGTCCGATGATCTCGTTATCAATTCCCGGCCCGCAGCGCATGTTGAGCGGATCTGTTACTGTCGATACAATGCCATATTCCTTTTCAACCTGTACTTCTTTGTACGTAATTTTCTTATACAGAAATGCCGGATTCTGTTCCGGCTCCAGAAGGCTTTCCGCTTCTGCTCCCAATTCGCAGATACTGGCGTCGCGACTGTTCTGTCCTGCCGCGTCTCTGGCTTTTATCGAAAGCAGTACACTATCATCTTCAAGTTCATCGGACTGGATAAATCCGCGGACATCCCCGGATTCAACATAGTCCCAGCCGTTTTCCTCTTCGGAGAGGAGGTGGATTGTTCCATACTTCGAGATCCGTCCAGCCGCCTCTGACGATTCGCTCATTTCGGAAAAAATTGACGTGTCGCGGACAGCAACTCTCCTCCGGTCTTTTACCTGGATGAAAACCCAATCCGGAGGCGAATCATCTTCAATGATTTCTTCAAAGAAGGTGATATTTTCTCCTCCAGAGTCATCATATTGCGCCTTACAGTTGGCAGTATATGCGCTGCCTACGGTTTTCTGACCATCCGATGCTGAATCATGATGTGCTGAGCTGTCGGTGTTGTCAGTATTTGTTTGCGATTCATCATTCGTTTGTGATTCACTGCCTCCGGAATTGTCAGTATCTCCGGAACTGCCTGATTCTCCCGATCCCTCAGAACTGCCTGTTTTCCCGGATTCTCCGGAACCGCCAGATCCTCCGGAACCGCAGGGATCATCTGCTGGCGTTTCTGAAGGTTCTGTGGAATTTCCGGAATCATCTGGCCCTGTATCTGAAGAACCCGAAGCATTTGAAGAATCCGGAGTGTTTGAAGAATCTGTAGTATCCGGAGTATCAGAATCTGAGGACTCCGAATTATCTGAAGAATCTGCGGCATTTTCGCTATCTCCCGCCGATGCTTCTTCATTATTATTCTGATCGTTTTCCCGGCTGCCTGACGGGTTGCTGTCCTGCTCTTCTGGTGAGGAATCTGACTCAACCGGACTTTCGGGAAGGGCAGCCTCATTCGTTGAGGAATTATCTGTGCAGCCCTCGTCTTCCCGGTGGTCTTCATCGCTTCCGCCGGTATTGTCGTCGGGCCCGACTGCATTGCCATCTCCGGTCTTATTTTCATCCCCGGTTGAAGTATCCGATTCCGCGGGAATATCATCTTCTGCAGGAAGATCAGTACGGGAACCAGAGACGACCTCAGTCTGCCCGGGATCATCATATTCTCCCGTGAGCTGTGCCTCATCAGAAAAATCGACGTATTCTATTTTTGCCGGTGTTTCAGGGGTGCCAGAACTGCTGTCAGATGAAGCTGCCATCACCGGCTGGACAGGAAAAACGGCCAGTGCCATAAGAATAGCACAGGCCCGTTTCATGATATTTTTCATGAGCTCATACCTCCGGGTGAAATATTCCTGTGAAACAGGATGTCAGAAAAGACGTGTGGAATAACGAAAAAAGGATGGTCCCCATGCGGGATCATCCTTTCCTGTATATCTGATTTTATGTTACGCCAGAACAGGCCAGAAATCCACTTCGTTGTTTCGTAACTGACAACTGTTTTTTCCGGCAGGCAGTGACGACATGATTTCTGTCTGAATCCTCCTCAGAACATCGCGATATCACGCATCTGTGCCCGATGAGTATTTCAGGGCCGGAATACATTATTCTGTGTATCCGAAGCGCTTAAGAAGATCTGAAAAGTAGTCAGGCAGGGGTGCCTGAAATTCGACGTATTCGCCCGATACCGGGTGGATAAAGCCGAGAACCATGGCATGAAGCGTCTGACCTTCAAGGCCCTTTACCGGGGATTGTGAGGGACCATAGAGGGGATCCCCGAGAATGGGATGCCCGATCGTTGACAGGTGAACGCGGATCTGATGTGTCCTGCCTGTTTCCAGCTCGCACTCAATGTAGGAATAACCATTCAGGGTCTGCAGTACACTGACGTGAGTCACGGCTCGTTTTCCATTCTCCTCCGGAACAACGGCCATTTTTTTCCGGTCCTTTGGCGACCGTCCGATGGCTCCCTCAATGCGGAAGCATTTTTCAGCTTCTCTGCCCTCCGGAACGGACTCGCAGACGACATGACAGAGACCCCTAGCGTAGATTTTTTCATCCGGGAGGCTGGTAAAGTTTCCCTGACAGATCGCCCGGTAGCGCCGCGTAATGCTGTGCACTGCAAACTGGGCGGAAAGTGCCTTGTGTGCCCTGTCTGACTTGCAGACCACGAGCACACCTGAGGTGTCTTTGTCAATCCTGTGGACAATTCCCGGGCGCATAACCCCGTTAATGCCCGACAGATGGCCTTTACAGTGATACAGAAGGGCGTTGACAAGGGTGTGTTCAAAATGGCCTGCAGCGGGGTGAACGACCATTCCCTGGGGCTTGATCACAACCAGGATATCGTCGTCCTCATAGAGAATGTCCAGTGGAATATCCTCAGGCAGAATCTCCGGCTCTCTCGATTCGGGAACCGTGAGCACAATCTCATCTCCATCCCGGAGACGATAGCCTGCCTTAACTTGGGAGCCATTCAGAAGACATGAGCCGCTTTTTATCAGCTTCTGAATATAGGATCTTGAATAATCCGGGAGCTCTGAAGCGAGAAAGGCGTCAATGCGGTCGTCCGTGTGCTCTGCGTCTGCGATAAATCTGATTTCATTGTTGTCCATCATTTTTATTACCGAAAACCGTCTTGAAATCATCGTCCTTATATTTAAAAAGAACGAGACAGATCAGCACGATCACCCCGAGCGTCACATAGATATCCGCGACGTTGAAGATCGGGAAATTAATAATTGAAAAATAGATAAAATCGACGACGTAATGGTGCACAACGCGGTCGATGAAATTGCCGACGGCTCCGGCGCAGAGAACCGTGATGCATATGATGATCGGATTAAACTTCCGGTCGCGCATCAGCCTGGACAGGCAGAAGATGGCCACGATCAGAAACGCAGCGGTAATAATATAGAGAAACCACTGCTGCCCCTCGAGCATGCTGAAAGCAGCGCCGGTGTTTTCAAGGTAATGAAGCTCCAGCACGTTGCTGATGAGAACAAATGGCTCATTTCCCTTCAGATATTTCACGGCCAGATATTTTGTGAGCTGATCGAACAGAACCAGAGCTGCCGCAAGAATAACAAGAAAAAGCGGTGACAGATTCGATTTGTTTTCAGTGTTTTTCATTTCTGCATTGTTCAACTGATCTTGTCCTCTCCTGTGAGTACTCTCGCTGCGCTGATAAGTTCTGCTTCCGTCACACTCTTATCGATAATGGCATTCCCCAGCCCGTCGAGCAGGATAAATTTCAGTTTACCGTTCTCCATCTTCTTATCAGAGCGCGCAGTTGCGACGATCTGAGCGGCTGTGAGTCCTGTGACAGACACCGGAAGGCCGAAACAGTTATTCAGACGGATGATCCGGTAATAGACTGATTCCGGAATGAGGCCTCTCTTCATGGAGATCCAGGCGGCTCCGACAGTACCAATGGCGACGCACTGTCCGTGAAGCAGCTCAAAGTTTTTGCACTTTTCGATAGCATGTCCCAGCGTATGTCCGAAGTTCAGAATAGCGCGGACACCATGTTCATTAGGATCCTCTTCGACAACAGCACCTTTTATCTCACAACACTGACGGATGATATAGGAGAGGATCTCCGGATCGCGGGCCAGGATCCGGTCCGATTTTTTCTCCAGTCTGCGGAAGAAATATTCGCTGCGGATTTCGGCACTCTTCAGAACCTCGCCCATGCCCGATGCAAACTGATCGTCCGGGAGGGTTTTCAGAACAGACATATTCATGTATACGAGACGCGGCTGATGAAAAGCTCCGACCATGTTCTTGTATTCGTCATAGTCGACGCCGGTCTTTCCGCCCACACTGCTGTCGACCTGAGCGAGAAGCGTCGTCGGGACCTGGATAAAATCGATGCCGCGGAGATACGTGGCAGCGGCAAAGCCTGTCAGATCACCGGTGACTCCGCCTCCGAGAGCGGCGAGCAGATCCTTTCTTTCAAAGTGATTTTCAATCAGAAAACGGTAGAGCTTTGAAACGGTAGTGAGATTCTTGCTCTCCTCTCCCGCCGGAAAGATCCAGGTGAACACCTCTATGTCAGTATCCTGAAGCGCGGATTTTACCTGATTGAGATAAAGCGGCGCTACATTGCTGTCTGTCACGACACAGATTTTATGGGGAGATATCCCCTCTATTTCATTGATACAGGCTGCCAGATCTGAGAAGTCACTTCGCCAGACGATGTTATAGGTAAAGGAGTTTTCGACATTATTATTCTGGATCGTAATCTCGTTTTCCATATTTTTATCCTCATTCGCAAAAAAAGCACCAGAGAGCAGACCTGTCTGATGCTTTAAAGGTTCATTAATTTGTAACTTCTCTGTGTGTCATCAGTACGCTGCAGAAACTGAAGGTACTGAATCACCGAGAAGGTCCTGAATATCTCCCGAAATTTCAACATTCGACGGCGTCAGGATGAAAATATAGCTGGATACCTTCTGAAGTCCTCCGCCGATCGCATAACATGATCCTGATGAAAAATCAATGATCCGCTGTGCAAGCTCTACATCAATTCCCTCGAGGTTGAGAACAACTGTGCATCCAGAAAGGAGCGTATCGGCAATCTCTCTGTAATCCTCAACACGGGACGGTTTGATCACACAGACCTCCATACCGCTGGACGGAGCGTTGTTTCTTCTCCGCATCGGAGTGACCTTTGAACTCGTACTTCTTACGGCAGAGCTTGTGTATCTCTGCTGTGTGGAAGAACCAGAACGGGAAGAGGTTTTTGACGAACTGCTGTAAGAAGGTGAGCTGTAGGAGTGACGATCATCATCATCGTAATCATCAAAGTCATCTTCTTCGCTTTCCTTGTTCTTCCGTCCGAAAAGCTTTTTCCTGGGCTTTTCATCAACTTCTTCAAAATCGTCTTCATCATCAAAGAAACTGTCATCATCATCGTCATAATCATCATTCAGACGGACAGAATCAAGAAATCTATCAAAAATACCCATATATTTTCTCTCCTGATAATAATATTATTACTGCTTGCTGCTGTAATCACGGGCACCGAAGATTGCTGTTCCAACACGAACCATCGTCGCACCTTCTTCTACGGCAACCTCAAAATCATTCGTCATACCCATGCTCAGAACACGCATATCAACATTATCAATGTTTTTATTATCGATGTCAACTGCCAATTGATGCAATTTGCGGAAGACCGGACGATTGTCTTCGGGATTTTCCACAAACGGCGCACTGGTCATCAGACCCTCAAGATGTACGTGCGGATAGTTACTGAACTGTTCCGCAAAGGCTTCACAGTCATCCGGCTTTACACCAAATTTGCTCTCTTCGCCGGCGACATTAACCTCTATAAGAACGGGAATGACGCGGTCGTGCTTGACGCCTTCTTTTTCAATCGTCTTTACAAGCTCCAGTGTATCCACAGCGTGGATCATATTTACGTATTCGGCGATATATTTAACCTTATTTCTCTGAAGATGTCCGATCATGTGCCAGCGGATATCCTTCGGCAGGTCATCATGTTTCTGACGTAGCTCCTGGATGTAATTCTCGCCAAAATCGCGGACACCGTAGTCGTAGAGGGCCTGGATGTCTTCTTCAGGTTTTGTCTTGCTGACGGCAACAAGTGTTACGTCTGCCGGATTCCGGCCTGCTCTTGCACAAGCCTTTGCAATACGTTCCTTTACTGCATCATATTTTTCTGTTATCAATGAAAACACCTCTCTTTTCAGCCAGCGTGAAGGATTTCTGATTCATCAACATCAGTTCCATCACGCACAATGTAGTCATATTGTGAAATACCGTAATCGGTACCCTCTTCAACAATCGCATATTCTTCATTCTGATCGAGGATCTCGATTTTTCTGAACTGCGCATAACCCAGATTGGTGCAATAGACACCTTCCAGAGTCGCTTCTTCGCCGATTGTCCAGGTCTGTCCGGAATCAGTGTTGAGGATGACATCGCCCTCAGAAAACGTTTCTTCATCTACATAGTAGACTTCTGTTCCGTCATCCATCGTTGTCTGCTCATACAGGTCGGCTTCAACAAATTCAGAAGACTCGTTTCCGTTTTCGTCCATAGTCTGGCGCAGGAATCCTGTCGAAGACCCATCATCTCCGCCCTCTATCTCAAAGGAAGTCGGGATGACATAGAAAGATTTACTGACGATCGAGGAAATCGGAATCTTCAGACCTGTTACAGTATTTGTGACAAGTTCAATATTGAGATAGCGGTCATCACAATATCGCACCATTCCGCTGTACAATGTAATGTCCGCGTAATATGTACCGTCCTTCTCAAACAGTGTCAGATCTCCGCGCTCTGTCTGGCCATCTTTTTCAAACCGAACCTTGATCGTTGTTCTGGATGAAAGTGTCGAATACTGTTTGTCAGAAATAGGAAAAACAAGATCCCACGTATCATCTGTGATCACACGGAAAAGCGTATCGCCAGATGTGACTGCAGAATCTGACTGAAGCTGCGTCATTTCATGTGCGCTCTCGTCAAATGAATCCTCTGTAACCTCGTCAACCGTCAGTCCTTCCAGCCCATCTGTTGTAAATGCAACAACACCGTCATAGGGCGATTTTACCTTTGTCCCTGAAGAAACAGATGACGAAGAATTATTTGCTATTATAGATTCTGTTGAATACTTGAAATTATAGACCTGATCGTATTCATCACTGGAATAGGCTCCTGAAAAAGCAGAAGCCAGCGACCGGATCGATGCCAGATCTGAATCAGAAAGTTCAGTTTCCGAATCAGAAGAAGAATCCACAGAATCTCCGACACAGCAGACGTAGTCATCTTTTGAGACCTTGTCGCCATCCTGGACATAATAGCTGACATAACCTCCGTCTCCTGTTGTCACAAGCTGCTCAGAACGGATCGCCAGAGCCGTGAAATTTTCATTATCAGAAAGAGATCCTGTTGTCACCATATATGTGGACACATGCTTCGAAGTGAGAAACATGACAAGCATGATCACTATGTAAACCAGCAGAGCACCGAAGATAAAAGTTCCGATATTGAACGTTCCTCGTTTTCTGCCTTCGCTTTTATTTTTCAGACTCAAACTTTACTCCCCTGTTCGCTAAAAATGATCTCTGCGCTATTGTATCACCTTCAATTTTGAGATACAACTTCAGATATTTCTTGAATATTTTACATTTTTTGAATACAGAGTACTTCCGCCCGCAACGCGCTCGTCCTCGCAGCAGTCGGTGGTAACTTCGTCCTTCGCTTGCGCTCGGACTTGCTAACCACCGACTGCTGCGGATGGTATGCGGGCTGGAAGTACCTGTATTCATGAATGAATTAATATATCAAAATATCACTAGGGCCGTCCGGAACATATCTCCGGACGGCCCTTAAGTCTTGTTCTGTGTTATATTGTGAAAATATTAAAGCGCGAGAAGGATCTTGTCCTGAAGTGAAGGATCCAGCTCGGATTTCTCCATTGACATACTTATTACAAAATCTACATGAAACTCTGTACTGATCTGGTCAAGCTGTGCAATGCAGCTGGCAATCTGATCGTGATGATCTTCAAGGCGTGCAAGCTTTAAGAAGCCGTCGAGATACATCTGCTCGATATCGCGGTTCTGGGAAATGATTCCGCATACAAAGCCGACAAATTCGTCACTGTTTTTCAGCGGGAATGCAGATCCATCGACCAGTCTGATCTTGTTGTTCAGATCAAGCATATGCTTTGAACTTTTATCCAGATATACGATGCTTCCGTTTGCTTCCTTGACAGCATTGTTGACCTTATCGAGAATATATTTGGTTTTGCCTTTTCCTTTCTGTCCTACTATTAATTGAACCATGGCAGTTGTCCTCCTTAAGGTATGTAGATTTTGTAAAAATGTACGAAAAATTTTAATTTCTAGAATTAATTATATGATATTTACACAAGAATGACAAGGATAAAATCAGCTTATTGTCACATATTGATACAATCAGGATGTGGATGATACGGATTCACTATCCGTGTTGTCCGAATCAGATGTATTTACCAGTGACAGCAGGTTGATCATGTCTCCGTACAGAGAATCTTTGTCCAGGGCTCCTGTTATGACCGCACAATAGTTTACTCCGTAGTCATTCTGAACGATTAGGGAGAGACATGAACCGGCTTCATCCGTTGTTCCGGTCTTACTGGCCATAATAGTGACATTCTGAGGCAGTGAATAAATACCTGTCAGAAACTCATCGGTGGACTCTTCGGTAAATGTGCTGTCGCCTTCGGTTCCGGTCACTGAGACCTCTATGGAATCGACGGAGGAATACTGTGAAAATTCAGGAATTTCATATGCGGCATTCAGCATCAGATAGATATCATATGGCGTTGTATAGTGATTATCATCATGAAGTCCGGTCGGATTTACGAAGTTAGTACCGGTCATACCGAGCTCCTGAGCTTTTTCATTCATCATTTCGACAAATGCATCCACACTTCCGCCGACGGTCCTCGCAATGGCCATAGCAGCTTCATTAGCTGAATAGACAAGAAGAAGCTTCATAAGATCTTCCATGGTAAGGGTGTCGCCTACATCCAGTTCTGACTCCTGCGCTTCTTCATCCAGTTCAAAATCTTCTTCCTGCATGGTTACCGTGACGTCCATGCTTGAATTTTCGAAACAGACAATTGCTGTCATGATTTTTGTCAGGCTGGCAGGATACACTTTGTCATAGATGCCATGGGCATAGATGGGCTCAGAATCGTCGATATTAAAAAGGAGCGCGTGTTCAGTATCCGAAGAAAGCGAGATGAGATCGTCACCGTACTCTGAATCTGAAGCCACCAGGTCATCTCCCTCTGCCGAAAGGCTCTGGAGAGCAAAATTCGAAAAATCTGTGGCTGTATCTTCATTGCCGATGCTGTATGCTTCCGTGGTATCGAGGGTGCGATTCCGGACTGTATTCGTATATAAGCAAAGGAGAAGAACGACGCCTACCGCAATGGCAATGATCGCCGTCCAGCGCCTTCTTACCGCTCTTTGTCTACGTTTCTTTTGCGCTGATTTCTTCTGCGCTGAATGTCTCTCCTTTGTAGTCATAAACACCTCCGTCATCCGTGTAATGTTTCTTCTGAAGTCCTACGTTAAGGACAAGTCCCATTCCAATAAACAGACTTATCAGAGAAGTAAGTCCATAGCTGACAAAAGGAAGAGGCGTGCCGGTGTTCGGCAGAAGCCCGGTCGCGACACTGATATTCAGAAAGCTCTGAAATGCGATCAGTGATCCCATACCGTAACAGATCAGGCTGCCTCCCGAGTCTTTGGCCCGCTTTCCGATGCGAAAACACATGAAAACGATCGAAAATTCCAACAGGATCACAATCACGCCGCCGATAAATCCGAGCTCCTCTCCTGCTACAGCAAAAATAAAGTCGTTCTGGATCTCAGCGATAAAGTTTCCTTTGTTGGCCGTTGATACGTCGCTGTTGTTAAGTCCTTTTCCTGTAAGTCCGCCGGAGCCGATAGCCACAATTGAGTTATCCTGCTGCATAGCGTTTTCATTATATTCCTCGTTGTCCGGCTCCAGAAATGCCATGATCCTGCTCTTCTGATAATCGTCAACGATGGGAATATCTGTCTGCGTGATCAGATACAGCATGCCAACGGCAAGTGGTACAACAATGAGGAGGACTATCCCGATTTTCTTGTAATCCAGTCCCGCTGCGAAATACATACACGCAAAGACGACTGTCATTGTTATCGTGTTTTTCAGATCTGGCTGTTGCAGAATCATAATAAGCGGAATCGCCAGAAGGATAATTGAGCGGAAGAATGTTTTCCAGGTGCTGAGATCATCAGCATGCTTCATGAAATAATAGGCAAAAAAGGTGATCATCAGGATCTTGCAGAGCTCTGTAGGCTGAAACTGAAAACCTCCTATGCTGATCCACCGCGCAGCTCCCTTTGATGTGATGCCAAAGAGCATAACCATAAGAAGAAGTACGGCATTGATAACATAGATGACTTTGCCGAAATGAAGTATCCAGCTGTAATCGATCAGTGAAATAATGACCATCAGGATAAATCCGGCAATAAACCCGGCCAGCTGTCTCGTCGTCAGAGTTGAATCAGCTGAATTTACGAGAAGGATTCCCATGGTACTTATCGCTACAAGCAGAGCTACAAGGACAAAATTGTAGTCTCTGAATCTGTAAAGCTTTAACATCCTGTTTACCTCTGTGATTAATCAGTTACGTTTGTCGCAACCATATCTGTCATATTTGCCTGTCCTGTGAGGATTTCACTTTCATCTGTCAGACCATAATAAATATTCAGCATATCCCGTGCACACAGAGAAGCGTTTCTGGAAGAATATCCCTCGGCTATGCGGCACGCATAAGCAATGTTTCCTTTTTCGGAAACGGATGTGTCAGCGCCATCCTGCACTTCCGTAAATCCTACAGCCAGGGCGTGGTCCGGACGCGTAGTAGATTCCTGCGCCGTTCCGGTTTTTCCGTACACGTATACTTCATTGGAAAATCCACTCCAGACAGTATCAGAATTGACTGCCGCGAACATTCCTTCACGAAGGGTGTCAAAAATGTCATCCGACACATCGACCGTTGTCCCTTCAATTTTTTCATACTTATCGATCTGATTGCCGTCAGGGTCTGTTGTCTTATCTACCAGCGTCAGATAATAGCAGTCACCGCCATTTGCGATCGCCGATACATAGCGCGCAAGCTGTGTCGTCGTATACTGATGAGTGCCCTGTCCGATAGCTGACGGGAACGGCATTTCATCAGAGACGTGAGGCTCGGATTCGTTCAGCTGTACACCAGATGTCTCATTCAGGCCATACATCGCCGCATATTTCTGTTCCAGAGCGAGTGCCTGTTCCTCAGAAAAATTATTGTCACTGTCAAGACCGAGCATCAGTCCGACCGTGCAGAAGAATACATTGCAGGAATTCTGGATTCCACCGACGACGTTCAGCGAGCCGTGTGCCTGTGGATAGATCCAGCAGTGAACCTTATCAGAGTCAGAGAGATAGACCAGATCCGTATCAAAAATACCAGTACAGTTGATCGTCGTGTCAGTCGTTATAACTCCTGTATCCAGTCCTGCCGTCGCCATGCACAATTTGAACGTGGAACCAGGAGCTGTCAGCTGCTGAGTAGCTTTATTGTAGAACGGCGTCGACTGGTCGGTATTCAGTTTGTTGTAATAGTCAGTATCCATATCGTTGGCCAGGCGGTTGCTGTCATAGCCGGGATAGGTGACGCATGCCTTGACAGCGCCAGTATCCGGGTCTGTCACGACCATAGAACCAGAACACGGGTCAAGAGCCAGCATAGCAGGGGTGATCTCAAGAGACTGAATCAGAGAATACATTGCGTCATAAGCTGACGTTGATCCGCTTTCTAGTCCTTCATATATGCCGTCATCCGTTGACAGGACACCCTGATCGTAGAGAGTGAGCATTACCTGCCGCGGGGAGATCTCATCATTGAGAAGCATCCTCTTGTATAGTAATTTTGCAAAATCATCCTCATAAGGAAGCTCGTCCTGAATATACTGGCAGACCGCATCATAGACCTCCGATGAAGTCATATAGTCGTTATTTTCATCGTTGATTTTTGACACATCGATCCAGTTGTTGTTTGCTGCGTAACGGAGGAATTCCTGAGGGCTGATCGAGCCATCATCCATATAGGCCGTGTATGTCTCGTCAGATTCATCGATCTCGTTCTCGTCGAGAATGCCATATGTATCAGTCAGGAACGTCTCGATGATGTAATCAAAATAAGCCTGCTGCTCCTCATTCAGCGAACTATACGCGGTGGGTGAGTCCGTCGTGAGCTGTTCGTTCACCCAGTTCAGCACTTCATCCTGTTTGGAGGTATATGCTGAATAAAGGGCTTTTTCATTGTCAGACGCATCATCATCGTCGAATGCGGTGTAATCTACCATATTATTGCCGATGATGGCGTTGTAACAGTCGTAGCTCGGGATGGATATCTCATCGGCATCTGAGAGGCTGGACTTGTCGATCTCCTTAGCGTCAACCAGGTTCAGAAGGACGATGCCGGCGATTCTCTGTTCCAGGATCTGATAACACTTTTCCTGGAGATCCTTATCGATCGTCAGATATACATCATTTCCCTGTTCAGGTTCATTGACGGAATCTTCATCGACGGAAATGACTGTTCCGAGGTTATCGATCGTGACCGTTTCCGATCCGTTCGTTCCCTGGAGCGTTGTCTCCATGGACTGCTCGATGCCTGCTTTTCCGATGATAGAGTCAGACGTGTAATTGTCGCTGGTCTCCTGCAGATCTGCAAGTTCGGAAGTGGAAGGCTTTCCGGTGTATCCGAGGAGCGGTCCCATCGCTTCCGAATCGTCATACATACGGATGTAGTCCTCAGATACCGAGACGCCCTGCAGAGTATCTGCATTTTCCTGTACGGCGGCAACAGTCTCCTCGGAAACATTCGTAGCTACAGTAACGGCCACATATCTCTGGTAGCTTACAAGGCTCAGCTGATAACGCACAATAACAATATCAAGGGCTTCCTCATTTGTAAGCTCATCAGGAAGGCCTGCCGAGCTCTTCTCCTCTTCCGTATACGGTTCCTCTTCATCGACAAGCCCAAAGCGGTCAGAACTCATCAGTTCATCCATGATTTCCTGTGCAGAAGCTGATGCTTCCTCATCGGAAAGTTCATCCACGGTCTGATACCCATAGACATCGGCACGGAAACGGGCGAGCGTCGTTTCATCATCGGTATCAAAAGCAAAATTGCCGCGATTATTTACTACAATATGAAAATCATGAGAAAGCGAATCGCCATTATCCCGTATCATCTGGGTGAGCCGGTATATCTCACCGTTCAGCTCCAGATTTTTCTCGCGGGTTGAATCGTAGGAACCATTATCTTCGATCGTAATATTTTCCGCGAGCTGGTTATACGCGAGCAGTTCTCCGTTGCAGTCATATATTCTTCCGCGTGTCGCCTTCAGAGTCCTTTCAGCCGTTGTCAGGACGGAAAAATCATTCGAATATTCACTTCCGTGAACCAGCTGAAGGTCCACAAGACGCCCGATAAGGACAACTGCAAACGCAGCAAAAACCAAAGTGAGGACTAACCCACGTTTCTGGAAAAAGTTTCTAAGTGCTTTTCTTATTTTAGCCAAGGTGACTGTTCTTCCTCCAATTGAGCCGCCTGAACCTTCCGTGCAAACCATCTGAAGATCAGGTACATGGGAATTGATGCCAGAAGGGTTGCGAACGCCTCAGGAAGCATGATATTGGTCAAACATGCACCAAAGCTGTTTCCCTTCTGAGTAACAAATCCTATGAAAAAAAGAATTAGATTATATATGAAATCTGCCCCGCAGGCAGAGATCATTATGACACGTATATCTTCTTCAAAGAACATCTTATACAGATAGCCGTTCAGATATCCAAAGTACATGAAGATCAGCGCTGTCAGGCCGAAGATACTGCCGTACGACAGATCATAGAGCAATCCTCCGAGAAATCCGGCCCATATGCCCGCTCTCTTTCCCATCAGGAATCCCATAGAACAGGCGGCTACAAGCAGAAAGTTCGGCGTCGCAAAGGCCCCCGGGAAGAAAGCCAGATAGATGGCCTGAAGAAAATATGTCAGTACTACAATAATGATCACAAATATATTTCTTCGCATATTTTTTCTCTTATCAGATATCGCTTGTCATTCAGCTTCCGGAATTTGCGCTCACATTTTCAGTGCCCTCAGATGTCTCAGGTGTGAGTGTGCTTCCGCTTGTATCACCAATATCTTTTGTCGCCAGGATCACAAAGACATCGCTGATCTGGGTGAAATCCACAGCAGGGATCAGATATCCTGTTTTTGTGAGATTGTTTGTGTCCTCTTCGACGGTATCGATATATCCGATGAGAAGTCCCGGAAGATACCGGTCACTGATATCAGAGGTCACTACCTTCTCACCTGAAGATACCTCGGCGTCGGCCTGCAGCTCTGTGAGCCTGAGTTTGCCCTCACTGATAAGTTCAAGATCGCCCGAAATAATACAATTATCCGAAGTATTCAGAACGGTCGCGCTGATCCTGCTTTCATCATCGATGATTGAGCGCACTCTTGACCAGTTTGTTCCGACTTCAGTTACGAGCCCGGCCAGACCTCCATCCGCAATCACATTCATGCCCTCTTCTATTCCAGATGAGCTTCCCTTGTTTATTGTGAAGTAATCGTAGTAAGTGCCGGGGTCCTTCGATATTACTTTTGCAGCAACCTTATCGTAGGACGAATAGTCACCGTCCATATCATAAAGTTCCCGAAGCTCCTCAAGCTCCTGCTGATTTTCTGTAAGCCTTGTATTTTCTTCCTCCAGATAATCAACCTGATCCTGGAGCTCCTGATTCGCTTCTGTCAGCTCCTGCACATTTTTTATGTCCGTCTGCTGGGTGTTCACCCACGTACCGGCCTTACTGATGCCTGTCTGTATTGGAGACAGGATCGTTCCAGCTATGTTTTTCACAGCCTTTACCGGAAAAGCCTCTGATACACCAAGTAAGATCATACAGACACATACAACCGTCAGGATGATCAGTGTATATTTATTTTTTCTCTCATTCGGATCAGTAGTATTTCTCATAATTCTCTTCCGTTCAAATTTCAGTTCAGATAGTATTGATTTATCTTCTCTATATCTTCCAGGGCATCTCAATACAGGCTCTTAACGGAAGGATATGCAAGATGCCTGTATTCTTCGTTGGTGATTACAGCCTTCAGCCCGCAGACAGTACTGAGTTCATGATATTCTGATACAGAGACCGGAAAACCAATCCTTTCAGACATATATTCCCCCATTCCGGGGATTCTGGAACTCCCGCCTGATACATGAATACCGTCGACTGCGACAATCTCGCGAATGTGGGGCGGGATCCGCTGCATGACCTTGCGGAGCTGATTGCATAGTTCATCCGTTCTCTTCCGCACACATGAGATGACATTAGCCGAAGAGACGACACCATTCCTAGGCAGGCCGGAATCAATATCTATTCCTCCGACCTTGCATCCCTCTCCCCTGTCCTCATCAAGTCTGCAGAGTGTAATCTTCAGTCGTTCCGCCGTGTGCTCACTTACAGAAAAACTGTTTTTCTTCCGGATTCCTTCGACGATCTCCGATGTAAACAGATGCCCACCGATGGGAATGACCTGGCTTATGATCACCTGTCTGTTGACAATGACAGAAAGGGCAGTACTTTCGTAACCTATGTTGACCAGAACTGCCCCGGAAGTACTCAGAATTGGAACGCCCATCGCAAGAGCATCTGCGATGGGTTTTTCAACCAGAAATATCCGGGCGTTGCGGAATTTGCCCTTTCGGGCGATCGTTGTATAGGTTCTTCGTTCTATTTCCGTCATATCTGTGGGAACAGAAAAATACAGCAGCGGATGAAATCCGTGATATTCTCCATATCTGCCGAGAAGAGTATGCAGCACAGCTTCCATCATCAGAGCATTCTGTATGCGGCCGCGTTCTATCGGACGGATCGTCTCAACATTCTGAGGTGTTTTTTCATACATCTCATATGCATCGTTGCCGACGGCGATAAGAGTGCGCTTGTCTCTGACGGCTGCCATGTTGACTTCTTTTTTTATTGAATTATTTTTTTCGTCATAGATCTTGACAGAGTCACTGCCCAGATCCATGCCATATATCGCTGATAATGCCATAAAGCCTTATTTCCCGGGTAACCTGAAGATAATATCTGTTCAGGTCGAATCAGGATTTTCGACAATCTCATCCATAAGTCCGGATTCTACAAAACTTGTATATCTTCTGTCACCGATTATTATATGATCGATCAGCATGATGCCGATAAGCCTTCCTGCGGCAAAAACCCTCTGCGTGATCCGCATATCCTCTCTGCTCGGAGCAGGATCACCGCTCGGATGGTTATGAACGAGGATCATCTGAACCGCATGGTAAGATAATGCCGAGAGAAAAAGCTCTCTCGGCGAAACAAGGGACTGGTTAACCGTTCCTCTTGTCATTTCGCGCTCACCGAGAAGATGATTTTTTGTATCGAGCATCATACAGATGACAACTTCCTGTTCTTCGTGTCTCAATCTCTCCATATAGTAATCCGCAATCGTTGAAGGATTGCGGAAGTCAAGGAGCTTTCTGGCTCCGGTTCGTGAGATTCTCTGAGACAGCTCTCCGATGCACATAATCTGGCATGCTTTTACCCTGCCGACTCCCGGAATTTCCTCAAGTTCAGGAACCGTCAGGTGCAGTAGTCCGGTAAGACCATTGTCAAAGCGGCAGCGCTTCATAATATCCTCTGCCAGCATCAGAGAAGTTCTTCCCTTTGTTCCCGTGCGGAGAATAACACTGAGAAGTTCAGCGTCTGTGAGCGAACGCGCGCCATACTGAAGACACTTTTCATACGGCCCCTCGTCTTCCGGGAGGTTTTTCATCGTATTGTTACTCATTGAACAGCCCTTGAGCTGTCTCCGTTATGACGGTTATGGGAAGGGAAAGTCTGAAATGTAAAAACATTGTAACATATTGCCGTATTATGTAAAAGAAAAATTGTGCCCAAAATCAGGAAAATGGTCTGTATTTTTCGGCAATTTTTTCTGCCGTACGTATACCATCTATAGCAGCAGAAACGATGCCACCTGCATATCCTGCGCCTTCTCCGCAGGGATAGAGACCTTTTACTGAGCTCTCATAATTGTCATCGCGGACGATCCTTACAGGGGATGAAGTCCTGCTTTCTATCCCGGCAAAAAGAGCTTCAGATCCTGCAAATCCTGGTATGATACGGTCAAATGAGGCCATTCCTTCGTTAATATTGCCATAAATCCTGTCCGGCAGTATCCGGTCTACCCGTCCGAACCGGAAGGCACCTTTCACACAGGGGCTCTGTCTGTCAAAGGGCGATGATAATGAAGAAATATCATTGCCGCGCGACGCCAGGAAATCGGCATAGCGCTGCACAGGAATGCTTCCCTCTCCTTCCCGGAAAGCCCTTTCTTCGAGCTCCCGCTGGAAATACATTCCGTCCAGCACAGCGTCCGTACCCGCGTGATGCCAGCTGGAAAAATCCTCCGGTCTCACGGCGGTGACGATCGCGCTGTCTGCATATCCGGAAGAACGGTCAGAATAACTCATTCCGTTGACGGCAAGTTTTCCTTCCTCAGATGAGGCGTTGACAATATAACCGCCGGGACACATGCAGAATGAATAGACTCCTCTGCCGTCAGCCGCCGTATGTGTCAGTTTATACGGAGCGGCGCCGAGAAAGTCAGGGGCGTTCTCTCCGTAGAGTGCATGATTTATGAAGCTCTGTGGATGCTGTACGCGGAGTCCCACGGCAAATGGCTTCTGCTGCATCATCACTTTCCGGTCACACAGGACCGTGAAAGTATCTCTGGCGCTGTGCCCTGGAGCGAGAACGATCACGGATGCGGGGATCTTCTCTCCATCGGCGGTCACCACGCCTCTCACACGCCCGTCGCTGACCATAAAATCCGTCACTGTTTTCCGGAATCTCACAGTTCCTCCGAAGGAAACGATCTGTGCGCGGAGATTCTGCACAATTTCAACGAGGCGGTCGGTTCCGACGTGGGGCTTTGCGTCAAAGAGGATATTTTCCGGAGCACCAGCTTTGACGAAGCGCCGGAGCACTTCGGCGTTGCGGCCGTCGCGGTCGTGAACACCTGTATTCAGCTTCCCGTCTGAAAAAGTTCCTGCGCCGCCCTCTCCAAACTGCACGTTTGAATCAGGATCAAGTCTTCCTCCGTTCCAGAAGCTTTCGACTGTCTTTCTGCGCTTCGTGGCCTCCTCTCCCCTCTCGAGGACAACAGGACGATATCCGTGCTTTGCAAGCATCCACGCGCAGAAAATTCCCGCCGGACCGAATCCGATAATTACCGGACGCTCATCAAGCGGCTCATCGCCGTGCTCTGGAAAATGATAGCGCACCTCAGGAGCGGCGAAAATGTTTCTGTCACGGCAGCGGATGAGGATTTTCTTCTCACCCGGAACCTCGACGTCGACCGTATAGACAAACTTCAGGTCTGACTTATCTCTCGCGTCTATGGATCTGCGCACGATCCTGACCCGGTGAATATGATCCGGCCGGACCCTTAGAAGGCCTGCCGCACGGTCCTTCAGATCCTCGTCCGTATGAAAAACAGATAATTTCAACTGGTTAATTCTTATCATTATTATTCATCTCAATGTGTTTGAACGCACAGCTGTTTTATGGCTGTGACTGTCGACAGTAATGACCTCTGGCATTATAGCGCATCTGCAGAGGTGAAACAAACCCGGATCCCGGAACAGAAAACATGTTAATAACACGTTAACAAAAACCCTGCCTGGTAAATTGTTTTCCAACAATAGTGGGTAATATGATATAATTTTTTTAATCTTTAATGAAACTTTTGGCATTTCATCACAAAAAGAAATGATTGCGTGTTAATAGGAGCTGACGGCAGATGGACTTGGATAATAATTGGTCTCAGAAAAGAGAAAAACGGAAAACAGAATCAATTTTTGCCTCGACTGGTCAGGAAATTCTGGATGAAGTGACGAGAGCAGTCAATGAGGGAAATTATTCCGGGCTCGCCGAATCCCTTTCCGAACGGATCAACGGAGCCCTGTATGGAGCGGCAAACGGCTTTGCCAAAAAATGGAATCCCTCCCGCCAGAACTCAGATGGACAGGCAAAGGACTATCACAGTGGTCAGAACGGAAATGTATATCAGAGGCCTCAGCAATATTTTATGGTTCAGAATATTAATCAGAGAAGAGGCAGACACCGCCATATCCTGGGAATGATCGGGTCGTTCTTTTTCGGATTCCTGGCAATTATTTTTGGTGTCGCGATGATTACTTTCATCATTAACTTATCTGCTATAGCCGCAATTGTTTTTCTGGCTTTTTTCATTGGAAACTTATATGGATTCCTGCACTTCCGCAAACTGGACAAAGAGGGACAGAGGTATTCATATCTGGTTGAGGAATATTACCACTACGGAACTATGATCGGGGACAGGGAATATTTCCTGATCAAGGATCTTGCACACATGATGCTGGAACAGCCCGGGGATACGCTGCAGAATCTGATCGATATGAAAAAATATGACATGATCCCACAGGCATCTTTTGATGCACAGTACACAACGGTGCTTCTTACGAATCACGCGAGGATGCTGTATCAGAACGCGCTGAATTCCTACCGGACAGAGAAGGCTAACGCTGAAACAGATAAGAACAATGCCAGCGCGGAGGAAAACAGCCATGCAGCAGGAAGTGACGCAGACACGTATTCCGATGTGCAGAAAATACTGGACGACGGTGACGCGTACATTCGGAAGATCCGCGCGATCAACAATGAGCTTCCGGATACAGAACCGATGTCCGAAAAGCTCTGCAGACTGGAGAATGTAACCTCATCTATTTTTGCTGCCGTAAAACGCGACCCGAAGAAAGCAAAGGATCTTCGCCGGATCATGAATTATTATCTGCCGACGACTGAAAAGCTTCTTGACGCATACATGGACTTCTGGCACAGTCCAAGTCAGTCTGATCAGAAAAAGAATACAATGGCTGAGATCGAGCAGTCTGTTGACACCGTGTGCGACGGGTTTGAGCGTGTTCTGGCGAAAATTACCGAGCCGGACGTCATGGATATCTCTTCTGACATCAGTGTTATGAAACACATGATGGAACAGGATGGCATGACAGAGCCAGATCTTAAAGTATAAGGCAATGCATATGAATATTCTATGAGGAGGTTTTCCATGAACGACGAATTTAAAGAAGAAAAGAAAACAGTTCCCACTTTAACTTTTGGTGAGGCGCCTGCAGAGAAGGAGGATATACTCAGCAGCAGTGAAAGCAAAAAAGCAGTCCCGGAATCTCTGCAGAAGGAAGCTGCTCTCTCACCGGAGGAACAGGCACAGGTGGACGCTTTTGTAGAAAAAATCGATCTGTCCAATTCCGCAGCGATAATGAACTACGGCGTCAGCACGCAGAAGAACCTGGCTGATTTTTCCCAGAAAGCGATTGATGACGTCCGCACGAAAGATATGGGTGAGATCGGCGATATGCTCTCCGGGCTGATCACTGAACTACAGAATTTTGATGTCGACGAGAACGAAAAAGGCATTGCTGCCTGGTTTAAAAAGAAGAAAAATTCACTCGACGAGATGAAGGCGAAATACAGCAAGGTTGAAACCAACGTGGACAAGGTTACAGAACAGCTGGAGACGCATGAACAGAAGCTGCTGAAGGATTCGGCTATTCTCGACAGGATGTACGATCTGAATCTTAATTATTATAAGGAACTGACGATGTACATTCTCGCCGGGAAAAAGAAACTGGAAGCTGTCCGAAACAATGATCTCGCAGAAGCCCAGAAAAAAGCGGCTGCGTCCGGGCTCCCGGAGGATGCACAGAAGGCCAAGGACATCGCCTCCCAGTGCGACCGCTTTGAGAAAAAGCTGTACGATCTTGAACTGACTCGCACAATTTCGATGCAGACGGCTCCGCAGATCCGCATGATCCAGAATTCTGATATGCAGATGGCTGAAAAAATCCAGTCGACGATCGTCAACACGATCCCTCTCTGGAAAAATCAGATGGTCATCGCCGTCGGCATGGAACACGCATCCCAGGCAGCCAGAGCAGAACGCGAAGTTAACGACATGACGAATAATCTTCTCAGGAAAAACGCAGACAAGCTGCACCAGGTCACCGTGGAATCCGCAAAGGAAAATGAGCGCGCCATTGTCGACATCGAAACGCTGAAGCATACAAATGAGACGCTGATCAGCGCCATGGATGAAATTATGACGATCCAGAAGGAAGGGAAGACGAAAAGACAGGAGGCTGAAAAGGAACTTTCAGGGATCGAACAGGAGCTCCGCGACAAGCTGCTTGAAATGTCACAATCCTGAAAATAAGAGGGCGGCCGTCATGGCTGCCCTCGTTTTATAACTATGTGAAATCTTCCTCATATATCACGAATTTTCAAGTGTATCCCATGTCAGCCGGGAAATCTGCTGTATTACCGTGACTGCTTCGCTGTTGCTTGTGATATCGTTGCTGAAGACGCACAGAATGTAATCTTTTCCGCTTCCGTAAATAATCGCACAGTCGTTTTCGGCATAGCCGAGCCCGTTCCCTGCAAGTTCACCGGTCTTATTCGCCGTAACCGCACCGGTTCCGGCAAGGCCTGCAGGTATTTTTCCTGTTCTCGTCTGCTGCTTCAGGTATACCAGCATCTCACCCGATGCCTCTTCGCTTACACACTGTCCAAGATAGATTTTCTGCAGCAGGTGGGCGCAGTCTTCTGACGAAGTATAATTATCATCTCCGTCAGGCGTATCCAGAAACAATCTGCCCATATGCGTTGCGGAATAACCGTGATCCAGACAATATTCGTTAATAACCTGTTCTCCTGCAGCCGCATCGCCGTCTCCAAGCCCTGTTACAATTGCATTTGCCGCTTCATTGGAGCTCACCGTAATCATATCAGACACGTATGACAGCAGAGAACGATCGGCGCTGCCCTCTTCTACTCCTTCATAAAGAGCTGCCATGATAAAAAGCTTCAGATCACTCGCGGAGAGCATGGGCGCATCTCCATTCAGAGAAGCTTCCTCCCCGTCCGACAGATCAATACAGGAAACCGACCACTGTTCTCCGGCAGCTGTTCTTTCAGAGACGAAATCTGTCTCTATTTTTTCGCAGAGCATCTGAACCGGTACGCTGATACTTGTTACTGTGGAAAAACTTTTCACTTCTGCAGAATCGGAAACCGAATTTATAGATTCAGTGCGCAGTGAGTCATCGCTTTCAGAACCAGTCTGTGGCTGAATGCTCTGCGATTCTGATACTGCCGGAACAGACTGGATCTGTACGTCATCTTCCTCCGGTTCAGCAGAATCTGTTAATACTTGTGATGAGCATCCGGCAAGAAAAATAATGGCACTGCACAGGATTCCAGCCGTGTAAAGATTCTTGTTTTTATGTCCGGTCAATTCAAGCCCTGACTTTCCTCAAAATACTGATCCACGCCATTTGCAATACCCGTGACCATTTTTGTCTGAAATGCAGGATCCTCCATGGTAACGTCTTCCTCGGGGTTTGTCATAAATCCCATTTCCAGAATCATCACAGGTTCCTGTGCCCAGTTAATGCCGGTCATCGTATCGGTCGTCTGAATGCCGAGATTTGTAAATCCCGTCTGCTCACAATAGGCATTCAGAACATCGGTCGCCAGACGATAGCTCTCGTCGTAAAAAGATCCGACCCAGGGATTATCCGCTGTACTGGTAAGCGCCAGAGCACCGGATGCGCTGCTGTCCTCAGAACCATTTGCGTGTATGCGCAGGTACACATCCGCTCCGGACTGATTAGCAAGCTGTGCCCTTTCTGCATTGCTGATCGCTTCGTCATTACTGGTGCGCGTGAGAACTACATTGTATCCCCTGTTTTCGAGCTACGTCTGAAGCTGCATGGAAATGTTCAGGTTCAGCTCATACTCTCCTACTCCTGTAGATACACCGGAAGTGCCTGAGGTCGCCTTCGCCTTCATGACAGAGGAGCCTGGACCGTTGGGCTCGGTCGCACTCATATCTACACCTGGTCCCTGATGCCCGGGGTCAATAGCAATCGTTTTTTGTTCTTCCACAGAATCTGCTTCTTCTGTATTTTCCTCTTCTTCGTCTGCGGTATTCTCCGCTCCCTCTTCGTCATTTGCTGCTGATGTATCTTCAGCAGCTGCCGTCGGAACGGGAGTCGTCGATGGTTCATCTACTGAAACCGCCGAGACAGAAAGCAGCTCTTCTGATCCTTCGGATGTCTCCGTTACCGATTCTGCTGATTCAACCGGTTCAGCTGATATCTCAGAAACAGATTCTGAGGATTCTGATACTGGCTTTACATATGAATCTGAAGAGCCCGCAGTTTCTCCCGATGCCACGCCACACGCGGCAAGGAGAGCTGTAATAAAGAGACAGGTAACAGTCGTAATTATCTTATGTTTTTTCATGATCAGCCTGCATCCAGCTGGTATCCGTCAGGATCCATTTCAAGCTCTTTGTCGTGGAGAAACTCAGCATTTTTCTTTTCAACACTGCTGAGCATATCGTCGCTGAAATCATCCGGATCAATGGTCCCGCTGTACCAGCTCTTACTGTTAAAATAATCCTGAAGTTCCTGTGAATCGAATTTTCTTCCATGACGAGCATAGATTTCATTTTTGGCGTAGTTTATCTCCTGCAGAGTGAGACCCTCTACGTCCGCATCTGTGAGTTCGCGGGATGCACTGTCCGGAAGAATATAGTCATTATTCAGAAGGTCATCACTTCCGTCATCTGATGAGCTGTCAGAGGAAGATGTCACTTCATTTCCCTGGTCATCGATCTCAACATCCAGATGATCATCGACCGTATATTCCGCGAGGTTTGAGTTAACGACAGAGTCGTACATATCCTCCAGGGTCTGATATCCTCTCAGATAAATTGTTGTCGTCCATGCGTCTTCATCCTCGGGCTCAACTTCTACACTAAAATCATCGTAGATGATATATCCATCTGTGACATCGACGACTGTGTTTCCATCGCCATCCACCGTCAGGTTATCAAATTCTGTAGCGGCATAATACTGATAATCTGTCAGACTGTCGTCTTCGGCCTTCAGGGATACCGATAATTTATAGATCAGGACAACCGCGTTATTTATCACTAAATAGGAATCATCTGATTTATTTATCAATAAATAATACCCGAGATACTCTGTATCTTTCAGTTCAATATCTCCATAGCTGTCTGCTGCATAAGTCGTAAACAGATCTTCGGACTGATTTTTCATCTGATCCATGGCATCGTCGGAAATGTCGTCCGCACCGGAAACATCCTCTGTAAGTCCCGAGACTTCAATAGTTTCCGACGTCTTTGACGGCAGTTTTCCATAATAGTCAAGAAAATCGTCGTCATTGCCGTACTCGATACTGACTTCCACTTTGTCCCCATTAGAAAGTCCGTAACTCGGATCCACAGTGATATAGATCAGACTTCCCAGATCAGGATCCTCACAGGTGACATCTGCCACTCCATTTCCATCATCCCCAGAAAATTCGACGGTGATGAGTTCAAACGGATCAAAAGATTCAACCTCTTCCAGACCGCTCACCTCGTAGGTGATATCCTCATATTTGATGTTGAGCCCCAGCTCATCCTCGGTCTGTTCGACATCGCTGTCTGATAATGAAAAACTGTAGGTAATAGTATCCCCGTTACTGAGTCCGCTGTCCTTGTCGAGACTGCCCGGAGCCTCAATTGCCGACAGTAGTCCCTGATTCGACAGAAAATCAATGACATCATCGATATCAATGACCTGACTCAGAATCGACATGCCAGGCTGCTTTTTTATCGCCTTTTTTATCGTATTCTCATGGTCCTCATAAAACTGATCAAAGTCAAATGTGGCACTCGCCGTTCCAAGCGTGTCATATCCGTCTGCCTCAATGGTCACATAATCCGACAGGTTGACGGTCGGTTTGTACAGAGATACGGCGAGGATAATGACAACGATCACTGCAGCTGCGGCGCCAATGAGGATCTTTGCATTTTTGCTGAGTGGTTTAAGAGGCTTTTTATTTGTCTTATTGGTGGCAGATTGAGTATCCTGATTACTGGTATTCTGATTTGCATTATTGTCATTCCCAGTATCATAATTCCATGTATCCTGACTCCGGGCATTCTGATTGCCATTGTGAATATTCTGATCCTCACTGGTTTCCCGGTGACTTCTCGCTTTTTCGTAAGTCCAATGTTCTTCTTCACGATTAAAATTCTCATGGTTTTCTGGACCGTTAAACGCCTCTTGATTTTCTGAACCGGACTGATCTTGCGAATCCTTCATAACCTTTGCGCCGCAGTAAGGGCAAAAATTCACATCGTCAGGAATCTTGTTCCCGCAAACATTACAGAACATATGCTACCTCCCTCATTGCGCTTTTCAATAATAATAATTGTATGTTCCAAAAAGTGATGAATTCAGTCCACTTATGATTTCACTCAGCAGACTCTGTGCGATGGCATTTGCAATAATTGCCAGAACAATCATGATAATCACATTGAAAAGAATGCAGATCCAGAAAGAACGGTTCGGATTTTTATCCGTTACGACTGCCAGCGCAACCCCTTCCATGATGACGCCTGTCAGAAATGCCAGCAGAGCAAAGAAGGAAACCATAGAAACACTCCCGGCAAGAGCAAAAATTCCCATGACAAGAAGAAAAGTGCTCTCAAAAATCGTTGAGGCACAGGTGACAGCCAGTGCTCTTGAAAATGTACCGCCCTCTTTGTTGTTATAAAGATAAACGCCCGCCGTATAAATCAGCTTACACAGAGCAAAAACAGCCATTACAGCAAATCCTGCGCCAAAGGCCGCGCCGCCTCCGAGAAGACTGGAAAGAGATCCCCATGTGATCAGAAGCAGAATGAGAAGATAAATCCCTCCAAAAATATACTGATATCGGAAATCCTGCTCTTTTGTAACATGCCATATTGCATCCACAGGGTTTTTGAACATTTCCTTCAGGAATTCCCACATATCCTTAAAAATACCTGCCTGCACAGCAGGACCGCCTGTATATCCGAACTGTCCTCCAGGCTGCTGGGGCCCGCTGTTTTGCTGCTGGTATGCGTTCTGGTCATACTGTGTCTGGTCATATGCCTGCTGCTGTCCGTTGTTATCCTGCTGCTTGTATGTACTCTGCTGCGCCTGCTCTTCCGACTGCTGAGTCTGTGCCTGCCCGTCCGGAGATTGATTCATTCCAATATCCGGATCTTCTGCATAAACAAAATTCTGATCAGATTCCTCCTGGGCAGCGTTCCGCTGTGCAGTATCCTGCTGAACCGGATCCTGCTGTACAGAATAATCCTGCTGCTGAATAATATCCTGATTTACGGATTGATCAGAAGCCGTCGCCGCCATGCGCTCTGCACGGCTTTGAGGGCAATCACATAATTCCCCATCCTGTAACTTTTTGCCACAATACTTACAATACATATCCTGTTTTCCTCCTCATTCCTCATAACCGTGCATATCTGTTTCAGTAATTTGAACACATAAAATCACAAATGTGTTGAAAATATACTGAAAAATATGCCAGATAACAAAAATTGCACAAATATTATACCATAAACAGTTGTTTTTTTGTTTTATTTATGACGAATTGTTGTAAAAAGTGATTGTTCAGAGTTAAACTTCCTCACACACGTCAAAAATCCCTGCAGCCGTCAGAGCGGTTACAGGGATTGTTTTAAGAATCAGCTATTTTATTACAATTACGTTCATTTCAGTTGTCACTCAACAACACCGGCGCAGCCTGCTATATGTCCGCTTGAGAAGCCCCACTGGAGGTTGTACCCGCCACAGGGACCGTCGATATTGACAGCCTCACCGCAGAAGTAAAGGCCGGGATACTTTCTTGATTCCAGATTATCTGTGAGCTCTGACGTCAGTACGCCTCCTCTGCAGACCTGGGCCTGTTTTACAGATGCCGTCCCTGTCACTTCAAGCGGATAATGTCGGATCGCATACGCGAGAAATGAAATCATTTTATCTCTCCCTCCCTCGGGGATCTCTTCAACGGGTTTGCCCGCAGCGTTGATCCCGTGCTTCTTCAGGTAGAGCATGAATATGGGGATCAGTCTCTCATTCAGTATCCCCGCCAATATTTCCTGAATATTCAGGTAAGGTGCTGTCCTGCATCTCTCTTTGAGAAAATCGACAAGCGCGGCCGTATCTTGCATATCGGGCATGAGATCAAGCTCTGCAGTTACTTTATCATGGTGGTTCACAGCGTCTGTTACAGCTCCGCTCACCTGGAAGGCCGGAATTCCGGAGACTGTCCCGGAGGTAAGCTGAATTTCACCCGTATCTGAAGCGGCTTCCTTTCCGTTAACAAAGATTGTTATCCTGGCATGGACGCGCGTTCCCGCCCATTTGTCGGTTCCGGTTCCGCGGACGCGAAGCGGGACAAGAGACGGACGGAATTCCGAACAGCGGATCCCAAGAGCTCCGGCAAACTGCATCAGATCATCGCAGGATCCTCTGACCTCGGATGCCGGGCTTCCGCAGGCAATGATCACGCGGTCAGCGGAATATTTCCATGTTTCCGTGCTTACCTCTGAAGTTCTGGCATTGATCCCGGTGACTTTTTCGTTTGTCTTGATTTTTACACCAAGGTGCCGGGCTCTGATGAGAAGCACATTCAGGACAGACGAGGACTGGTCTGTGATGGGATACACCCAGCCGTCGCGGTCCCTGACAAGAAGTCCCGCCGAGCGGAAAAAATCAAGGGTATCTCTCACCGAAAATCGCTCGAGAATCCTTTTTACAAAGGCCGGGTCATCACTGTGATATCTGTCCGCATCAAGGTTCAGATTGGTCAGATTGCATTTGCCGTTTCCGGTCGCGAGAAGCTTTTTCCCCGGCTTTTCATTCTGTTCAAGGACGGTGACCTTTTCCCCATTTTCTGCCGCCGTAACGGCCGCCATAAGTCCGGAAGCTCCGCCTCCGATAATAATCACTGATTTCGCCATAGTACTCCTGAAAATCGCTTATGAAGGATGACGATCATAACTTGACAAGCCCGGCGTCAATGACCTTCTGAAGGCTCATGATGATTCCGAGTTTACCGTGCGGCCATGTGAGACCGCCCTGAAAATAGACCGCATAAGGCGGTTTGATCGGGCCATCAGCTGAGAGCTCGATAGAGGAGCCCTGTACAAAGGCACCTGCTGCCATAATTACATCGGAATCGTATCCCGGCATCGGCCACGGCTCCGGAGTGACGTAGCTGTCGACCGGTGCTGCCGCCTGAATTCCCTGGCAGAAAGCAATGACGCCTTCAGGTTTGCCAAATACGATTGACTGGATAATGTCATGGCGGTCTTCTGTTGAATCTGGCACCACTTTGAATCCGAGCTTTTCATATACGTTCGCAGCAAAAATTGCGCTCTTCAGCGCTGCTGCCGTGACCGTGGGCGCCATGTAGAATCCCTGATAGAAAGCGGAGTTTGTTCCGATCGTCGCTCCGACCTCCTTGCCGAGTCCAGGTGTGGTGAGACGGTATGCCGCATTTTCCACACACTCCTTTGTGCCGGCGATATAGCCGCCGATCGGGGCGAGACCACCTCCCGGATTCTTGATCAGTGAACCGACGACCATGTCGGCACCGACATCCGAAGGCTCGATTTTTTCAACGAACTCACCGTAGCAGTTGTCGACCATGCAGATGACATCGGGACGTCTCTCCTTGATGAAATGAATGAGCTCCCCGATCTCTTTTACCGAAAGCGTGTGGCGCGTCGCATACCCCTTGGAGCGCTGGATCGTCACGAGCTTCAGGTGCGGATGCTTCAGCACTTCCGCGATGCCATCATAATCAAACGATTCATCCTCAAGCAGGCCTACCTCATTGTATTTGATCCCGTATTCTGCGAGGGAGCCTTTAGACGGTCGGATACCGATGACTTCCTCGAGGGTGTCATAGGGGCGCCCGACCGGCGAGAGGAGTTCATCGCCAGGTCTTAAGTTTCCTGAAAGTGCGATGCCGAGAGCATGCGTTCCGCAGGCGATCAGCGGGCGCACGAGGGCGTCTTCCGTGTGAAATACAGAAGCGTAAACCTTTTCCAGTGTTTCGCGGCCGAGGTCGTTGTAGCCATAGCCGGTCGTCGAATACAGGCAGGCCTCACCAACTCTGTTTTCCTGCATTGCGCGGATCACCTTCATCTGGTTGTATTCTGCGGTATCATCGATCTCTTTAAACCGGTCGGTCAACCCGTCTGCGATCTTCTCGCAGAACTCAACGGTCTTTTCGCTGATACCAAATTTTTCATACATTTCCAGAAACTCTCTGTTCATTGCAAAAATCATTCCCTTCTTGTCGTTTATTGATTTGTCATGTCCGGTTATAGAATATGTTTTGCCCTGCACAGCATGAGGATATAATCCAGGATCTGCTGCTCATCGCGGTCAAAATCTTCTTTCTCAATCCAGATGACGTCATCTTCGCGCCGGAACCAGGTGAGCTGGCGCTTCGCAAAGTGCCGCGTGTCTGTCTTGATCTGCTGAACAGCTTCGTCCAGAGTACACTCTCCGTGGAGATATGGGAAGAGTTCGCGGTATCCCAGAGCCTTCATAGACGGACTGTCTTCATTGAGGCCCTGATCGATAAGTCCCTTTACTTCATCTACGAGGCCCTTACTGATCATGCTGTCAACCCGCTCTTCTATCCTCGAATAGAGGATCTTTCGGTCGTCATCGAGGACAAAATATAGAAAATTATAAGGAGACTTTTTCTCGCGCTGTTCTTCGTTGTGCTCCGAAATAAGCTCCCCGGTCTGTTCGTGAAATTCAAGGGCGCGGATCACCCGTCGGACGTTGTTTGGATGAATGCTCTCCGCGGCAGCGGGATCGACACTCTTCAGCATCTCATAAAGCTTCTCGGGCCCTTCTTCCTCAGCCTTTTCCTCCAGCATGGTGCGGATATCTGATTTTCCATCCTCTTCTGTAAAATCGATGTCACGAAGAACGGCCTGAATATAGAACCCGGTTCCTCCGACAATGACCGGTATCCTTCCAGAGGCCCAGATTTCTTCCATTGCCTCACGCGCCATTTTCTGAAAGAGGTAGACATTAAAATCCTGATCGGGGTCGAGAACGTCGATGAGATAATGAGGGATTCCCATCCTTTCGCTCACAGGCAGTTTGTCCGATCCGATATCAAGACCCCTGTAGACCTGAACTGAATCGGCTGAAATGATCGAGCCTCTGACCGCCCCGGCGAGAGACAATGAAAGCTTTGTCTTGCCGACGGCCGTGGGTCCTGTCAGAACGATGACCGGTTTCTTTTTATTGTTCTCCCCGTAGACATGTGATTTACCAATATCAGCCATATTTTTCTCCCATGAGACTGTTTATGTGCCCGGTGATTAATAAATCGTCACACTATCCTCTTGAATTTTTTGTCGATCTCATACTTCGTCATGGAAATGATCGTCGGACGGCCGTGTGGACAATTATATGGATTCTCCAGTGTCAGCAGTTCATCGATCAGCGCCTCCGCCTCGCGCTCCGACATCAGCGTATTTCCTTTCACAGATGCCTTGCAGGCCATTGAAGCGATTCTTTCGGTAATGACTTTCGGATCCGTGTCGCCGATCTCCTCAAGCTGAGCGAGAATCTCTGTAAAAAGCGACTCCGGATTCACGCTGTACAGATTATCCGGAACTGCCGTAACGCGGAAGGTATTATTTCCGAAAGGCTCGATCTCAAATCCGAGGTCTGTGAATGACTTCATATTTTTCTCAATAAGGTGCGATTCCCGTGCGGAAAGGTTCAGCGTAATACCGGGATAGAGCATCTGAGAGCTGATCTTCTTTTCACGGTAGTTGCGCATGAGTCTCTCGTAGTTGACCTTCTCGTGCGCTGCGTGCTGATCGATGATGTAGAGTGAATCCTTGAATTCGATCAGCCAGTACGTCTCAAAAAGCTGCCCGATCAGGCGGAACTGTCTGCGGGATTGCTCCGAAAGCACTTTATCTTCCTTAAACATGTTCAGCTGCTCAGGAATCTCAGCCGGTTCAGGTGTGGGTCTGGAAGCGGGTCCGGAAACTTCTTTAGGAGCAGGCCTGGAATCCTGTGCGTCTGTCCTCTGTCCGTCGGATTGAATTCTGTTCTCCAGATGACTGTGTACAGGAGATTCCTCTGACGATGCACCCGATGATGAAACGGAGTCCTCTGAAACAACGGCACCCTCTGGAGCTGCGTGGGCCGGAGATGAGGACAATTCATCCACAGCCGACGGAGTCACAGGGCTCTTCACATTCTGACGTTCCGGATAAGGATTCACATTGTTATAATTTGTTTTCTCCGAAACAGAGGAGCTCTCCTGATCCTTATTTTCCGGCATCTGTGCCTTGGCCTCTTCGTATCGTCTGACACGCTCGAACGGCTCCGGCGCTCCCTTCGGCAGAAATGGCAGCACTGCTCCGCTGTCAGGATTTTTCCGTGCCTCGCGATCTACGGATACCTCCGGAATCCTCTCCTTATGCATCAGAGCGTTCTGAATGGCGAGACAGAGCTCGTGGTAGAGCCTCTCCTGATCAGAGAGACGCACCTCCAGCTTGCGCGGATGGACATTGACATCGACCTTCTTACAGTCAATATCGAGATACAGCAGTGTAAACGGATAACGGTGCTGCATGAGAAAACCGTGATATCCGTCTTCGATTGCCTTTGTCAGCACATTATTTTTTGCAAAGCGGTTATTGATAAAATAATTTTCGAAATTTCTGTTACCCCTCGACGCGTTGGGGTTTCCGATAAAACCGTGAACCTCCATAATGTCAGACTTCGCCGAGACAGGGATCAGTTCTTTCGTCAGGTCACGGCCGTAGATCTGATAGACGATTTCCTTCAGATTTCCATTGCCGCTCGTATAAAGGCGGTTCTGGCCGTTCATGATGAATTTAAATGAGATTTCCGGATGAGAAAGCGCCAGTTCCTCAACGCAGCTCGCGCAGTGGCTGCCCTCTGCCTGCGCCGATTTCATAAATTTTGCGCGTGCAGGGACATTATAAAAGAGATTGCGGACGATGAAGGTCGTGCCCGAAGGGGCGCCGATCTCCTCCATGTCCTTCTCTTTCCCTCCCTCGATCGTATAGCGGACGCCCGTAAGGGCATCCGGTGTCTTTGTGATGCACTCCATGCGTGAGACAGCGGCGATACTTGAAAGCGCCTCTCCCCTGAATCCGAGAGAGGCGATATTTTCCAGATCCTCAACTTTCCGGATCTTGCTCGTCGCGTGGCGCATAAAAGCTGTCCGCACCTGATCGGCGGGGATGCCTCCGCCATTGTCTGTGATGCGCATGAACGTCGTTCCGCCGTCTTTGATCTCGACGGTGATCGCCGTCGCAAGAGCATCAATGGCATTTTCGACCAGCTCTTTTATGACTGAAGCCGGGCGCTCAACGACTTCCCCGGCAGCGATTTTATCAATTGTAGATTCATCAAGAAGCTCAATATTTCTCGACATAACACTCCTTAAGAATTACCAGCGATTCTTTATTTCACCCTGCAGATGATAAAGCGTATTGAGAGCCTCCATCGGCGTCATGTTCTGGACGTCGAGCTGTTTGATCTCGTCGATGATCTTGTTGTCATCCGACACATCCATGAAGGACATCTGTTCCATGTCCACAGTGTCATAATGGGCAGCTTTCTTCTTCGGCTTGCTGTCCGTAAGATCCTTGACAGCCGTAGTAATGTCGGCGTCGCTCAGTTTATGTACGATCTCATCTGCTCTTTTCAATACTGGCTCCGGGACTCCGGCGAGGCGCGCCACCTGAATGCCGTAGCTCTTATCGGCGCCGCCTTTTACGATCTTCCGGAGAAAAACGATCCCGTCGCCCTTTTCCTTGACGGCGATGCAGTAGTTGTGGACGCCAGGAATTTTTCCCTCGAGTTCGGTGAGTTCATGATAATGCGTGGCAAAAAGTGTCTTCGCTCCGAGTTTTTTGGTATCAGCTACGTATTCCGTAACGGCCCAGGCGATAGCCAGTCCGTCAAACGTACTTGTTCCGCGCCCGATCTCGTCGAGGATGAGAAGACTGTTGCGCGTGGCGTTGCGCAGAATGTTTGCGACTTCGCTCATCTCAACCATGAAGGTACTCTGTCCACTCGCGAGATCATCCGAAGCGCCGACCCTTGTAAATATCCTGTCGACGATCCCGATGTCCGCCGAAGATGCGGGAACAAAACAGCCCATCTGCGCCATGAGAACGATCAGCGCAGTCTGGCGCATGTAAGTCGACTTTCCGGCCATATTCGGACCGGTGATAATGGCCACGCGGTGCTTGCTGTCATCGAGATATGTATCATTAGCGACAAAAAGCTCATCGCCTGACATCTGCTCGACGACAGGATGACGTCCGTCTTTGATGTCGATTTTTCCCTTCGTGTTGAGTCTGGGGCGAACATAATTATTGCGCTCTGATACATAAGAGAACGAGCAGAACACGTCAAGAGCCGCAATGGCCTTTGCCGTCTTCTGGACGCGGGATACATTCTCGGCGGTCTTTTTTCTCACCTCATCAAAAAGCTCATATTCAAGGGCTGTAAGGTGTTCATCGGCACCGAGTATTTTTTCCTCGATCGAATGAAGCTTGTCCGTTGTGTACCTCTCAGAGCCTGTCAGTGTCTGGCGGCGCACATAGTAATCCGGAACCTTATCCTTAAAAGAGTTCGTAACCTCAATGCAATATCCGAAGACCCGGCTGTAACGGATGCGCAGCGTCTTGATCCCGGTCTTTTCCCGCTCCTCCTCTTCAAGCTCTGACAGCCACTTCTGACCGTCTGTCTTTGCCGAGCGGTAGCTGTCGACCATCTCATTATAACCATCCTTGATGATACCGCCCTCCTTCATGGCGAGAGGCGGATCGTCGACAATGGAACGGTTGATCAGATCATAGATATCTTCGAGGGGATCCAGATCATTCATGAGATTTTTCAGAAGTCTGCCCTGAAAATCGCCGAGGAGCTGCCGGATATATGGGATCATCTCGAGTGAATTCTTAAACGCGATCATATCCCTCGGATTTGCGGAGTGATAGGTGATACGGCTGATCAGCCGCTCAAGATCATAGACCGGCTGCAGATATTCGCGGATCTCATCGCGTATCATAGGATTTTTTGTAAGCTCTTCGACGGCCTCAAGCCGGTCCTCGATCGCCTCCTTGTTGATCAGAGGCTGCTCGATGAAGCTCCGCATCATCCTGGCGCCCATCGCCGTTTTTGTGCGGTCCAGGACGCCAAGGAGAGAACCCTTTTTCTGTTTCTCGCGGAGCGTCTCCACAAGTTCCAGGTTTCTCCGTGTAGAGCTGTCGAGAAGCATAAAACGGTCAGAAAAATATGGCGTGATCGACGTCATCTGGTCCATATTATTCTTCTGTGTCTCGTAAAGATACTGAAACAGGGCGCCCGCGGCGACCTGCCCGCACCCGAAGTCATCCAGGCCGAGTCCCTTAAGTGAACTTGTCTTAAAATGCTTTTTCAGGATTTTCTGGCAGCTGTCGCCGTCAAAATAATAATCATCGAGAAAAGATACTGAGATCTTCAGCCTGTCCTTCAGATCATTGATATCGAGCGAGGACATCATGAGGGCCTGGTTGCAGATGATCTCAGAAGGCATGAACTTCATGATCTCGTCGCGGAGCCGTGTATCTGTGTCCGTCTCTGAGACGAGGCACTGGCCGGTGGAAATATCTGCGATCGATATGCCGAACCTGTCCGATGTGCAGAAAATGCACATGATGTAGTTGTTCTTCTTTTCGTCGAGCTCTTCGGGGCTCGTCACCGTTCCGGGCGTTACAATGCGGATAACCTCGCGCTTTACGAGGCCTTTTGCCTTCTTCGGATCCTCAACCTGTTCACAGATCGCGACCTTGTGGCCGAGATCGATCAGTTTTGCGATATACGTGTCAGCTGCGTGAAACGGTATCCCGCACATCGGTGCCCTCTCCTCCAGGCCGCAGTCCTTGCCCGTCAGGGTAAGCTCCAGCTCTTCAGAGACAAGCTTCGCATCATCGAAGAACATTTCGTAAAAATCGCCGATGCGGTAAAACAGAATACAGTCTTTATATTGTTCCTTTGTCTGCAGATAATTCTGCATCATGGGAGAAAGTGCCATTTAAAACCTCTTATATTTATGCCAGAATCATCATTCGGCCATCTCACCAATATAGTAAAATCCGTAGCATTTCTGTAATTTCACGGGAATGATCTTTCCGATCAGTTCCGATCCCCCAGGGAAATGGACGACAATGTTGTTCGCGAGCCGTCCGGTGACAAGCTTCGGATCCTGCTCATTGACCTGCTCGACGAGCACGTCCATCGTCCTTCCCTCAAAACGGGACGTCTGTTCCCGGCCGATCTTCTGAACAAGAGCGAGCAGACGGTCAAAACGGTCCTTAATGACGTCCTCTGGAATCTGATCCTCCATAATGGCAGCCGGCGTTCCGGAGCGCTTTGAGTAGATGAACGTAAAAGCGCTGTCATAGCGGACCTTTCTCACGACATCCAGGGTGTCCTGAAAATCCTCTTCCGTCTCGCCGGGATAGCCGACGATGATATCTGTTGTCAGTGAAATATCCGGGATAGCCGCGCGGATCCTGTCTACGAGAGCCAGATATGATTCCTTCGTGTAGTGGCGGTTCATACTTTTCAGAACACGCGTGCTCCCCGACTGCAGAGGCAGATGAATGTGGGGGCAGATTTTTTCCGGGTTTTCAGCCATCACGCGGATCAGATCGTCTGAGAGATCCTTCGGGTGCGAGGTCATGAAACGGATCCTCTTCAGGCCGTCGATTTTTGCGATCATGGAGAGCAGCTCCGCAAAGCTGACCGGATCATCGAGCGTCTTCCCGTAGGAATTGACATTCTGCCCGAGGAGCATGACCTCGACAACGCCGTCGGCGACAAGATTCTCGATCTCGCGGATAATCTCGCGCGGTTCACGGCTCCTCTCACGGCCTCTTACGTACGGAACGATGCAATAGCTGCAGAAATTATTGCAGCCGTACATGATGTTGACTCCCGATTTAAATGAATACTTGCGGTCGACGGGGAGCTCCTCCGTCGTCTGTTTCATCTCGTCCTGGATATCCACGAGCATTCTACCCGGATTATCGAGAAGCGTCGATATCAGCTCCGCAAGTTTATAGATATTGTAGGTTCCGAAAATCAGGTCGACGAACCGGAATTTCTTCTGGATCGTCTCTACGACTTCTTTTTCCTGCATCATGCAGCCGCAGAGACCGATGATCATATTCGGGTTCTTTTTCTTAAGGGAATGAAGCCCGCCGAGCCGGCCGTAGACTTTGGTATTCGCGTTTTCGCGGACGGTGCAGGTGTTGTAAATGACAAGGTCGGCCTCTTCGGTGTCAACCTTCTGGTATCCGATCTCTTCAAGAATGCCGCGGAGCTTCTCTGAATCCCTGGCGTTCATCTGACATCCAAACGTGACTACATTGAATGTCATGGGACGGCCAGCTTTTTTTACGACCTCCGCGAGCTGTTTTTTTGCGCGTTCAATAAAATAATACTGACGAAATGGCTCATTCTCCGGAGCCGGTTTTGTGAGGTCCATTTCGTCAATCACATTCTCAATTTGTGTATTTGCAGACATAAATCCAGGCTTCTCTTTCAGTGGCAGGATGGCTCTGTTACCTTGCTCGACCCGGCGCTGTCGGGGCGGATCTGGCCATTGCCGATAATGATATATTTTGTCGTCGTAAGGGCAAGAAGTCCCATGGGTCCTCTCGCGTGCAGTTTCTGGGTGCTGATGCCGATTTCGGCGCCGAGGCCAAACTCTCCGCCGTCGGTAAAGCGCGTTGATGCATTGACATAGACGGCAGCCGCGTCAATCTGGTCGAGGAATTTCTGAGCATCCGGCAGACTTTCAGTGATGATCGATTCGGAATGACCGGTATTGTATTTGTTGATATGCTCAATGGCTTCGTCCGTTGAATCGACCGTTTTCACAGATATGATCAGATCAAGATATTCCGTGCCGAAATCTTCCTTTGACACTCTGACGATCTTTCCCTCCGGACATGCCTTTTTCATGGCATCATAGGAGCGCTCATCAGCCCGGATCTCAACGCCTTTCTCTGTCAGCGCCTCTGCGATCGGTCCCGCCGCTTTATCGAGTATAGCGCTGTTGATTACGAGAGATTCGACGGCATTGCACACGCCAGTTCTCTGCGTCTTTCCATTGACGATGATCCTGACGGCCATATCGATGTCAGCTGAAGCATCGACGTAAATATGGCAGTTTCCGACACCTGTCTCAATGACCGGGATCGAACTGTTTTTCCGGACGGCCTGGATCAGGTTTCTTCCGCCTCGCGGAATAAGGAGATCTACGTATTCATCCATCTTCATGAATTTCTGCGTCGTCTCATGGTCTGTCGCTTCGATCAGCTGAATAAAATCTTCATTGAGGCCTTCTTCGGTCAGTGCCTCCCGGATAACCTTTACAATAGCAGTATTTGAGTGGATGGCGTCACTGCCGCCCTTGAGAATAACGGCATTTCCGGATTTAAAGGTCAGTGCAAAGGAATCCGCCGTGACATTCGGACGCGCCTCATAAATGATACCGATAACGCCGATCGGAACGCGTTTCTGACCGATGAGCAGTCCGTTCGGCCGTTTATTCATCGAAATAATTGAGCCGATAGGGTCATCGAGGTCGGCGACATGCACAAGCCCTTCGGCCATGGAATTGATGCGGCCCTCTGACAGCTCAAGCCTGTCGAGCAGACTTTCCTTCATGCCATTCTTTCTGCCCTCTTCCATGTCCACGCGGTTGGCGTCAAGGATTTCGGCGGCATGACGGTTAAGGGCATCAGCCGCTTTTTTGAGGAGTTCAGTTTTTGCCGCAGGTGAAAGTTCAGCGGCCTCTCGTGAAGCTTTTTTCGCTCTTTTTCCGATTTCTTCAAGTTCCATAATCCACCTCCGTCAGATCTCTGACTCTACATATTCAATCAGATAAAATTCATCGCGCTTTCCTGCCGGGAAAAGTGTTCCGAGATTTTCTCCGTTTACGATCCTGTGAATGTTGTGGAAATCATCTCCGCTTGCGATCACCATATCACAACCGGCGAGTCCGGCGATTTTTGCCGCGGAGAGCTTTGTTGCCATGCCGCCTGTCCCGGCGTTGGAGCCGGTCGTCGACTTGCCCATATGCATCAGGTTTTCGTCGAGACGGTCAACGACGTCGATAAAATGGGCATCCGGATGGACATGCGGGTCATCCGTGTAAAGCCCGTCGATATCCGAGAGAAGAATCAGCAGATCAGCATTTGTAATACCGGCAACGACTGCGGAAAGGCGGTCATTATCGCCAAAAACTGACAGCGAATCGATCTCGTATGTGGCAATGGTATCATTTTCGTTGACGATCGGGATGACACCCTGCTCCAGCAGCTCATTGAAACAGTTGCGGGCGTTGTATCGGTTCAGATTATCAGTCATCGTGTTTTTCGTCAACAGAACCTGACTGCAGATTTTGTTGTACTCTGAAAAAAGCTTCTGATAGATCATCATCAGTTTCGCCTGCCCGACGGATGCACAGGCCTGCTTCTGGGCTATGGTCTCGTTCTCTCTTCTGATGCCCAGGGCATTCCTGCCGACCATAACAGCGCCGGAGCTGACAAGGATCACATCCTTGCCGCGGTTGACCAGGTCCGTGATCTCTCTGACGAGGATCTCGAGTTTGACCAGGTCAAGCATTCCGGTTTCCTTGTGCGTCAGTGAAGAAGAACCGATTTTGATGACGATCCTCTTTTTATCTATAAGGCTGGCTCTCAGTTTCTGTTTATCTTGTTGATTCATCAGATTTCCCCCCCCCGGTAAAATACCGCCCTTAATAATAACCAGAAAGAACAGTTAATGACGGTCGCTTCTGACACCACCGTCCGGTCTGTCAGATTCTCTCACAATACCGAGAGAATCCAGTATCGCCGACTGTTTTTTCTCCATGACCGAAGCGTCCTCAGGTGTCATGTGATCATAACCGATCAGGTGAAACATGCTGTGGGCAAAGAGAAAGGAAAATTCTCTCCGGACTGAATGTCCATACAGCTCCGCCTGGGCAAAAGCGTGATCCGCAGAGATAATGATATCTCCAAGCATCAGCTTTCCATTTTCGGGATCAAAGTAGTCCGCATTTCCTTCTTCAATGGTAGAAAAATCGCCGCTCTTCTCAAAGTCGACCATCGGAAATGACAGCACATCTGTCGGGCTGTCGATGCCCCGGTAGTCGCGGTTGAGCTTATAAATGCTTTCGTCATCAACAATAGTGAGGCTGACTTCCGCATCAAACGGGCATTTTTCAGATGAAAGGACCGCATCTGCGATTTTTGTCGCAGTCTCGCGGAAATCAAACGGGATCTCCCTGTTCTGCTCATCTTCATAATTAAGTATCATCCTTGTATTCCTCCGGTCCCAGCGGACTCACACGGACAGAAACAGATTAGTTAACATAATATTATTATGTAAACTTATTCAGTAATAGCGGCGTCTTCCTCTGTCTTTTCTTTGATCCTGCACATTTTTTGACTTCGCGGCGTTCTTCTTCTCATATTTTTCATACGCTTCGACGATCTTCTGGACGAGCGGATGACGTACGACATCCTTGCTGGTCAGTTCACAGAACGCAATCTCATCGACATTTTTCAGGATCTTGCTGGCCACTTCAAGTCCGGATTCCATGCCGTTTGCCAGATCCTTCTGTGTCATATCTCCGGTCACGATAACCTTGGAGCCAAATCCAATTCTTGTGAGGAACATCTTCATCTGGGCCGGCGTTGTATTCTGAGCTTCGTCGAGGATGATATAGGCATTATCGAGCGTACGGCCGCGCATGTAAGCGAGCGGAGCGACCTCGATCAGTCCCTTTTCCATATTTTTCTGAAAGTTTTCAGCGCCCATGATCTGATAGAGAGCGTCATAAAGCGGCCGCAGATAAGGATCGATCTTGCTCTGCAGGTCACCCGGGAGAAATCCGAGCTTCTCTCCCGCTTCAATCGCCGGCCTGGTCATAATGATCCGGCTCACTTCATCGTCACGGAACGCTGTGATCGCCATAGCCATGGCAAGATACGTCTTTCCGGTACCTGCCGGACCGATCCCGAAGGTGATCATGTGGTTGCGTATCGCATCCACATATTCTTTCTGTCCCATTGTCTTCGGCTTTACGGGGCGGCCGTTGATCGTATGGCATATTACGTCACTGTCGAGCTCAAGGACATCAGCTTCCTTAGAATCCATAGCCATGCCGATGAGATAGTTAACCGTCTGCTCACTAATATCCTCTCCCCTTCCGGCGAGGCCGGCCAGCTGGTCAAAAATCCCATGCACGGCGTGAACATTGCTTTCTGGCCCCAGAATTTTCATCTGGCCATCCCTTGAGATCAGTGTCACGCTCATCGCCCGCTCAATCTTCTTAATATTTTCATCAAACTCACCGAAGATAGCCTTCTCAGATCCGGAAGGAATCTCCACAACATCCTCTATTATTGCCAAGAACAAAATCCTCTCATTTCAAAAAATCAATATGCTTACTTATTCTACAACGTTTGCGCAAGTTTAGCATCCCCTAATGTTTACAGTTCGGACGTTGACAAAAACTCTGCTTTTTCGAGAATACAGTTACTTATGATAGGGCTCGTGGTTGAGAATGCGGAAGCTCCTGTATATCTGCTCGGTGAGGATCATACGCATGAGCTGATGCGGAAATGTCATCCGGGAGAAAGAGAGTCTGTAATCTGCTCGCCGCAGTACCTCGTCGGACAGGCCGAGCGATCCGCCGATGATGAAAACGATATGGCTTGTTCCGCGAACCATGAGGTCTCCGAGTTTCTCAGAGAGTTCGACGGAATCGGGCATTTTTCCGTCGATACACAATGCTATCGCGTAAGCCTGATCTGGTATGCCGCGCAGAAGACGCTCTCCTTCTTTTTGCTTAATGAGCTTTTCTTCGGCTGCGGAAGCATTTTCCGGGGTTTTCTCGTCTGCGACCTCATACCAGTCAAGGCTGCAGTATCTCCCGATCCTTTTGGCATATTCAGCGATGCCGTCGCGCAGGTATTTTTCTTTGACTTTTCCTACACAGGCAATTGTAATTTTCATAATATTTTCTCACGAACAGAGGCTGTTGCCCGATAAGAGCAACAGCCTCCTACTACGCTGTTTTTTCAGGAAAACTGTTCAGATCAGCTGTTCTTTGATCTGATATACTCGTCGATTCCCTTCGCAGCATCTTTGCCTGCGCCCATGGCCAGGATAACGGTTGCTGCGCCGGTAACAGCATCTCCACCAGCGAAAACGCCCTCTTTGGTGGTCTTGCCGTTGCTCTCGTCTGCGATGATACAGTTCTTCCTGTTTACATCGAGCCCTTCCGTTGTGGACGAAATGAGCGGGTTCGGTGAAGTTCCGAGAGACATGATGACTGTATCACAGTCCATCACATATTCAGAGCCGGGGATTTCGATCGGACGTCTTCTTCCTGAAGCATCCGGCTCTCCGAGCTGCATCTTGATCAGCTTTACACCCTTTACCCAGCCAGTTTCCTCATCTTCAAGGATCTCGACCGGATTGGTGAGGAGATTAAAAATGATCCCTTCCTCTTTTGCGTGATGAACTTCCTCACGCCTTGCCGGAAGCTCTGCTTCGGAACGGCGATATACGATATGAACTTCTGCGCCGAGACGGAGTGCCGTTCTGGCTGCATCCATCGCAACGTTACCGCCTCCGACAACAACGACTTTCTTTCCGCGGTGAATCGGAGTGTAATAATCATCGCGGTATGCTTTCATGAGGTTATTTCTGGTGAGGTACTCATTAGCAGAAAATACGCCGAGTGCCGTCTCGCCCGGGATGTTCATGAATCTCGGAAGTCCGGCTCCTGAGCCGATAAATACGGCTTCATATCCCTCTTTATTCATCAGCTCGTCGATCGTTGTCGACTTGCCGATGACAACATCAGTCTCGATCTTTACGCCGAGGCTCTCGACGTTCTCGATCTCCTTCTGCACAACCTTGTCCTTCGGAAGACGGAATTCAGGGATGCCATAGGCGAGCACGCCGCCGGCCTTGTGCAGAGCCTCAAAAATCGTCACATCGTAACCCATTTTTGCGAGGTCACCGGCACAGGTAAGTCCGGAAGGGCCGGCGCCGATAACAGCAACCTTGTGGCCGTTTTTCTTCGCAGCAGCCTGTGGCTTTACGCCATTTTCCTTTGCCCAGTCAGCGGCAAAACGCTCGAGCTTACCAATGGATACAGCCTCACCCTTGATACCGCGGATACATTTTCCTTCGCACTGAGTCTCCTGCGGGCAGACACGGCCGCAGACAGCAGGAAGAGAACTGGACTCGCTGATTTTGTCATAAGCTGCCTTGAAATCGCCCTCTTTGATGTGCTGGATAAATGCAGGGATATCAATATTTACCGGACATCCGGTGACGCACTTCGGATTCTTGCAGTTCAGGCATCTCGTAGCTTCAGCCTGAGCTTCTTCGGCATTGTATCCGAGGCAGACTTCATCAAAGTTCGTAGCGCGGACTTTCGGATCCTGCTCACGAACGGGTACTTTTTTCATCATATCAACTTCGATCGCCATTATTTGTCACCTCCGCACTGTCCGCATCCGCCATGATGGGTATCTCCCTCTTCAGCCTTCAGGATCGCACGACCCTCTTCTGTCTTGTACATTTTCATACGACGCATCGCGCTGTCAAAATCGACTTTGTGGCCATCAAACTCAGGGCCGTCGACACAGGCGAATTTGACCTGACCGTCAACGATCAGACGGCAGGCGCCGCACATACCTGTTCCATCGACCATGATCGGGTTCATGCTGACAACAGTATGAATACCATATTCCTTTGTCATCTTGCAGACAAACTTCATCATGATCATCGGTCCGATGGCTACACACCAGTCATACTTCTTGCCTTCTTTTTCAATGAGGTCCTGAAGGCACTGGGTGACCATTCCTTTTCTCTGATATGAGCCATCATCCGTTGTGACATAGAGGTTACTTACTTTTTTGAAATCATCCTCCATGATGAGAATATCATGTGTCTTGCATCCGATGATAACATCCGCAGTCACACCGTGCTCATGGAGCCATTTCACCTGGCAATATACCGGTGCAGTACCTACACCACCTGCGATAAAAACGATCTTGCGTTTCTTCAGCTCTTCGATCGGTGTGCTGACAAGATCTGACGGACGACCCAGCGGCCCGACAAAATCTTCAAACGAATCGCCGGCCTTGAATTCGGCAAGACGCTTCGTTGAATTTCCTATGGGCTGGAAAACAATGGTGATCGTTCCTGCTTCACGATCATAATCACAGATCGTCAGCGGAATCCTTTCACCGACCTCATCTGCCTTGACAATGATAAACTGCCCCGGCAGACAGTGCTCAGCGACTCTTGGTGCTTCTACAACCATTTTGTAGATCACTGCGTTGAGTTTTTCTGCAGATAAAATCTTGAACATGATACCCTCCTATAAAAGTTATATGTGCATCCCAATGCATAACGGTAATATTATCGAATATGCAGTAGAATCTTAATTATTCCGAGGATGAAGAAGATGATGTCGATGATGACGAATCCTCATCCTCTGATGTGTCTGATGACGTTGCTGTAGGTGTCGGTGTGGCTGTTGCTGTCGGCGTCGGTGTGGCTGTCGCAGTCGGTGTCGGCGTCGCCGTAGCCGTGACGACTGAATCAGCTGATTTGGCAGCCGCTGAAGTCACAGTCGGCGTCGGTGTCGACGTAGGTGTCGGCGTCGGTGTCACTTCGGAGTATACATAAGTAGCACTGGCAATCTTGCCCATCTTGCCAGACTTGCTCTGGAGCACGGCGTAGAAGACATGCTCGCCCTCCTTCATTGCCACAGGTCCTGTGTATTTCGTACTGTTTTCAGTAGGCTTCTCGTCAAATGAATAATAACATGTGTATCCTGCAGGCACTTCTACAGTGATCTCACTGACATCCTCTTCATCAGAGGAAGAAGATACTGAGGAGGATGATGAAGATGACGTGCTGTCCGTATCATCATCGTCGACCACATGTGTATAAGTACCGGAATCCGGTGAGATTTTCGGCGCTGAAGGCGTCTCAAGCGTCACGTTGAAATTTGCAGACGCGATGTCGCTTTCTATGCCGGAATCAGTGATGACAATGGCCTTTACCGTCGTCTCACCCTCACCGAGTGTGAAGGGATCCGTGTAAAGTTCCGAATCTTCTGTCGGGTCGGATCCGTCCGTGGTGTAGTAAATCGACCCTGTGCCGTCAGTCGTGATCGTCACCTCGGGGAATTCTTCCTCGTAGCTTCCTCCGTCCGGAGAGATCACAGGAGTCTTTACCAGATATTCCGCGTACTTATCCAGAACATCCTGATTCTTGCATGACGCAAGCAGTTTTTCGATACTGTCTGTATCGCCATCCTGTTCGTACAGACTGATCAGCAGATCGTAGGCCGCGGTATTATCCTGATTATTTTCGATGATTCCCTCCAGGATCGATTCGGCCTTCTCCGTATCTCCCGTTTTTGCATAAATCTCTGCTTCAAGGAACAGCGCATCTTCATTATCCGATTCCAGACTCAGGGCTTTCGTGATGTATTCCAGCGCCGAGTCATAATCGCCTTCTTCGTACGCTGCTTCAGCGTGCTCAAACTGGTATTCGAAAGAATTCGCGTTTTTATTTGCCTTTGCGAGGGACATAAAAATCGCGACTGCAGCGATTGCTGCCACGACCAGAATAATGATAAGACTCACATTCCTTCTGATCTCTTTCTTGCGGGCATCGATGACAGCCTGACGTTCTTCCTCTTCCTTTTTTGCACGTTCCTCTTCCTGCTTACGAAATTCGTCTTCCTGCATGTGGCTTTCAATAGTTACATAATCAGGAACAAGCTGAACCTCCTGTCCGCAGACAGGACATATCAGTTCATCATCAGGAAATTGCGCTCCACATTTTGAACATGTTCTCATGAAGATTCCTCCAGATAATTCTCGAACTGTTCCATTGTCATCAGAATACGACGAGGTTTTGTGCCCTCTTCTTCTCCTACAACGCCTGCGTCACAGAGCTGATCCATAATTCTGGCCGCGCGGTTAAATCCGATGCGGAAGGCTCTCTGCAGCATACCGATGGAAGCCTTATCCTTTTCAATGATCAGCCGTCCGGCATCTGCAAAATATTCATCCTGCCCCGCCGGATCTGCGCCGGAAACAGATGCAGATACTGTGTGACTGTCAATTTCCTTCTGAATCGTCGTACTGCCCTGACTGTCGTCACTGTTCTGACTGCGGAGATAATCGGCAACTCTGCCGATCTCATCGTCCGAGAGAAATGCGCCCTGGATCCGGGCAGGTTTCTGATATCCCTGCGGATAAAACAGCATGTCACCGTTTCCAAGAAGTTTTTCTGCTCCATTCATATCGAGGATCGTCCGTGAGTCCACGCCGCTTGTGACGGAAAGTGCGACTCTGGAAGGCATGTTGGCCTTGATGAGACCTGTGATTACATCAACGGAAGGCCTCTGTGTCGCAATAACAAGATGTATACCGGCGGCGCGTGCCAGCTGAGCGAGACGGCAGATGGATTCCTCCACCTCATCCTTCGCCGCCATCATCAGATCGGCAAGCTCGTCCACGATAATGACAATGCGGAACATCTTTTTTTCAGGCTGTCCGTCATCAGTCTTCCTGCCTCTGATCTTTGCATTATAACTCTTAATATCCCGCGCGCCTACCGATGCAAACTTCTGGTACCTGTTTGTCATTTCAGTTACGGCCCAGTTCAGGGCTCCTGCCGCTTTCTTCGGATCCGTAACTACGGGAATAAGCATCTCCGGAATTCCATTATATACTGAAAGCTCAACTACTTTCGGATCGATCATGATAAATTTTACATCATCCGGTTTCGATTTATAGATGAGGCTCATGATCATTGTATTGATAAATACAGATTTACCCGAACCAGTCGCACCGGCAATAAGCAGATGCGGCATCTTTGCGAGATCCGCGACAACCGGCTGACCGGCAATATTTTTTCCGACGACAAAAGCGAGATCGGATTTGTGATTTCTGAATTCCGGTGTCTCCAGGAGTTCCCGGAGATTTACCGTAGTCACCTTTTTGTTCGGCACCTCAATACCCACGGCAGATTTGCCCGGGATCGGCGCTTCGATGCGGACATCCTGAGCTGCCAGGCTCAGTTCAATGTCATCGCGCAGGCTCATGATCTTGCTGACCTTTACCCCCATCTGGGGCGTCAGCTCAAAACGTGTGACAGAAGGACCACAGCTGATGTGATTTATCTTCACATTGACACCAAAAGTCTCCAGTGTCTGCTGAAGCTTGACTCCCATAGCCTTCAGATGTTCATTTGACTCGCCCGTCTGATCCCCTGACGGCGGATCGAGAAGATCCGTTGACGGAGGCACGAAGGGCTTCGGAGGCTTCGGGGGCTCAGTGACAGTCAGTTCATTGCTTTCTGCGTCAGATTTCTGCTTTATTGACGCCGCGCTGGCCGGAGAAGCCGCACTTTTCTTTTTATCGCTGAAAACCTTTCCCGCAGAGGCGTCCTCAATTGGTCCACCTCCAAATACCTCATCTGAAAAATCGTAGTCGCCGTTTTTTTCTGAAGATTTTTCAGCGGGTGCATTCTTCACAGAACTGCTGACAGCTGTTTTTGCAGCAGCAGCCTTTTCCACTGTATTTCCTGTATTTCCAGTTTTTCCGGCAGATTTTTTCCGTACGGAGCTCTGTCTTCCATTGTCAATAATATCATCCGGAATATCTGCCGTGCTGAATACATGCTCTTGTGAAGCATTCGCCATATTCTGAGCAGAAATATCCGCAGAGATCGGATTGACGCTTCTGCGGGTCCGGATGGCAGAGCTTCCCGTATTACTGATCGTCTGCGGATCGACCCTCCTCGCCGCAGCAGACTGTCTTCTGGCCATCTCGGTCCTTCGTCTCTGCTGTTCGCGGATCCTGTGCTCTCTTTCTCTCTCTGCCCTGCTGGCGTCTCTCTTCTGAAGCCTGTCGCGTCGGCGTTCTTCGCGCGCAATAATTCTGTCGTCACGCGTGTCGTAGACTTCGCTACCTTTTTTCCTTACAAACTGAAGGATTGATTTTTGTGTGAGGAGCATCGCACAGACCACAATGCCTACAATAATGATCAGGCATGCGCCAACCCTGCCAAAGAGCGAACCAAAAAGCTGTACCAGCATTCCTCCCAGAAGTCCCCCGCCGGAATGACCTGCGGCGCTTTCAAGATAAAGGTCGCCAAGGGTCACATCCGTCTGATATCCGTAAAGAATAAACTGGAGCAGAGCACAGATAAAAATATAAAGAATGCTCAGAGTGACGCTTCTTGACACAACTCCTTTTCTGCCAATATTTACAAGGATAAATATGTACAGATAGAACAGGAGGAACGGAAAAATATATGCAGACACGCCAAAAAGGCCGAAGAGAAATGACCCAACGGCACTTCCGACTTTTCCGCCGGCACCCAGGCAGGAAATAAAGAGCAGGATGCAGACAAGAAGCATAAGTATCATTTTTACTTCGTCAGAGACTTTGTTCTCTGTGACACGTGTATTCTTTTGCCCTTTCCGGCCCGATGTTCTTTTTTTTCCGGTGCTCCCTGAACCGGTTTTTTTCCCCTTTTTCTGAGCCAAATCAGTTTCCCCTTTAACCTGCCATCTTCCATTTCTGCAGACGGCATGCTTATTAATTATTACTCCATCGATATCGGATCATCCGATAATGATATAACTCAGTACAGACAGAACAGCGGCTGCTGTACAGTAGATCACAAATCCACGACTCAGATTCTTCTTCAGTCTCTTCCTCGCAAATCTGATCGTAAAAATTCCGGCAACAGCTGCTACGGCAACTCCGACAATGCACGGCAGGATACCGATCTCCGAGATGGATACCGCGCCTGCCTGTCCTCTTTCCAGAATAAGACCACCGAGCACCGCCGGAACAGCGAGAAGGTAAGCAAATACTGTTTTTACCGACCCGTTGATACCGAGCAGGCTTCCTGCGGCATAGACCATTCCAAACCTGGAAATGCCCGGGATCACAGAGATCCCCTGAAAAACGCCCGCGATGAGTGCGTCGCCGTAGCGGACTTCTTTTATTTTGCGCTCCCTTCTCGAAGAAAATGAAGACACAAAAAGAAGAAGTGCCGTGATCATGAATCCCATAAAACAGACAAGAAGATTACCTGCCGAAGCCTCAGCTACTCCACGCAGCACCAGAGCCACTGCGGTGGACGCCGCAGTTGAAACCAGAAGGAACAGAGTCGTCCTTCCGATTGTCCCGGGAATTACTGGCACATACTTCTGCTTGTCTTTATGTATCGCGTTGGTAATAAGGATTGAAATATTTTTCCCTATTGCAACAATCATATACAGAAGTGCAGTAATGATCTTCAGAAATTCACGTCTGAAGCAATACAGCACTGCAAGCAGTGTACCGATATGAAGGAATGTAAGAAATTTCAGACTTATATCCGCATTCAGTCCCATCCAGCTCGCGGCAAGTACTATGTGCCCCGAACTGCTGACAGGTAATGCAGATGTCACACCCTGGATCAGTCCCAGAAGTATCGCCTGTATAATCGACATGATTTCCACTCTCCCCCTGAAAAATCAGTCAGCTCTGTCACTTCTGTCTGTTCAGAACCTTACTCTTCGTCCAGCTCTCCCTCAAGATTCGTATAAACGTTCTGAACATCGTCACTCTCATTGAGAAGATCAAGGATTCTCTGCAGGTTCTTGCGGTCGGTCTCGTCTGTAAGTGCCGTGCGGGTCTGCGGGATCATTACTACATCTGCCTGAGCCATCGGAACGCCGGCTTTTTCAAGAGCCTCTCTCACGGTTGAAAAATCTTCCGGAGTGGTCAGGATCTCATAGCAGTCATCGTCGTCATCATTAAAATCCTCTGCACCTGCGTCCAGAGCAGCCATCATCAGATCATCAGAAGATCCTTCATAATCTTCCTTGCTCACGAGGATCTGACCCTTTTCCTCAAACATAAAGGAAACGCAGCCCGGGGTTCCGACATTTCCGCTTCCCTTGCTGAATGCGCTCTTGACATCCGCGGAGGTGCGGTTGCGGTTATCCGTAAGTGTCTGAACGATGATTGCTATTCCGCCAGGGCCGTATCCTTCATAAGTTACATTCTCGTAGTTATCAGCGTCTGCGGCGCCGGCAGCCTTTTCAATACCTCTTTTGATCGTATCGTTCGGCATGTTGGCAGCTTTAGCTTTTGCAATGACATCGCGGAGCTTGCTGTTATTATCGGGATCCGGACCGCCCTGCTTTACTGCAATAACGATCTCACGGCCGATAATGGTAAATATTTTTCCTTTTGCGGCATCATTCTTCTCTTTTTTATGTTTGATGTTCGCAAATTTTGAATGTCCTGACATTAAAAATCACTCCTTTGAACCATTTTTATCTTGTATTTCCGAAAAACATACTAATTTAATTTATCACCTGAAAGTATAGGCGTCAAGATTATGGAAGGTACTCATGAATGAATTCAAACAGGTCAGAAGCCTTTACTGATGATTCAGAATACTTTCCGGCAGCCTGCTCGCCGCATCTGCCATGTATGAAGACAGCCAGCGCTTCCGGACATACTGGCAGACTGCTGTTTCTGTAAAGGCAGGTAAACGCAGTGACCATTCCTGCGAGAACATCCCCGGAACCGGCCGTCGCAAGAGCGCTGCAGCCGCTCAGATTGAGATAACATTTTCCGTCCGGACAGGCCGTAACCGTTCTTCTGTCCTTAAGAATAATTGTCCTTTTCATATCCATCGCAGTTCTTCTGGCCACATCGATCAGGTTCGAACGGATGTCAGAAATACTTATCCCCGTAAGTCTGCTCATCTCTCCGGGATGCGGAGTCGCACTCGCAGGAAAATCAATGTCACTGAGAAGATCCGGCTTCATAGAGATCATATTCAGAGCATCGGCATCAAATACCGTCGGCAGTGTGTGGTTGGTTTTCATGAAATGTTTCAGGATCTTCATTGACAGAGCTTCTGTTCCGAGCCCCGGTCCGATCAGAACAGCATCAGCCCATTCCAGGTCTTTATCCAGAGAAGAAGGCGTCCAGTCATCATCTCCATAGGTTGTGATGAGTGCCTCCGGAAGCAGCGTGGATAGGATCGTCCGGTTCGCTTCGTGCGTATAGATCTTGACCATGCCAACGCCGCACAGCAGTGCCGCTTTTGCAGAAAGGAATGCGGCCCCGGCGATTTTTTCCGATCCGGCGATGATAAGGACCTTGCCAAAGGTTCCCTTGTTGCCCCACTCGTCGCGCGCTGGAAGATGCTCAAGGTCGTCATCTGTCAGATTCATCAGGCGGCACTCCTCCTCCATTTCTCTGGAAACAGGTATGCCGATTTTCCGGATGACGATACGGCCTGCATAATCGGCGCCGGGCTGCAGATAAAGTCCGGCCTTGGCGGTTGTAAACGTAACAGTATAATCCGCCCTGACCGCCGTCCCGTAAACAGCGCCCGAATTTGTGTGGACGCCCGAAGGCATATCCACCGAGATCACAGGGGAAGTATACTGATTTATTGCATTGATCACGTCGGCAAAAAGTCCGTCAACCTTTCTCCGTATACCGATTCCGAAAATTGCATCGACAATAAGTGATGCAGAGTCCGGCAGGTCACTGGCGGCCGCAATTTCTTTTACAGGAACCGGGTAATGACCGAGAATTCTGATCTGAAGCTGCATCTGTTCGGTGAATTTTTCTTTTTTACCAGCCACAAAAAGGCGCACCCCGGCACCTCTCTCACATAGCATCCTGGCGACAGCGGCGCCGTCACCACCATTGTTCCCTGTGCCGCAGATAACGACGACGTCACTGAGGTCGAAATTTCCTTCCATAATAAAGTCCGTCACCGCGACCGCCGCTCTTTCCATCAGAACGATTGACGGAATCCCCGTCTCCTCCGAGGCACTCCGGTCAGCTCTCTTCAGCTGTTCATCTGTCAGGATCAACTCCATGGCTTATTACCTCCGATCTCTTATCCATCCTCATTTAGAAAGACAGCCGCCAGAATAATCCGGCGGCTGAACATTTCGATCAACGATCAATCTTTGTTATTGTTGCCATATTTTTCCTTCAATGATTTCAGATTATAGGAAAGACGCATCAGACTCTCAGAGAGATGTACATTCTGAACCGCCACGTCATCAGGAACCAGGAGATTCAGATCTGTATGTGCGAAATTCCACAGCGCATGAATCCCGTTCTTTACAAGCAGCTCCGCCATCTCGGCAGCCTGCTGTCTCGGAAGTGTGAGCGCCGCAATCTCCACATCATGTGTTTTCAGAAACTCGGGAATTTTCTCTGTCGACATGACCTCAACGTTTCTGACCTTTTTCCCGATCACCGCAGGATCAACATCAAAAATTCCAACTACATGGAAACTGTTTCTCTCAAAATTCGCATAATTCGCGAGCGCCTGTCCCAGATGTCCGGCACCCACGACGATCATATTATTTACATGATCCAGACCGAGGATTTTTGCAATCTCTTCCCGCAGATATCGGACATTGTAGCCATATCCCTGCTGGCCGAAGCCTCCGAAATTATTCAGATCCTGACGGATCTGAGAAGCAGTGACCTGCATCTGTCTGCTGAGCTCGCCGGAAGATATTCTCTCTACTCCTGCTTCCTCGAGAACTCCCAGATAACGATAGTATCTTGGAAGCCGTTTAATTACAGCCTTAGAAATTTCTTTCCCCATAAATAGACCTCCGTGGTTTTATTATATTTCATAATAATGTCATTTGTCAAAACTTTTACAAAGTTGAATATTTTTTTTCGTGTTTTTTGTCTTCTTTTTATACTCTGTGCTATTATTATGCGGGTATTGCTGAAAAATGATGAAATTAAGGAAAGGATATTCATTACATGATTCTTTCATGTCAGAACATAACAAAATCATTTGCCGGAACTCCCGTTCTGGAGGACGTCTCTTTTCATCTGGAGGATCATGACCGCGCAGCGCTCATCGGAATCAACGGCGCCGGAAAATCTACATTATTGAAAATCATCATTGGTGAGCTTCTGCCGGACTCCGGAGAAACGGTCATAAGAAAGGATGCAACTATCGGATATCTGGCTCAGTACCAGGATACTGAAGAAAGCTGCACGATCTATGAAGAAGTGCGGAAATCAAAGCAGTATCTTTTCGACATGGAAAAAGAGCTCCGCAATCTGGAGAAAGAAATGGTCACTGCAGCCGGTGATGAACGTGAACAGCTCATGGACCGCTATACGACTTTATCCCACACCTTCGAGATTGAAAACGGCTACGCCGCCGAAAGTGAGATAACCGGAGTTCTGAAGGGACTCGGGTTTTCTGAAGACGAGTTTGACAGGAGCCTCTCTTCTCTTTCCAGCGGACAGAAGACCCGGGTAGTTCTCGGCCGTCTTCTTCTGTCGCGGCCTGACATTCTTCTGCTCGATGAGCCGACAAACCACCTCGACATGCCCTCTGTCGAATGGCTGGAAAATTATCTGCGCGGATATAAGGGGACGGTTCTCGTCGTCTCCCATGACCGCTATTTCCTAAACCGTTTCGTCGGAAAGATCATTGAGATTGAACATGGTCACGCCACGACATATTCAGGAAATTACGACGATTACAGCGAAGCCAAATCGATCGTACGCCGCTCGAGATACCAGGCGTGGGCGAAACAGCAGGCAGAGATCCACCATCAGGAGCAGGTGATCGCCAAACTAAAACAGTTCAACAGAGAAAAATCGATCCGCCGCGCCGAGAGCCGTGAAAAAATGCTCGAAAAAATCGACCGCATCGACAAACCAGTCGACGAGCCGACAGATATGCATATCCGTCTCACGCCCGCCGTCGAATCGGGCAACGATGTTCTGACCGTACGCGATGTGTCAAAAGCCTTCCCGGATAAGACACTTTTTACAAATCAGAGCTTCGAGATCAAAAAGGGAGAGCGTGTCGCCATCATCGGAAAAAACGGCACCGGCAAATCCACGATGCTGAAGATCATCACCGGGATGCTGCCGGCAGACAGCGGAGAGGTGACCTTCGGCTCTCATGTACATGTTGGCTATTACGACCAGGAACAGCAACTTCTCCACGATGACAAGACGATTTTTGAGGAGATCTCGGACGCCTATCCCTCGCTGGATAACACGAGGATCCGCACAGTGCTGGCTGCCTTCCTTTTCACGGGGGATGATGTGTTTAAACTGATCGGATCTCTCTCGGGAGGTGAGCGAGGGCGCGTTTCTCTCGCAAGGCTGATGCTGTCAAACGCCAACTTTCTCATCCTCGATGAGCCGACAAACCACCTCGATGTAAGTTCGAAGGGGATCCTCGAGGATGCCCTATGCGATTACACCGGAACAGTCCTCTATGTCAGCCACGACCGCTACTTCATTAACCGCACGGCCACGAGGATTCTGGATCTGACAGACGGGATGTTCGTGAACTATATCGGCAATTATGACTACTATCTGGAAAAACGCGACGATGTGACAAAGGCGGCGCTGGCCTTAAGAGCGGATGCATCTCTTAATCCGTCTGAGGAGCCAGCCGGTGATAACAAAGATACTTCCGAGGGCGGAAAAGCCGACTGGCAGGCGCAGAAACAGGAGGCAGCTGAAAAGCGGAAGATCCAGAACGCAATAAAAAAGACGGAGGAAGAAATCGACCGTCTCGAGACACGCAACACTGAAATTGATGAGGAATTTCTGAAGCCTGAGGTGTCTACAGATCCCGAAAAACTCCGTGACCTCTCTGAAGAGCAGAAAGCCAACAGCGAAAAACTCGAGGAGCTCTATGCGAAGTGGGAAGAACTGAGCGAATAATAATCGGAAACGAGCAAAAATACAGGATATTCTGAATAGCATCACACACAAGACGCGCTGCCTGATTGCCATATAGCATTCGGACAGCGCGTCTTAAATATTGAGCACGTTTTTTCGCTTTTCTGATTTTAATATCAGAGGATCTCCTCAAGTCTCTCCCGGATGGCTTTGATAAATTCCTCTGACGAGAGCTTCTGCGGATTTTCAAGGGTTGTGATCTTTACGAGGTCCCCGGTCATCTTGCCGGACTCGATCGTATCGATCGTAGCCTTCTCGAGCTTGTCCGCGAAATTCATGAGCTCCGGCAGATCGTCGAGCTCACCTCTCTTGCGGAGAGCGCCGGTCCAGGCAAAGATAGTGGCGACAGAGTTCGTGGATGTCTCCTCGCCCTTCAGATATTTGTAGTAATGGCGCTGTACAGTACCGTGAGCCGCCTCGTATTCATAATATCCGTGCGGCGATACGAGTACAGAAGTCATCATGGCAAGAGATCCAAAGGCTGAAGAAAGCATGTCGCTCATGACATCTCCGTCATAATTCTTGCAGGCCCAGATGAATCCGCCCTCTGACTTCATGATTCTTGCGACAGCGTCATCGATCAGGGTATAGAAGTATGTGATCCCTGCAGCCTCGAATTTTTCCTTATACTCACTGTCATACAGATCCTGGAAGATATCCTTGAAGCGGTGGTCGTATGTCTTTGAGATCGTATCCTTGGATGCGAACCAGAGATCCTTTTTCTGCGAGAGGGCATACTCAAAGCAGCTCCGTGCAAAATTCGTGATGGAATCATCGAGGTTGTGAATACCCTGAACGACGCCTGCACCCTGAAAATCGTGAACGGTCACGCGCTGTTCCTGGCCTCCGTCCGCAGGTGTGTAGACGAGCTCAACCTTTCCTGCGCCGGGGATGCGCATCTCTGCGTTCCTGTACACGTCACCATATGCGTGACGGGCGATCGTGATCGGCTTCTTCCAGTTTTTGACAACCGGTTCGATTCCCCTGACAATGATCGGTGTGCGGAAAACTGTGCCGTCGAGCATGGCTCGGATCGTGCCATTCGGACTCTTCCACATCTTTTTCAGATTGTATTCCTTTACACGGGCCGCATTTGGCGTGATCGTGGCACATTTTACAGCCACGCCATATCTCTTTGTAGCCTCGGCAGAATCAATTGTCACCTGATCATTCGTCTCATCTCTGTGTTTCAGGCCGAGATCATAATAATCCGTCTTCAGCTCGATAAATGGAAGGATCAGCTCATCCTTGATCATCTTCCAGAGAATGCGGGTCATCTCATCTCCGTCCATCTCCACGAGCGGCGTTTTCATCTGAATTTTTTCCATACAGACACCCTCCTGTCATCCGGTTCCGCGTCACATTTTATTAATTTCTTCAACAAGCTTTTTATTTGCATCGGCAGGATTTGCCCTGCCCTTCATCTGCTTCATTACCTGTCCGACAAGGAATCCGAGAACCTTTGTCTTGCCATCCTTATACTGCTGCACGACGGAAGGATTATCCGCAAGGACCTTCTTTACTGTCTCGTCGAGAGCTCCCTCGTCGTGTACGATCTTCATCCCGTGTTCATCGGCGTACTTGTCCGGATCCACATCATTGTCAAAAATCTGCTCAAAAATCTGTTTCGCGGAGCTGTTGCTCAGCACGCCTGCATCGACAAGGCTGATCAGCTTTGCGAGATTTTTTCCGGAAAAATCGACGTCGGAGGCGTCAACCTTTTTCTCTTTGCAGAGATGCATGGTCTCGACCATGATCCAGTTTGAAGCCTTCTTCGGATTAGCGCCTGCCTTTACTGTATCTTCAAAAATATCTGCGAGGCGCTTCGTCCCAGTGAGGATCGACGCGTCGTACTCGGGCAGACCATACTCGCTGATATATCTCGCCTGGCGCTGCGGCTGCATCTCAGGTAGATTATTCCTCGTCTCCTCGATCCACTCATTGCTGATCTCTATCGGAGGAAGGTCCGGATCCGGAAAATAGCGGTAATCCTGCGCATTTTCCTTGGAGCGCATCGCATACGATGTCTGCGCGTCCTCATTCCAGTGGCGCGTCTCCTGCATGACCTTTTTCCCGGATTCAATGAGATCGATCTGGCGCGCACTCTCATTGCGGATCATATTTGTGATAGCCGCAAAGGAGGAGAGATTTTTCGTCTCGGTTCGGGTTCCCATCTGCGCGTCACCGGTCCTTCTCACGGACAGGTTGACGTCGGCTCTCATGGATCCCTCCTGCAGCTTGCAGTCAGAAGCTCCGATATACTGAGCGATCATCCGGAGAGCTTCAAGGTAGGCGATGACTTCCTCGTCGTCGCGCATATCCGGCTCCGAGACGATCTCGATCAGCGGAACACCGCTCCGGTTGAAATCGACATATGATATTCCCTGAAACTCGTCGTGAACGAGCTTTCCGGCGTCTTCCTCCATATGGATCTCATGAATGCGGATTTTTTTCTTTGTGCCATCCTTCTTGGTGATCTCCACCCAGCCGTTGCGGCAGATCGGCTCATAGAGCTGGGAGATCTGGTAGTTCTGAGGGTTGTCCGGGTAAAAATAATTCTTCCGGTCAAACTTGCAGTGCTGGTTGATCTCACAGTGAGCGGCCAGTCCGACGGCCATCGCATACTGGACAACCTGTTTGTTCAGAACAGGAAGCGATCCGGGCATACCGGAGCACACCGGACATGAATGGCTGTTGGGTGCTCCTCCGAAGGCTGTGGAGCAGCCGCAGAAAATCTTTGTCTTTGTCGCGAGCTCTACATGGACCTCGAGACCGATATCGGTTTCATACTTCTCTCCCATCAAAGCTCACCTTCCTTCTTTGAAAGCTGTTCATAGGTATAAGCCGTCCTCAGAACCGTCTTCTCGCTGAAGATATTTCCGATGATCTGCATACCGATGGGCAGCTCATTGTTATCCCTGCCGACAGGCACTGTCATGCCGGGAAGGCCGCAGAGATTGACGGATACGGTATAGATATCCGACAGATACATCTTCAGCGGGTCTGAAAGAGACTTGCCCAGTTCAGGAGCCGTAGTCGGCGCAGCCGGAGCGAGAATAATGTCATATTTCTCAAATGCCTTGTCGAAGGACTGCTTGATCAGATTTTTCACACGCAGGGCCTTCAGGTAATATGCATCATAATAGCCTGAGCTCAGCACGAAGGAGCCGAGCATTATGCGGCGCTTGACCTCATCACCAAAGCCCTCCGTTCTCGACTTTTTGTACATGTCATTCAGGTCTTCGTAATTCTCCGCGCGGTAACCGTACTTTACACCGTCAAACCTCTCAAGGTTGGAGCTTGCCTCAGCACAGGCGATTACGTAATACGCCGGAATCGCATAATCGATGAGATCGAGGTGGAACTCCTCCACCTCTGCCCCGGCTGACTTCAGGACATCTGCCGCCCTGTGAATGGCGGTGCTGATCTCCGGCTCGAGGCCGTCGCCATAGTACTCGATCGGCAGGCCGATCTTCAGCCCCTTCACATCCTGTCTCAGAGCAGACATAAAATCATAATCATCGAGTGTCGCCGAAGTAGAATCCTTTGGGTCGTGACCGGCAATAACCTGCAGCAGGGCCGCCGCATCTGTCACATTTCCGGCGATCGGGCCGATCTGATCCAGGGATGAACCGTAAGCGATGAGTCCATAACGGGAAACCGTCCCGTATGTGGGCTTCATGCCCACGACACCGCAGTAGGAACTCGGCTGGCGGATAGAGCCACCGGTGTCAGAGCCGAGTGCGATGCTGACCTCGCCGGACGCAACGGCAGCACAGGAGCCGCCTGAGGAGCCGCCTGGTACATGGGACGTATTGACAGGATTTTTCGTCGGTCCGAAGTAAGAAGTCTCCGTCGTACTTCCCATGGCGAATTCATCCATATTGGTTTTTCCGATAATGACCATTCCCGCATTTTTCAGCCTCGTAATGACCTCCGCGTCATATGTGGGAACAAAATTGTCGAGAATATGGGATGCGCAGGTAGTGAGGATCCCTCTGGTGCAGATATTATCCTTAACGGCCACAGGGACGCCTGCGAGCGGCCCGGTGAGTTCTCCCGCGTCGATTTTCTTCTGCACTTCATCTGCATATGCCAGCGCATTATCCCCATCTACCGTGATAAATGCGTTGATATCCTGATCCTTATCCCTGATCGCATCCAGAACCTGCTGCACAGCATCTCTGACCTTTACGCGGCCCTCTCTGATCGCTGTGCCGAGTTCTGTCGCTGTCATGGTACTGATATCCATTCGTTCCTCCGTTTATTCAATCGTGATCGGCACGACATACTGGTCGTCTTCCTTAACGGGAGCATTCGCAAGCATTGCTTCTCTGCCGTCACCATTCGTGACCTTATCCTCTCTGAACACATTTTTCAGAGGGAAAACATGCGTCATCGGCTCGACGTCCGAGGTGTCCAGATCATTAAGCTTATCGACATAATCCAGCATGCGCTGCATATCTTCCTTCGCTTTTTCCCTGCCCTTGTCGTCAAGCTTCAGCTTTGCGAGGATGCTCACATAATCAATTGTTTCATCCGTAATCTGCTCAGCCATAAAATCTCCTTACAAAATCACATCGATTTAATTCTGTCGATCGCTTCCACAGTGCTCTCATAGGTGCCGAAAGCCGTCAGTCTGAAGAAATGTTCTCCGTGCGGGCCGAAGCCTGAACCAGGTGTTCCGACGACATTGACCTCAGCGAGCAGCTTGTCAAAGAATTCCCAGCTTGTGAGTCCGTCCGGTGTCTTCAGCCAGATATAAGGTGCATTTACGCCGCCGTATACGGTGTAGCCTGCGTTCTTCAGTCCTTCATAGATCGTCTTCGCATTCTTCAGATAATATCTGACCTGCTCCATGGTCTGCTTGTGACCTTCCGGTGTGAACACCGCCTCGCCCGCTCTCTGGACAATATACGGTGCGCCGTTAAACTTCGTGCCATGGCGTCGCGCCCACAGATCTCTCATTCGGACGCCGTCTGCATCCTTCAGATCCTTCGGAACGACCGTAAATCCGAGACGCACGCCCGTGAAGCCGGCGTTCTTGGAGAAGCTGCGGATCTCGATCGCACAGGTTCTTGCACCCTCGCATTCATAAATAGAATGTGGCAGAGAGGGATCAGTGATATACGCCTCATAGGCGGCGTCGTACAGGATGACAGCGCCGACCTTATTTGCGTAATCAACCCACTCCTGGAGACGGTCCTTCGTGATCGCCATACCGGTCGGGTTATTCGGGTAGCAGAGATAAATGATATCCGGTGTCTCCTTCGGGATCTCAGGAGTAAAATCATTGCTCTCCGTACATGGCATATAGATGAAGTTTTTATAGCCCCCGGTAGTCTTGTCATATTCTCCGGAGCGTCCTGCCATTACGTTTGAATCTACATAAACAGGATAAACCGGGTCGCAGACGGCTACTTTGCTGTCTTCGGAAAAAATCTCCTGGATATTTCCGGAATCACTCTTTGCTCCATCGGAGACGAAAATCTCGTCCTCTGCCACTTCACATCCCCTGCTCTTGTACTCATTGGCAATGGCACTTCTCAGAAATTCATACCCGAGATCAGGTGAGTATCCATGGAAGGTTTCGCGATGAGCCATCTCATCCGTTGCCTTGTGGAGCGCATCGATGACAGCCGGGCAGAGCGGCTGAGTCACATCGCCGATCCCGAGACGGATGATCTTTGCGTCCGGATGTGCTTCCGTATACGCCGCTACTTTCTGCGCGATTGTTGAGAACAGATAGCTGCCCTGCAGATTCAGATAATTCTTATTCGCTCTGAACATGATTTTTATCCCCTTTATTTGAAATTCAATAAAATAACACTTGCACTAATATAACACAAAAAAAGCTGCCACGCATTATAATGCCGGCAGCTTTGCCATCTCTTTTTATCATGCGTTTTTGTGATCAACCGCAGCTTTGATGAATCCGGCAAAAAGCGGATGCGGTCTGTTCGGACGGCTCTTGAATTCGGGATGTGCCTGGGTGCCGATAAAGAAAGGATGATCCTCTCTCTTCAGCTCCATCATCTCCACGATATGTCCATCCGGAGATATGCCGGAGAGCACCATTCCGCCGTCAACAAGCGCTTTTCTGTAATCATTGTTGACCTCATAACGATGTCTGTGGCGTTCACTGATCTGTTTCTGTCCGTAAAGTTCCAGAGCAAGGCTTCCATCCTGGAGAACACACGGATATGCTCCGAGCCTCAACGTACCGCCGATATCCGTCACATCATTCTGATCAGGCAGAAGTGCGATGACCGGATGCATCGTATCCGGCGCGAGCTCGATGGAATTTGCGTCGTGATAGCCGCACACGTCTCTCGCGAACTCAATGATAGCGACCTGCATGCCAAGGCAGAGGCCCAGATATGGAACCTTGTTCTCCCTTGCATAGCGCGCAGCGGTGATCATTCCCTCGACGCCGCGGGTGCCGAAACCGCCGGGGACAAGGATGCCGTCCATATCCTTCAGCGTATCAGCGACATTGCTGTCGTCGATTTTTTCTGAATCGATCCAGTGAATATGAACGTCGGCCTCATTCTGGATTCCGCCGTGCTTCAGTGCTTCGACTACGCTGAGATATGCGTCGTGAAGCGCAGTGTACTTTCCGACAATGGCAATGTCCACATCGCCCTGCAGATTTTTCGAGCGGGTGACCATGTCCGTCCAATCCTTCAGATCTGGTTCCGGATCAGACATATGAAGACATTCAAGCACAACGTCAGCCAGATGCTCCTTCTCCATCGCGAGTGGAACCTCATAAAGTGAATCGCAGTCGAGGTTCTGGAGGACATGGCTGCTCGGAACATTACAGAACAGAGCAATCTTGTCTTTGATGCTCTGAGAAAGAGGCTGCTCGGAACGGCATACCAGAATATCCGGCATGATACCGATACTCTGGAGAGACTTGACGGACATCTGGGTAGGCTTTGTCTTGAGCTCCTGTGACGTTCTGAGATAAGGGATCAGGGTCACGTGGATCATGATCGCATTTTCATGGCCGATGTCATGCTGGAACTGGCGGATAGCCTCGAGGAACGGCTGAGATTCAATATCGCCGACAGTACCTCCGATCTCAATTATCGCGATCGTCTCCTCGTCGATAGACTTGGCGCGGTAAAAACGGCTCTTGATCTCATTGGTGATGTGCGGAATAACCTGAACCGTTCCTCCGCCGTAGTCGCCGTGGCGTTCTTTCTGAATGACAGTTGAGTAGACCTTTCCGGTCGTCACATTTGAATTGTGATCGAGCGATTCATCGATAAAGCGCTCATAGTGTCCAAGGTCGAGATCTGTTTCTGTTCCATCATCGGTGACGAATACCTCTCCGTGCTGGATAGGGTTCATGGTTCCCGGGTCTACATTGATATACGGATCAAACTTCTGCATCGTCACATGGTATCCACGTGCCTTCAGCAGTCTTCCGAGGGAAGCGGCCGTAATACCCTTGCCCAGTCCTGAAACAACACCTCCTGTGACGAATACATACTTAACTGCCATGCGTAACCTCCTGGATTATTTTATCTGTCTTTGTATGTCTATAGAAAAATACGCCGAAAAATCCCGGTCGTCATAAATCTCAATTTTCAAGAATATCCCTGATCTCATGATTAGGAACTTTCATCGGATACTTATTCGTGAAGCAGGCTGTGCAGATCGGAAGGTTGTTAACCATCTTCGGCAGCTCATCGATCGGCATATAACCAAGTGAATCGGCGCCGATCATCTGCCGGATCTCCTCTACAGACTTCTGAGAAGCGATCAGCTGCTGATTTGAAGGTACATCAACACCAAAATAGCAGGGATGCAGGAATGGCGGTGAGCTGATCCTCACATGCACCTCTGTCGCTCCGCAGTGCTTCAGCGTCCGGATCAGATTCTCGATCGTCGTACCGCGCACGATGGAATCGTCTACAAGGACGACCCGCTTTCCGCGGACGACCGACCCGATCACAGAGAGCTTGATTTTTACACTCGATTCACGCTCTCCCTGGCTCGGCTTGATAAAGGTGCGTCCTACATAACTGTTCTTATGAAACGCCATGGCATACGGAATGCCGGATGCTTCAGAATATCCCTTGGCGGCAGCCAGACCGGAATCAGGAACACCCGCCACGATATCGGCGTCTACCGGATACCTTTTTGCAAGCGAAGCGCCACCCCGTATCCTCGCATCATATACATCAATACCGTCGATGCGTGAATCAAGACGTGCGAAATAAATATACTCAAATATACAGTGAGCCCACTTGTCAGGAGAAACGACATCGTCGAGAAACAGCGATGAAATCTCACCCCTGCTGTTTATTGTAACTATTTCTCCGGGTTTCACGTCGCGGATATAATGAGCGCCGATAGAATGGAGCGCGCAGTCCTCCGACGCGATCACATATGTGTTGTCACGTTTTCCAATGCACAGAGGTCTGATTCCGAACGGATCACGTACACCGATCAGCTTGCGCGGGCTCATCAGCACAATGGCAAACGCGCCCTTGATCCTGTCGCACGCTTTTTTGACGGCATCTTCTATGCATGCAGATCTTACTCTCTCCCGCGCAATGCAGTGCGCGATCACTTCTGAATCAATGGAGGTATGAAAAATAGCGCCTTCATTCTCCATTTCTTCCCGAAGCTCAAGAGCATTGACCAGATTTCCATTATGAGCAAGGGCCAGAGAACCCTTGAGGTAATTCAATACAAGCGGCTGAGCGTTATTCACATTAAGCGATCCGGATGTTGAATAACGCACATGTCCGATCCCGATATTGCCTTCGAGGTCATCGATTTTGTCCGGCTTGAAAACTTCAGACAAAAGGCCGAGCCCTTTATACGATTTAACTCTTCCTTTAGGGCCATCCGTATCACTGACCGCGATTCCACACGATTCCTGTCCTCTGTGCTGAAGCGCTTCAAGTCCGTAGTAAATAGAACGGCTGACATTGCCGCCGTCCAGGTCATACATTCCGAAAACTCCGCATTCCTCTTTAACGCCTGTTGCGTCTTGAGTCATATTTTCCTCCTGTTAGTAAAAGAGATCTGGGTTATTTCTGTGAAGCAAGAACCTGTTTATTTTTTACAAAATAATCGATCAGAGAAATGATGGTGAGCGCCGTTGCAATGACGACCATGACCGTTTCAAAGATCTCCCATCCGTCGATATTGAGGAGAAGCACGATGATCATGATATCCTGGGAAATCGTCTTTGCCTTGCCCCAGTATGAAGCAGCGATGACAAGACCATTGTCGGCGGCGATCAGGCGGAAACCGCTGATGGCAAACTCACGGGCAACGATGATGATAACAACCCAGGCGGGAAGCATATCCTTACCGACAAGACAGATCATAGCTGAGCAGACAAGCAGCTTGTCGGCGAGAGGATCCATAAATTTTCCGAAGTCCGTTATCATATTGTACTTTCTGGCGATATAGCCGTCCGCCGTATCCGTGAGGCTGGCGACAATAAAAACAACCAGGGCAAGAATGTTGTACCATGACACCGGAAGGTACATACAGATAACAAAAACTGGAACCAGGATCATTCTTAGACACGTTAACTTATTCGGCAGATTCATTTTTCACATATCCTCCTGTGAGATCATATTCCGACGATCCTGTGACCTGCACATCAACAAGATCACCAGTGTTCAGTTCCTCGTCTGATTCTACAAAAATCAGCCCGTCTATATCCGGCGCATCCGCGTAAGTCCTTCCCACATACACATCATCAGCGCTCATATAGCCTTCAATGAATACCTTCAGTGTTTTGCCGACAAGAGCAGCTCCTCTCTCAGTTGAGATCTGCTGCTGGACGGTCATCAGCTCGTCGCGGTAGTCAAGCTTGACTTCCTCATCAATCTGTCCGTCCATCGCAGCGGCAGGAGTACCCTCTTCCTGAGAATATGTAAAAACACCAAGCCGGTCGAACCGCATCTTTCTGACAAAATCAACGACGTTCTCGTGTTCCTCTTCTGTCTCGCCCGGAAAGCCGGTGATCAGCGTCGTGCGAAGGACAATATCAGGGATCTCCTTTCTGAGATCAGTGATAATGCGCTCCAGATCAGCGCGCGTCGTGTGGCGTCCCATTCTCCGGAGGACTCTGTCATCCGCATGCTGGACAGGCATGTCGAGATAATGGCAGATCTTCGGCTCTTCCTTTATCGTCTGAATAAGCTCAGGATAGATCTCCTCAGGATAACAGTAGAGGATGCGGATCCATGTAAGGCCATCAATCTGGCACAGCTTTTTAAGAAGAATGTGCAGCGACTTGCGGCCATAAAGATCCGTGCCATAAATCGTCGTCTCCTGGGCGACAAGGATCAGTTCTCTGACACCGGCATCCGCGAGGTCACGCGCCTCCTGTACGAGTGTTTCCATCGGAACGCTCCGGTAGTGACCGCGCATCGAAGGAATAGCGCAGTACGTACAGTGCTTGTCACATCCATCGGCGATCTTCAGATATTCGTAAAAACCGCTTGTCGTCATAATGCGCTTGGCCGGTCTTGAAGAATCTGCGGAATCTTCCCAGGACGCAACAGAATTGGAAGACGCGCTGTCTCCCGTCCCCTGCGAGTCCGCATTAAGAGGGTCGAGAAAAATTCCCCGCTCTCCCTTTTCAGCCTTTTCAATAGCTTCTTCGATATGTGACAGACTGGCAGTGCCGATAATGGCATCCACCTCGGGGATCTCGTCAAGGACCTCCTGGCGGTATCTCTCCGCCATACATCCCGCCACGATGAGAACTCTGCATCTGCCCTCTGTTTTGTATCTCGCCATATCGAGAACTGTGTTGATGCTCTCTTCCTTCGCAGATTCAATAAAACAGCATGTATTCACAATGATGATGTCCGCTTCTTCCTCGTTGTCCGTCATCTCGTAATTCTTATCTGCCAGTCTTCCCAGCATATGCTCAGAATCGACGAGATTTTTATCGCATCCGAGAGAGATAAAGAGGATCTTCCCGCGGACGCTATCCGGTTTTGAGAGACCAGACATCAGTCTTCTTCCTCTTCTTCTTTCCGCGGAAGGATCGTAACCTTTCCCTGATAAAGCTCATCAACTGCGATGCTGAGCGGTTTCTTCGGCTTTCCGTTCGGATAGGTAGCATCGACCTTCGGTTCAGCTCCGTCGATCAGCTGACGTGCTCTTTTTGCCGAAGCCAGGACAACTGAATAACGGCTTGTGATAAGAGGTGCCTCCTCCTGGTCCTGACCCTTATTAATCTGCTCGATCATTTCTACATATGACGGATGAATCATTTAAATACACTCCTTTTTATTATTTAAAGCAAGATATAAGCCCGGTGAACTCCACAGCATCTTACAGTGTAAAATCCACCTTGTCAAAGAAACTCTGTAATATTGTCCGCATTTTAAGCAGAAAAAATCACTGCCCCCTGTCAGCGGCAAGCTCTTCTGTGATTTTCTGAATAAATTTTTTCTGCTCTGCAGTCCTCAGATGCTGTGTCTGGATAAGCTCATGAAGCCTTTCCGCACAGACGTCCACATCATCATTTACAAGGATATAATCATACGCCGGCATCGTGCCGGCCTCCTCAGCAGCGCGCCTCATCCGGGCATCAATGACATCCTGCGTCTCTGTACCCCTTCCGGTGAGTCTTTTTCTGAGCTCGGCGGCTGACGGCGGCGTCACAAAAATCAGCACAGCCTCAGGCCTTTTCTTCTTTACCTTTAAAGCTCCCTGGATCTCAATTTCAAGGATAACATCTTTTCCGGCATCGAGCTGTTCATCTACATACGCTGCCGGTGTGCCATACGAGTGATCCACATATCTCGCATACTCGAGGAATTCATCGTTTGTAACCATCCTCTGAAACTCTTCTTCTGTCTTAAAGAAGTAGCTGACGCCCTCCTTTTCACCCTCGCGCGGCTTTCTTGTTGTAGCCGATACAGAAAGCGCATAATTATCATGAAGAGACAGCAGTCTGTTCAGCACGGTTCCCTTGCCTGCACCGGAAAATCCGGAAAGTATAACAAGAGTACCTCTTTGATGCTCCTGATCACTCATCCTCGACATCCTCCTCGGTCCTTATCTGCGGATTATTAAATCTTCTGACGATCGTTTCTGGCTGCAGCGCTGACAGGACAATACTTCCATTGGTCATGACCACAACTGACTTTGTCTTTCTTCCCTGCGTGGCGTCGATCAGCGCGCCGTTGTCACGTGCCCTGCTGACCATTCTCCTGACAGGAGCCGCATCGGGACTGACCACCGAAAGCACACGGTCCGTATTTACGGCATTTCCAAAACCGATATTAATTAATCTAGACATAAATCTGATCCCGGATCACTCAATATTCTGTATCTGTTCGCGGACTTTTTCAATCTCGGTCTTGAGCTCGACACCGATATTGGAAGTCGTCAGGTCATTTGCCTTTGACAGAATCGTATTCGCCTCGCGGTTCATCTCCTGAGCCAGAAAGTCAAGCTTGCGGCCTATGTTCTTTCCGATATTCAGCGTGTCCTTCATGCTCTGGATATGGCTCTTCAGCCGGACGGTCTCTTCATCTGTGCAGATCTTGTCTGCAAAAATCACGACCTCCGCCGCAATCCTGCTCTCATCTACCTCCGCGTCACCCAGAAGCTCCTTCGTCTTCTCTTCAAGGCGGCTTCTGTAATCCTCCATGATCTGCGGTTCACGCCCGATAATGAGATCAACGTTATGATCCATGTGATCGAGCTTTTCCATCAGATCATCACGAAGGTTCTCACCTTCAGTGTTCCTGGACTGTCTGAAAGTCTCACAGGCTCTCCGTATCACAGGCTCACAGTCTTCCCAGAGCGCATCAATGTCTGTTTCTTCCTCATCGAGCTCAATCACATCCGGCATACTCAGCAGCTTTGAAGAGGTCATGTCGTTGATGATGCCGTAATTCTTCTCAGCCTCCTCCGCACAATGGAGGTACTGCTCCGCAAGTCCTGAATTAAAACGTACGCTCGCAGTGCCCTGTGTATAATCCTCATAAGTAATGAATACATCCAGCTTTCCGCGCTGTGCATATTCCTTCAGCACATTGCGGATATTCTGCTCCAGCGGACTGAATTTTTTTGGTGTCTTAATGTTAAATTCGAGATACCGGTGATTGACTGATTTTATCTCAACCGCGATTTTGCGCCTGTCATTGTGATCCTCGGCGCGTCCAAATCCGGTCATACTGTAAATTTTTTCTGCCATATTGACCTCATTCTATGCAGTTCATCTGTATATGATATACGATTCCTGCACATAAAAATACAGAATTGATTATAGGACAAGCTTTGCGGTGAGTCAATCCGTTTACCGATCTGTTTAGTCCTGTCAAAATGAACCGCAGTCCGCCGGAAAAGCTGACAAAACAGCATCATTTTTGTATAATGAGGCGAAACGGAGGAATAAAAAATGGCATTTGACGGTATTACGATAGCCGGTCTCAGAAAAGAATTTGATGATCTCCTGAGCGGAGGGCATATTGCAAAAATAACTCAGCCCGAACCTCATGAGATCATTCTCGCTGTAAAAAATAACGCAAAAACTTATCGTGTTCTCCTTTCAGCGGACGCTTCTATCCCGCTTGCATCGGTCATCCCGGAGAGCCGGACTGCGCCGATGACGGCTCCGAATTTCTGCATGCTTCTCAGAAAATATCTTGCAGGAGGCAAACTGATCTCTGTCACGCAGCCGGGGCTGGAGCGTATCCTCGTATTTCACATCGCCCACCGCGATGAGCTCGGCGATGAAAGGGACTGGAAGCTGATCCTGGAGCTGATGGGAAAACACAGCAACCTGATCCTTACAGGCAGTGATGAAAAAATCGTGGATTCTATCAAACGTGTGTCCTTTAATGTCAGTTCTGTGAGGGAAGTTCTTCCGGGGAGGGACTATTTTATTCCGAAAACGCAGGATAAACAGGATCCGCTCAATACGACAGAGGCAATTTTTACGGACACTGTGTTTGCTGCCGATGCTCCTCTTTACAAGGCAATATATGGAAACTACACGGGCATCTCTCCGGTTATTGCGGAAGAAATCTGTTACCGCGCCGGCCTCGACCCGGACGCGGCTGCGAATACACTGAGCGATCCTGAACGGATCCACCTGTATCACACGTTCGACACACTGATGAGCGACGTAAAAGCCGGGATTTTTACACCGGTTGTATATACCCGCGATCATGAGCCAGTGGATTTTGCCTGTGTTGAGCTGACACAGTATAAAAATCTCGACAGAAAAGAGTTTCCTTCTGTCTCTGAACTGCTGAACTTCTACTATTCTGAAAAAGAACTCAGAACGCGTATCCGGCAGCGGTCAGCGGATCTCCGGAGAGTGGTCAGCACCTCTCTGGAACGCGACGGCAGAACGCTCTCTCTTCAGGAAAAGCAGATGCACGACACAGATAAGAAAGATAAATACAGGATCTATGGCGAGCTTCTTAACACATACGGATATAGTGCAGAGCCCGGCGCCAGAGAGCTGCAGGCTGTTAATTACTACACAAACGAGCCCGTCACTATCCCGCTGGATCCGCAGCTGACCCCCTCAGAGAATGCGAAGAAATATTTTGACCGGTACACGAAATTAAAACGCACCGCGGAGGCTCTGAAGGACAGAATAAAAATGACTGAGGAAGAGATCGACCACCTGGAATCCATCGCCGAGTCTCTGGAAACGGCGCGCGACGAAGCGGATCTCGATGAGATCCGGGAGGAGCTCGTTGAATACGGATTCATTCACAAGAAGCAGTCCCGCGGAAAAAAGAACACCGGAAAAGCGAAGCCGCTCCACTTTATCTCATCTGACGGATATGACATTTACGTCGGAAAAAACAATTATCAGAACGAACAGGTTACGTTTAAGATCGGTCATCCGGATGACTGGTGGTTCCACGCCAATGACATTCCCGGATCTCACGTGATCGTTCGCGGCGGAAAGGACCTCCCCGACAGGACCTTTGAGGAAGCCGGAAGACTCGCCGCCCATTTTTCAAAGGCGCATAACTCTCCCAAGGTAGAAGTGGATTATACGCTGAGGAAAAACCTTCACAAACCTACCGGAGGAAGGCCGGGGTTTGTGCTTTATTACACAAATTATTCTATGATGGCAGAAACAGACATTTCAGATATTCAGGAAGCCGGTGATGTGTTAAAATAAGGAATGTTCGCATATTAGTTAAATGTGTATATTTTTTAAGGGATTATTAATTATTAAGGGGTTCTGTGTATGTCTGAGGAAGAAAAAAAAGTAAGAATCAGAGCTGACCAGAATAACAAGAACAGACGAAAAAGAAAAACCAGAAAAACTGCAGGAAAAGGAGAGCAGGAATTTGTCCGCCGCCCGATGAAACAGCGCTGGAAGGCTGACCCCAACGTCGGCCTCACCCAGGAGCAGGTAGCGGAATACCGGCGCTGCGGATGGACAAACCGGAGCATCGAGCCGCCGTCAAAATCGACGAAAGAAATTATTAAGGAGAATACAGTCACCTATTTCAACTTTATCTTTATTCTCCTTGCTATCCTTCTGATAATGGTCGGCGCCTATAATGATCTGACATTTTTGCCCATCATCATAGCCAACTCTCTGATCGGTATCGTACAGGAGCTCTCGGCCAAAAAAACGCTCGATAAGCTCACGATGCTTAACGCTCCCAAGGCCAGAGTGATCCGGAACGGGAAGCTGAGAACGATCAATGCAGAGCACCTCGTTCTTGATGACATCGTTGTTTTTGATGCCGGGAACCAGATCCCTGCGGATGCTGTTCTGGTCACAGGCAGTGTCAAGGTAAACGAGGCGCTGCTCACTGGCGAATCGGATGAAATTGTAAAAAAGCCCGGCGACACACTGATGTCCGGGTCATTTATCGTGTCCGGTTCCTGCCGCGCAAGACTGACGCAGGTCGGACCGGATTCGTACATTAATAAGCTGACGATCCAGGCCAAGTCATCTGGAAAAGAGGGCGAGGAATCTGAGATGATCCAGGCGATCAACCGCATCGTCCTTTTCGCCGGCATCGCGATCATCCCGATCGGCATACTGCTCTTCTATCAGGGCGTCTGGATTCAGAAAGTTTCCATCGAAGAAGCCGTCACCTCAATGGTCGCGGCTGTAATAGGCATGATTCCCGAGGGGCTCTATCTGCTGTCAAGCGTTACACTTGCGGTCAGCACTGCCAAACTCGCCTACAAAAAGGTTCTTGTGCACGATATGAAATGCATCGAGACCCTCGCACGCGTCGATGTGCTTCTGACCGATAAAACGGGTACGATCACAGAAAACAGGATGTACGTCGAAAAAGTGATCACCCTCGAGCCCTATGAAAAAGGGACAGGACTTCCGTCAATAGAAAATCTCCTCGGAGACTTCATGGCAGCCGAGGACGCGGACAACATCACGATGGCAGCCCTCAAAGATCACTTCAGCGATGGCGATCCGGGAGCCTCACTGGCTCACACAGGTTTCTCCTCGCAGTACAAATATTCAAGCGTAACTCTTTCAAGCGGCGCCTATGTACTGGGAGCACCTGAATTCCTTTTGAAGGAGGATTACGATACCTACAGAGAAAAAATCGACGAGCAGGGGAAAAAGGGCTTCCGTGTACTTGTGTTCGGGCGTTATGAAGGCAGGCCGGACGGCGGAGAACTGACAGGAAAGGTCACCCCTTATTGTCTGGTCGTGATGGGAAATAAAATCCGTAAGGATGCCAGAAAGACATTCCAGTATTTCGACCGTCAGGGAGTTGCTGTCAAGGTCATCTCCGGTGATAATCCTGTCACAGTTTCAGAGGTTGCACGCCAGGCCGGCATTGCCAATGCCGATCTGTATGTCGACTGCTCAACGCTGAAAACAAAAGCAGATATTGATGAGGCCGTTCAGAAATACACCGTATTTGGAAGGGTTACTCCGGACCAGAAGCGGCAGTTCGTTCAAGTTCTTCAGGCTCACGGGCACAAGGTTGCGATGTCCGGAGATGGCGTCAACGATGTGCTTGCGCTGAAGGATGCAGATTGTTCGATCGCTATGGCAGCAGGATCTGAGGCTGCAGCTCAGGTTTCTCAGCTTGTGCTACTTGACAATGATTTTTCTCACATGCCCGAAGTTGTTCAGGAAGGACGGCAGGTAGTTAACAATATGGAGCGCTCGGGAAGCCTGTTCCTCGTAAAGAACATCTTCTCTCTGCTCCTCTCCCTGTTCTCAATCATTGTCGGTCTCTCCTATCCGCTGAGACCGTCACAGATATCGCTGATCAGTGCGTTTACGATCGGCGTGCCCGGATTCTTCATGTCTCAGCTTCCGAACACGAACAGGATCAGCGGGAAATTCATGAGCAACATCATCCGGAAGGCTCTGCCCGCGGCGATCACAAACTTTATTGTCATCGCCTCTCTTGTCGTGTACGGAGAAGTATTTGACGTAAGCTCGATCGATATCTCAACAGCGAGCGCCATTTTGATGGCTATCGTCGGATTTATGATCCTGTACCACATCGTAAAGCCGATGGACAAGATCCGCTGGGCCATTCTACTCGGATGTGTAGGCGCTATGATCTTCTGTCTGATCTTCATGCACGATTTCTTCGGAATTACAGGAATGTCAATGCGATGCGTAATGCTGTTCGTTGTATTCTCGATAACAACCGAACCTATCCTGCGATACCTCATCAAACTTCAGGGATTGATTGAATCCGCCTGGGGAAAGTTCCGCAGGCGCATGGACAAAGGAAGATATTAATGTAAAGCAGGCAATACCGAATTGAATATTCAGACAGGAAAATTCCCCGGCAACGATCCGTTGCCGGGGAATTTACTTATATCTCTCCTGCGCTGAGCCTTAAAGAGAAGGCTCAGCGATACAGTTCAGATTCTGATTATGCAGGATAGGACTTTGTCTCCTTGTCGCCCTTTGTGGCGTCAATGCCAGTCTCCTGTGCATCTCTGTACTTGAAGTACTCAGTAGCAACCTGAGGGAACAGAGCATAGCTGAGGGTATCCTCATCCTGTTTCTTGTAAGGAGCGACCTCTTTCTCGAACTTGGGAAGACCTGGCTCGAGATCATCCGCAGGACGATGTGTGATCGGTTTCTCATCTCCGAGTGCCTTCTTCTGCAGCTCAGGATTGACAGGATCTGTTGTCTTGCCATATTTGCCGGCAAGAACATCCTTTGTCTGCTGAGTGATCATCTTGTAGCGCTCGCCCATAACTACGTTGAATACAGCCTGCGTTCCTACGATCTGTGAGGACGGTGTTACGAGAGGCGGATTTCCGAGATCCTTGCGGACATGCGGAACTTCCTCGAGAACCTCATAGAACTTGTCTTCTGCATGCTGCTGCTTCAGCTGACTTGTCAGGTTAGAAAGCATTCCGCCAGGTACCTGATATACGAGAGTCTTGATGTTGACACCGAGGTTCTTCGGGTTCAGAAGACCATTGTCGATGCACTCGTCTCTGTACGGACGGAAGTAATCAGCGATTTCCTCGAGAAGCTTCATATCCAGTCCTGTGTCATAAGGTGTTCCCTGGAAGGTCTTTACCATAACCTCGGTAGCCGGCTGTGATGTTCCCATTGCAAACGGGCTCATTGCGGTATCGATAATATCAACGCCCGCCTCAACGGCTTTCATGTATGTCATGGAAGCAACACCTGAGGTGTAATGCGTATGAAGTTCGATCGGCAGATCAGTTGCCTCTTTCAGAGCGCCAATAAGCTTCGGAGCCTCATACGGAAGAAGGAGTCCTGCCATATCCTTGATGCAGATGGAATCTGCGCCCATCTCCTCAATACCCTTGGCCTTTTCTTTCCAGTAGTCAAGTGTATAAGAATCACCAATTGTATAAGAAAGAGCTACCTGAGCATGTCCTCCCTCTTTCTTGCAGGCCTTTACTGCGGTCTCAAGGTTTCTGAGGTCGTTCATGCAGTCAAAGATACGGATAATATCAATTCCGTTAGCGATGGATTTCTGTACAAAATACTCAACGACATCATCCGGATAAGGGTTATATCCGAGAATGTTCTGACCACGGAAAAGCATCTGCAGCTTCGTGTGCTTGAATCCGTCGCGGAGCTTTCTCAGTCTGTCCCACGGATCCTCATGAAGGAAACGCAGGCAGGCGTCAAAGGTAGCACCGCCCCAGCACTCTACTGCATGATAACCTACCTGATCCATCTTATCTACGATGGGAAGCATTTCAGATGTAGGCATACGTGTCGCGATCAGCGACTGATGTGCATCACGGAGAATCGTCTCCATGATTTTTACAGGCTTTTTTTCTACTTCAGCCATTTTATATCCTCCTGATCATCCGCACAGATCCGGCAGAAAAGCGCCACCGGGTCTGTACTGCCATAATTGTTGTAAAAAATTTTCTTTTTATGAAATACCATAGACAGCCATGAAGGTTCCGGCCGCTACTGCTGTTCCGATTACACCGGCGACGTTCGGTCCCATGGCGTGCATGAGAAGGAAGTTTGTCGGATCCGATTCCGCACCGACCTTCTGGGACACACGCGCTGCCATAGGAACAGCGGACACACCAGCTGATCCAATCAGAGGATTGATCTTGCCGTGCGTCAGAGCACACATTAGTTTACCCAGCAAGACGCCTCCGGCAGTACCAAAGATAAATGCGACAAGTCCGAGTACAACGATGAGGAGTGTCTGTACATTCAGGAAGTTTTCTGCAGATGTCGTAGCTCCTACAGAAGTTCCGAGCAGGATGACAACGATGTACATCATAGCATTGGAAGCTGTTTCCTGAAGCTGTTTTACAACACCGCACTCACGGAAAAGGTTGCCCAGCATCAGCATACCGACGAGCGGAGCTGTTGTAGGAAGAATCAGGCAGACAACGATCGTGATGACGATCGGGAACAGGATTTTCTCCAGTTTGGATACCGGACGAAGCTGCTCCATCTTGATCTTTCTTTCCTTCTCAGTTGTAAGTGCCTTCATAACCGGCGGCTGGATGATCGGAACAAGTGACATGTAAGAATATGCCGCAACGGCGATCGGTCCCATCAATGCCGTCTGCCCGAGCTTTCCTGCGAGGAAGATACTCGTAGGTCCGTCGGCACCTCCGATGATGGAAATAGCTGCCGCAGCCTTGCCGTTAAATCCAAAGGCAATTGCAAGGAAGTATGCGACATAAATACCCAGCTGAGCTGCCGCGCCCATCAGGAAGGAGATCGGGTTGGCGATCAGCGGTCCGAAATCTGTCATAGCTCCGACGCCCATGAAAATGAGTGAAGGAAGGATGGACCATCCGTCCAGCTGGAAGAAGTACCACAGAAGTCCGCCTGCGTGCGAGATTCCAGCGGCATCGACATACGGCTCTGCCATGATATCCGGGTAAATATTTACCAGGATCATACCAAAAGCGATCGGAACGAGCAGAAGCGGCTCGAAATCATGGGCGATCGCCAGGTAAAGAAACAGGCAGCCGATAGCTATCATGAGGACATTGCCCCATGTCATATTAAAGAAGGCCATCTGGTGAGCCAGATTGCTTAAGGTTTGTAGAATCATAATTATCCTCCGAAGCGATTAAGTTCTGATAATTATTCCAAAGTAGCAAGCAGGTCTCCGGATTCAACGGATGCGCCTACTGAAACCTCAATAGAGGCTACCTTACCGTCCTTCGGTGCTACAACCGGGATCTCCATCTTCATGGCCTCGAGTGTAACAATAGGATCGCCTGCCTTTACCTCTGCTCCGACAGCAGAATCGACCTTTACGATCTTGCCGGGTACAGATGCAGTTACAGGGGTTCCGCCCTGAGCGCCTGATGCTGCCGGTGCTGCAGCGGGTGCAGGTGCAGGAGCCGCAGCCGGTGCAGCTGCAGGTGCGGGAGCAGCCTTCTGTACAACACCATTGGTCGTTCCCTCTTCTACGGTTACCTGATAGACATTGCCATTAACTGTAACGGTATAATTCTTCATAATGAATTTTCCTCCATCAATAAACTATTGAAGTATAAATGAAATTTGTCTGAATCTGTCAGACTCTTGTCCATCTGCGTCCGGTCTTCTTAACTGAGCGGACAACATAACCGTCGGAAGACGGGGACTCTTCGGCAGCCGCTGCTAATGCAGCTGCAATAGCTGCAGCAATTTCCTCTTCCTGACCTGCGCCTGAAGAAGTGCTCTCATTCTTTACAGGAGCAGGAGCTGCTGTCTTAGCAGGTGCTGCCTTTGCAGCCTTAGGTTCTTCTTTTTTCTTCTTATCAGTGTTCGGGATAAATCTGAACAGTGAAATAACAACGATCAGAATAATAAGAACAGCAAAAACGGTGAGCAGACCGACAGCCATATTCTGTCCGGCCTGACCCATTTTTTCTCCAAAGGAGTAATCAATGTTCAGCACATAGTTGCTGAGCTCATGGTTTTCATCATAAGTGAGAACTGCTTCAGCCGTATAGTTTTCAAACTTCGGGTAGCAGGTGATCGTCATCGCATCCGGATCGGAATTGTCAACGACAGTCTCCCTGTCCTCATCAAATCCAAGGAACTTGCCTGTGGTCTCACGGTCAGTCTGCCATGATGACCAGAACACTTCATAAAATCCACCCTGGTCAGATGCCTTTAATTCGAGATCTCTGTCATCTGCTGTATAAAGATCTGTAAGAAGATCCTCCCCTGTCTTCACATATTCAATGGTCATTGAATATTCTGACGGAGCATACTGATCATCAAAAGTGATATCCACTTCTGTGTCAAAATTCTCGAACTGTACATCAGCTTTTGCGACGATCGCGCCAGTGGAATCATCGATTTCGACATCGTTTACATTGACATAATCACCAACTGTCTTTCTGTTGGTCATCCAGTCATAGTAAAGTTCTTCATAGAAACCGCCCTCAGCTTTAAGCTGCTCGAACTGGTAATCAGTGATCGTATATACCTGAGAAAGAAAACTCTCAACATTCGACGCTATAGAATCAGCCGTATCCTGATCAATCGTGGATACGTCTGCGCGAGCTGGAACTGCAGTAAATACGATTACCAGCGAACAGATCAGAGCAAGAAGGGCTGAGATTCTTGTTTTCAGCTTCTTCATAAGTTATCAGATCTCCTCTTTAAACTGTGCCATGCTTTCTGTCCGGAAGGATTTCCCTCTTTGTGAACAGCATATCCAATGCGCCGATCAGGTACTTTCTTGTATCTGCAGGATCAATAACAGCGTCTACATAGCCCCTTGCGGCAGCAGAATCCACGCTGTTCTGCAGTTCATCATATTCCTTTGCGGTCTTTTCGATGTCATCCGCATTGTCACACATGATCTTTGCGGCAGCCTTTGCGTCCATCATGCCGATCTTTGCGCCTGTCCACGCATAAACCAGATCTGCTCCGAGTGAGCGGCTGTTCATGGTAAGAGATGCACTTCCAAATGCCTCTCCCGTGATCACATTGACCTTCGGAGTTGTTGCGTTGGCAAATGCGAAAGCAAGTTTTGCAAGAGCATCTGCAATGTGCTTTTCAGAGCACTTGCACGCCTTGAATCCGGTCACATTTGTGAAGGTGACAACAGGAATCGAGAAAGCATCGCAGAAGTTTACAAACTCTGCAGCCTTTCTGGCGCCCTTTGCGCTGATGACTTTTCCGTATTCTTCCTTATCACCGTTCTCATCGTACTTTGCTGAGCGGTTTGCGACAGCTCCGACAGTATAACCGTTAAGACGGATGAATGCCGTAACCATATCTTTTCCGTAATAAGGCTTTACTTCAATATATGCGCTGTCATCGCTGATCCTCGGAAGAAGAAGAGCCGGATCTTCGATGCATCTGGACGCGTCGCTGATCGTGCGGTTAAGATCATCCTCAGACGCAGCATAGGACATATCATCCTCATTGTTGGCCGGGAGCATACGGACAAGTGTGCGGATATCCGACAGAACTTCCTGTTCTGTTCCCATTCCGTCGATCGTACCAGCTTCCTCGCCCTGGAACTCAGCCGATGCCGTATCGCAGACGTCTTCAGAGTTGCCTTTGATCGCATTCGGTGAATTGACATAGAGCTTTGCCTTGTCAGATACCATATAGGTGAAATCTGCCATAGCCGGGACAAGAGCCATTCCGCCGCCACAGTTGCCGAAAATACCGGTGACCTGCGGAACAACGCCGCTGGCTTTTGCCTGAGCCATATAGACCTCGCCAAAAGCATTCAGCGCATCAGTAGCTTCCTCGAGACGGAGTCCTGCACAATCAATAAGACCGACAACCGGTGCTCCTGTCTTGACCGCCAGATTATAGATTCTGACGATCTTCTTTGCATGCATTTCTCCCATCGTTCCCTTTAACACGGAAGCATCCTGGCTGTAGACGTAAACCGGATTGCCATCAATCTGGCCATAACCGGTGATAACGCCGTCCGAAGGTGCTTTCTTCTCCGCAAGATTGAAATCGGTATTGCGGGCTGTGACACCGGCTCCGATCTCAACAAAGCTTCCCTGGTCAAGAAGAGCGGAAATTCTCGTTCTTGCCGCGCTTTGCGTTGAACTGCTCATACTACTACCTCCATGCGTAAAATTATATCGAAAAACAAATTTTTAACAAAATATAATATAACCGAAATCCTTGTGAATTTCAACAACTCGGGCACCGATTATCGGTTAATTTGTTGAACAGAAAAGACAAAAGGCTGAGTTTTACCTCAGCCTTTCAGACCACGTGTCTGTCTGTCCATATCTTCAACAACAATATCAAAAATCTCCCCAAGGGAACGTCCGTACTCAAGAATTTTCCACGGCTCGTTTGTGTGGAAATGAATCTTGATAAGATCTTCATCTCCGGCAGCGATCAGGCTGTCGCCGTCAAAATGTTTTGTGATGTAATCGGCGATTTCATCTTCATCGAGATTTTCGCCCTCAATAAGCAGCTGTGTATCATAGCGGTACTTCAATGTCTGTTCTGGTAACTTCATCACTTTTCTCCTCCATTAATAATATATGAACTATATCTAAGTAATATCAGACATCAACCTTAACATCAAGCTCAGCCTCTGCCTCAGCCTTGAAATCCTCGATCTGGACCTCGGAGAGCTGCGGAAGATCGTCCGTTGAGCTCACGCCGAAATATCTGAGAAAATTATCGGTCGTCGCAAAAAGGATGGGCCGTCCGGGCACATTCAGCCTTCCGACCTCCTTCACGAGATCATATTCCAGAAGCTTGTTGACGGCGTGATCAGAGCTCACGCCCCTGATCTGCTCGATTTGGGATTTTGTCACAGGCTGTTTATATGCGATGATCGCAAGTGTCTCCATGACCGTATCTGTCAGCTGCGGTTTTTTCGGCGTCTTGGCGATCTCAATAAGCTCAGGATAGTACTCTTTCTTTGTGCAGAGCTGGTATGATCCATCAAGCTCAAGCAGTGTGATCCCGGATTCCGGCCGGTCATATTTTTCCTTCATGTGCGCGAGTATCTGTTTTGTTTTCGCAGGTGTCTCTCCTATGGACGAAGCGAGCCTGCCAAGTTCTACGGGTGAACCCATCACAAAAAGGATAGACTCAAGAGTTCCCTCCTGCGTCTTACCGGCCCCATTTTCTCCACTGGCCTTACCTGTACCCTCTTCTACCGGATTCACGATATTCTTTTCTTCTGAATTTTCACTGTTCAATTCTTCTGATTCAGTCATAACCGGCTCCGCTCATTTTTGTCGCTGCATCCTCTCTGTACAGATCTCCGACAAGCGATGTTTCATGTATATCCTCTGTGGATTCTATGTCTATCTCGCCAAAAATCTCGTCCTGGGTACAGGCGATTTTTCCGAGTTTCATCAGTTCCAGGATAGCGAGAAATGTGACAACAACCTGCATACGGCTGCTCTGCTTCTGCAGCAGTGAACGGAAAGTGACTCTCCTTTTTCTTCTTACTGTGATCTGCACATAATCAAGCTTGTCGGGAAGGGAAACCTCCTCGCGCTCGATGTGCCCGAATTTGCTTCGGATCGGATCGATTTTTTCCTCGGAACGCCTCATGACATCGTTAAAGATCTCTTTCAGTCTGGCGAGCGTCACGCCATCCAGCAGTTCTGCCGTGTCAACAGGCGGCTCATAACGGGCGACTTCTTTCGGAAGCTGTCTTTTCCTGGTGATAACATCTCCCGCTTCGTCCGACAGATCCCGCAGCTGCTGAGACAGATCCTTGAATTCCTTATATTCCAGAAGCTGCTGAACGAGTTCATCGCGGGGATCGATTTCCTCTCCCTCCTCTGTCGTTTCCTTTGGAAGGAGCATACGGCATTTAATATCGATCAGCGTTGCCGCCATCACCATAAATTCACTCGTCGTATCCAGATCCTCATGATCCATCTGCCTGACATAATCAAGATACTGATCCGTGATCTCGGAGATCGGAATATCATAAATATCTATTTTGTTTTTATCGATCAGATGAAGCAGCAGGTCCAGCGGGCCTTCAAACACCTCAAGCTTTACGTCGATTGCCATGCAGTGACCTCTGATTCTGTAACGTTCCGGAGGACTATGGATTTACATTAACAGTAATACTCACAATCTCTCTCGGATTATTGATTCTCACCGGAATCGCATGCTCTCCGGCGCCGGAAGTTATGATAACATGTTTTCCGGCTTTTTCATATAGGCCATAGGAATCATCAGAAAACAGCCGCATATCGGGAGTTACTATGCCCCTGTGGCTTCCAAACCGCATGATCCCGCCGTGATAATGGCCGCACAGCGTCAGATCCGCACCCCATTTCAGATATGTATTTCTGCCTGACGGATTATGCGCAAGAAGGATCGTGTATTCCGAAGGATCCGGAATTCCGAGTGCCTCCCGCACCTCAACCGGCGGGATTTCCGGGCTTCCGATCCTCCTGTAGTACATATTTCTGATGGTCAGCCCGCACACTCTCACCGGGATGCCGCGGATATCAAGAAGCTCCCTTTCATTGTCGAGAATCCGCACATCCGAAGGATTCAGGCTCTCATAAAAATCCTGCCACACATCCTGGTATGACGCCATCGCCCTGCTCTCGTGATTGCCAAGAGACAGATAAAGCGGGTACCGGGCTCCGATCCCGTTCAGCATTGCAGCGACACCGGCGGCATCGCAGCTGCGATTAGCCGTGATCATATCTCCTGAACAGAGCACGAGATCCGGCTCTTCATCCTCCAGAATACGCGCGTACTGCTCCGGCTCACCCCGGTCGACACATCCGTGAACATCAGAAAAAAAGCATATCTTCAGGCTCCCGGACAGGCCTTCCTTTCCGAAAGAACTGATCTGATATTTTTTATCAATGATTTTTTCGGGCCTGATTTCGATCAGATCCGGATCCGGCCCTTCATCGGCATCCGATGCGATGACCTCTTCCTGCAGAACAGCGGAATGAATTTTATTTGCAATTTCTTTAACAGAGGGAATCCGTTTCATTTTCTCTCCTACAAAAGCTAAAAAGCTCTGGCAGTTGCCTGTCAGAGCTCTTTACATTCTGTGATTACAGATTAGTTGTATTTGCGCTTTCTAGCAGCCTCGGATTTCTTCTTGCGACGAACACTGGGTTTCTCGTAGTGCTCTCTCTTGCGGATCTCCTGCTGGATACCTGCCTTGGCGCAGCTTCTCTTGAAACGGCGAAGTGCGCTGTCAAGCGTCTCGTTTTCTTTTACAGTAACTGTTGCCATATGCCCAAACCTGACCTCCCTCCAGTTGTAAGATTGTGCTAAATACAACTGTTTGGGTATTTGCACTGAAACTATTCCTCATTATAACAGATTTTAAATATTCGTCAATCGAAAAAATTTTCCGGGATCCTGCCAGTGCGCACGTCCGCGCAGATTTTATTATTCAGACACCATTTCGTTGTGTGCCTGTTCGATCGCACTGATAAGCGGTTTGAGCTGCGTGAGATCAAAAGAAACATTTGACATGATGGTGACCATGTACGGCCGCGAACCGGCATAGACGATTCCGGCGTCATTTGCCGCAGGCAGAACGTCGTCTCTGTACCATCCGGCCTTTGTTCTCGTCGTATATTTACTTCCAAGCATTTCATGGATCGGTGACACCTCAGGGCTCTCAAACCAGCTGCCCACCGTATCTCCCCAGCTTCCTGACTCGAAGAACCGATAGTTCTGCAGCCAGAGTTTTCCAAGCTCTCGCGCGCTGTAATATACATAGCGGCTGCCGCCGACACTCGTCCTGACCCCGGCCTTCTGACACCACTGTGTTATACATCCACTGCCGTAGGTGTTTCTCAGACTCGCATAGGCATCATTATCCGAATAAAGAAGGATCTTGTGAATGGTAGATTCACTGCTTTTTGCCGCAGACGGGTTTGCGTAACAGAGCGATGCGACATACGGCCCCTTGATCGTGCTGGCGCTAAAAAATGTCTGATCGGGATTATAAGAAATTCCCTCTCCGGTCACCAGATCGACCATGACAAAACCGGTACTGCGTCCCTGATTCTCAATATGACTGATGCCGCTGCTGATCGCGCTGTAAGTGCTGGAGGACATTGAATATCCACCGAATGAAGCTATCGTCCGGCCGCTGACGGCTCCGTCAATATTTACATCCTTGTATTCGTAATATGGATTTGCCGTACTGCCGGGCGCTTCACTTCCCTTCTTCACGACCATTATCCGGACGGCTTCAACGTGAAGCCCGAATCCCGTTGTGCCGGCGTAACTTCCGTTCTTCGTCCAGCCGAGCCAACCGAAATTCTGTACGTGGACCTGATACCACACATCATAATAGGACGCCATATCCCCTGTCAGGCGGATCTGAAGGGCCTCAATACTCTTTGACTGACCCGTCGTGCCTGCTAAGGCGCCGTCAGATACCCAGTCCTGCCAGCCGACATTTGATACATGCGCTTTGTACTGGATACTTCCGGGCAGCGCGGGATCTGTCAGGCGGATTTTAATTGCCTCCATGCGCAGATTTTTCCCCTCTGTGCCAGACACCTCTCCATTGCTTACCCAGTCAAGGTTTCCATACGACTGCACATGGGACATGTACGTCACGTTTCCGCTCTTGTACTGATAATATGCAGCCCCTGAGTTGCCCGACGGGGCGCTGCACCCCTTTTTCACAAGCTTTATTCTGACGGCTTCTGTCCTCAGTGAAAATCCGGAGGTGCCGGCTGAAGCACCATTCTTCGCCCAGCCGAGCCAGCCGAAGTGCTGCACATATACACTGTAATAAATATCAAACTGCTGCGCCATTTCTCCGGTGAGTCTGATCTGAAGAGCCTCAAGCCGCTTCGACTGACCCGTCGTCCCGGCAAGTGTGCCGTCAGACACCCAGTCCTGCCAGCCTGTTCCCTGTACATATGCCCTGTATGTAATATCTCCGCTGACATCCTGCTCTGAGAGGCTGATCCTCAGCGCTTCCAGGCGCTTTTACTCTCCGCGTGTGCCGGAAACCTCTCCGTCAGATTTCCAATCCAGTCCGCCGTATGACTGTACACAAGACTTATAAGTGACGCTGTTGCCTGATGCATTGATTGATGCTGCTGCGGTACTGCCTGACTGCGCCGGAGCCGATGCTCCCTTTTCAACCAGGACAATTTTCATGGCTTCCACACGGCAGCTATAACCCGTTGTTCCTGCCTCCCCGCCGTTTTTTGCCCAGCCGAGCCATCCCGAATTCTGAATGTAGACGCAGTAATATACGTCATAATCATTGGCGATCTCACCGTCAAGATTTATCTTGATTGCCTCAACGCGTTTTGACTTACCTTTCGTTCCGGCATACGAATCGTCTGATTTTTCCTCCTGCCATCCGATGCCCTGGACATACGCGCTGTACCTGACAGAGCCTTCGCCCTCTTCTATTCCGGTAAGTCTCACGTAAAATCCCTCAAGCCGCTTTCCGAGACCGGTACTTCCGGATACTGCACCGTCAGCCACATAATCAGATTCCTCTCCGGCGGACTGAATATAGGACTTATATTCGATTCCAGGCGCCTGCGTTTCTTCCTCAGCCGCAGTATCCTCTCCCGAAGATGTGGACTGTACAGACACCTCTTCAGCTTCCGATCCGGATGAAGAAGAGACCGCCTCCGTTTCCTCTTCAACAACCGTATCTGAAGAAGATGAATCTGCGGACGATGATTCTGCGGACGATGATTCCGTCCCGGAAGAAGCCGTCACTGCCGCATCCTGATAGACGCTGTCTGATGCAGTAGAAGTGTCCGTACTCTGTGAAGCAGTCTCCTCTGTTCCACTCCCACCTGCAGTATCTCCGGATACTGCCTCTGACGTGTCCGCATAAACTGTGGACGGCGAGCCCCCTGTGTACGTACATGCGAGCGCCACAAATACCGCAGCGAATAAAGCTGTTAATCTCCTTTTCATAAAATTTTCCCTTCCCATTTCGAATTCTTACGGATAAAAATTCATAAAGCAGTCTGTTTACCGGGCTCTTTCTCCTGATAATCATTCGATATAAAAATCGACAGAAAAGCTGATATCATTAACAAAAACGGATACCAGCAATATTTAATTACCTGGAACGGACTGCCAATGTCCTCAAGAAGCGCACACGCGTAAAGAAGCTGCGCACCATAGGGGATTATGCCCTGGACGACACACGAAAAAATGTCGAGGAGCGAGGCGGACCTTTTCGGGTCCACGCCAAATTCTCTGCTGATGTCACGCGCCACAGGGCTGCTGACGATGATGGCCACGGTATTATTGGCCGTCGCAAAATCCGTCAGCGCGACCATGACAGAGATGCCTGCTTCGGCTGAACGCCGTCCCCGTATGATTTTTCTGACCTTCATCATGATCCAGTCGAGGCCTCCCTCTTCCGTGACCATTGCCCCGAGGCCGCCGGTAACCATGGAGAGGAGAAAAATCTCAAACATCCCAGAAAAGCCCGTATAAATATCATTGGCAAAACCGAGCAGAGAAAAGCTTCCGTAGGCGATCCCGATGGCGCCGGAAATGACAATGCCGCCTGCCAGAACGATAAATACATTGACTCCCGCAAGAGCGCTGATCAGGACAAACAGATAGGGAATGACCTTAATAAAATTGATCGGATAATCCTGCATGACAGGAGTGGTTTCGGGCCGTCCAAAAATGATGAGCAGGATCAGCGTGATAATGGCTGCCGGCAGGGCGATCTTAAAATTTGCCCGGAACTTATCCTTCATCTCGCAGCCCTGCGTCCTCGTGGCAGCAATTGTAGTATCAGATATCATGGAGAGATTATCCCCGAACATCGCGCCGCTGACTGTTGCCCCGACAACCAGATAGACATTCAGCCCGCCTGCCTCTGCCAGGCCGATGGTGATAGGAGTGACAGCGACGATCGTTCCCACAGAAGTGCCGCAGGCCATCGCGATGAAGCACGATATCAGAAATGTGCCCGCCGCAAGGAACTGCGGAGGGACGACAGACATGCCCATGTTCACGGCCGCATCGATTCCGCCCATCGCCTTGGAGACTTCTGTGAATGCACCCGCAAACAGATAGATCATGCACATGGTGATAATGTTTTCATTTCCGCATCCGGAAGTGAAAATTTTGAGTTTTTCATCCATCGTCCCGCGGAACATAATGAATGCGACCACGATCCCGACAAAGGCCGCGATCGGCGTGGGCAGCTGATAAAACGCCTGCTCAACTCCCATCGCATTGAGGATGATGCCGGTCGCGAGATAGACGCCGACAAAAATCCCGAAAGGTATCAGTGCATAGCCGTTGGGTTTGCGTTTCTGCAGAGATTTTTCCTCCTCCATAATTCCCCCTTCAATAAAGAAAGAGCTGCCACAATCGTGGCAGCTCAGATCAAAAAGCTGTTATCAGCTCAGCTGTTCAGCCAGCACTTTTTCTGCTTCGGAAAGTGCATCCGGAATTTTAGAAGCATCTTTTCCGCCGGCCTGTGCCATATTTGGACGTCCGCCGCCGCCACCGCCGACAACCTTCGCGACAGCGCGGATCAGGTTCCCGGCGTGAGCGCCCTTCTTTACTGCGGAATCAGAGGCCATGCACATCAGATTAACCTTTCCGCCGTTATCCGCGATGAGCAGGATGACACCGTCAACCTTTGCCTTCAGCTGGTCGCCGAGAGTACGGAGCTCATTTCCGCCGACATCCTTCAGCGCCTGTCCGAGGAACTGCACTCCTGCGATCTCCTTCACGTTATCAGAAGTGTTTCCGAGGGCAGACTGCGCCGCCTTGTACTTCAGAGATTCATTCTCGCTCCTGAGAGCCTTCATCTCTTCCTGCAGCTTGCGGATGTGATCAGCCAGAGTGTCCGGCGTCGCCTTCAGAAGTGCAGCCGCCTCATTCATCTCCCGGTCGATATTTTCATAATATTTTCTTACATTGTCTCCGGTGAGCGCCTCAATGCGGCGGACGCCGGCAGCCACGCCGCTCTCAGACAGGATCTTGAACTGTCCGATCTGCAGTGTGTTCTTTACGTGAGTACCGCCGCAGAGCTCTTTGGAAAAATCGCCCATGCTGACGACGCGCACGGAATCCCCATACTTTTCTCCAAAAAGCGCCATTGCTCCGGTCTTCTTCGCCTCATCGAGACTCATGACATCCGTGTGGACATCCAGTCCCTCGGCGATCTTCTCATTGACGAGATCCTCTACCTTCTGGAGCTCTTCCGAAGTCATTGCCTGGAAATGGCTGAAATCAAAACGCGTTCTCTCCGCATCCTGATAAGATCCCGCCTGCTCTACATGGGAGCCGAGAACCTCGCGGAGCGCCTTCTGCAGAAGGTGAGTCGCACTGTGGTTGCGGCAGGTAGCCATGCGCTCCTTCTTATCGACATTCAGCGTGACAATATCACCGAGCTTGAACATGCCCTTGACGACATGACCGATATGAGCAATCTTGTTGCCGGCGACATGCTCTGTCGCGTCGACCTTGAAAACGGAGGCTCCCTTGCCGAGCGCCGACGCATCATGGCCTTCAGCCGTGGCGTCATCGGATCCGAGCACGATATAACCGGTGTCACCGACCTGGCCGCCCATGGTGCCGTAGAAAGGCGTCTTATCCGTAATGATCGCACCGGTATCTCCGTCAGAGAGTGCCTCAGCTATAGTGTCCTCTTCATCCGAATCTTCCGTAGCGAGAGAAGCCATGGCGACGATCTTACCCTGTGCGGAAGTTGTATCGTAGCCGATGAATTCTGAATTGACGGCAGGGTCCATCTGCTCGTAAATCGTGGCCGCGGCTCCCATATATGTCGCCGCCTTGCCCGATTTTTTCCTGTCCTCGCGGGCTGTTTCGCGCTGTTTCTTCATCGCAGCCTCAAAGCCCTTCTCGTCGACGGTAAATCCGTCCTCCTCGAGGATCTCTTTTGTATTGTCAAGCGGAAAACCATACGTATCATACAGCTTGAAGGCGTCATCACCCGAGAGCTCCGTTTTTCCTGAAGCCCTGAGGTCATCCTCCATGGTGCGCACGATCTCCATACCCTGCTCATAGGTTTTCTCGAATTTATCTTCCTCAGCCTGGATGACCTTCAGGATAAACTCTCTCTTCTCCTCAAGCTCCGGATAGCCGTCCCTGGAGCCCTCGATGACATTCTCGGCGAGCTTTGTGAGGAAAGCTCCCTCAATGCCGAGTTTTCTGCCGTGGCGCACGGCGCGGCGGATAATCCTGCGGAGAACGTATCCGCGGCCGTTATTCGAAGGCATAATGCCGTCGGAAATCATGAAAGTCATTGCGCGCGCGTGATCAGTGCAGATTCGCACGGATACATCAGAAACTTCCGTGCCCGGCTTCTCATATTCAATGCCGCCGGCGAGCGCACAGACTTCGTCTCTGAGAGATTTAACCGTATCGACATCAAAAATCGATCCGACCTCCTGCACGGCTACCGCGAGACGCTCAAGGCCCATTCCGGTATCAATGTTCTTCTGTGCGAGATCTGTGTAATGGCCGTGTCCGTCATTGTTGAACTGGGAGAAGACGATGTTCCAGACTTCCATAAAGCGGTCGCCCTCTCCGCCCATGACATCCTCCGGTCCATTGCCGAATTCCGGTCCGCGGTCATAATAAATCTCAGAGCACGGGCCACAGGGGCCTGAGCCGTGCTCCCAGAAATTATCTTCCTTGCCGAACTTGTAAATGCGCTCAGCCGGAATGTGCATATCATTGAGCCAGATATTATACGCCTCATCATCATCCACGTAGACAGACGGATAGAGACGCTCAGGATCGAGGCCCACGCGCTCTGTCAGGAATTCCCATGCCCACGGGATGGCTTCCTTCTTAAAATAATCACCGAAGGAAAAGTTGCCCAGCATCTCAAAATAGGTGCCGTGGCGCGCAGTTTTTCCGACATTTTCGAGGTCGCCGGTGCGGATGCACTTCTGACATGTCGTAACCCTGCGCCTCGGCGGGATTTCCTGACCGGTGAACCATGGTTTCATCGGAGCCATGCCGGAGTTGATGATCAGAAGTGAGGTATCATTGTGCGGAACAAGCGAGAAGCTGTTCAGCCGGAGGCACCCCTTTTCCTCAAAGAATGAAAGAAACATTTCACGGAGTTCATTTACGCCGTATTTCTTCTTTGGTGCCATTTCCTTATGCCCTCACAATCTTCTTTATATTTTTCTTGCCCTTTTTGACCAGAAGTCCCTCCTCGGGAATATCTTCTTTTTTGATCTCATAGGTGAAATCGTCGATCTTTTTGTCGCCGACAGAAATGCTGTGATCCTTCGTGATGGAGCGGCGCGCATCTGAACGCGAAGAGCACTGTCCGGACTTTACCAGTACCGTGATGATATCGATTGCGCCGTTCTCATTAAAATCCTCGTCCTTCAGTTCGACAGAAGGAACGGTATCAAGAGAACCGGTTCCCATAAAGACGGCCTTTGCACCGGCTTCTGCCTTCTTCGCCTCATCTTCTCCGTGTACCATCGAAGTCAGCTCATATGCAAGAATCCTCTTCGCCTCATTCAGCTGAGAGCCTTCCCACTTGTCCATCTCGTCGATCTGTTCGAGCGGAAGGAAAGTCATCATCCGGAGGAATTTCAGGACGTCTGCGTCATCGACATTCCTCCAGTACTGATAGAAGTCATACGGTTTGTACTTATCAGGATCAAGCCAGACAGCGCCACCGGCCGTCTTGCCCATCTTCGTCCCGTCGTGCTTCAGAAGCAGGTTGATGGTCATGGCGTAAGCGTCCTTGCCCTCTTTTTTGCGGATCAGGTCAATGCCGCCGAGCATATTCGACCACTGGTCATCGCCGCCGAACTGCATCTGGCAGCCGTAATCTTTGTACAGTCTGTAGAAATCATAGCTCTGCATCAGCATATATGAAAATTCCAGGAAAGACAGTCCCTTCTCCATGCGGTTTACATAGCAGCGGGCACGGAGCATCTCGTTCACATTGAACTGTGATCCGATGTCACGCATGAATTCCAGGAAGTTCAGGTTTCTGAGCCAGTCAGCATTATTAACGATCAGGGCCTTATTATCGGAAAAATCGATAAAGCGGCTCATCTGTTTCTTGAAACACTCGACATTATGATCGATCGTCTCGACAGTCATCATCTTTCTCATGTCGGTTCTGCCAGACGGATCGCCGATCATCGCTGTACCGCCTCCGACAAGGGCGATCGGCTTGTTTCCTGCCTGCTGAAGGCGCTTCATAAGCGTCAGAGCCATAAAATGCCCGACATGAAGCGAATCCGCCGTGGGGTCAAAGCCGATGTAAAAAGTCGCCTTCCCTGCATTGATCAGGTCGGCGATTTCTTTCTCATCAGTCAGCTGGGCAAGAAGCCCTCTTGCCTGCAGTTCTTCATATAAAGTCATCTCATTCTCCAATCATTTTGACGTTGACATTCCGCCAAGAAGTATATATTTTCAATAATGCAAAGTCAAGAATGCCGGTTTCTGCGCCTCTGCGGTGAAAAATGATGTCAGAAACCTCCAGTCCTGCCCACCGCATCTGCCGCCGAAGTGGCGAGGTAATCACAGCGCTCATTATATTCATCGCCGTCGTGGCCCTTCACCCAGACAAAACGAACATTATGCATTTCCCTCGCCTTAAGCAGTCTCTTCCACAGATCTATATTTTTCACGGGCTGCTTCTGGCTGTTTTTCCATCCATTCTTCACCCAGCCGCTGATCCAGTTGTCATTAAACGCTTTTACCAGATACTGGGAGTCAGAATGAAGTGTTACATTGCAGGGCTCCGTCAGTGATTCCAGTCCGACGATCGCGGCCATCAGCTCCATCCGGTTGTTCGTTGTCTTCGCGTATCCCTTTGAAAGCTCTTTTTTGTGCTTTTTCCCGTCCGCACCTGTGTAGATAATGACAACGCCATAGCCTCCAGGACCATTGGGATTGCCTCTCGCCGCTCCGTCTGTATACATTTCCACATCGGATCCAGCCGCAGGACCGGCAGACAGATCATCCGTGTTCTGATTTCCTTTTTCCCCGGAAACTGACACCTGGGAACCGACGTCTCCCATCGGATCCTTCTCACCTGCCGGATAAAGAAAGAAACTACATTTCTCAGGTCTTGAGGGGATATATACTGGTATACCCATGCAGCCACAGGCTGCATAAATATCTTCGTTGACCGCAGGATTGGCATCGCAGGCAAAAACGATATCCGAATCAAGGATCATCTCCCGTTTATACCTGCCATTTTCAATTACCTTTACCTGTGCTCCGCATTCTGTGAGTTCATTTACAATATTTTTCGTCGCCGTTGACGGTCCTATGACCGCAGCCTTCTTATTCTCCAGGCTGAGAAATACCTGAAAATATTTTTTCATAAGCCTTATCTTCTGTCAGAAATCTCTTCTGCAATGTCATCCCAGGTCAGATTCTTCTCCGCCATAAGGACCATGCAATCCATCATCATGTCAGCGATTCCCTCGACGATACAGCTCTTCCGGTTGTTCTTGGACGCGAGAATCAGCCCCGTCTCGTCGTCTCCGATCTTCGAGAGGATCTTGTCCGGTCCGCCGGAAAGAAGCTCCGTGAGTTCCGTGCCGGGGACAGGGTCTTTCTGATTATCTTTAATTTCATCAAAGGTCTTCAGCAGCACGCGCGTCGGGCGCACTGCCTCATCCTCTTTCTTCATGATCGTGCGGTAGAAGCACGAAAAATTGCCCGTGTGACATGCCGCGCCGACCTGCGCCACCTTTGCGAGCAGCGTGTCATTATCACAGTCAAGCCTCAGCTCCTTCAGGTACTGAAAATGTCCGCTCGTCAGCCCCTTCATCCAGAGCTCCTGGCGGCTGCGGCTCCAGTACGTCATACGCCCCGTCTCCAGCGTCTTCTGGAATGATTCCTCATTCATGTAGGCGACCATGAGGACCTTGTCTGTCTTATAATCCTGAACAACGCACGGAATGAGACCGTCACTGTTCAGCTTAAAATCCTTCCATTGTATCTCGGACTCAAAATCGCGCGTCCTGAAATTTGCCTCGAGGCACTCTCCCTTCTGATCATCGTGGAGGAGGACAGGAAGCGAGGTCTCCTCGACGATTTTTACATCGTCGTCATCGTCCCGGTCGACAAGGAGGATGCCGGCGTACTTCTCAATGTCATCCTTCATCATCAGATACGCATTATAATCGGGAATATATGCGCCGATCCTCGTTTTTCCAAACCGCGACGACACCTCTTCAAAGATTTCCTTGTTAGAATCCTTGACAAGATTGAGGATGACCTTCGCGCATCCGGCGCCAAGATATTCCTTGACACCTTCAATGCTGCGGATATCACCTGCCGCGATGACATTCTGCTGCGTGCTGCGGCAGATCTCACCGATCGCCTCGACGGACCTGTCATGGTCAGCGTCATCATCAGAAAAATCGAACACCATCAATCCCTGTGTATCTGTCTCCTGGCCAAGTCTGACAGCTTTTTCAACAGGATCCTTCCCTTCACCTTCATCAGCTTCGTCCTCGATCACGCCGTCAAAATATCCGTCTACTGCGAGACCGCTTTTCAGATAAATACAGGGGAACCTCAGTGTATCCAATTAAAGACTTCCTTTCGTAGAGAGTACATCCGTTATTCTCGGGTCAATAGAAACAGCCTGGTCGAGTGACTTGGCGAAGGATTTGAAAAGCGCCTCAGCCTTATGATGGTCATTAATTCCGTCGAGCACCTTCATGTGCAGGTTCATTTCGGCAGAATAAGACACGGCATAGAAAAACTCGCGCACCATCTGGGTGCTCATATCTCCGATCTGATCCGCATCAAATGCAGCGTCAAACCCGAACCATGGCCGCCCCGAGAGGTCGATCGCGGTAAGCACAAGAGTGTCATCCATCGGAAGGATGCAGCTGCCGAAGCGTCTGATCCCCTTTTTATCCCCGACTGCATCGTGAATTGCCTGTCCGAGCACAATGCCCGTGTCCTCGATGGTGTGATGATCATCGACATCCAGGTCACCCGTGACCTTGACATTGAGATCAAAAAGTCCATGTCTGGCAAAACCGGCGAGCATGTGGTCAAAGAATCCCACGCCCGTGCTGATATCATACTTTCCGGTGCCGTCCAGGTTCAGCGTCAGGCTGATCTGCGTTTCTCTCGTATTTCTGTTTACCGTTGCTTTTCTTTCCATATGCGTCACTCCCCGTTGAACAAAATATGCTTCACAGGAAATCATGCTTCCCGTTACTTTTCATCTTCAAATCTTACAGCTATAGAATTCGCGTGAGCCGTCAGCTGCTCACACTTGGCAAATTTTTCGATGTCCTCATGAACCTCTTTCAGAGCTTCTCTTGAATAGTGGATGATGCTTGATTTCTTGACGAAATCATCCACACACAGGGGCGAGAAAAATCTCGCCGTACCGCTCGTCGGGAGAATATGGTTCGGACCGGCGAAGTAATCGCCGAGAGGCTCACTGCTGTACTCGCCGATAAAAATCGCTCCGGCGTTGCGGATTTTTGTCATCACCTCGAAGGCGTCCTTCATCACGATCTCCATGTGCTCCGGCGCAAATTCATTGGCGGCGTCGATTGCCTCCTGCTCATTTGCTGCGACAAGGATCCTTCCGAACTGATCGAGCGACTTCTGAATGATATCCTTTCTGGAAAGTACCTTCACAAAGTCGTCGACTTCGCGGCTGACCTCCTCGGCCAGTCTGCGGCTGGTCGTGATCAGGATCGCGGTGGCCATCTGGTCATGCTCTGCCTGTGAGAGAAGATCTGCCGCCACATATCTTGCATTTGCCGTCTCATCGGCAAGCACGAGGATCTCACTCGGTCCGGCGATAGAGTCGATCGATACGCTTCCGTAAACAGCCTTTTTCGCCAATGCGACAAAAATATTTCCCGGGCCGACGATCTTGTCGACCTTCGGAACACTCTCCGTGCCGTAGGCCATAGCAGCGATCGCCTGCGCTCCTCCTGCCTTGAAGATCCTGTCCGCGCCCGCCTCGTGAGCGGCCACAAGTACGGCGGGATTCACTTTCCCCTCCGCATTGCAGGGGGTCATCATAATGATCTCATCGACACCGGCCGTCTTCGCAGGAACAATATTCATAAGGACCGATGACGGATACGCGGCCTTGCCGCCCGGCACATAGACACCCACGCGCTGCATCGGGGTGATCTTCTGTCCGAGGATAATTCCCTTGTCCGTCGTAGTGATCCAGCTGTTCTGCTTTTCTTTTTCATGGAAATCGCGGATATTGACGAGAGCCTTGCGGATCACATCGACAAGATCCTTGTCTACAAGTCCGTATGCCTCCCGGACCTCCTCGTCAGTGACCTCAAAGTTCTCCCTGCTGATATCAGCGTGATCAAACTTAGCGGTGTAATCAAAAATCGCGGCATCTCCGCGTTTTCTCACGTCATCGATAATGTCTTTGACCGTCTTCTCCTGCTCACCGAATACTGACGGTGTCCGGTCAAGAATGCTCTTCTTCACAGCTTCGCGATTTTCCTGATTTAATTCAATGATCTGCATTTTCCCACTTCTTTCTTTTATGATACGGCAGCCTTCAGTTTACGGATAATATCGGTGATCCGGGCATTATCCATTCTCATGCTTACCGGGTTGACGACAAGTCTCGCGGAAAGAGGACACACCTCCTCGAGAACGACCAGGCCATTCTCCTTCAGCGTTGTTCCCGTCTCTACGATATCACAGATAACCTCTGAGAGTCCGACGATCGGCGCGAGCTCGATCGAACCGTTCAGCTTGATGATCTCAACACTCTGATTTTTCTGGTTGTAAAAATAGTCGCGCGCGATATTCGGATACTTCGTCGCAACGCGGATCAGCTGATTATGCTGAAGATATTCTCTCGCAGACTCAGGCCCGCAGATGCACATCCTGCATTTTCCATATCCCAGATCAAGAACCTCGTAGATCTTCCGGTTTTCCTCCATAATTGTGTCCTTGCCGACGATCCCGAGGTCAGCCGCACCATATTCTACATATGTCGGGACGTCCGGTCCCTTGGCGAGGAAAAAGCGGAGACCAAGCTCTTCGTTTGTAAAAATCAGCTTCCTCGTGTTCTTGTCTTTCATCTCATCACAGCTGATGCCGATGCGCTCGAAAAGGTCCATTGTTTTCGTCGCAAGACGTCCCTTTGTGAGGGCAACTGTCAGATATCTCATCTGTCTTCTCCCTTCCTGTCTGCTGTCTGGCTGTCTGCCGTGAGATCGACGATCTCCGTCCTGCTTTCAGAGGCGAGATAATCGATTCTGCGGAACTGGTTTCGCTTTCCGTACGCCACATAATCGTCCTCGGTCCTGTCTTTGTCAAATCTTACCAGGGCCGTGTCATGGCCTTCCTCGCGGAGCTTTGTTCCGTATTCGACTGCTCTCGCTTCGTATTCTTCAGGATAAAGGACCATGATCTTGATGTCCGTGACGGGAAGCCCGATCTTCTGACGCTCAACGGCAGTGAGGAGCGAATCGATGTCGGTCGCAAATCCGACGGCCGCGGCCTGCTTTCCGAAGTGCTCGATGAGACGGTTATACCGGCCTCCGCTGATCAGCGCGTCGCCGGAGCCATAGGTATAGGCCTGAAAAATAATGCCTGTATAATATTTATAACCCGTCACCATCCCGAGATCAAAAGTCACATAGTCCTGATAGCCATAGAACTCAAGCACCTGGCATATCCTCTCCAGTCTGCCGATTGCCTCATCAGCCCGCGCCCCGTGGGCGTGAGTCTTCGCCTTTTCCAGAACCTCTCTGCCCCCGAAGAGATCGGTCATTTCATTGAAGGCGTCCTTCAGCTCATCACTGATGTCGAGGGACTCGATGAGCTCCTGCGCCCCGAAACGGTTTTTTGCCCTCAGAAGAGTACTCAGCTCGTCGACTGTTTCATCGTTCAGTCCAGCTTCATTGATAAGTGATTCAAAATAGCCGGCGTGGCCGATGCTGACCTGAAAGTTTTCAAGTCCCGATCGTTTCAACGTCTCAACGACGAGAGCGATTACCTCCGCGTCGGCGTCGGCGCTGTCGTCATTCAGAAATTCAACGCCCATCTGTGTGCTCTCTCTCAGCTTGCCCTGGAGTGAGTGGCTGTTCTTATATACATTCCCATGGTAGCAGAGTCTCAGCGGCATTGTCTCGTCGGCAAAATACATGGAAACGGCGCGCGCCACGGAAGGCGTATAATCAGGTCTCAATACGAGTGTTGCCCCGTCTCTGTCGATCACCTTAAAGAGATCATGCGTCGATACTGTTCCGACTTCCTCTGAAAACACATTAAAAAATTCAAAAGCAGAAGTCTCGATCGACTGATAGCCAAAAGATCTGTACAGCTTCTCAATCTGTCTTTCGAGATATCTCTTCTTATCACACTCGACGCCGAAATTGTCGCGAAAGCCCTCCGGCGTATGTATCAGTTTCTTTTTCATGCTGATTTTCTCCCTGTGTCAGCTGTTATGAATCCTGCAGAGATTTTATCCCACACGGTTCATCAGTTCAACGATACTTTAACACGGTGATATATTATCATAATAAATTATCGTGTCAAGGTCTGGTATTCAGGTCTCTCTGAATGCCCTCGAGATACGGGACAAGAATGCCCGGCTTTTCGGGCAGATAAAAACCCGGCGAAAGCTCGCTGATATCAAAATGTTTCATGCCGCCGTTCTCTGCTCTCGACCAGAATGTCATGAGCTCAGAAAAGCGCATGTAATAGAGCTTGTCCGCAGAGGTGAACATGATGAGAAGAAAGGCAATGCCCTTCTGACGTTCGAAATCCCTCATAAATGCGACCTGGTGTTCATGAATGTTCGCGATGGGAAAGGAATCCGTCGCACATTCCTTGGCATCAAAGCAGACCGGAATGCCCTGAACAGCTCCGATGTAATCCACGGTACTTTTCTTGTCAAAATAGGCCAGCGTGATCCTCCGGCTCTCCTTATCCATTTTGACCGGCGTTATCGGCGTCGGGATTTTCTGGATCAGAGCCAGCCCCTGCTCGCGGTACTGCTCATTTGAGCGGTTGATCATTTCCTCAAGCGTCGATCCACGAAGGCCTCTCGAATTCCATGTAGCCATATTTTCCCCCGATCAGCTTCCGGACGAAACCGGCTCATAGTATTCATCCTCGTTGCTGTTGATGAATCCGAAACGGGTGAACGGCCAGTAGCGGAAAACAGCTTTTCCAAGGATCTCGTCCTCCGACACAAAGGTATTTTCCCAATAGCGGGCGTCATGTGAATACTCACGGTTGTCACCGAGAACAAAATAGCACCCGTCGGGAACCGTGATCGGATATTCCAGATTTCCTTCAGCGGTCGAATCAGGCGTGGCGCAGAAATCATCGGAAAGCGGTATAGAATCTCCGTTGATGTAGACATCGCCGTCATGGATATCAACCGTATCTCCGGGAAGTCCGATCACACGCTTGATGAAAAGCTCGTCTTCATTATCCGGATATTTAAAAATGATAATATCATAGCGCTGTACCTCGCCGAATACATACGCAAGTCTGTTTCCGAATATCTGGTCACCTGTCATAATCGTCGGTTCCATGGACTCGCTCGGAATTTTTGCATTTACGATAATAAACTTCTGAAGAAGGATCATGACCACAGCTACGATCACGATCAGTCTGACATAACTCAGAATTTCCTTCTTCACCGATGATTTTTTATTATCATTCTCCAGATATTCCTTTTCAGAATTATCTCTGTCGTCCTTCGTGCTTCTCATAATTTATACTCCCTTATGATATTACCCCTTTTTCATCGTCTTAACAGACGGTCGTCAGCCGTTCTCTCCCTCATCAATGATACACCGGAGCTCTTCCGGAAGCGGTGCTGTTATCTCATACTCACCCGTACTGGATCGTTTCAGGCTCCCGTGCATTCCCTCGGGAAAAACCACACGCCCGGCGTGGAGGAACTGGTGCTTCAGTCCATATCTTTTCCTGAAAAAATCATTGACGTCCTTCCTGCCGTACTTGGGATCACCCGCGAGCGGATGGCCGCTGAATGCCAGATGGCTCCGGATCTGATGAGTCTTTCCGGTTACAAGTTCTACGCGGAGCAGCGTGAAATCTGCGCCGCCAAGCGACAGATGCCTGACCGGTTCGTACGCGGTAACGATATGGGACATGCCTGGCATCTCGTGATCAGAAACGGTCACGGTATTCGAGACGCGGTCTTTCCCGAGCCACGCGTCAGTCCTTTTCCTATCATACACGGCACCGCAGACGAGCGCCAGATAGTATTTTCGGATGGCACGCGTTCGGATCCCTTCGGAAAGTCTCTGCGCGGCTCGCAGGTTCTTCGCGGCGATGACGATCCCGCTTGTATTCCTGTCCAGCCGGTTGATGATTCCCGGTGTATAAATCAGGAAATCCTCCTCCGTCATCTGACCGCTTGTGACAAGGTAATGACGGATCATCTCTACAAGAGAAATATCCTGCGCCGCAGCCTTCTGCGAAAGAACACCGGCAGGCTTGCTGACGACCAGCATGTCACTGTCCTCGTACAGGATCCATGAGCGTATGTCCGGTATCTTCATTTCCAACACTGCTTTTTTTGCTTTTTTTCCTGCTCCCGGTTCCTGTCCTGATCGGACCCCACAGGAATCCCCGTGAATTCCCATAAACTTCTTCAGCGTGTCATCCGAAAACCAGATCCGGACAGTATCGCCCTCTCGCAGCAGTTCATTTCCCGAGGCCTTTGCCCCGTTCAGCGTGATATTCTTTTTCCTCAGCTGTTTATATATAAAATTACCTCCCGCTTCTGGCAGAAATCTTTTCAGAAATTTATCCAGACGCTGAGAGGCCTCATTTTCCGTTATCTTTATTTCTTTCATAGTGTGATTGCCATGAGAGTATTCTCGACATTGCTGTCGCGTTCGAGTTCGAAATCCTCCCTGCGGGCGGCCAGCTGATCTGCCCGGTCCAAAAACTTATCCAGCCCGTCGAAAATCTTGACGGTGACCTTGTATCCATCCTGGAGGACATGTTTCCGGATATGCTTCTCCATATACGCAAGATCTGCTCTGGACGGTTTCGTGCTTGTATAGCACGTCACGTACTCACCACAGATGATGGTGGCGTCTATGAACATATTCTTCTCATAGGACGTGAAGTAGAGCTCGTAAAGAATCCTCAGTCCCTCTGTGTGCTCTCTGATAGCCTTATAGTCGCTTTCCTTCATGCGGGGGACGCGGTAGATCATGATCAAACTTATCACAGACATTGCAGCCGGGATCATTCCGAATACAGCGATCACCGACCAGATATTCAGGCGGTCTCCGTCATTCAGGACCAGTCCGATGATAAACAGGGCAAAGTTCCCGGCAAAAAGAAGAATTGTTCTGACGAGACGGATAACCCTCTGACTTTTGACGTAACCAAAGTTTCCCTTCTCAATCTTCACGCTTTTTGACTCCTTCATCCATTTTATTGCTCTGTGCCTTGTATGCCTGTGCGATAAGATCAAGCTGGTCATGATAGCGGATCAGCTCTTCCATATTGTCCTGCTGATATACGCGATAAAATTCATCCTGGATTTTTTCCACTTCACGATGAGACATTAGAGAATACAGATTCTCGATCGTACTGACGATATCCTCTACAAGACTGTACTTCATCTTGGACGAAAGCTGCGCATCCATGATCTCTTCACGGACAGCTGACATCTCACTGTCGAGCGAAATGATTGCATCCGCGGCGTTGGAAAGTCTGGCTCCCACTCGTTCCGGGATTTTTCCCTGATATTTATACTGCAGCGAATGCTCCGTCGTAGCCCAGAAATCCATGGCCATGGTTCTGATCTGGATCTCCACGTTTACCTTTTTCGGACCGTCGATCGTATTGACCTCGTACTTGACGATCATATGATAGCTCCGGTAGCCGCTCTGCTTCTGATTCCGGATATAATCCTTGATCTCCGTGACCTCAATATCCGAACGTCTGGAGATCATGGAGGCGACACGGTCAATATCCTCGACAAACTGACAGATAATGCGGACGCCGGCAATATCCTCGACGTCCTCTTCCATCCTGTTCATAGGAATATTCTTTTTCTGCATCTTGTCAAGTATACTGGAAATGCTCTTTACACGTCCGGTCACCTGCTCGATCGGGCAGTATTTTCCATATCTCCGGTATTCATCCTTCATGTGGTGGAATTTCAGGATAAGCTCGTCCACCGCCATCTCGTAAGGAGAGAGGATTCTGTGCCATAATACAATGTCCATAAGTTAGTTTCCCGGTAAAAAAAATTTGGCAGCCACATTCGACGCCGAATGGGCTGCCTGACTTTTGTTATTCTTCCGAATCATCATCCGGTTCATCATCGTCATCATCATTCACGCCGGAAGTCTCCGCCTGCGGTGACTTTGCAGCGCCTTCCATCGGTGAGAGCTCACTTCTGTTTTCATTAACCAGGTCATAATAGCTCTGAATTGATGAGGCAAAATCGTTATACTTTGCACCTACATCAGCGATCGTGTTGCCCATGATCGTAGATATATTGCTCAAAATCTGATCTGTATAACTGATGGCGCTTGAACGGATATTGGCGGCATCGTTTTCTGCAGAATCAAGGATCTCCTGAGCCTGCTTGTTTGCTTCATTCACAGTGTCATTTGCCTGTGCATAAGCAGCCTTCATGATCTCCGTCTGCTCAACGAGCGCCTTAGCCTGTTTATGAGCATCCTCGATGATGTTATTCGCCTTCGACTGCGCATCTGCGAGGATCGCATCCTTGTTTCCGATGATTTTCTGGTATCTCTTTATTTCATCAGGTGTCTTCAGCCTGAGCTCACGGAGCAGTTCCTCAAGCTCTTCCTTGTTGACAATGATCTTTGTCGTTGACAGTGGCTGATACCTGCAGTTCTCTACGTATTCCTCAATTTCCTCAATAATCTCTTCAATCCTGCTGCTGCTCATCTCTAACTCCTTATTTCCTTATTTATTTCCCCTCAGAAACGAGATAAAACACACTGGGAAAACAGTGTTCAAAAATAAACTTCCGTAACGGATCTCCCCTGAGCCCTACGGAAGCTTCCTGATGATTATTGATTTTCCTTGTCTCTCAGTTTCCTGTGGATCTCATCCGCAACAAACTGCGGCACGAACTCGCTGATATCTCCCCCGAATTCAGCGACCTCTTTCACCGTTGTCGAACTCAGATATGAATACTGCAGGGACGTGAACAGGAAAGTCGTATCTACATCAGGAGCAAGCTTTCTATTCGTCTGTGCCATCTGAAGTTCATATTCAAAGTCAGTAATAAGGCGCAGGCCTCTCACAATGACGTGTGCATTGCACTCCTTAGCGAATTCCACAGAAAGCCCTTCAAATGAACGCACTTCAACATTCTCTATGTTTTCCGTCGCTTTCTTTAGTATATTAACACGTTCTTCTACAGAAAACAACGGAGTTTTTGCAGAATTGTGCAGCACTCCGATGATGACCTTATCAAACAATTTGCTTGATCTCTCAATGATATCAAGGTGTCCGTAAGTGACCGGATCAAACGTTCCGGGATAAACAGCTATCTTCATTTCTGTCTCCGTTATCTAAGCTTCAGAAAAAGGTGCTCGTTCGTTTTATACGTTTTCAGTTTATGACATATATAAAAAGAATTGTCAAGCCATGAAAAATCGTCCTGTCTGGATGCTTCGACAACAAACAGCGTATCCTTTGTTACGCACGGGGACTTTGCGAGAATGTCCAGCGCCTGTTTTTCCAGTCCCTTCAGATATGGAGGATCCATAAAAACAACATCAAATTTCACTTCTCCGTCAAATCCCCTCAGCGCGGACATCACATCCGCCTGGATCACATGCGACCTGTCTTCAAGCTTTGTAAACCTGAGATTATCCCTGATCACGGAGACTGCTGAACGGTTCTGCTCAACAAACCACGCTTCGCGCGCACCTCTGCTGAGAGCTTCGATTCCGATGGCACCGCTCCCCGCAAAAAGGTCAAGAAAACGACACTCTGGAATATAGCTCTGAAGCATATTGAAGAGTGTCTCTTTAATCCTGTCTGTAGTTGGTCTTGTATCCTTACCCGGCAGTGTCTTCAGAGGAAGACTTCTGCAGGTACCCGCTATTACTCTCATATACCTTCTTCTCTGCTCTGCTTTCTCCAGTCAAGATCACCTCTGTCGAGTCCGAGGATCAGCATCTCTGCGGTAGCGATATTTGTAGCTACAGGAATATTATACTGATCGCAGCAGCGCACGATTTTGGTCACATCCGGTTCTGATGGATTGATGATCGCCGGATTATAGAAAAATATAACCATATCCATGTCATTGCGCTCGATCATCTCTGTAAACTGCTTATCTCCGCCGAGACTCCCGGCCAGGAACTTATGGATATGGAGATTCGTCACCTCTTCAATCCTTCTACCGGTCGTGCCTGTCGCATAGATCTCATGCCTGGATAAAATACCTTTGTAAGCTATGCAAAAGTCCTCAATGAGACTTTTTTTGCTATTGTGTGCGATAATCCCAATATTCATCCGGTTCTCCTTTGCCCTCACATGGAATTTTACATTTCGTATTATAACAAATGCACAAAGTTTTATCAATAATATTTCGATTTTTATGCAAATATTATATCGTATATCAGGGAAAGAATACCCAGAAAATTTCAACTATTTAAAAGGAGCTGCTGCACATTGATGTGTACAGCAGCTCCCGGTACTACCTTGCTAAAACGGGAAACGGATCAGAAATCGTATGTTTCCTCAACAGATTCACCGTTGAGTACATAATAAGCTTTTCCCTCTTCTACATTGACATATACCTTGACATCCTTGAGGTCCTCAGCCTTCTTGCCCTGAGCAGCCCAGATCTCCTTAGCAGCATTTGTCAGATCATCGTATGCGATATCCTTTCCATTTGCCTGAAGGATAATGGACTCTTTTGTCTCAACTGCCTTCTTTGCCGGAGCTGCTTTCTTTGCAGGTGCAGCCTTCTTCACAGTTGTCTTCTTTGCCGGAGCTGCCTTCTTGGCTGTAGCGGTCTTCTTTGCAGGAGCAGCCTTCTTAACAGGTGCAGCTTTCTTTGCAGCGGCGGTCTTCTTTACCTCTTCTGCCTTAGCCTCAGCCTTCTTGCTGACATCCGTTACTTTCTTGGCAGCGGTCGCTGCTTTCTTCTCGACCGACTTCTTTACAGCAGCTGTTGCTTCTTTTACTTTTTCAACTTTTTCTGTGGCTGCTGTGGTAGTGGTCTTTTCAGCGGCCTTTTTCTTTGCTTCTGCCATGACTCTATTCCTCCAAAAATGCTATGAAACGAAAAATAACTTACTAATAGTAAAGCAGGTTATTTATCTGATTGACATTGTTATATTATTCTTTTTGTATCGCGTTTTCAAGCAATGGTGATATTTTCGTCACTTTGCGACACGCTTAAAATAATTAAAACGTTTTAAATAGTCAAATTCACAGGAAAATCCACAATATTCGTCGTTCTCAGCCGGATTCTTTCTGCCTTCTGAATTGTCTATCAATATTTTCCCTCAGAAGTCTGTTCTGCGGCAATTCAAGTTTCGGATCTATTTCTCTCAGCTCACTGACAGCCTCGTTAGCCTGTGTCAGGATATCATGATCCCGATAGATGTCCGCCACCTGAAAAACAGCTTCTCCGCTCTGTCTCGTCCCGAACATATCTCCGGGCCCCCTCAGCTTCAGATCCTCTTCAGCTATGACAAACCCGTCATTTGTCTTATTGAGGATCTCGAGACGTTTTGAAGTAGTCTTCTGACCATCGCCCTGCATAAAAATACAGTAGGACTGATATTTTCCGCGTCCGACCCTTCCCCGGAGCTGATGGAGCTGCGCCAGGCCGAATCTCTCCGCATTTTCGATCATCATAACGGTCGCGTTCGGCACATTGACACCGACCTCCACGACAGTCGTGGACACGAGGACCTGGATCTCTCCGGACGCGAATGATTTCATGATCTCTTTTTTCTCATCCGCCTTCATCCTTCCGTTTAGAGAACCCACGCGGATCCTTCCGCCATACCGTTTTTTCAGTTTTTCCGTGTATTCTTTCACGTTTTCGCAGGCAAGCTCCTCATTGGGTTCAACCATCGGACAGATGACATACGCCTGCCTGCCCATGTCGACCTGTTTTTCAATGAAACTCCACGCCTTTTCGCGAAATTCCGGGCCGACTACACAGTTCTTGATTTTGAGACGGTCGGCAGGCATATCGTCCAGGACAGATATGTCCAGATCCCCATAGAGAATCATTGCGAGTGTTCTGGGAATGGGCGTCGCGCTCATGACAAGAACGTGGGGAGTTTCACCCTTTTCCGTAAGGGTCTGGCGCTGACGGACGCCAAAGCGGTGCTGCTCATCTGTGATTGCCAGGCCGAGATTTTTATATTGCACAGATTCCTGGATAAGAGCATGCGTTCCCACGATCATTCCTGCCTCGCCGGAGGAAATTTTCTCGTTTATTTCCCGCTTCTCAGCCGCCGTACAGCTTCCGCGCAGAAGGACCGGATTGGCATCTGTAATTCCATTCTCCTCCAGCAGTCTGACCAGTGACGCGTACTGCTGCTCCGCCAGTACCTCCGTGGGTACCATCATTGCGCTCTGATATCCATTTTCATGTGCCATGATCATAGCGAGAAACGCGAGGATTGTCTTTCCGCTTCCCACATCTCCCTGAATCAGTCTGCTCATCAGCTTTCCCGAAGAAAGGTCACGTTCCACCTCTCCCCAAACCCTGTTCTGCGCTGGCGTCAGACTGTAAGGCAGATGTTCGATGACGTCCTCTGTCTTCCACACTTTTTTCATGGGGAAATGGCAGACCTGCTGTTCCTGATAGGAGCGCATCTCAGACACACCGAGAAGGAACATGAAAAATTCGTCAAATGCCAGACGGCTGCGCGCCGTAATCAGGTTCTCCTTTGTATCAGGATAGTGGATCTGCGACAGGGCAAAATTAATCTCACAGAGACCGAAGCCCTCGCGTATTTCATCGGGAAGAAACTCCTGCGTCGGCTTCCTTTTCTCCAGAAGCGATGCCGTCGCCCTCCGGACCATGTTATTCGACAGGCCGGCCGTCAGAGAATATATTGGAAGAAGCTGCCCTTCCACGGAGCTGTACTTTTCCGGGTCAAATATCTCCGGATGTTCCATCGTTCGCCTGCCGTTTTTTTCGACGACGAGGCCGCGGAACACGTACAGAGATCCGACGCGGAGTGTGTTGCGCAGAAAAGGCATGTGAAACCAGTTCACAGTGACAGATCCCGTCTCGTCCTTCAATGAGACAATCGTGATGGAATTCTTTCCGAAGGTACGGACAGAGGGTCTTCTGGTGATCCTCGCAAAAATGGCATTCTTTATGCCTACGACGACCTCTCCGGCGCCGACCGGGGGATTGTACATGTCATAATCCCTTGGATAATAATGCAGCAGGTCATCCATTGTATAAATCCCTGCTGCATTAAACAGTTTTTCTGTTTTTTCGCCTATACCGCGGAGATTCCGCAGTGAATCCTCTGAAACCTTCTCACTCATCTGGTCTTTCCCGTAGCAAAAAATTATCAAAAAAGCCGCTGCGCATAAGGCAGCGGCCATGATCTTTTATTCAACAGAAAGGATACAGTAGTAAACAGGCTGTCCGCCGTTCTCTACAGCTACATCGATGTCAGGATATTTCTCCTGTACATCCTGTGCGATCCTCTGTGCATTCTCTTCTGAATAATCCTGGCCGAAGTAAATGCTCACGAGCTCAGAATCGTCCGTTATCATTTTTTCCAGTGCTCCTGACGCGGCCTTCCGGACATCCTTTTCTACATCCAGGATACCGTGATCGCCGACTGCCATAATATCTCCCTGATGGATCTCAACGCCATCGATAGAGGTGTCTCTGATCGCATATGTCAGTTCAGCCGTCTGAACATGACCGACAGCCTCCGTCATAAGCTGCTGGTTTTCGACCGCAGACTTTTCCGGCTCCAGAGCAAGAAGTGCTGATATTCCCTGAGGAACAGTCTTTGTCTCAATAACGATGATGCTCTTTTCCTGAACAAGCTCCTTGGCCTGCTTTGCAGCCATAATGATATTCTTGTTGTTCGGCAGCAGGAAGACATTCTTTGCATTGACCTTGTCAATGGCATTGATCAGATCCTCGGTGCTCGGATTCATCGTCTGACCGCCAGAAACTACATAGTCTGCTCCGAGGCCCTTGAAGATTTCTTCAAAACCATTTCCGCAGGAAACAGCTATGAATCCCATCTCCTTGGCAGGGGTCTCCTTTGCAGCCTTCTCTGCCATCTGGTCAGCAAGTGCCTTTTCAGGATCGCGGAAAAGGCGGTTTTCATGCTTTTCAATCGTACTGTTTGTAATACTGATATCTGATACAGGGCCGTACGACATTGCCTTAGTGAGGACCATACCCGGGTCATCCGTGCGCAGATACACCTTGACCTTCTTCCCCTCTGAAGAAACAACGGCACACTCACCGGAAGCCGCGAGGAAGCCGTGCAGATCGTCGATCAGGGCAGGAGACAGCTGCTTTGCGGTGTTGATGATAAACTCCTCAAAGTAAACGTTCTTTTTCCTGATCTGAACAGGAGCTTCTTTTTCCTCTTCGGCAGTGTTTTCACTCTTCTTTCCGCCGATGATTGTGATCTCAATTTCTTTTCCGGTCAGCGCGCCATAAGCGCCTTCGAGGATGGTCATAAGACCCTGTCCGCCGGAATCGACAACGCCAGCCTCTTTAAGAACCGGAAGCATCTCCGGAGTCTTTGCAAGAATTTCATTGCCGTAGTCAATAATATTCTTCAGATACTCTTCGACAGGCATCTGGGCATCGACGAGCTTCCTGGAAATTTCAGCCATGCCCTTTGCAACTGTCAGGATAGTTCCTTCTTTAGGTTTGATAACTGCCTTGTATGCTGTTTCGACAGCCTTCTCGAAACCATCGGCGATCAGAGGGATATCTATGGCATCCGTGCTGCGCACCGTTTTTGTAAAGCCGCGGAACAGCTGAGAAAGGATGACGCCCGAGTTGCCGCGCGCTCCCCGGAGACTTCCTGAGGAAATACATTTACAAAGGCTCTTCATATCGACATCCTGAAGTGCTTCGAGTTCACGGACGGCCGACATGATTGTCATTGTCATATTGGTTCCTGTATCCCCATCGGGGACCGGAAATACATTGAGTTCATTGATCCAGTCTTTATTATCACTAAGATTCTGGGCACCGGCGAGGAACATTTTCGCGAAAAGTGCCGCATCTATACGATCAACAGCCAAAACAGATTCCTCCTGACGGATTAGTCAATTACCCGCACGCCTTCAACAAGAACACGCACCTTTGAAACTTTCATGCCTGTAAACTCTTCCAGTTTATACTTGACACTCTCAATAAGATTCTGTGCAATCGTTGAAACGTTAACACCATAGGCGACGATAACGTGAAACTCCAGGGAGATCTCATTATCTTCTATGGTCACCTGAATTCCGTGCTTCAGGCTGTCTTTTTTCAGCAGTCTGACAAGCCCGTCTTTCATGTTAACAGCGGCCATGCCGACAATTCCAAAACACTCGACAGCTACGCTTCCCGCATATGTCGCGATCACATCAGGATTAATGACAACTTCGCCATAAGATGATTTTACATGTCCTTTCATTGCCGCGCTCCTTTCTGAATCGATTCTACTAAAAAGACTGCCGCGCTAATACAGGATTAACACGGCAGTCTGTCTGTCATCGATAACACAAAAGCGGACTGCACCTCTTATGCCCGCTCAACTTTGCCGCTTTTAAGGCAGTTGGTGCATACGTACATCTTCTTTACTCCGCCTTCAGGTGTTTTTACGCGAACAGCCTTCACGTTCGGTTTCCACATATGATTTGACCTTCTATGAGAATGGCTGACGTTATTTCCGAAATAAACAGCCTTATTGCAAATTTCACACTTTGCCATCGAATCCACCTCCTTACAAATAGATTCAAGCCGGATTCTTCAGCTTTCGCCCGTGTTTCGGCTCAGACACGACTGATATTGTATCAGAGGAGGCCAACAATTGCAAGCCTTTTCTGAGTCAAAGATCATTCGGCAAACTCCGAAGATTCATCGTCAGATGTTCCTCCGACAGCTCCCTTGATCTTTGTGATGACGTCCGGAGCCATATCGATCAGTTTGGCAATTGCATCCTCATTGTTCAATGAGATGAGCTTTGTCGTTCCATCCTTTGCGATGACAAGGACTGCCGCAGGGCTCATTTTGGCTCCGACACCGCCGCCACCGTTATCCTTCGAATCACCAGCAAAAGCACCTGCTCCCATGCCGAAAGACACATCCGCGAGTGGAATCAGAGTGCTGTCTCCCACCTTTACCGGCTGGCCGACGACAGATTTTGTTGATAAAAAGCTCTCCAGTCCCTTGTAAAGGGCGCTGATATTGTTATTAAAAGAATTATCTGCCATAACTTTTTCCTCCTTGGTTATGCCGCGTTACTCTCTTTTTCCCGTTTTATATCTGTACCGTTTTTTCTGCGCTTCCCGTTTTCTTCATTTTCTGAGTCTGGATTCTTTCCCTGCTTCTCAGCCTTAATTCTCCTGCGCAGCTCTTTAAATTCTCTGTTGAGAAGGATCTTCAGCGCGTGTATGAGAAGAACGATCAGAAAGAAATGCCCTGAGACTTTTACATCCGCCTCTAATTTCTCTTCATTAAAATCGGGCTGTACGGAGACCCCATCCGGTATGAATCCGCTGAAAACTGCTACAGCTCCGAGGAGCTCGCCTGTTGAAGCAGGATCACCCGTTCCGAAAATGATATATCCTTCAGATTTTCGCGGAAGGATATGGCGAAGGATGGCACTTACTTCACGGATCAGCAAAGCTTTAAGCTTCTGAAATCCGGCGGATGCAAGATAGTCAAGCCATCTCTTTATCTTCTTCAACGTCTTTCCGAAAGAACGAAGAGCCTTTTTTATCTTCCCGATGAACGCCGCCAGCCTGGCCGAAATTTTTTCCAGAATGCCCGGCTGCTTTCTGTGGTAGACCGAGACATCCGGTTTCTTACCGCTGCCACCTTCATCCGGCATATATTTCCACTGACCTGGCTCGACAGTCGGTTTCTTTCTGGCGCTTCCGTCTGCTTTTCTGCCGGCCGGTCTCTCTGAGGACCGTCTCTTTTCCGAATCAGAGATCTTATTCTCTGTAACGGGCGGTTTTTTCTGCTTCTTTTTCTTCAGTCTGCTGAGAAGCGGATAACCAAAGATATACAGCTCGCCGCTTTTGTCTGTTCTTCCTGAAATCCTGTCAAAATGACCGGATGCATGGATCGCATGAAACAGCCACCAGATTCTGCCCTCCGCGTGGATTTTATCACCTTTCTTTTCAAGACTCCCGCGGTAGGTGAATGGAAAGAAAAGAAGCAGCAGGATCAGTGCCAGTATTACAATCAGTAGAACCACCAGGATCCTGCCGATAATTTTTAGTATAAACAGGAATACTGCCATGTATCACTTCTCCATTTATCCAGCTGTGTCATCGGTATTTTTATCAGCTTCTGTGAGAACATCTGTCTCTTTTTTCCTGCTTTTCAGATACGCCTGCAGATCGCAGGATCCGGTCTCTCTGTAAGAATCCTCTGCCATCCTGCGCACTGTCTCGAACGCCTCTGCCCTTCCGACGGCCAGTCCTGCGACAGGCGGAAGATCATCTCCTATCCACGGATTATCGAGATACTTCGCTTCAATGATATCGAGCTGATCGATGCCATTCGAAGCAAAAGTGATAAGATACAGTCCCGGAAGCAGAGCTCCCCGTCTCAGCGCCTTTCTGATATTTTTCTTAACCGCAGAAGCTTTGCGGCCATAATATAATCCTTTCAGGAACGTGATCCTTGTGGAACCCATAAGCCTGCTTTCTTTTTACTGATATACATGCCGTATCCCTTCTCCAGAATCTGTCTCTCATTCGAAAATCTGAGCAGGTGATACGCCTCATGATATTTATAATACCCGGAATCAACAAAATATTCTTCCCACTGCGGTTTACTGTAATAGCTGTCCGCCATCATCAGAAACCAGTGGACATCCTTCTGGACTTCACCTTCAGGAACAACGAAGGAATAATGACTGGTGCCGATAAAATCAATGATCCTGGCAGTTGCACCGGATTCTTCTTTGACTTCCCGGAGGGCTGTCTGTTTAAAATCCTCGCCCTTTTCAACTGTTCCCTTTGGCAATACCCAGCCTTCATACCTACCTTTAAAATTCTTATACAGAACCAGAATCTTTCCACGGAAAATTACAAGTCCCCCGCAGCTAGTTGCACGTATTTCTTCCATAATCCCCGTTCCGAAATAATATTTATCCGGTATCTGACCTCATTTCATAACCTTAAATATACTCTTTTTCACCAATAGCCGCAACAATCCGGTCAGGATTCAAAGTAAGTCGTGATGAGTTCGCCGGCCAGCGGTGCTGCAGTATATACGCCGTTGCCGCCGCCCTCTACGAGAACGCAGACGACGATATCATTATTGCCGGTATTCGAATATCCGACAAACCAGGAATGCGCATTTCCCTCATCCCCGTACTCAGCAGTTCCTGTCTTTCCGATGATGTTGTAGGAATTAGAGGCGAGTTCACTCGCAGTTCCATACTGTGTGACGCCCTGCAGAATTGTCCTCAGGGCTGATACCTCATCTTCTGTCAAAACCTGACCGTACGACTGCTGCTTTGAGCCGCTGACCTGTGTGCCATCTGAGCTTTCCACTCTGGAGACAAAGTTCGGAAGCATCATTTCTCCGTCATTGGCAATGGCATCGACGATCATGCACATCTGCATCGGCGTAGCTTCTGTATCTCCCTGGCCGATAGCAGTCTGCATATACAGAGCGGTAGCAGAATCCGTCGTTAGGCTGAATGTACTTTCCGAATACGGAAGCAGGATATCCATCTCCTGATTAAATCCCAGATCTTCAGCCGTGTCGATCAGGATCTGCGGATCGATCATATTAACTGCCATATAGGCAAAGGCACAGTTGCAGGAATTTGCCATAGCGTCGGCAAAGTCCTCAGAGCCATGCTGTTCGTAACTTGCACAGTGTATTGTAAAGCCCGACTCCTCATACGTTCCCGTACAGTTGTAGGAGAAATTGTCGAAAGTGCCATACTCTCTGTAATATGCGAGAGCTGTCACAATCTTGAAAGTGGATCCCGGAGGGTACAGCCCCTGCATCGCTCTGTTCAGTAGCACGCCGGAATCATTATTCACGAGCGAATCCCAATCCTCTTCTACGGTATTCGCATCAAAGCTGGGGCTGCTGTAGTCGGCGAGCACATCGCCCGTATCTACGTCCATGACGAACACGGCGCCCTGCATACTTCCCAGAAGATCTGCAGCCTTCTGCTGAAGAGTCGGATTCAGAGTAGTAACCAGATTATCCCCGGCCTTCTTCACCTCTTCGAGATCGTTCTGCACCTGCGTCACAATGTTGGAGTGTGACTGCGTGAGAACACTGTTCTGGGCCTGCTCAAGGCCGCTCCCGCCATAGACCTCATATCCTACCGTGTGCGCAAAAAGCGAGCCGTACGGATAATTGCGGACTTCATTCCCATCGCTGTCCACCTCAGTGTCCGCAAGGACCGTAGTACCATCTGAAGCGAGAATAGAACCTCTCAGAACCTGTTCCTCAGCTTCTTCCTGACGCACATTGTAAGAATTGTTCTTATACCTGTCACTCTCCTCAATCTGAAACCAGATAATATATGCAATGAGGCCGATAAAGAGAGCAAGGCTTATGTAGGAGACGATCCTGTACGGTCTAGTGATTGCGGAACGCGAGGTCTTCTCTGGTTTGTTGTTCGATTTTTTCTGATAACTCATTGTCATCTCCTGATTGTTCGCTCACCTGATCCATGTAATTATCCTTCTGTCCGTCATCCTTGCCACCCATGTCATAGGTGCTCGTAACATGGCGGCTCTTTTTCTTTACATAGATTTCAGTGTCACCATTCTGCAAAGAGTTTTGTTCATTCTGATTGCTATATGCGTTCTGATTGCCATATACATTCTGGCTGCTATAAGCATTCTGTCCGCTGTACATATTCTGGTTTCTGTAGGGATTCTGACTTCCACCCGGATAACCATTCTGACTGCCATTCTGATAGCCATTCTGGTAGTTGTTCTGATACTGTGCCTGACGCAGCTGGCGCAGGTACTCCTCCTGTCTCCTCCTCTTTTTCTCTCTGCGGATCTCTTTATCCTCATCACTTCGCATGATATAAAGTCCCTGGATGATCGAGATCATCATGATCGTGCACACCATGGAACTTCCTCCGTAGCTGATGAGCGGAAGCGTAATTCCGGTCATCGGGATAAATTTCGTAGTTCCGCCTACAGTGAGGAAAACCTGAAAAGCATATTCGGTTCCGAGTCCCATTGCAACGAGCTTATAAAAAGGTTTTTCCAGACGCAGCGCAATATTGATGATGAGAAGGTACATACACATGCAGAGGAGAATGAGGCAGATTGCAAAAAGAATGCCGAATTCCTCGCAGATCGCCGCGAAGGTAAAATCCTCTGAAGCGAGGGGAATACTCTCAGGATTTCCCTGGCAGAGGCCTGTGCCGAACCATCCGCCTGCACAGATCCCGAAGAGCGCCTGAGCCAGCTGATAGCCGCTTCCCTCATAATCGCTCAGAGGATCTTTCCAGATCTCCACACGGGTGCGCACGTGCTCAAACAGGTGATAAGCTACAACACAGGCTCCTGCCATTCCACCTACGCCTATTACCGCGTATCCAGGCTGTCTTGTAGCAACAATGACCATGACAATCCACGCGACAAAATAGATCAGCGCCGCCCCGAGGTCTGCGGAGAGCGCGAGAATTCCCACATGGATCGCGGCGACGATCGTCACGATGATCACCTGACGCAGATCATGTCTTTCCTGCAGCATTCCGGCGACGAACAGCACGAATGTGATTTTTACAAATTCCGAAAAGGCAAAAGAGACACCGCCAATTGAAACGGAAAGATTTGCGCCTCCTGAAATTTTTCCAAAAAGAAGTACGGCACCCAGAAGAAGAATGCCGACGACCGCGTATACCCAGGTCAGCCTGGACACCCACCTCACGCGCCGGATGAACACGGGGATGATAAAGCAGACCATCGTCGCTCCCGCCGCGATGACAAACTGCTTTCTCGCCGTATCCATATCGAGTCTTGACTGAATGACCATTCCGATACTGAGCATCATGCACATGGTGTTCAGCAGGATCATAGAAGCTCTCTTGTAGATCAGGCGGTAGAGAACCTGGACCACGATGATGTAAAAGATCATGCATACAAGCATCATCAGCATCCAGTAATCCTCTGTGTTCACAAACATAACCGAATAACAGGTGATGTTAAAGAGCACCATGAGACCGATCTGTTTCCGCATGATACGGTTTCGTGATTCTGCATCCCGTCTTCTCAGCACCATGTACGTCTCAATAGTAAAGAGCGCCATCAGTACGAGAAGCACATATTTAGCTACCTGTGAAAAAATGACTGCCATATCTTATCCTCTGCTGTCACTCCACACCCCGGTGGAAATGTCCTCGTGTTGTCTCCGGCATCTGAAAAGTGCGGGTTCCCGGCCGCAGAGACTTTCCCGCGTATTTTTCGAGAAAAATCTCCGCAATCATGCCTGCTTCTGTCCCGCTTTCAACAGTAAAATTTATCCTGACCGCGGGAAAACCAAGGCCGGCAGCTTCCTCCCTGTCATTGATGAGGCTGGTTGGAAGACTGTTGTAAATAATATTAAAACACTGATCACACCGGCATTGTACAGGGAAATTCACTCCCTTGCGGTCACGCAGAGTGAGTCTGCTGAATTTGTGGTCGCACCGGTCCATTGTCTTCTTCAGACAGTGTGTGCTGATCATCATAGGCGTCCTGCCGTACACGACAAGCTCACTGTCATGATTATCACGTTTCTGCAATTCGCGCGAATTCAGCTCCAGCGGAGCCGTAAATCCCCTGACACCGTACTTGCAGTAAAATCCCTCAGTCCGGTTGTTCATCGTATAGAGACCGTGGTCCGCAATCGCCAGATCCGTGAGTCCCATCCTGTGCAGCAGCCCGTATTCCTCAAGGTTACGCACAAGTATGCCTGCCTCTTCTGAATTTCCATATGATTCAGCATAGTCTGTGACAGACTTTCTGACAGCTTTCTCATCGCTGTCGCGCATGACAAACGGGAGCATAAGCCGGTAAATATATTTTACATTATCTTCTTTTTCATCTTCCTCTGCTATCCGCAGTACTTTATCAGGAAGATAAAAATGGTCTGCCCCCGGGAGACTTCTGACAGCTTCAAACTGCTCCGCCGTATCGCACGCAAACCAGATAACCAGTTCATCACAATATTCGTTTTCTGCGGTAGCATCCGAAACCGGGTCAGGCTCTTCCTTCCCCCAAAGGCCTGTAAATATATTTTCAATCTTCATGTCAAGGCCTCTGAAAGCTTCCCTCCGGAGCTCATTCAGAGACTTCATGGGGACAAAAATCCCCTCTTCCATATTGATGTCAAGGGAAGTGAAATAAAAATCACTTCCTCCGGTTTTTTCAATCTGACGTCGTATTCTCTCCTCCGTCAGCGGTGCATTCTCTGCCTTCTGGACACAATCCTCCGAAGCCGTAAATTCCGCCGTATGGCCATACGGATCCTTCCAGAAACATGTGAGGGAAGCGCCCCCGTTGACTGACAGACAGAGCCTTCCGGTGATTCCTGCCTGAAGCTTCCTGGCAGAGTCTCTGCTGTTCAGTTCCTTCCTGATCTGTTCCGTCAGCTCCTGGGCCGACTTCTGGCGGACGTCAGAAAGCTTTTCGTTGTGGACCGCCACCAGATCTCGCCCGTTGTGCTCCAGATAACAGCCCGCAGAGAAGCCGTCTCTGTTAAAAAGATCCCACAATTTTTTGTGATCTGCCTCAGAAACCTGATACTGATCCTCTTTTCTCTCAAGAAGAAGTTCCGAAGCGAGATCAAGATATTTGCGGTACACGGCGGTCACACCGGCCGTATATTCCGGCTTTTTCATCCGGCCCTCGATCTTGAAGGAGCGAATCCCAGCCCTGATCATATCGGGGAGAATATCGATGGTACACATATCCTTCAGATTGAGTGGATAATGTTCTCCCGGCTTTGTGAGTTTTCTTCCGTTCTCATACACGTCGAACGGAAGGCGGCACACACCGGCGCAGCGACCCCGGTTTCCACTTCTCCCGCCGATCATGCTGCTCATGAGACACTGCCCGGAATAGCTGTAACACATCGCGCCGTGGGCGAATGACTCAATCTCCATGCCCGTCGCGTCATAAATGTGGCGGACCTCCTCAAGGCTGAGCTCCCTTGCCGGTACGACGCGGACCAGTCCCTCCTCCTTGAGGAGACGGGCTGCATCCGGTCCTGTCACGGTCATCTGTGTACTCGCGTGAAGAGGAAGCTCCGGATAAGTGCTGTGAAGAAGTCTGATAGCTCCGAGATCCTGTACGATCACGCCGTCCAGCCCTGCTTCTGCATAGGGGTCGAACCACGGGAGGAGTTCTTTTTCCAGTTCATCCTCCTTCATGAGCGTATTCACAGTCATATACAGCTTTTTTCCAAGTCTGTGAGCAAGATGGATAGCATCGATGAGCGATCCCTCATCGGGATTGTCTGCATAGGCCCGCGCGCCAAATCTGCTCCCTCCGATATAGACAGCGTCCGCACCGGCGATAAAGGCAGCTTTCATTGCCTCAACGGATCCCGCCGGCGACAGAAGTTCAATATTCAGTTCAGACAGATCTTTCCTCATCAAGCCTCTCCACCAGTCAGTTCACGCCTTTATTTCTGTCTCTCAGCTTCTGATTTTCTTTCTTAAGTCTCTCGATCTCCATCTGCGCGGCGATCAGATCATGCTTGACGTCATATGCACTCTGGTCTTTATTTTCGATGTCGCGCTCCATAGAATCCGCCTGGTCCTTCGCTTTAAAATAATCATCGGCGATGTTCAGAGCCAGCAGCGTAGATTTCATGTCCTGTGTGAGGTGGCCATACCCCTTTGAGCTCTGGAGTTCCGCTATCTTATTATTCAGATAAAAGGCCACTCTCTGAAGATATTCTTCACTTTCATAACCACCAAGCGTGATTGCCTTGCCGTCGATCAGTACTTTTACTGAATGCTTTTCCGCCATTTCAGTTCCCCTTGTCTTTTATCAAATTTTGAGTATTTATCATGTAACATCATTCATCTGCCGGATAAGGTATGTGAAGATGCTCATAAGCTTCCCGTGTGGCGATTCTGCCGCCGTGCGTCCGGTTTATGAAATTGATTTTTATCAGATACGGCTCTACGACATCCATAATAGTACCCGCATCTTCTCCCACTGCCGCAGCGAGTGTGTCGAGACCAACCGGTCCTCCGTCGAATTTTTCGATGATCGTTTTCAGAAGTCTTCTGTCCGTCTGGTCAAGCCCGCGGCTGTCAACCTCAAGAAAATTGAGGGCGAGCTTTGCGACATCTGCCGTGATCCTTCCATTAAACTGCACCATGGCAAAATCTCTTACCCTCTTCAGAAGGCGGTTTGCGATCCTCGGTGTTCCCCTTGAGCGGCGGGCGATCTCTCTGCACCCTTCATCGTCAATCCTGACCTCCAGGATGTCTGCTGAATGGAGGATGATCTCAGAAAGCTCCTCTACCGAATAAAATTCGAGATGTTCAATGACGCCAAAACGGTCGCGGAGAGGTGCGGTCAGAAGACCGGCTCTCGTCGTCGCGCCGACCAGCGTAAATTTCGGAAGCTCAAGGCGGATCGATCTGGCCGATGATCCCTTTCCGATCATAATATCTATCGCATAGTCCTCCATCGCCGGATACAGGACCTCCTCTACCTGGCGGTTCAGGCGGTGGATCTCATCGACAAATAAAATATCTCCCTCCTGAAGCCCGTTCAGAATAGCGGCCATCTCTCCCGGCTTTTCGATCGCAGGTCCGGAGGTCACCTTCATATGAGTGCCCATCTCGTTGGCGATGATGCCGGCAAGTGTCGTTTTTCCAAGTCCCGGCGGCCCGTAAAAAAGTACATGATCAAGCACGTCTCCGCGCTGTTTTGCCGCCTGTATGTATATGCGGAGATTATTTTTCGCCCGCTCCTGTCCGATATATTCGTCAAGTGACTGCGGGCGAAGGCTTTTCTCCACTGGTTCGTCTTCCTGCTGAACCTCTGTCTGTATGATTCTCTTATCCATTTATACTGACCTGTCTCACTGATACAGCTTTCTGAGGGCGGCCTTCAGCACAGCCTCAGAATCCATATCTGGTGTAACTTTAACCTTCTTCACAGCCTGCAGGGCTTCCGTGCCCGAGTAGCCGAGCGCCGTGAGTGCCTGGACAGCTTCATCGGCAGCGGTGCTGTTTTCACTCTGATTCTCGCCGCCGCCCGCCTGGCTGTGATTCAATTTCTTTTCAAACGCGTCATCGAGTGCAAATTTATCTTTTAATTCCAGGACGATTTTCTGCGCCGTCTTTTTCCCGACGCCTGGTGCCTTGGCTATGGCGTTCGCGTCATCGGCGAGCACCGCAAAACGCAGGCTGTCGCTCCCGATTGTACCGATTACCGATATAGCGCCCTTCGGTCCGATGCCGCTCACATTCAGAAGCATCTTGAATATTTCAAGGTCATCCCTGGAAAAAAAGCCATAAAGCGCGAGCGCATTTTCACTCACGGACAAATAAGTGTAGAGCTTTATCTCATCGCCTGTGTGCACACTTCCGTCGAGAAGGTTGCCAGGAACGTATACCTCCCACCCGATTCCGTGATTATCAATAATAAGGCTGTCGGGCGTGATCTCATCAATCGTACCCTGAATAAAACCAAACATATTGATCCCCTTTTTTCACATAGTTATCATAATGATAGCACTTTTCATCAGCTTCTACTAGATTACAGTTCAGACGTTGCCAGATTCCCGCTGGAAGCTCCCCTGTATTCCAGACAATCCCGAAAATTTGTTGCACTTCACAATATGAGCATTTTCGTATAATATAGTTAGCGTTATATAACTATCAGACGGGATGTGATGAATGATGATATTGCACAGGGAATCTGTGAATGATGCGACTGCGGCTGTTCTTGATGAATGGACAGCCGGAAGGACGGCGATTTTTTTCGATATTGAGACAACGGGACTGGCCAGACGCGGCACGCAGCTCTATCTGATCGGTGCGCTGGCGCGTGAAAAAGGGGAATGGACGCTGAGACAGTGGCTCCTGGATGACCCAAGGGAGGAAAAGGTACTGCTCAGGACTTTTTCCGATTATCTGAAAGACCGGACAGGATCCGCAGACTCGTCCCCGGTGATTCTTCACTATAATGGCGACACCTTTGATATTCCCTATATCCGCACGAAATGCAGGATATACAGTCTCCCGGACCCGTTTGATGGGATGGAAAGCATCGATATTTACAGGCGGATACACCCGTATCGCCATCTGCTCGGCGCTGATAAACTCAGGCAGAAGGATCTCGAGCAGTTTCTCGGCGTCGCCCGTGAGGACTGCATGGACGGCGGCGAGCTGATCTCTGTATATAAAAAATATCTTGAGACACAGGACCCTGAATTGCAGAAAATCCTTTTTCTTCATAATCACGATGATGTCGCAGGAATGGCACAGATTGTCCCTGTATTATCATTGCCAGAGGCATTTGAAAATGAACCGTCAATAGTTTCCTGTGAACTGTCGGATCCGGATCTCGTCATGCGCATGCAGCTTTCGCATCCAATGCCTGAAAAAATTGCCGGATCCGTTTTTCCGCTGCAGACGGTCGCAGCCGGTAAAAAGAAAAACGGCAGATCTCCGGTTTTTCCAGTGCGGCTTGAACTTGAAGAAGACGCCTCGGAAAGACAGTTTCTGAAGCTCTGCATTCCTGTTTATAGCGGCCAGCTGTATCACTTCTTTAAGGATTATCGGAATTATTACTACCTGCCTGATGAGGATCAGGCGATCCACAAAGACATTGCTGTCTATGTATCGCCGGAACACAGAGAAAAAGCAAAAGCCGAGAACTGTTATCAAAAAAGACAGGGGCATTTCTGTCCGGAACCCGAAGAGATTATTCAGCCTGTTTTTCTGCAGTCATATCAGTCGTGGCCTCCATACTTCGAGATTACCGGCGATGTTTTACAGAATAAGGATCTGATGGGTTCATATGCACACACTGTCCTCTCTCACATCCGCCTTGTGCCGGAGACAGATAAATAAAAGAAACGTGTACCAACTGCGCCACGACAAAAGGAGCTGCTGCGTAATCCGCAGCAGCTCCTGTCATTTCATAATTCCCACTCTATAATTATTCGTCCTTGTCATCCTGACCAGCAAGTGCGTCAGCCGGAACCTCCAGCCTCTGCATCGGCTCATCAGCCTCTCTGTCATTCTCGAGAGCCTTCATGCTCAGACTGATCTTGCGATCCTGTGCATTGAAGTCAACGATCTTGGCAGTGATCTCCTGTCCTACAGAAAGAACATCTGAAGGCTTGTTGACATGCTCTCTGGAGATCTGAGATACATGAAGAAGGGCATCGATACCAGGCTCAAGCTCAACAAAAGCGCCGAAGTCTGTCATACGTGCGACTTTGCCGGTAACGATCGTACCTGCAGCATACTTGTCAGCAGCTGTCAGCCACGGGTTCTGATCCTCAAACTTCAGGGAAAGAGCAATGCGGTCGCCCTTGATATCCTTGATGAGGACTTTGATCTTGTCACCTACAGAAACGATTGAACGAGGGTTGTCTACACGGCCCCAGCTCATCTCAGAAATATGAAGCAGTCCATCAGCTCCGCCGAGATCGATGAATGCACCGAAATCAGTGATATTCTTAACTGTTCCCTCAACCACATCGCCGACATGAATTCTGCTGAACAGCTCTTCCTGTGCTTTCTTCTTCTCTGCAACAACGAGCTGCTTGCGGTCGCCGATAATTCTTCTTCTGCGAGGATTGAACTCGATAACCTTGAATTCAATCTCCTGATCCATGTATTTATTGAGGTCTTTCTCATATGTATCGCTTACAAGGCTCGCAGGAATAAATACTCTTGCGCCCTCAACATTTACACTGAGTCCGCCGTTCAGTACACGTACAACCTTTGCCTTAAGAACCTCTCCGTTCTCAAATGCCTCTTCAAGTCTCTTGTTGCCCTTCTCAGCAGCAAGTCTCTTGTAAGTAACAAGTGTCTGTCCCTCGCTGTCATTCATCTTCATGACTTTGACTTCCATCTTGTCACCGACATGAATAACGGTCGTCAAATCGAGCGAATTATCATTAGAATACTCATTGCGGGTAAGAATTCCGTCCGCCTTTGTACCAATGTTGAGAATAGCCTGATCAGGTTTCACATCAATTACGGTTCCCTCGACTACCTCACCATTGTGAACCGTCTTGAATGACTCATTCAGCATTTTCTCAAAATCGTTCTCTTCAACATTCATTTCTTCTGACATTAATGTAACCTCCTCAATTATACTTTTTGGAGTAGATGCTCCAGCTGTGATACCTACGCGAGAGAAAGATTGAAAAGGTTTCATATCCAGATCAACAAGGGTCTCAATAAAGTAAGTATGCGTGCACTCTTCACTACAAATCTGATACAGTTTCTGCGTGTTTGAACTATGCCTGCCTCCAATGACAACCATAGCATCTACTTTTGACGCGATCTCGCGCGCCTCTGTCTGACGCTTGTCAGTAGCGCTACAGACAGTATTATTAACATTACAAATATATTCCTTTTTCATAAAAATATCAACAAGTTCTTCAAATTTGCGCTTATTATATGTCGTCTGCGAGACGATCACCGCATGAGAACCAGGTTTCAGCTCAAACTTTTCCATTTCATCGGCATCACGCACGACATGGACTTCTCCATCCGTCCATCCCATTATGCCCTGCACCTCCGGATGATCCGGATCTCCGACAATAATAAGCACATCGCCGTGCTTTCCGGCCTCTTCAGCGATGTGATGGATTTTTTTGACAAACGGACATGTCGCATCGACGACGTCCGCCCCGCTCTTTTCCATCAGTTCCTGAATTCTCTTCGGAACGCCGTGCGAACGGATAATGATCGTTCCCTCATGGATATGGCTGAGTTCCTCTTCTGAACGGATAACTTTCACACCTTTGGCGGAAAGTTCGTCTACAACCTGCTGATTGTGTATGATCGGTCCGTATGTATAGACCGGTTTCCTGCCCGTCCTGATCTGATTATAAACTTCATCGACGGCCCGCTTCACTCCAAAGCAGAACCCTGCAGTTTTTGCGACAATAACTTCCATAAGACTCCTTAATATTTTTTTCTTTTCTGTTTCATTCCCATCACAAAATCGTACAGAAACGAACCCGTCTTGCCAACAGCGGGATATTCATCCTTCCCGATCTCAAACTCGTACTTTTTGTATGCATTGATGAGCGTCGTGCCGCAGCTGTGTTTCTGTTTTCTGATAAAAGCGCCGGCGCTGTAGCTTTGGTGAACGTGTCCGTACAGCATATATTTCGGATGCTGCTCTTCAAGAAGAGTATTGAAACATTGAAAACCTCTGTGCGGCAGATCTGTCATGTCCCCGTAGCCGGCCGCCGGAGCATGTGTCACAAGTACATCAAAGCCGTTTCTCAGCACGATCTCACGATTGACCTTTTTAATCCGGTCGCGCATTTTTTCCTCTGTGTACTGGTCATCTCGGTCGGGCAGATACTGCATGGATCCGCCGAGGCCGAGGATTCTGAGGCCCTTGTAATCATATACCTTGTCCTCAATGCAGATGCATCCTTCCGGGGGCTCCCGCCGCAGCAGCGTATCATGATTTCCCCGCACATACAGAAGCGGACAGCTGGCCATCGTCACAAGAAATTCCAGATAATTCCTGTGAAGATCTCCGCATGAAATGATCAGATCATAATCCTTCAGCATGCCGGGCTTATAAAAATCCCAAAGTGCCTTATCTTCTTCATCGGCTATCGCAAGAATTTTCATCTCTTTCTCCGGTTTCTTCTCCCATGTGGTCTGTTTTTTCCAGAAGCGGACCGTTCGCCCTGCTCCCGGCCACTATGCTTCTGGTCTCTATGTTTCTGACCACTCTGCTTCTGGTCTCTCTGCTTCTGACCACTCTGCTTCTGGTCCCTCTGCTTCTCATTGCGGTTCTTCTTATGCGGGTAATAAGGCCTGATCAGGCATTCTTTTCCAAAGCCTATGAGGTCCTCCCGGCCTGCGTCCTCAAGAGCCTCTCTCACGAGGCTGTAATTTTCCGGTTTTCTGTACTGGATCAGCGCGCGCTGCATGGCTTTCCGGTGAGGATCGCGTTCTACGTAAACAGGATTTCCCGTCAGCGGATCAAGGCCGGTGTAATACATGGCCGTCGACACCGTGCCCGGGGTGGGATAAAAATCCTGCACCTGTTCCGGCATATACCCGATATCCCGCACAAAAAGCGCAAGTTCAACGGCATCCTCCATGCGGCTTCCCGGGTGCGAGCTCATCAGATACGGAACGAGATACTGTTCCTTTCCAATCCTCTTATTAACCGCTTCAAATTCCCTGGCGAATTTCCTGTATACTTCCGGAGCCGGCTTTCCCATCGTCCTGAGGACTCTTGCCGACACATGTTCGGGGGCGACGCGGAGCTGTCCGCTGACATGGTATCTGCAGAGCTCACTCAGAAATGTCCTGTCAGGATCAGCCAGGAGGTAATCAAAGCGGATACCTGAGCGTACAAATACTTTTTTCACACCGGGGAGCGCCCGCAATTCCCTCAGCAGCTTTACGTAATCCGAATGATCAGCGATCAGATTCTGGCAGGGCTTCGGCCACAGACACCTCTTATTGGTGCAGGCCCCGTATTTTAACTGTTTGGAGCACGCCGGTCCGCGAAACTCCGCCGTCGGTCCTCCGACATCGTGAATATAGCCCTTGAATTCAGGGTCTTGTATCATCAGCTCCGCTTCACGTATGATCGACTCATGGCTTCTCGCCTGGACGATCCTTCCCTCGTGCATGGTCAACGCACAGAAGTTGCATTCTCCGAAACAGCCGCGGTTTGAAGTCAGACTGAACCGTATTTCGGAGAGTGCCGGGATCCCGCCCTGATCCTTGTACATCGGATGACAATCCCTCATGTACGGAAGCGCATAGACATCGTCCATCTCAAGCTGTGTGAGGGGCATCGCCGGCGGATTCTGGACGACACAGGTGTGGCCGTAGGATTCATAAAGAATATGCGCAGTAAACGGGTCCGTGTTGCGATACTGAAGAGCATAGCTTTCAGCATATTTTTTCTTTCCCTCTTCCGACGGGTCGCTCACCTCAGAAAAATCGGGGAGGCGGATCGAATCATCAGGCAGATCCTCCGGATGTTTCGTTTTCCAGACCGTCCCGCGCACATAGGTGATATCTCTGATATCGATCCCTGCGGCAAGAGCATCAGCGATCTCGACGATACTTTTCTCGCCCATCCCATAAGAAATAAGATCTGCTCCCGACTCAAGAAGCACAGACCTTCTCACCCGGTCAGACCAGTAATCATAATGAGAAAGTCTCCGAAGACTCGCCTCGATCCCTCCGATGACGATGGGCACCTGTCCGAAGCATTTGCGGATCATGTTACAATAAACTGTCACCGCGCGGTCCGGCCGTTTTCCGGCCGCTCCGCCGGGGCTGTAAAGATCCTCGTGGCGCCGTTTCTTTGCCACCGTATAATGGAGAACCATGGAATCCATATTTCCGGAAGAGACGAGAAAAGCCAGGCGTGGACGCCCGAGGGCCGCTATGCTCTGCGGATCATGATAATCAGGCTGGCAGAGCATTGCCACGGAATATCCCCTGCTCTCAAGAACGCGGCTGATGATCGCCGAGCCAAAGCTCGGGTGATCCACATATGCGTCGCCGCATACATATATAAAGTCCGGCTGTCCGATTCCTCTCTCATTCAGTTCTTCTTTACTTACGGGAAGAAAACCCTCAGCCATGTCAAGCTCCTGCAGTCATTCTTTCTTTTGCGAGGCCGATGATCTTATCCGCTGCCTCCCTTGCTGTCATATCCGATGTATCCAGATACACAGCGTCATCCGCCTGCTTCAGAGGCGCCACCTCTCTGTGCATATCCTGATAATCACGCTGCTCAATATCCGCCTTGATTTTTTCGAGGTCAGGCGATTGTCCCTTTTGTTCCAGCTCCAGAAAACGCCTTCTCGCGCGTGTCTCTACGCTTGCCGTCAGATAGATCTTCAGCCCTGCATCAGGGAGAACAACCGTTCCGATGTCCCGGCCATCCATGACGACATTTTCCGTTCTGGCGATCCGGCGCTGCATTTCGGTCATCTTTTTCCGGTTCTCGGGATACTGGCTCGTCTTAGAAGCCAGCATGCCGGCTTTTTCCTCGCGGATACGCTTTGTGACATCTTCCCCATTGAGAAGAACATGCTGAACACCGTCGACAATCTTCAGCTCTACATCTGCACCGGAAAGCGACCTGTTTACCTCCTCCTCCGATTCGATGTCAACATTGTTGTCGTGAAAATAAAGACCCATCGCGCGGTACATGGCTCCCGTATCGACGTAGATAAAACCGAGGTCTTTTGCCGCCATTCGCGCCACCGTGCTCTTTCCGGCGCCTGCCGGACCGTCAATGGCAATCTGAAAACTCATGATATATTTCCTCCACACATATTCTCAGCCGCAAGTCTTGCCGTCGACCAGGCAATCTGCAGATTAAATCCGCCAGTCAGCGCATCTACGTCGATCACCTCGCCGGCAAAATACAGTCCCTTTGTCTTCTTTGACTCCATCGTGGACGGATTGATATCCTTCACAGATACGCCGCCCTGTGTGATGATCGCCTCATTATATCCCCGTGTGCCGGTAATTGTCATCGGAAACGCCTTGATCAGACGGACAAAGCCTCTTCGCTCTTCCTTTGTCACATCGTGTACCGGCTTATCGCCGTCGATGCCGGAAAGCCTCATGATAACCGGGCGTAGCTTTGCGGGAAAAAGCGGAGCGACCGCATTTTTGAATTCCCTGTTCAGACCCGACTCAAATTCTCGCAAGATTCTCGCATCAAGCTGTTCCTCTGTAAGTGCGGGCTTTAGATCGACAAAGGCGGAGAGCTTTCCCTGCTCCAGATATTTCCCGATGACCGAGCTCGCGCTCAGGACAAGGGGACCGCTGATCCCGAAATGCGTAAAGAGCATCTCTCCAAACTCCGAAAATTTCTTTTTCTTTCCATATGGGATCGTCAGTGTCACATTCCGTAAAGAAAGTCCCTGAAGCTCTGGTATATAATCCTCTTCTGTCTCCAGCGGGACGAGCGCAGGTCTCTTATCTGTCACGCGCATTCCCGCGCTTTCGGCAAAGCGATAGCCGTCGCCTGTCGCTCCTGTCGACGCGTAGGATATCCCGCCGGTAGCCACGAGAACGCGGTCGGACATAACCTTCCTGTCATCTGCGAGGACTACGCCCCGGGCGGTGTTTTCTTCCACGAAGAGCGATTTCACCCGGGTATTGAGATGCACTTCAACCCCGAGCTGCTTCATTCGCCTGTCCAGTGCGCGGATGATATCAGAAGAATGATCCGAAGCAGGAAAGGCGCGCCTGCCGCGCTCCACTTTCGTTTTCACTCCGGCATCTTCAAAAAAGCGTATCGTATCCTGACTGTTCCAGTTTCCGAAGGAGCTGTAGAGAAATTTCGGATTGGAAACGACATTTCTCATCAGCGTATCCTCATCTGAATCGTTTGTAAAATTACAGCGTCCCTTCCCAGTGATGAATAATTTTTTTCCGGTCTTCTCATTCTGTTCGAGAAGAATCACCTGTGCGCCAAGTTCCGCAGAGCGCACCGCAGCCATCATACCCGCGGCTCCGCCGCCAATAATGCAGATTTTCATATTTTTCTGTCTCCTGTCAGCTGTCGGAAGGCTTCATCGTCTCGCGGACACCGCTTGTCAATACTGTTTTCTGAACGCTGTCGACGAGCTCCGACGCTTTCGGGATCTCGCCGATGATATTATCGTTCAGCCACTCCATTGAAATGAGCTGTTCATAATTGAGAAGTCCGCTGCCCTGCTCATTGATGAGTCCGTTCTGGCTGTGGATCTCGCCACGGAAAGGCTCGATCGAATCATTGATGATTCCGCTCTTCATGATCTCAATAAACTTTCTGGAGTAATAGGACAGATCATCGGACCATATGACATCCACGACGCCGCTGCCAATTCCAAACCAGTAGTTAAGCGGCTGTGTCTTATCAGTGTTTTCACGCTCATTCCATTTGCCGTCGAGGATCGTCTGGATAATGGCACTGTAAAATTTACCCCAGTGTGTGATCGGCGCTGCGAGGATCTTTACATTTCCGTTATTATCCCTCATGTACAGACCATATTTGTGGTTGTCCGCGCTGGGACGGATAGCGTCGGGTCCGGAGATCACGCGCAGATCCAGTTCATCCTCAAGCTCCTTCTCCCAGTTGCTGTCTTTCTTTCCCGTCCAGGACAGATAGATTTTTACCTTCGGGTCGACAACAGCGGCTCCGATCGCAAACGCATTGATATTAATAATATTTCCATTCAGCGGATAATCAGCTACATAGCCAAGCCTGTGGTCCTCGGTAAATCTCGCAGCCAAGGCTCCCATGAGGAACTTGGCCTCATACAGTTTCGGGTAATAGGTCCGCACCGCACTGCTTTTTAAATTGATCGAACAGTTCAGGATCTTCAGCTGCGGATACCGGATGGCTGCACGCATCGAGGCGTCCATAAGATCGGGCGAAGTCGTAAAAACGACCTCATCCAGATCGCAGCTCGCGGCATCGAAAGCCTTGTCCACCTTCTCATCAGTGTCACAATCGCAAAAGCTCAGAGCCTCGACGGTGCCCCCGAATTTTTCATTGACCTCATTGCGCCCGAGCTCATGGGCGTAGATCCACCGGGAGTCGTCGGGATTTTTCGAATGAATAAAGGCGATCCGGAGCGGCTTCTCAACGGTATAGGTCTTCGTGACAAAAAGCGCCTTCTCAGAGGGATTCTGATCCGTCCCCTTCGGATTCTCGACAACGGCGATCTCTTCGTCAGACGACGCGGAGCTTATGAGCTCATTCCAGATCTTCGCGATTTTTTTTTCCGTCTCAGCCTCCGTCTCCTCAGTCAGATGAGAATTCGGATAGATAGTGAGATACTTGAGAAAGGCGTCGCCGGGCGTCATGCTCAATTTCTCGCCACCGTGTTTCAGAAAAACCTTTTCAAAAAGGCGGTAATCTGCCCGCAGCTGAAGGACAGTATCCTCCGGCCACGGGTCCTTCAGATTCATATCATACATGGAGGCGAGCTTGTCATAGTCGCCGATGCCCGTCAGGTATACATCATAGAGGTTCGTGACCTTGAAAAAGTCCAGGAACTCATAATAGGCGACGACCTCGGGATCATCCGTTTTCTTAGGCAGGATCCTCTGGACGTCCGCCGCTATCGAATATGCTCCGACATAGGAAAGAACAGAAACTCTCTTGTTTCCCTCCTCCACGTAGAACCGGTGCATATATTCATAGCATTTGACCGCATCATGGATTCCCTCGGATTCCTGTGCGTCATACAGCACCGACCACTTCAGGGCAAACTCAGTATTCGATTCAAAAATCGGGAGAAAATTATACGAAAATGCATTCTGTCTGTCATCGTTTACGGTCCCTGCGATCATCCGGAGCGGAATTTCTCTCACTCCGACAGGAACCTTTGACATTGTCAGATAATCCGGCAGAAAAGACTGAAGTGACGTCAGATACGGATATCTTCCCTCGCTCTCTGCTTTCCTGACCGATTTTTCTGCAAGTCTTTTTGCCTTATAATAATCCTCACGCATGGTGTCACCCCTCATCTGTTTAACAAAAAGATCATCCATCACCTCTGACGCCAGATCTTTAATAGATCACGCAGAGACGATCTTCTCAAGAATCGGCATTAGCCTCTCATAATGGAGAAACTGCCCGGCTTCACCGAGTTCTCTGATTTCTTCAATGCCTGCAATTCTGAAGCCCTCCGTCTCATCTTCCTGAGGATGTACATCCTCATCGGAAAAATCGAGCCTGATCTCATAGATATCAACGAAATAATTATTTTTCTCAGCCGGGCTGTCATTCCGGTAAGAAGAGACAAGGGAAACTGCCGCGCGGTCCAGGCACAGCCCCGTCTCCTCCGTAACTTCGCGGATCACGGCCTCGCGTGAATCCTCCCCCGCGCGCACACCGCCTCCGGAGACCTCCCAGGCGAGCGGAGCCCACTCCTTGTCCGCTTTTCTCTGTGTGATCAGAAATCTTCCTTTTCCATCCGTCACGATCCCGAGCACTGACAGGTGATAGTCGCCAGGTTTCATGTGCCAGTCATTCCGCAGCATTGTCCTGCCGGTGCGCCGTTTGTTCACATCATAAATATCCCAATATTCCATATTTCCTCACCGATACTTTCTTTTCCTCAGAATTTTAGTTCACGTGACATCATACCATAACCGTCAACCCCAGAAAAGGCAGATGGTATGCAGGATACGGCGTCTGCATATAAAAGGAGCCGCTGCCAGAGGCAACAGCTCCCGTGAAGATCATTATTCAATTTTATAGTCAGATGTGAATCAGTTGGTAAAAGCACTGATCATTGTTGTACTGCTGTCGCCATTAACGCTGACCGTTAAGCTTCCATCGCTGCTGGTGGCTGAGTAAAGATAATATTGATTAGCATCTGTCTCAGTATTTGTCTCTGTCGCATCTTGTGTAAAACCGGCGTCCTTCAGAGCCTGAACATAGGCATTGTACTCGTCAACATTGAAATAATCATATTGTACGCCAAAGGAATCCCCGTCGTTTGTCATGCTCGAACTTTCCTGATCTGTAAAATACTCATCCGGATCAGGAAGTACAGACTTCAGATCACCACTGGCGATTGCTGTGTCTGCCAGTGTCTCCTCAGCTGATGCTGTCTCTACATCTTCACTGCTGGCTGAGGAAACAGATGCAGCTACCGTTTCAGATGAAGATTCTGCAGATGTGTCTTCGCTGCTGCCTGAAATGGTCTCGGTCTCTTCGCTGCTGGTCTCTGTAACAGTCTCCACACTGACCGATGAGGATGTGGCAGTATCACTTGTTGCCGTTGTTGAGCCACAGGCTCCAAGTGTCAGAGCAATGCCTGCAATAATAACTAATGCTGCTTTTCTTTTCATTGTTATTCCCTCTCAAATCTGTAATTTACTAAATTCATATTAATTCCTGAGAGAGAACATTTCAAGAAAAAAGAGGCTAGTTTTCAGATATTGATTTTAATTATTCTTTCAGTACAGATAATAACGCTATTTATTGTATTATTTACTGTAAATATAAAACATTTATTTTCAACAAAATAATCCTGTGTTATATATTTACGTAAAAAAGGAGACCATTTGTAAAATTTGCAAATGATCTCCTTTACTTTTTTGTAGCAAATATCAATGTACTAGTCGAGGTGTACTAGTAATGTACTAGTTATGTACAGATACCCATACGCATCGCAGCAGCCTGTTTTTTAGCTACGACAAATATAATCATCGCTTTACTAAAATCAAACAGAGATTGAAGTTAAATCCTGAGCATCGTGCGCATGATGGTCGAATGCACTTCATCACCATGGCAAAGAAAGCCGGCCTGGATGAATACGCGATCAAATATATCGTTGGACATGCCATCCTTGACCTGACCGAGCGGGTATATACCCAACGCTCAAAAGAATGGCTAAAAGAGGAAATAGAAAAAATAAAAGGAGGTGTAGGAAATGTGTGTAGGAATAATGTAGGAATAATGTAGGAGTGCCCCGACATTATGCACATCGAGCCACCCCTTAACATTACTAAAAGCGTTGAGTTTACGCGATTCTTTAGAATTTACCAGCTTTTGCAGCTTCCTCGACCGAAACGGCTACAGCTACGGTCATTCCGACCATAGGGTTGTTGCCTGCTCCGATGAGACCCATCATCTCTACGTGAGCCGGTACTGAAGAAGATCCTGCGAACTGAGCGTCGCAGTGCATACGTCCCATGGTATCGGTCATTCCGTAGGAAGCAGGACCTGCTGCCATGTTATCCGGATGAAGGGTACGGCCTGTGCCGCCGCCGGAAGCAACGGAGAAGTACTTCTTGCCTGCCTCGAGACGCTCCTTCTTATAGGTACCTGCAACCGGATGCTGGAAACGGGTCGGGTTCGTGGAGTTACCTGTGATGGAGATATCGACATTCTCATGCCACATGATAGCTACACCTTCCTGAACATCGTCAGCGCCGTAGCAGTTAACTTTAGCTCTTGCGCTGTTCGGATCCTTGGAATAGCAGGTACGGGACAGCTCTTTGAGCTCGCCGGTCTTATAATCATATTCAGTCTCAACATAGGTGAATCCGTTGACACGGGAAATGATCTTTGCTGCGTCCTTGCCAAGGCCGTTAAGGATGACACGGAGCGGTTTTTTACGAACTTTGTTTGCCTTCTCAGCAATACCGATAGCGCCCTCAGCGGCTGCGAAACTCTCATGGCCTGCGAGGAATGCGAAGCACTCGGTATCCTCTTCAAGAAGTCTCTTGCCGAGGTTGCCGTGGCCGATACCAACCTTACGGCGGTCAGCAACAGAACCCGGGATACAGAAGGACTGAAGTCCCTCGCCGATAGCTGCAGCTGCGTCAGCGGCGTTGCGGCAGCCCTTCTTGATGGCGATAGCTGCACCTACGGTGTAAGCCCATTTTGCATTCTCAAAGCAGATCGGCTGGATCTTCTCAACCATGTGATATACGTCCAGGCCGGCATCCTTTGTGATCTGAGCAGCTTCCTCGATAGAGGAGATGCCGTACTCATTCAGCTTTGCAAGAATCTGTTTTTCTCTTCTTTCATATGATTCAAATAAAGCCATTGTTATTCATCCTCCTCCTGATTATTCTTTTCTCGGGTCAATGAACTTGACAGCGTCGTCAACACGTCCGTACTGGCCAGAAGCCTTCTCATATGCAGTGTTAGCGTCGTCGCCGGCCTTGATGAAGTCCATCATCTTGCCGAAGTTAACGAATTTATAGCCGATGATCTCATCATTCTCATCGAGTGCAAGCTCTTTTACATAGCCGTCGGTCATCTCGAGATAACGAGGTCCCTTTGCGAGGGTTCCGTACATAGTACCAACCTGAGATCTGTGGCCTTTTCCGAGGTCCTCAAGACCAGCGCCGATAGCAAGTCCATCTTCAGAGAAAGCACTCTGTGAACGGCCATAGGCGATCTGAAGGAACAGCTCACGCATAGCGGTGTTAATTGCATCGCAAACGAGGTCAGTGTTCAGAGCTTCAAGAACGGTAAGACCCGGAAGGATCTCCGAAGCCATAGCTGCGGAATGAGTCATTCCAGAGCATCCGATCGTCTCAACAAGGCACTCCTGGATAACGCCTTCCTTGACATTAAGGGAAAGTTTGCATGCGCCCTGCTGCGGAGCACACCAGCCAACGCCGTGAGTAAATCCGGAGATATCCTTTACCTCTTTGGATTTAACCCATTTTGCTTCCTCGGGAATAGGAGCTGCGCCATGATGTACGCCCTGATGTACAACGCACATATCTTCTACTTCTTTTGAATAAACCATGAGATTGACTCCTTTCAAAAAGTTTTTACTCAACGCCTTTATTTTTGCATATTTGTGCCAATTCGTAAAGTATTCCGCGTGAAAAAATTGTGAAAAAATTCACTAAAAACGTTGGACGGATTTTCAGCGTTAATACAGTGCTTTAGTCATCCCACTTTTCAACGATCTCTCCCTCGTGTTTGTAGATCGAATGGCCCGGGATGACCCCGCGTACACTGGAAAGCGGATATACGTTGGTGTGACTTCCAACGACAGCGCCGGGGTTGAGGACAGTTCCACATCCGATCTCACACCAGTCGCCGAGCATTGCGCCGATTTTTCTCATGCCAGTCTCTATCTTCTCACCCTCGCCTTTAATAACAATGTTCTTTCTGTCGGATTTAATATTTGAGGTGATGGAACCAGCGCCCATATGTGCGTGAAAACCGAGGATCGAATCGCCGACATAATTGTAATGCGGAGCCTCGACGTCATTGAAAAGGATAACGTTCTTAAGCTCTGTCGAGTTACCCACGGTCGCACCCTCGCCGATGATGGCGTTGCCGCGGACAAAAGCGCACTGACGGAGCGTAGCCTTATGGCAGACAATGCAGGGTCCTGTGATGGAAACGGTCGGCCAGATCGTCGCGTCCTTAGCGATCCAGACATCCTTATCCTTCTGTTCATATTCATCCTTCGGGAGCGTCGGGCCGAGCTTCAGAATAAAATCATGGATCTCCGGCAGCACCTCCCATGGATATGTCTTGCCTTCAAACAGTTCCTTCGCGATCGTCTGATCAAGATCAAACAGTTCGCTGATCGTTGCACTCTTAATCATGTCAAAGCCTCCTGTAGAAAAATCAAATATTTTTACACCTTATCTGCGAGATACTTCTCTCGTATTGAAAGTGTTGTTCACGAAAATACAGGGCGCTTCCAGCCCGCATACCATCCGCCCTGTAATTTTTCATTGTTTCTTTGCAGTTTTCCTCCGCCCTGTGCTCCTCGTGCTCCTGCTGCTCTTCTTGTAGAACTGGGCGATGTAGCCGTACCTGCCGCGCAGCCAGCTGCGGTTGTCGGAATCCCGGACAGCATATGTCTTTCGGCTGACGAAATCCTCAAGCTTTTTCATGTATTCATCCGAAGTGATCTTACCGTCAGCTACGTAAGAAAGCCCCTTTTCCCAGCTCGCTGTCATCTCCGGATTGAGGAGCGCACGGATAGAGACATAAACGATATCGTGTACCATCTCACCCAGCTGTGTCGGCGTGATCACCTGCGTTTTGCTGTTGAGCGACAGATATTTAATGTGGAACAGTTTCTTCAGGATTTCCGCGCGAGTCGCCGATGTGCCGATACCGCTTCCGCGGATCTGTTCCCGGAGCTCCTCGTCTTCTATCAGCTGACCGGCATTTTCCATCGCAAGGATCATTGAACCTGAGGTATAGCGCTTCGGGGGCTGTGTCTCTCCTTCTTTGATCTTGTAATCGCTGACCGGGATCAGGGATCCTTTTTTCAGCGACTTCAGGGCGTTCAGAAACTCTGTGTCCACGGTCTCAGTGTTGTCATCAGAAGCGCCTGTGCTGTTCGCCTTCGATGACGTCTCCTCTGATCCCGCCTTATCCCCTTCGTTTGTCTTCGCAGACGGCTGTTTCCTGCCTGCCGGGTGATACGCTGCCTTCAGATAACCCTCTTCCGTGAGGACGCTGAAATTGGAATAGAAATGCTCCGTCCCTATTTTTGTCTCAAGGCTGATCTTCTGATACTTGGCCGGTGGATAAAAAATCGCGAGGAAACGGTGCACGATCATGTCGTAAACCTGTCTTTCCAGCGGTCTGAGTCCATTCAGGTTCTGAAATCCCTGCCCGGTCGGGATGATAGCATAGTGATCTGTGATCTGCTTGTCGTCTGTATAGCGGGTGGAACCGATCTTTTTCCAGGCGTCACTGCTAAGCACCTCGCCGGCGATCCCTGCTGCCGGAGAATACTTCTGAAGTCCGCGGATATTGCGGTCGATGACCTTGGCAATCGCGGAGGAGAGGACCCTGGCATCCGTTCTGGGATAGGTGACCAGCTTTTTTTCATACAGATTCTGGATGATATTCAGCGTCTCGTCGGGACTGATCTTGAAAAAGCGGGAGCAGTCGTTCTGGGCTTCCGCGAGGTTATACAGAAGCGGCGGATTTTTCTTTACAGTCTTCCGCTCGACCTTTACAGCCTCCGCCTGCTGGGGATCCAGCGTCTTCAGATATGTGATCAGTTCTTCCGCGTCTTCGCGCTTTTTGAATCCATTTTCCTTATAGAGCTTTGGCGACTCGTAATATCGGCTGCCCGGAGCGGCGCGCCACTCCCCGTCAAAATCATGGCCCGACCAGTTCATACCGGCCAGCACGCGATAAAAAGGCGTCTTTACAAAATCGCGTATCTCGCGCTCTCTCTTCACAACCATTCCGAGAACGCAGGTCATGACGCGGCCGACAGAGACCGGATGATACCTGTCTCCAAGAAAATTCGACATGTCACCCGCATATTTGATCGACAGTGCGCGCGAAAAATTAATCCCCATGAGATAATCCTCCTTCGCCCGGCAGAAAGCGGCATCTGACAGATTATCATATGCGGATATGTTTTTTGCTTCAGTGATACCGCGGTGGATCTCTTCTTCCGTCTGCGAGTCGATCCAGACACGTCTCTGATCCTTTGTCTCCGGTACCCTGGCCATCATCGCCACAAGGCGGTAGATGTACTCTCCCTCGCGCCCGCTATCGGTACAGACGTAGATCGTCTCCACATCATCTCTGTTGAGCAGGCCGCTCACGATCTTGAACTGCTTCTTCACATCTCCGATAACTTCATATTTCCAGTCCTGAGGGATAAAAGGAATCGTTGCGAAAGACCATTTTTTGTACTTTTCATCATACTTTTCGGGGTAGCTCATTGTGACCAGATGACCGACGCACCATGTCACAACGCTGTTCTCCGATTCCTGATAACCGTCGTACCTTGTAAAATTTTCATGAAGTGCCTTCGCAAACTCCTGGGCGACCGAAGGCTTCTCAGCAATATATAACTTTTTTCCCAAAACAAATCCTTATCTGCTCATATGGTTTCAAAGTGTCAGTAATAAATATCGTTATGTCAGATTATAAAATATCTCCATGCTGAAAACAACGCACAAAGAAGGCCGGTACACCTCTGAATGCACCGGCTTTCCTCAATCCTGCGCAGCTGTCCGGAAATGCAGCCCTTCTGGCACTGCAGACATATGGACTTCTGAACAGTAACGATTATTTAATTCCTTCTTACTTTGCGGTGATATATCCCTGGTCGACGAGCGTCTCTGCACAAAGGACAGCTCCTCCGGCAGCTCCACGAAGTGTGTTGTGAGACAGCCCTACGAACTTCCAGTCAAAAATCGTATCTTTTCTCAGGCGTCCGATGCTGATGCCCATGCCATGCTCAAAATCTACATCGAGACGTACCTGCGGACGGTCATCCTCTTCCATGTAGCGGATGAACTGCTTCGGAGCACTCGGCAGATTATGAGCCTGCGGATATCCGCTGTAGCTCTCAAGAGCCTCGATAAGTTCTTCCTTTGTAGGGTCCTTTCTGAAATTGACGAAAGCAGCCGCCGTGTGACCATTGAGCACCGGAACGCGGAGACACTGGCTGGTGATCGTCATGCAGTCGCTCTTGACGATTTCTCCATTTTCAACCTTTCCCCAGATTCTGAGTGGCTCCTGCTCACTCTTCTCTTCCTCGCCGCTGATGAACGGGATGACATTTCCCTCCATCTCAGGCCAGTCTTTAAAAGTCTTCCCTGCGCCGGAGATTGCCTGATAGGTCGTGACGACTGCCTGGTACGGCTCAAACTTCATCCACGCGGTAAACGCGGGTGTATAGCTCTGGATGGAGCAGTTCGGCTTGACGGCGATAAATCCGCGCGTCGTGCCGAGGCGCTTTCTCTGCGACTCGATGACAGCAAAATGGTCGTCATTGATCTCCGGAATTACCATCGGTACATCCGGAGTCCAGCGATGAGCGCTGTTATTCGAGACAACCGGGGTCTCAGAGCGCGCATACTGATACTCGATCTCGCGGATCTCATCCTTTGGCATATTCAGTGCACAGAAAACGAAATCGACCATCCCCGAGATCTTCTCGACTTCATTGATGCTCATTACGTTCATCTTCTTGACGTATTCAGGCATCGGAGTCTCCATCTTCCACCTGCCGCCGACAGCCTCTTCATAAGTCTTTCCGGCGCTTCTCGGTGAAGCTGCTACCGCTGTGACCTCAAACCACGGATGATTTTCCATGAGCGTCACAAAACGCTGTCCAACCATTCCTGTTGCGCCGAGGATACCGACTTTCAATTTTCTGTCCATTTTCTACCTCTCCTGTAAAATTAATTTTTGACCATGATAGGACTTTGAAGAAAAGAATGCAAATGTTTTCCCTCAGAAAAGCATGTTTGCTTAATTCTTTTCAGCTGACTCTCATCAATGTTGACATATTATCAACACGTTGAATTTCATCAGTTTTTCGCGAGATATTCGCGATTGCGGCGGATCTCCGCTTCCATCGCCTCCGGGCCGGGCGCCCCAGTTGTATTCCGCCTTTCGACGCATGTTTTCATGCTGATCGCCTCATAAACATCCTCGTCAAAAGCCGGAGAATACTTTTTGAATTCTTCCAGCGGAAGATCATCGAGGGCACATCCCCTGTCTATGCAGTCAAGAACGATTCTGCCGATGATCGTATGCGCATCGCGGAAGGGAATTCCCTTTCCGACCAGATAATCAGCCGCGTCGGTGGCGTTGGTGAAACCGTGCTTAGCGGATTTCTCCATGACATCTTTTCTGAATTTCATCGTATCGATCATCCCGGTAAACAATGTAATGCAGCCGCTGACCGTGTCGATCGCGTCAAAGGTGAGTTCCTTATCCTCCTGCATATCCTTGTTATACGCGAGCGGAAGTCCTTTCATCGTCGTCAGCATCTGCATGAGCGCGCCGTAAACTCTTCCCGTCTTTCCGCGGATCAGTTCGGCGATATCCGGATTTTTCTTCTGCGGCATGATAGAGCTTCCGGTGCTGTAGGAATCATCAATTTCGACGAAACGGTACTCATTCGTATTCCAGATGCAGATCTCCTCGCAGAAACGGCTGAGATGCATCTGTATCATCGACAGATCCGAGAGCAGTTCAATGATATAATCGCGGTCCGAAACAGAGTCCATGCTGTTTGCCGTCGGCTCGTCAAATCCGAGCTCGGAAGCTGTATAATCGCGGTCCAGCGGATAGGTTGTGCCTGCCAGCGCCCCCGCTCCGAGAGGACACGTGTTCATCCTTTTTCTAAGATCGGCGAGGCGGCTTCTGTCGCGCCTGAACATTTCAAAGTATGCTCCGAAATGATGCGCGAGCGTCACCGGCTGAGCCTTCTGAAGATGTGTGAATCCCGGCATGTACGTCTCAGTATTTTCTTCCATGATCCGCTCGATCGTCCCGAGCAGCGTCAGAAGACGTTTATCAAGCTCATCGATCTCGTCTCTCACATAGAGCTTCATATCCAGGGCAACCTGATCATTGCGGCTGCGCCCTGTGTGAAGTTTTTTGCCGGCGTCGCCGATCCTGTCGGTCAGATTTGCCTCGACAAAGCTGTGAATATCCTCATATTCTTCTGTAATCTCTAGCCTGCCCTCTTCAACATCCCTGAGGATACTGTTCAGTCCCTCTGTGATCTGCTCCTTTTCCTCTTCGGTAATGATTCCCTGCTTAGCCAGCATAGAAGCATGGACGAGGCTGCCGCGGATATCCTGACGATACAGTCTCTTATCGAAACCGACCGAAGCATTAAAAGCATAGACCAGGTCATCCGTTTTCTTTGTAAATCTTCCTCCCCAGAGCTGCGCCATTTTTTCCTCCAAACAATTCGTATATATGTATTTTTGTGATCAGACGACAGAGCTTCTCTTATTCTCTGATTCTTCCTGTGAATAGATGCACCCGCAGTAATTCTGCCTGTACAGCCTGTACTGCTGGGAAAGCTCAATCGACCTCTTATAGCCTTCCTTTTTCTTGAAATCCGAAGCCAGGTAGCGGACACCGGTTTCTCTTGCGATTTCAAAGCCTATTGAATTGATAAGATCTGGATTTTTTAAAGGGCTGATTGTAAGAGTCGTGGCAAAATAATCACAGTGAAATTCTTTTGCGGCAAGCGCAGCCTCCTGAAGTCTCAGACGGAAGCATTTTTCACAGCGGGCACCTCCTTCGGGCTCTCCTTCGAGGCCCTTTACAGTTTCCAGGTACCTGTCATGATCATACATACCCTCTACAAAACGGATATCGCTGTCCGGAAGCATCTCTTTGATCAGCCGCTGCATTTCATCCACGCGGTGGTAATATTCCTCTTCCGGCGAAATGTTCGGATTATAATAAAAATCTACAATCTCGAAGTATGGTGATAAATATTCCAGCACATAGCTGCTGCAGGGTGCACAGCAGCTGTGAAGCAGAAGTTTCGGCCTGATCCCCGAGGAATGGATCTCCTCCAGCAGAGAATCCATATCCTTCTGATAATTATGCTTAGAACGATTAGTCATAGAACTGGTCTTCATTTTGTCCGACGGCTCTTCCCGACCTGAACTCGATGATTTTTGTATCCTGTGATCTTATTTTGTCATCGGTGTCAGAAAGCTGGTCCCCGGAACTTTCCTCCTCTTCATCCTGTTTATCCGGAAAATATTCCGCATTCTTATACATTCCTGCTTTAGAGCGGTCCATTCGGAAGGTGATGCTCGCCACGATCGTCATGACTCCGCATATGAGAAGCTGTGAATAATAAGTTATGCCTCTAGAGAGAAGCAGGCCTGTATTCGTGTAACTTCCAAAGATCTTATCAAAAACAACGATAAATACCATCTCACCGACTCCGACATCGCCCGGAACAGGCAGAAGGTCCGCGATGATATTGATGAGAGACTGCAGCATGCAGATTGTAAACCATCCCGTCCCCTTAAGCCCGAAGCTCTTGTAAACGAACCATGTCGAAGAAAAATACATGAAGCGCTGCGCAAAAGTAAGCAGAAGAAGTACGCCCATCAGCTTGAGATGTGTCTTGAAAAATCCCGCAACATCCTTGTACTGATCAAACATGTTCAGCATCTTGGCACGTCTTGCCTCAATGTTGTGCTTCTGCCAGTGTTTGCGTACCGTCCAGTCAAAGAACCTGATCGCCAGCTTTTTCGTGAGCTTCGTATTGAAGATCATGATGCCAATAAAAAGTGTAAAGGTGATCGTGAGGATAAAGCCCAGAACCACCAGCGGCTGTATCCCGCCCGTATATTCCTTAAGCATGTCCTCGCCGAAAAAGAGAAAGCCAAAACAGATAATGAAAAGGACAAGCTTAAACAGAAAAGTCATATTGAAGATAAGCATGCATGCCGTGGGAAAACGGATGCCTTCTTTCTTCATATCGTAAATCTGGACGACAGGACCGCCCGTCTGCATCGGTGTAATATTGCAGAAGAAATAGCCGTGGAAGGCCATCAGCATGCAGCGCCACAGCGACTCCTTAAGGTTCAGAGACCTGCACATCAGCCATATGATCACGCCCTGCATCATAAGAAAGCCGAGAACACAGACAACTGCCATAATAAGACAGGCCGGATCCGCTTTCTTCATCTGCGCGGCAAGATCCGCCGGGCTCTCATTTCTCAGCACGCCGACGAGCGTAATAACAATTACGATCAGTATGAAGATGAGACTGATCTTTGTGCCTTTTTTTAATGATTTTTTTTCCATAAAGAAAGAGACGTCTTCTGTAGGAAGGCTCCTTTTTTAGTATTTAAAAAGAATTTTACACTGATATAAGAGAGAATTCAAATTTATTTCCCTCATTACAGACGGGTGCTGACAACCTTCACATCGTAGCCGGCGTCTTTCAGTGCTTTTATAATGCTGTGCTTGTGGTCCGTACCGAATGTCTCCAGGGTCACACGAAGCTCCACAGCTGCATTCCGGTTCGTGCTGTAGAACTGATTGTGCTCCAGTTTGATAATGTTGCCCTGCGCGTTGGCGATAACGGTGGCAACTCTGACGAGCTCACCAGGTCTGTCCGGAAGATGAACAGAGAAGGTAAAAATCCTGTCGCGCGCGATAAGACCGTTCTGAACAACCGTAGACATGGTGATGACGTCCATATTTCCGCCTGAGAGGATGGAGACGACTCTCTTTCCTTTTACGTTGAGATGCTTCAGAGCCGCCACTGTCAGGAGACCTGAATTTTCGACAACCATCTTATGGCTCTCGACCATATCGAGGAAAGCAGTGACGAGTTCCTCATCCTCGACCGTGATCACATCATCGATATTCTTCTGCAGATACGGGAAAATCAGCTTTCCAGGAGTCTTTACAGCGGTGCCGTCCGCGATGGTGCTGACAGTCGGGAGGGTTGTAACCTCGCCCTTTTCGAGCGAAACCTGCAGACAGTTTGCTCCAGCCGGCTCCACAGCGATCACCTTGATCTTCGGGTTGAGAAGCTTGGCGAGCGTAGAGACGCCTGTCGCCAGTCCGCCACCGCCGACCGGAACGAGGATAATATCGACCAGAGGAAGCTCCTTTACGATCTCCATCGCGATCGTCCCCTGTCCGGTAGCCACTGTGAGATCATCAAAGGGCGGAATGTACGTATATCCCTTCTCTTCGGCGAGCTCAAGTGCCTTCGCCTGTGACTCATCAAAAACCTCTCCGTAGAGAACAACCTCTGCGCCATAGCTTCTTGTGCGTTCGACCTTGATGAGAGGAGTCGTCGTAGGCATAACAATAACTGCCTTGCAGCCATACGCCTTAGCCGCATATGCCACGCCCTGCGCGTGGTTGCCCGCAGATGCCGTGATCAGTCCCTTGGCGCGGGCCTCCTCTGACATCGTGCTCACTTTGTAATATGCGCCTCTGATCTTATACGCTCCTGTCACCTGCATGTTTTCAGGCTTCAGCCAGACCTTATTTCCGCACTGGCTGCTGAAGTATTCACTGTAAATCAGATTCGTCTTGTTAGTAACCTTCTGCACAATTTCTGATGCTTCCTCAAACGCATCAAGCGTCAGCATCTCATGTTCGCTCATAGTTTTCTCCTGTTCTTCAATAACGTTCTGTTTATTGCATAAGGACTCAGTAAGTATATTACTTGCTGCTGTCCGAGTCAAAAAGAGCATTCACATATGCTTCCGGATCAAATTTCTGAAGATCATCGAGCTGCTCTCCGACACCGATATATTTGACCGGGATTCCGAGCTCCGACTGTACCGCGACCGCGATGCCGCCCTTCGAAGTTCCGTCGAGCTTTGTGATCACGAGGCCCGTAATCTTTGCGACTTCAGCGAAGCTCTTTGCCTGGAGTATCGCATTCTGACCCGTCGTTCCGTCGAGCACGAGCAGCGTCTCAATATAAGCTTCGGGATACGCTTTTCCCAGAGTCTTATAGATTTTTCCGAGCTCGTTCATAAGATTCTTTTTATTGTGGAGTCTTCCGGCGGTGTCGATCAGCAGGATATCTGTATTCCTTGACCTCGCGGCCGATGCGGCGTCAAAGACGACCGATGAGGGATCCGCTCCCTCCTGTCCCGTGATGATCTCCACGCCGGCACGCCCTGCCCAGGTCTCCAGCTGCGGGATCGCGGCGGCGCGGAACGTATCCGCAGCAGCGATCATAACCTTTTTGCCGGCCGCGTGATACTTCGCCGCGAGCTTTCCGACCGTCGTCGTCTTGCCGACGCCGTTCACGCCTACGACAAGTACGGCCGACTTCTTGTTTTCAAAGGAGTAATCCGCCTCCGTCACTTTCATCTGCTGACGGAAGCAGTCGATCATATACTTCTTGCACTCTGCGGGTTTTTTGATCTCGAGATCATCGACGATCTGTCTCAGATTTTCAATGACAGTCTCCGTAGTCTCGATCCCCATATCACAGGCGACCAGAGCTTCCTCGAGATTATCGTAAAAATCGTCGTCGATTACCTCGCAGCCAAAAGCTTCATCCAGATTGTCACTGATCTGGTTTCTCGACTTTGTCAGGCCTTTAAAAAGCCTGCTGAAAAAATTTGCCATGATTCACCCTCTTTTCGAGTTAAACGGTTTTCTTATCTCTTTTGTTCAACAAATCCCGGTGGAAGGAATGCTCCCGGCCGGTCACGCGTCGAGCTGAGACTCTATCAGATCTACCGACACGATTTTTGAAACGCCCTTCTCCTGCATCGTAATTCCATAAAGCCTGTCCGCTGCCGCCATGGTTCCACGGCGGTGCGTGATGACGATGAACTGCGTGTGGTCCGTCAGGCGGTGCAGGTAGCTCGCAAATCTTCCGACGTTATTGTCGTCCAGAGCCGCCTCAATCTCATCAAGCAGACAGAACGGCGACGGCTTCAGATTCTGAATCGCAAAAAGAAGTGCGATCGCTGTCAGCGCCTTCTCGCCACCCGAGAGCTGCATCATATTCTGCAGTTTCTTTCCCGGCGGCTGGGCGATGATCACAATGCCCGACTCCAGGATATCCTCTCCTTCGACGAGCTGCAGTTCGCCCTTTCCTCCTCCGAATAATTCGCGGAACACCTTGTCGTATTCCTTCTGGATGTAGGCAAATTTCTCCTGGAACTGTTTCCTCATTCCCTCATCCAGCTTGAGGATGATCTCATTCAGCTCATCGGTCGCCTTGATAAGATCATCATGCTGTTTTGTGAGGAAATCATACCGCTCTTTCAGCTCTTTGTATTCCTCAACGGCGTTTACGTTGACTGCCCCGAGAGCATTGATCTCTGATTTCAGCGTGCTGATTTCTTTTTTCAGTTCACTTCTCTCCTGGACATTGTCGAAGTGAACTGCCTCGGCGTCATCAGGTGTGATCTGATACTGCTCATACAGATTCTGGATCTGGTCATCTCTGGCATTTCTGACTTTTTCAAGCTGTGAATCGAGTCTGAAGATCTCCTGCTCGAGATCTCCCTTTTCGCCGGTGAGATGATCGCGCTCCTCAAAGAAAGAATGATGGCTGGCATTCAGCTCTTCTTTTTTCTTCTGCAGCGCCTCTGTTTTTTCCGCTGAATCTTTAATGGACTTCTCAAGCCCGATGATCTTCTGTCCCAGCTCTTCGATCTGCCTCTGGCGTGCCTCGGATTCGCCTTTTCCAGCTTTAATGTTCTCCTGAAGACCGTCTCTTTCCGATTTCAGTTTTTCTATCTCATCGCGGTGCGTGCTGATTTTTTCCTCAATGAAGGAAAGTTTCTGCTGAAGAGCAGAAAAATCAAGCATCGCGCGGTTCTGAGCCTCCTGTGCGTCCGTGAGCTTTTTCTGAAGCTCGTCCGTCTTTCCGGTCATATCCCGGATCTTTTCCTGAAGCTCCTTCTCCGATTTTTCAGAATCACTGAGTTCATCTCCGATAAGATGATTCTTTTCCTGAATCTCGTTGATCTGAACTTCTATCTCACTGCGCTCCTTCTGCATGGCGTCATATTCTGACTGCAGAGATGCGACGCGCTTCTTTCCGTTCTCGTAATTGACCTTTGCCGAGTTCAGGTTCAGGCTGAGCTGCTGCATGGCATCATTGTCTCTCGCCAGATCTTCGCGAGCGGCATTGCGGACTTTTTTTACTTCTTCGATGTCATTCTGAAGAAGACCTATCTCCTTCTTTCTCTTCTCAACGGAAGCCGAGAGTTCTTCAATCTGTCTTTTCCGTCCGAGAAAATTATTCTTGTACTTAAAGGAACCGCCGGTCATGGATCCGCCGGGGCTCAGAAGCTCGCCTGTCAGAGTAACCATGCGGACGCTCTGATGATACTTCCTGCTCACGCTGATCGCGTTGTCGATGGTGTCGACAACGATCGTCCGGCCGAGAAGCCGGGTGATGATCCCCTTGTAAAGCGGGTCGAAGGAAACGAGATCATCCGCTTTTCCGAGTACGCCGGGCTCCCGGAGCACATTGCCCGGATCCCACACTTTATCTCCCCTTACAGCTGTCAGGGGAAGGAAGGTGGCCCGCCCGAAATGTCCACGCTTCAGATACTCGATCAGATATTTTGCCGTGGCTTCATTATCTGTGACGATATTCTGAAGTGATCCGCCGAACGCCGTCTCAATAGCCGTCTCATACTTCTCATCCGTGCGGACGAGGTCGGCGACTACACCGTGGATCCCCGGATTGGAATCTTTCTGCTCCATGACCTTGCGGATGCTGTTCGCGTATCCTTCATAATTCTCAGCGATTGACCGGAGTGATTCGAGTCTTGAGGACTCTCTGTGGTAGGAGGTCTGCTCCGTCTCGAGCCTTGCGTTATCATCCGTGAGCTTCTGCTTGCAGGAAGCCACGGTAGCGTTGGCTGCATCGATCTTTTTCTGCATATCTGCAGACGTCGCGGCGGCCTCTGAGAATTCCTTCTCGAGATTCTTCAGCCTCTCTTCCTCGCTGTTTTTCTCTTCTTTGAGAGACAGCATCTTTGAGCTGAGCTCGGACTTGCGAATCTCGATCTGCTCGAGCATCGTATCGTAGCGCTGCATCCTCTCCTTGATAGCCGTCCTGTCATTCAGGAGGCGGATGATATCCGACTGTCCCTGCTGTGCCTCATTCTGGTACGTGCTGATCTCCGTCTGCACGTCGGCGACCGCCTTATCCTTTTCGCTTCTCGCGCGGTCAGCTTCTTTCAGAGCATTCTCCGTCGACTCTTTCTCATCATTCTCGCCGGCGATCTGTGTGTCTTTATCAGAGAGCTCTGACTCGATCGCGCGGATGCGCTGCAGAATGGTCTCAGAGTTCTGCTCAGCCGCTTTTACCTGTTCGTACAGGACCTGCTTCTGGCCCTCATTCTGCTGTTTTTCAACGGCAGCATCCCTGGAAAAATCGCGTTCTTTCGTGATCTTTTCGTCCAGCGACGCCAGTTCGACCTCGACATTGTCGTATTCCTTTTTTGTCTCGTCGAGCTTTTTTGTGACAGCCTCCAGCTGGTCAGATGCGATCTTCTTTTTTTCTGTGATGTCCTTCTCCTGATCATCGAACCGCTTTCCGTCGATCTGAAACATCATGATCTCATCGCCGCGGAGCTGATCCCTCTTCTTAAGATAAATACCGGCCTTTTCCGCCTGCTTTTCCAGAGGTCCGATCTGCCTTGTCACCTCCGACAGAATGTCATTCAGACGCACCAGATTTGCCTGCTCATCGGCGAGCTTCTTCTGTGACTCTGCTTTTCTTCTCTTGAATTTGACGATCCCGGCAGCCTCATCGAAGAGTTCCCTCCGGTCCTCAGGCTTGCCGCTCAGAATCTTATCGATCTGGCCCTGCCCGATGATGGAATATCCCTCCTTGCCGATACCGGTATCATAAAAGAGTTCGTGGATATCCTTCAGGCGGCACATTTTTCCGTTCAGACGGTATTCGCTCTCGCCCGACCGGTAGAGCTTACGGGAGACCTCCACCTCATCGGCGTCGAAATTCAGCTTTCTGTCGGAGTTGTCAAGTGTGATAGCGACATAGGCATAGCCGAGAGGCTTTCTGTTTTCTGTGCCCGCAAAAATAACATCCGTCATGCTTCCGCCGCGGAGCTGCTTGGCGCTCTGTTCTCCGAGCACCCACCGCACCGCATCTCCGACATTGCTTTTCCCCGAGCCATTCGGCCCGACGATGCCGGTCACGCCATTGTGAAATTCAAGTTTTGTCTTTGTTGCAAAGGACTTGAATCCCTGCATTTCAAGTGATTTAAGATACATTCTTTTCGTTCTTCCTCAGTTCAATGATGGCGTGATATGCCGCCTGCTGCTCGGCGGCCTTCTTTGAATGTCCTGTTCCTGTGCCGATCACACGGCCGCCTGTCTTCACACAGGCCTCGAACTGCTTATTATGCTCAGGTCCTCTTTCCGAGATGATCTCGTACTCGGGAGTGCCGAGCGCTTCAGACTGGATGATCTCCTGAAGCTTTGTCTTGCTGTCATGAAACAGCTGCTTGTGCTCGACATCGTCCATAACATAACGCATAATATATTTCTTTGCCTCATCAAAACCGCCATCGAGAAATACGGCGCCGATCGTCGCCTCAAGTGCATCCGACACCACTGAATCCCTCGTGCGGCCGCCAGTCGCATCTTCGCCCCTGCCCAGGTAGAGATACTCCTGCAGGCCGAACTGCCGCGCGTCATAGGCGAGCGCCGGTTCACAGACAAGGCTCGCCCTGATCTTCGAGAGATCCCCCTCGGGCCGGTCCGGATAATAATGGTACAGATATTCGCTCGAGACAGCCTCCAGCACGGCGTCGCCGAGAAATTCAAGGCGCTCATTGCTGCCGCCGTGTCCGAGATTTTGTTCATTTGCCCATGACGTGTGGCAGAGCGCGTGCTTCAGTATACTGCGGTCTTTAAATGAATGTCCTATTTTCTCTTCAAGCTCATGAAGCTTTTCGTCCTCAGTCATGCAATACTCCCGTCTTTTTCCCGCTAACACAAGAAGACTGCTCCAATAGTCCGGAATTGAAGCAGTCTTCTTTATTCTGGTTTCTCAGCTTTTCTGATAATTTCAATCGCATCTCCGACCGTCCGCACCGATTGCCAGTCTTCATCGGAAACACTGATTCCAAAATGTTTTTCTGTCTCTGTAAAAATCTGAAACAGATCAAGCGAATCGGCTCCGAGGTCCTCCTGAAAAGTGCTTTCAGGAGTTACCTCGCGACTGTCCACATGAAGTACTTCAGCACTGATATTCTGAAGAAATTCTAATTCCATCATTATGCCTCGTGGCCGGTGTCATCAGACGGTCGATTCTGCTCTGTGGTCTCATCCGCGCTCACCTGTGAAGCGCGGGATTTCTGTGCATTAATATACTCCATGATCTTTCCATTGACATCTTCGTCGTAAAATGCGATGCACTGGAGGATCGTGTTCTTAAACTCTTTTGCCTTTGCACTACCGTGCGTCTTCACGACAAGGCCTCTGACGCCGAGAAGCGGCGCCCCGCCATAGTTCGTGATATCAAATTTTTTGAAGATCTTCTTAAGAGAAGGATACGCGAGCGCAGCGCCGATTTTTGCCTTGAGATTCGCAGTGAGTCCGGCTTTCAGCTCATGAAGCATGACGCTTCCGACGCCCTCATACATCTTCAGAAGGATATTTCCTGAGAAAGCGTCCGTCACAATGACATCCGCCCCGCCCTTCGGCACATCGCGGGCTTCGATATTTCCCACGAAGTTGATATCCTTGCATTCTTTCAGGAGCGGGTACGTCTCCTTGCGGAGCTCATCGCCCTTTTCTTCCTCGGCACCGATATTCAGAAGCGCGACTCTCGGATTCTTTACTCCGAGCACATGCTTCATGTAGATGGAGCCAATCACAGCGAACTGTACGAGGTGCTGTGGTCTCGGGTCTACATTGGCCCCACAGTCGATGAGCAGAGAGGCTCCCTCAGATGTGGGAAGGACCGGCGCCATCGGAGCGCGGTGTATGCCGCGGATCTTCTTTACGATCACCTGTCCGCCGACCAGCACTGCTCCTGTGCTTCCCGAGGAGACAAAAGCGTCCGCTTCGCCCTTATGGACCAGATTCAGTCCGACGACGAGCGACGAATCCTTCTTTTTCTGTATGGCCGCCACCGGCGGCTCGCCTGTTTCGATCACCTGTGTCGTGTGGACGATGCGCACCCTGTCCTCTGGATAGGAGGATTTCGCCAGCTCTGTTTTTATCGCGTTTTCATCGCCGGTAAAAATGATCTGAATCCTGTCATTCTCATTCAGCGCATCGACGGCGCCTTTTACTGTCTCAACAGGCGCATAATCTCCACCCATAGCGTCCACTACGATTCTGATCGGATTGCTCATTTCAAAGACTTCCCTTTCTCGCGTACTTTATTCTGAAGCCGAACCCGATGATACATCTTCGGCTTCCACGGCATCTGCAGCTGACGACGATGTAACAGCATCGCCGGTATTGACATCAATCTTATCCCCAGTCGAAGGATCAATGGCATATCCGTTTTCGTCAAAGGTATATGTCACTCCGTCGATCTCCATGGTAGAGTCTGACGGGTAAGTACCGTCATCTCTGTTAAGATACTGATAGCCACCGGCCTCGGAATCGTACTGCCAGTACATATTATCCCACACGGCAACGGCTTCCGTCGAACTCGTGGACTCGTTGATCGTGTCCCCGTGATCGTTGATCGCAACGACATAATAGTAGGTCTTTCCCTTTTCCGATGTATCCGGGGTGTAAGAAGAACCTGTCGCACCTTCGATCAGCGTTCCTCCGCCGTTGGAATCAACATTGTTTGAGTACCACTGATATCCGACTGTGCCGCCGTCACCGACTCCGGCGATAACCTGGAGTGTAACCTCCGTTCCGGTCGTGACATTTACCGTGCCCGAAAGATCCTGAGTAAAAGTCGGCTCCTGAAGAGAGGAATCAAATTTCTTTGTATTCACCTCAATGCCACTCTCGCTGGACGAAGACACTACCGATTCACCGGTATCTATATCTTCTCCTTTTGTGACGAAGGAAACGATCGACTGCATGGCGCTGTCGAATGAGCATCCAGAAAGAAGCAGTGCAGAAGCTGTGAGTGCCGCAAGAATCCCTGATATTTTTCTACCCTTCATATTGTTCATATCCCCTTTATATCAATGAATCCCCCTCAGCCAGCAGAGGCTGACCAATTCATAGCTGAAAGCCAGAGAAAAAACTCCGGCCACAGTTCTAAAATTATATCATGTGCATTTTAGAGCGTCAACTTTATGACATAAACGAGAGAAAGGCCGCCGCAAATTCTGCGACGGCCTTCATCGTTTTTACTCTTCTACATCCAGAACCTGTTTCTTATTGTAGGTTCCGCAGTTCTTGCAGACTCTGTGAGGCATCATCAGTGCTCCACATTTGCTGCATCTGACAAGATTCGGAGCAGCCATTTTCCAGTTTGCCCTTCTCTTATCTCTGTGAGATCTGGATGATTTGTTCTTCGGACAGATAGACATTTATAACACCTCCTCCGGTATGGACTTCTGTATAAGGAACAGTTCAAAAGTCAGAACTGCATTGAATCTGACTCGCACTCGATAGATTATACACATGCCCGGTTCTCTTGTCAACAGATTTCTGCATGAAAACCGGGACCGGAAAGGAAAGGCTCAGGCCTTCTCTCCGCTGAGAACAGCTACGGTATCACGGCAGATGGCGAGCTCCTCGTTTGTCGGGATTACACAGACAGCGACTTTGGAATCGTCCGTTGAAATCTTTACATTCTCGCCGCGGATGCTGTTCTTCTCCTCGTCGATTTTGATACCCATATATCCGAAATTACTCATGACTTTTGAGCGGACATTGTTGTCGTTTTCTCCGATGCCGGCCGTGAATGCGATCGCATCTACACCGTTCAGTGCAGCGATGTAGGCACCGATCGTCGTTGTCACGCGATAGCAGAAAACATCCAGTGCATTCTGGGCATCTTTATTTCCGGATTCAGCGGCAGCTGAAAGATCACGGAAATCGCTGGAAAGTCCTCTGGACAGACCGTATACGCCGGACTTCTTGTTGAGGATCTGAAGCACTCCTGATGCATCGAGATCAAGCTTCTTGCCGAGGAACTCGACAACAGAAGGATCTACATCGCCAGATCTTGTGCCCATGCAGAGTCCTGCGAGCGGGGTGAGTCCCATCGATGTGTCGATGCACTTGCCGTCCTTTACAGCGCTGACAGAAGCACCGTTTCCGAGGTGGCATACAATGATCTTTGAATGATTGATATCGAGTCCGAGGAATTTGGCAGTCTCTTTGGAAACAAAGCTGTGAGATGTTCCGTGGAAGCCATACTTGCGGATATGATATTTCTCATAGTATTCGATCGGGATCGGGTACAGATAAGCCTTTGCGGGCATTGTCTGATGGAATGCGGTGTCAAAGCATCCGACCATCGGCGTATCCGGCATGAGCTCCTGGCAGACGCGGATGCCGATCAGGTTGGCAGGGTTGTGAAGCGGTGCAAGATCCGCGCACTCTTCTACTGCTTTGATGACATCATCCGTGATGCGCACGGACTGATAGAATTTCTCTCCGCCATGGACAATGCGGTGGCCGACGGCATCGATCTCATCCAGTGACTTTATGACACCTGTCTTCGGATTCTGAAGGGCGTCGAGAACCATCTGGATAGCCTCTTTGTGCGTAGGCATCGACGCCTCGGTGATCTCCTTGTCGAGGCCGGCCTTCTGATAGACAAGACGGCCGTCAATTCCGATTCTCTCACAGAGGCCCTTGGCAAGGACCTCCTCTTTTTCTGAATCAATCACCTGATACTTAAGTGATGAACTTCCGCAGTTAATAACAAGTACTTTCATATTTTTCCTGTGTCCTCCTCAGTTGACAGACGTTCTGTTCAGGCAAGTGCGGCCGTAATGATAGCCATAGAATAAACTTCCAGAGCGTTGCAGCCTCTCGAAAGATCGTTGATCGGTGCATTGAGTCCAAGAAGGATCGGGCCGTAAGCATCAAAGTTGCCCATTCTCTGAGCGATCTTGTATCCGATATTTCCTGCATTAATATCCGGGAAGATAAAGGTGTTTGCGTGTCCTGCAACCGGTGAATTCGGCATCTTCGTCTGTGCTACGCGCGGAGCGACAGCCGCATCAAACTGCATCTCGCCGTCGATCGGAACATCCGGATATTTTACCTTTGCCTTTGCGCATGCGTTCTGCATCTTTGTGACGGATTCATCCTTTGCGGATCCCTGTGTAGAGAATGAAAGGAATGCGACCTTCGGATCTACTCCGAATACCTTCGCGCACTTTACAACCTCACCGCAGATCTCAACCAGATCATCCTCAGAAGGATTAATATTGATAGCGCAGTCTCCCATAGCCAGAACTTCGTTGTCACCCGTTGCAGACGGACGTACAAGAATGAAGCAGGAGGATACGATGGAAGAACCAGGTTTGCACTTGATGATCTGAAGAGCCGGGCGGACAGTATCAGCAGTAGAATAAGTAGCGCCGCCGAGCAGACAGTCTGCCTTGCCCATCTTTACCAGCATCGTTCCAAAGTAGTTTGGAGCGACCAGGATCTCACGAGCTTTTTCAGGGGTCATTCCCTTCTTCTTGCGCAGCTCGACAAACTCATCGACCATTGCATCAAAATCTTCATAATTATTCGGATCAATGATCTCAGCGCCCCGAATATTATATCCTTCCTTCTCGGCTGCCGCGGTAATGGCATCCGGATTTCCTACAAGAACCGGCTTCAGAAAGTTTCCCGCCAGAAGCCTGGAAGAAGCCTCAAGGATTCTGGGATCTTCACCCTCTGTGAAAACAATCGTTTTCGGACTTTTCTTTAACTGATCAATCATTGCTCCAAAACCGTACATACTAAAACTGCCTCCATAAAATAATTTTTGCTCCGGTCTTCTCCCGGACATTTAGCTGATAGTATCATACAAAAACCGATACCCTTGTCAGTATACGACTTTAATCCGAGGTAAACAAGAATTATGCCAATATTTCATCGCGGTCATACCTTGTCAGAGCTTATGTATCCTGAGATCACAGGTTCCTTCCGCCCGCATACCATCCGCAGACGTTGGTCCTTGGCGAATCCGAGTGTTAGCGATGGATGAGCTTAGGACCATTACGTCGAGGACGAGCGGAAGCGCGTTGCGGGCGGAAGGAACCCAGTGATCTCAAAAACACAGAACTCTGACAACAACAGTCTGGACAGACCATCGCCAAAAGGTTATGGTTGGTTCAGACTTTCAGTGAGGTGAACCTATGGATAAGACGATTGGCATTATTGCGGAATTCAATCCCTTTCACAACGGGCACGAATATCTGATTCGCGAGGCGAAAAAACTCTCTGGCGCGGATCATGTCCTTGTCGTGATGAGCGGTGATTATGTTCAGCGCGGCACGCCTGCCATATGCAGCAAGTACATCCGGACGGAAATGGCGCTCGCCGGGGGTGCAGACGCAGTCATCGAGATGCCGGTTTCGGTTTCGACCGGAAGCTCACGCCGGTTCGCTGAGGGCGCCATCGCCATTCTTCAGGCCTCCGGCGTTGTCGACGAGCTCTGGTTTGGAAGTGAAGAAGGAAGTATTGAACCTTTTTTATCCGCTGCCGCTGTTCTCAGTGACGAATCGTCTGAATTTCAGAAAGAGATAAAAGATCAGCTGAAAAAAGGGCTCTCCTACCCCGCGGCAAGAGAAAAAGCCCTCCGCCTGAGTGCGCCCGCCGGCGGAGAACATCTGTCGCTCTCCGGGCCCAACAATATCCTCGGACTTGAATACTGTATCGCCCTGAAAAAATCACACTCCCGGATCGTTCCCCGGACACTTTCGAGGGTCGGATGCGGACACAATTCAATATATGCTGGCAGCTCCGGCTTCAGAGAGGCCTTCCGTTCGTCAACGGCGATCCGTTCGTGTCTCCTGAATGAAGGGCTCACCGGCAGCATACAAAATTCCGTGCCGCCGGACGTGTTCTCTGTCTGTCAGCGCGAAAAGAACGATCTCTGTGTCAGTGAGGACGATTTTTCCGATTTCTTATCCTACCAGCTAATAAAGGAAGACGCAGAATCGCTCACAGACTATCTCGACGTCACGGGTGATCTTGCCGAGAGGATCGTAAATAACAGGATGGAGTTCATCTCCTTCAGCCAGTACACGGACCTCTTAAAGACAAAAAATACGACCAGGACGCAGATCAGCCGCGCCCTGCTTCATATTGTACTCGGGATTACCCCGGAAGACTTTCACAGAGCGGTTCACCCTGCTTATCTCCGTCTCCTGGGTTTTCGTCGGGAGGGCGAAGCTCTTCTGAAACAAATAAAAGCGAACAGCGCCGTCCCTCTCGTCACACGCCCGAAGATGATCTCCGGCGGCTATGACAGGTGCGACCTGTTCGCCTCAAATCTCTATGAATCCGTGTCAGCGCGAAAAGCAGGAAGACATGCGCGGCACGAATATGAAAATCAGATCATTATTATCTGACGGGAGAGCCCTGCCAGATTAATTCTTGAATGCGTGAACCGGAGCCGGGATCCTTCCCGTGCGGTTGACGAATGCGTCGCAGCTGAACGTGCTGACAGGCATGATCGGCGCCTTTCCGAGAAGGCCTCCGAACTCAAGATAATCGCCGACCTTCTTTCCGATCGCAGGGATCAGACGGACGGCCGTCGTCTTCGAGTTGACCATTCCGATGGCCATCTCGTCCGCAATAATGCCTGAGATCGTCGTGCTCTTCGTATCTCCCGGGATAGCGATCATATCAAGGCCGACAGAGCATACGCAGGTCATGGCTTCCAGCTTTTCAATATGCAGGGCTCCGCGGTTTACGGCATTGATCATTCCCTGATCCTCGCTGACAGGGATAAAGGCGCCTGACAGACCTCCCACATAGTGCGAAGCCATAAGTCCGCCCTTCTTGACCTGATCGTTGAGAAGAGCCAGGGCGGCCGTCGTTCCGGGAGCTCCGGTCGATTCAAGACCCATCTCCTCAAGAATATCGGCTACAGAGTCGCCGACGGCCGGCGTCGGTGCAAGTGACAGATCGATAATTCCGAACGGAACGCCCAGTCTTCTCGACGCCTCCTGCGCCACGAGCTGACCAACCCGGGTCACCTTAAATGCCGTCTTCTTAATCGTCTCGCAGAGAACCTCGAAATTCTCTCCTCTTACTTTTTCGATCGCAGCCTTGACGACGCCGGGGCCTGATACGCCGACATTGATGACAGCGTCTGCCTCTGTCACGCCGTGGAATGCACCCGCCATAAATGGATTGTCATCTGGTGCGTTGCAGAACACGACAAGCTTTGCGCATCCGAGACAGTCATTCTCCTTTGTCGCCTCAGCAGTGCTGCGGATGACCTCTCCCATAAGTTTGACAGCGTCCATGTTGATCCCGCAGCGCGTAGAGCCGACATTTACCGAGCTGCAGACCAGTTCGGTTTTCGACAGAGCCATCGGGATCGAGCGGATAAGAAGCTCATCGGCCTTTGTCATTCCCTTTGACACCAGTGCCGAGTAGCCACCGAGGAAGTTGACTCCCACATCGTGAGCGGCGCGGTCCAGCGTCTCTGCGATCGTCACAAAATCCTCCGGCGTCTTGCAGGCAGCGCCGCCGATCAGTGCGATCGGGGTCACGGAAATTCTCTTGTTGACGATCGGAATACCGAATTCTTTTGAGATCTCCTCTCCGGTGCTCACAAGATTTCTGGCCTGCGTCGTGATTTTGTCATAAATCTTCTGATTCATGCGGTCGAGATTTGAATCGATGCAGTCGAGAAGGCTGATGCCCATCGTGATCGTGCGGACATCGAGATTCTCATTCTCGATCATATTATTCGTTTCATTAGCCTCAAAAATATTGATCATGAATACGATCCTTTCATAAAAGAGCTCAGATTCTGTGCATCATATCAAAAATATCTTCTCTCTGGCAGTGAATGGCGACGCCGATTTTTTCGCCGACCTTTTTCAGGTCCTCTGCCATCTCCGCCGTGTTTTTGTCAGAGCGGGAGGTGTCCGTGATCATCATCATGTGGAAATAGCCCTGCAGGATCGTCTGGGAAATATCCTCGATATTGACGTTATTTTCAGCCAGATAATTGCAGACAGCCGCGATGATACCTACCGTGTCCTTGCCAGTTACTGTGATAATTGTTTTCTTTGACTCCATAATCTATCTCCTTTATCAGAACTCAGCCGGTGTGCCGACTCTGTCTCTCGGTGCTACTTCGATAGGAAAATCTTTGCCGTGATAGGGGCTGTCACCCTCATTGATCTCATCACAGACCGTCTCATAGGCTAGTGCCGGATAATTATTTTCGGCGCTGAGATGTCCGAGAATGATCGTTTTCATATGGTCGTTAAGGATTCTGTCGAGGAGCCTGCCGGACATCTCATTCGAGAGGTGTCCCTGGTCCCCCGCTATCCTCACCTTCAGCGGGTAAGGATACGATCCCGTAAAAAGCATGTTCTGATCGTGATTTGCTTCGAGGAGGACGGCGTCGAGCCCTGTCAGATGACGGACAACATAATCCGTCCAGCATCCCATGTCTGTCGCCACAGCGCAGGATTTTCCGGCACAGTTTATGCGGTATCCCACCGGCTCCGCCGCGTCGTGTGAGATCGTAAACGGGTCGACGGCGAGGTCGCCGATCGTCACTTCCTCATCTGCCTCAACCTCATAGAACAGGTCGTCTGGAATTTCACCGAGCCGCCTGTCGCTCCGGATCGCCTTTACCGTGCCATGTGTCGCGTAGATCGGAATCCCCAGTCTTCTGGCGAGGACGCCGAGTCCCTTGACATGGTCGATATGCTCGTGAGTGATAAAAATCCCATCCAGATCTGCTCCGGTGTAGCCGAGCTTATTCAGTCCTTCCTCTGTTTTCTTTCCCGAGATTCCTGAATCAACAAGAATACTCGTGTCGTCAGACGCGACAAAAATACAGTTACCGCTGCTGCCGCTCGCCAGACTGCATAAATACATTCGTCAGTTCCCCTTTTTATTCATTTCGACGGTTCACATGATCTGAATCATATGGTCATCGATCTGTTTTTTTGTTGCCTCAAAATCTCCGCTGTTATCGAGTGTGAAATCACACATCTCACGGAACTTCTCATCCGGGAGCTGGCTTTTCATCATCCTCGTGATACGCTCCTCCGAGTATCCTCTTTCCTCGGAAAGACGGCGCCTGCGGGATTTTTCATCCGCATAAACATACCACAACTCATCGCATATTTCATTATATTTTTCTTCAATGAGAACGGCCGACTCAAGCACGAAAAAGGCTCTTCCCTCTCTTTTCGCCTCGTCCGCAAGCTTTGCGATCTCCTCCCGGACAACCGGGTGAGTTCTCTCGTTCAGCTGGTCCATTTTTTCCTTATTGCCGAATGCGAGACTGGAAACCTTCTTCCGGTCGATCTCTCCGTCAGGTCCGATCACCTCCGGTCCGAAAAGATCCACATAGACCTGCCAGAGCCGCTGCCCGTGTCTCGTCAGCTCTGCGGCGAGATCATCCGACCTCACGACCACGCATTCATACTTTTCTTCAAGGTACGCCAGAACACTGCTCTTTCCGCTTCCGACGCCTCCCGTAATACCGATGTAATACATATCAGTGAGCCTCATACCAGTTTGAACCCGTCTCGACATCGATCTCCATGCGCACCGCGAGATCCGTCGCACCGGTCATTTCTTCTTCGAGAATTTTCTTCACCTGTTCAGTCTCTTCAACCGGCGCCTCGACAAGAAGCTCGTCGTGTACCTGCAGAACGAGTCTCGCCTTCAGGTTCTCCTTTTCCAGCCTCGACTGCACGCGGTTCATGGCGATTTTTATGATATCCGCCGCCGTTCCCTGAATCGGTGCATTCTTCGCGACGCGCTCTCCGAACTGTCTCTTCATAAAATTCGAAGACTTCAGCTCGGGCATCGGACGGCGCCTGCCGTAATAGGTCTCCGAATAGCCCTTCTTCTTCGCCGATTCGACAAGTCCCTCGAGGTATCCCTTTATCCCCGGATACGTCTCATAATAGGACTGAATATATTCCCCGGCCTCTTCCCTGGAGATGTCCAGATCCTGCGAGAGGCCGTAAGCGCTGATCCCGTAGACGATACCGAAGTTTACTGCCTTTGCGCGTCTTCTCTGAAGCGGGGTGACCTGGTCAAACGGAACATGAAATACCTGTGATGCCGTGATCCTGTGAATATCCTCCGCATCGCGGTATGCCGATATCAGCTTCTCGTCTCCGGAGAGGGATGCGAGGACACGCAGTTCGATCTGTGAATAATCGGCATCGACAAACACACATCCCTCAGAGGGGACAAAAACCTTCCTCAGTTTTTTCCCGAGTTCCACGCGGACCGGAATATTCTGAAGATTGGGCTCAGTGCTGCTGATCCTTCCGGTCGCCGTGATCGTCTGGTTAAAGGTTGTGTGGATGCGTCCGTCATCCGCGATTTCCGCCGACAGACCGTCGGCATAGGTCGACTTCAGCTTCGTCAGCTGCCGGTAGTCGAGAATATCCTTTACGATAGGATAGTCGGGCGCAAGCTTTTCCAGAATGTCAGCCGCCGTCGACCAGCCGGTCTTCGTCTTTTTTCCGCCCGGGAGTCCCATTTTTTCAAAGAGGATGACTCCGAGCTGCTTTGGCGAATTGATATTGAACTCTTCGCCGGCCTCTTCATAGATCCTGGCTTCAAGCCTGCCGATACCTTCCTCGAGCTGTTTCCCGTAAGTGCTGAGCTCCTCGGGAAGAACGCGCATCCCCGCTCTCTCCATTTTGCGGAGAGTAAAGATCAGCGGCATTTCCATTTCATGAAAAAGTCTGTCCTCTCCCTGTTTTTTCAGTTCAGCTTCTGCCGGCTCCCTGCAGGCGAGCGCAGTAAATGCGATGCTCCCGCAGTACTCCGCCATCTGCTCCTCCGACATATCCGCGGGCGCGGGGATCTTCTTGGCCTGAAAAATCTCTTCCGGGGTGCGCACATTTGTTTTTTCGCAGAAGCGCGCAGCGGTCTGGTCATATGAATAGCTCCCGGCGAGTGGATCCAGAAGATACGCCATAATCTCCGCATCAAAATAGCGGCCGGGATCCATGATCCTGTTCTTTTCCGCTTCACTGATGCCCCCGCCGGCACTTTCGACGGCGCGGAGGATCTCTTTCAGCCCGTATGCACAGATTGTGCTTACCTTCTCAGAGCCCATAATCTCAAGGGCATAATGCTTCAGCTGCTCCGAAGAGACGGCATCCGACGCAGGGATACAGAAGATATCGTCCTCCGAAAGGGCACAGGCAATTGAAAAAACTTTGGAATTCTGTGATTTTTTATCAAAGGAAGCGAGAACAGCAAGGCCCACATTCTCTGACGAGGAAGCTTTTCTGACAGTCCCCTCCGTCTCTGCGGCATCATGGAGGACATGGACGGACAGGCACTTTTTCTCGGGAACAGTCCCTTCTTTTCCGTCAAATTTCGTGAGGAGTCTCCTGAATCCGAGATCCTTGAACATGACAAAAGCCTCTGGCGTATACGGGTCATCGTATCTCGCGGCATCCCAGTCCACCTCGACCGGGCTGTCCGTATTGATCGTAGCCAGCGTATGCGAGAGCTCAGCCTGATCCCAGTGATCGCGGAAAGCCGCCTGAACTCTCGGAGGCTTCAGCTCATCCAGATGCTGATGGGCGTTTTCGGCAGTGCCGTACTGCTGGAGGATCTTCATAGCCGTCTTCTGACCAACGCCCGGAAGGCCAGGGATATTATCCGAGGAATCTCCTTCGAGAGCCTTTATCTCGATGACCTGTTCCGGCGTTATCCCGTACTCATCGATCACATCCTGAGCGTGGTAGCTGAGCATGGTCGATTTCCCGCCCTTTGTCTTCGGGAGGAGGATCTTTGTCCGGTCCGTGGCCAGCTGCAGCAGATCGCGGTCGCCTGATAGGATCGTGCATTCAAGTTCCTTCTTCTCCGCCTTTCTTGAGACCGTCCCGAGAATGTCGTCCGCCTCGTACCCCTCTTTTGTGATCACAGGGATATTCATGGCGGCCAGGACCTCCTTGATCAGCGGTATCTGTTCCCGCAGCTCCTCGGGCATCGGGTGTCTTGTTCCCTTGTACTCCTTGTACATCTTGTGTCTGAAGGTGGGAGCGTGAAGGTCAAAGGCCGCAACGAGATATTGCGGGTCCTCTTCAGCCACAACCTCAAAAAGAATATTGAGGAACCCATAGACAGCGCCCGTGTGCCTCCCGTCCGCGCTTGTAAAATCAGGCAGCGCGTAGAAAGCCCGGTTCATCATGCTGTGTCCGTCAATAGCGAGTATTTTTTCACCCATGAAAATAAACCTCCGATTCATCGCAGGGGCATGTTACAGAAGCGCCTCGAAAAATACTGTGACCTTGAAAATATCAAGAAGATCCAGAACTGTCAGTGAAAAGAGCACGATCGTCAGAAAAGTGATCACCGATCTCAGTCTTCTCATCTTTCTGCGCTTCAGCAGGTTTCTCTGGGAATCGCGCAGATTTTTTCTGAACAGATACCGGAGATCCAGCGATTCCAGCTCATTATTGTCCAGATACCGGATCGTCTCGTTGACCATAAAATTCGTTTCGAGCTCGTTCCGGCACGAAGCGCAGCTGTTCACGTGCCTGAGAAATGCCGCCTCGTCCCTGTCTGACAGCTTCCCGTCCAGATATCCGGGAATCATGGAGCAGGCCTCACGGCAGGTGATCGTCCTGCTTTTATCGATGTAATTCTGTTTTTCCATCTGCACTTCCTCCAGACCCTAACCGAATATATCCTTAAGGAACCTCGACGGTTCCGCTTTTTTCTCATAACGCGTCCGCACACTGTACAGAAAGAGCCTCTTTTTCGCGCGTGTCATGCCGACATAAAGCATTCGCCTCTCCTCCTCCAGGTCCTCTTCCAGCACAGCCTTGTGATAGGGGATCACGCCCTCATTGACGTCGAGAATGTAGACGTCGTCATACTCCATCCCCTTGGAGCCGTGGAGGGTGCAGACAGTCACTCCGTCTGTTTTCTGCGAACGGCTGAGTCTCTCCTCCCGTTTCTCCCGGAAACGGCGGATGGATTCCTTCCACTCGCTGAGCGTCTTGAAGTTTTTGGCGCTCTCCGTAAGCTCATCGAGAATCCTCACGAGATCCTCGGGGTCGATCCGGTGCTCCGTGGCATAATCCCTCACATAGGCCTCATAGCCGACTTCACGCCGGATAAACGTGATCGCGCCAAACGGAGCCAGGTTGCCGATCATCCCGATCTGATCCTCGAAAGTCTGGACTCTGCGGCACATCCAGTCCTTGTCTTCATAATAATTATACAGATCTGAGAACGGAACAATGTTTCTCCGGAAAGCATCCCGCGAAAAATACCTGTTTGGTCTGTTGTATATCCTCAAAAAATCGCTCCGCTTCCTGCTTCCCGACCCCAGATCCATATATGCCATTATATCCTTTGCGATCCAGTGGTCAAAAACGCAGGGGATGAGATCGCCCATACGGAACGGTATCTCATTCGCCATCAGCTGCTCGACAGCCTCCCGGCAACCAGAATTCGTCCGGGAGAGGACGGCCATATCCTTGTACGGCGTTCCGGCACTGTCGTGATTCATTCTCAATGTCTCCGCCAGGTGACGGCATTCCTCCTGGGGGTTCTGAAAAGTTTCTTTTTTCACAGGAGCTCCGGACTCCCTCACGGCCCGGATCGACTTCTGATATCTCTTTTTATTCTTTTCAATAAGTCTCGCAGAAGCCTGGATGACCTGAGGCGTGCACCTGTAATTCTCATTCAGAGTTACAATCTCCGCATCCGGATAGTCTTTCGGAAAGCCGAGCATGATACCCGGGTTCGCGCCGCGGAAGCGGTAGATCGACTGATCGTCATCGCCGACAATGAAGAGGTTGTTCTCTGGCGCGGCGATCATGCGGATCACCTCATACTGGAGCGGGCTGATATCCTGAAACTCATCGACAAGAACATATCTGAATCTCTTCTGCCATCTCGCGAGAACGTCCGGACGCTCGACGAACAGATCTCTGCACTTCACTATGATATCATCAAAATCGATGCAGCTGTTTTCTTCTTTCCAGTTCTCATACAGCGTATAGACCTTCCGGAACACATCCTGCGGCAGGACGCCGGAATAAAAATTCTGCAGGTCGATACCGCTTCCCCTGACCTGTCCGATCTCCCTCGCGACTCTCGACGGAAGATCATTTTCTTCCGTTCCGCCCTTCCATGTGTGATCCATAATCTCGCGGATAAGCTGGAGCTTTTTGCTTTCGGGAAGGATCTGTCCGCACCCGGGGACCTGCGCATTCCTGAGTATTGCGTAGTACACAGAGTGAAAAGTGCCAAAGGCGACCTGCGTCGACGACTGGTGAACGGCTTTTAAAAATCTCCCCTTCATCTCCGCTGCGGCTGCCCTCGTGAAAGTGACAACCAGTATAGATGAAGGGGAGATCCCCTGTTCCGTCAGCCGCACCGTCCGTCCGGTAATAACCGATGTCTTCCCGGACCCGGGCCCCGCAAGTACCAGCATGGGCCCGTCCAGGTGTGAGACTGCTTTACTTTGTGATTCAGAAAATGGCATATGCCCTTCAGCTTCCTTTAACCTTCAGCTTCAAGCTTTTTGACTGCTGCATTTAATCTCGCAAGACTTTCCTCTTTGCCGAGTACCTCGAGGAGGCCTGTTGCTCCTGCAGGTGTGGCCTGTTTTCCGGACAGAGCCGTACGGATCGGCCACATGACCGTATTCACTTTATATTCATGATCGGCCGCATATTTTTTCAGCACCTCAAAAAGCGCATCGCCACTGAAATCTTCCTGATTCTCAAGGATCGGGATGACATCCTTCAGGACGGCCAGCGAACTCTCCTTTGTGCTCTTCGATTTCTTGTGGACGTACATATCCGTGCTGTATTCGGGAACCTCATTAAAGAAGTCGACCTGCTCCTCGATATCCGGAAGGATCTGGATCCTCGTGCGGACCATGGCGGAGATTTTTTTCAGGTCAAGATCACGCTTCACATACTTCTTCAGGTAAGGCTCTGAATACCGGAAGAAGGTTTCATCGTCCATCGCCTTGATGTATTCGCTGTTCATCCACTTCAGCTTCGTCATGTCAAAGACAGCCGGAGACTTATTGATGTGATGATAATCAAAAATCTTAACGAGCTCAGGCAGCGAATAGATCTCGCGGTCGCCGGCCGGACTCCAGCCGAGGAGAGCGACAAAATTCACGACGGCTTCACGGATATAACCCTGCTCGAGAAGGTCCTCAAAAGAAGAATGGCCGGACCGCTTGGAGAGCTTCTGTCCCTCCTCGTTCGTGATCAGCGGGCAGTGAATATACACCGGCGGCTCCCATCCGAACGCCTGATAGATGCGGTTGTACTTCGGCGTCGAGGACAGGTATTCGCTTCCGCGTACGACATGCGTGATTCCCATCAGATGGTCATCGACGACATTTGCAAAATTATAGGTGGGATAGCCGTCTGATTTGATCAGAATGAGATCCTCGAGCTCATCATTATTGACGGTTATATCCCCATAGATCTCGTCATGGAACGACGTCGTTCCCTCCGTCGGCATATTGAAACGGATCACATGCGGCACCCCGGCTGCCAGCTTTTCCTGTACCTCTTCCTTTGAGAGATGCAGGCAGTGCTTATCGTAGAAGGTCAGCTCCTTGCCGGCCACCGTCTTCTTAAGAGAAGCAAGTCTCTCCGGTGTACAGAAGCAGTAATACGCATCACCCTGCCCGATCAGCTGCTCCGCGTACTTCTGATAGATCCCCATCCTGCACCGCTCGCTCTGCACATACGGTCCGACACCTCCGTCCTTATCGGGGCCCTCATCGTGTTCAAGTCCGGTGTCCTTCAGTGTCTGATAGATAATGTCAATGGCGCCGTCCACATAACGCTCCTGATCTGTATCCTCAATGCGGAGCACAAACCTGCCTCCCGCATGCTTTGCGATAAGATATGAATAGAGCGCAGTGCGCAGATTACCTACATGCATTCTGCCCGTAGGGCTTGGTGCAAAACGTGTTTTAACCATGACGTTAAAATATTCCTCCTGTAAAATTTTCAAGTCACACGGAAATAACACTGCCCTGCTTAAAGGCAGTCAGCCCGGGCTGTGTTACCTTCCCGGGAAATAAGGTCTTCCCGAAGGATAAACCTCATGCATAATGTCCTGGATATTTCCGATACAGATGCAGTCTGCTGTCTCATCCGAATAATGAGACGTATTGTTGACCAGGCAGATCCTGTCCCCGTTAAAATACTTCGCCATCGAACCGAGGTTTGAATCGAGCTCAGCGCCAATGACAAGGAGCACATCTGCAGAGGTAATGATCTCGATGGCGCGCGTCATCACCTGACTGTCAAGCATCTCTCCTGTGAGGGCGATGCCCGGGTGGATCATAGTCCCGCAGTGGCTGCAGACCGGAATCGGCTTGTGATCCAGAATGTACTGTGCATCATACCTTCTGTGGCAGTGCGGACAGAAATTACTGTCAATATTGCCATACAGATGAATGATGTTGTGACATCCGGCCCGCCTAGACAGGTCGAAAAAGCCCCTCGTGACAATGCCGCGGAGCTTGCCGTCATCTTCCATCCTCTTCAGAGAATAGTTGACCTCATCAGGTTCTCCTCTCTTTTTGAGGATCTCCTCCCGGTAAAATCTGTAGAATGTTTCCGGGCGGTTGTTATAAAAAGTGCTGTTGACGATCTCGCTCGGAGACCTCCCATAGCGTGCCTCAATATCATAAATAAAATCTTCGCGGTAAAAATCGCAGCCCTGTTCAGCCGCAGGTCCCTTTCCCAGAAGACATACGATATTCGAGTATTCCTGCAGAATCCGTTTCAGAAAACGTGTGCTCACGCGCTCACCCACTTTCTCCTTCTCAAAAAACTGTCAGAATATGTTTCCCCCACATCCGAACAGCAATATCAGCCCTCAATGCCCTTGCTCTGCAGATAATCCATGACAGCGCCGACGGATGTCAGGCTCGTCATATCCTCAGCAGGGATCTCGATGTCATACTCCTCCTCCAGCGTCGTCAGAAGCTCAAAGAGGTCAAGTGAATCTGCATCAAGATCTTCCTTGAAATTCGTGTCCCTCGTGATTTCAGAAGGATCGACGTCAAGCTGCTCCGCAAGTGCTTTTTTGATTTTTTCCAGCATAATGAAAACCTCCAAATTTCATTATCTTACATTTCAGTCAGCTCTGAATGCTCTTCTTTCTTCTTAATGATTTTAATGATTTTACTGATTTTTTCGTGCTTCTGACATCTGCCACCGCATCAGAATCCTCATCCGTTTCTCCTTCATACCGGATATTTCTTGAAATATTCAGTACGAGACCTATCTCCAGCATAAGGAAGAGAACAGAGGTGCCTCCGTAGCTCACAAATGGCAGCGTAACTCCCGTGGTCGGAATAATATTCAGTACTACGCAGATATTGAGGATAACCTGCAGTGCGATATGCGTAAATACACCGGATGCAACGAGCGTGCCGTACAGATCAGGCGCATTCATCGCGATAACGCAGATCCTGTAAAGGAGATACCCAAAGAGAAGAAGCACGATGATCGCGCCGAAAAGTCCGAGCTCCTCACAGATAATGGCAAAGATCATATCATTCTGCGCCTCAGGGATCGTAGAGAGCTTCTGGCTGCTGTTGCCGAGCCCCTTGCCGAAAAATCCGCCCGATCCGATCGCGTAAAGGCCCTGAAGCACCTGATAGCTGTTCGTGTCTGTATTAGATTCAGGATCCAGCCAGGCGAGAATTCTCCTGATACGGAAGTCAGAAGATCCTGACAGATGGTATTTCACGAACAGAACAAACAGGATCAGCGCAAAGGCGACAATCAGCAGGAAAATGATAAACGGTTTGGTCTTCGGGCTGGCAAGAAAAGCCAGAATGAAGCTGATCATGGCGATGATAATTGCCGTGCTCAGGTTATCGGTGAAGAAGAATGCAAACGCCGCCTGCAGCAGTCCAAAGAAAAGCAGGACAATAACGCCCTTGATCGTCTTTACATACCGTCCCATCCTCATGATCATCCACGGCATGAACAGTATGACTGCGATTTTTGCAATCTCGGACGGCTGAAAGCTGATCGGACCGAGTTTCAGCCACCTTTTGGCTCCGTTGACGACGAGTCCGAGCGGCGACTGAACAAGCCCCATCAGGATAAGGGACAGAATATAGATATACGGCGAGATCTTGATCGCCTTATGGTAATCGTAATAAATCGCGAACAGACAGGCAGCAAATGCGATGATGTCATCACGAAGCTGACGCGTAAAATAATACATATCGTCATTGCCTACTGTTGCATCGTTTGCCGCCTCATAGGCGCTTGCACTGTAAAGCATGACCAGTCCGAAAAACATCAGAATGATCACGCACGCAAGAAGATTATAATCGAAATAAACAGGGCGCTGACGCCTCTGCCTGCTCTTCCCCTTTGCCATATATTACTCCCGGACTCCTGTCAGCAACTCGTATTTCCGGCCGGATTTCAGCCGTGACGGCAGGCATCCCCTTATGCCGGCCGCGTTTAGTTCTGAAAAATTATATCACAATTCCACGATACGAAAAAGAGCCGCGGCACGGATGTGCTGCAGCTCTCCTCTGTCTCCACATGTTCTGAAAGATCAGTCCTCAACATACGGAAGCATAGCCAGATGTCTTGCACGCTTGATAGCAGTTGTCATCTGTTTCTGATGCTTTGCGCAGTTTGCGGTTACTCTTCTCGGAAGGATCTTGCCGCGCTCAGAAATGTACTTTCTGAGAGTTGCTGTATCCTTGTAATCGATGACAGCGTCCTTTCCGCAGAAGACACATACTTTTCTTCTTCTTCTCTGCTGCGGTCTTCTTCTCGGAGCCTCAGAGCGGGCCGGTCTCTCCGGTCTTGCGTTCTCAGCAGCCGGTGCAGCAGTCTTTTCAGTAGTTTCGGTATTTGTAGTGGTTTCAGCCATGATCGTTTTCCTCCTTAGATCAGATTACTTCTCGTCCTTGCGGACAACCAGATAACGAAGTACATGGTCCATAATGCGGACATGTCTCTCGATTTCAGCCGGAGCTGTTGCCGGTGCTTCAAACTGAATGAAATAATAGAAAGCTTCGCGCTCATCCTGAATCTCATAAGCGAGCTTCTTCTTACCCCACTCCTCAGTCTCGCCAAGCACACCTTCGTAGCGGGTGATATAACCCTTAGCCTTCTCTACGACGGCTGCTCTGGTTTCGTCATCGATCTTGGAGCTGACGACCAGTGCCAGTTCATACTTGTTCATTTGTCTTTCCTCCTTCTGGACAAATTGATGGCTTTCCCAATCATTGGAAAAGCAAGGACCTGAGAGGCTTTTGCCTCACGATTGCTCATAATATCACAAGTTTTGCGCCCGCGCAACCTTTTCTTTCTTACTGTTACCAAAGCACTCGCCGGATACCGGACACTTCCAGTAATATAGATGCGCAAGGCTTTCATCCGCGACGCGCTCTCGCTTGTCCTCAGCGTACCGGTGCAGGTAAAAACTATTATGTTGCAGAATCTCTGTGTTTAGACAAACGACGAAATCTGACCGTTTTCGATAATCTGATAAATAATTATAATCATGACAGTCAGTTATTGAAAGGTTATGCAGTTATGAGTAAGAATAATACAGAAACACAAGAAGAGAAACCCAATCCGATCACGAAAGCGATCATTGATTCTACAGTTGACCGGGGGATCCGCGAAATTGAGGAGGATCCGAAAAGAAGTCTCCGCAAGCTGACGGACATGGCGCGTCTCTTTAATAAAGGGCGTTTTCTGGATGAAGTCCTCGGCATGGTACAGGATCTTCTCCGCAATGATGACAGCCCTTATTACACGACCATCGAGAATACGCTCCGGAATGTTTCCAGACAGAATATCAAAGATTTCGGTATCAACTTCGGATACTGCGGTCTGACCTTCGGCGGCAAAAAGATCCGTGAGATTGAGCCGACAGTAAATTTCCATATTCCGTGGAGTCTGAATCTCAGGATTGACACAAGAAGCCGGGATTCAATGACCGTCGATGAGATTCAAAACTGCATCATCCAGGGAAAGCTGCTCGGGATCTACGTCTATGTGATCAAAATAGCAGGAAACTGCTCATGTCTCCATGAACTCTGTAAGGTCATGCAGAACGCTGAAAACTGTGCTTTCCTGATCCTGATGCCAGACTGTCTTCTTCAGAAAACAGACCTTGCGGAAATGAAAGAATGCACCAGCACCATGTTTCTTTTCCCCGCTGAAACACAGTCAGTCATGCAGAATGTTGAAGCGATGAAAAGCCAGAAATCCCTCTATGGAATTTATTCAGTCTATGGAAATGACGACGCGGCTGAGTGGTGCAGCGGAAGAAAAACAGCAAGTCTTATGAAATACTCTCCCGCATTTGCCCTGCTCGTCAGCGATGACACTGCTTCCCAGCGCTGCTGCAGACGTGTCGCAAAGTACTGCAGGACAGAAAGAATGCATCCGGAATATCCGATTGTTCTCTTTGACCAGATTGGAGATTTTATGCAGGTCTATAAAACCGTATCCGAGGATCGCGAGGGATTATTCCTAGAACTCCTGGAAAACGGCGATATCAAGACCGACACCGAGATAATAACAGACTTCCGGCACACGGTTTCCCTGCGGCAGATCTTTGAGATCGCTCTTCCGCGGGCAGCTGAAGAAAAAAGCAGCTGATAAAAATCCCGGCCTGTGAACGTATGAACAGACGTCCACAAGCCGGGATTTTTTTTCAGATTCCCGATCCGGCAAGGATCTTCACGATTTTCCGCATAGAATTTGTAAAATCCTCAGGCGACTGATCCTTTCCATCCGCCAGCCACCAGTAAAGGACGGTCAGAAAAGCCGCTGACAGGTACTTGATATCGGCCTTCCTCTCCTCTTCAGACATATCATCTTCCTTCGGAAGAAACAGGTCAAAAATCGGATATGTACTCTCGAAGAAATACTCACGGAAAGAGTTCTGACCCGTAATCTCCAGTGCGCTCTTGTAGAAATCCCTGTCCTTGCTGAACATCTCTACCGTCGCAGTCAGAAGATCCCAGCCCTTTTCAAAGTGCCGGTCGCTGACAGTCTTGATAAAATCCGTGTAAAAGATCCAGTTCACCAGATCATATTTATCTTTAAAATGATAATAAAAGCTCTTGCGGTTCATCCCGCAGCCTTCGCAGATATCAATGACGCTGATCTTGTCAAAAGGTTTCTTCTTCATCAGTTTTTTCATTGAATCCGCGAGGGCCTTTTTGGTTATATTCGCATCCGCCATAACTCAACACCTGATAAATCGAATCCGGATATATCCCCTCTCTTCCGGATCACGCCTTTACTGAATCTGCCACTGCCTTCGCAAGCGCATACATGCTCTCGCGCTGAGATTCCTTAGGAGAAGACTTAATACTTACTGTCTCGTCAAGGATCGTCATATCCTTCATTTCGCCGAGCATCGCGCGGATCTTTTTGCCGGACTGCGGAGCCCAGGTGCCGTTCTCGATTACCGCCACAGTGCGGCTGTGTAATGCGTGCTCTTTCAGTTCGATAAGAAAATGCTCCATATTTGAGAAAATCTCGTTATTGTAGGTAGCAGAAGCAAAAATAAGATGGCTTGCGCGGAACGCTTCTGCCAGGAGATAAGAAGGATCCGTCACAGACACATCATAAACTTTCACATTCTTTATGCCCTGATCTGCGATCGCCGAAGCGACAATATCGGCTGCGTTCTGAGTGTGTCCGTAGATGGAACCGACAAAAATAACGACGCCCTTGTCCTCCGGCGTACAGGAAGCCCAGTGAGCATACTTATCGATAAACCATCCGATGTTCTTTCTCCACACCGGTCCATGGAGCGGGCAGATCCTCTTGATATCGAGCCCGGATGCCTTCTGAAGGACCTTCTGTACCTGCGGTCCGTATTTGCCTACGATATTCGTATAATATCTTCTTGCAGGCTCGAGCCACTCTGTCTCAAAATTCACCTCATCCGCGAACAGATTTCCGCCCAGTGCTCCAAATGTTCCGAATGCATCTGCTGAGAACAGTGTCCCGTCTGTTGTATCAAAAGTAAAGATAACCTCTGGCCAGTGAACCATCGTAGCTGCGACAAAAGTGAGGGTGTGTCTTCCTGTGGTAAGACTGTCCCCTTCCTTGACGACATCAATGCGATCCATATCAAAATCTTCAAAGAACTGACCGATCATCGCCTTTGCCTTTGCACTCGTCACGATCCTCGCTTCCGGATAAAGCTCAGCGATCCTCTCAAGTGAAGCACTATGGTCAGGCTCCATATGGTTGATAATGATGTAGTCGAGCTTTCTTCCGTTGAGTGCCGCCTTTACGTTCTCGACAAAAAGCTCCATGATGGCGCTGTCCGCAGTATCGAGCAGTACTGTCTTCTCATCAAGCAGTACATAGCTGTTATACGAAACGCCCTCGGGTATCGGATAAACATTCTCAAAAAGAGCAAGTCTGCGGTCATTTCCGCCAACCCAGTAAAGATCATCCGTTATTTTTTTGATGTTGTACATTTGAATTCCCTCCGCATTGCCTTTCCGGCTAAAGTTTGGTACAGATTATAAAATCTGTTTCTTTTCAAACGGCCTTATTATAACATGCTGTCAGAGCGGCTACAAGAGTTCCGTCGCCATATCCCTTATGATTATGCAGGAAGTTATACAAAGAATAATACGCCTTAAGAAAAAAGGCTCAGAGGTTATACCTGTCTCGCAGATCCTGCCGGCGCCGGGCGACATCTTCCTCCAGGTCGCGCGCGGACATCCGGCGGGCGTTGTCTCCCATGATGATGACCTGGATAATGCCGTCGGATGTAGCGACAGTCACGCTGCCTTTATTTGACAGCTTGTGGGCAGTCTCCACGATATAGGTATCCGCTGTTTCAGCCTCTCTGGTGTATACGACATCGATATTATGGTAGTGGTAAACTTCGCCGCGTCCCCCGTGGACCTTATACGCGTCAAAGACAAGGATAAGATTTCCTCCGCGCGTCCCCTGGTAATCAGAAAGTATGTCGATGAGCGCGTCGCGCGCGGCATCGATGCTCTGCGCCGCAAGATTCCGGAGATCCTGCCACGCAAAAATAATATTGTATCCGTCGACGAGCAGATAATCTTCCTTTCCGGATTTTTTTCCGGATTTTTTGTCAGATGACACGTTTGTTTTTCCGCCGCCGTCGCGGCCCTGATCTCCTTTTCTTCGCTCTTCCTCCTTCCGGGCGGCTTCCTTTTCAAGAGAACCGTCGCGGCTCCAGATACCGGGCTCGTTTGACCAGTTGAGCTCGCTGTGTATCGGCGTCTCCCACGCACTTCCCCGGTATGTATTTTCGAAGATCCGTCGAAGTTCTTTTTCGTTTTCCTCGCGTTCTTTCTCTCTTGCGTGCCAGTCGTCTTTTCTGGCGTTCCGGTTCTTGCGCAGCTCTCCCGCCCGCAGCGTTTCCCCTTCGCCCTCTGTTTTATTCTCCGGGCGGGCATCCGCATCTTCATGGTCTGCGGCAGGAGTCCCGCTGTTGTCATTCCGTATTTCATCCGGGAACCGGAAGCCTGTGTCAACGTGCATGTATTCACGCACATGATCCCAGGGCACAAGCATACCTGCGCCGTGAGAACAGAAAACAGAATCCGGCGACTGTGACAGGTCAGCTTCCGGGTCATAGTGTGACTGAAGCACCACTTCCTCAGCATTCCGGCATGGCTCATATCCGCCCGGAGTCAGACTGATATGTCCCTTCCCGTGCGTATAGGCGCGGACTTCTGCCTGATAGTCTCCAAAAGCGGCAGCAGCAGCTCTTCCTGAAATCCGGACCATTTCGCCACTGCTCTCCGTGATCCTCGCTTCTCCGTCCATTCTTACAACATCCGTAAGTAATCTTCCGCTGCTTTCTGAAGGGACCTCCGCTGTGAAATCATAATACGGCTCAAGCAGAACATTTTCTGCCATCATCAGTCCCTGGCGGAAGGCCCTGATCGTCGCCTGGCGGAAATCGCCGCCCGACGTGTGTACCTCACTGGCCCGCCCGCCGATCAGAGTAATCCGCATATCGGTGACGCCGCTCCCGGTCAGAACGCCTTTAAGGTCCTCCTGCTCAAGAATCGAGATGACAAGTCTCTGCCAGTTTACGGACAGCTGATCAGTACTGACGGCGCTTGCAAATGTAACCCCGCTTCCTCTTGCCGCCGGCTCAAGGAGAAGATGAACCTCCGCATAATGCCGGAGGGGCTCATAATGGCCGACGCCCTCGGATGGTGCAGCGATCGTCTCTCTGTACACAATAGAAGCCGGTCCGAAACCGATGCTGATTCCAAAGCGGGAAGAACAGAGTTCCCGGAGAATTTCCGTCTCTACCTCTCCCATGATGTCAGCTGTGATTTCGCCGCTTTCTTTGTCCACCCTGATATGCAGAAGTGGTTCCTCTTCTTCAAGCATTCTGAGACACCGGATAAGTTCGGTGCTGTCGGTATCATCTTCCGCAAAAACGCTCCTCGTAAATACCGGCTGGAGCCGCGGCACCGTGTCCACATCCTGTCCGACCGCTCCGATAATCTCACCGATACGGGTATCTGTGAGCCCTGTTACAGCGCATACCGTTCCAGCTTCCGCTGACTGTACAGATTCAAAATCTTTACCGGTGTAAACTCTTATCTGATCAGCCTTCCACTCCCCGGAAGTCACGTCGTCATGGGGAAGAACATCTTTAACATGCAGCGCGCCACCGGTAATCTTCATCCAGGTGAGACGGTTCCCGCGGCTGTCGTGAGTGATCCTGAAAACCCTCGCAGAGAATTCCTCAGGCCAGGTGCGTTCCTCTGAAAAAAGAGAAATGCCGCGCAGAAGATTCTCAGTCCCATCATTGTGGAGCGCCGATCCGAAATAGACGGGGAAGAGTTTCCGTTCTCTGACGAGTCCCCTGATATCATCCTTCCCGACCGGCTCGTCTGCCAGAAACCTCTCGAGCAGTCTGTCATCGCAGACGGCAATCTCCTCCATCGTCTCCTGTCCTTCGGACAGCGAACCTTTTTCACCGCTGTCGAAGCGCACGCAGCCTTCTCCCAGCTGTTTTTTGAGATCAGCCATAATTTTTTCCGCATCCATACCGGGCTGATCCATTTTGTTTACAAAGATAAATGTCGGTATCCGGTAATATCCGAGAAGCTCCCAGAGCGTCTTTACCTGTCCGGTCACGCCGTCGGGCGCACTGATCACAAGCACCGCCTCATCAAGCACCGTGAGCGTGCGCTCCATCTCTGGAGAAAAATCGACGTGCCCCGGTGTATCAAGCAGCGTCAGCGACATCTTGTCATAAACGATCTCAGCCTGCCCCGAAAAAATCGTGATGCCGCGTCTCTGTTCCATGCTGTCCGTGTCCAGATGAGAATCGCCGTGGTCGACCCTTCCCTGCGTGCGTATTCTTCCGGACAGATACATCATACTTTCAGATAATGTGGTCTTTCCGGCATCCACATGTGCCAGAATACCCGTCACTAAATGGAGCATTTTCCGCAGCCTCCTGTCATTTTTACTATATTGCTCCTCAGAGCTACATCATGATAAAATTCACAGATTTTTTCCATATCTTGTGTTTTTCATAGTGCATAATTGCCAATGACTTTTTCAAAATTTTCTATATTTTCAGTATTTTTCGTCAACTTTGCCAGTTGAATGAGCCGATTTGCCGGAGTATATTACTAAATACAGAAAACGACGACCGCGATCGCGGAGTCATCAATTTTCCATTCTCTTTATTTTCCCACACTTGTTCATTTCCGGAAATGCAAGTCCCGTACCAGTCTCACAATTAACATCTTCAGTTAAACAAAAGGAGGAGATAACGATGGTTCGAACACTTACAAATGATGAAATACGTGCATATCTGATCAAGTCAGGGAAAGGAAAAGAAAGAAAACAGCGCATGCGGCAGCTCGAGGAATGTCTCCGCAACGCTGTGATCGACCGGGATGACGCCTATTATTCAGCAGCGCTCCCAAAAGCCGGTGTAAACAGTGCCGGTGTAAAAACGCATGACGACCGCGATCTGTCTGACGATCTCGACCGCATCCGAGAGAAAATGCAGTCCTATGATAACGAGGTTGAAAATCTGAAAGAAACCATAAGACTCGCCCGCTCACGCGAAATGGAAACAGGGCGGATTATCAGGAGAATTCTCGTCTGCCTCTCCGTTCTCCCCGAAAAAGAGCAGGATGTTCTCATGACGTTCTATATGCAGAATAAGGACTATGCGAGTGCCGTCAGCATCCTCGAAAACAAATGGGGCCGCCGGGAATCCATGATACTTGTCTGGCGCCGCAGAGCTCTTGATGAGCTCCGCGAGGTTTACAATTCAGGCATGAATGTAGGCGAGATCATGCACGCCAGGGTATTCTGGGATGGCAAAGCAAGAAAAATACGTGTCATCCATCATGATAGTACAGATAATGGATTACTCTGTGAATGTGAATGATTCACCCTCATTGTCATCGTAAAGCTTATGAAATGCAGAAGAGGCGCGGCTGTATTCATCGTCATCCCCAATGTTTTCAACAACCGGTGCGCCGCTTCCGTCAATATCAAAGCGCATTAAAAAACCTTTGCCGTCTGAACTGCTGTCATCCGGTATCAGGACAATATATTTCTGATCATTGATCCTGAAGATCATGACAATCTGACAGGGCATTTCTCTCCCGTCGTCCAGATATATCGTCAGTGAATCCTTTTCTGTTTCGATCGCTTCTATGATATCGCTCACCAGATCATCCTCCGATTAGAATTCCTGTTGATGTACTGCTGCTCTCTGACATCTGCAAAACCTTCCACGCGCGGCGTGTTTCCCCTACAGATGCCGCGCGCTGGAAGTCGTTGGCAAAATACGCATTTCTGCTATGACCCCTCAGAAGTACCCGCTCAGTTCAGGCCGGTACTTCCAAAGCCGCCCTCGCCGCGCTCCGTCTCTCCCAGTTTTTCAACCGTCTCAAACGTAACCGGCAGATATGGGATAACAACCAGCTGCGCGATCCGCTCCCCGGGTTCAACCGTCCGCACCACATCACAGTCATTGTGCAGAGCGATCATAAACGGTCCTCTGTAATCCGAATCAACCACTCCGACACAATTTGCCGGACGGAGTCCTTCCCTCGATGCGAGTCCGCTTCTCGCAAAAATCGCACCAAAATATCCTTCAGGGATTTCCATGGACAGGCCGGTGCCTATCATTTCAGTCGTGTGCGGCTCAATATCCACAGGGCTGTCCAGGTCAGCGTAAAGATCATATCCTGCGGCTTCTCTGCTGCCTCTTGTCGGGATTTTTGCAGTATCACTCAGTTTTCTGACTTTAATGTTCACGGCATTATTCTCCTTAAAAAAACTGCCGACAGGCTTCTATGGGATTATACCATAAGAAAGCCCTGCCGGCAGTATATGTCAGATTTACACTTTCAGCTTCAGTTGATCGGAACTGCGTCCTTCGGACAGTCCTTGATAGAGAAGCTCAGTCTTCCCATACGATCCTTGCCGAGGCAGATAACCTTCACGACATCGCCGAGCGTAAGCACGTCTTCAACATGATCAATGCGCTCGCGTGCGATCTTTGAAATGTGGACCATGCCTTCTTTGCCGGGAGCAAACTCGAGGAACGCGCCAAACTCTTTAATGCTGACAACTTTTCCTGTGAGGACATCACCCTTCTCAAAATCGCGGCAGATCGTTCTGATGTACTTCTCAGCCTCATCGATTTTTTCGCGGTCAGTTCCGCATACGCTGACAGAACCGTCCTCGTCAATATCGATCTTGACACCGGTGCGGGCAATGATCTCGTTGATGTTCTTGCCCTGCTTTCCGACAACATCGCCAATCTTGTCCGGATCGATCTTGATCTGCTCGATCTTCGGAGCATACTCGCTGACAGTCTCACGCGGCTTACTGATGACCGGCTCCATAACATTCGTCAGGATGTACTCGCGGGCATCCTTGCATCTGTGGATGGCTTCCTCGACGATCTGGCGTGTAAGGCCGTGGATCTTGATATCCATCTGAATAGCCGTGATTCCGTCATGCGTACCAGCTACCTTGAAGTCCATGTCTCCGAAGAAGTCCTCAAGTCCCTGGATATCCGTAAGGACGATGTAATCGTCATCAGTATCTCCGGTGACAAGTCCACAGGAAATACCTGCGACCAGTTTCTTCAGCGGAACACCTGCAGCCATGAGAGCCATAGATGAAGCACATACAGAAGCCTGTGATGTGGATCCGTTGGACTCAAAAGTCTCGGATACGGCGCGGATGGCATAAGGGAACTCCTCCTCGGAAGGAAGCAGAGGGCGGATAGCTCTCTCTGCCAGAGCGCCATGGCCGATCTCACGGCGTCCCGGTCCTCTGGACGGCTTTGTCTCTCCGACGGAATAGCTCGGGAAGTTATACTGATGGATATATCTCTTTGAAGTAATGTGGTCATCAAGACCCTCTACCTTCTGAGCCTCAGAAAGCGGAGCAAGAGTGACGACATCGCAGATCTGCGTCTGTCCTCTTGTGAACATGGCAGAGCCATGAACTCTCGGGATGACATCGATTTCTGCGGCAAGCGGACGGATCTGGCGGATCGCACGGCCATCCGGTCTCTTATGCTCTCTGAGGATCATGCGGCGCACGGTCTTCTTCTGATACTGATAGAGAGCGTCTCCGAGAAGAGCGACCCACTCCTCATTATCAGCAAACTTTTCAGCAAGGCGCTCCTTGATCGCGTCGACAGCTTTTTCGCGGGTCTGCTTATCATCTGTGAAAACAGCCTTCTCCATCTCTTCATCCGGAACCTCTTCATGGATCGCATCCATCAGTTCCTGCGGAACAGCCGCACTCTGATAAGCATGCTTCGGCTTGCCCTCCTTGGCAACAATGTCATCAAAGAAAGCGATGACCTTCTTGTTAACATCATCTGCGAGATAGATAGCCTCGATCATCTTGTCCTCAGGCAGCTCATTTGCTCCGGCCTCGATCATGATGACCTTATCTCTTGTCGAAGCGACAGTCAGAGCCAGAGAAGACTCAGCCTTCAGGTCATAGCCCGGGTTAACAACAAATTCGCCGTTGACAAGACCGATCTGCGTCGCAGCGCAAGGGCCGTCAAACGGGATATCAGAAATCGATGTGGCGAGTGAAGCTCCCAGCATAGCTACAACCTCAGGGTCACATGCAGGATCGACACTCATGACCATATTGTTCAGAGTGACATCGTTTCTGTAATCCTTCGGGAACAGCGGACGCATCGGACGGTCGATCACACGGGATGTGAGCACGGCATGCTCAGAGGCCTTGCCCTCACGCTTGTTAAATCCGCCCGGGAACTTGCCCACGGAATACATCTTCTCCTCAAATTCTACAGAAAGCGGGAAGAAATCAATTCCCTCTCTCGGCTCCTTGGAAGCGGTGGCTGTACAGAGAACGGTTGTATCTCCGTAGTGCATAAAAGCGCAGCCATTTGCCTGCTTGCCGACTCTTCCGATCTCGATCTTCAGAGGACGGCCTGCCAGGTCCATGGTGTATGTCCTGTAGTTGTTCTCAAGTTTTGTTGAAAAAGTTTCGTTTGGTTCCATTTTCTCTCCTTTTTGCTTCTCGGCGAATGCCATTAAATGAACGCTCTGCAGACCCTCCGCGGACATTGAGACAACCCGCATCAAATCTTTCAGAACACACAAACAGGGCGGTAAGAATACCCGCCCTGAATTTGTCCTGGTTCAATTACTTACGGAGTCCAAGTCTCTCGATCAGAGAACGATAACGCTCGATATCCTTCTTCTTCAGATACTCAAGAAGGCCACGTCTCTTACCTACCATCTTCAGCAGACCACGTCTTGAATGATGATCCTTCTGATTTGTCTTCAGATGCTCAGTGAGCTCGTTGATTCTCTCAGTGAGGACAGCTACCTGAACTTCAGGTGAACCTGTGTCTCCCTCTGATCTTGCATACTCCTTGATAATAGCCTGTTTCTTTTCCGGTGTAATCATTTTTGATTCCTCCTATTACACAAAAATCGCCTCAGATTAAGCGAAGGTTGGAGATTCCTCTCTCTGAACCTGAGGTTTTCTAACAACATACTGCATTACTATATCATACACATCTGCGAATCGCAAGAATTTCTTCGGCTGCATAATTCGGCTACATGCATCAGATGCAGAGCAGTTTCCAGCTGCAACATGGATGCGCAAGGCTTTCATCCGCGACGCGCTCCCGCTTGTCCTCAGCGTAGCGGTGCATAATGCTCGCCCTACGCTCCCCGCTTGGGCTCGCAAAGCACCGACGCTTGCGGATGTCGCGTCTGAAAGTCTCTGCGCACTCCTTATGCAGGCTGGGAACTGCCCTGTAATCATATATTCATTTTCGCTTGCCTGCGAAGTATGTGCTCAGGATCTGGCTGCACTCCTCGCCGAGGACACCGAATTCCACCTCCGGATGGTGATCGAATCCCTCGACATGGAACAGATCTGTGACGGTCCCGGCGCTGCCCGATTTATCGCTTCTGCAGCCGATGACCACCTTGTCGATCCTCGACTGGACGATCGCCCCGGCGCACATGGGACATGGCTCCAGCGTCACATACAGCGTGCAGCCGTTTAGTCTCCAGTCGCTGATCTTTCTGCACGCGGAGCGGATTGCATTTAACTCGGCATGTGAAAGTGTACTTCTGTCTTTGTTTCTGCGGTTATAGCCCCGTGCGATGATCTTCCCGTCCTTAACGATCACGCAGCCGATAGGGACCTCATCAATGGCAGCCGCCTTTTCTGCCTCGCGTACAGCCGCGCGCATATATTTTTCCTTTACCGCCCGGCGGTCCGTTATTCCAAGCTTGTGGTGGACAGCCCAGGCAAATCCATCGTCCCTGCAGTCTTTTGTCACGTAATCTGCGGCGCGGCGGCAGCCGGGCGTCCCGTTTTTCATGGCGATGCCGGTTCCTGCCGCGCGGATCATATCTATGTCATTGTCTGCGTCGCCGAACGCCGCCGTCTCCTCTTTCCTGATGCCGAAAATATTCATGAGATACCGGATGCCGGATGCTTTTCCGGCATTTTCATTCGACATTTCAATCCTGTTCGGGACAGACGACGTGATGTAAATTCCGGGCACCTCACGGGACAGCTTCTGTCTCAGTTCTTTCACGAGCTCTGGATCCCCGACCTGAAGATCAAGGCCGTCGAGATGATCTGCATTTTCCCGGATGAACGAGCGGATATCCACGACCATTGTCCGGGTCGTGCGCACATAATTGATATAAGCCTGAGAGAGCCCGTACCTTGAAGGTCTCTTCATGTAATCCGCATACCCGTAGGCTCTGCCATCGATAAAGGTCTCAAATGACACCGGGTACCGGTCCGAGGGATAATCGTCGAGCAGATCCATGATCGCGCGCACCCTGTCGGCAGGAAGAGACAGCCTGCGGACACATTTTGAATTCTGAAAGCACCGCTGCAGGCTGAATTCTCCAGTGTCATCAAGTCTGTCTTCCATCTTCGGAAGCCTGTAGATCGCGGCTCCGTTTGAGGTGATCGCATAATCTACAGACGGAACGGCGACGACACACGCCGGCAGTGATGTAAAAACACGTCCACTGGCTACTGCTGTCACAACGCCTTCTGCAGCCGCATCATCCAGAGCCTCTCTGTTTCCCTGGCTGATAGAATCTGCGTCATATAAAAAGGTATTATCCAGATCAAATGCGATCAGTCTGTACGCCATGAATATTTCCTCCTGCAGGCATATCATACAGTATGATTTCGTCTGTCTGTTTCTTGTCTTCCATGCCGTCTGCCGCGATTTTTTCACTGCAGACGCACAGCATATATTCTCCGCGGGATGTGTCCCAGTCAGGATAAGCAAACTCAATACCGGGAATAGGCCTCATCACATTGAGGGAACGGAACGAAGCATCGATCCCGCTTCCCCTGAGCTTCAGATATGCCTCCGATGCTGTCCAGATCCGGAAAAATCCGCGTATCACCTTCTCCGGTCCGTCCTGCGATAAAGTGCTCAGGTACTTCATCTCCTCCGGGTGGAAAAATCGCCCCGCGATCTTCAGGCACCGCTCAGCCTGCTGATCCAGGCTCTTTTCCCCGTGCACCAGACACTGCTGAAGATCAATGCCGATCTGCTTCTCGGAAAAAGCGATCAGCCACCAGTCGCCGCTGTCCGTCACAGAAAAATAAGGGACGGGCCGGCCGTCTTCGCTGTCGAAAAATGGCTTTCCCTTGTCCGTCCTCCTGATCCGTGGCAGAGGAGCATCTTCGCCATAGCAGGCCCGGAAAGCCCCGAGCGTTCTCTCATCTCTTCTTTTTCTGTCCGTATCACGAAATCTGAAAATACTGATCATAGACACCCATTGACACCCGTCCGAATTCACCGCATCAATGCGGGTGAAAATAAAACTATAGAAAACGGCCGGAAGCCCGCTTTTCGGGATCCCGGCCATTTACGCCGTGCCGGCGGCGGGAATCGAACCCGCACAGTGTTGCCACCAAAGGATTTTGAGTCCCTCTCGTCTACCAGTTCCGACACGCCGGCGCAGTCTTTAATTTATCATACTGAACTAAACATTTCAATATCTTTACAGGACCTTCCGCCGCAACCGACGCAACACTGATGCGCAAGGCTTTCAACCGCGACGCGCTCCCGCTTGTCCTCAGCGTAGCGGTGCATAATGCTCGCCCTACGCTCTCGCTTGGGCTCGCAAAGCACCGACGCTTGCGGATGTCGCGCCTGAAAGCCTCTGCGCAATCCTGCTACGAAAGCGGACCGGAAGGCCCGGTAATCTCGAAAATTCAAAACAGCTCAGGATTCTCCGAACATCTTCTTGTATTCCGGTGTGAAGTCGAGCGTAGAGAAATAATCCTTCGGTGTCTCAGGGCGGCGGATGACTTCCCAGCTTCCGTCAGTCTTCAGAAGAACCTCTGCGCACCACAGCTTTCCGTTGTAGTTGTAGCCCATGGAAGCTCCATGTGCACCGGTGTCGTGAATAAACAGGATGTCTCCCACATTGATCTCGGGAAGCATGCGGTCGATCGCGAATTTATCATTGTTCTCGCAGAGGGAACCCGTCACATCGTACTTGTGATCGCATTCTTCGTTTTCCTTGCCCATAACAGTGATGTGGTGATAAGCACCATACATCGCCGGACGCATCAGGTTGCACGCACATGCGTCAACGCCGATGTACTCCTTGTAAATATGCTTCTGGTTGATGCAGGTCGTCACAAGGCCGCCATACGGTCCCATCATAAAACGGCCCATCTCCGTATAAAGAGCAATATCTCCCATTCCTTCCGGAACAAGAACCTTGTTGTAGACTTCCCTGACTCCGGCACCGATGGCGCGGATGTCGTTCGGCTCCTGCCAGGGCTCATATGGAATTCCCACACCGCCTGAAAGGTTAATGAAAGTGATGTGGGCACCTGTCTCCTTCTGAAGACGGACAGCCAGATGGAAAAGGATCTCCGCCAGCTTCGGATAATACTCATTAGTGACAGCGTTGCTGCAGAGGAACGCATGGAGGCCGAATTCCTCAACACCCTTAGATTTCAGAATACGGAAAGACTCAAAAAGCTGCTCCTCTGTCATTCCGTACTTGGAATCTCCCGGATTATCCATAATTCCATTCGACATGGCGAATAATCCGCCAGGATTGAATCTGCAGCACATTCTCTTCGGGAATTTACCGACCCTCTTCTCAAATACATCGATCGCCGTAATGTCATCAAGGTTGATGATCGCGCCGAGATCATATGCCATCTGATACTCATCTGCAGGCGTATCATTCGAAGAAAACATGATATGTGAGCCGTCAAATCCCATCGCATTTGCCAGCATCATCTCCGTCATGGAAGAACAATCACAGCCGCAGTCGTACTCGCCGAGGATGTTGATCAGTGCCGGCGTAGGCGTCGCCTTTACAGCGAAATACTCACGGAATCCCTTATTCCACGCGAAAGCCTCCTTAACCGCCTTTGCGTTCTCGCGGATGCCCTTCTCATCGTAAATATGAAACGGGGTCGGAACTTCTTTAATGATTTCTTCCAGCTTCTCCTTTGATACAAAAGGAATTTTCTTATTCGTACTCATCGTTTTATCTCCTCATCCTCTGCTAGTAAATTATTTTACATGCTCATGATTATACAGATGGTCCTGACAGTACTCATACGCTCCGTTACATTTCGAGCAGTATCTGAATTCCAGATTCGGATCATCAAGTTCCGTTCTTCCACAGACGGCACATCTGTGGAGCGGCCTTTTTCCGTTTGTGTTCTTACCGGCTCCATATCCCTGCATCTGTTTGGCGCTGCCGCGGCCTGCCTGATTGTAACCGCTGTTCTGATTTCCGAACGTCGTGCGGTCAACCTTCTGGCCTCTGCCCTGTCCATACATCGTGCGGCGATAATTGTCGCGCGTCCGTCTCTGACTTCTGTTCAGACGCGGGCCCTTCTTATAAAGCCAGAAGAAAAGCACCATATTGACAACGGAAGCGATGATCATCGCACCGACGACGACTGAACGGTAAGAAATCAGCGAGTAGATCAGTGTGATCGCATAAAGGATCACGAGATATTTGGCCCTGATCGGGATCAGGAACATAAAACGGAATTCCATATCCGGAAATGTCAGCGCCAGGCCAAGGAAAACGGAAAGGCTCACATAATACGTTGAGAACAGATACATTCCCACCATAAAATCGCCCGGACGGATCGCATATGCGATAAAGCCGGCGATCAGTGTAAGGATCAGACCGTTGAAGATGTAGAAATCGTATTTGAAATCGCCCCAGATTCTTTCCAGCATCGTTCCCTGCTGATAGATGCAGAATATCATCAGGATGCTCCAGATATTAAAACTGTAATCCGGCGGAATAAGAAGCCAGGAAATGATCCTCCAGACCTGTCCTCTCGCGATCAGCCCCGGATGAAATCCGAGCAGCGAGATAATGCTGACTCCGCTGGCGCTGCCGATCAGCTCAAGAATATATCCTGTTACATACGTGGCGATCATAAACATCGTCAGGTGAGTGATCGGATGTTTACCAAATTTTCTTTCAAGTTTGTCGAGTGGTCCCATGTACTATCCTCCGGGAAATCCGGGCACATTCGTCCCCTATCCGCTATTAGCAGAAGTCACAAAGATCTTAACGATTATAAGAGTGCGGCTTTGCCTTTGTCAATCTCTCATCTGTTCCAGATCGTCTTTATATTTTCGAGTTTTGCCGTCGTCCCGCGAAGAACTGCGTCCGCAAGGACAATCGAAACCATGGACTCAACGACGACAACGGCGCGGGGAACGATGACCGGATCATGGCGTCCCTTAATCTCGATAGACACCGGCTCACCGGCGCTGTTTACTGTTTTCTGCGGCTGTGCGATGGATGCGGTCGGTTTGACGGCACACCTCACGACAATGTCTGCGCCGTCGCTGATACCCCCGAGGATTCCGCCGGCGTGGTTCGTCGAAGGGCGGATTCCTCCGTTTCCGTCCGGTTCAAAGCCGTCGTTGTCATCCTTTCCCGTTGAAGAAGCCGCTGAAAAACCGTCGCCGATCTCCACTCCTTTTACTGCTCCAATGGACATGACGGCCTTTGCCAGCTCAGCATCGAGTTTATCAAAGACAGGATCCCCGAGGCCCGGCATCACGCCGGAAGCGCGGCACTCAATGATCCCGCCTGCTGAATTCTTTTCGCTCATGCAAGTTTCAAGGTAATGAGAAGCTTCTGCAGCGGCCCCGGCATCAGGCATATAAAGAGGATTATTCATGATCTCAGCCCTGTCAAAGGAGCGGATGTGTACAGGTCCTATCGCCGTCGTATACGCAGATACCTGTATCCCGAGTTCCTTCAGAAGAAGAGAAGCTACAGCTCCGGCAGCCGTCCGTGCCGCCGTCTCCCTACCTGATGATCTTCCACCTCCGCGGTAATCCCTGAAGCCGAATTTCTGGTCAAAGCCGAAATCGGCGTGCCCCGGGCGATATTTGTCCATAATATTACTGTAATCCCTGGAATGCTGATCATTATTCATTATCAGCAGGGAGATCGGCGTACCCGTCGTTTTTCCCTCAAAGGTTCCGGACATGATATGCACAGTGTCAGACTCATTTCTTTTTGTCGTATACCGGCTCTGTCCCGGCTTTCTCCGGTCCAGATAAGGCTGGATATCATCTTCTGTGAGCGGCAGCCCTGCGGGACATCCGTCGACAACCGCTCCTATCGCCTTTCCGTGGGATTCTCCCCACGTTGTCACTCTGAAAAGAGTACCAAATGAAGAACCTGGCATAATTTATTTCCCCTGTAGAATTTAAGAAAAAGCCGGGGTGATCAGACCCCGGCTTGTATACTGTTTCTATTCCTGATGATTATGCAGCAAGTGCCTTCTTTGCAGTCTCAGCGAGCTGAGCAAAGCCTTCCTTATCTGCAACTGCCATATCAGCGAGAACCTTGCGGTTCAGGTCGATTCCGGCCTTCTTCAGGCCATACATGAAGCGGCTGTAGGAAAGGCCGTTCATTCTTGCAGCAGCGTTGATACGAGCGATCCACAGCTGACGGAACTGACGTTTTCTCTGCTTACGACCTGCATAGGAAGAGGTAAGCGCACGCATAACAGACTGCTTTGCAACGCGGTACTGTTTGCTTCTTGCTCCCCTGTATCCCTTGGCAAGCTTCAGAACTCTGTTATGTTTTTTCTTGGCATTAAGGCCGCCTTTGATTCTAGCCATTTCTTATTTCCTCCTTAACCGGTATATTCGATTACTTTGCGTACGGCATGCATCTCTTCATCTGACGATTGTTCGTCTGATCGATGACAGTTGCCTTTCTCAGGTTTCTCTTTCTCTTTGTAGTCTTCTTTGTCAGAATGTGGCTCTTGTATGCTTTATGTCTGACAAGCTTTCCTGTACCGGTTGTTTCAAAACGTTTTGCCGCAGCGCGGCGTGTTTTCATCTTGGGCATTTTTATATCCTCCTTATTTCTTCTTCTGTCCCAGAACAATACTCATGTTGCGCCCCTCGATTCTTGCAGGCTTCTCGATGACAGCGATGTCTTCGAGCTTCTGTGCAAATGCCTCAAGGGTTGGACGGCTGTCGTTCATGTGCGCCATTTCACGTCCGCGGAAACGTATCGTGACCTTTACTTTGTCACCCTTCTCAAGGAACTTCCGCGCCGCTCCGATTTTTGTATTCAGATCGTTCGTGTCGATATTCGGCGTCATACGGATCTCTTTGATCTCAACGATATGCTGTCTCTTGCGTGCTTCCTTCTGTCGGCGGGCCTGCTCATAACGGTACTTGCCGAAGTCTATGATCTTGCACACAGGAGGCTTTGCAGTCGGAGAAACCTTCACCAGATCTACGCCCTCTTCCTGAGCTCTCTGATATGCTTCTCTTGATGACATGACACCCAGCTGTTCTCCGTTGATTCCGATGAGACGAACTTCCGGATCCCGGATCTGTTCATTGATCTGAACCTCGTTACCTCTGTTATTAATAGCTTTGCCCTCCTCATGACAAAAAAGAAAACTCCGGTCCCACATGGAACCTTAAACCTGGTTACGAAAAAGAAAAAGAGTGAATGAAAAAATTCATCCACTCCGCAATTCACTCATAATATACCGACAAAAGCATATTCTGAAATGTTAACCCGCAGCACGCCTCCGTGTACAGGTGAGAGTGGACACTCTTCTTTCTTTTCCAACTTTTGCATAATATCATTCAGAACATCATCTGTCAATACTTTTTTGATCAGATTTATCAGCCGACGGTCTCCGTCCAGACGTTTCCGCTTTCATCTACCCATTTGCCGGATCCTTCATCCTGGTAAGCCACGCCGTCAGAGTCCGTATAGCTTCCGTCATCGCCCTCGGTGATCTCAACTGTGTCACCGCTGTCATTCGTCAGAGTCACGGTCGTTGTAGTGTCAGTAGTGCTCGCAGATCCAGAATCTACCGATACGGCCTCTGCGCCGGATTCTGTGTACGTATTGCCGTCAGAACCAGTCCATGTGCCGTCGCCGTTGTCCGTGTATGTATTGCCGCTCGCATCTACATAGACGCCGTCAGAATTCATCGCTGCAGTCACCTGTGTTCCGTCCTCAGCGACAAGCGTGACATCCTGGGACTCCGTAGTTGTCGTGGAGCTTTCCAGATAACCGAGCTCATCTGCCTTATTGTAAATGGCCTGTGCCATCTCCTGATGGCCCTCGGCGGAAAATGCGGCGTCAGGCATTACCGTTCCATCCATCATGATGAAATGATCACCGAAAGCATTTGTCATCGCTGTCACGTATTCTTCTGCGTCAACAGTTCCTGTGCTCACGCTGTCCGGATACACGCCCACGATGATGTATTTATCCTGCTGGCTGTATGTCGCGAGGATCTTCTGATACTGCTCGACGAGCTCGTCAGGGTCATTTCCCCATCCGCCGTAATAGCCCATGCAGAGAACAGGGATCGCATCCAGATCATCGCGGTCTGTCTTCTTTGACTCCAGGTCATCAGCGATAACAGTCTCTGTCGCATCCGTGAGGCCGAGACTCGTGTGCTCATCAATGTAACTCTGAACATCTTCATCGCTGACACCGGCAAGTGACATCTGAGAAAGTGTACCCCTTGTCTCCCAGGTGTTATCCTCAACGGTGATATTGTCATATCCGTTATCCTGCAGCAATGTCTCAAACATAGCCACATAGCTGTCTTCTGCAGAAGCTCCTACATCCTGGAAATCATCTCCGCGGAAGCTGAACATCGTCTGCGGTTCAGGCGTCGGGGTAGGCGTCGCCGTAGGTGTAGGTGTCGCCGTAGGTGTCGCGGTCGGCGTAGGCGTTGCCGTCGCTGCAGCCTCTTCTTCAGCCGCTGCTTCGGCCGCTGCCGTCGCGCGGATCTGCGCATTTTCCGTTTTGCTCTGATAGAGCGTATATCCAAGAAACGCAATGATTCCAAGGAAGATCAGAAGCATGATGCAAAACAGTGTTTTTCTCGTTTTGTTGCTCATAAGGACTCCCCTCCTCTGTTTTATTCATTTATCTGTGTTTTCAGACACATACAAATGCATAATAACACATTATCTTCACGTTTGCCAGAAAGTTTCAACGACATCCGCCACAGAATCGACGGTCACGGAAGGCACGTAGTTCCAGTCCGGTGGAAACATCGCTCTGTACTCTCTGTACGTAAACCTCTCATCCATCAGGAGGACAATTCCCCTGTCATTCATCGTCCTGATAACTCTTCCCGCCGCCTGAAGAACTTTATTCATTCCCGGGTATCTGTATGCAAAATCAAACCCGTCTTCTCCGTTCCGGCTGTAATATTTTTTCAGCAGCTCGCGCTCAGTGCCAACCTGAGGGATGCCGGTTCCGACGACAAAAGCTCCGATCAGTCTCTCGCCCGCGAGGTCTATTCCCTCTGAAAAAATGCCGCCCATCACACAAAATCCGATCAGCGTACGGTCGTTATCCTCGCGGAATTTTTCCAGAAAATCCTCTCTGTCACTTTCCTTCATCTCGCGCGTCTGACAGACACAGACCGCATCAGAGCCTTCATCTCCGGGAACAGATGATTTCTTCTGGCAAAAAGCGTCATAAACCTCTTCCATAAAGGCGTAGGACGGAAAAAATGCCATGTAATTGCCCTTTTTCACGGCCGTCACCCGGAGAATATATTCCGCTATCCGGTCGAATTCGGCCGGCGTTCTCCTCCTGTAGAGACTGCTGACGTCCCTCGCGATAACAACAAGACGGTTCTCCGGAGGAAAGGATGAAGGCACATAGACGGCATAATCATCTTTTCTGCCTGATAGAAGCTTCCTGTAATAACGGATGGGAAGAAGCGTCGCCGAGAAAAAAATCGTGCTGCGCCCGCGGTCGAGGCATTTCTGCAGATTGGCCGAAGGATCAACGCAGAAAAGGCGGATGTTATAATCATCAGCCGAAGCCGTCTGAACGGTCATGTAATGGTCGTCATAGAGGTCGGCGATATTCAGAAATTCTGTCACCCTGAAGTAAAAATCGAGGAGGCCTTTTCTCTCCTCTGCCGTTCCTTCTCCGCTGAGTTCCGAAAGGACATCCTCCAGCGCGCCGGTGAGATTCATCAGCCTGCCCGTAAGCGACTCCGGAAAAACTGTCTCGCCGTCCCCGCTGCACTCTTTCTTCATCCGCAGGAGATGCGCAGAGGGAGATGCGATCGCCTTCTGAAGTTTTTTCAGCTTTTCTGTCAGAAAACTGTCTTTCCCGGGCTCGCCCTCCTTACCCTTCTTTTTCAGCTTTCTCACGGTTCTGGCCGCCTCGAGAAACTCACTGCGTCCGAGATTCGCGCTGAACATATCTCTTCCCCGGTCAACAAGATTGTGCGCCTCGTCGACAAGAAAAACATAATCATCCTTCCCTGCCGTCTCGCCAAAAAAACGCTTCAGACGTGCGTCCGGGTCAAAGACATAATTATAATCGCATATGACAGCGTCCGCGAAATCAGCGAGGTCAAGCTGCAGCTCATGCGGGCACACCTTCCACTTTTCCGCCTGTGCCAGAACCGCTTCTCTGGAAAAATCATCCTGCTCTGTTATCATCTCGTAGAGTGCGTCATTGACCCGGTCAAAATGGCCCTTTGCCCTCGGGCATACATCTGGACGGCATTCGGCCTCTTCCAGCACGCAGATTTTTTCCTTCGCGGTCAGCGTCAGCGATTTGAGCCTGAGCCCCCTGCTCCTCAGAACGCCCAGGGCGTCTTCGGCAACTGTTCTTGTGATCGTTCTCGCCGTGAGATAAAAAAGTCTGACGGCGATGCCCTCTCCGAGAGCGCGCACGGAGGGATAAACGACCGCCATCGTCTTCCCGACGCCTGTGGGAGCATCCGCAAAAAGCTGTTTTCTCCTGAGGATCGTCCTGTACACATCAGCGGTCAGCTTTTTCTGTCCTCCGCGATACGAAAAGGGAAATTCCAGATCCTTCATGGAATCATCGCGCGTCCCCAGCCAGCTCACGCGGAACAGAGCCCATTTCCGGTAACTGTCGACAAGATCAGAAAACCACAGGTCCAGCTCATTCACGGAGTATTCCGCTACAAAATCCCGTTCCCTCTCCGTCTCGAGATTCACGTAGGTCATCCGGACACCGGTCTTGTGGAGGTTCTCCTGGTGTCCATAGATGTACGCGTAGCACTTCGCCTGCGCCAGATGCACCGGGACAGGTTCCGCCATTTTTTCAGGATCCGCATAGATACCCTTGATCTCCTCAATCTCATCGCCGCGTATTCCGTCGGCTCTTCCCTCGATGACGAGCAGAAAATCCCCGCAGTCCTTTTCATAACGAAGAGGGACCTCGGCTCTGTAGCCGGTGCCCCTCATCTTCTGGATCTTTCTGTGGATACGCGCACCCGCGAGCATAGCATCTCTGTCAGCCCAGCCTCCGCGTCCCTCGTCGATATCTCCCGACCGGAGAATAAATTCAACGAGGCTGCGGACAGATACCCGTATCGTATATTTTTCAGCCTTTGTATTACTTTCTGACACTGCTCATACCTGTGTCTGCGGCCAGCCCGGCTCTTTACCACGGGCTTCCGTCAGATGTCCCAAAACGATGCTTCTGGCCAGCGGCAGAACTTTACAGCTTCAGAACAGCTTCAACTGCGCCGCCGATAAATTCATTGTTCACTGAGGAAAATTGTCCCTCGTCCGATGCTTTTGCGTAATCCTGCCGGATCGGCACCTTGCCAAGTACAGGGATCTTCAGCTCAGAGGCGATCTCATCGATATGGCTGTCCCCGAAAACGCTGATCTTTTCGCCGCAGTGAGGGCACTCAAGATAGCTGTAATTCTCGATCACGCCGAGGACCGGAATTTCCATCATGCCAGCCATGTTATACGCCTTCGTCACGATCATGCGTACAAGGTCCTGCGGCGAAGTGACGATGATCGTCCCGTCGACCGGAAGCGACTGAAATACCGTCAGCGGAACATCTCCCGTTCCCGGCGGCATGTCCACGACCAGATAATCGATCGGTCCCCAGACCACGTCAGTGTAGAACTGTTTGACCATGCTCGCGATCATAGGTCCTCTCCAGATCACCGGATCCTCCTCATTTGGCAGAAGAAGGTTTGCCGACATGATCTCAATGCCGTTGTCTGCGGTCAGAGGATAGAGACCGTTTCCGTCAGACTGTGCGGGGCCCTTGACGCCGTACATTCTGGGGATGGAAGGGCCTGTCACATCGGCATCCAGGATGCCGACGGTGTGACCCGCCAGGGCAAGACCATTTGCGAGAGACGCCGCGGCCATTGATTTGCCGACGCCGCCCTTGCCGCTCATCACCGCGATGACATGGCCGATATTTGAAAACGCATTTTCCTGCACGCGGAAATCCGTCTTTTCCGCGCTGTTCTGTGAATCATTCTCAGACATAATTCCTCCTGAAAATTTATTGAATAGTTAACTGTTCCTCAGTCAAGAAACTCTCCGACGGCCTGCCACGCGGCGATCAGTTTCTCAAGACTCCACGCCGCATTCGCGGGGCTTGTCGAGGGAAGTTTCACCGCTTCCCTGCCAGTTTTTTCGCGCAGAAACTTCATATAAAGCTTCCACGATGTGCTCCCGTTACAGAAGATCTGCCGGATATCAGCTCCGTCCAGGATCGGAGAAAGGTCATTCGGAACGACGTTCCGGATGCTGCTGTCGCTGGAGCCTGTGATCGTGCAGCTCCGGATGGTATCCCAGAGCGCGATGTGATTCCTTCCGAGGAAATCCTTTTTTTCATCCACAGTTCCCGGCACATCATCCTGACACACTGCCGCAAGAACCTTCCAGAAGCGGTTCTGCGGATGCGCGTAGAAAAATCGCTGCTCTCGCGATTTTACCGAAGGAAAGCTTCCCAGAATGAGCACCCTCGAGTCATCGCTGTAGAAGGCCGGGATTGGATGTACGATCACATTTCCGCTATTACTCACTGTCATTTCCGGCACCGTCCGAATCTGTTCTGTCTGCCTTCAGCATGCGCTTAAAATCTTCCTCAGATTCACCCTCGACAGGATCCTCATCCAGCTCAAGGACCACGTAAAAGCCGCGCGGTGTGTTCCGTATATCAGCGACCTTTCCCTCGCGCGATACGATCCTCTCATACGGCTCATAATTGCGGCTCATCGCAATTGAAGGCACGATCGTGTAGTAATACGAAGTCGGTAGTGACGACTCTGTAAACTTCACGACGTCGCCGACACTCACCAGATTTTCACGCTCCATTTTAAATTCAGAATATCTCAAAGTATCCAGGACCTTCCATACTGAAAAAATTACTGTATAGCGATTGCCAGGCGGCATTTTCCCGAAGGATCACGCTGCCTGGCAATATCTTAACAACGATCCGTTCCGCTGTTGCTGATCAATGGTGGAACAGACGGATTCCCGTAAACGCCATCACCATGCCGTATTTATCACAGCACTCGATGACAGCGTCATCTCTGATGGATCCGCCAGGTTCTGCGACATACTGGACGCCCGACTTCTTTGCGCGCTCGATATTATCTGAGAACGGGAAGAACGCGTCAGAACCAAGTGTCACGCCTGTATTTTTGGCGATCCAGGCTTTCTTCTCCTCGGCTGTGAACGGTTCAGGCTTCTCTGTGAAGACCTTCTGCCATTCTCCGTCGCGAAGTACATCTTCATACTCATCTCCGATATATACATCGATAGCATTGTCCCTGTCCGCCCTGTGGATGCCCTCCTTAAACGGAAGGTTCAGAACCTTCGGACACTGGCGCTTCCACCAGTTGTCCGCTTTCTGTCCGGCGAGACGCACACAGTGGACTCTGGACTGCTGGCCTGCTCCTACTCCGATCGCCTGGCCGTCTTTAACGTAGCACACGGAATTTGACTGTGTATACTTCAGCGTGATCATGGCGACCTTCATATCGCGGAGCGCATCGGCCGGAAGGTCCTTATTCTTCGTTACGATATTGGAGAACATCTCATCATTGATGTCAAGCTCCTGGCGTCCCTGTTCAAAGGTAACACCGAAGATCTGACGTCTCTCGATCGGATCCGGGCGATACTCCGGGTCGATCTGAATGATGACGTAATTGCCCTTTTTCTTCTGCTTCAGGATCTCAAGCGCCTCGTCTGTATATCCGGGCGCGATGACTCCGTCAGACACCTCGCGCTTGATGACCGATGCTGTGCTCGCATCACAGACGTCAGAAAGTGAAATAAAATCGCCGAAAGAAGACATTCTGTCAGCGCCTCTCGCGCGTACAAAGGAACATGCCAGAGGAGACAGGTCGTCCATGTCGTCGACGAAATAGATTTTCTTCAGCGTATCCGAGAGCGGAAGACCTACCGCTGCTCCCGCCGGAGACACATGCTTAAAGGAAGTAGCTGCCGGAAGACCCGTGGCCTTCTTCAGATCGCGGACGAGCTGATATCCGTTCAGGGCATCCATGAAGTTGATGTATCCGGGGCGGCCCGACAGAACGGTGATCGGGAGCTCGCTTCCGTCTGCCATATAAATGCGAGAAGGTTTCTGGTTCGGGTTACATCCGTATTTCAGCTGAAGTTCTTTCACAGTATTAATCCTCCTCCTACAATAAAGTTAGGGTATAGAGAACCCAACAGCCAGTTGGGCTCTACATCCTTCATTGCTAAAGCTGTTAGAATGGAATGGCATGGATCTGACGCAATCCTCCTTGGACCATAG
>JAZHVR010000002.1:0-258912 GCA_036453165.1 Eubacteriales bacterium | reverse complement strand
AAACATCATAAAGCCATTTGAGATGATCTTTTCAGGCCGCCTGAATGAAGACGGCTGGAATACTTGTGTCATTAGATGCCTTCTGGATTTATTGAAATTTCCCTTGACTTTTACTTAGCAGGCTTTTCAAGCACGTCATAAATCACATCTCCACTCTTCAAAGGATCGCCCGGCTGATCCTGATTATTGACAGTATTAGCCTTCGAGCGTTTCCATGCAGTATCCCGATAGGCTGAGATTTTCATATCAGATCCCCTCAGGCCATCATCATAGAAATGGGTGCGGAAAGCCCCAGGCTCCACAACCATAACCTTAATGCCAAGTGGCTTAACCTCTGCTGCCAGCGCCTCACTCATGAGTTCCAAAGCAGCTTTGCTTGAAGCGTAAAAACCACTGGCAGCTCCAGTGTGCACGGCTCCGATCGAAGAAATATTGATGATTGCACCGTGCTCCTTTTTTCGCATCTCTGGCAGTACCTTCTGAATCAATGAAACCGGGCCGAAGAAGTTCGTCGCATACATCTGCTGCACGCCTTCATCCTCCGCCTCTTCCACAGAAGAACGATACGCATAACCGGCATTGTTTACCAGCACATCAATCGTACCAAACTTCGAATGACAAGCAACCAGTGCTGCATCTACAGAGGCTGGTACAGTCAGGTCCATCACCACTCCCAATGCGGTCTTCGGATAGTCTTTGACAATTCCTTCGATTTTTTCCATCGATCGGGCTGTAACTACCGCCCTGTCGCCTCTTCTAAGCACCGCTCTTGCAATGCCTTCGCCAATGCCACCTCTTGAGCAGCCAGTAATAAACCAAACGCGCATTATTTTTCCTCCTTTTCCATAATCAGGTTATCTTTCTCATGGAACATGCTGATTTTGAGAATTACCGGAAAGAAAGCAGAAATAAACTATTGAAGAAACCATTCAGTGTCCAAGATGATTATACCGACCAGAATGCGGTTATCACAGAATCAATCCTGAATAATTCTATTCATTTTACGAATAGCAGGTTACAGAATTGATTCTGTACTTGCCAGCCGTTTGCGACATATACTTTTGAATGATAAAGAGATATGAAACAGCTATACAGGATGATTGAAATATGAATAACGATACGGAAAAACATTTTTCACTTGATTCGACAGTTGGTGATGTCATCAGAGATCCAGCTTTTCATGGATTCGGACGTCTTCTCTTCCCTGTGGATATCAGTATTCCGGACACCATGACACTGCGCGAAGTAAGCAGCAGCCAGATTTTTCTATGGTATTCCAATATTCATCCGGAAAAAACAGTGGAAATCGTCAATGAGCTATATCGCAGAGTAAAAAAAGGAGAACAGATTTATTACCCGATCTATTCGGAAGATGAAATCAAAAGCGACCACCAAAAAAGTTATACAGGACTTTTCTTTTTTCGGGGGACCCCCGGGGAAAAGTTTGCAGTGCTGAATGCTGGTGGCGGATTTGCCTATGTCGCAGCCATGCATGACAGCTTTCCACACGCTCTGGAGCTCAGTCGAAGGGGATACAATGCGTTCGTGATGATCTACCGTCCTGAAACACCGTGGCAGGATCTGGGGCGGGCTATCTGCTTCATTGAAGACCATGCAGAGGAACTCGATGTCAATCCTTACGGGTATTCTCTGTGGGGCGGTTCCGCCGGAGCCAGAATGGCAGCGATACTCGGAAATTCAGATTATCTGAGGCAGATCACCGGAAGAGAACTTCCTCAGGCAGGTGCTGTGATCCTGCAGTATACAGGATATGATGCCGTATCTCGTCACGATGCGCCTACCTATGTGTGCGTCGGCACTTCCGATGGAATCGCCTGGTGGGTCGGGATGAAACGACGGCTTCAAAAGCTGTCTCGTCTCGGCGTGCCGACAGAATTTCATGCCTATTCCGGGCTGCGGCATGGCTTTGGCATTGGCACAGGAACCGTTGCCGAAGGATGGATCAACGATGCGGTCCTCTTTTGGGAAAAGTACACCTGAGAATAGATTTGAAAGTTGGATGATGATAAATCGTGATGACACGTAGTAAGTAGGAGGTGGTTTATGATGCGCATCTGGTTTATTACAGGTTGTTCGAGCGGCCTCGGGGCAGGGATCGCGAAAGCAGTTTTAAAAAGCGGAGATGCCGCTGTTGTGACGGCAAGAGACAGAAATCGGGTCTTTCATTTTGAAAAGGAATATCCGGACAGAGCCCTCGCTGTATCCCTGGATCTCGCAGATCCGGATACGATGAAACACGCTGTCGGGGCAGCGTTTGAGAGATTCGGGAAAATAGATGTTCTTGTCAATAACGCGGGTCACGGGTATCGCGCGACGATTGAAGAAAGCGAGCCGGAGCAGGTCCTCAAGCTGTTCGCGGAAGATTTTTTCTCACCGATGGAGCTCATCCGCATAGTTCTCCCCAAAATGCGTGAACAGCATCACGGGCTGATCATCAATGTGACATCAATCGGGGCCGTGCGAGGCGCCCTCGGAAATGGGTATTATTCTGCGGCAAAAGGAGCGCTGGAGCTGGCGACGGAGGCTCTTGAAAAAGAAGTAAAGCCGTTTGGAATCAGGACAATGCTTATTGAGCCCGGGGCGATGCGCACCGGCTTTTATGGAGAACGCATGGGCGGAACGGGTAAGACCATTTCCGCTTATGATGATATCGCGGATAAGTATCGCAAAGAAAAAATAGTGAATCATCACGACCAGATCGGAGATCCGGACAAATGTGGTGAGATCATCGTCCAGACAGCATTTGCAGAAAATGCTCCGTTCCGGCTTCTCCTCGGAAGTGACGCGGTAAACGCAGCTGAAGCGGTTCTCAATGACAGGATCCGCGAACTGCAGACCTGGAAATCCGTGAGCGTTCAGTCGGATTATAAATAATAATGCGATTGCGCAGGAGGGAGAATGTAAAAGATGAAAAGAAATAATCTGGCAGTGATTCTGCTTCTTGCAGCACTTGTCTGTCTCATAATCTTTTTGGCCATGAGACGGAATCATGAGGAGGAAAATACAGATATGACGGCTGACTTGTCTGCCAATTTGTCTGCGGATTTATCGGTTCAGAGCTCATCAGCTGCGGTTTCTGAAGAAGCCGTTTCTGAAGATGACGCTGGTCATCTGGAAACGGTTCATTATTCAATATCGTACGAAGGAACAGCCTATGACAAAGAGGCTTCTGTCTACGTTCCGTCTTCATACAATGAATCAGAACCAATGAACATCCTTTATCTCATGCACGGGTCGCAGGGAAGTGGTGAGCAGCTGGCAGCTGCCATGCAGCCTCTGTTCGACGACTGGATCCGGGAAGGGACGATGCAGCCGATGCTGGTCGTATTTCCGACGTATTATCCGGACCGGTCCTTTGTTGTCTCCAATTATTCTGAGGATTATCCGCTCAATCACTTTTTTGCGACAAGTGAGGTGCGCGAGCTGATGAAGGCGGCGGAAGGACAGTATCACACCTATGCGGACAGTACGGATGATGAAGGGTTTAAAGAGAGCCGCATGCATCGCGCATTCGGCGGGTATTCTATGGGCGGCGTGACGACCTGGGACGTCCTTGCGAGTCAGGCTGATTATTTTTCTTATTTTATGCCGATGGCGGGAGACTGCTGGCTGGATCGTATATCTGATGAGCCTGTCGATCAGCTTCTTGCACAGGGGCTGGAAGACGGAGGATATACTTCTGGGGACTTCAGGATCATCGCCATGGTAGGCGGAAGCGACGGAACAAAAGCAAGTATGCAGCCGCAGATTGCGGAGCTTCGGGAGAATCACCAGGATCTGATTACTGATGAAAATCTGATCTACTGGGAAAACGAAGGCGGAGGCCACAGTCAGGAATCGCTTGAGCTAGAGGTGGAACACGGAGTCCAATATCTATGGACATTATCGTGACGATCTGGAGACATCATCAGTAAATTTAATTAGTTTAAGATGCATCTGACTTAGAGAAAGAGAGGCGATTAACAGATGCATAGCATGAAAGTGCGGATTCTGGATGGATCTGTCTGGAAGAATATTCCGAAATTTGCCATACCGGTCGCTTTGACTGGAATCCTGGAACAGTTGTTTAATGCAGCTGATATCGCGGTTGTCGGACGTTTTACAGGCTCAGAAGGAACCGTCAACATGGCTGCCGTAGGTGCTAACAGCCCAGTTGTCGGACTGATCCTGAACGTTTTTATCGGAGTTGCATTGGGAGCAAATGTTGTCATTGCAAATGCTGTGGGCAGGAAAGACGAGGAAGCTGTTCAGAATGCAGTTCATTCGTCTATTTTATTTTCTCTGCTGGCCGGTGTTGTCGTCACATTGATCGGCGAACTGGCTGCCACACCGCTTCTCACGATAATGCATGCGCCGGCTGATGTACTTCCGAAAGCCGTTCTGTATCTTCGGATATACCTGATCGGCGTACCGGCAATACTGTTGTATAATTTTGAGTCGGCAATTTTCCGAAGCGTGGGAGAAACGAAAGTGCCTCTCATAGCCCTCACACTTTCCGGGGTCCTTAATGTATTCCTCAATCTGTTCCTGGTCATCGGCCTTGGAAGATCGGTGGATGGAGTTGCCTGCGCTACGGTCCTCTCAAATTTGATCAGTTCAATATTCCTTTTCGTTCTTCTGATGAGAACAAAACTTCCGATACATGTGCAGGTAAGATCACTCCGAATCGAGAAAAATGCCATACAACAAGTTCTCCAGATCGGTCTTCCATCAGGTATTCAGAGCGGAGTATTTGCGATTGCAAATATTGTGATACAGTCCGCAATCAACAGCCTGGGCACGAAAGCGATCGCTGCTTCAGGTGCTGCTCTTAATATCGAGATTTTCTGTTATGATATACTGAATTCTTTCAGCCAGGCATGCACTACTTTCGTGGGGCAGAATTTCGGTGCCGGCAATCTGCAGCGATGCCGCAAGATACTGAAGGTCTGTATTATTGAAGGATATATCACTTCAGGCATCAGCATTGCGGTTGTCCTCAGCTGGGGACGAAATCTGTTGAGTATATTCAATACGGATCCGGAGGTCATCGAACTCGGATATCTCAAGTTATGCGTAATTTTTGCAGCCTACACGTTCAGTATGCTGTATGAGGTTTTATCCGGTTATATGAGAGGTTTCGGTATTTCGCTCGTACCAGCCATCCTGACAACTATCGGTGTCTGCGGAACGAGGTTTTTCTGGATCTACGCAATCTTTCCGAGATATCACACATTTCGTGTCATTATGATGGTCTATCCAATAAGTCTGGGACTTACAGCCGTACTGATCGGTCTGGCACTGGCGTATTATCATCCTACGAAAAGATATAAGACTGTGAGACATAAAGTGTGAGACAATCAAGAAACTCACGAATAATCTCTCGGGGACGTGTGGTAATACTCCCGGAAGGTCTTGTAGAAGTTGCTGGTGTTGCTGTAACCCAGCATGGCCGCGATCTTTTCTATGCTGAGGTCGGTATTTTTCAGAAGAAGGGCAGCCTTGTCCATCCTTTTTTCCAGGACGATCGATGAGAAGGTTTTGCCAGTCTTTTCATGAAGATAGCGTGACACATAATTCGGGTGGTAGCGGAAATGTGCCGCCAGACTGCCAAGAGTAACGGTGTCGGAGTGGGATTCGATGTATGCCGTCATCTGTGTGGCGAGATCAGCGTCAGGCTCATCCTGCGAATGGGTCTCACGATAGATGCGGGACAGGTGCATGGTCAGGGCGAGCATAAGTGGGCGCAGGACCGTCTGTGTATCACTTTTTTTCTCGGCGTATTCGACCAGCATCTGAAACACCAGAGACCATATCGGATCATCCTTCGGAAGGTGCATGCGGATGTATTCGTCTGAAAACTTGTCTGTGTTCGGATCAAGAAAGAAATGAAACAGCGGTGTGTCGTTGGTGAGCGGATACAGGTAGTGCTGGTAGAACAGCTCCTTTTTGATATGAAGCCCGATCATGATCACTTCTTTATCGCTGTCAATTTTCAGCGCATAGCCGCTGAAAGGCTGGCCGATGTAGCAGTCACCCTCATTCAGATGCAGGTGGTTGTCGTATTTGGAACTCAGTACGTCATATCCGTTCTGGCAGACGAAGTTTATGAAGAAAAAATCCTGGCGGTGATATTTTTCAATATACTTTTTCCCTTTAAAGCACACGACCATGATGTCTTCTGACGTGTCGCCGAGCCACTGTGAGATCAGTTCCGTTTTTCCGCCGGTCGGCGTCGGGCGGAAATCCCACGCCAGATCAGGAAACTGGACGGAAAGCTTTTCTATAGCGGAAGCAATCCTGCTCTTGTAATCGGGAAAGATCATCGGAATTTTTCACCTCTTCGCTTATCTTGAGATAATTTCCCTTAAGTTAAAATATACCACTAAATATGTTAATATTCGGCGCTGATTTTTGCAACTTCCGGTTTTATTATTTGTTTCGTTGATGAGAGATACATCGGATTCATGAAAGGAGCATAATTATGTATTATTTTGATTTTTACATGCCGGCAAAGGTGTTATTCGGAGCGGGAAAACTTCGGTCTCTTCATAATGAGAAACTTCCGGGCAAAAAGGCGCTGATCGCCACGACAAACGGAACATCTGTGAAGAAGTACGGCTATCTGGACGCGCTTGAGAAGGAGCTTGATCAGGCGGGGGTTACCTATGAACTGTTTGACCAGATCCGCCCGAACCCTACGAGCGACAATGTCATGGACGGCGCGAAGATGGCGAAGGACACCGGATGTGATTTCATTATCGCACTCGGCGGCGGATCGGTCATGGACTGCTCCAAGTGCATTGCGCTGATGATGACAAACAGCGGTGATATCTGGGACTACAGCCCTTCACTGGATGGTGGCAAGAAGCAGCCGGAAAAAGATGCGGCGCCGATTGTAGCGATCACAACATCGGCAGGTACAGGCTCTGAGGTCGATATGGCTTCAGTTATTACAAACGAAAAGACGCAGGAGAAGACTGGAATCTTTTTCCCGTCCATGTTCCCGACCCTTTCGGTCGTCGATTCCAACCTGATGATGAGTGTGCCGCCAAAATTCACGGCGTTTCAGGGAATGGATGCTTTTTATCACGCATCAGAATCCGTGATCAACAAGAATGAGCATCCGATGGGAGAGATGTTCGCTCTCAAGGCAATTGAGCTGATCGCAAAGTATCTTCCGATCGCATACAAGGATGGCTCCAACAAGGAAGCGCGTTCATATGTGGCGCTGGCGAATACTCTCGCGGGCTATTACATGCTCTGCACTTCCCAGCACACGATGGAGCATGTCATGGGAGGTTATCACGATGACCTGGTACACGGCGCCGGTCTTATTATGATCTCACACGCATACTTTGACTTCTTCGCGGAGAGAAAGGCAGCGGAGGAGCCGATGATCAAGATGGCAAAGGCCATGGGCGTGGAAAATCCGACCTCCGGCAAGGATTTCATCAAGGCACTTGATGATCTGATTGCGGCTGTCGGCTGCTCCGACCTCCGCATGAGTGACGCCGGTATCACGAAAGAAGAACTGAAGAAGTATCCGAAGCGTGTTCACGAAGTTCTCGGCGGCGACATCACGGCAGATCCGCTTCCGCTTTCAGACGAGGATTACCTGGAGATCTACGAGAAGTCCTATCGCTGAATCCTTTCATTGTTATGGCAGAAGAGTGAGCGCAATGACTGAACTGGAAAAACTTGAAGCCGGACTTCCCTATGATTTTCATGATCCGGAAGTCGACGCTAGAAAAATAAATGCTGTCGTGGGATGCCAGAAGCTGGCGTCCTGCGACCCGTCGGACAGTAAATCGATCCGGAAAATTCTGGAAGGATTTCTGGGTGGAATCGGGAAGGATGTAAATATCCTGCCCGGGTTTGTCTGCGATTGCGGAAAGAACATTTTCATCGGTGATGATTTTCTGGCAAATTACAATGTGACGATCCTGGATATAGCACCCGTTCACATCGGGGATCATGTCATGATCGGGCCCAATACAATGATCAGCACGGTCAGTCATCCCCTGACGCCCTCGGGACGCAGGAAGCATCTCGGCATCGCGAAGCCCGTCACGATCGGAGACGACGTGTGGATCGGTGGGAATGTCACGATCCTGCCGGGGGTCACGATCGGCAGCAATGTTGTTGTGGCGGCCGGGGCAGTTGTGACAAAGGATGTTCCTGATAATACACTTGTCGGCGGTGTTCCCGCGAAGAAAATGAGAACACTCGAAAATGATATTGACCCGTCAGATCCTGAATAAGATCTGACGGGCCATTTTTTCGCGGCTGATGTGCCGCATCCGTTTTTGCTGTATATTACTCAAGGCTGTTGTACTGTTCATCTGAGACAGCTTCAAGCCATTCGTTGGACGTGTTTGTCCCCGGCGCTTCCATAGCCAGATGAGAGAACCAGCTGTTGGCAGCAGCGCCGTGCCAGTGCTTTACGCCTGCCGGGATCTCTACCGCATCGCCTGCGTGGAGCTTTCTCGGCGCTTTTCCCCACTCCTGATACCAGCCTTCGCCGTCAGTGCAGAGCAGGATCTGTCCGCCGCCCTTGTCAGCGTGATGGATGTGCCAGTTGTTGCGGCATCCCGGTTCAAAGGTGACGTTTGCGATATTGATTCCATTCATGTTGACGACTGGATTCAGATAGCTCTGGCCGACGAAATACTTTGCATATGCGTCGTTGGGCCTGCCGAGTCCGAACATGCCGCCGTGTCCGTTCACGTCGTCATCATCCTTCCAGACCTCTTTTGCCAGGTTGAAGGCTGCCCAGCCCTTCGGCCATCCGGCATAAAAAGCAATATGTGTGATGATCGCCGCTGCTTCTTTCTTTGTCACGCCATGGGCCTTCGCGTTTTTAAGATGAAAAGTCAGCGAAGAATCTGTGATGCCTGATGCGATCAGAGCGGTCATTGTGATGATGCATCTTGTTTTGACATCAATGTCCTGATTGTTCCAGTTTTCACCGAAAAGCACATCATCATTGAAATGAGCAAATTCCGGTGCGAATTCGCCGAGCTGATCTCTGCCGGCAGTCTGTACGATTTTTTCCTGCATTTTTTGCCTCCTTCTGTTCCGGGTCTCACGCGTTTAAAAACTTTGTGACCCTCTCTGTCCAGTCTTTAACTTCTTTTTCCGACGTCTCCATCGTGCTGCCGCCCGTGCTGTCAAACTTTACCTGCAGCTCGAACTTCACATCGGCATTTTTCACGGCCTTCTTCATGTCCCGGATCACATGGCCCGGCCAGCCGCCGTTTGTCATGAACGGTATGACTGTCTTTCCGGAAAAATCATTGCTCTCCAGAAAGGTTTTCACAGCCGGCGCCATCGTGTACCACCAGGTCGGCGTTCCGACGGCGATCACATCATAGTCCTGAAGATTATGCTTCAGTGCTTTTATTGCGGGTTTATAACCTGCCGTTACCTCGCGCTGTCCCTGATTTACGGTGGTGTTGTAATCCTCCGGGTATGGTTTTACGGTTTCAATCTGCTCCAGATCCGCTCCGGAAGCGTCTTTTAACATATCAGCGATTCTTCTGGTATTCCCGTTGGACCAGGAATATACGACAATCAGCATTTTTTTCATCTGTGTTATCTCCTGTCATAGATATAAGATAACCCTCCGGCCGGCGGATCTCTATGCTCTTTTGATTGATTACACATATATCTTAGTTCTCAGACATAATTATTGCAAATAGTTATATTTCATATTAATATATGCAATATTAGCATAGATATCTGCTTAAGGAGTATTATGGAAATTGAGACATTGAACGCATTTCTGACGATCGTCAGAGAAGAGAGTATTTCGAGCGCTGCTTCTGTTCTTCACGTCACTCAGCCGGCTCTTAGCCGCAGGATGCAGCGGCTTGAACAGGAACTGGATGCAAAACTGTTTGAGCGTGGCCGGAAAATAACGCTTACCCCGGCAGGTCAGATGCTCAAAGAAAGAGCCGAGGAGATCGTGTCTCTTGTTGAACGGACAGAATCTGATTTCAGGAGTGCAGATAAGGCCTGTGGAACGATATCAATCGGAAGCGGCGGGCTGTCTGCGAATATTTTTCTTTCGGAAGTTATGGAAAAATTCCGCGCAGAGAATCCGGAGGTGAATTACCAGATCTATGTCAACAGCGCGGAATATGTTAAGGATATGATCGACCGCGGTCTGCTTGATTTCGGTCTGCTTTTGCAGCCGGTTGATGTGACCCGGTACGATTTTATTGAATTGAGAGAATCTGAGAGAACAGGTCTGTTCATCCGCCGCGATCACCCCGCTGCGAAGAAAGGATTCGTAACGGCGGAAGATATCGCTTCGATCCCGCTTATTATCCCATCCCGGGAATCTGTGAGAAACGACATGGAAAACAGGATCGGGATACCGTTCTCAAAAATGGACATCTTCGCGTCGAATAATCTGTGCACCAATTCGATTATTTTTGTGAAACGCGGGACTGCGGCTCTGCTGACCATTGAAGGCGCCGTGACTGATTATCTGGATGACACCATGATCTTTCTGCCCATGAGACCGGAGATATCGGCAAACACGGTCTTTGTCTGGAAGAAGGGCGCTCTCTCCTATGGAGCCACGGGAAAATTCCTCGAATTTTTCCGGAAGGAAGTCAGAGACTACAGACACGGAATATCATAATATCTACACGGCTATGATCTCGCAGATGATGACACTGAGAACGATCCAGCCTACGATCAGAATCGCGGCCGCTGCGATATAACCGAGAATGCGGACGGCTGTTTTCTGACTGCGAATGAGAGGCATCATCGCGGAAGCGGCCTTCTGGTCTGTAAAAAGCAGAACGAGGCAGAGCATTGAAGCCAGAAAGGCGATCCGATATACCCAGAGTTCAGCCGGATTTCTGACATTGTCAATCTGAAGCGTCAGGGAAAAATAAATGATGCACAAATATCCGATTACGGCGGTCAGCATTTTCCACGGGGTGTGCGAGCGGAACCCGGGAATGCCGCGGAATTCTCCGCAGATATCGCGTTTTACTGCTTCAGCGTCGGGATATCTTTCGTCCGGATCCATTTTTGTTGCCCGGTCGGCTATCCGCTGCATTTGTCTGTTGTCCGGGAAAAGCTGCCGGATCAGAACTCCGAGGGCATAAATATCGGTGCGTTTATCCGACTGCCCGAATCCATATTGTTCAGGTGCGGCGGATCCTTCTGTGCCAAGAAGCTGTGTGTCCCTGGTCATATTTTTCTGGTAAATCCTCGAGGCATCATAATCGATCAGCTTCACCACTCCGTCATCGGTCAGCATGATATTGGAAGGCTTCAGGTCCCTGTGGATGATGGATGGCCTGGCAGCATGCAGCCATGACAGAGCGTCACAGAGCTGCAGGATTATATCTTTCTTTTCTTTTTCCGGCAAAGGTTCGCGCTCCATCTTTTGTTCCAGAGTCTCTCCCTGGATCCATTCTTCAACAACCGTCAGTTTATGATCCTTTTCTTCCAGCCAGTAAATACGTGGAATATTCCGGTGGGGATTTTTCTGAAGATACTGATAGACCTGGAGATTGTACACAGTGAGGATCTTTTTCATGCAGATCCTTCCTGTCGTCTGATCGAGCAGCAGACTTTGCCCGTTATCCGGAAACTGATATAATTCGATATAAAAAGAGCGACGGCACTGCTCGCGGATTTCTGAATTCATCGCACCTCTCCGTTTACACATGATATTGATACTTTATTATAACCTGCTGATATGGTGATGGCTATCAGAATAGTTGTAATGCATTTATCAGGGAGAAGACAGAAGTGAAGAGAAAAACTACTCATGAGTTGAGTGAAACATTGGGAAAGGCCAGTTCAACGCCAGATCTTACAAAATATCTAAAAAATCTGAACGACGGGAATGCGGCGTTCGAAAATTTTCACGATTTTTTTCTGTCCCTTCCGGAGGTAAAGAAGTACAGCTTTTCCGAGCTGATCAGACGGAGCGGAATTGAGCGGACATATTTTTACCAGATTATGAACGGAAAAAGAAAACCGGGACGGGACAAGGTTCTTATCCTTTGTCTCGCCGCCGGTTTATCGCTTGATGAGACACAGCACGCGCTGGCCTGCGGACAGCATTCACTGCTGTACGTGCGGAATCGGCGCGATGCCGTTCTGGTTTTTGCCCTGAACAATCAGCTTAGTGTTCAGGATACACAGGAACTCCTGAGTGAGTTTCATGAAAAGATTCTTGAGTAGGCCGTTTCCAGGCTCAGCCACCCAGGGATTGCAGCTGCTCTTCGGTGAGCGTGAAGGTCTGATCGATCATCGCACCTGATGCTATATCTTCACTGGAGGATACCGTGACCGGAAGGTCTATGGTTGTGATGGATGATGCGTCGAGACCCGCGTCCGACAGGGAAGAATCAGTCCAGCTGATTTCATCGTTGGCTGATTTGCCCGCGGCAACTTCATCTGCCCAGAAGGGGTCACACATAATGCCGTTGATGGAAGCATTTTCGACGGAGAAATACACGGCCTGATCCGTGTTGTTCACAAGTGTCACATCGAGCGTATATCCCCATTCACCCTCTGGTTCCACGCCGGTCACGCGCATGGCGAACTGGTCATTTTCAAAGAGCGTCACGTCATTCTCATCTGCCTCACGCGTGTTATTCTGCACCGCGTCTTCTCCGAGAGGATACACTGTAAATTCCTGATTGACGTAATCTGTCTCGTAGGTTTCAGAATCATATACATGCAGTGTAAATGATACCTCTGTTACCTGCTCAATGTCATTATCCTCGAAATCTGTTGTTGACCATGACACGTCGGAATTTGCCTCTTTTCCCGGCGCTACCTCTTCCGCCCAGAAGGGGTCTGACATTATTCCGTTGACAGAAACGTTTTCCATGGAATACATCAGTGTCTGATCGGTGTGATTTTTCAGATTCATCTTCCAGGTATATCCCCAGATACTGTCATGCTCGATGCTGGTGATTTCGACATAAACATTCTCATCATCCACAAGTACCTGAGAAAAATCACTGTCGTCTGTTGCACTGTCTGTATTATCTTCTGCAGAAGCAGCGCTGGTGGATACCGTCGATGTTTCTGTAGTCTCCGCACTGGTCCCGGACTGCGCTGAATCGGCAGACAGAGATGCTGATGAAGACGACTGGGATGATGTTTCCTGCTGCGCTCCACTGCTCTCTGATGTGGTGGCCTCTGACCCGCATGCGGTCAGAGACAGAGCCAGAACGACTGCTGCCACGGTCATAAACTGCTTTCTCATAAAAAACTACCTCCCTTTCATTTTCCGAAAAATAATTCCGGATAATATATCCGTTCTCAGTATAGATTTTCCGGCAATGAAAATGGTCGGCAGCCTGCACACAAAAAAGGATGCTGCGCGGACGATCCGCACAGCATCCTTTTTACTGTGATTTGTACATTTCAAGGATATTAATTTATGCAACTTTAGAGAATGAATCTTTTCCAGTTAGTCGGCGGCTTTCAGCACGTCGAGAATCTTCTTCTCTGTCTGTTCTACACCTACGCCTGAGATAAAAGGCATTCCTGTGATCAGCGGGACACCATAATCTCTTTTTACTCTTGAGGTCGGAACGATGAGGACTGCGTTGTCCAGGTTCGATGCGATCTCGGAGATCCTGCACTGGCAGATCTCTACGTCGATGTTATTCTTTTTTGCCAGCTCCAGAATGTGATTTGCTGCGATTGTTGATGTTGCTACGGCTCCGCCACATGCTACGATAACTTTTTTCTTCATGATCTTTCTTCTCCTTTGAATAAATAATGTAAAAACCCTGCATCTGTTGCGTTTCACCTTGAAACATTGCCGTTTCTTTTTCGGATCCGGTTTTGTTTCATCTGATGATTGCATCATATCCCATTGTGACGTAATAAAACAGTCAAAGGTCTTTCAGAAAAGTGTGAAAAAACCTGAACGATTTTTCCGGCATGTATTTCATGAAGGCGGGAATTACTCGTCAAGTGAATACTCATATTTTTCAATGATGCTGGCCGCTTCCTCCGGTGTCGCCGCTTTCATCAGCTTATCCTTGAATTCATCCTGACGGAGAAGGTTGACCAGATTGAAGAACGCCTTCAGGTGTGTCTTGTGGTCGACGGCGGAAAGTGTGCATACGAACCACACAGGATCGAGGTCTTCATCTCCGAAATTTACCGGGTGCTTCAGACGGATGAGGTTCATGCCTGCCTTGATACTTCCCTTTTCAACACCTTCGTGCGGCACGGCGAAGCCCTTGGAGAGGACGATGTACGGACCGTTTTCTTCAATATTCGTGATCATTGCGTCGATATAACGCTCTTCAACGTAGCCGCGCTCGACAAGATTTTCAGCAGATTTCCGGACTGCGTCTTTCCAGTCGCTGCACTCGACATCGAGCTGAATGTGAGAAGGCGGCAGCAGGTGGTGGAGAGTCGGTGCAAAAAGGTCTGTCTCCTCGTACGGTTCGCTGAAGAAGTGGCTGACTTCCTTCCGTATCCTTTTCTCCAGCTCGTGTGCCTCTTCCGGCGCCACTTCATAGAGGATGGGGCTGATTTTTTCCATAAGTTCCTTCGGAGAACTTTTTTCTGTTGAGATCCTCGACGGAAGATTCCGGCTGGATCGCAGAGCATCGATCTTGCTGCCGACGCGAATGTAGTCCTCGTCATTCAGCATCGGGGAGACAACGACATAGTCGAGCTTGCAGTTTTTCAGGTCTACCGTAGATATGATAAAATCGGCGGCGCCTTCCTGGAGCTTTTCGGCTTCATGGGCGGAAATAATATCGACAATCTGAAAGTTGAAATGTTCCTTCAGCTTTGTCAGCAGCAGCTGTGAGGTTCCGATCCCGGCGTGGCAGGCGAGGATTACATGGAAGGAGACTTCCTTCTGCTTCTGACGCTCCAGGGCGGCACAGATATGGATGCCGATATATTTTAATTCATCCTCCGTGAGCTCTCGGCCGGCGTAATCTGTCAGTAAATCCTTCAGTTCGTATACTGCGTTCATGACGGCGCTGTTTTCCTCCAGAGCGTTGTCGATCGATTCATTTTTCGGGTAGACGGCGGGCTCGGCACTGAACACAGAATTGAAGTGATTTGAAAGATTTTCAAAGAAATCATAGTCCTGGTTCAGATTGACACCGAGGATGTCGGAGAGCTTCTCTATGAAGAGTCGTGTGAACATCTGGATCTGGACGATATCTCCCGCGTAATTATCCGTCTTCATATAGCGGCAGTTGGTCAGGAATTCACTGAGATAGCGGACCTCATCCTCTGTCGTCCGTATGTGGCAGTATTGCGACACATACTTGAGGATATCCTGTGCCATCCGGTAGTGATGGAATTCCTTTTCCTCCCGCACTTCCATGTACTCGCCCTGCATGTTCCGGTTGACCATGATGCCGAGGTACATGATGAGCCGCTGGAAGGAGACGTCGGTCAGATGGCTCCTGTAGGTGTGCTCCTGCTCCTCGACGATTTTCTGAATGACAACGCGGTCGCCCGCCTGGACGCTGATGTAGCGGGAGAGCATATTTTCCTTCAATGTTCCGATATCCGGCATGATGACATGAAGAAGAAATTGGCGTTTGTCGCTTTCTTTGCCGAGGACGCGGAGCCCCTTGTTCGGATGAGAGTCGACCGTCATTCCGTGTTTTGTGATATATGCTTTGATATCGTCCAGGTCGCTGATCACTGTGGCGCGGCTGACGAAAAGCTGATCGGCCAGGTCAGCGAGGGTTACAAATCCGGTGGCGTTGACGATGAGAGCGGCCGCTACTTTTTTGCGCTCGCTTTTTGAGAGCTTGTAATTGTAGAAATCCTCCTCGGTAAATAGGGATGAGGCCAGTGCAAAATCCGGCCTGCGCTCGATCTTTCCGTGGCTGCCGAAGGTGAGCTCGTTATATCCGTTCTCGTCCAGGATCTCATTAATAGAATGGATATCATTCCGAATTGTCCGTTCTGACACGCCGAATTCCTTTGCAAGGTCAGAAAGAGAACCGGGATCTCCCTCCTGGTTCAGGCGCCGCACGATTGCGATAGTCCTCTTGTTCATATAGTTTCACTCCTCCATTTTCCTTCTTATATTTTATAGCAATTTCATTCCTCACGTTGAAATATTTTTTTGCAAAAAACGTGGAAAGACCTTTGACTGTTTTCCGAGGGCACAGACTGATACGATAGCATCATCAAGAAGAGCTGCAGCAGAGCACAGGTTCCTTCCGGAATGGAACCGATGTGCAGGAAAATATGAAAATCGGTTCAGGGTGTAGAACGAGGAGGATTTACAAAATGGCACTGGTAACAACAAAGAGACTTCTGCAGGATGCACAGGCAGGCGGATACGCAATCGGAGCTTTTAATGTAGAAAATATGGAAATGGTTCAGGCAGTTGTAGCTGCTGCCGAGGAGATGAATTCTCCGGTCATCATGCAGACGACACCGGGAACTGTCAAATATGCGGATCTCAGATATTTTTATGAGAATGTACGGACCGCAGCCGAGGAGGCATCCGTACCGGTAGTTATGCATCTGGATCACGGAAACAGCTTCGAGCTGGCGATGCAGGCACTGAGGACCGGATATACATCAATCATGATCGACGGATCAAGAAAGCCCTTTGAAGAAAATATCGCACTGACAAAGGCAGTCGTTGATGCATGCCATCCGTCAGGAATCCCGGTCGAGGCTGAGCTCGGAAAAGTCGGCGGAAAGGAAGATGACCTCGAGGGCGGCGATGATTCTCCTTATACAGATCCGCAGCAGGCAGCCGAATTTGTTGAGCGCACGGGTGTCGATTCTCTGGCAATCGCAGTTGGAACTGCTCACGGTGTATACAAGGTTACGCCGAAGCTCGATGTTGAGAGGATCACAGCAGTCCGCCAGTTCGTAACAATCCCGCTTGTGCTTCACGGCACCTCCGGAGTTCCGGATGAGCAGGTCGCTGAGTGCGTGAGACGCGGCATGTGCAAGGTAAATTACGCGACAGACCTCAGGATCGCTTTTACAAAGGGTGTGAAGAGCGTTCTCGCTGAGACCCCGGATGTGTTTGATCCGAAGAAGTACAATGCAGCCGGAAGAGAAGAGGTAAAGAAATACGTTATGCAGAAGATGCAGGTCGTTGGCAGTGTCGGAAAAGCAGCGCAGTATAAGGCGGCTCTTGTATAATAGAGAAGAGTTGCACTGCAGATAATATATTGGAGGAGTTAGAAGATGGTCTGGGAAAAATTAAAGGATTCACTGATTTTTACAAATCTGGAAGCAAAAACCACGGCTGATGTGTTCAGCATTATGGGAGGAGAGCTGACCCGCCAGGGATACGCAAAGGATTCCTATGTCGAGGCGCTGAATACGAGAGAGGCGGAATATCCGACCGGCCTCGATATCGACGGCGTAGGCGTGGCACTCCCGCACACGGATGTCAGCCACACGAACAATACGGCGATCGCCGTAGCCACCCTCAGGAATCCCGTTGTATTCAACGAGATGGGCGGAGAGGAAGAGGATAAAGTCAATGTAAATGTCGTGTTCATGCTCTGTGTAAATGATCCGGGCGGACACATGGACGTTCTTCAGAGAGTTGTCACGATTATCCAGGACAAGTCGGTTATGACAAAAATCCAGAACGCAGGAAGCAAGGACGAGATTATTTCCATCATCCGGGACAAAGAATCCGTACTGGACGAGGAAGCTTCATAAAACGTTGGAGAAAACGGAACCATCGGAATATGTAATGTAAAGAGGAGAAAGGTATTATGTGGAGTGCAATAGCATCGGTTATTCAGTACATTATCGATATGGGAGCATCGGTTATGCTTCCAATCGTTATCGCAATTCTCAGTATCATCGTGGGCGTAAAGCCCGGCAAGGCAATACGATCCGGCCTTATGATCGGTGTCGGCTTCGTAGGCCTGAATCTTATCGTAAACATGATGAATGAAAACCTCGGGCCGGCAGCGCAGGCTATGTCCGAACGATTCGGCTTTTCACTAAGCGTCGTTGATATCGGATGGCCCGGAGCTTCCCCTATGACATGGGCTTCGGATATCGCAATTGTCGCTATTCCGATCGCCATTGCGGTCAACATCGTCATGCTGATTCTCAAAATGACCCGCACGGTCAATATCGATATCTGGAACATCTGGCACATGACCTTCACCGGCGCCATCTGCTACGCTGTGACCGGCAAGTACTGGGCAGGAATCCTCGGTGTCGTTGTTCATGCGATCATCGCCTATAAGCTCGGCGACCTCTGGGCTCCGGTCTGCGAGGACTATTTCGAGCTGGACGGCCTCACAATCCCGCACGGAACATCTGCTTACATGGCACCGTTCGCTGCATTTGTTGACTGGATCATCGACCACATCCCAGGCGTCAGGAAGATCAACTGGAACATGGATGAACTTCAGGAAAAGGTCGGCGTATTCGGCGAGCCTGTTGTCATCGGTTTCATTCTCGGTTCTGTCATCGGAGTTCTTGCAGGCTATGAGCCTAAAGACTGGCTGGCTCTCGGCGTAGATATGGCAGCAGTCATGGTCCTCATGCCGAAGATCGTTAAATGTATCATGGATGGCCTTATGCCTCTTTCTGAGCGCGCTAAGGAGATCATGACAAAGAAGTTCAGCGGATCCCGCTTCTACATCGGTCTTGATCCGGCTATCCTTCTTGGAGATTCTCAGGTTGTTACTGCCGGCCTTATCTTCATCCCGATCACACTTGTTATCGCTATTCTTGTTCCTGGCAACAGAGTTCTTCCTTTCGGCGACCTCGCGACGATCAGTTTCTTCATCGCTATCGCAGTTGGTATCCACAAGGGCAACCTGTTCCGCACACTGTTTTCTGGTTCTCTCATTATGTACGTCACAATCTGGATCGCAAACCAGACGATTCCGTGGGTGACAAAGCTCGCGACGACTACTGGAACACTGACGACAGGCGGAGAAGTCGCTGCTCTGGATCAGGGCGGATCACCGATCACATATATCTATACTCAGCTGTTCACACATGAGAACATCCCGGGAATGCTCTTTATCCTGGCATTCTATGTCATCTGCATGATCTTCTCGATCAATTATTCAAGAAAGCTCAAAGCACAGATGGCTGCAAAAGAAGCTGAGGCGTAATTATCACACATCGAAAACAGATTTCAAAAATATGGGTTAAACTGACATGACTGGTCCGCGGAGAAATGCTTCTCCGTGGATCTTACAGAAATGTATTCTGAGGAGGTATTAAAAATGGAAGAAAAAATGATGGCCGGTGTATTACACGGCGTTCAGGATATTCGTTATGAGGAAGCAGAGAGACCGCAGCCGGGTCCGGGACAGGTCCAGATCAAAGTAAAATATACGGGCGTCTGCGGATCAGATGTGCCGCGTGTCAACCAGGGTACTGCGCACTACTTCCCAATCATTCTCGGGCATGAATTTTCGGGAGTTGTATCAGAGGTCGGTGAAGGTGTCACAAGACTGAAACCCGGCGACCGCGTTGCAGGTATCCCGCTGGTGCCGTGCATGAAGTGCGAGGACTGCCAGAAAGGCAATTATTCCCTCTGCAAGCACTATGATTTTATCGGCTCTCATTCCAACGGAAGCTACGCGGAGTATGTCGTCGTTCCGGAGATGAACGCCGTAAAATTTTCTGATTCTGTCAGCTTTGAGAAGGGCGCACTGTTTGAGCCGGCTACTGTTGCACTGCACGGACTTGAAAGAACTGATTATAAGGGCGGACGCACTGTCGCGATCCTGGGCGCAGGCACGGTCGGCATGATGACTATGCAGTGGACGAAGATTTTTGGAGCGAAGAAGGTCGTCGTTTTCGATATCGTCAATGAGAGACTTGAGCTCGGCAAGAGGCTCGGAGCGACGGATGGTATCAATACGCTGGACAAGGATTTCATGGATCAGGCGATGGAGATCACGGATGGCCGCGGATTTGACTATGTCTTTGAGACAGCCGGAAACGTCATCACGATGAAGATGGCATTCAGGCTCGCCGCAAATAAGGCAGATATCTGCTTCATCGGTACGCCGACAAAGGAACTTTCTTTCACTGTTCCGGAGTGGGAGCAGATGAACCGCAAGGAATTCCGTCTGACAGGTTCCTGGATGTCTTATTCAGCACCGTTCCCGGGACACGAGTGGGACTGCGTCGCTCATTACTTCGCAAATGGAGAGCTGAAGATCGATGATTCCTTCATTTTCAAGAAGATTCCTCTCAGCCATATCGACGAAGCATTCAAAATGTATCTGACACCGGGTACCGTAAAGGGCAAGATCCTGATCGACAGTGAGGCATAACTATGATTACAACAGTTACCTTAAACGCATCAATAGATAAAGCGTATCATATGAGCAGCCCGATCGAGAACGGCCATGTCATGCGTGTGGCGTCCTGTCACAACACGGCGGGAGGCAAAGGCCTGAATGTGGCGCGCGTCGTATCCCTTTGCGGAAGTGATGTGAGGGCGACGGGACTCGTAGGCGGTTATAATGGAGCGTATCTTGAGGCTCTTCTCGATGAAGATGGGATCGCTCACGGTTTCGGTCATGTAAAGGGAGAGACAAGAAGCTGCATCAACATTCTGGATCCTGCATATGGCTCTACAGAATATCTGGAGCCGGGGCGCGAGGTTGAAGAAAGCGAAGAGCAGGATTTTCTCGAGAACGTATATCCGGAACAGATCAGAGACAGCGACGTTGTCACTCTCTCCGGCAGTGTTCCGGCGGGGATGAGCCGGGATATTTATGCAAAACTCGTACGGAAAGCCCATGACAGCGGCAAAAAAGTGATCCTTGATACCAGCGGAGAGCTTCTCGCCGAGGGAATGAAAGCCTGCCCTGACCTCATTAAGCCCAATAAGGATGAGCTGGAAGCGCTGTTCCATATCACAATCAATGAAGAGAAGCAGATACTTGACTGTGGAAAGAAACTTCATGAGCAGGGTATACCGTATGTCGTGATCTCGCTCGGAGGAGACGGCGCCGTCATGATCTGCGACGAGGGAATTTTTCATGGAAAGTCACCGAAGATCGATGTCGTCAATACGGTAGGCTGCGGTGATTCTATGGTAGGAGCTTTTGCGGTGGCGTTCGAACGTCAGATGAATCCGCAGGAGGCGCTGAAATACGCCGTATCTGTCGGCTCTGCAAACGCGATGTCACCGGACACAGGCAACTTTGATCCTGAAGTACAGAAAAAAATCTACGAGAAAACAACGGTTGAGGAAGTATAATTTCGTTGGTTTACCTATGATATTCGGGGACAGATCATAATAAAATAATTGTTATCAGAGAGAAGCGCCTGACAGGCAAAAATGTCAGGCGCTTCTCTTTTGTTGAAAACCGGGACGAAGTCCCATATATTTAAAGGAGGTTGGCGCAATGCCAGAGACGAAATTTGAAAGTGTTGTTTTTACGTTGATGATGGTATTCTGCATGGTGTACTGCATGACAGTTTATACCATAGCGCTCGGAGCGGGAGGACTTACAGCAGGCGTTTTTGCCGCGGCCATCCAGGAGATGTGGGTGGAATACGTCGTTGTCTTCTGCCTGATCTTTTTCCTGATCACGCGGAATGCCGTGAAGTTCGCCGGCAGGATCATCGACCTTCGCAAAAACAGCCCGATTATCTATACGGTAGCTGTTCAGTCTTTTACGGTTATGATGATCGTTCCGCTGATCACTCTTTTTGCAACCTTCTTCCACCACGGATTTACCGGAAGCTGGTTTACCCAGTGGATCACGACCGCGGCACAGTGCTTCCCCGCAGCATACTGTCTGCAGGTGTTCTTCATCGGCCCCTTCGTGAGATTTCTTTTCAGAACACTGTTCAGAAGGAGTCCGGAAAAAATCGAAGCTGTTGCCTAGTTCCCTGCGCGCCCGACTTACCGGGCGCTTTTTTTATGCGCGTTTTTTTCGCTCTCATAATCGGTGAACATCATGACGAAAGAGCAGATGAGTAGAATTGTGCTGAATAATATAGAGTGGATTCCCACAAGGCTGATCAGCCTGCTGCCGATGATCGCACCGATCGTAAAACAGAGGATGATGTCGAAGTATATCATGGCTTTATGCAGAAAAGAGCGATCCCCGGTGTGGGCGTAGTGACACAGATTGTGGACGCCGGAGCGCATGTTTCCGATGCACATCGTTGTCGCCAGCCCGTTTCCGTGCGCTTTTCTGAAGCTCTGCACCTGAATGCCGCAGGCAAAGGATGTCAGTGAATTCGCGAGGATATTGAACGTGAGCGGGATGAACGCGACAACGGCCAGAATAGCGGCTTCGATGAGGACTGAGATCTGGCGCCAGTGGACCAGGCGGATCTGGCCTTCGGTGTGACGGATATGGATCTCTTCTGCGAGCGCGATCCCGAGCGCGAAGGCCATAAAGGGGATAAAGTACCGCAGTGCTTTGCTGAAATTTCCTTCGGAGAGGTTGACGCCGAACAGCAGGATATTTCCTGTCTGCGCATTGGCAAAGACGTGATCACGCTGAAGATAGGAATAGGCGTCCATAAATCCGCCGGAAACGGCAAGCAGCGAGTTAAGCTGGATGGATTCAGACATCTGTTTTGCTCTTGTTATCATGATTAGTATTCTCCTCCTGCAGATATCTTTCCGGAAGGGCAGAAGAGAGCCCGGCCGGATTTCACAAGTCAAAACGACGTCATTATAATATACGTTAATAAGCAGGTAAAGGTTATGGGGTAATGAAAAATCAGTTTAAAAAAATATATAACAGGGGTTGATTTATCCATAAGTTAGATGTAATATATCGGTGTTAGCAGAGATTAACAAAGCAGAACCCGATAACCTCCCTCCTTGTTTTTGGGAACTGCTGTGTTCTGCCGACTGATCCAGAAATTTTTCGCGAAAGGGGGCGGCCTGTTATGAATATTGTTTCTGTTGTGATCCTGATAGCTATTATCGCCGGAGTGGTACTCTCTATCCGCTATACCATAAAGAATCCAGACCCATGCGATACATGCAGCGGGAATAGTCTTACCTGTACGAAAAAAGAATGCAGCCGCTCCACTGAGCGGGATAAAGATTTCTATCGTGATATGAAGCTGCAGCAGCTCTGGGAAGAGGAGAGCAGAGATCAGCAGTGATACAGATCGATGCGAAATGACAGTACAAAAGCTGAGACAACATATTCAGCAATGAAGGTTGTCTCTGTTTTTTAGCCCATAAGTTAGATTAATATAACTAATAATCAATTAAATTAATATAAAATATACAAATCTATTATTGACACCTGGAAATTGGCGGAGGATAAAAGGAGGATTCAGTAAATGCTTCCACTTTCATTTGCACAAGGAGGCGACAAGGTTCTTGTCACGCAGGTAGGCGGGTCTGAGGATGTGAAACAGCATCTCGGCGATCTCGGATTTGTCCCGGGAGCGGTCATCCGTGTCATATCGGCGCATAACGGTGACCTGATCGTCGATCTGAAAGGCACCAAGCTGGCCATTACAAGAGAGATGGCTTCACGCATCAAGGTCAATAACGAAAATAATGCATCATAAAATGAGACAGGAGGATGAACAGATGACACTGAATGAAGTTCCGGTAAAGGGGACAGCAAAAGTTCTGAAGATCCACGGCACCGACAAGGTGAAGCGCAGGATCATGGACATGGGCATCACGAAAGGCACAGATATTTACGTGCGCAAGGTGGCTCCTCTCGGAGATCCTATCGAGGTGACTGTGCGCGGGTTTGAGCTTTCCCTTCGCAAGGATGAGGCACTGAATATTGAAGTCGTGTAATCCGATACGTATCTGTGCGATCACTGTGGGCAGATAACAGTACTTACAGTGCGGAATGTGATGATCTGACAGGAGAAAATTTAAACCAGAGGATGAAGGAGGATATAAATGGCACTAAAGATCGCGCTGGCGGGCAACCCGAACTGCGGCAAGACAACATTGTTTAATGACCTGACCGGAAGCACACAGTATGTAGGAAACTGGCCCGGCGTTACCGTCGAGAAGAAGGAAGGAAAACTGAAGGGACACAAGGATGTCATCATCGAGGATCTCCCGGGGATTTATTCTCTCTCCCCGTACTCGCCGGAAGAAGTTGTTTCCAGAAACTATCTGGTTGAAAACGAGCCGGATGTTATTCTGAATATCATCGACGGTTCAAACCTGGAGAGAAATCTGTATCTCACGACACAACTTCTGGAGATCGGAATTCCGGTTGTCATGACTATCAACATGATGGATGTTGTTGAGAAGACTGGCACAAAAATCGATCTGGCGGCCCTCAGTAAGGAAATCGGCTGTGAGGTTCTTCCGATCACGGCGCTCCACAGCAGCGGGACGATGGATGCCGCGGAGAAGTGTCTGGAGGTTGCAGAAAAAGTAAAATCAAGGGACCCGAGAGTCCCGCACGTCTATACGGGTGCTGTCGAACACGCGCTGGCTCACATTGAGGAATCACTCGAGGGATTTGTCAGCCAGGATAAGATCCGCTGGTACGCCGTCAAGGTGTTCGAGCGCGATTCCCTCATTATGGACAAGCTGAACCTGGACAAAGCGACAAAGGAACATATCGAGAATCACATCCGCGAGTGCGAAAAGGAACTCGACGATGACGCGGAGTCCATCATCACCAATGCGAGATATGAGTACATCCAGAAGCTCGTGTCCAGAACGGTCAGGAAAAAACAGTCCGCGGATAACATGACCGTTTCCGACAAGATCGACAGGATCGTTACGAACCGCATTCTGGCACTTCCGATTTTTGCTGCGATCATGTGGTTCATCTACTGGGTATCCGTGACGACGATCGGAACGATCGTCACTGACTGGACGAACGATGTACTCTTCGGGACGTGGATCTCAGGATGGGCTTCATCAGCACTGGAGGCCGCCGGGGCCGCGCCGTGGCTTGAAGGTCTTATCGTCGATGGTATTATCGGCGGCGTCGGAACAGTTCTCGGATTTGTACCGCAGATGCTTCTGCTGTTCTTCTTTCTGAGCCTTCTGGAGGATTCCGGATATATGGCGAGGATCGCATTTATCATGGACCGTATCTTCCGTCATTTCGGACTTTCCGGTAAATCCTTTATACCGATGCTGATCGGCACCGGCTGTGGTGTTCCTGCCATCATGGCATCACGCACGATCGAAAATGAGAAAGACCGCCGGATGACGATCATGCTCTCTACTTACCTTCCGTGTTCGGCAAAAATGGAGATCATCGCGATGATCTCGATCACCTTCTTCAACGGAAGCTCCTGGTTCGCTCCGACGATGTATTTCGTTGGATTTGGTGTAATTATTCTGGCGGGTATCGCTCTTAAGAAGACGAAGTATTTTTCCGGCGACCCGGCTCCGTTCGTCATGGAGCTTCCGGCTTACCATGTGCCGACAGTCAAAGGCGTTCTCATCCACGTGTGGGAGAGGGCGAAGGCTTTTATTGTCAAAGCAGGTACCATTATCTTCCCGATCACGGTCATCCTCTGGTTCCTGATGCACTTTGGACCTTCGATGCAGATCCTCGCCGATGAACAGATGGATCAGAGCTTCATGTATTACATCGGCCAGTTCTTTGCTGTTCTGTTTGCTCCAATCGGACTCGGAACATGGCAGGGCGCCGTGGCGACGATTTCTGCGGAGCTCGCAAAGGAGCAGGCCGTCGGTACGCTCGGCATGCTGGCTCACGCGACAAGCGATGCCGAGACGGCGGTTTCTGCGGCAATCTATCAGATGTTCGGCGGAAGTGCGCTGATGGGACTTTCCTTTACACTGATGAACGTTTTTGATGCTCCCTGTGTTGTCGCCATTGCGACGGCGTTCCGCGAGCAGGGCTCCAGAAAATGGGGATGGATCACCTTTGGTTTCCAGATGAGCGTCGGGTATGTCCTCGCGCTGATCGTATATCAGCTCGGCAGCTTCTTTACTGGCGGAGGATTTAACCTGGGCACCGCTGTTGCCATCCTGTTTGTTGTTCTGATCGCATACTTTGTTGCCCGCCCGGCTCCCGATAAGAGGACAGTGGTGAGCGCAGCTGAAGCATAAAGTCTGGCTCCTTATATTTTTCTGAGGTTGAGAGGTGTGGAATGTATAAATACGAAGTTGGCATTGAAGGAATGATGTGCAGCATGTGTGAAATCCACATTGCAGATACGATCCGCAAAGTTGTGCCCGGTGCGGGGAAAGTAAAGGCGTCAAGAAGAAAAAAGCTGGCCTCATTCCAGACAAAAGAACCGGCCGATCTGGATGCGATGAAGAAGGGGATCACAGATATCGGATATACGGTTACAGATGTCCGGACTGAGGAAAAATAAAATCATTCAAAGACAAAAAAGATTATCTGGCATTGAGGATCTGGTAAAGCAGTTTATACAGCTTTACCGCATCCTCATTTTTTAATGGCAGGCATGTCTGTATCTGTTCGGGGATTTTTCTGCACTGGTCACGCAGCGCCCATCCTTTTTCACTCAGATGGATCGTCACGACGCGCTCGTCTTTTTCTGAACGGACGCGGCTCAGGTATCCTTCCTTCTCCAGCTTTTTCAGGAGAGGTGTGAGTGTTCCGTTGTCCAGATAGAGCTTTTTTCCGAGATCGGACACCGTGATGCCGTCGTTCGTCCAGAGAACCATAAAGGTCACGTACTGTGTGTAGGTAATGCCGAGAGGCTTCAGATACGGGGTGTACATACCTGTCACCTTGCGGGCAGCAGCGTATAAAGGAAAACAGAGCTGATTTTCCAGCCTCAGGGCACTGTATTCATTGTCATCCATTTTTCAATATACCTCTGGCAGATAATCAAAGAAGAGAGGCTACGCACTCTTTCACATCTTTCATGTCATTGGTCGGCTCAAATCTGGCCACGACATTTCCCTCGCGGTCACAGACGAACTTGGTGAAGTTCCATTTGATCTCCGGGTTGTTTTTATAATCGCTGTCAATTTTCTTCAGCATCAGGCTCATGGCCATGGCCTTCGGGCCTTTTCCAAAGCCGGCAAACCCCTTCTGGCTTTTCAGATATTTATACAGATCAAGTGCATTTTCGCCGTTGACTTCAGATTTTTTGAATTGCTCAAACTGGGTGTTGTATTTCAGCGTGCAGAACTGATGGATCTCTTCATCTGTTCCCGGCGTCTGGCCGGCAAACTGATTGCAGGGAACATCGATGATTTCCAGTCCTTTGTCATGGTATTCCTCGTACATTGCCTCAAGGTCTTTATACTGAGGAGTAAATCCGCAGCCTGTCGCAGTATTGACGATAAGAAGAACTTTTCCTGCGTATTCCTTCAGAGAAACGGTCTCACCATTGGGTTTTGTCAGAGAGTAATCATAAACAGACATAGGCACCTCCTAAATATTTTGCTAAATTATATTTGATAAAATATAAATAGCATAAACAGCGGAGTATGTCAATCACAGAATGGATTTTTGCCGTAATCTTTGTAATGGTGTAGAATGTGCTTTCGTTGAGTGTACTTAATAGTTAGTATGAAATACTTTTTTTAAAATCAGAGGGGAGCAGCTGTGAATATTGACAGAAAAAAGTTCTCGCCGCATTTGACCAGTATGCCGGTGGGTATAACCTGGACGATGTAAAGGTCAGGCTGAAATATGATCACACATTCCGCGTCGCAGAGAATGCAGACAGGATCGCGCGGAGTATCGGTCTTTCTGAGCAGGACACAGACCTGGCCTGGCTTCTTGGAATGCTGCATGATATCGGGCGGTTTGAACAGGTGAGGAGGTATGGAACCTTCCAGGACAAAAATTCCACCAACCATGCGGCACTTTCTGCAGACATATTGTTTAAGGAGGGACTTATCGACGCCTTCCGCGATGACAGAAGTGAGGACGCGCTCATTGAAAAAGCGGTCCGTCTTCACAATGTGTTATCTCTTCCTTCGATGTCAGGGAGAGAGTACACGTTCTGCACGATCCTGAGAGATGCCGATAAGGCGGATATTCTCCGCGTGAACTGTGAGACGCCGCGGACGGAGATCTACGACCTGCCGGAAAATGCTTTTACAGATTCAGCCATAACAGATGAGGTCTATCAGAGCATTCTCAGTGAGACCAGTGTCGACAGAAGGTATTCCAGAACAGGCATTGATTTTATGCTCGGTCATATGGCTTTTGTATTTGGCGTCGTATACCCCGAGACACTCCGCATCATTAAGGAGCAGGGTTATCTCGAGGAGCTTCTTTCCTTTGAAAGCAATAATCCCGACACCAGGAACAAGATGGTCCGGGTGCGGGATACGATCCATTCTTATGTGGAAAGGCGCATTTCACAAAATACTGTATTAAATCAATAACAGGATATTACGATTTTTTCATCGCTTTTCTCGAGACAACGATATACATGATCACTCCGATGACAAAGGAAATGATGTCGGCGACCGGCTGAGACCACACAAGTCCGTCTGCGCCGAAGAAGATATCGAGGATGAACAGCATCGGGATGTACACAAGACCCTGGCGGCTGATGTTTGTGATCAGTGAAGCGACTGCCGCGCCCATAGCCTGCATGGCGTTGGTTATGACGTAGAACATTCCGAAGAGCGGACCTGTGCAGAGAAGGATCCTCGAGAATTCTACTCCGTAATCGAAGGCATCCGGTTCTGAAAGGAAGGCTGAAACCAGCTGATCTGTAAACAGGTAGCAGAGCAGCGTGAGGACGACGCCGAGGATGGTGGCAAAAATCATTGCGAATTTGAAATAAGCATTAAACTTTTTCCATTTTTTCGCACCTGTGCAGTATCCGAGAAGCGGCTGCACGCCCTGGCCGATACCCATCGAAATCATACCGGTTATCATCACGATCTTCATCGCTACGCCGATGCCGGCCACGGCCATATCTCCGTAAGCTGCCATTCTGGCATTCATAATGATCTGAGCGACACTCATGAGGAGTGAACCGAGAGAAGCAGGCACGCCGATCGCGAAGACGCCTGATGCGACTTTATCCTTTACGGTAAAATTTCTGAGACGTACATCCAGAGCAGATTCTCCGCGGATGTAATAAATGAGATAGAACAAGGCTCCGGCGGTCTCACCGATAAATGTCGCGAGAGCACATCCCGCGATTCCCCAGCCGAAACCGGAGATGAAGAGCGGATCCAGACACATATTGGTCAGGTTGCCGATCAGCTGTCCGACCATGGCTCTTGTGGCCTTTCCTTCGGCGCGCTGGATATTTGAGAAGCAGCTCGATATCAGCGAGAAGGTTCCGCAGAAGCTGACGATGGTCAGGTAGGTTTTCGTATAATCCCATGTGTTGCTGCTCGCGCCGATCAGCTTCAACAGCGGGTCCATGAAGACCAGCATCAGGACGGTTATCAGAATTCCGATGCCGATACAGCTCCACATGCAGAAAGCGCCGACCTTTCCGGCGTATTCTTTTCTTCCTTCACCGTAGGCGCGCGAGATGACACTGGTTCCGCCGGCGCCGAAGATCGTGCCGATGGCCATAAAAATCAGGAATACCGGCGTCGCGAGTGATACTGCCGCCACCTGATAGGCGTCATTCGTCTGTCCGATAAAGAATGTGTCGGCCAGGTTGTATATGAGTGTCATCAGCATGGCGATCATAGCGGGCAGTGCATTTTGTAATACAGCTTTTCCGATAGGCATCTGATCATATTTTTCAAGAGACTGCATTTCTCATACTCCTCTTTCTACTTATTCTTAATTTTCAGCTATTATCGCGTAGTGTTCCGTGCTTATTACTGTTCATCCACATCTGGTGGGTTCGAAATCAGGTTCTCCAGGGCTCTTGTCAGGAATGAGCGGAACTGTTCACGTTCATCGTCCGTAAATCCCTTCAGGAGAGTGAATTCATTGTTTTCTGCGTTGGACTCCAGTTTTCTGTAGATGTCTTCATTTCCCCATGTGAGTGTGATCAGATTCGAACGCCGGTCCTTCGGATTGGGGGATATTTTTATTATGCCCTTTCCGGCCATGCTTCTGAGCATCTTGAGTGTCGTCGTGTGCGCGACATGGAGCAGTTCCATCAGCTCACTCTGTGTGGCCGTGTAATTTTCTTTCTGAGACAGGTAGATGACTACAAGCCCCTGTGACTGTGTCAGCTGGAACACACGGTTCTGTTCGTTGATGCGTTTCTCGATTTCGGTATTGACCCGTTTGATCTGCGGCCCGATATAATTTTCTTTCATATTTTCCATAATTCTCAGTCCCCTTTTATCTGGTAAAATGTTCATTACAGAATATCTTTCTGATATTGCACTAATTTCTATCGCACGTTTCAAAGTAGCTAGCTACATTATTATGTAGCTAGCTACAAGTATACTCACAATCCGCTGATTGTCAACACATAATATAAAAATGCTGCATTCGTGGTGGACGAGTCGAGTCGTTTCATGGGCGGGAGGTCCTTGTGCATGTCATTTAAAGAAGGTCTAAGGTACAGCATTTACACTGAGCTCATCAATTAAAGTTCATTCAGATATCTGGAAGAAAAGTGTTTTTATGAATGGTTGGTGATGAGATATGAAATTATTTATTTTGTTTGTTGTTATGACAGGTCTTTGTATTGGAAGTGCGGGAGCACAATAATCATAGCTGAACATCAGCCGGCAGATTCAGCTGGATACTTAATAATATGAATAGCAAACAATGATCAGAAGGTATAATTAAACGCCATAGAACTAAATTGAATACATTTTCAGAATAGTGAGCTTTCCAGGAAGCAGGTGTCACGTTATAATATTTTTATCAGACGACATCGCGGACAGGAGGGCTCATTTTGCTTACCTACGAAGAATTACAATATTTTGAGCTTTTGCTAAATATGGAACACTCAGTGAGGTTGCTGAAAAGTATCTGATTTCACAGCCGACTGTGACAAGGGCGATGAAAAAAGCGGAGGATGTTTTCGGTATTCCTCTTTTTAACAGGACTAAAAACAGCATCAGTCTGAACGAGAATGGCAAACTCGCCGCGGAGGAGATCCGCCTGCTGCTGAAGCAGACGGATGAAATGATCGAGAGAGTACGCGCGTATGACAGGGCGAACAGGACGATCTCCATCGGTACGTCAGCGGCTGTAGAGCTTCCAGGACTGATCGGGCGGATCTCACATGCGTTTCCGGAGAAGGCAATCTCCACAGAGTCGGGGCTTCCGGAGGACCTCGAGAAAGGACTGGAAAAGGGCACTTATCAGCTTATCGTCCTGCCTTATGAGCCTGAATCAGATGAATGGTATGCGAAGCCGATCGGAGAAGAGCATCTAATGTTTTATCTGCCGAAAAATCATAAGTATGCCAGAAGAAAGAAGCTGAAGCTGATTGATCTTAACGGGGAGAACCTGCTGCTGTTTTCGGACATTGGTTTCTGGGCGGATATTGTCAGAAAAAAGATGCCGGACTCGAGATTTTTAGTTCAGAGCGAGAGATATACCTTCCGAGAACTGATTGAGAATTCGCTGTTGCCATGTTTTGCAACGGATATCACGGTGGGCGGGATGAACAGTGATGAGATCGGCCGTGTCGCTGTGCCGATCGAAGATCCGGAGGTGAATGTCACCTATTATCTGACCTGCAAGAAGTCGATGAAAAAACAGCTGCAGGCTGTTTTCACTTCTTGAAGTGTATCAGCTATAGTGATAAGATAGCACTACTTGAAAAGTAAATAGACACTTCCAGTGTCCGGCAAAACGGAATAATAGAGAACCAGGTGAGAGTCCTGGACGATCCGGTCACTGTGAGCAGCGAGGTGAATGCAGGGAATCCATTGTGCCTGTTGACATGAGAAGGGTGCATCCGCCGTCTGAGCTGTAAGTCAGGAAACCTGCTGGAAGTGATTTTGATAGTAAGGTTTCCGAAGAAAACCATTACGATATTTTTGGCATAGGTGAAAGTCCGCTTCGGAAGAAGCGGACTTTTTTGCGTGTTTCTACGAGTGTTGCTGCTCACATGTTTCTTCCTGCGAATCACACCGAAGGCGTGAATGAGCAGGAAGAAACATGTGAGCGGACAGCGCGACATCGGGCGGCTTCGCTGCGAGGTGCAGCACTCGTAGAAAATCACGCGTTCTGTGCCATGAATATAAATATTATTATCATTCATTCAGGGAAGGAGAACAGGATGAAAAAAAAGTTTTTACCGGTGTTTACGGCAGCCGTATTGACGGTGTCCACGCTTGCCGGATGCGGCAGCGCTGCTTCGACGGATTCAACGTCGGAAGCCGCGGTGGAGGAGAGCTCTTCAGAGAGCACTGAGGAGGTTAGTGCGACAGTTTCCTCCAGCTCGGCCACATCTGCTGATCAGGCAGCGGCCGATCATGTGGCTGATCTGATCGACGCCATCTATGTGCAGGAGCGCACGGATGAAACAGATGAGCAGTGTGCAGAGGCAAAAGAGGCCTGGGATGCTCTGACGGATACTCAGAAGTCGCTTGTCTATGGAGAGTATGCGGATCCGGATTATTTTGGACTCGACACCGGTGATGCCTCAGCAGATGATCCGCTCAACGAGGATGAGATCGGGGAGAATGAGATTCTGGTCGTGAGCTTTGGCACGTCATACAATGACAGCCGTGTACAGGACATCGGAGGAATTGAAAAGGCCCTTCAGGAGGCATATCCGGACTGGTCTGTTCGCAGGGCTTTTACATCGCAGATCATCATCAACCATATCCAGGCGCGTGACGGCGAGAAGATCGACAATATGGATCAGGCTCTGCAACGCGCAGTGGACAACGGCGTGAAAAATCTTGTCGTTCAGCCGACGCATCTGATGCATGGTTCTGAATATGACGAGCTCACAGAAGCCGTGAGTGAATACGCTGATCAGTTTGACTCGGTAAAAATCGCAGAGCCGCTTCTCGGAGAGGTCGGCGAGGATGAGACGACGGTTAACGATGACAAGAAGACCGTCGCTGAAGCTGTCACGGCTGCTGCTGTAGAAGATGCCGGATATGACAGCCTTGATGAAGCTGAAGCCGACGGAACGGCCTTTGTTCTGCTGGGTCACGGCACTTCTCACGACGCGGCGGTCACTTATGATCAGATGCAGACACAGGTCGAGGAGCTGGGCTATACGAATGTGTTTATCGGAACTGTAGATGGCCAGCCTGAGGACACGGAGTGCCAGGCAGTTATCAGCGAGGTTAAGGAGGCCGGATATACAAAGGTCATCCTTCGTCCGCTGATGGTTGTTGCCGGTGACCACGCTTACAATGATATGGCGGGAGAAGACGATCCGGATTCCTGGATCAGCCAGTTTAAGGCATCCGGCGACTTTGAAGCCGTTGATGCACAGATTGCCGGTCTCGGTGAGATTTCCGATGTACAGCAGCTGTATGTAAGTCACACCAGCGATGCAATCAATGGATCTGAAGAAGTTGTTTCTTCTTCGTCATCATCCAGTGAGGATTCATCGGAAACACTGGAGGATGGCACATATTCCGCGACGTTTACGACAGACAGCAAGATGTTTCACGTCAATGATACTTGTGACGGACGCGGAACGCTCACGGTAAAGGATGGGCAGATGACGATCCACATCACACTGACTTCTAAAAATATCGTGAACCTCTTCCTGGGCACGGCAGAAGATGCGCAGAAGGACGGCGCTGAGCTCCTTGAGCCGACGACGGATACAGTTACCTATGATGACGGAACGACAGAAGATGTATATGGATTTGACGTACCTGTTCCCGCGCTTGATGAGGAGTTTGATCTTGCTCTTCTTGGCACAAAAGGGAAATGGTATGACCACAAGGTGGTAGTATCGGACCCTCAGAAAGAATAAAACAAGATCACAGGAAAGCAGCTTTGATTCCTCATATCGCCCCGGCAGGTATTGACGTCTTTTCCGAATAAGTGTTTTAATCGGATAGGATAAATAAACGAGGTAGGATATGAAAGAATTTAAAGCTGCTTTTCCAAAAACATTTCCTGTCATGGCGGGCTACATCTTTCTGGGGATTACCTACGGGATTCTGATGGTCACCAATGGATTTCCGATCTGGCTCCCCATCGTCACCGCCACAGTCGTCTACACAGGCTCTATGGAGTTTCTTCTCGTAGAGATCCTGCAGTCGGCATTCAATCCGGTATCGGCGCTGGTCACGTCGCTCATGGTCGGCGCCAGACATATTTTTTATGGCATTGCCATGCTTTCCAAATATAAAGGAAGCGGAAAGGCAAAGCCATATCTCATCTACGCGCTGACGGACGAGACATTTGCAGTCAACTATTCCGCAGAGATCCCGGAGGATTGTGACAAAACCAGATATTATCTGATTGTATCGGCGCTCGATCAATGCTACTGGATCGCAGGATCGGCGCTCGGTGCACTTTTCGGTTCGCTGATCACGTTTAATACCCGGGGCCTTGATTTCATCATGACGACGATGTTTGTCTCGATTTTTATGAATCAGTGGGTGACGGATTCAGATAATCTGAAGAAACGCGTGGAGGCTGCCGGCAGAAAAATCACCTGGAAGGATTCACTCTGCGCGCATGGAAGTGAGCTCATCGGGGTAGCAGGGTCGGTTATCTGCCTGCTTATTTTCGGACCGGATCATTTCATCGTGCCGTCAATGATACTTGTGCTGGTCGCGCTGACATTGTTCAGGAAGCAGCTCGACCCGGAACTGATGGAAAATGTATCAGAGGGGAGTGACAGATCATGACTGGCGAACAGATTTTTATTACGGTTCTTATGGCTGTTATCGGCACGATCGTGACACGCTTTCTTCCATTTATTCTTTTTCCGGAAGGGCGCAAGGTTCCGGAGTTCGTGAAATACCTCGGGCGCGTGCTCGGCGCGGCTGTCTTTGGGATCCTTGTTGTTTATTGTTTCAGAAATACAGACCTTACGACTTCCTTTGAAATGGGAGGCACACATGGCATCCCGGAGATCGTCGGACTTGTCGTTACGATCGCTACCTTCTGCTATAAACGCAGGATGGTGCTCTCTATGGCCGCCGGAACTGCGGCATATATGCTTCTATTAAATCTTCTGTTTTGAATTTTAATTTAAGAAATAATCGGAATCAGAACCGAGATTACTGGTCTGGGGCCGCCCGCGAGGGCGGCCCCTTTTCTGTTGTGTGTTTCTGCGAGTTCTGCCAGGCGTATGGACTTCCGGCAGATCACAGTAATCAGGAATTTATTTTGTTTACGACAAAAAAAGATTTTTGTTTTGAAGTAGAGTTAAGGATTCTTGAATATTCTCTGCTTATACAAAAGAAAAAAACTTCAGATCAGCAGATTAAGAGGAGATAGGTGACCATGAAAAATAGAAAAGATAATGAGTACAAATATCCAAAATCTGGAACAATGTGGAGCAGGCAGAAAAAAATCACAGGAGCTGCAGTACTTGCCCTGCTGATATCAATGCCGCTGGCAGGCTGCGGGGCGAGCGCGTCGGCATCTACCTCCGGCACGACATCAGGAACGACAACGTACACTTCGAGCTCGGCTGATGATACTTCAGTCAGTGCAGCAGACTCGACGACAACGTCCACGAGTTCTGCGGATACGACCACATCGACGAGTTCAAGTACCGATTCCACGAGCACGGATTCCACGACTGCTACCAGCTCCACGAGTTCTGATTCGACGAGCAGCGATGATACTTCCTCTCTTTTCTCAGACAGAGATCTCGAGCAGGAGGCGGACCTCACGGATGCTCAGACGATCACACTGCAGGATGGTGAGGACGTAACGATTTCTTCAGCAGGTGTCTATGTTGTCTCTGGAAGCGCGACGAACTGCACGATCCGGGTTGAGGCCGGCGATGAGGACAAGGTTCAGATCGTGCTTGACGGAGTTTCAATCACAAATGACAGTGCTCCTGCGATCTACGTTGTATCCGCAGACAAGGTATTTGTCACGACGACGGATTCAGAAAATACACTTTCTGTAACGGGAACCTTCACTGCAGACGGAGACACAAATACAGACGCCGTGATTTTTTCAAAGGATGACCTCACACTGAACGGCACCGGAACATTGACGATTGAATCCACCGGCAACGGCATCACTTCTAAGGATGACCTCGTGATCACAGGAGGCACCTATAACATCACCAGTACGGAGGATGCGATCGAGGCAAACGATTCAATAGCGATCTGCGACGGCACCTTCAATATCACGACCGATAAGGATGGCCTGCACTGCGAAAATGAGGATGACAACACTCTCGGTTCCATTTATTTCAGCGGCGGCAGCTTTACGATCGACGCCGGAGATGACGGTATCCAGGCGACAACCACTCTTGACATCGACGGAGGCACATTTGATATCTCGGCTGTGGAAGGACTTGAGGCTACCTATATCACGATCAATGACGGAACGATCACGATCAGCGCTTCAGATGATGGCATTAATGCTACGCAGAAGTCCACATCATATGACGTCGTCGTAGAGATCAACGGCGGCGACATCAGCATCACGATGGGCTCCGGCGACACAGATGCAGTTGATGCGAACGGCTCCATTTACGTAAACGGAGGAACGATCGACATCACGGCGAATTCAGCCTTTGATTACGATTCAGAGGGCCAGCTGAACGGAGGAACAGTCACCGTCAACGGTTCAGAGGTTACCGAGCTGACAGGTGGTATGACCGGCGGAATGGCTGGCGGAAATATGAACGGCGGAGGTTTTTCTGGAGGACAGGGAGGCCGGATGATGGGCTGACCGGATTTTTCCAGAGGTTGGAGAGGAGTTCCTTATGGTAATGAAACGAATTGCACTTATTCCGGCATATGAACCGGATACCAGGATGACCGGAATGGTCGTAAATTTAAAAAATCGCGGATTTGATGTCGTCGTCGTCAATGACGGCAGCTCAGCAGACAAGAATGCACTGTTTGATCAGGCTTCCGAGTGTGCGGTGGTTCTTACACATGAGATGAACCGCGGAAAGGGAGCTGCGCTGAAGACCGGCTTCGGATATATCCGTGAGAAATATCAAAAGGATTATATCGTTGTTACCGTGGATGCGGACGGGCAGCATGACATTGAAGATGTGGTCCGTGTCTGTATGAAGGCGGAGGCAAACCCGGGACATCTGGTCCTGGGGAGCCGCCAGTTTAACCAGGACAGGAAAGTTCCATTGAGGAGCCGGTTCGGGAACACTGTGACGAGGAAGGTTTTCCAGATCACAACCGGATTAAAGATCAGCGATACGCAGACGGGCCTCAGGGCGTTTGATTCTTCACTGACGGATCTGTTCCTCGGGATCGAAGGTGATCGTTACGAATACGAGATGAACATGCTTCTCATTTGTTCGAGAGAGAAGGTTCCAGTCGATGAGATCCCGATCCGCACGATTTATCTGGACAATAATTCGTCATCTCATTTTGACGCCATTAAGGATTCTGTCCGGATCTACGGCGAGATTTTCAAGTTCGCAGCTTCGTCCTTTCTGGGATTTCTGGTCGACTACGGTATGTTCGCAATACTCTCGGCAGTGACGGGGGCCTTAATTCCAGATGCTTCCGCGGGAGTCATCCTGAGCAACGTCGGAGCCCGGGCGACCAGCTCCGTTGTGAATTTCACGGTAAACAGAAAATTTGTATTTCACAGTGAAGAGAACGTCGGGACGGCCGCGCTGCAGTATTTTTCACTGGTGGCCTGCATTCTGGCAGGCAATACCTTCCTGCTGAATATTCTTGTGAATACGGTGGGTATTAATCGCTTTGTGGCGAAGATCATCACCGAGATCACATTCTTCTCAATCAGCTGGCTGGTGCAGAAATTCGTTATTTTCAGAAAAAAAAATCGCGGCGGGCAGAGCACTGATTCCAGAATGAAACGGATATCTGAGCCTGCAGAATAAGAATCCGCTGTGATTCAGAAAATTAATAAATAATGATTGTAAGTAATAAGGAGAAGATCATGAAGAAACATGGAAAAATCTGGACACTGGTATATGTGGCAGCACTTACAGCATTTACGGCGTATACCGCACTGAATACGTTTATGATTCCGACGGTATATGCGGTCGTCGACAATGAGAGCAGCACAAGCGTCGACACGACGACAACTAATGCTGCAGATGACAGCACGGTACAGGTAACAACTGCCGACACAGGTACAACAACGGATACAACAACTGACACAACAACGGATACAACAGACAGCTCAACAACGGACACAACGACAGACAGCACGGCAACGGATGACACTTCGTCCTCCAGCACGACAACGACGGATACATCTTCTGCTGAGGCCGTTACCTCTTCCCTCTCGGATGCGACAGTGGTTTCAGAGGATACCTACAGCGGCGATGGAGTTGAGATTACGGTGACGACTTATGAGTGGAATAATACACAGATTTACGTTGCAGATATCATCGCTTCTTCGGCTGACTGCCTGAAGACAGCTTTTGCACAGAGCTCTTATGGAAAGAACGTCACAGCTACAACTTCTGACATCGCTTCCAGTGTGGATGCAGTACTGGCGATCAACGGCGACTACTACGGAGCACAGGAGAGCGGGTACGTCATCAGAAATGGTGTACTCTACAGGGATACCTCATCTGGAGATCAGGAGGATCTGGTCATCTACAGTGACGGAAGCTTTTCTATCATCAATGAGTCTGACGTAACAGCGGAAGAGCTGCTTGCGGACGGCGCAGAACAGGTTCTTTCCTTCGGACCGGGACTGATTGAAGATGGCGAGATCAGCGTGACGCAGAATGAAGAGGTCGGCAAGGCCATGTCGAGCAATCCCCGCACGGCTATCGGTATCGTAGATGATCTCCATTATGTAATGGTCGTCGCAGATGGAAGAACCAGCGCGAGCGAGGGACTTTCTCTCTATGAACTGGCTGAATTCATGGATTCGCTCGGTGTTCAGACCGCATACAACCTTGACGGTGGCGGTTCATCGACTATGTACTTCAAGGGTGAAGTCATCAATAACCCGACAACAAATGGCAATACGATCAGTGAACGTAAAGTAAGCGACATTGTTTATGTAGGATAACAGGAGGATCGCTATGGAAAATATTTACAGGGCAAATCAGAACATGGCAGATCAGAACAGAGAAAATTGGAACACACCAAATTGGAACACGCCAAACCGGAACATGACAAATCGGAATATGGTGAACCAGAACGCAGCAGAGCGGAACATGGCGGAACACAGAACAGCCGGCCGCGAAAGAATCATCAGACGCAGGATGGCCCGCATCGGTTTTAATTATCTGTTTGTCTCACTTTTCGTGATGTTGTTCGGCGCAATTTATGAATATTTTAGTTTCGGCGTTTATTCTAACTTCATGCTTTATGCATTTGCTTTTCCGCTGGTCGGCGGCGCGCTCGTTTACTTCGGGCTGGCGTACAGAGGAAAAAAATTTCCAGATACGGTGACATGCAGGCTGCACTCCTGCGCGATCGCCACTTGGACGGTCGGAAGCCTGATGCAGGGTATTCTGGATATCTACGGGACAACAAATGCACTGATCCGGATTTACTGGATCGCAGGTGCTGTTCTTCTTGTCGCCGCACTGATCCGCTATGGGCTTTCAAAATCGGATAGATAACAGGGAAACGCAAAAATAAACAGATCGGATCTTTAATCCGTGGCGTCGAAACTGAGCTGGCAACAGCAGATGCCGGAAAGATCGATAAATTTTAGGCATCGGAGGTGGTTTCTATGATGTATCAGGGAGCTTTCAAAAGATATGAGGTGAAATATCTTCTCAGTGATTTTCAATATGTCTCATTGAGGAAATTTCTGGAGAGGATGACGAAGCCTGACGAGTACGGGTGGACACAGATTCTGAATATTTATTATGATACGCCGTCATATGAGATCATCCGCCGTTCACTGGACAAGCCGGTATATAAAGAGAAGCTGAGACTTCGCAGCTACGGAATACCGACGGATAACAGCAATGCTTTTATCGAGATCAAGAAGAAATATAAGGGAGTTGTCTACAAAAGGCGTGTCTCGATGCCCTATGAGAGGGCGTGGGAGTTTCTTCAGTCTCCGGCAGACACAGACCTTTCGGGAGACCCTTCCTGGTCAGCTGATGAGCGTCAGATCATGCGCGAGATCACATCATTCAGAGAGACTTACGCGGGACTGTCGGGAGCCATGGTTATCTCCTACGACAGAATAGCCCTCGCGGGGACAGATGATCCGGATTTCAGAGTGACTTTTGATACCAATATCCGTTACCGGATGGCAAGGGGCAAAGAGCTTGATCTTCGCGACGGAAACGGAACAACAGCTCTTCTGAAAAAAGGACAGCATCTTATGGAGTTAAAAATCGCGGGCGCCATGCCATATGAATTGGCAGAAACGATGAGCAGACTGGCGATTTTTCCAACCTCGTATTCCAAATACGGGATGGGATATAAAGATCTGATGAGTAAGAAAAGAGTATTCTGGAGCGCTGCACGACAGAATCAGAAAATTGTCAATAACAACAGAAATGAGGAACGTGAGGATAGTCTGGAGGGAATAGTATTATGCTGAGTTCAATTATTGAAAACGGAACACTGACAATGTCGTCCTTTCTTATGGCGACGGCGGCTTCTCTGGTGATAGGATTTTTCATCGCCTGGGTGTATTCTCTTCAGAGGGACAGCTCCCGAAGCTATCTGATGACACTCGTACTGCTTCCGGCAATCGTGCAGGTAGTGATCATGCTTGTGAACGGAAATATCGGCGCAGGTGTTGCAGTAGCCGGGGCATTCAGCCTGGTTCGTTTCCGCTCAGAGCCTGGAAGCGGCCAGGAGATCACGGGAATTTTCCTTGCAATGGCTACCGGCCTCGCGACAGGTATGGGGTATCTGGCGCTTGCGGCGATGTTTGCAGTGATCATGTCCCTGGTACATCTGCTTCTTGAAAAAAGCCACATCTGGAAAAAATCTCCGCAGGAGCGTGTACTCCGCATCACCGTGCCAGAGAATCTTGATTATGAGGGAGTATTTGATGATATTCTCAGACACCACACGGACCGCTATGAACTGACAGATGTGAAGACTACGAACATGGGAAGTCTGTACAAGCTTGAGTATCAGATCAGCCTGAAACCGGGCACTTCGGTAAAGGAAATGATGGATTCGCTGAGGGAGCGCAACGGAAACCTGGAAATCTCATGCGGGCGTCCGACAGATCTTCCGGGGACACTGTAAATAAGAGGACTGTATCAATTAAGAATCCGGCAATAAAGGTGAGTATAGGTTTATTGATATATATGGGGTTTTTATAATATGCGAAATGCGGAACTGTCGCTGAGGCAGTTCCGCATTTTCTGTATTTCTGTAACGCTGAATAGTATTTTCCATCAAAATAGCTGACGACGGTGTGATCTGCGGTATACTGGTTATATCTGGAAGCTGAAGAGGAGGGGATTCTTGTGTGCACCTGTATTACCTATGACAACGGAGACCATTATTTTGGCAGAAATCTGGACCTGTATTATTCCTATCATGAGACGGTGACAGTCGTACCGCGGAATTATCCACTGGAATTCAGGCATGCGGACACGGAGGTGCATCACCCTGCGATGATCGGGATGGCATTTGTTTGCGACGGATATCCGCTCTATTATGATGCCGTGAACGAGTACGGTCTGGCCGTCGCGGGACTGAACTTCCCAGGAGAGGCTGTGTACGCAAAGCATGATGCTGGTGAAAAATCTTCGAAGGGGAAAGAGGTGAAGATGGATATCGCCGTCTTTGAGCTGATCCCATGGATCCTCAGCAGGTGTCACACGCTGGCGGAAGCCCGTGAGCTGCTGGAGCGCACACGTCTGACGGATGAGCCGTTCAGTCCGTCCCTTCCCGTCACACCTGAGCACTGGAGTGTTGCTGACGCGACGGGCTCTGTCGTGGTTGAGTGCACGAAAAGCGGAATGCATGTATATGAAAATCCGACGGGCGTGATGACGAACAGCCCCGATTTTTCTTACATGCTGACTTATCTCAGGCAGTTCCGCCATCTCTCCCCGGATGAAGGAGAAGGTACTTTTTCAGACAAGCTTGACCTGCCGGTTTACAGTCTGGGAATGGCGGGCTATGGACTTCCGGGCGACCTGTCGTCACCTTCGCGTTTTGTCCGCGCCACTTTTATGAGGCAGAACTCGATATCTGACGGCACAGAGGACGGAAACGTCAGCCAGTTTTTCCACATCCTCGGCTCGGTCGCGCAGACGCGGGGCAGCGTTCGCATCGGAGATGGCAAATATGAGATTACTATTTATTCGTCCTGTATGAATCTGGAAAAAGGAATTTATTACTACCGGACATATGACAACAGCAGCATTCATGCGGTGGATATGCACAGAGAAAATCTGAACGGGACGGAAGTCAAAACATATCCGTTAAAGGATTCGTTTGAAGTGAATTTTCAGAACTGAAGAATATGTTTATAGAAAACAGAAACCGGAGGCCCTGATATCGGGGGTCTCCGGTTCTTCTATGTAAACCCGAGGTTATGGGCGGGTTTTAAAGAAAATTTAACGGCGTTTTCTGCGTCTTGTTCACGCTACGCCGGCGGTGGCAACGCTGCTTCTTCCGAGGTAGCGGATGACGTCAGCTGCATAATCATTTCCAAGCATCTCACAAAGAGTATCTTTATCCGGCATGTATCCGTTCAGGTTAAAATATGTTGCCGCACAAAGCATGATCTTCTGGTTACGCTCCTGCATTCTTTTTGTATATTCTTTCGTCGTCATACGCTGCTCCCTTCCGATCCTGGTTTTGTGTCCCTGGATCTTTTTTGATGATGGCTACAGTATATGGCGGATACCTTAATCCAAATTAAAGGATAAAAATTAGTGAAAAATCTTTTTCACGACTTGTCGGGAGCGACGCCGAAGCGCTTTCGGAACTGCATAAGCGTGTAGCCGGTCGCCTGGCGGAAGTATACGCCGAGGTGGCTCTGGGACGAAAATCCAAGGTACTGCGCGATGTCTGAACAGGAATAATCAGAATAGGTGAGCATGTTTTTGGCGCGGTTGACCTTTTCATAGATGATGTACCGGGTCAGAGTGATGCCCTCCTGCCTGCTGAAAACCGCGGACAGGTAATTGGGGCTCACGTGCAGCGCTTCTGCAATGCCTTTGACAGTGAGTTTTACGTGCAGGTGCGAGAAGATATAATCCTTTGCCTGACGGACGTATGGATTTCCTGAGAGACTCCGTACGTCTTTTTCTTTCTGCTGGTTTTCTTTCACCATTCTGGCGTAGCGGCGCTCTGATTCTCTGACAAGCTCGATGACCGCGTCGGGGTCATCAAGGGTTTCAATGTGCTGCACGATACTGTCTGAAAAACTGAAAGAAATCTCCGGTGATATGCCGCCCCGGATGGCAGAACGGCTGGCCAGCGCAATGACGGTGATCCCCATGTCCTTCATCTGGCGCAGTCTGTTTTTCGAAAAAATCCCGACATTCTTCTCGTCAAATTCCCGGAAGCTGTCTTCGAGAGCATCAAGGTCACCCTCTTCGATGCTCCGCTGTTCGTGTTCCTCCTGGGCATAAGGATTGTGCGCCTGGTTTGATTCCTGGCGTTCAAAAACAATTTTTTCAAAATCCTTCTGGACCTTTTCAAATTCGCGCCTCGTGCGAATGGACGGTACCCGCTTCTCTGCCATGTCTCTCCTCCGTGAATTGCATTGCTGATTTTATTTTATCGCGTTTCTACACTCGTTGGAATTGGAATTATTTCTTCGCGTTTTAACTAATTCAGTATCTTCGGCTGTTATACTGACAATAATGATTGATTCAGGAGAGGAGAGGCTTCTCCAGATGGGGATACCTGACAGAAATAAGTGAAGATTTTACTTGTAGAAGATGAGCAGCGCATGGCTGAGGCCATTGTGGAACTGCTGGAACGCAATAGCTATACGTGTGAATTGAAAACGGATGGGACAACTGGACTGGAGGCGGCACTCTGTCAGACGTATGAGCTTCTGATCCTTGACGTCATGCTGCCCGGTCTGTCCGGGTTTGAGATCGTCCGTGAGGTGCGGCGCGCCGGAAACAGGACGCCAGTGCTGATGCTGACTGCAAGAGACGACGTAGATGACAAGGTAGAGGGACTCGACGCCGGCGCAGACGATTATCTGACCAAACCATTTGAGACGAAAGAACTTCTGGCGAGGATACGCGCATTGACGCGGAGGAACGGCTATGAGAAGGATCTTCTTTCTTTTGGCGATATTGTGATCCATCCGGATATCTTTGAGATTTCCTGCGTCGGGACGGGGCAGAGGATCCAGATGGGTCAGCGTGAATTCCGCATTATGGAAATGTTTGTCCGGAATCAGGGGCAGATCCTCACCCGCGAACAGCTGTCCGTGGGAATATTTGGATATGAAAATGACGCGGAATACAATAACGTCGAAGTGTACGTGTCATTTACGCGCAAGAAACTGGCTTTTATCGGGTCAAAGGTAGAAATCCACGCCAGACGTGGTGTCGGATATGAGCTGAAGTATGCAGATGAGAAGCGGGAAAATCAGGCATATGAAAAAACACAGAAATAAGAATAACAACGTTTTTCAGAGATCCAGGGGAAAAATCGTCGCTGTCGCTATGCTTATGCTGCTGCTTGTGTTCGCCGGAACCATCACGCTGATCTATGTGTTCAGTTATCGGAGTGTCATGAAGACAGACAGGGAGATGATGAGCCTTTATGCGCAGGCTTATTGGGAAAATGGCATGCCCGATGGAGAAACTCAGCCTCCGGAAGGTGAGATTGTCGCGCCGGAGAACGGCGGAGATGAGACGCAGGGTGGCGCTGCTGTATCGAGCTTTCATTCCGTGGCCTTTGATGAGAACGGGGATGTACTGGCACTGGATTATGATACAGATGAGGCGATTTCGGACAGCGGCCTGGTGAAGCTGGCTGAAGAACTGAAAAATTCATCGAATACCTTTGGCGCCAGTGGCCGGTGGGTATACTACATTGAGACAAATGAAGGCACGACACTCGTTGTTCTTATGGACAATACGATCATGACAGGTGCTTATGGAAGACTTCTCCGTTACACACTTGTGTTTGGCGCGGCAGCGGCGGTTATTCTGTTCTTTTTTGCCCGCTGGACTGCGGACAGGATCGTGCGTCCGCTCGAGGAGCAGGATGAATTGCAGAAGCAGTTTGTCTCGGACGCCGGACACGAACTGAAGACACCGCTGGCATCGATCAGCACAAATGCGGAGCTTCTTGAGAGTGAGACAGGACAAAACCGCTGGCTGTCCAATATCCGCTATGAGACGGACCGGATGAGCACGCTTGTAAATGAACTTCTGAATCTGTCGCGCGCTGAAAAAGAAGATCTGCCGATGGAAAAACTCGACTTCAGCAGGATCGTCACTGGAGGCGTTCTTCCTTTTGAAGCAGTGGCTTATGAGAAGGGAGTGCAGATCGCGCAGGAGATTAGTGATGGTGTGTCGGTTAATGGCAACGCGACTCAGCTGGGAGAACTCATTTCTGTGCTGACAGACAATGCTGTGAGCTATGCGCCGGAGAACAGCACGGTAAAAGTATGCCTCCGGCGCTCCGGGAAAAAGGCAGTGCTTGAGATGACTAATGATGGAGGGCCGATTCCGGAAGATGTTCAGAAGCATCTGTTCGACCGGTTTTACCGCGCAGATACTGCACATACTGACGACCATCATTTTGGAATGGGACTTTCCATCGCTGCGGCAGTAGTATCCCGCCATCATGGCCGGATCGGGGTGACCTGCGAAAATGGAACGGTGACCTTCAGGGTACAGCTTCCGGCTGTTTCCAGTTAATTATTCTTAATTATCTGTTTCTTTTGTCCTGATCAGGGGTTTCAATCCTCCTTCAATGTTTGTGTGATAGCATCCCTTAAAATGTATTAATAGCGGCATTGGAAAGGAGAAATGATTATGCGGCAAAAGACTGTGAGAAGGCTGCTTTCGCTGTCACTGACGGCGGCAATGTGCGCATCTGCAACCGGATGCGGGACGACGGCGTCGACTTCAGAGTCGGCAGACGCGGAGGGAGTGACGGCGTCATCTCAGGAAACGTCATCGACCTCGGAGGTGTCGGATCAGGATTATATCGAGGAGACGCTGAATCTCGCGAATAATGACGATCAGGCTTGGACGTATTCATCGGACGCGGATGCCTGGGTGATGTCCATTGTACCTGCTGTTGCCTATCCGGAGATAGAGGATGAGCAGGGCGTGTCTGTCTGTGTGCCCGGAGCTTACGTGACCGGAGTCGATGAGGACGGCGACGGGAACGCGGATGTGACGTCGGACGATGCCGGAAGCGACGCCGTTTCCGGTGGTCTTGTTATCGATTATGACGCGGAGATCACAAGCCCTAACGGACAGACCTACACGGCGGGAACGGCACCGATTATTCTGAACACAGGGGCAGCGGGATATGCCTCCAGCACAAACACGCAGGCTTCGACGACATACGCGGAAGATGGTTACATCAACGTAGCCTGTGGAAACAGGGGGAAGCAGGATACGGCCGAGGATGAGGATGGAAATACGTATTACACGGGCGATGCTCCGGACTGTCTTGTCGACGAGAAGGATGCAGCGCGTTTCGTGAAGTACAATATTCTGCTCGGAAACCTGCCCGGAAACGTGGATTATCTGGTGTCGACCGGAGGATCCGGCGGCGGCGCGCACGCGACCATGCTTGCAACCACATCGGACAATTCCGATTTTTATGATTATGAGATCGAGGCCGGAGCCGTAGGCTGTTACCGTCTTGAGGACGGGTCATATTCAACGACGGTGACGATCGACGGGGAAGACTATGAGCTTTCCGACGGCGCATGGGGATGCATTGCCTACAGTGCGATCACATCGCTTTCTGAGGCAGATATGGCTATGGCGTTTGAGTATTATCTCGATAGCGATTACAGCTTCAGCTCGGACTTCAGCGCTAAGCTTGCCCAGTATCTGGCCGATGAGTACATGGATTATATCAACGATCAGGAGCTGACGATCGACGAGTCAGCCGTCGGATTTGACTTGAATGAGGATGGCGATACAGAGGATACGGTTGACCTGACGATCGAGTACGATGAGGAAAAATATGCGGACACCAATGGCTATGGCGGTACATATCTGACACTCTATCTGGATGAATTCGAATCAAATCTGCAGTGGTATCTTGATAATCTTGATTATGCGGATGGATGGACCTGGTTCGATGCGGATGGTAACGCGCTCAGTGATGATGAGGTGGCTTCCATGACGCTCGATGAGAAGAAGGAAGCTTTTCTTGAAGGACGCTATGCAAAATCTGAGAGCACTTCCGGCGGAGCGCCGGGTGATATGGGCGGAGCACCCGGGGACGTGAGCTCAACGTCCGGTTCCGATGAGATGCCATCGGAGATGGGCGGTACGCCGCCGGATATGAGCTCAACGTCCAGCTCGGGTGAGCTGCCTTCTGAAATGGGTGGTACACCTTCGGACACAAGTTCTACATCTGCTGCGGGTGAGCTGCCGTCCGAAACAGACAGTTCAACGAACGAAAATGTCGACAGCACCGGTGATACAATGACGGTCGGAACACCGGAAGAGGGTACGACCCAGGCCGCCGGAAGCAGCACGGATTCGGCAAATTATTCTTCATATGAGGAAATGCTCGAAGCGTATGAATCTGATATCGCGTCGATTGAAGAAGGCGATAAATATGGCAACAATATCGTCCAGCTGTACAACCCGCTCAATTACATCGGTTCTGACGACACCGAGGATCCAACGTGGGTGAGGATCATGATGGGCGCTGCCGAGGGTGATATGTCCATGTTCTCATCACTGAATCTCGAGATCGCAATGCTGAACGCAGGCATCGACGCCAATATTGAATGGCAGTGGGACGGCGGACATGTGCCGTCGGAGACGCTGAGTGAGTCGTTCTCTCTGTATGTGGACCAGATGTATGGAGAATATGTGGCTGACAACACGATTGAAACGCCCGAGGCAGATAAGCAGACAGAAAACGGCACGGAGACAGAGGCGACAGGAACTGATATTTCTTCGTGGGTAGACGCTACTGATCTGAACAGCGTGAGCTTTACGCTTGCAGATGCCGCTTCCTACCGCACGGCCGGGGCGAGCAAGGCAATTCCTGGTTTTGACGTAATTGACTATGGCCAGGAAGACTACGTATTCGGCAACACAGAACAGGATGCAAGACACTGGGATGAGTATCTGCTGACAGTTTTCCAGACATATCAGGACGATCTGGAACCGCTGTTTAACAGCAGCTCAGAGGAGGCGGAATAATAAACAGACGGATTGTCCCTGGAGACAATTTGTCCTGATAACGGATGGCCCGGCGCCGGCGTGTAAAAACGCGTGGCGCCGGGCCATATATATGATCTGAAGGTTAAGGGGAGCTGAAGTTGCGGGTTATCCGCGGACTTCTTTTACAATATCTGCCGCCTCGCGGCATTTTTGCTGAATGACATCAAACTGACCTGCTCTGATCAGGTCTTTCTTTACCATCCAGCTTCCGCCGGCGCAGAAAATCTTGTCGCATTTCAGGTAGTCGGCGACATTTTCTGCATTGATCCCGCCGGTCGGCATTATTTTTATCGTTGTGAGAGCCGCAGTAATAGCTTTGATCATTTTCAGTCCTCCCGATGGTTCGGCAGGGAAGAATTTCAGGTGGTCAAGGCCAAGGTCCATTGCCGCAATCATCTCAGATGGTGACTGGGTTCCTGGTATAACCGGAATATCGATCGAGAGGCAGTACCGTACGATCTCCGGGTCAAATCCCGGGCTGACAATGAATTTCGCACCGGCCCTGACAGCCCGGTCTACATTTGCCTTAGTGAGTGCTGTACCGGCTCCGACGATCATGTCGGGATAAGCTTCTGACATAATGCGGATTGATTCTTCTGCGGCATCCGTCCGGAAAGTGACCTCTGCGGCGGGGAGCCCGCCCTCTGTCAGAGCTTTGCCAAGTGGAAGTGCATCTTTTGCATCATCGAGCACAACAACGGGGATAATCCCTATTTCAGTGAATCTTTTTATAACAGCTTCTGTTCTGGCTGAATTTGACATAAGTGTTATCCTTCTTTCTGCTTTAATCTGAGATCTCTGGTAATAAGTGACTAAAATGTATGCCGGTTATCTCTTTACCCTGGCGTCACCGTTTGCCATCAGAGCTTCTACTTCTTCAACACTGGCCATTGTATTGTCGCCCGGAGTGGTGACGGCCAGTGCGCCGCTTGCCGCTCCGTATTCGATTGCCTTCTGCGGATCTTCTGTTTTTATGAGCCCATAGATCATTCCGGAAGAGAAGGCGTCGCCGAACCCGAGGCGGTCATAAATTTCCAGATTCTCATATTTTCTGGTCTGATAGAGCTGTCCGTCCGTATAACAGACGACCTGCCAGTCATTCAGTGACGCAGTGGTCACAGTGTCGAGCATGCATACGACCATCTGAACAGACGGATATGCTTCAGCTACCTGGCGGATCATCTTGCCATAGGCTTTCGCATCCAGGTGTGAAAAATCGTCTCCTGTGCCTTCTGTCTGAAAGCCCAGGCAGGTTGAAAAATCCTCTTCGCATCCCACCAGCACGTCTGCCATGTCTGCGATCCTGCGGTTCACTTCCTGACATTTCTCTGTCCCGCCGATTGCTTCCCAGAGGGAAGGGCGGTAATTCAGATCATAGGACACAACCGTTCCGTATTTTTTGGCAGTCTCAATACATTTCACGATTGTCTCAGCTGAATTTTCTGAAAGTGCGGCATAGATGCCACCTGTGTGCAGCCAACGCACGCCCAGTGTTCCAAAGATATAATCAAAATCGAAATCATCCGGTTTCATCTTTGATATGGCTGAATTGTATCGGTCAGGGCAGCCGACTCCGCCGCGGAGACCGAATCCGCGCTCACAGAAATTGATTCCATTTCTGCACAGCCTTCCTATCCCGTCGGTGGGCTCATATCTGATGAACTCTGTCGATACTCCGCCCTGTTCAATGAGATCTGTGAGCAGACGTCCGACTTCATTGTCCGCAAAAGCTGTGATGGCAGCCGTGCGGAGACCGAAACATTTATGCAGTCCGCGGATCGAATTGTATTCAGCGCCGCCCTCCCATACGCGGAAATTCCTGGCAGTCCGGATCCTTGAATCGCCGGGATCCAGCCTGAGCATGATTTCCCCGATAGAAACGGCGTCATATTTGCAATTTTCCTTTTTTCTCAAATTCAGATTCATTTTGTTTTCCTATGTGATATTATGATTGATGTAAACAATTAATTTTACTTTTAATTAACTTTACTTTAGTGAAAACAGTATTGACATTAATGTAAGCACTTACACAAATTTAGTTTATATGGGGGCCCGAAAAAAATCAAGCTCCCGGATACGATCTTTGTTATTTTTTTACTGTTTAGGCATGGGCAGAATGTATACAATCAATCAAGGTTTTTCGGTAATGCAGGATTTTTTATTCGGATTCATTTATAATAGTCAGCATTCAGTTGTAAGCGCTTTTACCTATGACGTCAGTATCTGGTCAGAAACGCAGACCGGGCTGTAACTTATCTATAATTGCCTGATAAAATATCCCTCAAAAAAACGAGACGAGGAGTAGGGCCGGAAAGATTGAAAGAATGGGGGAGATGAAAGGAAATGAAAAACATATATGATATTGCCAAGATGTCCGGTGTGTCTATCGCGACTGTTTCGCGCGTGATCAATGGCAGCGACAGAGTGAGTGCGAAGACACGTGAAAAAGTCCTGAAAGTGATCGAGGAGGAAGGATACTCTCCGAATGTATTTGCTCAGGGACTCGGACTGAAGACCATGCATATGGTCGGAATCATGGTACCGGTAATCACAGATATCTATATGTCTATGGCGGTATATTATCTTGAAGAGGCACTTGGAGAGATAGGCTATGACTGTCTGCTGAGCTGCACGGGATTTCATCTCGAAGAGAAGGAAGTCCACACCAACATGCTGATAGAAAAGCACATGGATGCTCTCATTTATGTCGGCTCTACATATGCTGGTAAGAATAAATCCCGCCATGAGACGGATTATATCCGCGAAGCGGCAGAAAAGGTTCCGGTTTTCATTATTAATGGAGCTGTCGATGGTGAAAATATCTGGTCTACCGTTTCCGAAGATTTTAAGGCGGTCCATTCAGCAGTCACATCGCTGATTAAATCCGGGAGAAAAAATATTCTGTTTTTGTCGGATTCCGAATCTTATTCTGCACGCCAGAAGCTTGCCGGATATGAGGCGGCGCTCACAGATGCCGGCCTTCCGGTCAGAGGTGAATATCGCCTCCATCTGAGGAACGACAATATCCATTATGTTAGAGACGTGCTTCTCAGCCACAGAGATCTGAACTTTGACGCCGCTGTGGCGGCGGCAGACAGTATCGCCCTCGGCGTGCTCAAGTACAGCCGCATCAGGGGTCTTAAAGTTCCGGAGGATCTCAGCATTATCGGCTATAACAATTCCGTACTCGCTATCGGCTGCGATCCGGAGATCACTTCTATTGACAACCATATTGAAGACGCGTGCCGTATCACCGTCAAAAGGATGAACCAGGTACTTCAGGGAAACAAAGATCTGGACCCTTCTGTCATTGTTCCGTGTACGCTTTACAAGCGCTGCACGACTGATTTTTAATCAGCCTTTTTCAAAAATAATATTGATACAGTTCAGGCGCAGCCGGAGAAGCGGCCTGCGCCTGAACTTTCGGAAATACAGGGCACTTCCGGTCTGAATACCTTTGCGCGAGAGCGTGAGCGCGTTTGGACCGGAAGTGCCCTTTTTCGAACAAATCAGAGATCTGGAAATATCTGGTTATTCACAGCATGTCTGTAAGAGCTTTCAATTTCTATTGACAAAACGTTTTAACTGACTTATTCTCAATGTGTAAGCGCTTTCATATCGCGATTGTTTGCAAAGGAGAAAAGGTATGACGAAATTTATGGGGAAGGATTTTATGCTGCGGAATAGCATGGGGGCCCATCTGTTCCACGATTATGCTGAAAATCTCCCGATTATTGATTATCATTGCCACATTTCACCGAAAGAGATCTATGAGGATAGACGGTTTAAAAATATTGCGGAAGTATGGCTCGGTGGGAAAAATCCCGACGGAAGTTACTTCGGCGATCATTATAAGTGGAGGCTGATGCGCGCAAATGGAACACCTGAAGAGCTTGTGACGGGCTCTGCGGATCCGCATGATAAATTTATTGAATTTGCGAAGATGCTTGAGATGGCTATCGGGAACCCAATGTATCACTGGTCAAATCTTGAGCTTCACAAATATTTTGGCATTGACGAGCCTCTGACTATGAAGAATGCAGAAGCCATCTGGGAAAAGACTACGGATATGCTTGAAAATGATCCTGGCCTCACAGTCCGGGGTATCATCCGACAGTCAAATGTTGAGTTTATCGGCACAACGGATGATCCGGCTGACAGCCTTGAATGGCATGAGAAACTTAGTCAGGTAAAGGACCTCGGTTTTACGGTCGCTCCAAGCTTCCGCCCGGACAAAGCCATCAATATTCAGAAGCCGGCGTTCCGCGCTTATATGGAGAAGCTGGCGGCATCCGTTGGGAAGAGATCACTGGATTCGGCGTCGGAGGTCGCGGATGCTCTTTGTGAGCGCATCGATTATTTCAAAAAACATGGCTGCCGCGCTTCTGATCACGGCATTGACTATGTGCCGTTCGTTCTTCGCCCGGAAAGTGAGGTTAATGCGATTTATCGCAAGGCCATGGACGGTGCCAGTCTGACCCGTGAGGAAAAGGATGCTTACCAGACATATATGCTTCTCGCGCTTGCACGCAAATACCACAAAGAAGATATTGCCATGGAAATCCACTATGGATGTTCGCGCGATGTTAATAAACGCATGTATGAGATCGAGGGACCGGATACCGGCTTCGATATGATGGCAAAAACCAGCTGCTACAACGAACTTGCAGCATTTCTTTCAGAACTGGATAAGACACAGGAGATTCCGAAGATGATACTTTTCTCGCTGGATGAATCTGATTTTGTCCAGATGACCACGGCTATCCAGTGCTTCCAGACGGATTCTGGAATGCCCGGGAAGCTGCAGCTCGGCGCGGCGTGGTGGTTCCTTGATACTAAGGACGGCATGGAAGCTCAGATGCGCGCATTGGGCAATGAGGGCCTGCTCGGCAATTTTGTGGGAATGCTGACGGATTCCCGCTCCTTCTTCTCTTATCCGAGACATGATTATTTCCGCCGCATTGCGTGCAATATGATCGGCGACTGGGTAGAAAATGGAGAATATCCGGATGATGAGGAAAGTCTGAAGAAGATCGTCAGCGGAATCAGCTATTACAACGCAAAGAGGTATTTCAATATCTGAAGAGGCAATCAAGATGGCAGAAGCATTAAATTATAAAACATTAAAAGACAGCGGTTACAGTGGCTATATTCTTGAGAAAGCACCTGTCAGGGTCCTTCAGTTTGGCGAGGGCAATTTCCTGCGAGCATTCGTAGATTACTGGTTTGATATGTCCAACGAAAAGGCGGGATTTAACGGTAAGGTGGCCGTCGTTCAGCCAATTGCTCAGGGACTCACAGATCAGATCAACAAACAGCAGGGATTGTATACACTGTATCTCCGGGGAAGCGAAAATGGTGAAAAGATCAACAGGAAGAGAGTGATCTCTGCCGTTGACAGCTGCTATAACCCGTATCTTGAAGAAGACTGGGAAAAGATAAAGAAGATCATCGTCAGCCCAGAGCTCGAATATATCGTGTCAAACACCACTGAAGCCGGTATTGTATACGATCCGGATGTGAAGGCCGATGATCTTCCGCCTGCTTCTTTCCCGGGCAAACTGACTGCCCTGCTGTATGAGCGGTTCAGGGCGGGAATTGGAGGAATTACGATCCTTTCCTGTGAACTGATCGACAACAATGGCAAAGAGCTGGAGAAATGTGTTCTCCACCATGCGGATGACTGGAAGCTCGGCGACGATTTTAAATCCTGGCTAAGGGATGACTGCCTTTTCTGTTCGACGCTCGTTGACAGAATTGTTCCGGGCCGTATCCGTGATCCTAAGGAAATGGAAGAGATCACGAAAGAAAATGGTTATCGGGATGACCTTGTTGATGTAGGCGAGGTTTTTGGAGTGTGGTACATCGAAGGACCTGCTGAGCTAGAGGACAGGCTGCCGTTTAAGAAAGCAGGCCTCAATGTCCATGTTGTTCCGGAGGTCGCTCCGTACAAGAAACGCAAGGTCAGAATCCTTAACGGTGCTCACACGGCATTTGTGCTCGGGGCATATCTTGCCGGTTTCGATATTGTCCGTGACTGTATGCATGATGAGACCATTCACGCATTTATGAATAAGGTCCTGTTTGATGAAGTGATTCCGATCCTGCCGCTTGACAAGAAGGATTGTGAGGATTTTGCGAAGGCTGTGACCGACAGATTTAATAATCCATATGTGGATCACCAGCTTTTGTCCATTTCTCTGAACTCTACATCAAAGTGGAAAGCAAGAGACCTCTCATCACTGCTGGATTATTACAGTGCTTTTCATAAGCTTCCCGAGGGACTCTGCATGGGATTTGCGGCATATATCGCCTTCTACAGCACGGACATTCAGAGACGTGAGGAAAATGGCATGGTCTGCCGCAGACCGGCGGGAAACGAATATACAGTATCCGATGATGGATGGGTTCTCGATTTTTACTACGCACGCAGGAACGAGGATGATAGGAGCCTTGTTCATGACGTTCTTTCCAATACGAAGATGTGGGATCAGGACCTGACGAAAATAGAGGGACTGGAAGACAAAGTGTACAGCGGCCTTGAGATCATCCGTACCAGAGGCGCAAAGGAAGCATTTGCTTCCGTTTTGTAATCTGTAAGAGTGATAAAAGGGAACGACCCGGAGCGTGTGATTTTTCTGAAAAGAAGAGCAGTGCGAAGGACCGTTCCCTTTTTTTCTGCACAGGTGGCGAACAATAGCTTTTATAAGGAAATGTGAAAATGATGAAAGTAATTCAGATCTCTGAAAAAGACAATGTAGCCGTTGCGCTCACAGATATTGAATCCGGTGAAAAAATCAGTGCCGGCGGATATTCCGTGACAGCGCGGGAAAAAATATCAAGAGGACATAAAATCGCGCTCACCGGCATACGCAGCGGTGAAAATGTAATCAAATACGGCGTTCCGATCGCTCACGCATCGGACGATATCAGGCCCGGGGACTGGGTGCATACGCACAATGCGAAAACGAATCTCTCTGAAAGATCGGAATATATCTATGATCACAAAGTATATCCCCAGTCGGAAGTTAAGCCAGAGACATTCATGGGATATGAGCGCCCGGACGGAAGCGTCGGGACGCGCAATGAAATATGGGTCATCCCGATTGTCGGCTGCGTCAATGACGTTGTGAAGACACTTGTCCGTGAGAATCAGGATCTTGTAAAAGGGACGATCGACGGACTTTACGGTTTTTCACACCCGTATGGCTGTTCACAGCTTGGGGATGACCTTGAAAATACGAGGAAAGTTCTCTGCGCACTGGCGAAGCACCCGAACGCGGGTGCGGTCCTGTGTGTCGCCCTGGGATGTGAAAATCTCACTCTTGATCTTTTCAGGGAGGGACTTGGCGAATATGACCCGCAGCGGATCAGGTTTCTTGTGTGTCAGGATGTGGAGGATGAACAGCTTTCCGGACGGGAGATGCTGAGGCAGCTCGCTGAATATGCAGGACAGTATCACAGGACCAGTCAGCCGGCCTCAAAGCTTGTTGTCGGAATGAAATGCGGCGGAAGCGACGGGCTTTCAGGCATTACGGCCAATCCGGCTGTCGGCCGGTTTTCGGACCGCCTGACGGCACAGGGAGGTACGACGATCCTCACTGAGGTGCCGGAGATGTTCGGGGCGGAAAATATCCTTTTCAGCAGATGCCGGGATGAAGAGGTTTTCAAAAAGGCATCAAAGATGGTCACTGATTTTAAGAAATATTTTACGGATCACGGGCAGGTCGTATACGAAAATCCTTCCCCGGGCAACAAGGCTGGCGGGATCACGACACTCGAAGATAAGTCGTGCGGATGTATACAGAAAAGCGGTACATCGCAGATCTGCGGAGTGCTCAGTTATGCAGAACGGGTAAAGATTAACGGACTAAATCTCCTCTCCGGGCCGGGAAATGATCTTGTGTCCGCGACCGACCTGACCGCAGCCGGCGCCACAGTCATCCTTTTTACAACCGGGCGCGGAACACCATTTGGTGCGCCGGCACCGACAGTGAAAATTTCCACAAACACTGAGTTATTTGTCAGAAAGGCGGACTGGATCGACTTTAATGCCGGCACGATAGCAGACGGAGAAGAGACTATTGCGGAAGCTGGTGCCCGTCTGTCTGATTTTGTTATGGAGATCGCTTCCGGGAAGAAGACGCACTCTGAGGAAAATGGATTCCGCGACATCGCTATTTTCAAGGACGGCGTCGTCCTCTGATATCTGTTCCGTTAATTGTAATCGCTTACATTTTTCACATTTTACACGGTCGATAAGATGTAAAAAATCCACAAAATAATTGTAGATATATGCAATTATCACAAATAAAATGAGAAATTACTGTGGAAAAATAAACAATAAATACTTTGCATTTGTGTAAAATACTGTATATAATCATAATTAATGAAAGCGCTTACGCAAATATTTATTTATTTACAAATCATATCTTTTTTGCAGCCGGGAAATGATTCGCCAGATGACCACTGCATAAAAGCATATGACCAACTGTTCATCAAGAAAAGGGAGGAAATTTTATGAAAAAGAAATTAGTTGCCGGTATTCTTACCGCAGCCATGGCTCTTAGCCTTGCGGCCTGCGGGTCTTCAGGAACTGAATCAACATCCAGTTCCGCATCATCAGCTACTGCTGAAGTTTCAACGTCGACTTCTGGAGCGAGCGATACAGAGGCCGTAACTTCTGGTTCTACAACGACGAGCAGCACGACGACAAAAGATATTGAGCCTTGTACGATCACATTCCAGTACTGGGCGGATAACACAGATTATTCTGCATTAATGCAGGAGATCATTTCTGATTTCAATGAGAGCAATGAATACGGAATCACCGTTGAAGGTGAAGAGATTCCGTGGGATGGTGGCGGATATACCAATACGCTTTTTGATGAGGCTGTGGGTGGAGGTGCTCCGGATGTCGCAACGTTCAAACTTTCCGGTACCCCGATGTTCGTCAACAATGATCTCCTTGTAGATCTGCAGCCTTACGTCGATGCATGGGAAGATAAGGACGATATCTCGGAAAATATTTATGACATCATGAAAGATGCCGGAGGCGACGAAGATTCGCTTTATCTGATGCCTTGGAACGTCCAGGTCCTCTACGTATATTACAGACCTTCTATCTTTGAAGAGGCGGGAATTACGGAAACACCGACGACTTATGAGGAGTTCCTCGAGGATATCAAGAAGTGCACGATCGACCGTGACGGCGATGGCACAACCGATGTTTACGGCTTTGGCATGCGCGGCGGCTCTGGTGGACAGGAGCCATGGGGAAGCTTCATCTATGCTGAGGGTGGAAGCTTCGATGATCTGACTTCTGAAGAGTCTATCCAGGGTATGCAGGATTTCATTGACCTGTATCAGAACGGTTATGTGCCGGAGTCAGCTACGAATGATGGATATCAGGAGACACTTGCGAACTTTGAGTCCGGACTTACCGCTATGTTTATCCACCATATCGGATCCAGCCAGGTGCTGACAGAAGCACTCGGCGACGACGTAGCTGCATTTGCATTCCCGGCAGGCGAAGACCAGTGGACATCTCTCGGAGATACTGAGACAGTTATGTTCCAGTCCTGTGAAAACAAAGACGCAGCGTTTGAGTGGATGAAATATCTCGCAGCTTATGAAGGCGAGGAGAAATGGTGCGAGGGAACTGGTCAGGTTCCGGTAAGCACGACAGTACAGCAGGAAGATTACTTCCAGAGTGATGAGTTTATGAAGGTCTCCTTCGACAGTATGGATTTCGCAGGGACCGTGCCCGTCACAGATACAACAACTGAGTGGATCAGTGAGTGGCCGAATATCGTCGGACAGGCTCTTACAGGCAGTATTACAGCTGAAGAAGCAATGACTCAGTTGAATGATCTGCTATACAACGAGTGATGCGATATTTAGGTGAAAAATAATATTTTTGGTGATTGACAGTTGGTTTGACCGGCCGAAATCTTCCAGAAGTCAACAGAAGTGATTCTGCGGAGATTTCGGCTGTAATTATGCAAAGATACGAGTGGTTTCAGCGGAGGTAGCCTGATGACAAAAAAGAAAAAGAAAGTAAATATGAGCCCGTATCTTCTGGTCGCGCCTGCCTGCATCGTGATCCTGTGTGTCGTTTTTATTCCAGTCATCCAGGCAATAGCAATGAGTTTTCAGAGCTACGATCTCAGGCGCCCGAACGATATTGAATTCATCGGACTTCAGAACTATATCGAGGTATTCCAGGATGAGCTGTTCTGGAAAGCTTTGGTAAAAACGATCCTGTGGGTCGTATTTGGCGTAGGTTTTCAGTTCATTTTCGGTTTTATCCTGGCCCTTCTTTTGAACAGGGATTTTAAAGGACGTGGTGTGATCCGTGCACTCAGTATGATTCCGTGGGTCACTCCCGGTGTCCTGATCGGTCTCATGTGGAGATGGATGTATGATGGAAACTACGGCGTCATTAACGCCATTCTCCAGTTTTTCCATATAACGAAATCCAATATCTCATTTTTGTCAGACCCCGACACGGCATTTGCTGCCGTGATCGTGACCATTGTGTGGCAGGGGATACCCTTCTTTGCGCTGATGCTTCTGGCTGGACTTCAGAATATTCCGCATGACCTGTATGAAGCTGCGGCCATCGACGGCGCAAACAGTGTGCAGCGATTTTTCCGGATTACGATCCCAAGTATGAAGAATACGATTTTTGTTACCGTATTACTGAGGGTCATCTGGGTGGCGAACTCCGTCGATGTCATCTTCAATATGACTGAGGGCGGTCCCGCTTATTCGACTCAGACATTGAGCGTATACATTTTCAACAAAGCAAATGCTCTGGATATGGGTTATTCATCAGCGATGGCAATCCTTCTTACGATCCTTCTCTGCATCGTCGCTATCCCATACCTCAGATACAATTTTAAATCAGAAGCGGAGGGTTGATGCATCATGAGACATGAATCTAAGTTACATCGTTTCCTTACACTCTGGCTTCCACTGATCATTATTATGATCTTCATTCTGTTTCCGTTTTACTGGACTTTTCTGACATCCATTAAACCGGAAAGTGAGCTCTATGGAGAGGTCAGCTTTTTTACACTGCATCCGACCTGGCAGAATTATAAGGACCTGTTTACGACGACCGTCAATTTCTTCTCTGCCATGAAAAACAGTTTCATCGTTGCTGCCTGCACGACAGTCGTGACACTGGTCGTCGCGACACTGGCTTCCTATGCTTTTTCGCGCTATGAATTCAGGGGACGCAAGCTTCTGATGTCTCTGTTCCTTTGCAATAACATGTTCCCGACAGTACTTCTCCTGATCCCGCTGTATGCCATCATGAGAAACCTGGGACTGCTTTATAAGCCGGCATCGCTGATCCTCGCTTATACAACATTCACACTTCCGTTTACCGTATGGCTGCTGAATGGATTTTTCAAAGATCTTCCTATTTCACTCGATGAAGCTGCCATGGTCGATGGGTGCAGCCGCCGTCAGGCGTTTCTGAAGATCGATATTCCGATTCTTCGTTCGTCTCTCATCGCTGCCGGTGTGTATGTATTCATGACGTCCTGGAATGAATATACCTTCGCTGTAATGTTCACGAATAACTCTTCCAGAACAATACCTGTAGCACTGAAGAGTCTGATCGGACAGCTCGGCGTTGACTGGGGTCTTCTGACAGCAGGTGGTATCGTGACGATTATCCCTGTCTGCATCATGTTCTTCTTCGCGCAGAAGAAGCTGGTTGAAGGTCTCACTGCCGGTGCCGTTAAAGGTTAATAAAATAAAATTCCTGAGGAGGAAAATATGGATTACGAAAAAAAAGCTAAAGAACTGCGCCGTGAAATTCTGAAGATGTTGTTTGCATGCCAGTCCGGGCATCCGGGCGGATCTCTTTCATGTGTGGAGATGCTCATGGCTCTTTATTACAAGGTCATGAAAATCGATCCGAAGAATCCGAAGATGCCGGACCGCGACCGCTTTGTTCTCAGCAAGGGACATGCGTGCCCGACCATGTATGCGATCCTCGCCGACCTCGGTTATTTCCCGAAAGAGGATCTGGCTACACTTCGTCAGTATGGAAGCCATCTTCAGGGACATCCGGACTGCAAGAAGACGCCGGGTGTTGACGCCAACACCGGTTCTCTCGGACAGGGAATGTCTATTGCAGTAGGAATGGCTATGGCCGCAAAGCATGCCGGCGCTTCTTATAAGGTATACACCGTTGTCGGCGACGGCGAGTGCCAGGAGGGAATTGTGTGGGAGGCTGCTATGGCTGCTGCTCATTATAAACTGGATAATCTCTGCGTTATGCTTGACTACAACGGGCTTCAGATCGACGGATCTAATGATGAAGTCATGGGCCTCGGCGACATTGTCGGAAAGTTCAAAGCTTTTGGTTTCGATACCTATGAGGTTGACGGCCATGATATTGACGCGATCACAGAGGCTGTCAAGGCTCCTGTTTCCGGAAAGCCGAAATTTATCTGCTGCCACACCATCAAGGGCAAGGGCGTGTCCTTCATGGAGAATCAGTTCGGATGGCACGGGAAACCTATGAATCAGGAACAATTCGATCAGGCTATGAAAGAACTGGAGGCATAAGAAAATGGGGAAATCATTAAGAGTAGCGTACGGCGAAGCCCTCGTAAAACTGGGCGCAGAGAATGATAAAATCGTTGCCTTTGATGCCGATCTGGCAAACGCGACCATGAGCTGCAAATTTAAGGAAGCTTATCCGGACCGCTTTTTTGATATGGGTATCGCTGAAGGAAATATGATGGATGTAGCTGCCGGCTTTGCACACACAGGTTACATGCCTTTTGTCAGCACCTTTGCCCTGTTTGGATCTGGCAGAGCTTATGAGGAAATCCGTAATTCGATCGCCTATGAAAATCTGAATGTGAAATTTGGATTTTCTCACTCAGGCCTTTCCGTCGGAGAAGACGGAGGAAGCCATCAGTCGATTGAAGATGTGGCGCTTATGCGCGAGATGCCGAATATGACCGTTCTGGTACCCTGTGATCCGACAGAGATGGAAAAGGCAGTCTTTGCTGCGGCAAAAATCGACGGCCCCGTTTATATCCGTGTCGCAAGACCAGTATGTGAGGATATCACTACTGCGGATACACCTTTTATTCCCGGCAAGGCAAATGTCCTGAGAGATGGCAATGATGTCTGCATTATTTCTATGGGACTTATGGTTCCGATTGCGCTGAAGGCTGCGGATCTGCTGGAGAAGGAAGGAATCTCGGCAGCTGTCGTCAATATGCACACTGTGAAACCGATCGATGCAGATACGATCCTTGCCTACAATGAAAAGTGCAAAGGAATCGTAACAGCAGAGGAACACTCAATTATCGGTGGTCTCGGATCGGCTGTAGCAGAAGTTCTCGCCGGCCATGCCGGAGCTAAGTTTGAGCGGGTTGGCATCATGGACAGGTTCGGTCAGTCAGGAAAGCCGGAAGTACTTTTCCGCGCTTATGGACTGACGGCAGAAAATATTGCGGAAAAGGCAAAGGCGACATTAGCCTGAATGGCGGAACAGGAGAAAAATCATGGAGATTAAGAATTATTCATTTGACGGCGAAGGAATGCAGCGGGTTTTTGAAAACGAGAAATGGTGTGTCGGAATCAAAAACTGGAAGCCTGCCAATGATATCAGCGGAATTTCTAATCTGGAGCGCCATAACCTGACGGATGAGCTGTTTGTGCTTGTTTCTGGCTCATGCACGCTTCTTTATGCAAATGAGACGGCGGATGGCCTGGATATCAAAGCTGTCCGGATGGAGTCGAATAAAGTTTATGACATTCCGCCGACATTATGGCATAACACGGTCACAAAGAAGGACACAAAGATGATCCTCATTGAGGATTCCTCGACAGGAATGGACAACAGTGACGTGCGTGATCTGACAGAAGATGAACTTAAGAAGGTCAGAGAGCTTGTGAAGTGATTATTTTTATTGAAAGGTGATTCCGCGTACTGAAGAGGTGCCGGATCAGGAAAAGAGGGCCCGATTTCTGTGCCCTCTTTTCGTTTACAAAAAAAGGATGAGATGGAGGGGATGCGCATGAATAAACTGAGGTTTGGATGTCAGACATATCCCTGGAAAATGGGAAGACATTTTGGAGAGCTTCCGCATATTCTGGACGTGGCAGAAAAAGCAGGTTTCCAGTCGCTGGAGGCAGAGATTGATATGCTCGGAAAGTGGTTTGATGATCCTGCAGGAACAATCGAATTGTTTGAAAGTCACCAGATGACTCTGGCGGCACTTGTCCTGCATCAGGACTGGGCCGGACAGGGACAGACTGAGAAAGAACGGGAACTGAGTGACAGGGCCATTGATTTTGTCAGCCGTTTTCCATCGGCAAAGCTCGTATTGAGCCATCATGCAGGCAATTCTCCGCGCCCGTCGGGAGAAGCCCTTCTATTACGCCGCGAGAATCTGATCGCCTGTATGAATGAAGTGGCTGTACGGGCGGCGGAGCTCGGAATCGTATCGGGATTTCATCCGAACAGCGCCGCAAATTCACTTTTCAGGACAGAAGAAGATTACGGAGAGATGTTCCGCCTGCTGGAGGGTACCAGTATTGGGTGGGTGCCAGATGTCGGACATATGGTCAATGGAGGCTTCGACGCGCTGGAAATGATGAAGGCGCACCGTGATCTTATACGCCACGTCCATTTTAAAGACAGAAATGGACAGGGAGAATGGTCTGTCATGGGCGAAGGAGAAATTGATTATCCTTCTGTTATTGCCTGGCTCAGAGAAACCGATTACCGCGGCTGGATCATGGTAGAGGATGAAAACAGTGCAGCTTTCTCTGACAGTGATGCTGTCGTCATGAAGGATGGCGCTTATATGAGGCAGTTCTCAGGATCATGACTTTGGTCCGGCAGAAAAAAGGCGGGCCGGAAAAGAAAGGACGAAAAAAATAAATGAGTGTACATACAACGGCAGTCATGGGACTGGGTGTAAGGGGAAAAATTCATCTTCACGGGCTGCTTGAGAACCCGGATTATTACAAGATCGTTGGTCTCTGCGATATTGACATGAGTAAGCTTGAACAGGTTGCGGAAGAGTACGGGTGCAGTGATGTTCCGCTTTTTACGGATGTTGAGGAAATGCTGAAGACGGTGCGTCCGGAGGTCTTTGTGTTCGCCACATATCCGGATATCCGACTGAGCGTAATTGAGCTCGCTGCGCGCTATGGCGTCAAAGCTATATCCTTTGAGAAGCCGATCGCAGAAAGCCTGCAGGAGGCAGAAAAAATCGTCAACTGCTGCCATGACAACGGAATCAAGGCCGTCGTCTGTCATCAGCAGAAATACCTGTCACAGATGCAGAGGATGAAGAAGAGAATCGATGACGGCGAGATAGGAAAGATTACAAAAATCCACGCAGAATGCCAGGCGTGGTTCTCGCAGCTGGGGACACATTACGTGGACTATATACTCTGGGCAAATGGCGGATACCGCGCGAAGTGGGTCTGCGGTCACGTTCACGGGCCAATCTGCCTGGACGACAGCCATCCTGCGCCGGACTATCTTCTCGGAACCATGGAGCTCGAGAATGGCGTTCACGCATATATTGAGTGCGGATATCTGGCTGAGGCCCACAATCCGCCGGAATACGGGAGCAGTGACAACCGGCTGACGGTATATGGAACTGACGGTTATGTCTATGCTGAGACCGATGGATTCTGGGGAGCGTGCACAAAGGCGACAAACGGAAGGCTCATCACCGGGAAAGATCCGGGATGGCGAAACCATCAGCAGGTTCCGATCCAGACACCTTATTACACTGAATTTGGCGAGTGGATTGAGGATGATTCGAAGGTGCACAGCTGCAATGTGGACACGGCTTATCATGGGTATGAGATCCTTGAAGGAATGTGCATTTCAGCGCTCGATAATATCCGTGTTGACCTGCCAATTAAGAACCTGGATTATGAGAACATCATCCAGCGGATGAAGCGTGAGCTTCCGGAATGCGGAAGCCGGAAAATGTACATCTATCTGGGAAAGACCCCACATAAGGAGCGTGACTGAAATGGCGATGTCCGGTGGATGTTCACACGAATATGTCACGGTAAACGGGCTCCGGTTCCATGTTCAGACGATCGGGGCAGGAACGCCTCTTGTCATGATCATGGGACTTGGTGCGCCCGGGGAAAAATGGCGGCACAATTATGAGCTTTACAGCAGGTGGTTCCGCTGTATAGTTCCGGATAACCGCGGGGCCGGGGAAAGCGATAAACCACATTCCGAAGCTTATTCGACGGATGAGATGGCCGATGATATCCTCGGAATCATGGATGCCCTTCATATCGGAAAAGCACATGTGATCGGTGTTTCTATGGGAGGCGCGATTGCACAGAAGGTAGCGCTGAAAGCCCCGGAACGTGTGATCAGCCTTATTCTCACGAGTACCTTTGCATCGGTCAGCCCTGCCTTTGCCAGCGCTCTGAAAATGATCTGCACACTGAAGGAACAGGCGGATAAGGATGTTGTGAAGGAACTGAATCTGTGGATGACAAATGGACAGTATACGCAGATCCATCACCCTGAAAAAATCAGGGAGCAGATCACCAGCGACGGAGCATATCCATATCCGATGCCCCTGTATGCGTATAAGGCCCAGTGCCGCGCATGTCTTGCTCATGACACCTCTGCAGAACTTGGAAAACTGAAAATGCCGGTTCTGATCGCGGCAGGTGCCAGAGATCTTTTTATGAATATCGAAAAAACAATGGAATTAGTAAATGGGATACCGCAGGCAGAATTTTATCTGTCGCCGGAAGGAGGCCATGTTCATCAGTGGGAATATCCCGATGTATATGACAGCACTGTGCTCGGTTTTCTTCTTAAGCATGATGTGTGAAGAGATTTCTGATCCGTCTGCACCGGGTCAGATAAGCCCGAGTTTCCGGAATCCATTAAAAATCCCATTGTCGTTAATATCAGTTGTTATTATGTCGGCCTCCTTTTTCAGGAGGCCGATTGCATTTCCCATTGCCACGCCGGTGCCGGCGTGGCAGATCATATCTATGTCATTCGGACCGTCTCCGAAGGCGACAGAATCTTCCCGCGAAATTCCGACAGCACGAAGATAGCAGTCCATTCCTGTGCTTTTTGTATATCTCGCGTCGGTAATTTCGCCATTTCTGAGAGAAGCATTTTCATCAATCAGCATGCTTGATCCCGTCACCTGAAAATAAGATCCTGCCGAGCACAGGATCTCTTCATCTGTTTTCCTGCATTCGAAATAGATCAGTTTGTTGCAGTCCGTCATTGTTTCCAGGCGGGAGAGCTCCACAGGAACTCCATAGAAAGCGCCTTTTTTTATGGGGTCTGATTTGCGCGGTCCGATCATTTCCTCACCATATTTCGCGGAGCGTGCTGTTCCGTAATTGCCGCTCACACATTGAAGAAAATAGTACGCTCCGCTGTCTTCAAGGAAGTGGACGATTTTCCTGAGCTGATCCGGTCTGATACATGCACAGAGAATGATATTTCCGCCGACCTGCACATAGGCGCCAGTGGCGCACACGATACCGGAAAAGAGCGGAGAATCCTTCAGCTCCTGCGGAATCTGCATAACGCCCCGTCCGGAACAGATGACAAGCTGGTGGCCATTTTTTCGGGCCTGTGACATGGCTGTCCGCGCTGAAGACGGTATCCTTCCATTGGCATCAAGCATTGTCCCATCAAGATCCAGAAAAATCACTTTCTTTTTCATACAGCCTCCTGAAAACCAGTCTATAGATTGAATGATAACACACGAACTGCCGGAATGCGTCACCGCAGGAAGACGAGTTTACGGTGTGCCCGCTGATCGAGTCACACGGTGGTATGAAATTGAACATATATCATCACGAGGGTTTCTATAACTGGATAGAAATTTGATTTGATGAATAGAATTTTAATATTCTGTTCTGACCTAAGCGGATACGATGTAATCACAAAGTAAATCACCGGTGAGCAGAAAGAAAAAAGTTGCATGGAATCAGCCGTCCGGCAGACGGCGATTTGGGAGGAAAGGATAAATGAAGGTCAAAGGCGTAAATCTTGGAAACTGGCTCGTTCTTGAGAAGTGGATGAGCCCGCAGCTGTTCGAGGGAACTACGGCTGCAGATGAATATTACCTGGCACAGCAGCTTCCGCACGATATCTATGAATCGAGGATCAGGGTGCACAGAAGCGAATATATTTCCGAGAGGGATTTTGCAAGGATCGCTTCCTGGGGATTAAATGCGGTGCGCATTCCAGTTCCGTATTTTGTCTTCGGCGACCGGGCGCCCTTCATCGGCTGTGTCGATGAGCTTGATAACGCTTTTAACTGGGCAGAGCACTACGGAATAAAAATCCTGCTCGATCTTCATACAGTTCCGATGGGGCAGAACGGATATGACAACGGAGGAATCTCGGGCGTCTGCCGCTGGGCGAAGCTTCCCGACGAGGTGGAGTTCGTCCTGACTGTCCTGGAGAGGCTCGCGCAGAGATACGGAAAGCGCGAAGGCCTTTTCGGAATTGAACCGCTCAATGAGCCGGCGATGAAGGAGTCTGGCATCTGGGAAACAATGAATGTCCCGGCGAGATATCCGGCAGTGAATAAGGAGTGGGCAGAGGATTCCGGTCCGATTCCGCATTCGTTTCTGCGCGATTTTTACACGGAGGCGTATGAGCGGATCAGAAAGTATATGCCGGCCGACAAGTATGTCGTCTTCCACGACGGGTTCAAGGCCGACGCCTGGTACGACTTCATGCAGGACCACGAAAAATATCCGGGCGTCATCCTCGACACACATCAGTATCTGATGGAGGCTGAACTCAAAGGCTGCGAGCAGTCGGTTCCCGGGTACCTTTCATATATCGAAGAGCATTATATTCCGCTGATGGAGGAGACTTCGAAGCACTTTACGACGATATGCGGCGAGTGGTGCCTGTTTAATTCACTGGCCTGCGGCCATGACACGAAGGGCGGACAGTCAGTGCTGAACGGCGTGACCGGAGAGGATGCCGTGAGCCTCACAGACACGAAGCGCAAGTCCATCTACAACGCGCTGGCTCAGGCACAGAAGGACGCCTGGGAGCGCGGAGCCGGATGGTTTTACTGGACGTACAAGATGCTCACGGATATGGTCAACGAGCCCGGCTGGTACGGCTGGGACTGCTGGGACCTCGGCAGATCGGTAGACGCCGGATGGTTCCCGATCTCTGCGGAAAAACTCAACTGATAAGCACAACGAAAGAACTTCACGAAGATGAAAGGATAAATCAATGAAAACGAAAACAGCTGCTGAAAAAATGGATCCGAAAGGAAAGCTTTCATGGCTTGAGCGCATTTCCTACGGTCTCGGAGATTATGCGGGTAATCTGGTGTATTTGGCTATCTCGGCATTTCTGCTTGTTTATTACACGGAATGTGTTGGAATGAGCGCCGGCGTCGCCGCTTCGGTTATGGCTGTCTCAAAGGTATTTGACGGTATCTCGGATCTCATCATGGGAAGAGTTGTTGACCGCACGCACACAAAATGGGGCAAGGCAAGACCCTGGATCATACGGGCATCGATACCGCTGGCTATCTGCACGGTGCTGATGTTCTCTGTCCCTGAAGGTGCTGTCGGAGGGATGCAGGCAGCCTACGCTTTTATCACGTACAACCTGGTCTCCACTGTTTTTTACACCATGCTCAATGTTCCGTATGCTTCTCTGCAGGGCCTCATGACGGTCAACCAGTATGAGCGCGGAATTCTCGGAAACATCCGCATGCTTCTCGCAACCTTCGGTACGATGACGATCAATACAGTCGTTCCGATTCTCACAGGTGCGTTTGGAGGGACTGGAAGCAGACATGCATGGACTATGACGATGATCATTCTGATGATTGCATTTTTAATTATCAACAGCATGACATTCTTCTTCTGTAAGGAGAGAGTAGTCGATGAGACGGCTGATGAGTCAGAAGATAACAAAGATAAAAAGGCAAAAAACGGACCAAGCGTCTGGGCATGCCTGAAATCGCTCCTAGTGAATAAGTACTGGGTTCTCATGGTCATCTTCCTTTTTGCACTCTATTTCATGATGTCCACCTTCTTCGGCGGCAATTATTATTTCGCACAGTACGTGCTTGAATCGGAAGGTTCTTATTCACTGCTTTCTAATGTTCTTTCTATCGCTCAGATGGCAGTCATGTTCGTGACACCGGTTGTCATGATCAAGATGAAGAAGAGAACGATCGGAGTCATCGGTATGGCAGCTGCCGGTTTCGGATTTATCCTTACAGCTCTGGCGGGACAGAACGTGATGGTCGTCGTTGTGGCGAATATCATCAAAGGTATCGGATTTGGATGCGGCGCAGCGGTTATGTGGGGAATGCTTCAGGATTCCATCACCTATGGCCAGTGGCTCACCGGCATTCAGGCGATCGGAATGGGCAACTCAGCTTCTTCCTTCACCATGAAGATCGGTTCCGGTCTCGGAACGGCAGCTCTCGGCTGGATCCTTGCAGCTGGAAATTTCGATAAAAATCCGACCGGAGCAGCATCGATCACAGCGATCAATATCTCAGTTATCTGGATTCCGTTCCTTGTCTGTGTGATCAGCATTATCTGCATGGCTCTGTTTGATCTCGACAAGAAATACGACGCGGCCATCGCCGACCTCGAAGCTGGAAAATGGAAGGGCGGAGAACTCTGATTTACATGGGTGACATAAATGTCAAAGCAGAGGCATAGCGAGGTTATTTTGCAGATGGATCATGATCAGATTTTGTATGGAACTGCATATTATCCGGAGTATATGCCTTATGACAGGATAGAGACGGATGTCCGGATGATGAAGGAGGCGGGACTGAATGTCGTCAGGATCGCGGAATCTACATGGAGCACGCTGGAGCCGGAGGACGGAAGATTCGATTTTTCCATCCTTGACGAGACGCTCCGCGCGCTTGAGAAGTCAGGGATTTCCGCCATTGTCGGGACGCCCACCTACGCGATCCCGCCGTGGCTCGCAAGAAAATGTCCGGATATTCTCTCGACGACGGATAGCGGAAAGTCGAAGTACGGGTCGCGCCAGATCTTTGATATTACGAATGAAAATTACCGCAGGTACGGCGAGCGCGTGATCCGGGCGCTCGTCGGACATGTGAAGGATTCTCCGGCGGTCATCGGCTACCAGATCGACAATGAGACAAAGTATTATGACAATGCCTCGGAAAATGTCCAGCAGATGTTTGTACAGGCGCTCAGGCGGAAGTATGGCACGACGGACGCACTGAACAGGGCGTTCTGCCTGAATTACTGGAGCAACGCCGTTCATGACTGGGATGATTTCCCGGATATGACAGGCTGTGTCAACCAGGGCCTCAGGGCGGCTTTCGACCGGTTCCGGAGAGGACTTGTGACGGAGTATCTTCAGTGGCAGGCAGATATTGTCGCGGAACTGAAGCGTGACGACCAGTTCATCACCCACAATTTTGATTTTGAGTGGAAGAAATTCGGGGCGGACGAGGAGCCGGACGGATGGTCGTATGGTGTGCAGCCGGATTCTGATCACTATCAGGCGGCGCATGCGGTGACGGTCGCCGGTGTGGATATTTATCATCCTTCGGCAGACGGACTTACCGGTGCGGAGATCGCTTTTTGCGGAGATTCCGCGAGGTGTCTGAAGCAGGATAATTATTTTGTGCTGGAGACGGAGGCGCAGGCGTTTAAATACTGGACGCCCTATCCGGGTCAGGTGCGGCTGCAGGCGTACAGCCATCTGGCGGGCGGGGCGGACATGGTCGAATACTGGCACTGGCACTCGATACACAACAGTGTCGAGACGTACTGGAAGGGAATCCTCGGCCACGACCTGAAGCCGAATCCGGTGTATCGGGAGATTGCCCGTACAGGGAATGAACTGAAAAAAATCGGCTCTATGCTCTGCCATCTGAAAAAGAAGAATCCGGTTGCCGTCGTTGTGGATAATGATTCGCTGACGGCGCACCGGTATCATCCGGCAGACAAGGAGCTTTCCTATAATGACATTGTCCGCTGGGTGACGGACAGCCTGTATGAGATGAATCTTGAATGCGATGTGGTCAGCGCCCAGGCGATGGCGGACCGGAAGGCGTGGGATCCGGCGAGGTACCGGATGATCGCCGTGCCGGGAATGTATTGTGTTTCCAGGGAAACGGTGGAGGCCATCAGAAGATATGTGGCGTCCGGAGGAATCCTTCTCGCCACGTTCAGAAGCTTTATCGCAGATGAAAACCTGACCATATATCCGGAGAGCCTTCCATATGGGCTCACGGATGTCTTCGGGATGACATGGCAGCAGTTTGTTGACCCGGAGAATCTTGGTATTTCGACCGTCTGCGCGGCAGCTTTGGAAGATAAGGCCCAGTCGTCTTCGCAGGGTGAGATCCCTGCAGATCATCATGGGGCATCATATACTGCCCGGAAATTTGCAGAGCTCCTTCAGACTGAGGGAGCGGAGGTGTGTGCCTCCTATGTTCATCCTTACTGGAAGAAGTACGCAGCTGTTACGCGGAACAGGTATGGAAAGGGCGAGGCCTGGTATGCAGGCTGCTTTTCAGACAAGGATTTTCTGAAGGACATTCTGAGAAAAACAGCGGCAGCGGCCGGGATCAGAATCCCGGAGGCGGAATTCCCCGTCATCATCCGAAGCGGGACGACACCGGGAGCCGGGCCGATTCATTACGTATTTAATTACAGCAGTCATCCGGTCACGATAAAAAATCCGGTTGACACGGCAGTCTGTGATATCCTCACGGGCACGCATTACGCGGCGGATGAACTTATCCGCATCGGCGACTGGGATCTCGCGATCCTCAGCGAGAAGTCTGGAAAGAAATGACAAATGCAGGCACTTCCAACTCGCATGCTATTAAAGAAAGGCGATATTAATGCCATGTGGATGACCTGAAGGTTGAATAGGGGGTGTAAAAATTTGGCGAGATTGTACACTATTTTGTCGAAATTGTGCTCCCGCGTTTGAATAAAATTTTTTGTGTTATCATTTATTTTGTCAGGAAATTGAGGCGCAGAGCAGGCTGATGGTGTCTGCCGGAGACGCTTTTTCATGATGATAATTATATGGAGATTCGGGTAAAACCCGGGAAAGGGTGACGGATGTATTTTATAGGTATTGACCTCGGCACATCGGCGGTGAAGCTTCTGCTGATGGATGAAAAGGGCGGGATTAAGAATATTGTTTCGAAGGAATATCCTCTGTCGTTCCCGCATCCGGGGTGGTCAGAACAAAACCCGGAGGACTGGATAAAGGCCATCCGGGAAGGAATTCCTGAGCTTGTCAGCGGCATCGACGCGGGCGAGGTGAAGGGCATCGGAGCCGGCGGTCAGATGCACGGCCTTGTAGTTCTCGACAAGGATGACAATGTGATCCGCCCGGCGATCCTCTGGAATGACGGAAGGACGCAGGATGAGACGGCCTACCTGAATAACGTGATCGGAAAGGCGAAGCTGACAGAGCTGACCGGCAATATTGCCTTTGCCGGCTTCACGGCGCCGAAAATCCTCTGGATGAAGAAGAATGAGCCGGAGAATTTTGCTCGGATCGCGAGGATCATGCTTCCGAAGGACTACGTCAATTATATGCTGACGGGCGTTCACTGCACGGATTATTCAGATGCGTCCGGCATGCTTCTCCTCGATGTGAAAAATAAACGATGGAGCCAGGAGATGCTGAAGATCTGCGGCATCACCGAGGCACAGATGCCGAAGCTTTTTGAAAGCTATGAAAAGGTCGGAACGCTGAAGGAGGATGCCGCGGAGGCACTCGGACTTCCGGAGGGCGTTATCGTTGCGGCAGGCGCCGGCGATAATGCGGCAGCAGCTGTCGGAACGGGCGTCGTCGGGAACGGCGGGTGCAATATCTCCCTAGGAACGAGCGGTACGATTTTTATCTCCAGCGATACCTTCCGTGTGGACAGCGCAAACGCGCTCCACTCCTTTGCCCATGCGGACGGCGCCTATCATCTGATGGGCTGCATGCTCTCGGCCGCGTCCTGCAACAAGTGGTGGATGGACGAGATCATCGGGACACAGGATTATGCGGCGCAGCAGGAAGGCATTACGGATGAGATGCTCGGAAATAATCACGTGTATTATCTGCCATATCTGATGGGAGAGAGGGCTCCGCACAATGATTCACGCGCGAGAAGCTGCTTCCTCGGAATGACGATGGATACGACGAGAAAAGATATGACGCAGGCCGTTCTTGAAGGCGTGGCATTCGGCATCCGGGACAGCCTCGAGGCCGCGAAAAACCTCGGCATCGATGTGCCGCGCAGCATGATCTGCGGAGGCGGAGCGAAGAGCCCGCTCTGGAAAAAGATTTTTGCAAATGTGCTGAATATTGAGCTTACGATCCCGGAGACAGAGCAGGGACCGGGGTACGGCGGAGCCATTCTCGCAGCCGTTGCGGCAGGCGTCTATCCGTCGGTCATTGAGGCGGACAAGAAACTGATCCGGGTCAATGGAACTGTCGAACCGGATCCGGAGATCGCTGCGCGTTATGAGAAGAAATATCAGGTATACCACAGCCTGTATCCGGCGCTGAAAGACCTGTTCCCGACATTCTGATTCAATATTTTAAATTCGAGAAAAACTGGTGAACAAAAGTGCCAGGGATTATAATATTTTATGTGGTTATTTTCTATATTTATGGAGGGTTTTGCAATGAACAATATTCCAAAAATGAAAGTCGGTATTGTAGCTGTCAGCCGTGACTGTTTCCCGGCACCGCTGGCTGTGAACCGCCGCAAGGCTGTCGTCGAGGCGTACACGAAAAAATACGGCGCTGACGATATCTATGAGTGCCCTATCACGATCGTCGAGAGCGAGATCGACATGGTCAATGCTCTTGAGGATATCAAGGCTGCGGGCTGCAACGCGCTGTGCGTATATCTCGGCAATTTCGGCCCAGAAATCTCTGAGACACTGCTCGCTAAGCATTTTGACGGACCGGTTATGTTCAGCGCGGCTGCTGAGGAGTCAAGTGATACGCTTGGCATCAAGGGCAGAGGTGATGCTTACTGCGGCATGCTGAATGCTTCATATAACCTGGCACTGCGCAATACAAAGGCATGGATCCCGGAGAATCCGGTGCGCGACGCCGAGGGTGTTGCAGAGAACATCCATGATTTCCTCCCGATCGCGAGAGTAAAATATGGCCTTGCAAACCTGAAGATCATCTCCTTCGGACCGCGTCCGGCAAACTTCTTTGCGTGCAACGCTCCGATAAAGCAGCTCTTCAATCTTGGCGTTGAGATTGATGAGGAGTCCGAGCTCGACTTCTTCGAGGCATATCAGAAGCATGAGGGCGACGAGAGGATCGCAGACATCAAGGCAGATATGATGAAGGAAATGGGCTATGCCGAGGGCCAGGAACCGGCGATGCTCGCAAAGCTGGCTCAGTATGAGCTGACGATCACCGATCTGATCGAAGAGCACAGAGGATACAGAAAATATGTGGCTCTTACCACGAAGTGCTGGCCGGCGTTCCAGGATATGTTCCGCTTTGTTCCGTGCTACGTAAACAGCCGTCTGACCGGACGCGGAATCCCGGTGTCCTGTGAGGTGGATATCTACGGAACACTTTCTGAGTACATTGGCCTCTGCATCAGCGGAAAGCCTGTCACACTGCTTGATATCAACAACTCTGTTCCGAAGAATATGTATGAGGAGAGCATTAAGGGCAGGTTTGATTACGATTACAAGCTGACCGATACCTTCATGGGCTTCCACTGCGGCAATACCTGCAGCAATCTGATCCAGAATCCTCATCTGGATTATCAGAAGATCATGGCGAACACGCATCCGGCAGAGTGGTGCGACGGAACCATCGAGGGCGACATCAAACCTGGCGAGATCACCTTCTACAGACTGCAGTCTACCGCTGACAATGTGCTTCGCGCATATGCAGCGGAGGGTGAGATCCTTCCGGTGGCCACTCAGTCCTTCGGTTCGATCGGCGTATTCGCTATCAAAGAGATGGGCAGATTTTACCGCTATGAGCTGATCGAGAAGAACTTCCCTCATCACGGCGCAGTTATGTTCGGACACTATGCAAAGCCGCTCTATGACGCACTGAAATATATCGGTGTAGAGCCGTCCGAGATCGGCTACAACAGACAGGCCGGCGACCGCTATCCGTCAGAGAATCCGTGGGGAACGCTGTAATCCCGACATATTCTGACGAGTCACTATTAAAGATTAATATGTAAAGATCAGAACAGCCGGTCAGCCGTGAGACTGCCGGCTGTTTCGGGAGGAAAATAATTCATGAAGATCAGAAAAGTTACGGATCCGGAGTTCCGTCCGTATGGCCGCATTATCACCGGTGTTGACGTCAGCGGGATCATGGATGCATTGAAAAATACAGAAGCGCCGGCGGATCACACCATTTATGTGGCATCAGATCCAGTTATGGAGAATACAGAGTCTGGGAAGGAGATGCAGAGAGTCGTCTACGGAGAGCTTCCGATCCAGATCGGATATTGCAACGGATACAACAAGTATCTGAACGCACTTGAATATCATCGCTCTTCCGAAATCAATATTGCCGAAAATGACCTCATTCTTCTTCTGGGAAAAGAGCAGGACATTACGGATGATTATCATTATGATACTTCAAAGGTCGAGGCGTTTCTTGTTCCGGCAGGTACGGTGATTGAGGTTTATGCGACAACGCTTCATTATGCACCCTGCTCCGTCGGACATGAACCTTTCCGCATGATCGTCGCACTCCCGAAAGGAACCAATGAAAAGCTGGCTTCTGAGCACGGAACTGGTGGCAGGGACAGACTGCTTACCGCCGTCAATAAGTGGCTGATAGCACATGAAGACGCGCACATCGACGGCGCCTGGAACGGACTCGTCGGTGAGAACCTGAAGGTCGACTGAAGCCTGAGGTTCAGGTCCTGTGATTGACACAGCCCGGTGGAAGACTATAATAGAGAAGTACAAAAAAACGGGGAGCCCGCAGACACGGGCTGAGAGTGGACCGTATGTCCTGACCCGAAACCTGATTTGGATAATGCCAACGTAGGGATTATATCGTTTACTCTTATAAGCGTTATCCAGTGGATAGCGCTTATTTTGTTGTAAAAAATCAATACAGGAGGATGGATGATGTTTAAGGAATGTCTTGAGAATGTGAGAAAATCGGTGCCGATTGTTCACAATATCACGAATTATGTTACGGTGAATGATGTTGCGAATGTGATTCTTGCCTGCGGCGGAAGCCCGATCATGGCGGATGATCCCGATGATGCGACAGAGATCACGGCTATCTGTGGAGGATTGAATATCAATATCGGGACGCTCAATAAAAGGACGATAGAGAGCATGCATGCCGCCGGAAAAAAAGCGCGTGAACTCGGCCATCCGATTCTGCTCGATCCGGTAGGCGCCGGCGCGTCCCATCTGAGAACGGATACGGCGGTCTCGCTGATGGATGAGCTTCATTTTGATGTAATTCGCGGAAATGTATCGGAGCTGAAGGCTGTTATGATGGGCAGTGAGACGACAAAGGGCGTCGACGCAGATGCCGCAGACGCTGTGACGGATGCGAATCTGGACCAGATGGTCGGGCTGGTGAAAAAGTGGTCTGCCGTGTCGGGGTCTATTATCGCCATGACCGGTGCCATTGATCTTGTCGCGGACAAGGACAGATGTTTTGTGATTCGCAACGGCCGCAAAGAGATGAGCTCGATCACAGGAACGGGATGCCAGCTGTCCGGACTCATGACTGCTTACATCGTAGCTAACCCGGATAAGAAGCTCGAGGCAGCGGCAGCGGCGACCTGCCTCATGGGCTATGCCGGAGAGGTCGGCTGGTCACATATGCAGAGCTTTGAGGGCAATTCAACCTATCGCAACCGTATCATCGATGCTATTTATCAAATGGACGGTGATGCGCTTGAGGCCGGTGCTAAATATGAGATCCGCTGATAAGCAGACCAGAATGACAGTAGAATATGGATTTTTTCATGACAAGGTGAGGATAGACAATGAAGGTAGATAAGGATTCGCTTCTGCTTTATGCCGTGACGGACCGTCATTGGCTGAATGGCAGAAGGCTGTATGATGATGTTGAAGAGGCTCTGAAAGGAGGCGTGACCTTTGTTCAGCTGCGTGAGAAGGATGACATGGCGATGAGTCATGACGACTTTCTGGCTGAGGCGAAGGAGATCAAGGAACTCTGCCGGAAATATAAGGTTCCGTTCCTGATTGATGATGATGTCGATCTTGCGATCGAGGCCGGTGCGGACGGAGTTCATGTTGGTCAGCACGATATGGAGGCGGGCGCTGTCCGCGAGAAGCTTGGTGAGGATAAAATCCTCGGCGTCTCGGCGCAGACCGTCGAGGAAGCACTGCTCGCCGAGAAGCGCGGCGCCGATTATCTGGGCGTCGGTGCCGTATTCCACACGGGTTCAAAGGCAGATGCGGACGACGTATCACACGAGACACTGAAAGCGATCTGCGACGCAGTAAAAATCCCGGTGGTCGCCATCGGTGGCATCACAAAAGATAATGTGAAGCAGCTTGCGGGGACCGGTATCGTCGGAATCTCCGTGATCTCTGCGATTTTTGCGCAGGACGACAGGGAAAAGGCCGCGAGAGAGCTGAAAGAGCGCACGATCGAGGCACTGAAGGGATGAACGGTGCTATTTTTGATATTGACGGAACGCTTCTCGATTCTATGAAGGTCTGGGACGATCTGGGCGCGCGCTACCTGAGGAGTCTGGGAATTGTGCCGCAGCCGGATCTCGGAAAGATCCTCTTCCCGATGACGCTCGAGGAGGGCTGTGCCTATATGAAGGAACATTACAGCCTTTCTGAGAGCGGGGAAGAGATCAGAGAAGGCGTGGACGCGATTTTTGCCAGGTTTTATAATGAGGAGGTTCAGGCAAAGCCGGGGGCTTCGGAGCTTCTGAAGCAGATGAGCGATCATGAGATCCCGATGGTGCTCGCGACCGTCGGAGATGCCGGGCTGGAGAGGAACGCACTCACACGGCTCGGGCTTTTTCAGTATTTCAGGAAGATGTTTAACTGCGGGGACTATGGCACGTCCAAGCGGGAGCCGGACATTTATCTTAAGGCGGCAGAATTCCTTGGGACAAAAATCGGGGAGACGCTCGTCGTTGAAGATACATACGCGGCAGTTCACTCAGCGCACAGCGCTGGATTTATTGTGGCTGCCGTCGAGGATGAGGCGAGCAGCGGTGACAGAGAGCGCATCAGGGAAGAAGCGGATTATTATGTCACCGATCTGAGAGAGATCGGAAGGATTTTTTTCTGAGACGAAACGGTATCTTCTGGGATGGCGGTCGGAATAAAAGAGGAGAACTGTGCCGGTTCATAAGAGATCCGGGAGGAAAAAATAGATGAGAACAGCATTAACGATCGCCGGGAGTGATTCGAGCGGCGGCGCCGGCATTCAGGCCGATATCAAGACGATGACGATGAACGGGGTCTACGCGATGAGCGCTGTCACGGCTCTCACGGCGCAGAACACGACCGGAGTGACGGGGATCATGAATTCCACGCCGGAATTTCTTAAAAAACAGATTGATGCGATTTTTACAGACATCCGTCCGGACGCTGTCAAGATCGGTATGGTGAGCGAGAGAGAACTCATCCATGTGATCGCGGACCGGCTGAGATTTTACAGAGCTGAAAAAATCGTGCTAGACCCGGTGATGGTGGCGACGAGCGGCGCAAAGCTCATGAGCGATGACGCAATTGGAACGCTGAAAGAAGAGCTGATCCCGCTCGCTACACTTGTCACACCAAATATTCCTGAAGCAGAGGTGCTTGCAGGAATATCTGTCACGTCGGCGGAGGATATGGTCACTGCGGCGGAGAAAATATACGGGACTTACGGCTGCAGTGTTCTCCTGAAAGGCGGGCACAGCCTGAATGACGCCAATGATCTGCTTTATCGCGCAGACGGGCCGGTCTGGTTCGAAGGTAAGAGGATCAATAACCCGAACACACACGGCACCGGCTGCACACTTTCGAGTGCAATCGCCTCGAACCTGGCGAAGGGATTTGATCTTGACAATTCCGTAAAGAGAGCGAAAGAATATATCTCAGGCGCGCTGGAAGCCATGCTTGACCTTGGAAAAGGGCACGGCCCCATGAACCACGCGTTTGATCTGAAGGGATATTTTGCGGAAGAAGCGCAGGATTAAATTGACTTTTGAGGAGAAAACTATTCATGCTGAAGAGCAGATTTGAGACGATCGAAGAAGTGCATGAGCATTTTGACAATGATCATTTTGCTGTCGATAACGGCATTGTCATTGATGAATTCGGTGATAAGACAGCAGTGTGTCATGTCGATCTCACGAATCATCACCGGAATGCGATGAGCCGCGTGATGGGCGGCGTCGTTTTTACACTCGCGGATTATACCTTTGCCATCGCGGCGAGCAGTGTCCATGTGCCGACAGTGACACAGCAGGTGAATGTCAACTTCCTTACGTCGCCGCGCGGAGACAGACTGACGTCGCGCGCGAAATGTATTCGCGACGGCAGGACGTCAGTCGTCTACGATATAGATGTCACAGATGGAAACGGGGATCTGACCGCGCATCTGACGGTGACTGGATACAAATTATAAGCAGAGATATCAGGAGCTTCCGGCCCGCAACACAGATGCGCAAGGCTTTCATACGCGACGCGCTCTCGCTCGTCCTCAGCGTAGCGGTGCATAAACTCGCCCTTCCCAATGGTCGGGCTCGTTAAGCACCGACGCTTGCGGATGTCGCGTCTGAAAACCTCTGCGCATTCTTCAATACGAATGCGGGCCGGAAGCTCCTGGTATCCTGATAATGAAATTTGTCTTCAATTAATGCTCATACCAGCCGATCGGGCCCGGGTTGAGGTTGATATTGATCTGTTTCACTTCCTGATACTCCTCAAGTCCGTGTATGCCGAGCTCACGTCCGATGCCGCTCATCTTGTAGCCGCCCCATGGCGCTTCGTTATAGGTCGGGTTGTAGCAGTTGATCCATGTGATACCTGCGCGGAGCTCGCGGATGACACGCAGTGCGCGCGCACCATCCTTTGTATAAACGCCGCCGGCCAGTCCGTAGCAGGTGTTGTTGGCCTTTCTGATGGCCTCTTCTTCGGTCTTGAATGTCTGAATGGTGACTACGGGTCCGAAGATTTCTTCTTTTACGATTGTCATGTCTTCGGTGCAGTGATCGAATACGGTAGGACGGATGAAAAATCCATTTGCGCACTCTCCTTCGGTGTAGCGTTCTCCGCCACAGAGACACTCGGCCCCTTCTTTCTTTCCTATCTCGCAGTATTTCAGTACCCTGTTCATCTGCGATTCGGAGACCATGGCTCCGATATCCGGATTATCCATAGGATTTCCAATCGTTATTGCGTTGGCGCGCTCAACGAGCCGTTTCACAAATTCATCGTGGAAGTCTTCCTGGACGAAGATCCTGCTGCCTGCGCTGCAGACCTCGCCCTGGTTCATAAAGATAGCGATCATCGCCCATTCGACGGCGCCTTCGAGATCAGCGTCATCGAAGATGATGAACGGCGACTTGCCGCCGAGCTCGAGTCCGACTTTCTTTACATTTCCTGCTGCCGCACGCATGATGCTCTGACCTACAGCCGTACTTCCGGTAAAAGCGATCATATCTACATCTTTATTCTCAGCGAGTTCATTGCCGATTGTTCCGCCGGGGCCGAGGAGCAGGTTGGCAGCGCCCTTCGGAAGCCCTGCCTCTTCAAAAATCTCAAACAGGCGGATGCTGGACAGCACGCAGTTTGATGACGGCTTATAGACAACACTGTTGCCTGCCGCTATCGACGGGGCAAGTTTCCAGACACCCATGAGAAGCGGATAGTTCCACGGCGTGATGAGAGCACAGACGCCGATCGGCTCATGGATCATGTAGCTGTGCATGTTGCCGAAGCCTGAGTTGACCTCATAATATCCTCCGCACGGCGCCTTGATCATGCTTGCATAATAGCGGAAGCAGTGGATCGCGTCGTCTACATCGCCTTCCGCCTCGCGGAGCGGCTTGCCCATATCCCTGCAGTCGAGTTCAGCGAGCTCTGCGCGGTCGCGGTCCATGAGGTCGGCGATTTTTAAAATCACGTCGCCTCTCGCCTGAGAATCCATGTCGCGCCACTCGCGTGTTTCATAAAAAGACTTTTTGGCTGCGGCGACAGCGGCGCGCGCGTCATCAATGCTGCTCTCGCAGATATCCGCGAGGGGCTCGCCTGTCGCCGGGTTGATGGAGGTAAAAGTCTTCCCCGAAGTGCCCTCCGTCCATTCACCGTCGATATACATCTTTTTCTTTTCCATAGAGAATACCTCCTTACACCGCGGAAGTGCGGTTTAACTGTTCTGCTAAAAAACTCCTGAAACGCAAAAAGCGAAGGCCTTCACGCAGGTGAAAGTCTTCGCTGATAGTTTTACTTTAAACAGAAATTTTCTGAAAGTCAATACGGTATTCGGAAAATATCCGGACACCAGACGGGGCACTCCCAGCACACACTTAATTGTGCGCGGAAGGCTTTCATACGCGACGCGCTCCCGCTTGTCCTCGACGCAGCGGCACATAGACTTACCCTTCCCTTCGGTCGGGTTCGTCAAGTGCCGGCGTCTGCGGATGTCGCGCCTGAAAGCCTTCGCTCACTACACGAAATGAGTGTACGCCAGGAGTGGCCTGTCTTTCGATAATTTTATGAATTTTGTACGGTGAACCGCAGCAGCTCCCAGCGGCTGGATATCCCCATTTTCCGGTAGATGTGCTGCATGTGCTTTTTCAGGGTTCCGGTGGATATGGAAAGTTGTTCAGTAATCTCTGAGTCGGGTTTTCCGGTGAGGAGAAGTCCAAGTATTTCTGTCTCGCGTGTGGACAGGAGGTATTGTATCGCGAGTTTTTTCACCCTCTGGCTTTCCTGATCTGTGTTCTGGCTGTCGGTTGCTTTCTTGAAGATCCGTCTCAGATGTGTGTGGATCATATCCATAAGAAGAACGTCTTCATCTGTGAAGGCACCTTCTGCGCGGGTCCGGTAAAGAGTCATGACGCCGAGACACTTTCCTTCATATATGATGTTGGACTGCAGGGTGTCATAGATATCACGCTTGCTGTAGCACAGGCGGTAGATAGGCGTGCTCAGCCGTTTTTCATCGGTGAGAAGGCTGCTTTCCCGGAGAACGGAAGGACGCCCTGCCTCGGCACTCCAGATGGTGTGATCTGCTCCGGAGAGCTGGATGTATTCGTTTTCCAGGGCGGAAAAATCCTCGGGGTCGCAGACAGGGTCGCGGTAGATGGGCGTCGCGCTGTCCGGGTCGGCGAGAAGGATGCTGGCGTACGAGCAGGGGATCAGACGTTTAATATCTTTTACGATCCTCCGCCGCAGAGTCGTGAAGTCCGTCTCATCATATAAGTGATAGATGAATTCATTAAGAACAATCAGATCATTCTTTTCCATAAAATAATCCTCGGAAAATTCCCTGAAAAATTGACTCCTGGAAGATGATATGGTTTAATGATACTCCCAAAAGAGTATTCAAACAATCCCAGAAAAGTATTTTTTCCCGCGGAAAGGGTACAAATTTCAGATAAATACGATGGATAGCGAATTGATAAACGATTATTTGGAAAGTAAGATGGAATCAATCAAAAAATTCATAATAATCTTCGCTGATGCAATACAAAGACGTATGGCTCTATTCGGGCTGTGCGTTATTTTTTTGCAGTAACTGATGATCGCACATTATATATTCAAGGGAGGAAAGCATTATGGCAGACAAACAGAAGACAATTCAGGATCTTGACTGGATTATTGATAAGATTGGCAAAGATACAAAGGAGATCACTCCTGATGAGAAAAAGGAGATGGTCAGCGATACGCTCGATTATTTCAATAACTATGTCAGCCCGGGCTGGCTGAAGTACAGAAAATCAGTATCCTCCGATTCTGAAAAGGGAGCTGTCCTTGAGTGGTACGATGAGGGCGGATATATCTACGGTCTGGATGATGAGAAATTCATCGACTGCCTCGGCGGCTTTGGAATTTATACCTGTGGTCACCGCAACCCCGAGATTATGGATGTCGTTGAGAAACAGCTGAAGCATCAGGCGCTTCATTCTCAGGAGCTCCTCGACCCGCTCCGCGGCTATCTGGCAAAAGCTCTCGCCGACATCACCCCCGGGGATCTGCAGCAGTGCTTCTTTACAAACGGCGGCGCTGAGGCCGTTGAGATGGCTCTGAAGCTGGCGCGTATCGCGACCGGCGGACGCTGGTATATCTCGACAGTTGGTGCATTCCACGGCAAGTCCATGGGTGCTATTTCCGTCGGCGGCAAGGGAACCTATCGTGTTCCTTACACCCCTATGGTTCAGCAGGTACAGCACGTTCAGTACGGCGTCGCTGAGGATATCGAGAAGGCAATCAAGAATCTGCAGGCAGTCGGTGAACCGGTTGCGGCTGTTATCCTTGAGCCGATCCAGGGCGAGGCCGGTGTCATTGTTCCGCCGGACGGATACCTCACAGAAGTGCGCAGAATCTGCGATGAGACAGGCGTAGCGCTGATTTTTGATGAGATCCAGACAGGTATGGGACGTACAGGTACCATGTGGAGATGTGAGCACGAGGGCGTAACGCCGGATATCATGACCTTCGGCAAGGCTTTCGGCGGCGGCATTCTCCCGATCACCGGAATTATCTTCAAACCGAAGATGTGGAATCAGCAGCTGATCGATAACCCATGGCTCCTCGGTTCTCCGACATTTGGCGGCAACCCGCTCTGCTGCGCAGCGGCACTCGCGACCATACGTTACATGCTGAAGAACGATACGCCAGGCGTCTGCGCAAGAAAGGGCAAGGTCCTCAAGGCAGGCCTTCAGAGCATGGCGGAAAAGTATCCGGATATCGTCATGGAAGTCAGGGGCGAAGGACTGATGCTCGCTGTTGAATTTAACACCAGTGACCTCGGATATCAGACGGCAAAGGGACTTTTCAAGCGCCGCGTTCTGACAGCAGGAACTCTTGTCAACGCAAAGACGATCCGCTTTGAGCCGACATCAGTGATTTCTGATGAAGACATTAAGTACGTCATCCAGAGTCTCGACGAAGCACTCGCAGATACCCGCAAGGCAATGGCTTAACGTTCAAAAAATAAGAGCTCAATAAGAGAAAAGCTCAGCTGGACAGCAACTCCAAATGCGGAGGGTGTCCAGCTGAGATTGTTTTACGCGAGTAATGAGCCGCATCCGCTCACACGAAGTGTGAAGCGGTGAGGCGAATACCGCGATGACGAGATGAAATCTCGTTTACGCGAGTAATATGCCGCATCCGCTCACACGAAGTGTGAAGCGGTGAGGCGAATACCGCGATGATACGCGGTAATTAAGAAAGGGGGCTTGATCATGTCGGTAAACCTCGGCCTTGTGGCTATTTTTATTACACTGGGTATTATCATCGGTTCAATTATCACTCATCGGTGTGTGGAATTTATGATCCTGGGATCCCTGGTGTGCGCGATCTTTCTGTCGGGCACTGGATTTCTTGATACCTGGTGCACATCCCTTCAGGACCAGCTTTCGGAGAACGTCTGGGTCTTCCTCGTCTGCCTGCTTTTCGGCGGACTGATCGGACTTCTCAAGGATTCAAAGGGGAGCTTTGGTTTTTCCAAGTATATCTCAAAGTTCTGTAACACACAGCGGAAAACACTGCTGACAGAGTTCATCATGGGCATCCTGATTTTTATTGATGACTATCTGAACGTTCTTTCCATCGGCGCCTGCATGAAGAGGATCAGCGACAAGCAGAAGCTTCCGCGTGAATCGCTGGCTTATCTGCTTGATTCGACCGGTGCGCCTGTCTGCGTGCTGCTTCCATTTTCAACCTGGGCTGTCTTCTATGCGAGCCTGTTCTATGACCAGGACAGCGTGAAAGCGCTCGGTTTCGGTTCGGCGATGGATGCGTACTGCAGCGCGATTCCGTTCCTGTTTTACCCGATCATCACGCTGATCATTGTATTCCTGTTCTGCATGGGCTGGATGCCAAAGCTCGGTACCATGAAGAAGGCATACAAGCGTGTCGAGGAGACGGGCATGGTCTATTCCGAATCGAGCCGCAAATACAACCACGACTCACCGGAGGACGAGGATGAGGATGGAAACATCTGGAATTTTATTATCCCGATGGGCGTTCTCGTGGCCGTCGCCATTATTACAGGTGATATTCTCGTAGCCGTTGTGCTGGCACTGATCGTCTGCTACGTCATGTATGTACCGCGGAAAATCCTTTCTTCTGAGGCTTTCATGACAAGTATGATCACCGGATTCGGCGATATGCTGCCGACACTGACTCTGCTTCTCGTGACTTTTGTACTGAAGGATCTGTCCGGACAGATGGGTATGACTGACTATATTATTGAAATTGCGGAGCCGTATCTGTTTGCTTCTGTTTTCCCGGCAATGACATTTATTCTCGGCGCGGTTCTGGCTTTTACGACCGGTTCCGACTGGGGCATGAGCGCTATCATCACACCTATTGTATTCCCGCTCGGAGCATCTCTCGGAGCAAATCCGATCCTGATCATGGCAGCCGTTATCTCCGGAGGTACCTTTGGAAGCCACGCGTGCTTCTACAGCGACGCTACTCTTCTCGCGGCACAGTCCTCGGGAATTGACAATATGGAGCATGCCATCTCGCAGATCCCGTATGTTATAATAGCTTCGATCTTGTCGATCATATGTTTCCTGATCGCAGGATTTGTTTTTAAGATCTGATGCTATTATTGATTCATTGAAACAGGTGGGGGAACAGAATATGGATAAATTCGTAATTACTGTACAGCGTCAGTTCGGAAGTCTCGGACGGCCGATCGCGAAAAGAATGAGTGAGATCCTCGGGATCAAGTATTACGACAGAGATATTGTGGATCAGGCGGCAAAGCAGCTGAATCTCCCGGTGTCTGTCGTCGACGATGAAGAGGAAAAGGCGGAGGAACCGGCAAAGAGTGCCTTCTCATTTATGCAGTATCCTCTCGGGAAGGGCACAAGTGACCGTCAGGATCAGATTTTTGAAGCACAGAAAAATATCATCAAGTTTCTCGCCGGCGAAGGCAACTGCATTATCGTTGGAAGGTGTGCCGATTTTATTCTCAGTGAAATGGAAAATGCCGTCCACATTTATATTTATGCATCCTATGAGGCGAGGTACAATCACTGCCTGAAGGATCTCGGAATGGACGCGGATGAGGCGAGGCGCATGATCCGCGAAGTCGATAAGGCGCGCGATTCGTACCATATGCAATATGCAGGTTTTCTTCCGGATGATAAGAGATACAAGGATATCCTGATCGACAGCAGCCTTTTCGGCGTCGAGGGAACAGCTCAGTTCCTTGCGGAAGGCATCCGCAGAAAATTCAGTGATATTCTGGAGCAATAACTGCATCAATAATTGCTATAAATATAATACTTTCAAAAAGAGATAAAACCCGTGAGGCGGGCTTTATCTCTTTTTTCATGGAACATATATTGAAATTTAAGTTTTTTTAAGTTTCATTTAAGGCTTGTCCCGTATTTTGAATTAAATAGTATATATTCAAATCGAAAAGCATGTTCGCAGGGGTAAAGATAATGAGCAATAAGAAAACCAAATCGTATGAATTTGATAATTTTGGACAGAAAGTCAAGACGCTCCGGATGCAGCGGGGACTTTCACAGCAGAGTGTCGCGAAAGCCCTCGATGTGACGCCGGGATATGTGAGCAATATTGAAAACGGGCGCACAGCTATGTCACTCAGAATGCTGATCTGCTACGCGACGCTGATGGGTATGACACTCGATGAACTTACAGGTGAGGTCATTCCCGAATATCACGCAAAAGCTGTCAGTAACCAGCTGGTCTCTGAAATTTCAAAGCTCAGTGAAGAACAGCAGGAAAAACTCGTAAAGATCCTGCGTATCTGCCGGAAGACACAGCAGTAAAAGAGGGCTGTCAGCGTTTGTTTGACGGCAGCCAGATCTTCTGTTTTTCTGCGGCGCGTATAAGTTCGTCGCGGAAATCCGGGTGGGCGATGGAGATCAGCATTTCCGCGCGCTCCCAGGTTGAACGCCCGACAAGGTTCACAGCTCCGTATTCCGTGACAATGTAATACGCCTGGCTTCTCGGGTCCGTGATGATGTCGCCCTGAAAATGTGGAACAATGGTTGAGTGGCGCACTCCTTCTTTATCGACAAAGGTTGACGCCATGCAGATAAATGCTTTTCCACCGGGCGACATGGATGCTCCTGTCAGGTAATCCAGCTGACCGCCGGTGCCGCTGATCTGGCGAAGGCCGGCGCTTTCGCTGCAGATCTGACCGTACAGGTCAACCGCAATACAGCTGTTGATGGATATCATATTCTGGAAGGTCCCTATGACCTCCGGTGAGTTGACATAGGATATCGGGGCCACAGCGACGAAAGGATTTCTGTCCGCCCATTGATAAAGCTCGGACGATCCAAAAAGCATACCTGTGACTCCCTTGTTCCGGAAAAAGGTTTTTGTGCGGTTTGTCAGCTTGCCTGCCTTGTAAAGGTCCAGATAAGCATCGCCGCAGAGCTCTGTGTGCATGCCGAGATCGCTGATGTCTGAATCCGCGAGCCGTTTTCCGATGATCGTCGGGAGGGAGCCGATCCCGAGCTGAAGCGTCGCTCCGTCCGTGATATACGGGATGATATAATCGGCGATCCGTTCATCGGCCTCTGTCGCCGGCTCCGTTGGAAATGAAGGCAGAGGGCCGTGTTCCCCTTCGACGACATAATCCACCTCGGAGATGTGAATGCTGTCTCCAAAAAGGCCGTAAATGTACGGCAGATTTTCGTTCACTTCAAGGATAACAATATCCGCCTTATCAAGAATTCCTCTGGCAACACCTGTCGCACATGACAGATTGAAAAATCCGTGCTTGTCCATCGGAGGCACGCTCATCATTGCCACATTCACAGTAAGAAAATGTTCATAATATGCCGTGACGTTCCTGAACACCATGGGGATGAAATTACAGAGGTTCCGGTCGCAGAGATTGCGCTCATAGGCCGAGCAGTGCCAGCTGTTGTAGATAAAATGTTCTCTCTCCGGATCACATTCAACCGTTTCGATCGGTCCAAAAATCAGGTTGCCGCGGATTTTTACGTCGTGCAGCTCGTCCCTGCGTTTTGCGAGCGCCCGGTCGAGCAGTGTCGGAAAACCGAGATTTGTCGTATAGTCGACCCAGTCTCCGCTTTTTACTACCTGAACGGCTTCTTCCGGCGTGCGGAGCTTCTGCCGGTATTCTTCTTCATAATTAAGATTCATAAACATTCCTCCTCATTTCTCTGCAGTGATCATTCTCATGTCTGCGAGGATACTCCCCCGAATACATTCATCAGCACACATCCGAGTCCTATCAGTGCCATGCCGAGGTATCCGACGGCTGAAATTTTTTCATGAAAAAGGAAATATGAGGTGAAGGCTGTCGCGATGATGCCCACGCCGCACCATATCGCATATGCGACGGCGAGGTTTATTTTCTGTACGGCTTTTCCGAAGCAGAAATAGCAGAAAATATAGCCAATAACGCAGAGAGCGGACGGGATAATCTTTGTAAATCCATCCGCGTACTTCAGCATCGTTGTCGCGAAGACCTCGGATGCGATCGCGAGAAAAAGAAGAAAATATTCCATGACATTCACCTCCGGGAAAAATCAATGTCAGTATAACACGGCGGAAGCATATTTTTTACGGCAGTTCAGTGTTGTATAATTATCTGAGTATCAGCAAAGGTGCCGGGAAGCAGTAATTAAAAATCAGCGCGGGAGCCGGAAATGAGCAGTGACAGAGAGAAAGAAATCAGATTCACAGAGGTATATAAGGAACAGCCGCTGAATTTCGGGCGCCGTGACACGGAACCGGACGAAAAACGAGATATAGAAGGGACATCTGACGGGCAGTCCCACGGCGCCGGGGAATCGCACGAGAAGATAGTAAGGACAGAGAAATTCTGCGAGGACGGTGAAAAGGTGTCAGGCGGGAGTCATGGCGGATTATCCAATGGGACCAGCGGTGCAGAGGAAGAACATGCGGGGAAACCAGACCTGGACACTCTCATTGCTGCCGGACGTGAGCGGATCCGGAGTATGCGTGATGACTGGCCGTCGCAGGTCCCGGTTAGAGAGAGCCGCCGGGTGTTCTATCTCGAAGGAATCCTGATGGCGAAGTATGAAGCGGACTATCATCCCATGACCGGGTTCAGTCACTTTTTCCCTACGTATGAGGATATGACGGAGGCTCAGCAGCGGAGCTACTTTGCCTGGCGGAGAAAATGGAGGATTTTTGAGAAAAAATTCCTCGAGATGGAAGACCGGAAGATGGCAGAAGAGCCGTCCGCTTCTCTGTGGGACCGCTACAACAGCTGTGAGCCGGAATCACTTCTGTCCGGGCCGTGGCTTCCGCCGAAGGGATATATCCGCCGGAACAGCACATTTTTCTATCTCCATGCTTTTGAGCTGATCAACAATACAGATATGGCTGATCCGCTTGACGAATACAGGCGGCTGTCGATACTCTGCCGAGTGACGAAATCAGAGGATCCGTACCTGTGCAGACGGCTCAGGGGTTGGCGGAAAGATTTCGCCGTCTATTATGATCTGGATCCGGCGCTGGCATACAGCAGGAACGAAGAGGCAAAGGACGGCGCCATGAGGATCCTCGAGAACTTCGAGAAGAGCAATGACGGAGAGATCAACAGCATCAAAAATTCCGAAGGGGCCGGAGATATCAGAGATACGGAAAAAACGGAAGACACGCACAGTATTTTTGAGGCGATCCGCTGTCTTTCTTCGCGCGATCCGTCTGCATCTCCTTTTTACAGAAAATATCCAGAGGATATGGAACAGGTCGTCGTTCGTGCCTATGCTGCCGTCGGGCTGTATTTTTACATGACGGAGGGACAGCATCTGCTGGAGCGCGCGTTCGGGGAGAAGGATGAGATCCGGTACACGATTTTTGAGTATGCGGTTTTTTATGACCACATACGGCGGGATCATTATCAATATTCCGCGGGGCCGTCTGAGACATTTTATTGCACAGACGGCGAATGGATGTGTGAGAGGTACCGTTATAACGGAAACACGAGCTGGCTGATCGGCGACATCTGTCATGAGGCGGAGCGGATTCTCCGTCTGCGGTATTCTTATGGCCGCCCTCTGAAGCGCCACATTGACAGCAACGACCTGTCGGATCTGATCACAGAGACGGTCGACAATTACCTCAGGGAAAAAGAAGAAGCAGCGCATCCAAAGATTAAGATTGATTTTTCCAGACTGGATACGATCCGGTCGGATGCCGCGCACACGCGGGATCAGCTGATTGTGGATGAGGAAGACATGGATGAAGAAAATGCGGATAGCGGGCCGGAGGAAATTCCGGACAGAGAATCTCCGTTCACCGACGATGACAGAGAGATTTCTCACAACGATCCGGATAATGGTCCGGACAATGAATCCCCGATGACGGGCGAAGATGGAGAATCCCCGCTCACCGGGGAGCAGGCCGCATTTCTGCAGCTTCTCCTCGATGGCGGGGACTGGAAAGGCTTTATCGATTCCCATGCGGACATCCTGTCGGTCGGCATTCTCGTGGATGATATCAATGAGGCTCTCTATGATGAGATCGGCGATACTGTCATAGAGCTTGACGGAGACCGCCCGGTTCTCATCGAAGATTACCGGGAAGATGTCATGCGCATACTCGGCATATGAGAGCGAGTCGCGTAATGCGTGGGGCTTTCAGATGCGACATCCGCAAGCGTCGGTGCTTTGCGAGCCCAAGCGGAGCGTAGGGTGAGCTTATGCACCGCTACGCTGAGGACAAGCGAGAGCGCGTCGCGTCTGAAAACCCCACGCATAATATCACTCGTTCCCTGAGTGTGTATCTGCGTTCCCTGGCCGGCCGGTGAGCCTTTCGTTATCTGAGAGCCGCGGAGGTTTCTTCTCGCCGATCTTCTCCGGAACGAATTTTTTCCAGGAGAGGACGCGGGAGAGCATGCCCTGTATGTCAAGGACGCCGTAGGCGAATCCCTTCTGAAGAAGCTCCACGGGCACGAATTCATCGTACTTGTCGAAGGTTGGCACCTCGCGCGGGTAGATCAGCTCCATCGGATCGAGAGGCTGCTCTGCCATGCTGGTGACGACGCGGTAAAAAGTATCGCGGTCGGCGCTCATTGTGAACTGCATATAGTATGGCCGTGCGCTGTCGAAGCCTTTTATTCCGAGTAAAGGTCCGCATTTGATGCGGAGGAAACGCTCGAGAGCAAAGAAGGCGTAGGTGCCGAGCCATGGGAACAGCGCCCACATTCTTCCTCCGAGTGAGATGAGCGGTTCTGTAAGCAATCCCGAATATTGCGCCATCGTCCGTGCGTTTCTCAGCCGGACGGTGGCGTTCTGCATGAGATACGGATAGGAGCAGTCCTCTCCGAGCACACGGTGCATGCGCTCCAGGATGTGCGTATTGATATCTCCCGGACATTCGCCGAAGTAAGCGGGCACATTTCCTTTTACGGGCGTGCAGTAGACATTGTGGCGCTTGCGGTCGACATCCTCGACGAGCCAGACGTGGCCGGCGATCGCGATTTTTTCACCAGGCGGCGGAGGAGCGACGAGCGTTCCGAGTTCTTGAGAATCGGAGCGGACCGTGTATTCCTCGCTCTCCTGGAAAACTGCGTAGAAGCGGAATGAATTTGTGATCCGCTCGCCCGCGAGACCGACGATCAGTCCGCCGCGCTCCGTCGTCTCGATGTGGTCGATGTCAATGAGGTGCCGCAGCAGAATCTTGTAATCGTCCTGTGATATGCGGTGAAAATAGGACAGGGAAAGCACGCGCGCTGCGAGCTCTGCCGGCGTCATCTCCCCGCCTCCCGCGAGAGTGCTCATCGTCTGATGATAGAGCAGGCTGAACGGCAGCCGGTCAAGCCTCGGCGGTTCTACCCAGCGCTCTTCGAGGTAGACCTGGACAAGTGCGATGCCCTGGATCAGCTTCCACGGGATGCTTTCTGGCAGCATGGCTCTCGGTTCCGGCGGGTCCTCGCGCATGACGAACCACATTTCCGGCGGCTGCCCGCGGCGTCCGGTCCTGCCCATCCGCTGAAGGAAGGACGAAACGGTGAAAGGTGCGTCGATCTGGAACGCGCGCTCGAGGCGGCCGATATCGATGCCAAGTTCAAGTGTCGAGGTGGTGACTGTCGTGAGGCGCGAATTTTCATCCTTCATGTCCTGCTCCGCCGACTGCCTGATCGAAGAGGACAGATTTCCGTGGTGGATCAGAAAACGGTCGGGCTCGTGCTTTGCTTCGCAGTATTGGCGCAGAGTCGTCGTGACTGCCTCCGCCTCCTCGCGGGAGTTGCAGAAGACCAGACATTTTTTTCCTCTTGTGTGTTCAAAAATATAGCCGATACCGGGATCTGCTGCGACCGGCGCCTCATCCGTCGCGGCCACAGCCTTCGGGAGGACATCATCTTCGCTGCTGCCGGTACTTCCTTGTGTATCCGCATTCGTTTCATCCGCAGCATTTGCAGTATTTCCTGTAGCAGCTTCACTTTCGGAGACCGGCCGGACACTGTTCAGGATAACGGCGTCTTCCGCGTTCTCTGTGCTGAAATCCATTTTTGCGGTGTCCGCTCCCGGTGCGCTTTGTCCGTTGCCGGTGCTTTTCTGCCGCGCCGGATCCGCGGCCTGAGGGCCTGCTGTGAAGAAATGTTCCATGGACAGGTACCAGGTCTCGTTCTGGGCTTCAATGCGCGGGATCACGGTGCCGCGCCCGGTTCCGGATGCGAGAAAACGCCCGGTCGATTCCAGATCTCCGATCGTCGCGGAAAGTCCGACCCTGCGGGGATTGCAGCCGGCGAGACGGTTCAGCCGCTCGAGCAGGCAGAGCGTCTGTCCTCCGCGGTCACCCCGCATCAGAGAGTGTACCTCGTCGATGACGACAAAGCGGAGATCGCCGAACAGCCTGCCAATCGCGGCGTGTTTATGAAGCATCAGCGCCTCAAGGGACTCCGGCGTGATCTGGAGGATCCCGGAGGGATTTTTCATCAGCTTGTTTTTGTGCGACTGCGCGACGTCGCCGTGCCAGTGCCACACCGGGATATCTGCCTCCGCGCAGAGGTCATTCAGGCGCGAGAACTGGTCGTTGATCAGCGCCTTCAGCGGCCCGATATAGAGTATTCCGACAGAGGAGGACGGATTCTCATACAGCAGCGTCAGAATCGGGAAGAAGGCGGCTTCCGTCTTGCCCGACGCCGTCGAAGCGCAGAGCAGCAGATTGTCGTCCGTATTAAAAATCGCCTCACCCGCCGCTATCTGCACGGCGCGGAGCGACTGCCACTGATTCCTGTAGATAAAATCCTGCACAAACGGTGCGTAGCGGTTAAAAACGTCCATAGTCCGCCTTTCGTAACTAATATAATTTTATTGAATCTTCTGAGTCCCGGATCTGATTAATCAAGCGTAAAGCCGGAAAAATCCTGCTTTTTCCGCGGTGCCTCTGCCGGAATGCTGCCCGATTTTTCTGCACTTTCTGGTGCTGAAGCCGCGGAATTTCCTCCGGAAAGGCTGATCTGAACGCCTTTGTTGCCGGAGTTTATAAAATTGTTCTCGTTTTCTGAGAGCTCGTCCTTTGCATATTGGAAATCGTCGGAGTTCAGCAGTTCCTGCACATTTTTATCCGGGTACTGCATAAGAATATCGAGGAGTTCGATAAAGTCGCGGATAACCTCTCGCGGCGTGACATGAGAGTCGGCGCCGATCCGATCGTATTCGATGCGGATAAAAGCCGCGAGATCCTCATCCGAAAGGCCGGGGTCCCAGTTGTAGAGCTGTGCGTGAATATCCGCCAGCTTCCCGCAGAGCACAAGCATTTCCTCGGCCGTCAGCGGCTCCAGATGGATCACCGGACCGAGAAGGTCGCGCGTGCCGTCCTTCGAGAATTTCCCTTCCTGAAGGCGGGAGCGCAGGGCCTCATAGCTGTAGATGCCGCGTCTTGTGTCCTCAACACACTGCGGTGTCCCGGACATGAGGAAGCCGAGATACCTCGCCTTTCCCTGAAGCGTATCATTGTACATCGTCAGGATTTTTTCATAATTATACTGGCGTGAGATACTGTTCGGGATTTTGTAGATGTTCACGAGCTCGTCGATCATGATGATCAGGCCTGTGTAGCCCGCCTGCCGCAAGAACCACGCGTAGAGCTTCATGTACTCATACCAGTCATCGTCCGTGATGATCACATTCACTCCGAGTTCGCGCTTGGCGTCCGTTTTCGTCGTGTATTCTCCGCGGAACCACTTGAGGACACAGGCTTTCGTATCCTCATCGCCGTTCTGATAGCTCCTGTAGTACATCGTCAGGAGCTTTGCAAAATCAAAGCCGTGCACCAGCTCATTCATTGACGAGATCACAGAAAAAATCCGCTTCTCAACTGCTGAGGAAAAAGCCGGATCATCCGGCGACAAACCTTCCGCAGCCGTCTGGGCCTGGACACTCTGGATCCACTTGTCGAGGATCAGGGGAAGTGCGCCACCCTCCGGCCGCGTCTTCACGGACATGTTCTGGACAAGCTCCCTGTACGTCGCGAGTCCCTGCCCGTTATTTCCACAGAGACGCCTCTCCGGCGACAGATCTGCGTCGACAACCGCAAAACCTCTGTCCATCACATAGCTTCGGATCGTCTGCAGAAGGAAGCTTTTTCCACTCCCGTACCGCCCGACGATAAAGCGGAACGACGCGCCGCCCTCCGCGATAATATCCACATCGCGCAGGATCGAATCAATTTCATTTTTCCTTCCGACGGCGATATATGGCAGACCAATCCTCGGGACCACCCCGCCCTTAAGAGACTGGATCACAGAATTCGCGATCCGCCTCGGAATCTTTCTTTTCGTATCAGACACAACCTTACCTCCTGAAATACTGCCGTACGTTGAATCCGCTTTCAGGAGGCAGCAGGGGCTTCTCATTACTTTCGAGAACACAGGACTTTCAGCCTGGATGCGTATTAGAAGTTGCGCAGAGGCTTTCAGACGCGACATCCGCAGACGCCGGCCCTTGGCGAACCCGACCGAAGGGAAGGGTGAGCCTATGTGCCGTTGCGTCGAGGACAAGCGAGAGCGCGTCGCGGATGAAAGCCTTGCGCAATTTTATTGTGGAAGAAATTTCCTGTGTTCGAGAGCTTTGAAAAAATCCTGCTGCCGCCTCACACGTGAACAGCAGTTCTGTGAGACAGTATAGCACAGCTTTATCTTGCAATGGCATTTCTGGCGTTTATAATGGAATTTGAAATATTTTGTGTTAAAAAATAATAAATCTGGAGTGTAATGATTATGCATACTGAATTTCTGATGGGCAACGAGGCCATTGCCCTCGGCGCGCTGGCATCCGGGGTAAATGTGGCGGCCGGATATCCGGGCACGCCATCGACGGAGATCCTGGAAACCATCGCGAAGCGCAATCCCGGAAATGTCTACGTCGAGTGGTCTGTCAATGAGAAGTCCGGCATGGAGGTCGCGGCAGGAGCCGCACTGTCCGGCGCGCGGGCTCTTGTGACGATGAAGCAGGTAGGACTCAACGTGGCATCTGATCCGCTGATGAGTCTTGAGTATATCGGCGTCAAGGGCGGAATGGTGATCGTCGTTGCCGATGATCCCGGCCCCATTTCTTCTCAGACAGAGCAGGATACGAGAACCTTCGGTATGTTCTCAAAGGTTCCGGTCTTTGATCCGTCGTCCGTTCAGGAGGCGTATGAGATGATCCAGGAGGCGTTTGCCTTCTCAGAGAAATATCACACGCCTGTATTTTTCCGCCCCACGACGAGGATCGATCACGGATATGAGTCGATCGAGATTCTCGACGAGGCAGAATATCAGAAAAATGACCCCGAAGGTTTTGTCAAAGATGCTTCCAAGTGGGTGATTTTTCCGCGTCTTTCGGTGAAAAATCACGCCCTCATCGAGAAGCGCAACGCGGAATTGTCGGATAAGCTTTCGAACTATGCCCGGAACAGGATCCTCCCGGCGGCTGGAAAATTCCAGAACAGCCGGCGCGGCATCGCGACGCACGGGATCAATTTCTCCTACACCATGGACGCCGTCGGCACAGATCATCCGAGGATCCTCAGGGTCGCTACGCCGTTCCCGTTCCCTGAGAAGAAGGCTCTTGAGTTCCTCGACGGACTCGACGAGGTTCTCTGCATCGAGGAGCTGGACCCGGTGATCGAGCGTGCTCTGACTTTTGTGTGCGGAAAATACGGACTGTCTGTAAAAATCCGCGGCAAAATGACCGGAGATGTCAAGCCGTCGGGTGAAAACACTGTAGACTCTGTCAGCGAAGATATCGCGCGGTTCATGTCTGAAGAGACCGCAGAAGATAAACCTGACGCAGAGGGGGCTGCAAAAGCCGGTACAGCAGCGAATGAAGTCCCGCCGCTTCCTGTCCGTCCGCCGGTACTCTGCGCGGGGTGTCCGCACAGGGCGTCCTTCTACGCCGTGAAGCAGGCCATGAAGGGCTGCAAGAAGACGCTCTATGCCGGAGACATCGGCTGCTACACCCTCGGGAACGCTCATCCGCTCGATATGACGGACACCTGTCTCTGCATGGGCGCGGGCATTACGATGGCACAGGGAGTCGTCCGTGTAGAACCGGAGACGCGCGCTTTTGCGTTCGTGGGAGATTCCACGTTCTTTGCATCGGGGATCACGGGAACAATCAATGCCTTCTATAATCAGTCGGACATCACGATCTGTATCCTCGATAACTCGACGACAGCCATGACCGGACACCAGCCGCATCCCGGCACGGGACGCACGATCATGGGCGATATCGTGGAAGCGGTAAGCATTGAAAATGTTCTTCGCGGAATCGGTCTTAAGACCGTTGAGACACTCGATCCGCTCGACCTTGAAAAGACGGTTCCGGCTATCCGGAGGATCGCTGATGAACCTGGTGTAAAGGCCATTATTTTTAAGTCGCCGTGTATTGTGAAATACAAACCGAAGAGCGGAAAATCTGCCGTGGATCCGGACAAGTGCATCGGCTGCCACAAGTGCATCAACGAACTCGGATGTCCGGCGCTGATCCTTGACGAAAGCGGAAAGAAAGCGATGATCGACGCTTCTCAGTGCACAGGCTGTACGCTCTGTGAGCAGGTCTGCCCGGTCGGCGCGATCGCAGGAGGTGGTCACAATGAGTAAAAATATCGTATTCTGCGGTGTCGGCGGTCAGGGAACCGTTCTCGCTTCCAAGCTCGTTGCGGCGGCGGCCATGAAAGAAAAGAAACATGTAATGACAGCCGAGACTATCGGTATGGCACAGAGGGGCGGAAGCGTTTTTTCTCATATGAAAATTGGTGAGGCAGCTTCTCCACTTATTGGCAGCGGCGAGGCTGACCTGATCGTCGGCTTTGAGCCAGGCGAGACCGTGCGTCAGCTGAAATTTCTGAAACCCGGCGGATCCGTTGTCACGAGCATCCGGCCGGTTCAGCCTGTCAGCGCAATGATCGGTCTTTCTACATATGACAGCGCTGCGATGATCGAATATCTGAAACAACACGTCGCACATCTCGTTCTTGTAGACGCGGACGAGGCGCTCACATCTCTCGGCAACCCGAAGGTGCTGAACATGGTCCTTCTCGGAGCCGCCGTCAGAACCGGTGAGATCGACGTAGAATTTGATGACATTTATGCAGCTCTGCACGAGCGCCTTCCCGAAAAACTCTGGGATATCAACGAAAAAGCGCTGCAGTATACAGGCAATTATTAAAGGAGGAAAATAAAATGCAGATCAGCGACACCCAGCTCCAGATGGTCAATGACGAGATCCGGAGACTCCGCAAATCAGATAATTTCTACGGAAGAAAACTCGAAGAGGCAGGCGTGACGAAGGTAAATTCGCCGGAAGAATTTCTGCAGCTCCCGTTTTCACAGAAGCAGGATCTCCGCGACGCCTATCCGCTCGGACTGATGGCAGTTCCAGAGGAAGAGATCGTCCGCATCCATTCCTCGAGCGGAACGACGGGAACGCCGGTAATCATCCCTTACACCGCAAAGGATGTGGATGACTGGGGCGAGATGTTCAAACGCTGCTACGAGATGGCGGGAATTACGAACCGCGACAGAATCCAGATCACACCGGGTTATGGCCTCTGGACTGCCGGAATCGGTTTTCAGAACGGCGCTGAAAAACTCGGGGCGATGGTTATCCCGATGGGACCCGGCAACACAAAGAAGCAGCTTCAGTTTATGCAGGATATGAAGTCAACCGTGCTCTGTGCTACTTCTTCCTATGCGCTTCTCCTGGCTGAGGAGATTGAGAAGGATAATCTGATGGACAGCATCTACCTGAAGAAGGGTGTCATCGGATCCGAGCGCTGGGGAGAGAAGATGCGCAACCGCATCAAGGGCGAGCTCGGCATTCAGATCTATGATATCTACGGTCTCACCGAGATCTACGGCCCCGGAATCGGTATCAGCTGTGATTATGAATGCGGAATGCACTACTGGGATGATTATATTTATATCGAGGTCATTGATCCGAAGACAGGGAAGAATGTCCCCGACGGCGAGTGGGGGGAACTGGTTATCACGACACTCGTCAAGGAAGGAGCGCCGCTCATCCGTTTCCGCACACATGATATATCCAGGATCATCCCGGGAGACTGCCCGTGTGGAAGCAAATATCCGAGGATCGACACGATCATGGGACGTTCGGACGACATGATGAAGATCAAGGGCGTCAATGTATTCCCGAAACAGATCGAGGAAGTTTTAGCTACATTCCCGGATCTGTCGAGTGAATATCAGATCCGTATCTCACATCTCGACGGACGTGACACCATGCGTATTTATGTAGAGACAAACGGCCACGTAGATTTTGCCCAGATGTCTGAAGACGTAGCGGAGGCGATCAAGAGCAAAATCGGATTCACACCGATCGTCAAGGTTGTCGAGCTCGGCGTTCTTCCGAGATCGGAGAAGAAGACGAAGCGCGTCATCGACGAGCGTTTTGATTAATGACAGGTGATGGCTGAAGGAAAGAAGGGGTTTTTTTGAAGAGTAAATGGATAACATACATTCTTACTGGCATGCTGTCGGCGGCAACGGTGCTGTCTTCGGTGCCGGTCTATGCGGCTGAGGATACAGATACCTCATCGGCAGGCAGCACGAGCGAGAGCAGCACGACGGAAGAAGAAAGCGGCGAGAGCGTCACCAGTTCGTCGGAAAGTGAAGACAGCTCATCAGAAGATGAGAGCGTCATCGCCTCATCCGGAAGTGAAAGCGAAACAACTGATGACAGCAGCACAGATAGCGGAAGCACTTCCGATTCATCGGAAGGCGAAGAAACCGAAAGTGGTGATACATCCTCCGACAGCGAAACCGGAGATGAATCCAGCGAGACTTCTGATTCGGATGACACGGATGAAGAAAATACCGACGAGGAAACGATTACTACAACGCTGACCTCGCAGTGGCTTCAGAATTCTGCGTGGTCGGATACGACAAGCGTCTCTTTTGACGGAGAAACTGTCACGATCGGATCAGAGGACAGTGAATCAGGCCTTGAGGCGCTCAGCTTTCAGCTGGACTCTATTGATGATTCGTACGCCGGTTCCGGGGTGAGTTATTCGGCCTACGTTGTCGGCGATGAGGGAAGCGGATGGCAGGAGAATTACGACGGCGCTGACGTCGGCGCCGCCGGGGACAATATAACGGCAGTCCGTATGAGTCTGACGGGAGCTATATCAGATGATTACAGTATCTGGTACCGCGCGTATGTATCCGGGATCGGCTGGATGGGCTGGACGTCGGATAGCAGTGAGACGACGGATTCCTGGTCCGGGGTTTCATATGACGACATTGCCGGTACGGTCGGGCTGGATTACAATATCAACGCTCTTCAGGTGGCAATTCTCCCGAAGGATAACGACGGGGAGACACTGGATAGCACAGACGAAACTGTTGACTATTCATATCTGACGACGGATGTCGTATATCAGGCACATGTTCAGAGCATCGGATGGCAGGACGCAGTCTCCAGCGGAGAAGATGCCGGAACTTCCGGACAGAGTCTGCGCATGGAGGCAGTCCGTATCAAGGCCCCGGGAATTTCTTACCGCACGTACATCCAGGGCGTCGGCTGGGAATCAGACTGGAGTGAATCCGGAGAGGTAAGCGGAACAACGGGCCAGAAAAAACGTCTCGAGGCCATCCAGATCGAGCTGACCGGCGGCGCAGAAAATTATCTTGATGTATATTACAGGGCGCATGTGCAGAAGGTAGGATGGACCGCATGGGCAAAGAACGGTGAGTCCGCGGGAAGCTCCGGCTGCAGCTGCCGCATGGAGGCGCTGGAGATTGTCATCGTTCCAAAGGATTCAGAGGCACCTGACAGCTCCGGTTCAGACGTATCCTTCACATGTCTGAAGACGTCGGACATCACATATTCCGCTTATGTACAGCGCAAGGGATGGACGTCTGAGGTGAAAAACGGGGCGTCTGCCGGCACAACCGGACAGAGTCTCCGGATGGAAGCATTGAAGATCAGCACAAATGTGCCGGGACTCGGTGTCACTTACCGCTCACACATACAGAATTATGGCTGGGAAACAAAATGGCAGACAGACGGAGGAATGTCCGGAACGAAAGGCCAGGGACTCCGTCTTGAAGCGATTGAGCTGAAGCTGACGGGCGAGGCCGCATCCAGTCTTGACGTCTACTACAGGGTGCATGTACAGCATTTTGGCTGGACTGACTGGGCGAAAAACGGTGAATCCTGCGGAAGCGCGGGCTTCGGCTATCGCATTGAGGCAATTCAGATCGTGATCCGCTCAAAGGCACAGTCGGCTCCCGGCAACACGGCGATCGTTTTCCACGACAAAAATGCGGCTACTGCATCCTATCCACAGGCTTCCGCGGAGCTTGACGAAGTGGGGTGGAGCCTTGACAGCGCTATGACGGCTGCGGCCGGACTGAAATATAAGAGTACAGGAATTTCCGTGACCGCATCTAATGTCAGCAAGCTCGCTTCGTATGGCTTTACGAACAGCCGCGGCGATGCCGGTGTGATGGCGGCATGCTTCTACCAGATGGCAGAGGCTCTCGGGTACGATGCTCACATGATGTACGGATATTTAATGACAACAAGTGGCGAAAAAGATGAACATGCCTGGGTAGAGATTGATGATTATGATGGCGAAGGTGAGACCAGAGTATTTGATCCTTACTATCAGCACGTCACGGATAATTCAGGATTCGCTTTTACCTATGGTACCAAGGGAACCTGGCGTTATCTCGATGCTTCAAGGTTAAACTAAGTGGAGCAGGTCTCTGACCTCGCGAAAAATCCAAGAGGGATACCGTTATCTTAACTTGAGTTATACAAAAACCGATGCCTTTATGGCACCGGTTTTTTTAAAAGTTCATAAAAATCTGATTTCTGATTGAAGTCACTTCCATCGGCTGATATGCTGAAAAAGAATTAAATTTTCAGAAAATTTCTGACCATCCGTCACATTCTGGAAATTTTGTTCAATTCATAGAAAAGGGGAAAGCTATGAGTAAAATTATTCTGGTGGCTGAATCGGGATCGGATATGTCTCCCGAACTGGCCGCGAAATACGGGGTATACATTGTCCCGATGCATGTCACCTTCGGTGAAGACACCCTCGATGACGGAAGCTTTGATCCACAGAAGGTCGTGGATTACTATAATAAGACGGGTAAGGCGCCAAAAACAAGCGGGACCAATGTGGCCGAATTCGAGGCTGTATTTGATGAAATTCATGAGAAATATCCGGATGCGCAGATCCTTTATCTCGCCTACTCAGCGGTCACGACCGTGTCCTTCAGCAGCGGGAAGACGGCTGCGGAGGGTCGCGATTATGTGACGTGTGTTGATACGAAAATGGTGTCAGCCGGCCAGTCAGCGGTCGTTGTCAGAGTCGCACAGATGCTTCAGGAGCATCCGGAGTGGGATATCGCGCGGGCGAAGAAAGAGGCGGAGCGCATCAGTGCCGGGACACACTTTGTTTTTATGCCGCAGAACCTTGATTTTCTGAGAGCAGGCGGACGATGCACAAACGCTGCTGCGCTGATCGGAAATATTCTTCACATTGTTCCGCTGATTGACATCGTTGACGGCTATCTCGTGGCCGTGAAGAAATATCGGGGCAGCTTCAAACGCACCATCCGTAAAATGATCGGCGATTATGTCGAGAAGTACCGCCTGGAGAAAGATCAGCCGCTCTATGTTATTACGGCACCCGGATTCAAGGATGAGTACAGAAATGTCATCGTTGAGAGGACAAAAGAACTCGGATACAAGACGATCGAGTGGCTGAAGACAGGAGGAGTCATCACGACCCACGGCGGAGTCGGCGCGTTCGGCGTTGCCGGATTTGAGGACGGCGTGTGATTCGAAAATAAATAAATATGAATAAAATTCAGGCCGGAGTCATGTCCCTCATAAGGTGTGACTTCGGCCATTTTTTTCGAATATCTGAGGTGATGAGACAGAGTTATCTGTGCAGATTATCTCATTTACAGGGGACGCCGGTTCCAGAAGGCGCAGGGAGACTGAGTGACGCATTTCCCACATACCTCACTTCCGACGCTGTTCGCATTGCCGGAATCATCGACATAAGAGCTCCCAAAATCGGTGTAGACTTTTGCGTTTTCGCGCAGGACGGTATAGCAGAGCTGACGGTTATAGCCGTCTGCCTTCAGTGCGCCAACCGGGCAGTGCTCAAAGCAGATACCACAGGAGCCATTTTCTTTGTACAGACAGTATTCTCCCTGAACAGGTTTGTCCGGTGTGACATCCAGATCTGTGATGATCGTGTTGTAACGGCCGCAGCATCCTTTAGGGGTGATCAGCATGTTGTTCATACCGAAAGTGCCGAGCCCCGCGGCGTAGGCGATGTGGCGGAATGACCAGTCACTGCGGAGAAGCTTCTGATCAAAGGTCGCGGCCTGGGCGGGAACGACGCCGTGGTATCCCTTCTTCTCAAGAAAAGCGATCACTGCCTGGTTCATCTCCCCGAACATCGCATTCGTTTCCTCATAGGCCAGCGCCCAGTCCGGCGAGGAGAGATGCGTGCCGGTCTGGTTTGTTTTCGCAAGTTCCCTGGTAAAGGGTACATAGTAGGCAATGATGATCTTTGCCTCCGGCATGATCTCCTGCGGAAGGCCGTGCGAAGGGCTCACGATTTTCCTGAGGCTCTGAATATACGGGCTGTACGCGTCCGCAAATCCGGCGACAGCCTCGCCCCATTTCGTGTGAACAGAAGGGCGTTTCTGATACTCCGCTACAAAATCCCGGATAAAATCCTGGATCTGGCTTTTTATTTCCTCCATATCGGCATTCTCCATTTTCGTTTTCTTCCGTTTTCATGGTAATCCAGATGATTGGCATTGTGCAACGCCTATTTTGATGATGGTTACTGTTCAGATATTGTCAGAGCACAGACTTCCGAATAGCACTCGAGAATACAGGTACTTCCAGCCCGCATACCATCCGCAGCAGTCGGTGGTTAGCAAGTCCGAGCGATAGCGAAGGATGAGGTTACCACCGCTACTGCGAGGACGAGCGGGAGCGCGTTGCGGGCGGAAATACCTGTATTCTCGAAATATAGAAATCTGACGATGTCTGAGCTGCAACAACCCATGTGAACTCTAAGTAAATGAGGTTACAATTTCACTCTGTTCATCCTAGAATATTAGTAAACGCTGTGGGAGGAAGTCCAGAATGACGAGTGAAGAAGTGAAGCGGTTCCCTATTTTTAATAAGGTGAGAAAGGATCACGCGGTTAATGTCTACATTGAGGAACAGAACAATTCAATGAAGGCACTGCACTATACGGAGCACGGTTTCGCACATGTGAAGATCGTCGCGCACAGAACGCGCTATATTCTGGACACACTTGGGAAGGATGACCACACGATCGACCTCGGCATTACGGCGGCTCTGCTCCATGATATCGGCAATATCGTGAACCGCGTCAATCACAGTCAGTCGGGTGCACTGATGGCCTTTCAGATTCTGAACGGTATCGGGCTTCCGCCGGAGGATGTGGCCAGGGTGGTCTGTGCGATCGGAAACCACGATGAGGGAACAGGAGAGCCTGTCAGCATCATCAGCGCGGCACTGATCCTCGCAGATAAGTCGGACGTCCGCCGGAGCCGTGTGCAGGAAGAGCAAAAGTCCTTCGATATTCACGACCGCGTGAACTACTCTGTCACGGAGTCCAGGCTGAAGATCAACAAGGATCATAACCGCATCAAGCTTAAGCTCAGCGTTGATACACGCTACAGCAAGGTCGGAGAATACTTCGAGATTTTTCTCGACAGAATGCTCCTCTGTAAGCGCGCGGCAGAATTCCTCGGACTCGAATTTCATCTGATCATCAATGAACAGACGCTGATATAGTCTGAACCTATAACTGATTATTGATAAAAAGAATTATTCAATCGCGCCGGAATGCTGTAATGTATAGTAGATTATTCATATGCAATGACAGCATTCTTTTTTTGGATGAGAGGGTGATGAGTTTGGAGGAAGAAACAGTGTCCGTAAAGCCGCAGGAAAATGCTGCCGGTCTGAACGGGAAGAAGAAAAAGAAATTTAATTTCACACTCTGGATCGCGGTCGGATTATTTGCAGGCCTCGGTGTCGGTCTGATCATGCCCGAGTGGATGTACACGGTGCTAACCGTCATCTCCAATATCTACATGAATGCCCTGAAGATGATGATCTATCCGCTTGTGTTCTGCAGCCTTGTCGTGGGCATCACAGGCATCAGCAATATCTCGAAGACCGGAAAGATCGGCCTTTATTCGATCCTCTGGTTTGTTGCGACAACGGCGTTTGCATCGGCACTTGGTCTCTGGCTGCCGAAGGCACTTCACCTCGGCGAGGGCGCTAGTATCGTGGCCACAGATACGACGGTTGAGGCTGCTGAGTTCAGCGGACTGCTCGATACGCTCGAGAATCTGATCCCGTCGAATCCTCTGGAGTCCTTTGTCAACGGCAACATGCTTCAGATCCTTGTTTTTGCGGTGATCATCGGTCTCTCCTGCCAGGCGCTGAAGGAGAAGGCAAAGCCTCTTGTCGACGTGATCAATTCCCTCAATGAGGTCTGCATGTTCATCATCACAAAAATCATGTATGTCGCTCCGGTCGGCGTTTTCGCGTGCATTGCGACGGTTATGTACACGAACGGCGCGAAGACGATGGTCGATCTCGGTGAAGTCATGCTGGCGCTGTACATCACGTATTTTCTGTATGCGGCGATTTTTTACGGGCTTCTTGTGAGGCTCTTTGGCCATTACAGCCCCGTGAAGTTTTATAAGCATATCGCTCCGGCTGCTCTTAATGCCTTCGGAACATGCTCCTCGAGCGCGACACTTCCGCTGTCTATGCGGTGCGCGGAGGAGGGGATCGGCGTCCCGGAGGAGGTCGCTTCGCTGACACTGCCGCTCGGGGCGACGGTCAACATGGATGCCGTCTCCATTCTGATGTCGTTCATGATCACGTTTTTTGCAGGTGCTACGAATACACCGCTTTCCATCGGCACGATGATCACCGTGCTCGCCTGCAATGTGCTGTTGTCGATCGGAACCCCTGGTGTTCCCGGCGGCGCGATCGCAGCGTTTGCGGCTCTGGCCCCTATCGCGGGTCTGCCCGTAAACCAGATCCTCGGCGTGTACATTTCCGTCAATACGCTGGCGGATATGGGCGCGACCTGTGTCAACGTCATCGGAGATCTGGTCGTATCGACGATCCTCAAATATCAGCTGTATGATAAGCCGGCGAAGAAGGCAGAAAAGGCCAAAGAGGCGGAGAAGGCTGCCGTAGCCACGGCGATTTCCGCAGGCGAAGAAACCGGAGTATAATAAATAATTGATGTAACGCTATGAGAGGGAGCAGGGAGAAATCTCTGCTCCTTCTTTGCGCGTTTCGCGGGTGCTTCCAGCCACCCGATATACCGGCGGGACTCGCTGGAAATACACTTGCCGGAAGAAAAAATATCGGTGTGTGCTCGGGGCGATAAGTATGTTAATATCAAATAATAAACACAGTAAATTATCTGTCATGTGGAGGTGCCATGTCTGGATTTATTGAATTTGACCATGTGAAAAAGATATACGGGACCGGCGAGGCGGCCGTTCACGCTCTCGATGATGTGTCGTTCAGCATCAATGAGGGTGAATTTGTCGTGATCCTCGGCCAGTCTGGCGCAGGAAAGACGACACTTCTCAACATGCTCGGCGGTATGGATACCGTGACCGACGGAACGATCCTGTTTGACGGGCGGGATGTATCAAAGATGTCGAAAAAGGATCTCGTCCGTTATCGCCGTTTTGACGTCGGATTTGTTTTCCAGTTCTACAATCTGATCCCGTCGCTCACAGCTCTTGAAAACGTGGAGATTGCTGCGATGCTTTGTCAGGATCCGATCCCGCCGGAGAAGGCGCTCGAGATGGTAGGACTCTCTGCGCGCGCGGGCAATTTTCCTGCACAGCTTTCGGGCGGCGAACAGCAGCGCGTGGCCATTGCGCGTGCCCTGGCGAAAAATCCCCGCATGCTCCTCTGCGACGAGCCGACCGGAGCACTCGATGATGACACGGGTAAAATGGTGCTGAGGATTCTTCACGACCTCGGCCGTGAGCGCGATACGACCGTTCTGCTCATCACACATAACCAGTCGATTGCCCCGATGGCAGACAGGATCATCCGGATCCGGAGCGGAAAAATCGTTTCCGATGCGGTCAATAAGGATGTGAAACAGATCGACGATATTGAATGGTAAGAATTAAAGAGAGGTATCTGACAGGGTGAAAAAAGCAGCGATAAAACTGAGCGGACGGAGTATCCGTTCTTCTATGGGGCGATGGCTGGCTCTGCTGCTCATCGTGATGCTTTCGGTCGGCTTTTATTCCGGCTTAAGACTCTGTCGCCCTGCTTTCTGGCAGGCGTGTCAGAATTATGTGGATGAGCAGAATCTGTATGATTTCCGCGTGTATTCGACGCTCGGATTTGACGACGATGATGTGAGCGATTTTTCCGCGATGGACGGGGTGGAATATGCGGAGGGCGTGAAAACAAAGGATCTTCTGGTGACCTCCGGGGATACGAATGCGGCATATGTGTTTATTTCTCTGCCTGGTTCTCTGTATCAGTCTGAGGACGCGTCGGAAGAGGTCAGCTCTTCATCCGTGGGCGAAAATACGGATAGTTCTGCTGGAAACGTCAATCTTCCTTCTCTGACGGCAGGACGATATCCGGAATCGGCGGATGAGTGCGTCGTCGATCACCGCGTGTTTGACGAATCGTCGATCGGGGACACGATCACGATCTCGGATGAAAATGACAGCGATGATCTGGATGATATGGCTCGGAAGACGTACAAAATCGTCGGGCTCGTAAATTCTCCGCTGTATCTCGATCATAATCTCGGGTCTACATCGATAGGCAGCGGTTCTCTGGAAGGCTATATCTACATTCCGGAAGAAGATTTTGATACGGATTATTATACCGAGATCGATCTGACGCTAGAGGAGTCGGATTCTTATGATGTGTACTCTGACGAATATGATGATCTCATTGATACCTGGGAGCAGAAGGTCGAAGATAAGGCCGGAACGATCGCCGATGAAGACTATGAAGCTATTCTTGACGATATCATGGATGAGGCCAATGAAGAGATAGACGAGGCCAACCAGCAGATCCGCGATCAGGCGGAGCAGGAGGCGGAAGAACAGATACAGGCTGTCGCGGAACAGGCGGCAGCGGCAGGCCAGGATCCGGAACAGGCGGCCGCTGAGGCACAGCAGACGATCGAAGAGCAGACAGAAGAGAGCATTGAGTCTATGCTGATCCCGGAGATGACGCGCGATGAAGCCGTTGAAGAGGCGGAGGATAACGGCGTCACAGAGCCGGACACCTATGTGCTTACGCGGAATGACAATGCGGGCTACGTGAATTTTAAATCCGACACATCGATCATCAACGCCATTGCAGGCGTATTCCCCATCTTTTTCATTCTGATCGCGCTCCTCGTCTGCGTGACGACGATGACAAGAATGGTGAATGAGGAGAGGACCCAGATCGGCACACTCAAGGCAATGGGGTACTCGGATTTTTCCATCACAATGAAATACATGATCTATGCCGGTTCGGCGACTTTTTTGGGCTGGGCCGCCGGTTTCGCGATCGGGACGGCACTGCTCCCGCAGGTTTTCTGGTCCGCGTACAGTGTCCTCTATGGATTTACAGAGCTTCCCTACGTCTTTGATCTTCAGATGGCGGTACTTACGCTGGTGGTGTCTCTTGTAGCGATCTTCCTCAGTGTGTGGATTTCCTGCAGAAGTGAGCTTCTCTCGGTGCCGGCCGCACTCATCCGCCCGAAGGCGGCAAAGCCGGGAAAACGTATCCTCATTGAGCATTTTCAGCGTCTCTGGAAGAAACTTTCTTTTCTCCGTAAAGCGACCTTCCGCAACATGGGACGGTACAAGATCCGCATGGTTATGATGGTCGTCGGTATCGGATGCTGCACGGCCCTGATCGTAACGGCATTCGGCATCCGCGATTCTATGATCGACGTAGGAACGATGCAGTTTGATTCTATCCAGACGTATCAGCTGGAGGCGTCCGTCGGGAGCGGCGATGCGGAGACCGCGGAGTCATCTCTTGAAGAGATTGATGAAGTGAGTGAGACGCTCCCTGTTATTTCTTCTGTAGTGGATGTTTCCGCGAACGGTGAGCAGATGAACTCCGTGACGCTCAACGCGTTTGATGAAGACGAGTATGGAGAAAAAATCGGCGATTTCTGGACTTTTGAGACATGGGATGGCACGTCATCTGTCTCTTATCCGGAAGATGGGGAGGTTCTCTTAAGCCGGCGTCTTGCACAGAAGCTCGGCGTCTCAGAAGGAGATACCGTCACCATTGTAGATGACAGCGGGGATGAACCGCGGAGCATTGAACTGACAGTATCAGGAGTCTACCGGAATTACATTAACAATTATGTTTTCATAACGGCGGACACCTGGGAAGAGGAATTTTCCGACAGCGCATCGGACACATCTGGTGACACGCAGGTGTCTGAAGATACATATATGGATGAGGTGAATGCGTTCCTTGTCCGCACGGACGGGGAAGTGGATGATGATCTCCTCCATGAGGTCAATAACTCAGACGGTGTAAAAAGTGTCACGAATCTCGCGGATACACTTGAACAGGTAAATGACTCCCTCAGCGTGCTGAACTATATCATCTGGCTCATCATCGGTTTTGCAGGGGCACTCGCCTTTATCGTGATCTTTAATCTGACAAATATCAATATCGCCGAGCGCAGCCGCGAGATTGCGACCGTTCAGGTACTGGGCTTTTACCCGCGGGAGACGCGTTCCTATGTTCTGTGGGAAAATCTGGTGCTTTCCGTGCTCGCGAGCGTCATAGGACTGCCTCTTGGCTATCTGTTCTGCCGTTTTGTCGTAAATCAGATCCTGATCGACGGCATGACGTATCCGGTAATCATCCATCCGGTGAGCTATATTGCGTCATTTGTACTTTCTGTTATCTTTGCACTGATCGTCAACCTTTTCATGCGACGTCAGATCCGTTCCGTCAACATGGCGGAATCGCTGAAGGCTGTGGAATGAGGTTTGTGGAAAGCTGATGAACTGGCAGGACTGCAGCCAGCAGAAAAGACGAATCAGTGGAAATAAATTCAGAAGAAATGAATCAAAAATCCCCGGGGACGACACATCAATAGCGGTGTGATCCCCGGGGATTCTGTTCTGTGAGATTTATTTTATCAGTGAGTATTATTCTTGATTGTTTCTACCTTGATCATATTGGTGTTGCCTCTGCCTCCGCCGATTTTTCCTCCCGTGAGGACTACGTTATCGCCCTCCTGAAGGTTGAGGAGCTTCTTTGCCTGACGGATCGCGTGATAGAAGAGGACGTCGATTGAATCAAACTCCTCACACAGGATCGGGAGTACGCCCCAGCTGAGGGAGAGCTTATGATAAGCTTTCCTTGAGGTTGTCATACCGATGATCTGTGTCGGGCAGCGGAAGCGGCTGACCATGCGGGCAGTGAGTCCGCTCTGGGAGCTGACGACGATCGCTTTCGCGTGGACGTCAATAGCCATCGAACAGGTTGCGTGGCTGATGGCGTCCAGATTATTTTTCGTGATAAATTTCGTTGTCTTGAAGCGGTTCTCGTAGTGGATATGCTGCTCGGTGTACTCTGCCACCTCGGCCATCGTGTGGACGGCTTCGACCGGATATTTTCCGGCAGCGGATTCTCCGGACAGCATGATCGCTGAAGCTCCGTCGTAAACGGCGTTGGCCACATCAGAGATCTCAGCTCTTGTCGGACGGATATTCGTGATCATTGATTCGAGCATTTCGGTTGCGATGATTACGCGCTTGCCGAGCAGACGGCATTTGGAGACGATCTCCTTCTGAACAGAAGGAACCTCCATGTATGGGATCTCCACGCCGAGATCACCTCGCGCGACCATGATGCCGTCGACGACTTCAGAAATCTTTTCGACATTCTTTACACCGGAGCTGTTCTCAATCTTTGCAATGATATCAATATCTTTGCCGCCGTTCGCATCGAGGAAATCTCTCATGGACTGCGCGTCTTCTTTCGTTGAAACGAATGAAGCGGCGACATAATCCACGTCATTTTCAATTCCGAAAAGCAGATCGGCCTTATCCTGCTCGCTCAGAAATTCATTTTTCAACAGCTTGCCCGGGAAATTCATGCTCTTTCTGTCAGAAAGGACGCCGCCTGCCGTTACCTTCGTTTTTACGCGGGAGCCTTCGACGCTTTCTACCTCACATACGACGAGGCCGTTGTTAACGAGGATTTTGTCCCCCTTTTCCAGATCGTCTGCAAATCCCTTGTAGCTGACGGATACGATTGACTCATCGCCGACGATATCGTCTGTCGTGAAAGTAAATTCCTGACCGTCCTTCAACGTGACTTTGTGATCTTTGAAGACGCCGATACGGTACTCCGGGCCCTTGGTGTCCAGCATGATCGCGAGCGGCACGCCGAGAGTTTCGCGCACCTTTTTGATGGCATTGATTTTTTTCAGATGACCTTCATGGGTTCCGTGAGAAAAGTTAAGTCTTGCTACATTCATGCCGGCTTTGCACATGGCAGTGAGTGTTTCTTCCGATTCACTTGCCGGCCCGATGGTGCAGATGATTTTAGTTTTGCGCATAGAGTCTCCTTTATTGCCTTTTATGGCTTATTTGATCGTTCTTTTTACAGCCTTTTCAGTATACTCCATTTCGGCGATTTCTGCTCGCGGAATCGGTACTGCGGGCGAAGACCCGTTACAGTTCAGACGCTGCCAGATTCTTCCGTTCTTGAGAATACAGGAACTTCCGCCCGCAACACGTCTTGCGCTCGTCCTCGCAGTAACGGCACGTAAATTCGTCCTTCGCTATCGCTTGGACTCATTAAGTGCCGACTGCTGCGGATGGTATGCGGGCTGGAAGTGCCCTGTATTCTCGGGCACTCCTCGGAAGCCTGTGCTCTGGCAATGTCTGAACTGTAACGAGGCTATGTATCTTCACAGCCGCCGGATCGCGTCGCCTGCGAGCGCCGACCGCTCACATTCGTCCGCCTGCATCGTGATCTGCCAGCAGAGCGGGCTGCCCTTCATGTGTGAAGCGGCGTATGAGAGGCCGTTGGTGCGCTCGTCCAGATACGGGCGGTCGATCTGGCCGGGGTCGCCGAGAAGGATGATCTTGGTGCCGCGCCCGGCACGCGTAATGATGCCCTTCACCTGGTTTGGCGTCATGTTCTGGGCCTCGTCGATGATGAGATAGGTATTCACGATGGAGCGGCCGCGGATGAAATTCAGCGCTTCTGTCTGGATGATCCCGCGGTCAAAGATCTCATCGATCTTGTCGCGCAGCAGTGTCTCATCCGCGTAGCGCTCTTTTTCATTGGAGTCCAGAATCTGCTCGAGGTTGTCGATGATCGGGCGCATGAGCGGGGCGATTTTTTCCTGCTCGTCGCCTGGAAGGAATCCGATGTCTTCATCGAACTGGGCATTCGGGCGGCAGACAATGATGCGGCGGTATTCGCCGGTCGGATTGTTGAAGGTCTTTTCGAGGCCGACCGCGAGTGAGTAGAAGGTCTTGGCTGTCCCGGCCATGCCCTTGGCGATGACGAGGGGCGCCTTGTCGGCACTGGTCATGAGGGCTTCCTGAAGGAAGCGCTGGCCGACGTTTCTCGGCGAAACGCCGTAGGGATTGCTGTTCAGATACGCGAGGGGAAAAATCCAGTCCTTCTGCACACGGCCGAGCTGTGGATTGCCCGACTGGTCAGCGCGGAGAATGAGAAATTCGTTCTCGACGAGCTGCGGTGTGATATGGTTTCCGTTCTCGTCTGTTTTGTATACAGTGTCGACGGCGATTCCCTGCTGGCGGAAAGAGGAAGCGGATTCTTCCGGCATGAAAACCTCATCGCGGCCGGTGTAGGACGCGTCGTCCTGTGTGATCTGCTCGGTGGTGAAATCCTCTGCGCGGATGCCGACGATCTGGGCCTTGAGACGGAGAACGATATCTTTGCTGACAAGAATGATCTGTTCGTCCGGGTGTTCTTTCTGGAGACCGATACACACCCTGAGAATGCGGTTATCCGATTTTTCCGGGATCAGATCTTCGGGAAGTTCGACATTCACATAGTTGGTCTCGACGCGGATCGTGCCGCCTCCCGGCTTTGGTACTCCATCGATCAGGCTGCCGCGAACTCTGAGGTTCTCAAGGCCTCTTATCGCTGCCCTCGCGTTTGCACCCTTTTCACCGTCGGCGCGTTTCAGAGAATCAAGCTCCTCCAGAACGACGAGCGGAAGCACCAGGTCATTCTCCTCAAAGCAATCGGGAGCGTATGGCGCCTGGATCAGGACGTTCGTGTCGATCACATATGTTTTTTTCATGGAACCGCCTTTCTGCCGCCGCGCGGACAGGTCCGTCTGGAACGGAAAAGCCGGACATGCGGCGGACAATATATTTGAGTTGGGCACGCTATATGGCCCACTTAAATTATATGCCAGTCAGTGTGAAAAAAACGTTATTAAATTTAAGAATCAGGTTAGCAATGCGTTAATTTATGTCAGATATCGGACACGCGCCTGGTGCGATTTTCTTATTGTAGGAAATGTTAATGAAATTCTTGGGAGAAAGAGAGGATAAAGTCAGAAATAGCAATTTTCTTGTTAATTTCTACGAAAAATTTCATAAAATATTGAAAAAATCAGTCAAAAATATCATAATAACAACGGGGCGTAAGAAATTGCAGCAAGTGTAACATGTGGCGATTTTTAACACGGAGGGTTTCATAATGAAAAAATTCATCAACAAAGTAGAAGACGTAGAGAACGAGATGACCATGGGCCTGGTCAAGGCGTACCCGGATAAGCTGAAAAAGCTCGATTGCGGAACGATCGTCTGCCGCAAGAACAAAAAAGAGGGCAAAGTAGCCGTGGTCAGCGGCGGCGGAAGCGGCCATGAACCGGCTCACGCTGGATTCGTAGGAGAAGGAATGCTCGACGCAGCGGTCGCAGGTACCGTTTACACATCCCCGACGCCGGATATGTGTCTTGAGGCGATCAAGGAAGTTGCTACCGATAAGGGCGTTCTTCTTGTTATCAAAAACTATACCGGCGATGTCATGAACTTTGAGATGGCTGAGGACATGGCGAAGGATATGGAAGGAATCAAGGTCGCACACGTCATCACAAACGACGACGTAGCCGTTGAGAACAGCTCCTTCACCGTCGGCAGACGTGGCGTCGCAGGTACGATTTTTGTACATAAATGCGCAGGCGCTATGGCAGAGACAGGCGCTGAGCTCGAAGAGGTTCAGGCAGTCGCTCAGAAGGTCATCGACAATGTCCGCACGATGGGCGCGGCAATTAAACCGTGTACCGTACCGGCAGCCGGAAAGCCCGGATTCGAGCTGGCAGAGGATGAGATGGAGGTCGGTATCGGCATTCACGGCGAGCCCGGCACCCACAGAGAAAAAATGAAGACCGCGAACGAGACGGCGGACCTTCTGCTTGACAAGATCCTCGCGGACATCGATTACAGCGGATCAGAAGTGGCTGTCATGGTCAACGGCAGTGGCGCGACACCTCTCATGGAGCTCTATATCATCAACAACCATGTTCAGGATGTTCTGGCGTCGAAGGGAATCAAGGTATTCCGCACCTATGTCGGCAATTACATGACATCAATCGATATGGCCGGATTCTCGATCTCTCTTCTGAAGCTCGATGATCAGCTGAAAGAGCTTCTCACCGCAAAGGCGGATACGCCTGCATGGAAGGAATTTGGTTGAAAGGACAGGACAGCATAATGGCAGACAGTGCAAAAGTACTTGAGATCATCAAAAAAATTTCTGAAAAAATCGAGGAAGAAAAGGAGTACCTGACGGAACTCGATCAGCCGATCGGCGACTCGGACCACGGCATCAACATGGCCCGCGGCTTCGCAGAGGTTGAAAAGAAGCTTCCGACCCTCGAAGGCAAAGATATCGGAACGATTCTGAAGACCGTCGGCATGACGCTGATGTCCAAGGTCGGCGGTGCCTCCGGCCCGCTGTACGGCTCCCTTTTTATGAAGGGCGGCATGACACTTGCAGGCAAGACCGAGATGAATGTCCAGGATCTTCTGACGGCGCTCGATGCAGGTATCGCAGCTATCCAGAAGCTCGGAAAAGCACAGCTTGAGGAAGCGACGATGATCGATGCCATGATTCCGGCTGAGGAGGCTATGAAGAAAGCGGCTGCTGACGGCGCAGATGCCAAAGCAGTGCTCGAGGCCGGCAGCAAGGCGGCATGGGCAGGAGCAGAGCACACGAAAGACCTCGTGGCGACAAAAGGACGCGCGAGCTACGTCGGTGAGCGCGGACTCGGCCACCAAGATCCAGGCGCGACATCCTTCTCGTACATGCTTGATGTCGTTAAGGATTCCATCTGACACGCATATGAATATATCCTCAGATCACGGTGCACAATTCCGTGGGCGGGATAATACGAACGAGAAACAAGAAGGACCGCACACAATAGCGCGGTCCTTTCTTAAAGAATGGAGATAAATATGGTAGGAATCGTCATCGTATCACACAGTGAAAATCTTGCAAAAAGCGTCGTTGAACTTACAACCATGATGGCAGACGGAATCCCGATCGCGGCGGCAGGAGGCCTCGAGGACGGTACCTTCGGGACGAGCTTCGACCGGATCCAGGCGGCCATCGACTCGGTATATTCTGATGACGGTGTCATCATCCTGATGGATATGGGCAGTGCCGTTATGACAACTCAGATGGTCATCGAAATGGCAGAGGAGGGGCGGAAGGTCGTCATGGCGGATTGTCCGCTCGTCGAGGGCGCAGTCACCGCATCTGTCGATTCAAAAATGAATATGAAGCTGGAAGAGATCATGGACGATCTGAAAGCAGTAGGTACAACGCCGAAATTCTGAGACGCTGTGTTACAGAATAACGGAGCGGGTGTACGGGTCAGAAATGAAATGTACTTTGAAACAAATCCGGTGGATAACTGGTGAGAGGCACTCAGATCAGCATCTGGGCTGTCTCTCATTTTTTTTGCGATTTTTGCATTTTTTCTTGACTTATCGTGAACATATGATAATATATTCATATGAATAGAAATTCATTAGAAGTGAGGCAGAACAGATGGCGGAAACATATAGTAAAAAGAAGATTGAGCATCTCGTCTCAAACATCTCCGAGACAGAGCTGAGCGACCTGGCTGAGCTGTTTAAAATTTTCGGTGATTCAACCAGGATCCGCATTCTGTATGATCTTTTCGACAGTGAGAAAAATGTGACGGAGATCTGTGAGGATCTGGAAATGAATCAGTCGGCGGTATCCCATCAGCTGAAGATCCTGAAGACTTCCAAGCTGATCAATGCCCGCCGCGAGGGCAAGGCAATGGTTTATTCGCTGGCGGATGAGCATGTGAAGACAATCATCACGATGGGCAAGGAACACATCGAGGAGTAGCGCCGAAAACAGAAACGATCCGGAGAATAGCGATCCGGAAATATGGAGGAGAAAAGCAATGAAAAAGAAATTCAAATGCAGTATTGACTGCGCAGCCTGTGCGCAAAAGGTTGAGGACGATGTAAAGAAAATCGACGGCGTCAATGACGCAAAAGTGAATTTTATGATGGAAAAATTCACCCTTGATGCAGATGACAGCCGTTTTGATGATATCCTGCAGCAGTGCAGTATTGTCGGGAAGAAAATCGAGCCGGATTTTAAGATCTTTACCTGAGGAGTGCATGTGCGAGAGGGATTGAACTATGTCGGATGATCTGAAGAAAGAACTTAAAATTATTCTGCTTTCGCTGGCGATTTTTTTCACGATCATGATCCTGGATAAGACCGGCGCTGTGCCGATGATCTTTGAAAACCGTTGGCTTTCGCTCGTTCTCTATCTCATCCCGTATTTTATGGCGGGATGGAAGGTAGTGAGAAACGCATTTCTCGGGATAAAAAACCACCAGCCGTTTGATGAATCATTTCTTATGTTTATTGCGACGGTCGGAGCCTTTATTACGGGAGAGAATTCCGAGGCTGTCGCAGTCATGCTTTTCTACCAGGTCGGTGAGTGGTTTCAGAGCTACGCCCTTGGCAAGTCGAGAAAGTCTATCTCGGATCTGATGGAGATCACGCCGGAATTTGCCAATGTAGTGCGCGCGGACGGAAGCGTGGAGACGGTTGATCCGGATGATGTCGAGGTCGGTGATGTGCTCGTCATCCGGCCCGGTGAAAAAATCCCGGTTGACGCGGTCGTGCGCTCGGGCGACTCCATGATCAATACGGCGGCTCTCACCGGAGAGTCTGTGCCGAGAACGGTACATCCCGGAGATCAGGTGATTTCCGGCTGCATCAATGGCGAAGGACTGCTGAAGGTTGAAGCCCAGAAGGCTTATGAGGATTCCACCGTCGCAAAAATCCTTGAGCTCGTCGAGGATTCCGCGGACAAGAAATCTCATACTGAGCAGTTCATCACGAGGTTTGCCCGCGTGTACACGCCGATCGTCGTCTATGCGGCACTGGCTCTCGCCATCATCCCGTCGATCATCACTCGCGATCCGGCGACGTGGATCTACAGAGCATGTACGTTCCTTGTCATCAGCTGCCCCTGTGCACTTGTTATCGCTGTCCCTCTCGCCTTCTTCGGAGGGATCGGCGCCGCGAGCCGGAACGGCGTGCTCGTCAAAGGCTCCAACTACCTGGAGCTGCTCGCGAAGCTCGACACCGTTGTATCGGATAAAACAGGCACCCTGACGGAGGGAACTTTTGAAGTTTCCGCAGTCGATCCGGCTCCGGGCGTGGATGAAAAAGAAATCCTGACGGCGGCGGCTCTCGCAGAGGGGGCATCTACCCATCCTATAGCCATATCCATCCGCTCACGGCTGAAAGAGGAGCTCCCTGATACGGAGATCGACATGACGAGACTGACAGATACGGATAATGTGTCCGGGCAGGGCCTCATCGCTACCGTCGACGGAAAGCGGATCTATGTCGGCAACGGGAAGCTGATGGAAGCTGCTCATGTGAATTACAAAGAGGCTTCAGATCCGGCGGCGACGGTCGTATACGTGGCTGAAGAAGCAGAGAATCAGGTCCGCTATCTCGGCTCTATCTCCATTCGCGATACGGTAAAACCGGACGCAAAACGTGCGATCGCCGAGATGAAAGCCTCCGGTGTGCGTCGCGTGGTCATGCTGACCGGTGACCGGAAATCTGTCGGAGATGCTGTCGGAAAAGAGCTCGGGATCGATAAGGTCTATTCGGAGCTGCTTCCACAGGACAAGGTCACAAAGGTTGAGGAGCTGCTGAAGGAACTGGACTCCGGCAGTGCGGACAAGGTTGACCGGGCACTTGCCTTTGTCGGTGACGGAATCAACGATGCGCCTGTTCTCATGCGTTCCGATGTCGGCATCGCGATGGGATCCATGGGAAGCGACGCGGCAATCGAAGCCGCGGACGTTGTGATCATGGACGACAATCTGCGCCGGATCCCCGTTGTTATCCGCATCGCAAGGAAGACGCTCAGACTTTCGACCGAAAATATCGTCTTTGCAATCGCCGTCAAAATTCTCATCCTGATCCTGGGCGCGCTCGGGCTCGCGGGCATGTGGGCCGCAGTCTTTGCCGATGTGGGCGTTGCCTGTCTGTGCATACTCAACTCCATGAGGCTTCTGCGTTTTAAAAAGGCAGAGCTATAAAAAATCTACGAGTTAATATATATTCGCGCTGGCGTTATGCATTTCCGCCAGCGCGATTTTTCTATATCGGAAGAGACAGATATCATTGTTGAGACTGGCGCAAGAGCGTATACTATATAAGGAAATGGAAGACGGCGTGACGATGAAATATGGAAATGGACGGCGCGCCGCGGAGGTAGAATATTGAGAGAAAAACAGGACATGTCCGTATTTTCGAAGACTGCAGTGGAGGCTATCAGGAATTTTCAGCTTCCGTCGTATCGCGCGATCCCTGACGTGGGTCTTTATCTGAATCAGGCAGCGGCATATGTGGATGACTGTCTGAAGCCGCTCGGCGATCTGAAGCTCACACCGTCGATGATCAGCAATTACGCAAAAGAGGGGCTGATCGATCCGCCAGTTAATAAGAAGTATTATCGGGTCCAGCTCGCTTATCTGCTCTTTATCGCTCTTATCAAAAATGTGGCGTCGATGAAGGAGATCCGGAGCCTCAAGGAGCTGCAGGAGATCACTTACAGTGTCGAGGAAGCCTATAATCATTTTAATGAAGAAATGACGAATGCGCTGAATCATCTGGCGGATCCGAAGCACTACGCGGCTTATGAGGTCACTGGGACAAAAACAAAGACTTCACTGCTTCACGCCGTGATGACGACGGCGGTCGACAAGATCTACATGGACAAGTATCTGACGATTTACGAACAGCAGGATGACACCACGTCAGAAGAATAATATAGCAGGAGACTGGTTATTTTAGAGAAAAGGCAGAGCAGAAATTTTCCGCTCTGTCTTTTATATTTGCAGCCGCATCCGTTTACATGAATCCCCTTGTCCTTGAAACAAATGAGTATTAAGATAGCTTTTGCTTCATGATTCTGAAAAACACGGCTGGCAGCTGTCTATGGAGAACACACGCCGGGCGGAATTAAAGTTTTATGAGGAGAAAAAAGAGGTGCAGGATTTTTATGAGTGAGTTACAGGAAAAACAGAAACATTCACATGAGATGGATATGCTTCACGGGCCGCTCGCCTGGAAGCTGTTTATTTTTGCGCTGCCACTCGCGCTGACGAGTATTCTTCAGCAGCTGTTCAACAGTGCCGATCTCGCCGTCGTCGGGCGGTTTTCAAGCTCGGAGGCGCTGGCAGCCGTCGGGGATAACGCGGCGCCGATCAATCTGATCGTGTCCCTTTTTGTCGGCATGTCTCTCGGTGTCAACGTTGTCATCGGAACGCTGATCGGGCAGGGAAAGAGAAAAAAGGTCGGAGAAGCCGTAGAGACGATCTACACCGTCGCCCTGATCTGCGGCGTCATCCTGCTCCCGGTCGGAGAGCTCGTCGCCCGGCCGCTCCTTGCCGCGATGGGCACGCCGGATAATATCATGGATCTGGCGCTTCTTTACCTTCGGATCTATTTTCTGGCGGCTCCGTTCATCATGATCTATAACTTCGGGTCCGCGATCCTCCGGGCCAAGGGCGATTCGGCGAGACCGCTGATAGCGCTCGCGGTGTCGGGAGTGGTCAATATTTTTCTCAACCTGTTTTTTGTGATCGTCATGGGAATGTCCGTTGACGGTGTAGCCATCGCAACCGTGATCTCAAATATTATCAGCTCCACAATGGTGACGGTTTTTCTCATCCGGGAACAGGGAGAATTTCATCTTTCTCTGCGTCATCTCATGCTGAAAAAAGAATACCTGAAGACACTTTTCCGCATCGGCATTCCGGCGGGCCTGCAGGGAACGGTATTCTCATTTTCCAATGTCATTATCCAGTCGGCAATCAACTCCTTCGGATCGGCGGCAATCGCCGGTACCACGGCCGCGCAGAACTTTGAATACATGAGCTACTTCATTGTCAGCGCATTCGCGCAGGGAGGTGTCACCTTTACGGCGCAGAATTACGGCGCCGGGAAGTACGACAGGTGCAAAAAAGTTTTCAGACTCTCGATGATCATCGGAGAGTCCATCACCTTTGCACTCTCTCTGTTCTTCTGGATTTTCAGATATCCGCTTCTCGGGATTTTTACCACCGACCAGGAAGTCATCTCCTACGCGCTTGTCCGTCTGATGATCGTGGGGCTGTGGGAGATCGGAACCGGCACCTACGAGATTCCCGCGGGCTGTCTCCGGGGAATGGGTGTCAGCATTGCTCCGACTGTTTTCGTTGTATTCGGTTCCTGCGTTTTCCGTCTGATCTACGTGGCGACCGTATTTGCCCAGACACACGATTTCTTTATTCTGACCATCGTCTATCCGATCTCCTGGGCCATCACCGGGATCATGGTAGAGGTTTTTTACTTCGTTACACGCAAGAAACTCTTCGCAGGGAAGCAGTCATAACCTTGCATCCTGCGTGGCTGTGGCGTAAAATTTAGAGAAAAGTCCGAATATCCGACGGAAAAACCGGAGATTATCAGAAGCTTATTCAGGAGGAAAAAAGAATGTCTGAAGGCACGGGAACAAAATGTATCCACGCGGGATGGAATCCGAAAGACGGTGAACCGAGATCAATACCGATTTATGAGAGCACGACCTTTCAGTACAACAGCAGTGAGGAGATGGGTCAGCTGTTTGACCTGCAGCGGGACGGCTATTTTTACACTCGTCTGGCAAATCCGACGAACGACGCTGTCGCTGCAAAAATCTGCGCTCTCGAGGGAGGCTCCGCAGCTGTGCTCACATCGTCCGGGCAGGCGGCAAACTTCTTCGCAGTTTTCAATATCTGTGAGGCAGGGGATCATATTGTAGCTTCGTCTTCCATTTATGGTGGAACGTTCAACCTTTTTGGAACAACGCTTAAGAAGATGGGAATCGACTGCACGTTTATCGATCAGACGGCATCTGAGGAAGAGATCGAAAAAGCCTTCCGCCCGAACACGAAGGCCGTTTTCGGTGAGACGATTACCAACCCGACCGTCGGGATTTTTGATATTGAAAAGTTTGCAAAAATCGCTCACAGGCACGGCGTTCCGCTGATCGTAGATAACACATTTGCTACGCCGATCAACTGCCGTCCGTTTGAGTGGGGAGCGGACATTGTCACACACTCAACGACAAAGTACATGGACGGCCATGCTTCTACTGTCGGTGGAGCTGTCGTTGACTCGGGAAACTTTGACTGGATGGCGCACGCAGATAAGTTTCCGGGACTTACAACACCTGATGAATCTTATCACGGCATCGTTTATGCGGAAAAATTCGGCAAGAAGGCGTATATCACAAAAATTGTCTCACAGCTGATGAGGGATCTCGGATCCATTCCGTCCCCGATGAACTCCTTCATATTAAATCTCGGTCTGGACAGCCTTCAGGTGCGTATGCAAAAGCACTGTGCCAATGGCCTGGCGCTCGCAAAGTATCTGCACGACAACGATAAGGTGGCGTGGGTACACTACGCGGACCTGCCGGATGACGACTGTCATGCTCTCCAGCAGAAATACTGCCCGAATGGTACCTGCGGTGTAATGTGCTTCGGACTGAAGGGTGGCAAACGCGAGACTGCTGTTAAATTTATGGATTCTCTGAAGCTTATTTCGATTGAGACGCATGTAGCCGACAGTAAGACCTGCCTGCTTCATCCGGCAAGTCATACGCACCGTCAGATGAGCGATGAGCAGCTCATGGCTGCCGGGATCGCTCCTGATCTCATCCGTCTCTCCGCGGGCCTCGAGGATATTGACGACCTGATCGCGGATCTTGATCAGGCTTTTGCAAAAATCTGATATGTTTTAAATAAAGTATTTTCTCCGCCGCCGGCGGGCATGTAAAAGTGCCTTTCGGCGGCTTTTTTCGTCCTTTTTTTTCGCGCAGAACGGTGCCACCCCTTTACGCATCGTTAACACAACGGTGCTTTCGGAGTTAACACGTTACATTGCATTATGATTTCGGAAACAGGAAAAAAAACAAGTTTAAGGAACAAAGTAGTTTCCAAAAAGAAGGAGAGTAAACATGAAATCAAGAAAAGCTAGTTTAATCATGGCAGGTATTCTGAGTGCTGCAATGGTAGCAGCAGGATGCGGAAGCTCTACAGATTCTACTACAGATACTTCTGCTACGGCAGATACGTCTGCAACGACCACTGAGGCAGCTGCAACGGAAGAAGCAACGACAGACAGCACTGCATCGACCAGCACTACTGCAAGCGGAGATCTTTCAGGCACTGTTTCTACCGATGGTTCCACCTCCATGGAGAAGGTTATCACCATTCTCAGTGAGCAGTTCCAGAATGACAACCCGGGCGTAACTGTTACATACAACCCGACAGGATCCAGCTCAGGTATCACCGCTGCTTCTGAGGGAAGCGCAGACCTCGGTCTTGCATCCCGCGACCTGAAGGATGACGATCCGGAAGGACTTACCGCTACTACGATCGCTATCGATGGTATCGCGATCATCGTTAACCCGGAAAATGATCTGTCAGATATTTCTCTTGATGATATCGCAAAGGTTTATACCGATCAGATCAATAACTGGTCTGATCTCGGCGGCACTGACGGCGACATCGTCTGCATCGGCCGTGAGGCAGGTTCCGGTACGAGAGATGGCTTCGAGTCCATCACAGATACCAAGGATTCATGCGTGCTTGATCAGGAGCTGACTTCTACCGGTGATGTTATTCAGACCGTAGCTAACAACCCGAACGCTATCGGATATGCTTCCATGGCAGATCTGAACGATACTGTCAAGACTCTTACTGTTGACGGTGTTGCACCTTCAGAGGAGACCGTACTTGACGGAACCTACAAGATCCAGAGAAACTTCAACGTTATCACAAATGACTCCAAGACTCTCAGCCCTGCGGCTCAGGCATTCTTCGATTACATTACAAGCGCAGACGCAGCAGATCTGATCTCTCAGGCAGGCGCTGTTCCGGTTGCAACAAGCGAGCAGTAACGTATTTCCCAAGTAAGGACAATATATAAAAACAACCAGGACCGGCATCATCCCGGTGCCGGCCCTGATCTTTGAAAAACCTGAAGTCTTCCTTCGGGATTTTCTTTTGTAAGTTGGAAATAGGGCGGAAAACATCCGTCAGAAACAAAGCATTCACGATAAGGTGTGGAGATAATTAATGGAAACAACAGCAGCAAAACGTTTTGGCAATCCTTTTGAAAAAGTCTGGAGCATTATTTTTTTCCTCTGTGGAATGATTGCCATCGCCTTCGTACTTTTTATTACGATATTTCTTGTCGTTTCTGGTGTTCCCGCCATTGGGAAAATCGGAATCGTAGATTTCTTATTTGGAACAGAATGGGCATCTACCGCAGCTGAGCCGAAGTACGGTATCCTGCCTTTTATCCTTACATCTGTCTATGGTACTTTTGGAGCCATTCTGATCGCCGTTCCGATCGGACTTCTCTGCTCCATCTACCTCACAAAGTTCGCTACAGGAAAAGTCGCGGCTGTCATTCAGTCGGCTGTTGAACTTCTCGCCGGCATCCCTTCGGTTGTCTATGGTCTCGTCGGCATGATCCTTATCGTGCCGTGGGTTCGTGAGACCTTTAACCTTCCCGACGGAGCGAACCTCTTTTCAGCAATCATCGTCCTGTCCGTCATGGTACTCCCGAACGTCATCAGCGTTTCAGAGACAGCACTCCGCGCTGTACCAAAAGAATATGAGGAAGGCAGCCTTGCTCTTGGCGCGACTTATACAGAGACTGTATTTAAGGTTTCCACACACGCAGCCAGAAGCGGAATTGCTTCTGCCGTCGTTCTCGGTGTCGGCCGTGCGATCGGAGAGGCAATGGCCGTCATGATGGTTTCCGGAAACGTTGCAAATATGCCGGGACTTTTCAAATCCGTTCGTTTCCTTACCACCGCCATCGCCAGTGAGATGTCCTACTCCTCAGGACTTCAGCGCCAGGCACTGTTCTCAATCGCACTGGTACTGTTCATCTTCATCATGATCATTACGATGCTTCTGAATTTCGTATTCAAGAAGAAACAGAAATAATCGGGAGGTAAAGCTGAATGATGGGAAATTATGCAGTAGATAATGATGCTGTCAAGAATACAGAAGACAGCAAGATCGAATTAAAAATCTCGACCTCCCGTAAAGTCAAGGGCGGCATCCTGAAGGGATTAATGATCTTTTCATTCGTCCTCATCCTCGTCCTTCTTGCAGGAATCATCGGTTACATTGTTTACAGAGGACTTCCAAATGTGACATGGGAACTGCTCTCAACATCACCGAGTGTTCTCAATGATACGATCGGTATTCTTCCGAATATCCTGAATACCGTTTACATTGTCATTATCACACTGATTTTTGTACTGCCGCTCGGTATTGGATGCGCGGTATACCTGAATGAGTATGCGACGAACCATAAACTCGTCAGCGTTATCGAGTTCGCAGTTGAGACACTTGCCGGCATCCCTTCAATCATCTACGGTCTGGCAGGAATGCTGATTTTTGTACAGGCAATGAAGATCGGAACCAGTATCCTGGCCGGTGCTCTCACGCTTGTTGTTATGACACTTCCGACGATCATCCGTACTACACAGGAAGCTCTGAAGACAGTGCCTGACAGCTACCGCGAAGGCAGCCTTGCTCTTGGAAGTGGCAAGTGGCACATGATCAGAACTGTTGTCCTGCCGTCATCTATTGATGGTATTGTCACGGGATGCATCCTTGCCATCGGACGTATTGTAGGTGAATCAGCAGCACTGCTCTTCACAGCAGGTATGGCAAACAACATTATGAACTTCGGTGAGGCATTTACTCCGAATCATGCGGGTTCAACACTGACCGTGGCTCTGTACATGTATGCGAAAGAGAGAGGAGAATTTGATGTCGCTTTCGCGATTGCATTCATCCTCCTGATTCTTACATTGATCATTAACTTTGCAGCCAAAGCAGTTGCTAAAAAGCTCAGAAAAAACACGGCAACTGAAAATTAAAATTAGAGGGGAAGGCAGCATAAATGGGAACAATCATCGAAGTAAAAGACCTTCATCTTTGGTATGGACAGAAGGAAGCACTCAAAGGAATCAACCTGGACATCCAGGAGCACGAGATCACCGCTCTTATCGGACCATCCGGATGCGGTAAATCCACCTTCATGAAGTGCCTGAACAGAATGAATGATCTCGTAAAAGACTGCCGGATCGAAGGCACCGTGAAGCTGAAGGGCATCGATATTTATAAGGATATGGATGTCAATATGCTCCGCAAGAACGTCGGCATGGTTTTCCAGAAAGCAAATCCATTTCCGATGAGCATTTATGACAACGTAGCTTACGGACCTCGTGTACACGGCATTAAGAATAAAAAACAGCTCGATGAGATCGTAGAAAAATCTCTGAGAGGTGCGGCGCTCTGGGATGAGTGCAAAGACAGACTGAAGACAAATGCTCTCGGCATGTCCGGTGGACAGCAGCAGCGTCTCTGCATTGCGCGTGCGATCGCTGTGGAGCCGGCAGTCCTTCTGATGGATGAGTCGACCTCTGCTCTGGACCCGATCTCCACCGCAAAAATCGAGGAGCTCTGCCTGGAGCTGAAGAAAAAGTACACGATTGTTATGGTTACTCATAATATGCAGCAGGCAAACCGTATTTCTGATACGACATGCTTCTTCCTGCTGGGAGACCTTATCGAGCATGGCCCGACGAAGCAGATCTTCCTCAACCCGAAGAACCCGAAGACAGAAGAGTATATCACCGGACGTTTCGGCTGATACTATTTTTTCAAAAAACTTTTTAAAGACATTTGTCTTCAGGAGATATTATGGCACGTAAAGAATACGACAGAGAACTTGCGAGAATTAATGACAATGTGCGCGCGATGGGATTGGAGGTCACCGGTGCCATCGACGCGACAAAAGAAGCCTTTGAAAATAGAGATACAAAGATCGCAAGCCGCGTCATCGCTAACGACGCAACGATCGACCGCATGGAAACAGACATCGAAGAGGCCTGCATCCGTATCGTCATCAAACAGCAGCCGGTCGCTTCAGACTGGAGAAAGCTTGCTTCCTATATGCGGATGATCGGCGATATGGAAAGAATCGCCGATAACTGCAGTGATATCTGCATCTATGTGAAGAGAGTAGAGAATCTCAAGAAGCAGAAGGGATTAAAGGCCATCGCCATTCCGAAGGATTTTGACAACATGTTTACGACGATGCGCACGATGGTCAGTGATACGATCCGCGCTTTCCTCACCTCTGATATCGAGCTGGCGCAGTCCGCAGTTGAGAAGGACGAGATCGTTGACAATGGATTTGAGTCGGTGATGAAAGACATCACTGAGCAGCTCAAACAGGACATTGAGAATGTTGAGCAGTATGAGATGCTCATCCTTATCAATAAATATGTAGAACGCATGGCGGATCATGCGGCAAACATCGCTGCGTGGATCGCTTTTATCGTAAACGGTGAGCTGAAGATGCAGTACACCGATCGTTATCAGAAAGAAGCTGAGGAGACAGAGACTCCTCAGCAGTAATCAGGCGCTAAGGCTGCAGTTACCTGCACAGCTGCTGCCTTTTTCATATTTTCGTTTTCTCCATACCAGCACTTCGAGGGTTCCGTAAACAGAGCGGGCCAGCGAAGTGCCTTTTGCGTGTTTCTACGAGTGCTGCCGTACGTACAAAGGAAGAGGCGATGCACACCGGAGGCGTGCAGGAGCTTCCTCCCTTGTACGGACGGATAGCGCGACAGCGCGACAACGAGCAGCTTGCTGCGAGTTGCAGCACTCGTAGAATCATATAATGACCTGGTTAGCGCGACAACGAGCAGCTTGCTGCGAGTTGCGACCGCTCGTAGAATTGAATAATTGCGAGGAAGAGGCGATGCACACCGAAGGCGTGCGAATCCTGCGTGGATGCTGTTCCTCTGTTATTTATTTAATCAGGCCCTTCTGCCATCTTGCGATAACACCTGACTGGAATTTAGCCGGGAACACCTGCATCACGCGTCGGATTGCACGATAATCAGCATCCGGAATAATGACTAGCTTACCCTCCTGCATGCCAATGAATCCAGCCTTTGCGACCTCAGCCGGGTCTTTTGCAACTTTTGAATCGGCTTTTCCCGCATTCGTCGCCCAATTCGTCTTGGTCGGCCCTGGGCAGAGGGCGGAAACGGTGACATTCGTTCCCTTCAGCTCTCCGTACATCGCCTCTGTCAGAAATAGCTCATAGGCTTTGGTCGGACCATAAACGTTGAAGTACGGATCCGGAATAAAAGCCCCCATTGAAGAGACATTGAGAATCCTGCCATACCCATTTTCTGCCATCTGGCTGCCAAAATAGTGGCAGAGAAACGTCAGGTTTGTAATATTCATGTGAATGAGATTCTTCATCGTCTCCGGATCCGCGTCAATTACGCGAGATGCATTGCCCGCTCCTGCGTTGTTGACCAGCTGACTTACTTCTATTCCGAGCTCCTGCACTTCGTCAAAAATCTCTTTGGCCGCATTTTCGTCCGACAGATCCTTCTGAATCAGAGTAACATCCACACCGTACGAATTTGCCAGCTCAAGCTTCAGATCTCCAAGTTTTTCCATATTTCTTGCGACCGCAATGACATTAAAATGATGCTGTGCAAAAATATGAGCAAACTCTCTTCCAATGCCGCCAGACGCTCCGGTTATCAGAACAGTCTCACCGGTCCCATCAGTAGCCAGTGCATCATTTTTTCTCTTTTTCATGGCGTATGCTGTAACGCCGACAACAGCTGCTCCGCCACAGATGAGTTTTGTAGTTTTTGAGAGTTTCTTCATGACAAAATACCTCCGAAAAAAATAATTTTTACTTCGCCCCAGATTTTGAAAACCAGAACCGTAATAATTACCCGTTATTCACCGGCTTCGTTTAAATGATTAATCTATTATGACATATCGAAATGAAACTAGTTCAATGGTAAAGAAAATAGAGACGATATGCCTGTCAGGGATGGCGTTGACAGCGTCGGACGGAAAGCAGTAATCTGAAGACGCGGACGAATCGGCAGTGTGAAAGGAAAGACGAGAATTATGCATGAAGAACTGACAGAACGTTTTCTCAGATATGTGGCTGTAGATACACAGTCCTCGGAGACCTCGGGGACGCATCCTTCAACGGAGAAACAGTTCCGGCTGGCGGAGATGCTGGCCGGCGAACTGGAAACTTACGGAGCATCGGTTGTCCTTGACAGAGAACACGCGTATATCTATGCCACCATTCCGGCGGCTGGGGCAGATTTTGAATCTGTGCCGGCGCTTGGTTTCATTGCGCACATGGACACATCACCTGCTGTGAGCGGAAAAAACGTGAAGGCGAGAATCATCCGGAACTATCAGGGCGATGATCCGGTGCTGAAGCCGGATGAATTTCCGGAGCTTCTTCATCACATCGGCGAGGATCTGATCGCAACCGACGGCACGACACTTCTCGGAGCGGATGACAAGGCAGGCGTTTCGGAAATCATGAATATGGTCCAGTATTTCCATGAGCATCCGGAGGAGGAACACTGTGAGATCCGTATCGCTTTCACGCCGGACGAAGAAATCGGCGAGGGTACGCTCTTTTTTGACAGTGAAAAATTCGGCGCAAAAGAGGCGTACACCGTGGACGGCGGAAAACTCGGCGTGATCGAATACGAGTGCTTCAATGCCGCCAGTGCAAAAGTGACGTTTGCCGGACGCAGTGTCCATCCGGGTTCCGGAAAGAATGCCATGATCAATGCCTCACTTCTTGCCATGGAATTCAACGCCATGCTTCCGGCTGATGAGACACCAGAGCATACAGAAGGATATGAGGGATTTTTCTATTTGGAGAAGATGACAGGAGATACCGAAAAGGCGGTGCTTTCCTACATCCTCCGTGATCATGATCGTCAGAAGTTCGAAAACCGGAAGGACACTCTTCGAAAAATTGCCGCTTATCTGAATGAGAAATACGGAAAAAACAACGTGCACGGTATCAACCCGTCAGGACAGGAACTCGTGAAGGTTGAAATCACTGATCAATATTACAATATGGCAGAGGTGATGAAGGACCACATGAATCTAGTTCATGATGCGGAAGAGGTTCTCAGAGAACTCGGCATCAAGCCGTCGACATCACCGATCCGCGGCGGAACTGACGGCGCCGTACTGAGCTTCCGCGGTATCCCCTGCCCTAATCTCTGCACTGGAGGCTACAACTACCACAGCCGGTATGAATATGCCAGCATACCCGAGATGGAGAAGACCGCAGAATTGCTCATCAGGCTGGCGGAGAAAACAAGAGAATAAGCGAAAAGGCGCAGAAAATAAACTGAAGTCTGGTGTCTGAAGACTAATAAGACGGTTCCTGTGGATAAATGATATGCTACCCCCAAGTAGTTGTCATATTTCTATGTCCTACTTGGGGGTAGCATATCAGTGTGCTGAAGAGCTTTGCTCGTTTACTGAATATCTATGACATCGTCATCATTTTTAACTTCAGCATCTTTTGTTTTTGAAAATTCTATGAGCATCATGACGCCTCCGATGATCAGGTAGATCCCGACCAATATGCCCATGGCAAGGATGGATGCGATCGGAGCGAAGAAGAACAGAAGAGATACCAGAATATTGACGATACCGGATGCTAAGAGCCATCCGCTGTCACCCAGGCCTATCCATCCCACAGTGGATGACATCGAGATCTCTTCGATTCCTATAATAAGAATGTCAATGGCAAACAGGAATGAGAATACAGTCAGCATATCTTCTGACGGGAGCGCAAGAAGCAGTATTCCTGTCAGCAGGTTCAGAATGCCGGATACCAGCAGGCCGCCCATTCGGAAATAGACCGGAAGTGAAAAGAATTCCACGATCTCATAAATTCCAAAGATCATGATAGCCGCTGAAGCGACGATTCCCATGACTGAAACGGAATCCATCGGGAAGAAAATGCACAGAAGCCCGATGATGATCATGATGATTCCCAGAATCAGCTCAGTTCTTCTTACCTTTTTGATACGTTTGTTCCATTCAGCCCGCAACTTTTCTCTCAGATCATTGTCAGGCTGAAAACGCCAGGTTCTCCACATAGTAAAGCCTCCTTCTATGCTTATCAAAATTAGATTTTGAATATAATATTATCTGACAGCTGTTAAAATAGTCAATGATTTTTGTCATATCAGTAGTGATAAACTTTCTGATATTTTTTCAGCATCCAGATGGTGAGGATGAGGCAGATGCCGTCGGACATGATGACGACACCCCAGAGGCCATCGGCTCCGAGGAGCAGGGGCAGCAAATAGATCGCAATGAGCTGCAGAACAAGCGACCTCGAGACGGAGAGGAAGGCGGAGATTCTTCCGTTGTTCAGCGCCGTGAAGAATCCGGACCCGAAGATGTTGAAGCCCATGAACAGGAAGGCGACAGAGTAAATCCTGAAGGCATGGACCGTTAATGCAAACAGCCCGGCGTCATACCCGACAAAAATGCTGACAAGAACCTTCGAGAAGATTTCTGACAGAAGGGTCAGGATCACGGAAGCTGCTGCAAGCATATGGATGGATTTGCGGAAAAGGCCGTGTAGCTCATCGGTGTTTTCGGCTCCGTAGTGGTATCCGACCACCGGTGCTATTCCCATGGTGTAGCCGAAGTAGATGCCGACAAAGATGAAGTTTACGTACATGATGACGCCGTATGCCGCAACGCCGTTGGAGCCGAGGTACTTCATCAGCTGAAGATTGTACAGCATCCCGACGATGGAAGATGCCGCGTTCGACAAAAATTCAGAGGCTCCGTTTGTGCATGTCTTCCACACGGCATAGCCGTCCCAGTGCGTTTTCCCGAGGTGCAGGAGAGAGCTGTTCGGCGCAAAAAAGTAGATGACTGGTATCAGTCCGCCGACGAGCTCGCTGATCACGGTCGCAACGGCTGCACCGGCAAGGCCAAAGCCGAGGACGCCGACAAAAAGCCAGTCGAGGATCATGTTTGTGACGCCCGCCAGAATAGTCACGAAGAGGCCGAGCTTCGGCTTTTCTGCCGTGACAAGGAAGCTCTGGAACAGGTTCTGCAGCATGAAGCAGGGCAGACTCAGCATGTTTATTCGTATGTAGAGGATTGCATAAGGCAGCATCTCATCCGTGGCGCCCAGGATTTTTGACATCCACGGGGCAACCGCGTAACCGAAGATGCCGAGGGCGGTGCCGCAGGCCGCAAGGAGATAGACGAGAAGAGAAAAAATCTCATTTGCCTTTTTGGGTTTATTCATGCCGAAAGTCATAGATACGAGTGCGGAGCCGCCGGTACCAAACATAAATCCTACTGCGGACAGGATCATGATAAAAGGCATGACAAGGTTCAGTGATGCGAATGGAATGGCGCCGACATAGTTTGAGACAAAGTAGCCGTCAACCATGCCATATATCGATGTAAAAATCATCATCCCGATAGAGGGAAGTGTGAACAGGATCATTTTCCTGTAAGTGAAGTGGTCGGAGAGTTGTATCTGTTTCTTTTCTTTTATTGCATGTGACATAAAAATCCCTTGTAATAATTTTCTGAAATATTTTTTGCCATGTATATAATCAAGTATACAGCTTAAAATATTTTAATCAAATTTAAGGGGATCTGAACGCAGAACGACCCGGGGCAATCTGTCCCGGGCCGTTCTGCCATTCCTGAAGAAGGAATGATATATGTGATTTTATGTTGCTTAGAAATCTACATCCTCGTCGTAGTAGCAGGCCTTGAGGAGTCTTTCCATAAGCTCGACGTCAGCCGGGTTGTCCTGAGAAAGGGCACGCGGGTTGGTCAGTGTGCAGGCATCGCCGATTGCGTTGTATGCGATATCGTGCAGTCTCTCCTGGAAAACATTCTCCGGAACGAAGCCCTGCTCTGTCGGATAGCTGTCCTTACCGTAGTTCTTGATGCAGTGCGGGATGTTCAGCTTGTCGTTCATGCCGCGGAGCATTGAGATGAGGTTTGCGATTTTTTCTTCCTGAGTGTTTCCACCGAGGCCGAGATAATCAGCGATGAAAGCGTATCTCTCAGCTGCTCTTGCATCCTTAGCGTTGAATGCGATGACCTTCGGAAGGTACATTGCGTTTGCTGCGCCGTGGATGATGTGTGCGCCGTAGTCTGCGAAAGCAGCTCCGGTCTTGTGAGCCATGGAGTGAACGATGCCGAGGGAAGCGCTGGAGAACGCAATACCTGCGAGGCACTGTGCGTTGTGCATCGTGTCACGCGCATGCATGTCGTCGCCCTTTGACTTGTCTTCGTTGTAGGAATCGATCAGGTTGTCCTTGATGAGTGTCATCGCGCGGAGAGCCGGAGCATCGGTGAAGTCAGCAGCTGCGGTGGATACGAATGCCTCGATAGCGTGGGTCATAGCATCCATTCCGGTGTGAGCGACAAGCTTCTTCGGCATGGTCTCTGCGAGGTCAGGATCAACGATTGCGACATCCGGTGTGATCTGGAAGTCTGCGATCGGGTACTTGATTCCCTTGTCATAGTCGGTGATGATCGAGAATGCGGTTACCTCAGTAGCTGTACCGGAGGTTGAGGAAACGGCACAGAATTTTGCTTTGTGGCGAAGCTCCGGGAGAGCGAAGACCTTGCACATATCTTCGAAAGTGCATTCCGGATGCTCGTATTTGATCCACATTGCCTTTGCTGCATCGATCGGTGATCCTCCGCCGATAGCGACGATCCAGTCAGGCTGGAACTCTTCCATCTTCTTCGCGCCGTTCATTACGGTAGTAACAGAAGGATCGGACTCGATACCTTCGATCAGAGCTGTCTCCATACCAGCCTCATGCAGATAATCCTCTGCTCTCTGAAGGAAACCGAAGCGCTTCATGGAGCCGCCGCCGACACAGATGATGGCTTTCTTTCCTTTCAGAGTCTTCAGAGCCTCCAGAGCTCCTTTTCCATGGTAAAGATCACGAGGGTTGGTAAAACGCTGCATTGTAAAATACCTCCTTAAATTGATTGTATAGTTTGTTAGATTGCATAATCTTTAATAAGCTTAATGCCAATCGCTGTCAAAATATTAACATATTACGGGAAGATATGGCAATGGATATTGTTATTATTCACATATTGTTCACAAATAATACTGTTTGTTTTCTTTTAAGAAAACTTTAAGGTTATTCCTGTTTGGGAGAAAGAAATGCCTGATATGCTCATAACATAGAGTCACAACATTTTTTTCATAATTTAAATAAGGAGATTGTATGATGTGGACGAGACGTGAACTTAAGGAGCGGGGCAAATTTGCTTTCCACGCAACGTATTGGAGATCTGTGCTGGTCGCATTGATCGCGTGGATAATTGCCGGCGGCTGGTCGACGGCGACAGCGACGGGAAATTTTGGTGATGATTATGGAGATTCTTTCGCACATGGAATGTCTTCAGAATTCGGGTATCAGTACTACGGAGGGTTCCAGATTGCAGCGACGATCATTGGAGTGTCGATTTTCTTCGTTATCCTCGCGATTGCACTGGATATCTGCGTGCTTAATCCTCTTGAAGTAGGAACGAAGAGATTTTTTGTCATTAATCTTAACCGGCCCGCAGAGCTGAATGAACTTGGATCTGGTTTCTCGAAAAATTACACAAACACAGTAAAGATCATGTTTAAATATAATCTGTATATTTTCCTCTGGTCTCTGCTGTTTGTGATCCCCGGTATTGTAAAATCATATGAGTACCGCATGGTACCTTACCTGCTTGCTGAGAACCCGAATGTCAGCGAGGAGGAAGCTTTTGGACGCAGTAAACAGATGATGGATGGACAGAAGTGGAGAGTTTTTGTTCTTGATCTGTCCTTTATCGGATGGCGTCTGCTCGGAGCGATCACTTTTGGGATCGTCGATATTTTCTGGACTCAGCCATATCAGGAAATGACAAATGCTGCGCTGTATGAGCGTTTTATGTATGGAGTGCCAACCGGCGGATATCAGGGCGACAACTATAACAATAACGGTTATAATAACAACAATTATAACAACGGTTATAACGGTTATAATAATAACGGCTACAATAACAATGGTTATAACAGCGGCTACAATAATAACGGCTATAATGGCGGTTACAATAATAACGGCTACAACGGCGGCTACAATAACGGCGGTTATAATAACAACGGCTATAACGGCGGCTACAATAATAACGGCTATAATGGCGGTTACAATAACAACGGCTACAATGGCGGCTATAATAACGGCTATAATGGCGGTTACAATAATAACGGCTACAACGGCGGCTACAATAACGGCGGTTATAATAACAACGGCTATAACGGCGGCTACAATAACAACGGTTATAACGGCGGCTACAATAACAACGGTTATAACGGTGGTTACGATAATAACGGTTATAATGGCGGTTACGATAATAGTGGTTATAACGGCGGTTATAATAACGGTTCCGACAGCGGCAATGTCAGTGGTGACAGCACCGGGTCAGAGGACAACAATGCAGGCACGGAAAACAACAATGCCGGCATGGAAAACAGCAGCGCAGCTGAAAATAACAACGCAGGCACCGAGAACAGCAGCGCAGCTGTGAATAGCAGCACTGACGCTGAGAACACCGCCGGAGCAGAGAATAATGTTGTTGAGAATAACAGTACTGACGCTGAGAATACAGCTGGCGCAGACAATGGCGACGCTGGTGCAGACAGCGACAGCGCCAGCAGCTCCGATGAGAACAGCACAGATTTTACATTTAAATGACTGACCGGACGGCGGTCTGAGCGGAGATCAGTATGTTTCGGATTCTTGTGGCGGACGATGAAACTGAAATAAGAAACCTGCTGGAGCTCTACCTCTCGAATGAGGGGTATGAGGTCCTTCAGGCGGCAACGGGCACGGAGGCACTGGAGGTCGTGAGGCGCGAGCACATCGACCTCTGCCTTCTTGATATTATGATGCCCGGTATGGACGGCTTTCATGTGTTGCAGGAGATCCGGAAGTTCAGCAACATGCCGGTGATCATTCTGTCTGCCAAGGGACAGGACACGGACAAGATCCTTGGCCTGAATCTCGGGGCGGATGATTATATCGTGAAGCCGTTTAATCCGCTGGAGGCGGTCGCGCGGGTAAACTCTAATATCCGCCGCTTTACTTCACTCGGCGGGACGGCCTCTGCGAATGAGGCACCGAAGCTGGTTTACAGGGATCTGACGCTGGACCAGAGCAGCTGCGTGCTCATTCAGGGAGAGAGGCGCATTGAACTGTCGGCGGCGGAGTACCGCATCATGACCATGTTTATGGAAAATCCGGGGCGTGTTTTCACGAAGAAACAGATTGCAGAAACAGGATGGGGCTATGAGGACGGTGTCTCAGATAACAGTGTCATGGTCTGCATCAGCAAGCTCCGCGAAAAAATCTCTCCACAGAACCCCAATGCCTATATCAGGACAATAAGGGGTCTGGGATACCGGCTGGAGGCGTGACACATGGATAAACAGAACGAAAGAAAACTTTATAGTTTTCTCGTCTCGCGGTCGGTGATCATTCTTTGTGCTGTCGCAGCACTGGAGCTCATATTATCACAACTGTCGCGCCTTGTTCTGCTGCCTCTTCTCAAGCAGCAGCTGGCGGAAAACACGGATTCCATCTTTTCCTCAGACTGGGGGATTCTTGGAATCCTTCAGTTTCTCGGGGCGGTTATCGCGGGCAATGGAAACGAGTATATCCGGGGAACACTGCCCCAGCTGACGGCCTTCCTGCTTGCGGTGACAATTCTAATCCTTCATGTGGCACCGGTTGTCCTCGGAATCTATATTTATATCAGGCTTGTAGGGAAAAAAATCAAGGCAGTGTCGGCAGAGCGCGATGAGGAACACCGGATATATGATCAGAAGCGGAATTTGCTGATCTCGGATATGGCGCATGATCTGAGGACTCCGATGACAACGGTTTCCGGTTATGCGAAGGCGCTGGCGGACGGCATGGTTCCGCCGGAAAAGGAAAAGGAATATCTGCAGGCGATCGTTTCTAAATCCCAGCGTATGAGCGAGATGATCAATGAGCTGTTTGATTATTCAAAGCTCGGAAGCATGGGATTCCGCCTGAACTGTGAAAATTTCGACCTGAATGAGCTGCTGCTGCGCGATGCGGCAGATATCTACACAGATATGGAAGACGCGGGCATGATTTTTGAAATAGAGGTGCCCGACGAGCCGGTTGTGGTATATGGCGACCGGGCGCAGATCTCGCGCGTTTTTACCAATCTGCTCGTGAATGCGATGCGCCATAATCCCAGCGGGACCAGAGTCGTTCTCTCGGCACAGCGCCAGGCGGGGATTGAGATCGTCGCTGTGGCGGACAGCGGAGAACCGATACCGGAGAACGTGCCGGTTTTTGATCCGTTTGTAAAGGGTGATCCGTCGAGGAGCAAGGACAGCGGAAGCGGGCTCGGGCTTTCCATCGTGAAGATGATTCTGGATATGCATGGATGGAATATCGCACTCCGGCAGCCATATACGGAAGACATGAAGGCTTTTGTCGTGCAGATACCGCTGTATAGCTGATTTGTCCGGGGATGAAAGTCATCCGGTTACGCGACAGCGGGGAGCGTTGAAGGGACAGTGAAACGTACAGACTCGGAAAGGGAAATTTCGGACGAAATATGGAAGACAGACTGGAAAAGAAAAAGAAGAAAAAACACATCGGGATTATTGTCCTCATCATTGTCGCGATCGTTCTGATCGGCCTGATCGCTTCTGCAGTTTCACAGGCGCGCGTGGCGATGCAGGAACTGACATCAAAGAATATTCAGTCATATGAGGTCAGCAGGGGAACTGTCGTTGAGACGGTATCGGGCAGCGGACAGGTAGAGGCCGCGGAATCCGTGGACGTCACTGTACCGGTCGGCGTGGAGATCGACAAGGTGCTTGTATCATCGGGAGACACCGTTCAAAAGGGTCAGGAGCTCGCAGAGATTAATACAGAATCCATTACGGACGCTCTTGTGAGTATTGAGAGCAGTATTAAATCCATCGATGATGAGCTGAAGGCAGATGAGAGCAGATCTTCGGGCGATGAAGACAAGCTGACGGATCTGCAGAAGGAGCAGCTGAATAATGAAAAAACCGATCTGCAGACGGCGCAGGACGAGCTGAATCAGCTGAAATCCAACCCGGTCATTACGGCTACAGCTGACGGAATTATCGGGGACGTAAATATCTCCGAGGGCAGCGAGACAGCAAAGACGAGTGGAAGTTCTTCTTATTCCTCTGGAGATTCGTCCGATGCCTCATCTTATCTTCAGAGCATTACGGGTGTGGCTTCCTCTGCAGTCGTCAGCGGGAAACCGACGGCTGTCGTGGCGGATGTGAGAAAGGTAACACCGGTGGGCTCAGCAGCTGCAGATCAATATGTAACTATTGTTACAGGCGAAACAACCAGTTCGTCATCTGTGACAGGTTCATCGCTGTCTGAAGAGACAGATTCATCCTCATCCGGGGCGACAGATTCTTCATCAGCTTCTGAAGAGACGAGCTCTTCGTCATCGTCAGAAGAATCCAGTGAGGATTCTTCTGAAGTGAAAGACTCCGTCATTTCTGACTGGAGCGCCCTGACGGGGAAGCTCACGGCTCCGGCGGCTGATGGAACACCGGTGACGACAGAAGATATTTTTGCAGATACGGAAAGCGGGACTTTCTCTGATCTGAACCACTACACCGGACAGATCCGGTGGATCGATGCGGCGTCAGCGAATGAAACCGTCAGCAGATTTGAGGCCGGCCATACCTATGTCGCCGTGATTTCGCTCACTGCGGCGGACGGATGGATTTTTTCAGGGGATAATATTCCCGGGATTACGGGCGCATCTCAGGTAGAGCCATTCCTCGGAGCGGATGGGAAAACGCTGACACTGGTCGTCATCTATCCACAGATCAGTGCGGGAGATACGTCGGATCAGACGGTGATCAGTCTCACAGACGAACAGATCGAGGCGCTGAAAAATGCGATCAATTCTGCTGTGGATGCTTCTCAGGATCTGAGCGGACTGGACCTCAGCAGCCTCAGCAGCGGAACCTCTTCATATGATCTCAGCAGCCTCAGCAGCGGCACATCTTCTTATGATCTCAGTGGCCTCAGCAGCGGTACATCCTCGTATGATCTTTCCGGCACAGATGTGTCCGGAATTACGGATACAGGCAGTTCGGTTTCTGTGAGCTATTCTCCATATGAATGCGTCGCGTTTACTATCAACAAGACGGACCGCGTCCAGGTGAAGGTAAGCATCGATGAGCAGGATATTCTTCTTCTGTCTGAGGGACAGACAGCGGAAGTGACGCTCGATGCCGTCGACGGTGAGACCTTCGAGGGCACCGTGACAAAAATCGCCTCGACCGCGACGGAGAGCAGCGGCAGTGCAAAATATGAAGTGACGGTTGAGATGGACGGCAGCGATAATATCCGCCTCGGAATGACGGCTCAGGCGACTGTCAATGTCGGGGAGGCAGAGGATGTTCTGGTCATCCCGATGGAAGCACTGCAGCAGGAGGAAGACAAAAATTTCGTTTATACGACAGAGGCCGAGGACGGAACGCTCGGCGGCGAAAAGGAAGTGACGACCGGTCTCTCGGACGGGGAAAATGTTGAGATAAAATCCGGACTCTCCGAGGGAGATACGATCTATTACACGCAGGCATCTGACACGTCGACGGATATGTTCGGAGATGAGATAAGCGCGGAAAGCGGAGAGCAGTAACGGCAGATATATGGCGGAAAAAATTATGGCAGAGAAAAACGATATGATCATCTTTGACAATGTGTCAAAAATCTACCGGATGGGTGATGAGACGCTCTATGCGCTCAATCACGTGAATCTCCACATCCGCGAGGGCGAGTTCGTCAGTGTGATCGGGCCCTCGGGAAGCGGCAAGTCGACGCTCATGAATATCATGGGCTGCCTGGATACGGCGGATGAAGGGACGTATCTGCTCGACGGGCTCCCTATTGAGGAGTATTCGGAGGATGAACTGGCAAAGATCAGAAATCGCAAGATCGGCTTTATTTTTCAGAGCTTCAACCTGATCGGTGATCTGAGCGCCGAGGAAAATGTCGAGCTTCCGCTCATTTATCAGCGTCTGCCTGCAAAGGAGCGGAAAGAGCGCGTGAGAGAAGCGCTGGAAAAGGTCGAACTATATAACCGTCGCTCGCATCACCCGAATCAGCTGTCGGGAGGACAGCAGCAGAGAGTGGCGATCGCCAGAGCCATGGCGTCGAAGCCGGATATTTTTCTGGCGGATGAGCCAACCGGAAACCTGGATTCTCACACGAGTCAGCAGATCATGGACCTGTTTCACGAGCTGCACCGGGAAGGGCACACGATCGTGCTTATCACACACGACGAGCATGTGGCATCGCAGGCAGAGCGCAGTGTCCGCATCAAGGACGGCTGCATCGAGGATGCGGAGACGTCGGATCCGTACGGAGATTCGAAAAGCACGGAGGCGCGTCCGGATGATGAAACGGCAGGTGATAGAACGGAGGTGACGCCATGATACTGCAGTCTCTGAAAATGGCGTGGAAGTCGATCACTTCGCACAAGATGCGCTCATTCCTGACGATGCTGGGCATTATCATCGGCGTTTTCGCCCTCGTTGTCCTGGTTTCGCTCGTCGACGGAGCGTCAGGCACGATCACGGATACGGTGAATTCACTTGGAACGAATATGCTGACGGTAACGGTGGCGGATAATCATAACCGGCCGATCAAGCTCGATGACCTCGATGAGATCGAGGCCCTTGATTCTGTTCATGAGGTGGCGCCGGATATGACCATTCAGGCGACGGCTTCGAGCCAGCACGACGAGGCGACCGTGAGTGTTATCGGCACGACCGCGGCATATGCCGACATCGAGAATACGCAGCTGAAGTACGGCCGTTTTCTGATGAATCCGGATATCGAGAATCACAGCAATGTCGCGGTGATCAATTCAGAACTCGCGACAAAGGTTATGGGCCGGACGGATGTCGTCGGGGAGACGATAAAACTGAACGGAAGAGACTTTCTGATCATAGGCGTGGAAGAGTCAGACGAGAGCAGCAGTATGGCCAGTGCGTTCACGGGTCAGTACACGGCTTACATACCGTTTCCATCGCTTGTCCGTCTTTCGGATACGGCGACCTACGAGATCAGTGCGCTTCTGATATCGGCGGACAATGATGATACAGACGCGGCGGAAAAATCGGTAACCGAGTGGCTCAATGCGCGGTTTGACGGAGACGAGGATGCGTACAGCCTCTTCAATATGTCGCAGATCGCGGACTCGATGGACACCGTGATGCATACCCTCTCCCTGCTGCTCGGAGGTATTGCGGCTATTTCACTTCTCGTCGGCGGCATCGGCATTATGAATATCATGCTTGTCTCCGTGTCAGAGCGGACGCGCGAGATCGGTATCCGGAAGGCAATCGGCGCGAGCCGTAAGACGATCATGCTTCAGTTCCTGATCGAGTCTCTGATGCTGAGCCTCTTCGGATGCGCCTTCGGGATCCTGCTCTCGTGGATGGGGCTGATGATCATCGATGTGATCGGGAAAGTGACCTATGGCCTGTCCGGCAGAGTCGTGACAGTCGCGATCGTTTTCTCGACCGCGGTGGGACTGATCTTCGGATTATATCCCGCCAACAAAGCCGCGAAGAAGAAGCCGATCGACGCATTGCGGACGGAGTAAAATCACAGGCATCTTCCAGTCGCACCAGTCGTATCCGTTTGATGAGCGTGCGGAGGCTTTCAGACGCGACATCCGCAAGCGTCGGTGCTTAATGAGCCCGACCGAAGGAAAGGGCGAATTTATGCACCGCTACGCTGAGGACAAGCGAGAGCGCGTCGCGTCTGAAAACCTCGCACGCATGTGTGGTGCGATAGGAATAGGATTGTGGTACACTGTAATAGATTTTCGTTATATCTTATTTCAGGACTGCAATTGTGATGGACAATAGTGATCGTTTTGAGAAGAACAATAGAATGCGGCGGGCGAGGTACGCGACAGTGTTTGTGTGCCTTTCCGTGGCGTTTGTTGTTCTTCTTTTTATGAATGTCTGCATCGGGAGTGTGCAGATCCCGCTGGACCATGTATGGGCGGCTCTGAAGGGAACAGGAGACAGCGGCGAGACAAATATAATCATGCAGATCAGGCTTCCGAGGACGATCATGGCAGCCGTGCTGGGCGGCGCACTTGCCCTGTCGGGCTTTCTGCTGCAGACGTTTTTTGACAATCCGATTGCGGGACCGTATGTGCTCGGAATTTCTTCGGGCGCAAAAATGGTCGTCGCGATCGTGATGATCATGGTTATCGGGGAATTTGGATCGGTGTCGTCGTGGCTGCTGATCCTCGCGGCTTTCGCCGGTTCGATGGCGGCCGCAGCCTTTATCATCGCGGTGTCGAAGGCTGTGCGGAATATGGCGGCACTCCTTGTCGCCGGAATCATGATCGGGTATATCTGTTCAGCGGTGACCGATTTCCTCGTCACGTTTGCGGCGGATTCGGATATCATCAATCTGCGCAACTGGTCTCTTGGGAGTTTTTCCGGGATGACATGGGACAATGTGGCAGTGGCGATTTTTATCGTGGTGCTCGGCTTTATCGCCGCCATGATGATCTCCAAGCCGATCGGAGCTTATCAGCTCGGAGAAAATTATGCGCAGAGTATGGGCGTCAATATCCGTCTGTTCCGCGTATGTCTCATTCTTCTTTCGAGTATTCTGTCGGCGACGGTGACGGCATTCGCGGGGCCGATCTCGTTTGTCGGCATTGCCGTTCCTTTTCTTATGAAAAGCGCGATGAAATCATCGAAGCCGGTCGTCATTATTCCGGCTTCGTTTCTCGGGGGCGCCGTTTTCTGCATGCTCTGCGACCTGATCGCGCGCACGGCCCTCGCGCCTACGGAACTGAATCTCAGCACGGTCACATCCATTTTCGGCGCGCCGGTGGTTATTTATATGCTGATCCGGAGGCAGAAAGGAGGCCGGCGTGAGTGATAAAGATATGAAGAAAAACGAGTCCGCGGTCTCACTCAGGTCTCTGGACGCCGGTTATCATGGAAAACCTGTCGTCGAAGGCGTTGACCTTGACATTGCAAAAGGTGAGGTCGTAGTTCTTATCGGCCCGAACGGGGCGGGCAAGTCGACGATGCTGAAGAGCATCGTCAGGCAGCTTCCGGTCGTGGGTGGAAAAATCATGATCGCGGACAGGAATCTGATGAGTTACAGCTATGCGGACCTGTCGAAGACGATGGCTGTTGTTCTGACGGACAGGATCCGACCGGAGCTGATGACCTGCCGCGATGTCGTTGCGGCGGGCAGATATCCTTACACGGGAAGGATGGGAAGGCTCACACCGGAGGATGAGAAAAAGGTCGATGAGGCTCTGCGTGAGGTGCACGCGGAAGAGATCGGAGACAGAGATTTTTCCGCGGTGAGTGACGGCCAGCGGCAGCGGATCATGCTGGCGCGAGCCCTCTGCCAGGAGCCTGATGTGCTGGTGCTCGATGAGCCGACGTCATTCCTGGATGTCCGTTACAAACTGGAGTTCCTCACGATCTGCCGGCGGATGGCCAAGGAGAGAAAAATCACGGTGATTATGTCTCTCCATGAGATTGACCTCGCCATGAAGATTGCCGACCGCATTGTCTGTGTCGACGGTCATCACCAGGTGCGCGCGGGGACGCCGGAGGAAATCTTCAGTGAAGAGAAGATCCGCGAATTATTTGAAATTGATTCGGGCTCGTTTGACCCGATGTTCGGAAGTGTCGAGCTGGCTCCGCCGAAAGGAGACCCGGAGGTATTCGTGATCTCCGCCTGCGGGACCGGAATTCCGGTCTATCGCAGTCTGCAGAAAGAGAGAATCCCTTTTGCGGCGGGCATTCTTTACACGAATGACGTGGATTACCGGCTGGCAAGGCTTCTTGCAACGGAGGTCATCACGGAGGAACCGTTCCGCGAATTGTCCGATGCCGCGCTTGACCGCGCGCGTGCAGTTATGGCCAGGTGCCGGAGCGTGATCAATGTGTGTGACACGTTCGGACCGGATAACCAGAAGCTCCGGGAGCTCATCGATGAGGCCCGGGCCGATGGAAAACTTGAAGGAAGGAGATCAACATGACTCTTCAGCAGCTGAATTATGTACTGACGATTGCAAAGTACGGCTCACTGAACAAGGCAGCTGAGGCATTGTATATCACACAGCCGTCTCTCACAAGCTCTCTGAAGGAACTGGAAAGAGAGCTGGGGATCGAGATTTTTTACAGGAACAGCAGGGGTGTTACGCCGACCGCCGACGGCGAGGAATTTCTCACCGGGGCGCGGCAGCTGTACCGCCAGTATGAGCTTCTAGCAGAAAAATATGAGAGTGGTAACGTAAAGCGCAAGTTCAGCGTCTCAACACAGCATTATTCTTTTGCCGACGAGGCCTTTGTAAATACTGTAAAGAAGTTCGGGACTTCGCAGTATGATTTTTCCATTCTCGAGACGAAGACGCGCTGGGTGATCGCCGATGTGGCAGAACTGAGATCCGAGGTCGGGATCCTATACATAAGCGATTACAACCGTCGTTATATCGGAAAGATCCTGAAGAAAAACGACCTGAAGTTTACTCCGCTCACGGACTGCAAGGCGTATGTGTATCTGCATAAAAACCACCCGCTCGCGGGGCGCAAGTCTATCGGCCTGGAGGAACTGCAGGATTATCCGTGCGTGATGTTCAACCAGGGCGAGGAGGGCTCTTCTTATTTTGCGGAGGAGATCCTCAGCGACGCGCCGTATGAGCGGATCATCCACACATCTGACCGCGCAACGAACCTGAACCTGATGAAGGCTCTCGATGCCTTCACACTCTGTTCGGGGATTATCTCGAATGAACTGAACGGCTCAGAGTTCACGGTCGTGCCGTTCCGCGAGGATACAAAACACAAGAATACAGTTATGACGATCGGCTATATTACCCGCGACCGCAGCATACGCAGCGAGGTTGGTGAGGTCTTCATTGAGGAGCTTAAGAAGATCTTAGGCAAGGATGCGGAGGAAGAGCTGGCGCCGGAGGAATGAAATGTCCGCCTTTCCAATGCGCAGATGCATTTACCTGCATCCGTGCAGGGAGAGGCGTTTTTATTTCCAAGCTATAGATTCATACTATAACAGAGCATAGAATTCCTGTATTTCCATAATTCCGATAGAAGCAGTATAGTAATGACAGTTAAACAAAGGACAGCCAATCACCGAAACATCCGGAGGGCATCATCAGCCGGAACGGATGAACGGCGGGCACTATAAAGTCACCGGACAGAACCGGCGGACGGAATTATGGAGGAAAAAACTATGAGCGAACTTCAGGACAGAAATTTAAAATTTGAGACACTTGCACTTCATGTAGGACAGGAAAAACCGGATCCGGTTACAGATTCAAGAGCCGTTCCGATCTACCAGACAACTTCATATGTATTCCACAACAGTGATCACGGCGAAGCGAGATTCGCGCTCAAGGATCCGGGCAATATCTATGGACGTCTGACCAACCCGACAGAGGATGTTTTTGAGAAGAGGATCGCAGCTCTTGAGGGCGGCGTCGCAGCACTTGCCGTAGCATCCGGAGCCGCAGCTGTCACCTACGCATTCAAAGCCGTCACCAAGGCAGGAGACCACATCGTTTCAGCAAAGAACATCTACGGCGGCACATACAACTTCCTTGAGCATACCTACGCAGATTACGGCGTTAAGACAACATTTGTAGACCCGTTCGATCTGGACGCCGTTGAAGCAGCTATTCAGGACAACACCAAGGTGCTTTACGCAGAGACGCTCGGCAACCCGAACGGCGAGGTTCTCGATGTAGAGGCATGGGCAAAAATCGCTCACAAGCACGGCCTTCCGCTGATCGTCGATAACACCTTCGCAACACCGTTCAAGCTTCGTCCGATCGAATATGGCGCAGACGTTGTCGTACATTCTGCGACTAAGTTCATCGGCGGCCATGGAACCACGATTGGCGGTGTCATCGTAGATGCAGGAAAGTTTGATTATACACAGTCTGACAAGTGGCCGTGGCTCACACAGCCGAACCCGTCTTACCACGGACTGATTTTTGCCAAGGATACCGCACCGGCTGTTATCGCCACTTACCTTCGCGCCATTATTCTTCGTGATGAGGGTGCAACCCTTTCACCGTTCCACGCATGGCTCTTCATTCAGGGCCTTGAGACACTCAGCCTCCGCGTAGAGCGCCAGGTAGAAAATACGAAGAAGGTTCTAAAGTATCTCCAGAGCCGTCCTGAGGTTGAATACATCAGCCATCCGGCAGTATCAAAGGATCCGAAACAGCAGGAGCTCTACAAGAAATACTTCCCGAATGACGGCGGCTCTATCTTCACCTTTGATCTGAAGGGCGACGAGCGCCACGCAAAGGATTGGGTCGATCATCTGAAACTGTTTTCACTGCTGGCCAATGTAGCGGATGTCAAGTCCCTCGTCATCCATCCTGCATCAACCACACATTCTGAGAACAGCCCGGAGGAACTGCTCGACCAGGGTATCAAACCGAATACTATCCGTCTTTCCATCGGCACTGAGCATATCGATGATATCATTGCCGATCTGGATGAGGCATTTGAAGCAGTTAAACAATAATCATCAGGGAAAACCGGACTTATTTGTGCCATTAATTACCATGAAATTTTACTCCTTATAAATTATTTATATTGTCATAGAGTTTTTCCTCTGATAACCGGTTTACCGGTAGAAACGCGTCGGCCCATTCGCCGGCGCGTTTCTGTTGTTTTACACAAAATTAATTGGAAAGGAAGGCAAAACGATTTAGAATAGAATAGAGTAAATGTTATCTTAATGGCACTTGTGCGATTTTTTGTAAGGTGGAAGGGGAAAGGCAAATGTCAGAAAATAACACCAGAGACGACAATCGTCAGGGAAGCTACCAATCCGATTCTCTGAATAACGCATTCAAAGTTGATTCAGACAATTCAAATGCGTTTGAGCCAAAATCAGCCCGGGATAATCCATTTATCCTGCGGGGGAATCATTCAAATGCATTTCAGCCGTCAAAGCGGCACCCATTTGAACCTGGAAAGGAAACCAAGGTGAATGCCAGCGGTGGCAGCGATGCGGTTCCGCCCGCGGGCGGCAACTACGGCAATGGATCAGTACCCCCGGCGGAGGGTTACTACGGCAATGGCGCTATACCTCCTGCAGGCGGTTATTACGGCAATGGCGCTGTACCCCCTGCACGTGGCAATAACGGCAATGGTACTGTACCGCCCGCGGGCAGCTATCATGGCAATGGCACGGCAGCTTCGAAAACCAGGCTGAAGGGAAGTGTGCTGATCAATGTCGTTTGCGCTATTATGATCATTGGCGCTGTTATTGATCTGCTTACGGGAATGCTGTTACTGACCCGCAGCGACATTGTGGATTTATATCTGGGTGGAGCCAGGGGGCTTCTGATGATATCCGGTGTGTGCTCTGTCGTGAGTGGTGTGGTTTATCTTATAGCCGCGATCGTGGGTATTAAGAACAGCAATAACCGAAGTAAATGCGGGCTTCTCTTTCGAATGAGTGCGCTTCTTCTGATCGTCGTACTGGCAAATCTGGGGGTCGTAATCGGCATGTCCGGAGTTAATGCATGGTCGACTGGCGGATTCATTCTTCCGATACTCTACGCCTCAGGCGTCTGGATGAATCTGAAGGACACAGGGGGAAATCTGACGCTGGAACATTATCTTCCGGCCGAGAAAAGAAGAGCGAGGACAACGCTTTTTGCCGGCGTCTTTATCGGTATTATTCTTGCTGTCGCTGCCGGCTTTGCTGTCAATCGACAGCTGGATTCATATTATTCAGAAGATTCCTACGATTACGGAACGGCGTCTGATGGAACGGATGATACTGATACCACGGGAACAGATAATACCACGGGAACGGATAATACCACGGGAACGGATCAGTATGAAGAGTCTGCAGAAGAAACAGTCACATCATCATCTTCTTCGTCATCAGCCGTTTCGCTGAACGGGGCGACAATCACGCCGGATACCGTTCTCGTCGATCAGAATGGAATAAAAATCACTGCCGTTGATTTCGAATATGATGACCTTCATCAGTGTGATGCACTGAAGCTCAGAGTTGAAAACAACACGGATCAGGATGTCTTTTTCTCGTCAGAGGAGGTAAAGATCAATAACAGTCTGACTCTTCCAAATTATGTTGCCATGTCGGTCGACGCAGGTGAAAGTCAGGAAGATTATCTTGACCTGGAATCCGGATATCTTCAGATGGCAGGCATTGACAAACTGGGGCAGATTGATATTACTTATTACGTGGAAGAAAGCGAAAATTATGATCCGATTTTTACGCCGGACTCGCCGCTCACGATCAAGACAAATTATGCGGACGAAATGTCTGAGGCGGCTTCCGTTCAGGAAGGGACGGAGATCTATAATGATAATGGTGTAAGAGTGGTGGCCGTCGGAAGAACTTCACAGAGTGTCGATCTGGATATCATGCTGTATGTTGAAAACAACACCGATTCAAAAATCTGGTTCTATGTGGATTCGGCAGAAGTCGACGGAACAGAGTGCAACGCTTATACGACGTCATCCATCGATGCGGGATGCAAAGGCTTTGACCCGATGACTTTATATGACACAGACAATTCGATGGATTTCACGGAGGCTTCGTCCTGCACTGTTACATTAACCGAATATAATGAGAGTGATTCCACGACGACATGGACGAGTGATCCGATCACTATCGATGTTTCATCACTGAAGGTAGTAGAATATTATTAACAGGGGAATGAAGGAATGAGTGGGGAAAAGAAAAGAAGACAGCGAATGACCGCTGAGATGCGCCGCAGAATCATCATGACGGTGATCGGCGTAAGCGTTATGGGATTCAGCATCGGACTCTTCAGCCATTCGAGCTGTGGCTTTGACCCATTTCAGGTATTCTGTCATGGCCTTTGGAATTTCGTCAGTGCACACATCATAGATATCAGCTTTGGAACGTTCTATGCGATCCTGAATGGAATTCTTCTAATTATTATCTTTTTCTGGAACAGACATAAGATAGGGCTCGGAACCGTCATCAATATTTTTCTCGTCGGTTACATCGCCGATTTTTCAGAATGGGTGATGGAGAAGTGTTTTCCTGACCCGGGATGGTCGGTAAAAATCGCGCTGCTGATTATCGGTATCGTCATTATGTGCTTTGCCTCTGCTCTGTATTTCACGGCAGACCTCGGAGTCTCTACATATGATGCTGTGGCGCTGACGGTGTCAGAGCGCACGAAATTTCCATTTCGGTGGGCCAGGATCCTGTCGGACCTGATCTGTGTTCTGATCGGGTGGCTGCTTGGAGCTGCCGTAGGGATCGGGACACTGATTACTGCCTTTTTTATGGGACTGCTGATCGACTTCTTTAACCGCACCGTCGCTGAGCCGATGCGTTATTGCGGGCAGGGTAAAATGACAGACTCTGCTTTGTGAAGAGCACAGCTCTCAGCATTACTGATTTTTGCATGCACAGACCATATTTTCCGGTGGACAGCTGGGAATATGGTCTTTTTCTCTTGACGATAAATGAAATTCTATGCTGTTGTCATCAGGTGAAATCTCCGGGAAACCGTGGTAATATGGATTGGAAATTCTGACAGGAAACAGGCGTCTGAAAGAAAGGATGATCCCATTGACAGAAATAAAAGCGGAAAATAATAACAGGAGGAGCCTGACAGACAGGCAGAAGGGAATCATCTGCGTGCTGCTGGAAGCTCTTGGATTCGCGATTATGTCGACTGCTATCAAGCTTACAGGATCCCGGATTCCATTTGGCGAGAAGGCCCTGTTCAGAAATATGGTCGCATTTGTCTTCGCCTTTTGCGTCATCAGATCGCATCACGAGAGCTTTCGTCCCAAACCGGGAAATGCCAGGGGAATCCTTTACAGGTCGATTTTTGGAACCATCGGAATCTTCTGTAACTTCTACGCATGTGGAGTTCTTCTTATCGCAAACGCTAACATGCTCAACAAGCTTTCGCCGTTCTTTGCGATCATCTTCTCGATATTCCTTCTGCACGAAAAACCCACAAAGGCGCAGATCGTTGGCGTCATCATTGCATTTATCGGAATGCTTTTTATTGTAAAGCCAGGGGCTTTCTCCGGGTCAGATTTCTTTCCATCTGTTATCGGCGCATGCGGCGGAGCGGCTGCCGGGTTCGCGTATACCTGGGTGCGGAAGCTGGGAATGAACGGAGAAAACGGAACGCTGATTGTTTTTTATTTTTCTCTGTTTTCTCTGCTCGTCTGCATTCCGGTGACCATGGCCAACTTCGTCCTCCCGAACGCGCGCGAGCTCGGGTGCCTGATCCTCACCGGCCTCGGCGCCATGATGGGGCAGATTTTCGTGACAAAGGCTTATTTTTACGCTCCGGCGAAGGAAATCTCTGTCTACGATTATACACAGGTTATTTTCGCCGGGATTTTCGGCCTGATATTCTTTAATGAATTTCCAGACGTGTACAGCCTTATCGGCATCGTGCTCATCTGCGGCGCAGGTGTCGGGATGTACCTGTATAACCGGAAACACGGCTGACGGCATTTATACTTGTAAATAAGTATATACAACCCAAACTTACGAAATTATAATCAACTCAAGAACAGTAAATGACGAAGGCGTCATCGGATACCTGTAGTGTATCCGGTGGCGCCTTTTTTATCCTGTTAAAACTATGAAGGAGGCAGGTATGGAAGAGGAAAAGGTAATTGATATTCCGGAGATCTACGGCAGCCTTGTTTTTAATGACAAGGTGATGAGGGAAAGACTCCCGAAGGACGTATATAAAGCCGTCCGCGAGACCGCAAAGAATGGTTCACACCTGAAGCTGGACGTGGCAAATTCTGTCGCGGCTGTCATGAAGAACTGGGCGATCGAGAAGGGCGCGACCCACTACACCCACTGGTTCCAGCCGATGACAGGTCTCACCGCAGAGAAGCACGACAGCTTCATCAGCCCGACCGATGACGGCGGAGCGATCATGGATTTCTCCGGCAAGGAACTCGTCAAGGGCGAGCCGGATGCATCCAGTTTCCCGTCAGGCGGCTTAAGAGCCACCTTCGAGGCGAGAGGCTATACAGCCTGGGATCCGTCATCACCAGCGTTCATTAAGGACGGAACGCTCTACATTCCGACTGCATTTGCATCCTGGGGCGGCGAGGCGCTGGACAAGAAGACGCCTCTTCTCCGTTCTATGCAGACACTTTCAGAGTCGGCTGTAAAGGTTCTTCACACCCTCGGTGAGACAGACGTAAAGCATGTCGATACGACGATCGGAGCCGAGCAGGAATATTTCCTGATCGACAAGGATCTCTACATGAAGAGAAAAGATCTTGTAATGTGCGGACGCACACTGATCGGCGCTCCGGCTCCGAAAGGACAGGAGATGGAGGATCACTACTTCGGCGTACTCAAACCGAAGGTGTCCGAGTACATGCATGATCTCGACAAGGAGCTCTGGAAGCTCGGTGTTCCTGCAAAGACAAAACACAATGAGGTCGCTCCTTCACAGCATGAGATGGCGCCGATTTTTGAGACGGCGAACATCGCTGTCGATCACAACCAGCTGATGATGGAGATGATGAAGAAGGTCGCTGATAAACATAATTATGCGTGCCTGCTTCATGAGAAGCCTTTTGAGGGAATCAATGGTTCCGGCAAGCACAACAACTGGTCGATTGTAACTGACACAGGCAAAAACCTGCTTGATCCGGGCAAGGATCCGATCAACAACACGACCTTCCTTGTTTTCCTGATCGCAGTTATCTCTGCGGTTGACGAGTATGCGGATCTGCTCCGCGTTTCCGTCGCTACGGCAGGAAACGATCACAGACTGGGCGCCAACGAGGCACCGCCGGCCGTTATCTCGATTTTTGTAGGCGATGAGCTTGAGGCTGTCCTCAAGGCGATCGACGACGGCGACGTGAGTGAGCTGCAGAAGATCTCCAAGACAAAGATGGAGATGGGAGCATCCGTTCTGCCGCACATCGTCCGCGATACGACAGACCGCAACAGGACTTCACCGTTTGCTTTCACCGGCAACAAGTTTGAGTTCCGTATGCCTGGCTCTTCTCTGTCTGTCGCAGACCCTAACATTGTTCTGAACACGGCAGTTGCCGAGGAGCTCGACAAGATCGGTGCAGACCTTGAGGGCGTCGGCACTGGAGATGAAGCATACAGCAAGATCATCGCAGTCCTCAAGAAATATCTTGACGCACACAAGAAGGTCATCTTCAACGGCAACGGATATACAGACGAGTGGATTGCTGAGGCGGAGAAGAGAGGACTTTACAATCTCAAGTCCCTTCCGGATGCAATGCCTAAGCTGATCAGCGATAAGAGCATCGGTCTCTTCACGAAGCACGGCGTCTTCACCAAGAGCGAACTTGATTCCAGATACGAGATCTTCCTCGAGAACTACGCGAAGACGATCCACATCGAGTCGCTGACGATGCAGGAAATGGTCCGCAAGGATTTCATCTCAGGCATGGTCAAGTACGTCGATACGCTTTCAGGCGAGATGTATCAGAAGAAGAAAATGATCCCGGATCTCGACAGTTCACTTGAGGATAAGATCATCCGCAAGCTCGACAAGGCCGGCGGAAAGATTCTCGAGCAGCTTGATAAGCTTGAGAAGGATACGAAGGCCGCAGAGAACAAGACAGATATTCTTGAGAGAGCGAAGTATTATCACGAGGTCATCCTCGAGGATATGGCGGCACTCCGCAAGACAGTCGATTGTGCAGAGACATTTATTCCGGACGAATACCTCGACTATCCGACGTACGGAGAGCTTCTGTTCTCCCTTCGCTGAAAAATCGTGAGATCAATTTCACATAGATAAGACAAACCCATAACCATACCCGCCGAAGCCGCTGGCACGACGTCTCCGGCCTGTATGGAAACTGATGTCCACATGAAGAGCCGCTTATTCAGACACTTCTGCGGGAAAACGGCCGGTACGGCATAAGGCTGCCGCAGCCTCGCTTTTCCGCGATAGTTCTGCAGTCAGCGGCTCTTCATAGGACATAAATCTATTCCTGTCGGCAGGGCTGACAAACGCAGAGAACTTCCAGCATGAACTTGTGTTGAACAGTGCGCGGAGGCTTTCAGACGCGACATCCGCAAGCGTCGGTGCTTTGCGAGCCCAAGCAATAGCGAAGGGCGAGCATTATGCACCGCTACGCTGAGGACAAGCGAGAGCGCGTCGCGTATGAAAGCCTTGCGCGCATGTGTTCAGGCCGGAAGCTACCTGCATCTGGCCGGCAACAAGGCAATAATGCACACACCACAAACCGTACATACATGGAGAGATTACATGAACAACAGAAATCTACACGACTATGAAGAACAGAAGAAGCGATATAAGGCGCTGCAGGAATCTCACGACTCCTGTGGTATCGGCGTTGTCGTCAATATCGACGGACATCAGGATTTTTCTGTCATGGATGACGCCCTTCATATCGTAGAAAAGCTGGAGCACAGAGCCGGCAAGGACGCGACCGGAAAAGTCGGTGACGGCGTCGGCATCCTGATGCAGATCAGCCATGGATTTTTTAAGAAGGCGGCGGCGAAAGAGGGAATCGACGTCGGGGGCGCGGGCAGCTATGGCATAGGCATGTTCTTTTTCCCGCGCGACAATATGAAGCGGATGTTCGCAAAGCGCATGTTCCAGGTCATCGCGGAAAAGGAAGGAATTCCTGTCCTGGGCTGGAGGAAGGTTCCTGTCCACGAGGAAATTCTGTCGGGAATCGCCCTGGAATCCATGCCATATATTGAACAGTGCTTCCTGAAAAAGCCGAAGGACGTGGCAAAGGGAATCGCTTTTGAGAGAAGACTTTATGTGCTGCGCCGCGAATTTGAGCAGAGCTCGGATGACACCTACATCTGCTCATGCTCTTCCAGAACGATCGTCTATAAGGGACTTCTGCTCGTGAAGCAGCTGCGCCGCTTCTATGATGATCTTCAGAGCAGGGATTACGAGACGGCAATCGCCATCGTACATTCCCGTTTTTCAACGAATACTACGCCCTCGTGGGATCGCGCGCATCCGTACAGGATGATCGCGCACAACGGCGAGATTAACACGATCCGCGGCAACATCGACCGTATGCTTGCCCGTGAGGAGACTATGACCTCGCCGGTTCTGCAGGACGATATTGACAAGATCTTCCCGGTTATCCAGTCAAAGAGCTCAGACTCTGCGATGCTCGATAACACGCTGGAATTCCTCTATATGAACGGCATGGATCTGCCACTCGCGATGATGACGATCATCCCGGAGCCGTGGAAGCACAACCAGTTCATGAGCGAGGAAAAGAAGGATTTTTACCATTATTATGCGACGATGATGGAGCCGTGGGACGGCCCGGCCGCGATCCTTTTCACTGATGGCGAGGTTGTAGGCGCGACGCTCGACAGGAACGGCCTGCGTCCTTCGCGCTACTATGTGACCGACGATAACCGCCTTATCCTCTCCTCCGAAGTCGGTGTTCTGGATATCGCTCCGGAGCATATCGTGAAAAAATCACGCCTCGAGCCCGGCAAGATCCTGCTTGTGGACACAAAGCAGAAGCGGATCATCTCGGACGATGAGTGCAAGAAATATTACGCGACGAGACAGCCGTACGGCGAGTGGCTGAACATGCATCTGGTCCATCTCAGCGACCTCAAGGTGCCGAACCACAAGGTGCCGTCGCACACGCAGGCTGAGCGCGACCGTCTGTACAAGGTTTTCGGTTATACGTATGAGGATGTGAAGGACATCATCCTCCCGATGGCGGAAAACGGCATTGAGCCCACGATGTCGATGGGACATGATGTGCCCCTGGCCGTGCTTTCCAGACATCATCAGCTATTATTCAATTATTTCAAGCAGCTGTTCGCACAGGTGACAAACCCTCCGTTTGACTCGCTGCGTGAACGGATCATTACCGACACAACCGTCTATATCGGTTCTGATGGAAACCTGCTTCAGGAACAGCCGGACAACTGCACGATGCTTGAGGTGAATAACCCGATCCTCACAAGCGTCGATATGATGAAGATCCGCGCATTTGACCGGCCGGGATTCAAGACGACGACCGTGTCGATGCTGTATTACAAGAATACATCGCTCGAGCGCGCGCTCGAGCAGCTGAATGTGTCTGTTGACCGCGCTGTCTCCAACGGGAGCAACATTATCATTCTCTCCGACCGCGGCGTCGATGAGAACCATCTTCCGATCCCGTCGCTGCTCGCAGTGTCATCTGTAGAGCAGCACCTGATCATTACAAAGAAGAGAACGGCGGTCTCCCTGATCCTTGAGTCAGGCGAGCCACGCGATGTCCATCAGATCGCCTGCCTGCTCGGCTTCGGTGCCCGGGCGGTCAACCCGTATCTCGCGGACGAGTGCATCGCCGAGCTGATCGACACTGGTATCCTGGACAAGGATTATCACACTGCGATCATCGACTACAACAAGGCCCTCCTCGGAGGCGTTGTAAAAATCGCTGCAAAAATGGGCATCTCTACCCTGCAGTCGTATCAGTCGGCGAGGATTTTTGAGGCGATCGGACTTTCGGACGAAGTAGTAGACAAGTATTTTCCTGGAACGGTGAACCGCGTCGGCGGCATCGGCATCAAGGAGATCGCGGAGGGCGTGACGTATCGTCATGACCACGCTTTTGATCCGATGGGACTTGGCGTGGATACTTCGCTCGATAGTCCAGGCTTCCATTACTTAAGGTCCGGGCGCGACAAAGAAGACCATATGTACAACCCGGAGACGATCATCGCGCTTCAGAGGGCTGTACAGACCGGAAGCTATGAGAAATTCCGCGAGTACACAGATCTCGTCGATGATCCGGCGAGACCACACACACTCCGCAGTCTCATGGGATTCGCCACGGACAGAACGCCGGTGCCGATCGATGAGGTCGAGCCGGTATCTGAAATCGTAAAGCGCTTCAAGACCGGAGCCATGAGCTATGGCTCGATCTCCAGGGAGGCGCATGAGACAATGGCTGTCGCTATGAATACGATCGGAGGCCGTTCCAACACCGGTGAGGGCGGAGAGGATCCTGACCGCTATGGCACGATACGCAATTCTGCGATCAAGCAGGTGGCGTCCGGACGCTTCGGTGTGACGAGCGCTTACCTCAACAGTGCGAATGAGATCCAGATCAAGATGGCTCAGGGCGCCAAGCCGGGCGAGGGCGGCAATCTGCCCGGAAAGAAGGTCTATCCATGGGTAGCAAAGATCCGTTATTCAACGCCGGGAGTCTCTCTTATCTCGCCGCCGCCGCACCATGATATTTACTCGATCGAGGATCTGGCCCAGCTGATCTACGACCTGAAAAATTCAAACCGTTACGCAAGGATCTCCGTTAAGCTCGTCTCTGAGACGGGCGTCGGAACGATCGCCTGCGGCGTCGCAAAGGCCGGAGCACAGGTTATCCTGATCTCCGGGTATGACGGAGGCACAGGCGCCGCGCCGGGAAGCTCGATCCACAATGCCGGACTTCCATGGGAGCTCGGGATCTCTGAGGCGCATCAGAGCCTTATCGAGAACGGACTTCGCGAGCGCGTGAGGATTGAGACAGACGGCAAGCTGATGAGCGGCCGTGACGTAGCCATCGCTGCACTGCTCGGCGCAGAGGAATTTGGTTTTGCTACAGCTCCGCTTGTTTGCATGGGCTGTATGATGATGCGTGTCTGCTCAAAGGACACCTGCCCGGAGGGCATTGCCACGCAGAATGAAACGCTGAGGAAACGCTTCCACGGCAAGCCGGAGTACGTCATGAACTTTATGAAGTTCATCGCACAGCAGCTTCGTGAGATCATGGCTTCACTCGGCTTCCGCACGGTTGATGAGATGGTCGGCAGGACGGACTGCCTGAAAATACGTGAAAATGCCGTGACTGACAGGGCAAAGCTCGTAGATCTTTCCAGAATTCTGGACCCGAAGTATGCCCATGCAAAGCATTCTCATTTTGACGCGAAGAAGGTTTACGATTTTCATCTGGAGAAGACGCCGGATGAGGCGAAGCTTCTGCCTGCTTTCGGAGATATGCTGAAGGAAGACGCTGTACTTCCGGAAGGCGGCTCCAAGACAGTCAGCCTGAAGGTATCGAGTACCGACCGCGCTTTTGGAACGATCCTCGGATCGGACATTACACGGCGCTGGGGCGAATCGCTTCCGGATGATACCTTTATCGTCCATGCCCATGGAGGCGGCGGACAGTCCTTTGGCGCTTTTATCCCTAAGGGACTGACTCTGCGGCTTGAAGGAGACGCGAACGATGGCGTCGGCAAAGGACTTTCCGGTGGAAAAATCATTGTCGTTCCTCCGAAGACCGCAAAATACCGCGCCGATGAAAATATTATTGTCGGCAACGTCGCACTCTACGGAGCGACGCAGGGCAAGGCATATATCTGCGGTATCGCCGGAGAGCGCTTCTGCATCAGGAATTCCGGCGCAATTGCCGTCGCAGAGGGCTGCGGTGACCACGGACTTGAGTATATGACCGGAGGCCGCGCCGTGATCCTCGGCTATACGGGCAAGAATTTTGCCGCCGGCATGTCCGGCGGAATCGCCTATGTGCTCGACCGCGATCACACGCTCTATCGCCGCACGAACCAGGATATGGTATCTCTGCAGGAGCTGCGGGACAAATATGATATCGCTGAGCTCAGGGAGATCCTTGAGGATTACGAAAAGGAGACAGGCTCCGAACTGGCAGCGGAGATACTCGCTGATTTTGACTCCAGTGTCAAAGACTTCAAGAAGATCGTGCCTAACGACTATGCGAGGATGCTTGATGCCATTGGAAAATATGAGAAACAGGGTATTTCGCATGAGAACGCGATGTTGGAAGCCTTTGAAGATGTGACGGCGTAAATGATTTGACAGGGGATATGAAAATGGGTAAACCTACAGGTTTTTTAGAGTATACAAGGAAGGATAACACGGTGACGGAGCCGCTGGAGCGGATCAAGAATTTCTGTGAGTTCCGCACACCCCTCGTGGAGGAGGATCGGAGAGAGCAGGCGGCCCGCTGCATGAACTGCGGGGTTCCGTTCTGCCAGTCGGCGATGAAGCTTTCGGGAATGGTCACCGGGTGTCCGCTGCACAATCTGATCCCGGAGTGGAATGATCAGATCTACCGCGGCCATATGGAGCATGCTTTTTCGAGGCTGTACCGGACGAGTGATTTTCCTGAATTTACGGGCAGGGTATGCCCGGCACTCTGCGAAAAGGCGTGCATGAACGGAGAGCACGGTGACCCTGTCACGGTGCATGAAAATGAGCTGTTTCTGATCGAGACGGCGTTCGAGAAGGGATACATTCATCCGATCATCCCTGAGGTGAGAAGCGGTAAAAAGGTCGCCGTCGTCGGAAGCGGACCGTCCGGTCTCGCGGTGGCGGATGTTCTGAACCACCGGGGGCATTCTGTGACTGTCTACGAGAGGGACGACCGGATCGGAGGCCTTCTCATGTACGGCATTCCGAACATGAAACTGGATAAGAGGGTCGTCGAGAGACGCCAGAAGCTGATGGAGCAGGAGGGCGTGAAGTTTGTCACAGGTGTCAATGTCGGCGTTGATATTTCTGCCGACGAGCTGAAGGAACAGTATGACGCGGTCGTTCTGTGCTGCGGAGCCAAGGAGGCGAGAAAGCTTCCGGCGGCTGACCCGGAGACCGACAAGGGCGTCATGTTCGCCGTAGATTTTCTGAAGCAGACGACGCAGGCGGTTCTGAAGACAAAGCACTTCACTTCAGCAGAGCTGTTCGACGGGCGCAGAAAGAACAACAAGGACTTTGTTACGGCCGCCGGGAAAAATGTTGTCGTCGTCGGCGGCGGAGACACCGGAAATGACTGTATCGGAACCTGTATGCGCGAGGGCTGCAAATCCATCACGGCTCTTGAGATGATGCCCGAGCCTCCGGTCGAAAGACTCGAGTCCAACCCGTGGCCGGAGTGGCCGAAGGTGAAAAAGACGGATTACGGCCATGAAGAGGCGATCGCAGTCTTCGGACATGATCCGAGAGTTTATGAGACAACGGTAAAAAAGCTGATCCGAGACAGGCGCGGCGCACTGAAAAAGATTGAGACGGTGAAGGTGAAATTCGAGAACCGCCAGATGGTAGAGGTTGAGGGAAGCGAGAAGACGATTCCCTGCGACCTGCTTATCATCGCCGCAGGCTTCACCGGATGTCAGTCGTATGTGCCGGAAGCCTTCGGCACAGCTCTCACTGGGCGCCACACAGTCGCAACGAAAGAGGACTCCTATGCCACGAGCGTAGACAGGATTTTTACTGCCGGCGATATGCACCGCGGCCAGTCGCTCGTCGTCTGGGCGATCGCGGAGGGGCGTGGCTGTGCAGCTGAGGTCGACAAGTATTTGATGGGCTATACGAATCTTCGCCAGTAAATATGCTTAAAAGTAATTATTTAAATTTGGTAAAAGTGCCATAAAATAAAGGTCATAGGATAGGCAAAGGCGCCGAGGGAATTAACCCCGGCGCCTTTTGACGTTTCTAAGGGAAACTGTGAGGCGTGAGACTTTTTTCTGGAAGGTGGCATCACAGATTCTCGGAGGGAAGAGCAAGAGAGGAGAGTGAGGAGAATGAAATTTGATGCGAGTACTGTAATCTGGGTCCTGATCTGTACAGCCCTTGTTTATTTCATGCAGGCAGGTTTTGCACTGTGTGAGTCGGGTCTTACGAGAGCAAAGAATACAGGAAACATCCTGATGAAGAATATGATGGATTTCTGTATCGGTACACCTTGTTTCTGGCTGATCGGATTTTCACTGATGTTCCACGGTGGACTTGGCGGCATTATCGGAACGCCAGATTTTCTGATCCAGGGTACCTACACGGCCGAGAACAGTGTCGTTCCACAGAACATGCCGCTCTGGTGCTACGTGATTTTTGAGACTGTCTTCTGCGCGACCGCAGCAACGATCGTCTCCGGATCCATGGCAGAGCGTACAAACTTTAAAGCTTATTGCGTATATTCAGCTGTAATCTCGCTTTTCGTATATCCCATCTCAGGACACTGGGCATGGGGCGGCGGCTGGCTTTCTCAGCTCGGCTTCCACGATTTTGCCGGAAGCGCCTGCGTCCACAACGTCGGCGGCGTGATCGCCTGCCTCGGCGCGGCGATGCTTGGACCGCGTATCGGAAAGTATGACAAGAACGGCAAGGCAAAGGCAATCCCGGGCCACAACATGACATCTGTTGCGCTCGGCGTATTCATCCTCTGGTTCTGCTGGTTCGGTTTCAACGGCGGTTCAACCGTGGCCATGGATTCTGACGCGGCAGCTTATGAAGCTTCCCTGGCATTCATGACAACCAACCTTGCAGCCGCTGTCGCTACCGTCACAGCGATGATTTTTACCTGGGTCCGCTATGGCAAACCGGATGTATCGATGACTTTGAACGCTGCACTGGCAGGCCTTGTAGCCATCACCGCCGGCGCTGACTGTGTATCTCCGGTCGGAGCTTTCTTCATCGGACTGGTCGCAGGTTTCCTCTGCGTTCTCTCCGTTGAGTTCTTTGATAACGTTGCAAAAATCGATGACCCTGTCGGCGCCGTATCTGTCCACATGGTCAACGGCATCTGGGGAACGATCGCCGTCGGTCTTTTCAGCACTGGCGACGACGGTGTAGGCGTAGGCCTCTTCTATGGCGGCGGACTTCATCAGCTCGGAATCCAGCTGCTCGGTATTATCGCCATTGATGCTTACGTACTTGTTATCATGTATATCGCATTCAAGATCATCGACAAGACGATCGGTCTCCGTGTTCCTGCACAGGTTGAGATCGACGGACTTGATATCCATGAGCACGGCCTGGCATCCGCATATTCAGGATTTGCCATCACCGATGTAACGGATATGGGTGTTGACGTCAATGAAAATACAGATCTCGGCGAGAATTCTTATGCAAATGCTACTCCGGCACAGGTGAATGCAGCCGTGAAGGTCAAGAAAGAAGCGTCACTTGCGCCTGAACTGGATACAGGCATTCACAAGGTGACGATCATCTGCCGTCTGTCGAGCTTCGATGCCCTGAAGAAGGCACTGAACGAGGTCGGCGTGACTGGCATGACGATGTCACAGGTTATGGGCTCTGGTATCCAGAGAGGTTCTTCCGAGAGATATCGTGGTGCGGTTGTTGATTCAACACTTCTCCCTAAGGTTAAGGTTGAGGTCATTATCGCTAAGATCCCGGTTGACACCGTGATCGAGGCCGCCAAGAAGACGCTTTACACCGGACATATCGGAGATGGCAAGATCTTCGTATACAATGTATCGAAGGTCGTCAAGATCCGCACGGGTGAAGAAGACGCGGCGGCACTGGCAGACGTTGAGTAATTCCGTTCGTGCCAGAAATAAAAATGGTTGTGTTATATCCTCCCTGATATATACAACAATATAGTAATACCTCTTGCAGGTATGGTTTGTGTGAGCGCGGGGCCGCGCCGGATTTTCCGGTGCGGCCTCGCACTGTGTCTGGACGTAGTGTCTGTCCAAAATAAAGGTGCGCAAGGCTTTCATCCGCGACGCGCTCTCGCTTGTCCTCGGCGTAGCGGTGCATAAGGCTCGCTCCGCGCTTCCGTTTGAGCTCGCCCAGCACCGACGCCTGCGGATGTCGTGGATGAAAGCTTTGCGCATTCTCTGAACAATGAATGGGATGGAAGGCCCCTGTGTCCACGAAAAAGCGGAAGTCTTATGACATCGGAAAATCCGGACGGCAACACTCGCATATGGAAATCGGGGAAGATTTGGGTTACACTGTAGTATAATTTGCGCAGACATGAAAAAGCGGATATTTTCAGATGGAGATTGCTTATGGAGAAGGCTGAACTGAAGAAACTGATCGATGTGGCTGCGGGGCGTGTCCCTGCAGACCTGATCATCCGGGGCGCTGATGTTGTGGATGTGTTCTCCGGTACGGTTCGGAAAAAAGATATTGTGATCTCCGGGAAGTGGATCGCGGCGGTCTGCGATCCGTCTTCAGCCGGTGAAAATGGCGGTGATCCGCCCCGCGCCGGAAGGGAAGAGGTTGACGCGTCTGGTTATACGGCGATCCCGGGTCTTATTGACAGCCACATCCATATTGAGTCGTCGTATGTGACTCCGGAGGAGATCGGGAGGCTGCTCGTGCCTCACGGGACGTCGATGATCTTTGCAGATCCGCATGAGATCGTAAATGTATGTGGTTTACGGGGACTTGACTATATGAACAGGGCCTCGAAGCAGACGAAGCTGGACATCCGCTTTATGCTTCCGTCATGTGTGCCGGCAACTCCATATGAGCATTCCGGCTCAAGACTCGATGCAAAGGATATGGTGGTGCCGATCCGCTATCCAGAGATCCAGGGGCTCGGCGAGTTTATGGACTACACGGGCGTCTGTTCGGGAGCGGATGGCGCGCTGGACAAGATCATTCTTGCAAAGAGAGAGGGAAAACTCATCGACGGGCATGCGCCCGGCCTTGCGGGAAAGGAGCTGGACGCCTATGCCTCAGCAGGGATTTTCGCCGATCACGAGTGTGCGACGGCTGACGACGCCAGGGAGCGCATCAGCCGGGGAATGTATGTTATGATCCGCGAGGGCTCTGCATGCCATGACCTGAAAGAACTCATGAAAGCCGTGACGCCAGAGAACAGCAGCCGTTTCGTACTCTGTTCGGATGACCGCCAGCCGGCGACGATACTTTCGGAGGGACATATCGACAGCCATCTGCGAATGCTCACTGCCGGCGGGATCGATTCCGTGACGGCTGTACGCATGGGAACCATTAACGCGGCGCAGTGCTTTGGCCTTTCTGACCGCGGCGCGATCGCGCCGGGGAGACGCGCAGATATCACACTTGTCAATAATCTGAAGGATTTCCAGGTCCACCGGGTCTGGATCGGCGGCGAGCTCGTCGCCGAGGACGGCAGGTACCTTCCGGAGACCCGTCGGACGGATATCTCGCCGGTGCGGGGAAGCATTCATATCGGCGATTTTTCCGAAGAAAAGCTGAAAATGCACCTGAAAAATGGTCATGTCCGCACCATGACGATATGTCCGGGCGGAGTTCTTACGAAGGAAGAATTTGCTGAGGTAAAAATCGACGAAGAGGGAAATTTTGTCTGGGACCCTCAGCAGGACATCGCGAAAATCGCGGTTATCGAGCGGCACCATGACACCGGGAACGTTGCGACGGCTCTCATAAAAGGATACGGGATCAGGAAGGGCGCGATCGCGATGTCGATCGCACATGATTCGCACAATATTATTACTGTCGGCGTTTCGGACGATGAAATGGCGGCAGCGGTTTTTGCCCTGAAAGAGCAGGAGGGCGGCATTGTTCTGGTCGGGAACGGACAGGTCATTGAACGGATGCCGATGCCGGTCGCCGGCCTTATGACTGATCAGTCAGGTGAGTGGGTGGACAGGCGCCTCCGCAGGATCCACCGGACCGCACATGAAGAACTCGGCGTGAACGGGGATGTTGAGCCGGTGATGACACTGTGTTTTATGTCGCTCGCCGTCATTCCGGAGCTGAAATTGACGGACGAGGGGCTTTTTGATGTGAGAAAATTTGAATTTACTACAGTTGAGCGGTAAAGAAATGGAATTCGGGAGGAATTTATGGAAATTCGTGCTCGCGGTGATATGGTTTTTGATTTGAAGGAACTTCAGAAACAGAAGGCTCGGGAAGAGGGACCGGTCTGCACCTGGACCTTGTTTGACGGAACACCCGGTGAGGCGTCTCCGGAAAAGCCGATCCTTATTCTGAGAAAAGCGGACGATCATGGGGACAATGACGAAGCGCCGGACAAAGGGAACGCGGACGCTGGCTTTTCTCATCACATCTGCGGGATATTTATGGATCCCGCCCGCCGCACTGGTTTTTCCCGGACGGACGGGGAAGCGCCAGAACAGGCAGATATTGTCAGGCTTGACAGCCGTTTTGTTCAGCTTATCCGCTGGCTCGGAGAAAATCAGACGGTCGTGCGCCTCTCCGGGAAAGAAATGGAAGAGGGATACGCTGTCTACCGGATCCGCGCGGTCAATTACTCCGGAACAGCTCCTTCGGGGGCAGATGCTTTTCTGCAGTTTACGATCGACCGGCTGCTGAAGTCTGAGGATGCGGTCTGGGACAATGAGGACAACACCGCCGATGACAGCGACTATGACCAGATGCAGGTCCGCCTGACGGATATCGACGGCATGACGGATTTCCTTGACTGCGCCGGCGCTACGCTTCCGCCGAATGTGCGCAGGTGGGCGCGTCGTAACCTGTCGCTTATCAAGTCCGGCGCTATCAGCGCCGATGAAAAGCGTCACGCACAGCGCTCCCTATCGATGATGCTGAATATCGAGTGGAAAAATTCATATTTTGAGTCGATCGATCCCGTCGAGGCGAAAAAAATCCTCGATGAGGAGCTCTACGGGATGGAGGATGTGAAACAGCGGATCATTGAGACGATCATCCAGATCAACCGGACGCACACGCTTCCGGCCTACGGACTTCTTCTCGTCGGTCCTGCCGGCGTCGGCAAGTCCCAGCTCGCTTACGCGGTTGCGAGGATCCTGAAGCTGCCTTGGGCGTCCTTCGACATGAGCGCGATCAATGATCCAGAGGAACTGACAGGAAGCCCGCGCGTCTACGCGAATGCGAAGCCGGGACTTATCATGGAGGCTTTTTCGAGGGCAAATACGTCCAATGTTGTTTTTATTATCAATGAGCTTGACAAGGCTGATGAAGGAAAAGGAGCGGGAAGTCCTGCGGATGCGCTCCTGACACTTCTTGACAACCTCGGCTACACGGATAATTATATTGAATGCATGATTCCGACCGGCGGTGTTTACCCCATCGCGACGGCCAACGACAAGGAAAAAATCAGCGCTCCGCTTCTTTCGCGTTTTGCGGTCATTGAGATCCCGGACTATACGCCGGAGGAAAAGAAAGTGATCTTTCTGCGTTATGCGCTTCCGAAGGTGCTGAAGCGCATGGGCATGAAGCCTGAGGAGTGTATAGTTCCATCTGATGCGGCTGATGTCGTGATCGAGGGCTGCGAGGGCACGACCGGGTGCCGCGATCTGGAACAGGCGGCGGAGCGTCTTGCGGCGAACGCACTTTATCAGATCGAGACAGGCAGGACGGATACAGGAAAAGTTTTTTCACCCGACGAGGTGAGAAAGCTGATCCACTGAAAAAATACATAAAGAACAGGACATAATAATGGCGACAAATCACAATAAACACTTCAGAGAAGGATCGGCAACGGTAGTTGTAATTGTGGTCCTTCTTGTGGCGGCAGTTGCAGCGGGACTGTTTGTGGCATGGGGCTGGAATTCGTCGACAGTAACGACAGACGCTGCCGCTTCCGTCAATACTGTGTCAGACGGAGGAGAGTCAGCAGCGGACTCTGCATCAGGAGATGCGTCACAGAATGCGTCATCTGAGACAGTTCAGGCTGCATCATCTTCGGATGAATCCACTGCCTCTGCAGAGCATGACAGTTACCTTGCGGACGGGGAGACCGCTGCTGCTGACACGACGAATGAAGATACAGGGCTTACCACGGAAGAAGAATATGCCTGGGAGCTCCAGCACGAGGATCTCTTTACGGATGGCAAGGTAGAGTTCTCTCAGGGAAATGAGGACCTTATCCATTTTTTGTACTGCTATGCCAACGATATTACGCCAGAAGTGGATGACAGAAGCCTCACGGACGAAGAATTACAGGGCGGAATCCCATATTTATATCAATGGGACGACCGGTGGGGCTATCTCACATATGGCACATCGAACATAGGACTTGCGGGATGCGGTCCCACGAGTCTCTCGATGGTGATCGTGGGACTCACTGGCAATGAAAATGCGACGCCGCAGAATGTAGCACTGTACGCGGAGGAAAACGGATATTACGTCGGCGATGAGGGAACAAGCTGGGCGCTGTTTACGACAGGCTGCAGTGAATGGGGACTCACAGAATACGACGTATCGCTTGATGAGGCGAGCATAGACGCGGCACTGGAGAAGGGAGATCCGATCATCTGCAGTCAGGGACCGGGATACTTTACAAACTTCGGCCACATCATGGTACTGACGGGCGTCGATGAAAACGGCAATATCGAAGTACATGACCCGAACAACCGCGCAAACAGCTCGCGAACCTTTACTTACGACGAGATCGCCGCTTCCATGCGCGCCGCCTGGGCTTACACCGTTTCCTGATCCCGATATTAACTTATTGTTTCAGTAATACGCAGATCATCATGAGGAAAATCCGATGAAAAAATTTGTCAATGTCTATGTACATACGCCTTCACTTTCTGAAGAGGTCACAAAAATCTGGTGGCGCATGAAATTCAGACTTTTTTACATCCTGCTTGCCGTCATGGCCGTCGTCGTATTCGCTGCGGTCCTGATCACGGGGCAGCCTCTTTTTCTGTTCTACGAGGCATTTCCTGTGCTGGAGCTGATTTTTATCAGTTACAGAAAGAAAAAGGTCTTCAAGATTGAGGCGGAGCACGAAAAAGAGATCTACAAGGATGAGACGCCGACGGTCCGCGTAGAAATCGGAGATGACATTGCGGCCTTCACGACGCGCGGCGCCGACCATGTGGCCTTCAAAGACATCCGCCAGATCGCTGAGTCAAAGGATCTGGTTGTCATGCTCTCAAAAAACGATGTGGTTATCACGCTGAAAAAGGATGGATTCCTCGAGGGCACCGCTGAGGAGTGCGTTGCGTACATCCGCAGGCAGCGCCGCAGCTGATGATCCTTATAATACAGGGCCCTTCCGTCCGCAATTCGGATGCGCAAGGCTTTCATACGCGACGCGCTCTCGCTTGTCCTCAGCGTAGCGGTGCATAAGGCTCGCCCTTCGCTTTCGCTCGGGCTCGCCAAGCACCGACGCTTGCGGATGTCGCGTCTGAAAACCTATGCGCAATCCTCAAAATTGCGGATGGACGGGCCCTGTATTCTTGAAATATAGAAATCTGGCAAAGGCTGAACCACAAGTATATTTGGGAGAATACAGCCGGCCAAGCCTTGCAAATACGGCACCGCAAGTCTACAATAAGCGATGGATTGCCTTCCGGCGATTCGAATATAAAATAATGTTGGCAGGACGCTGGTGGCGTCCTCAGCAAAGGAGAGAAAGCATTATGGAAAAAGAAGAATTTCTGAAGGTTTACCGTCACTCGCTGGCTCACATCCTCGCAAAGGCTGTCATTGAACTCTTCGGTAAAGAGAATGTACAGTATGCGATCGGACCGCAGATCGAAAACGGTCTTTATTACGATTTCGTTCTGCCGCGCACTCTGAACACTGATGATTACAAACCCATTGAAGACAAGATGCACGAGATCATCAAACGTCGTGAGGATTGGACCTGCAAGGAAGTCTCAAAGGAAGAGGCGCTCGAGATCTTTAAGGATCAGAAGTTCAAGACTGAGCTTATCAACGACCTTCCCGAGGACGAAAAAATCACGGTTTACTATACAGGCGATGACTATGTAGACCTGTGCAGAGGACCTCACGTGTCTAATTCACAGGAACTCATGAGTGTCGCATTTGAGATCCGTTCGATCTCCGGCGCATACTGGAGAGGCGATGAGCACAGGGATCAGCTTCAGCGTATCTATGTCACCGCATTCCCGGACAAGCAGCAGCTTAAGGATTACAAGAAGCTGATGAGAGAGGCTGCTGAGCGCGACCACAAGAAACTCGGACCGCAGCAGGAGCTGTTTATGTTTGATGAGACGGCGCCCGGAATGCCGTACTGGCTGCCGAGGGGCTGGAAGCTCTTCAACGCACTGCTTGATTTCTGGCGCGGAATCCATGAGGAGCACGGCTATCAGGAGATCTCCGGACCGGTTCTTTCGAATGCAAAGCTCTGGCAGACTTCCGGTCACTGGGGCCATTATAAAGACAATATGTTTATTATCCCTGGCGAGAAGGAAGACGAGAGCGACTATTACGCATGCAAGCCGATGAACTGCCCGAATGCGATCCTCGTTTATCAGAAGCATCTGCGCTCTTATCGTGACCTTCCGTTCCGTATCAACCAGGTCGATGTCATCCACAGAAAAGAAAAATCCGGCGAGCTGAACGGTCTCTTCCGTGTTCAGATGTTCCGCCAGGATGATGCGCACATTCTTGTTTCTGAGGATCAGATCGCCGATGAGATCAAGGATATCATGTCCATCGCGACCGAGATCTACGGAACCTTTGGCCTGACCTACAGGGCTGAGCTTTCCACGAGACCTGATGACTACATGGGCGATATCAACACATGGAACAAGGCTGAGGCTGACCTCAAGGCTATCCTCAATGAGGTTTATGGCGAGGGCAATTACGATATCAACGAGGGCGACGGCGCGTTCTACGGACCGAAGATCGACCTTCAGATGAAGGATGCGCTCGGCCGTGAGTGGCAGATGGGAACCATCCAGCTCGACTTCCAGCTCCCGCTGAACTTCCATATGAAGTACATGGCGGCAGACGGAACGGTAAAACAGCCGGTTATGATCCACCGCGCGATTTTTGGATCCATGGAGCGTTTCATCGGTATTCTGATCGAGAACTACAAGGCGGCTTTCCCGTTCTGGCTTTCTCCATATCAGGTCGGCGTCGTTCCGATCCGCACAGAGCACAACGAGTACGCAAAGAAGGTTGTATCCGCACTCAAAGATGCCGGCATCCGTGTCGAGGTCGATTATGCGGATAAGAACATGAATGAAAAAATCAAGACCTTCAAGACTTTCCATGATCCTTACATCGTCGTTGTCGGTGATAAGGAGGCAGCAGACGGAACCGTATCGATCACCGTCCGCGGACAGAAGCAGCAGCTTCACGGCGTTCCGATCGCAAAGCTGGTCGAGATGTGCGTGAAGATGAATAAGGAGCATTCTCAGGAGCTGATCACAACCGCTGACTGATCAGGTCCGGCTGCGTTGATTTTTGCTGGAAGTAAGGAAGTGTAAGTAAGATGTTACATTTAACAAACCGCAAGCCGGGGCGCAATGACCCCTGCTGGTGCGGCAGCGGAAAGAAATATAAATATTGCCATATGGAATTTGACAACCGCCTCGAGCAGTTTGAGGCAAAGGGCTGCCAGGTTCCGAAGCACAAGCTGATTAAGACGCCCCAGCAGATCGAGGGGATCCGCGAGAGCGCGAAGGTCAATATCGCTGTTCTTGATGAGGTCGCCGATAAGATAAAAATCGGCATGAGCACGGAAGATATCGATAAGATCGTCTACGACACGACGACGAAGATGGGCGCGATCCCGGCACCTCTCAATTACGAGGGCTTCCCGAAGAGCGTGTGCACTTCGATCAATAACGTCGTCTGCCACGGCATTCCGTCGAAAGACGAGATCCTTGAGGACGGCGACATCATCAACGTCGATGTGTCGACGATAAAGAATGGATTTTTCTCCGACTCATCCAGAATGTTCTGCCTCGGCGACGTCGATCCGGAGTGGAAGAAGCTTGTCGATGTGACGAAGGAATGTGTTGAGATCGGAGTCAAAACGGTAAAGCCGTGGACGATGATGGGCGACATGAGCGATGCTGTTCATCAGCATGCTGTCGAGAACGGCTATTCCGTCGTGCGTGAGATCGGCGGCCACGGCTGCGGCTGCGAATTCCATGAGGACCCGTGGGTGAGCTTTGTCGCCGCGAAGGGCACAGGCATGCTCATGGTTCCGGGCATGTGTTTCACGATCGAACCGATGGTGAACATGGGAACAGACGAGATCTTCCAGGACAAGGATAACGGCTGGACGATCTACACGGAGGACGATCAGCCGTCCGCACAGTGGGAGGTACAGGTACTTGTCACTGAGGATGGCTGCGAGGTCATCACATATTGATAGAAAGAGGGCACTGAAGGCTCAAACGTCCTGCAGTGCCCTTTCTTGGAGTTTTTCATGGAAGAGAAGAAAAAAATATCCACAAAGGCGTGGTTCCTGAGAGGCCTGCGCGATGGGATTCCCATCTGTGCCGGCTATTTTGCTGTGTCCTTTGCGCTCGGGATCGCGGCAAAGAATGCGGGAATGGATGCCGTCCAGGCGTTTGCGATGTCGCTGACCATGGTGGCCTCCGCCGGACAGTTTGCGGCGATCAATCTGATCGCTGTCAATGCCGGCGTGATCGAGATGATCACGACAACGCTGATCGTAAATCTGCGCTATTTCCTGATGAGCTGCTCTCTGACGCAGAAGCTCAGCCCGAAGACAAAGCCGGTTCACCGTTTTTTCCTCGCCTACTGCATGACAGATGAGATTTTTGGCCTTTCAGTTTCGGTTGACGGATATCTGAACCCTTTTTATACGTATGCGATCACGATAATCTCTGTCGCCGGCTGGTGCGCGGGAACGGTCATCGGCGTTCTGGCCGGGAATATCCTGCCCGTGTGGATCTCCAATGCTCTCGGTGTCGCTATGTATGGCATGTTTCTCGCGATCATTATTCCGCCTGCGAGGGACAGCAGCTTTATCGCGTGGCTCGTCGCCGTATCGATGCTGTGCAGCTGGATTTTTTCTGTGGTGCCGGGGCTGAAGGATATCTCGTCCGGCTTCAGGGTCATCATTCTGACAGTTGTGCTCGCTGGCATCGCTGCAGCGGTACATCCGGTCGATGACAAGACGCTTGATGAAGAAGAAAAGGGAGAGGAGGTTCGCGATGAATAATATTTATCTCGCTCTGGCCATTATGGCCCTGACGATCTATGCGATCCGCGTTCTTCCATTTCTGTTCATCAGGAAGCCGATCCGCAACAGATTTATCCGATCATTTTTGTACTATGTTCCTTATGTGACGCTCGCTGTCATGACGTTTCCGGCGATCCTCTATGTGACGGACAACATCTGGGCCGGAGCAGCGGCGCTTGTGGCCGGGATCATCGCCGCGTGGTTCTCGCGGAATCTCTTCGTGACGGCCATTACCTGCTGCATTGCAATCTTTATCGTCGGACTTATATGATGCTTACCTGTCCGGCATGAGCTCATCGAGTGTTTTGCCGTACGGCGGCAGGAATTCTTTAATAAAATCGTCGACCTCCGGGAGTTCATCCGCCAGTGCGTCGACGGTTTTTTTCGTGGATTCGTAGGCGGTTCTGAACTCGCGGTTTCCGGAATTATCCTCTTCAATGCATTTGATAAGTGCCGAAAGCTTGTCGGCCGCCTTGACGAGACGGCGCATATAGCGGTCGTTTTCATCGTCTGTCGCGTGAAAAATTCCTTCAAAGGCCGGTCTCAGGTCGGCGGGGAGGGAATCGAGCAGGCGGTCCTCCGCCTCAGACTCCACCTCTTTATAAGCCGTCTGGATGCCAGAGTTGGCATATTTTACCGGCGTTGGCATGTCGCCAGTGATGATTTCCGACGCGTCGTGATACAGGCCGATCAGAGCCGCTTTTTCTCCGTCGAGATTTTTCCCATATCTTACATTGCCAATCACACACAGCGCGTGCGCGATCATAGCCACCTCGAGCGAATGCTCAGACAGATTCTCGGGGCGAGAATTCCTCATCAGCGCCCAGCGCTCAATATATTTCATCCTGGAAATAGTTGCAAAAAAATTAGATGCCATTGCAGTTCCTCTTTTCCTTCACTAAGATTCTGGCTAATATCATACAGCATGTGGGTTTTCGCCCGCAACCCGGCGAAGTTCCTATGTTGTCAACGAGGCAGATTTAGGGTAAAGTGGAGGGGTATCGTGACAATATTGATCAGATGTTTCCGGGGAGGAATTTTTGGGTAATAAAATAGATAAAAAATTGGGGAAATCCTGGACATCTCTGACGATCGCGCTGTGCGTTGCCATTTTGTTCTATGTGATCATTTCGCATCTCGGCGCTATCGGAAGTGTGTTTGCGAGGATCGGGTATTTTATATATCCGGTGTTTCTTGAGGCGGTGATCGCCTATATCTTCGATCCTCTTGTGAAGGTCTTTGAATTTCATGTTTTTCAGAAAATAGGTCGGTACAGGGTGCGCCGCGGCCTGTCGGTGCTCTGTGCGATTGTTCTGGTGCTCGCCGGTCTGGTATTTCTGATCGTAAGTCTGATTCCGCAGATTGTCGACAGCATCACCACACTTATCAGCAACATCGGCGTTTATGCAGAAAATATCCGCACCTGGTTCAATTCGCTGGCCGAGACGGCTGCCAGTCACAATGTCGATATTTCCGGTCTGCAGGACCGTGTGACGAGCGCGCTGGATTCTGTTCTGAACGCACTTCCTCAGGATCCGAGTACGATCGTGAATTCGGCGGTGTCTGTCGGAAAGAATGTGGCCAGCTGGGTTATCGGCTTCATCATTGCCATCTATTTTCTGCTGGACAAGGTGAGACTGCAGAAGTGGTTCGCGCGCCTGTTCCGCGCCTGCGTGAAAGAGAAGACGTATCAGGAATCGGCCGCTTTCTGGAAAAGATGCAATGACATTCTGATCCGGTTCCTTGTCTGCGACCTTCTGGACGCCCTGATCGTAGGTGTCGCCAATGCGATTTTTATGAGCATAGCGCGGATGCCGTACATCGTACTGATTTCTGTCGTCGTCGGAGTGACGAACCTCGCTCCTACTTTCGGACCGATCGTAGGAGCTGTTATCGGGGCCTTTATCCTTGTCCTTCAGAATCCGTGGTACGCGCTCTGGTTTCTCATCTTCACGATCATTCTTCAGACCTTCGACGGCTATGTGCTGAAACCGAAGATGTTCGGATCTCTGCTCGGCGTTTCCGGCGTGTGGATCCTCATCTGTATCGTGGTCGGGGGACGTATCTTCGGCGTTCCGGGCGTGCTGCTGGCCATTCCGTTTGCGGCGATCATGGATTTCGTCTATAAGGAATTTATTCTGGTCAAGCTGGATGAGCGGAAGGCGAGACGTGAAGCGGCGGACAGGGAAGCTGCTGAGAAAAGTGGAGAAACCGCAGATGATGGGCAGGCCGAAGAGAATCTGAATGCAGAAGCAGATGCAAAAGTGAATGCATAGCGATAATAGAGAGTAAACTGAGATGCTCCCTTTCAGGCAGACAAGCTTAAAAATATAAGCCTCTGCCCGGAAGGGAGCTTTTTTGTTTGTCCATAAGTATGAATATCCGGCTGGACCATCAGCCCATTTTCACAACGACGTTAACTTCCTTTTTCCCTTCAACCGGTCTGATCAGAGTTCCCTTCACTGTTTTCCCGTCGACGGTCATGGATGCGACACCCTTCTGGACGTGGGCACTGTTGTCGACGGTGATGTGATATTTTACGCCGCGGAACGTGCGGTCAACGGTGTACCCCGTCATCGTATCCGGGATGCAGGGATTGATCTCCAGACCGTCGAGCTGAGGTCTGATGCCGAGGATGTACTGGCTCATCGCCGTGAAGGTCCAGGCAGCGGTGCCTGTCAGCCAGCTGTTTTTGCCCTCTCCCGGGAGCGCGGCGTCTCTGCCTGCGACCATCTGGCAGTAGACATACGGCTCAGTCTTGTGGATCTCGCCGATATCCTCAAGGTAGATCGGACATGTCTTCCGGAATACCTCGAACGCGCGGTTGCCGTGGCCGAGAACGGTCTCGGCGCAGGCGATCCACGGATTGTTGTGGCAGAAGATTCCTGCGTTTTCCTTGTATCCCGGCGGGTACGAGGTGATTTCGCCAAGCTCCGTGTGATACCTCGTGTAGGCCGGCTGCAGCAGGATGATGCCGTATTCTGAATCCAGCCGTTCGGCGACACTCTTCAGCGCTTTTTCCGCTTTTCCATTGTCTAAGCCGACGCCGGCCATGACACACATGCCCTGGGGCTCTATATAGATCTGGCCTTCATCATTGATGTGACTCCCCACCGGATGGCCGAAGGCGTCGTACGCCCGGATGAACCATTCGCCGTCCCAGCCGGCGGCATTGATAGCATCTTCCATCTGACCGACTTTCGAGCGCACGTCGTATGCTTCATCTGCGAGCCCGATGTGATCGCAGATATCGGCGTATTCTTTCCCATATCTGACATACATGGCCGCGATAAAGACGGACTCAGCGACAGGTCCTTCGGACGGGCCGGAGGTCTGAAAGCTCTCGCCGGGCTCCTCAGAGAAGCAGTTGAGATTGAGACAGTCGTTCCAGTCCGCGCGCCCGATCTGCGGCAGCCCGTGAGGTCCCTTGTGTGTCGTCGTGTAGTTGAAGCTTCTTCTCAGGTGTTCCATGAGAGGAACTGCCCTGGAAAAATCGGAATTAAACGCACACATTTCATCGAGGATCGAATAGTCGCCCGTCTCGCGCAGATATGCGGACGTGCCCGCGATCAGCCAGAGCGGGTCGTCATTGAAACCGCTTCCGATATCGGAGTTTCCCTTCTTGGTGAGAGGCTGATACTGGTGATAGGTCGAACCGTCCTCAAACTGTGTGTTTGCGATATCGATTATCCTCTCTCTCGCACGCTCCGGGATCAGATGCACAAAGCCCAGCAGATCCTGACAGGAATCGCGGAAGCCCATTCCGCGGCCCATTCCTGATTCAAAATAGGAGGCCGAGCGGCTCATGTTGAAGGTGACCATGCACTGGTACTGATTCCAGATATTTACCAGCCGGTTGAGCTTTTCGTCCTCTGTCCTGACCGTGTAGGTGGAGAGGAGTTTCGTCCAGTATTCCTTAAGGTCCTCAAAGGCGCGGTCGACCTGGCCGTCTGTCGCGTATTTCGCGAGAAGTTTTTTCGCCGGTGCTTTGTTGATGACATTGGGAGCTTCCCATTTCTGATCCTTCGGGTTTTCGCAGAATCCGAGGACAAAAATACAGGAGGTGCTCTCACCCGGCTTCAGTTTCAGCTTCAGGTGGTGGCTCCCGACCGGCTGCCATCCGTGGGCGATGCTGTTGCGGCTTTTTCCCTCCAGAACAGCCTCCGGATTGTGGAAGCCGTTATACATTCCGATAAATGCTTCGCGCTGCGTGTCAAAGCCGGCGATCGGCCGGTTGCATGCATAAACGGCATAGTGATTGCGGCGCTCGCGGTACTCCGTCTTGTGATAGATGGCGGAGCCGGCGACCTCAACCTCGCCGGTGGAGAAGTTTCTCTGGAAGTTTGTCTGGTCGTCCTGCGCGTCCCACAGGCAGAATTCCACAAAGCTGAAGAGGTCGAGATTTTTTTCGACGCTGCTGTTATTTGTCAGGATGACACGGTTGATCTCGCAGGGATCATTTACAGGGACAAATGCCTGGAGCGTGGCTTCGACACCGTTCTTGCTTCCGGTGATGATCGTGTACCCGAGGCCGTGGCGGCAGCTGTAGGAATCAAGAGGCGTCTGCGTCGGCTGCCAGCCCGGATTCCAGATGGTATCGCCATCCTTTATATAGTAGTAGCGCCCGCCGTTATCTAGCGGACAGTTGTTGTAGCGGTACCTCGTGATCCTGAGCAGCCGGGCATCCTTGTAAAAAGAATAACCTCCTGATGTGTTCGAGATCAGGCTGAAAAAATCCTGCGAACCGAGATAGTTGATCCACGGAAGCGGTGTTTTCGGGGTTTCGATGACATATTCCCGCGCCGCGTCATCAAAATGTCCGTATTTCATGGTAGGCCTCCTCATTGGTAAAAAAGGTGACAGTTCTGTGGCAAAATATGCTTGCGAACACGTTTTCGTGACCTCATTATAGTCACAAAATTCTGTAAACGCAATTACGAAAACGTTAAAAAAATATTATTAGTAAACATTTACAAAAATTCAAAAGGTAAATTGTAAATCCTTGCGGATTGACGCGAAAACGTTTTAGGGATACCATGATGTCAACGAAAACGATTGAGGAACCTGCACCGGTAAATCGCTGAATAAGAGGATCATATATGGTTACGATAAAAGATATTTCCAAAGCCTGTGGAGTTTCACCTGCAACCGTAAGTAAAGCGCTAAACGGTTACAGCGATATTGGTTCGGAAACAGCGGAGAGGATCCGCCGGACCGCCCAGGAGATTCATTACATGCCGAACGCAGCTGCGAGGCAGTTAAAGACAAACGCGTCTCACAATATCGGAGTCGTTTTTGAAGATGAGACACACAGCGGACTCACTCATGAATATTTTTCTCAGATCCTCAACAGTGCGAAGAACGAGCTCGAAGAGCTGGGCTATGACATCACATTTATCAGCTCAAAGATCGGCGGGAATTCGTTTCTCGAGCACTGCAGATACCGCAAGTGCGACGGAGTTCTGATCGCGAGCGTTGATTTTCATTCGCAGCAGGTGAAAGAGCTTGTTCACAGTGAGATTCCGGTTGTTACCATTGATTATTCCTTTGACAGGCACAGCTGCGTCATGAGCGACAATAACGTGGGAACGTACGAGCTTGTCAGATATCTCTACCGGATGGGGCACAGGAGAATCGCCTATATTCACGGCGAGGATACTCTGGTCACGAGGAAGAGGATCTCCGGTTTTCACAGAGCCTGCGCGGAGCTGGGACTTGATATTCCGTATCAATATGTCTTAGAGGGAACTTTCCACGACCCGATGAAGTCGAGGGAATGTACAAGAGAGCTGATGAGCCTCGATCCCCGGCCTACAGCCATTCTGTATCCGGATGATTATTCGTATATCGGCGGCCGCGTCGAACTTGAAAAAATGGGACTGAAAGTCCCGAATGATGTCAGCGTCGCGGGTTATGACGGGATTAATCTTTCGCAGGTGATCCGCCCGAGGCTTACAACCTGGTATCAGGATGCGGTCCGGATCGGACAGGAGGCAGCGAAGAAGCTGATCGATGTCATAGAGAAAAAGCAGGAAGCAGAAGTTGAGGAAATTGAAGTTCACGGAAGGCTGATCGAGGGCAAATCAGTCAGGGACATCAACGGACTGAATATCTGAGCCGCGATTTTTCAGCAGAACCCAAACAGCAGACAAAGCTGAGGATGCGGGCTTTTGCAGGAGTCCCAAGTTCAGAGGCTTTTCTGAAAATATTTATTAAAAATCATGGGAGGAAATGAATCATGAAGAAACGTATGACAACACTTGTGAGCCTCGCCGTTGTTGCAGCAATGGCAGCTCCGCTGGCAGCCTGCGGATCGTCTTCAACAGACACCAGCACATCGGCATCTTCAGGCGCAGCTGAGGAGACTACCTCGGCGAGTGCGGACGCATCTGAGGAGACGGCGTCAGCGTCTGGCGAAGAGACCTCAACGTCAGCCACTGCATCATCTGATGAGGGCAAGGTTCTGAACATCCAGTGCTGGAACACGGAGTTCCAGAGCCGTATCACAGATCATTATCCGGATTATGAGAAGATCGATGATACTACCGGCAAGATCGGCGATGTAACCGTCAACTGGATCATCACCCCTTCCGATGACAACGCATATCAGAACAATCTGGATGCGACCCTTCCGGACAATGAGAGCGCTTCCGCTGATGACAAGACTGATATTTTCCTTATGGAAGCTGACTACGCCCTGAAGTATGTCAATTCGGACGTCACAATGCCGCTGACTGACCTCGGCATCGATCCTGACACGGATATGGCAGATATGTATCAGTACACAAAGGATATCGTTACCGATTCCGACGGCAATATGAAGGGCGCCTCCTGGCAGGCATGCTCCGCGGGCCTTATCTACAACAGATCTATCGCAAAAGAGGTTCTCGGATCTGATGATCCTGACGATGTTCAGGCAGCCGTATCTGACTGGGATGCTTTTAACGAGACTGCTGCCAAGGTGAAAGACGCAGGCTACAAGATGACAGCGACCGTTAATGATACCTACCGTGTATATTCCAACAATGTATCCGCACCGTGGGTCGATGGAACGACAGTTAAGCTTGATGACAACATCAAGAAATGGGTCGATGATTCCAAGGCAATGGTAGACGCCGGAGAGACTGGCACAGATGAGCTCTGGAGCGACGCGTGGAGCGCTGGCTTCGCAGCTCCCGGAAATGTATTCTGCTATTTCGGACCGGCATGGCTGATCAACTTCTCTATGGGTGCTGCACCGGATGCAGAGGACGATGGTTCTGTTGCTCATGAAGGTGGCTGGGGACTTTGCGTAGGACCTCAGAGCTTCTATTGGGGCGGCACATGGATCGCAGCAGCAACTGGCACAGATAACCCTACTCTTGTTAAGGATATCATTCTCACTATGACAACAGATGAAGACGTTCTGAAAGACATCGCCATGGATGACTCCGACTGCGTCAACAACAAGACCGTCCTCGAAGAACTCGCATCCTCCGATGATGGCAACAACGCTATCCTCGGTGGTCAGAACCCTTATCAGCAGCTCGCTGACGGCGCAGAGAAGGTTGATATGAGCAACATCTCCGCATATGATCAGGGACTTAACGAGTCCTTCCAGACAGCAATGCAGGATTACTTCACCGGCAATTCTGATTACGACACCGCATATCAGGCATTCGTGACGAGCGCCCAGGAGAAATACCCGGAGCTGACCTTTGAATGACCGCATGATCGGCGCAGATCATAAAGCAGACTGGAAATGTGTTAGCTGAATAAGAATTCAAGGCTGGACCGTCCCCTCCGGTAGGCGGGGGCGGTCTTTTCAGCCCTGGGGTGAGTGAAAGCCGGAGTGTGTGAGAGTTGGGGGAACAAAAATATGAGTATTAAGACTAAACAAAGATCGTCCGACAGCGCGGCGCCTGTTCCGGTAAAAAAGAAAAAGTCGAGGATCATGCGCTATAACAAATACGGATATATTTTTCTTTTACCGTTTATGATCGTATTTGTCATCTTCCAGCTGATCCCGCTTGTAGAGACGGTATACTACAGCTTCTTCGAAAAATACATGTCCGGACTGACACAGATCGGCCCGAATTTCGTCGGACTTGCAAATTATGCAAAGCTGCTCACCGGAGGAGAATTAGGCAAATACTTTGCCAATACCATGATCATGTGGATTATGGGATTCATCCCGCAGATCATCGTGTCGCTTCTTCTCGCGGCGTGGTTCACCGATCCGTCTCTCCGGCTGAAGGGGCAGAGATTTTTCAAAACGGTTATCTACCTGCCGAATCTGATCATGGCGTCGGCGTTTTCCCTTCTGTTTTTCACGCTGTTCTCGTCGGTGGGACCGGTTCATTCGATCTGTGTCTCACTCGGATGGATCGATCAGAGCTTTGATTTTATGCAGAATACGGCGAGCGTCCGCGGCCTTGTCGCGCTGATGAATTTCCTGATGTGGTTCGGCAACACGACGATTCTGCTGATGGCCGGCATGATGGGCATCGACCAGACTCTGTTTGAGGCGGCAGAGGTCGATGGAGCGACGCCGACGCAGATCTTCTGGAAGATCACGATGCCGCTTCTGAAGCCGATTTTTATTTATGTTCTGATCACGTCTCTGATCGGCGGCCTGCAGATGTTCGATGTGCCTCAGATCCTCACGAATGGCGACGGGGCTCCGGCAAGAACATCTATGACGCTAATCATGTGGCTGAATAAACATCTGTACAGCAAGAACTACGGTATGGCCGGCGCGCTTTCAGTCATTCTGCTGATCATCACCGGTATTCTCAGTATCGTCGTATTTAAGCTGACAGCATCAGACGAAGTAGAGAACGGATGAGGGAGGTGAAGAGCATGACAAAAAGTGCAGTACAAACGAAAGAAAAAGAAACAGGTTCTGTCCATGCGCGCAGATTTGTCGCCTACCTGGTCCTGATCATTCTCACGGTTCTCTGCCTCGTATGGTTCTATATTCTGTTCATCAATGCGACGCGTGATAAAAATGATCTGCGCGTCAACGGTTTTTCGGCCGTTCCGGGCACGCATCTGCTGGAGAACCTCAACAACCTCTTCCACGGCACGCAGCCGGTATTGAGAGGCATGGTGAATTCGATCATCGTGGCTGGATGCTCGGCCATCCTCAGCACCTATTTTTCGACGATGACGGCATATGCCATTCACGCATACCGCTTTAAGGGCAGAAAGGTGATCTTTACATTTATCCTTGCCATTATGATGATCCCGACGCAGGTATCAGCCCTCGGCTTCGTAGACCTGATGACAAAGATGCATCTGATGAATACGTATATCCCGCTTATTCTGCCTTCCATCGCGGCGCCGGTCGTATTCTTCTATATGAAGCAGTACATGGACAGCAATCTTCCCGGGTCGCTGATAGAGGCTGCAAGGATCGACGGGGCGGGCGAGTTCAGGATCTTCAACAGGATCGTGTTTCCGCTGATGAAGCCGGCGGTCTCCGTGCAGGCAATCTTCACCTTTGTGTCGAGCTGGAACAATTACTTCATCCCTTCTCTGATCCTGAAGGATGAGAACATGAAGACGCTCCCCGTGCTTATCGCAGAGCTTCGTTCAGCTGACTTTTTGAAATTTGATATGGGCCAGGTTTACGCGATGATCGCATTTTCAATTTTCCCGGTTATCATCGTTTACCTGCTCCTTTCCAAAAACATCGTCGGCGGTGTCACTGCCGGCGGCGTCAAGGAATAATTTCAATATCCTTTTCCTTCTTCTTACAGCTAGCGCCTGTCGGGTCTCCGACGGGCGCTGACTTTTTTACGCGGACAGTGAGCCACATATGTATTAGCGCAGCATGTATTATCATGTTCACGAATATCTCAGGTGACGGGAAAAATCCTGAAAAGTGCGGAATATCCTGTATTTATACCATATGTCAGGGGCCGACAGGTGTTGAGCACCCGCGCTTAGTATGGTATATTTAGATGAAGTTTGCGCGGACGAAAGAGGAGCAGTTTTCCCGATGAATTATATTGTTTTTGATCTGGAATGGAACCAGAGCCCGAGGGGAAAGGCCGGTGAGGTAAAAAGACTGCCGTTTGAGATTATCGAGATCGGAGCGGTGAAGCTTGATGAAAACCGGAAATTTGTCGATACATATCAGCAGGTGATCAGACCGGTTGTCTACCGCACGCTGAATTACCGCACGAAGGAAATCGTTCATATTGATAAGGAAGAACTGGATAACGGAAAGAGTTTTCCAGACGCCGCGCGGGAGTTTCTTGCCTGGGCAGGGCACGATTCAATCTTCTGTGTATGGGGCAATGTAGATCTTCCGGAGTTTCAGCGCAACCTCAAATATTACCATATGCTCCATCTCCTCAAGGGACCGCTGCACTATTATGACGTCCAGAAGCTTTTTGCCGTTCAGTACGAGGAACTTTCAAGCAGACGTTCGCTGGAATACGGGACAGATTATCTTCATATTGAAAAAGATGAAAATTTTCACCGCGCACTGGCAGATGCCACATACACGGCGAAGATTTTTCAGACGATCGATATGGATGTCGTTCTCGCCTATGACTCCATCGACGTCTATCAGAATCCGAAGTCGAAAACGGAAGAGATTCACACGGTCTACAACGGCTATTCCGAATACATATCGCGTGAGTTTCCTGATAAAGAGACAGCGATGAAGGACCCGGAGGTGACGAGCACGTACTGCTGCATGTGCGGGAAAAAATCGCGCAAGCGGATCCGCTGGTTTTCCGTCAATTCCCGGTATTATTACAGTATAGCCGAGTGCCCGGAGCACGGGCTTCTGCTCGCCAGGATACGCATGAAGCATACGGATGAGGACAAGATTTTTGTCATCAAAGATATCAGGCGCTGCAGCGCGGCCGAGGCGGAATCTATCCGCCAGAAAAAAACGCAGCAGACAGCGAAACGCCGTCGCCGCCGCCACGCGGGCTGACCGGGATGATGCGGACAGCCGGAGAATATGATCCGGCGGTGATATTTTTTATGCAAAAACCGGAAAACATTTATGTAAATTAGTTATAATGATTTCATACGGCGTATATAAATTCGATTTATATTTTTCACTTTGTGAAAAATTATAAATATATCCAACTACATCACATGGCATGCGCGACGAGAAAGCGCTGCCGAAGGAGGACCTGTAATGTTATACAAAAAAGTCAACACCAATCAGAATTTTGTCGAGAGTGAAGCAGAGATCTCGAAGTTCTGGGAAGACAATAAAATCTTCCAGAAGAGCGTCGATGAGAGGGAGGGCTGCCCGACATATCAGTTCTATGACGGACCGCCAACAGCAAACGGCAAGCCGCATATCGGCCATGTCGAGACGCGTGTCATCAAGGACCTGATCCCGCGCTACCGCACCATGAAAGGATATCAGGTTCCGAGAAAAGCCGGCTGGGATACGCACGGCCTTCCGGTTGAGCTCGAGGTCGAGAAGGAGATCGGCATCGAGGGCAAGGACCAGATCGAAGAGTACGGCATCGAGCCCTTCGTCAAGAAGTGCAAGGAGTCTGTCTGGAAGTATAAGGGCATGTGGGAGGAGTTTTCCCGCAAGGTCGGATTCTGGGCGGATATGGAGCACCCATATATTACATATGAAGATGACTATATCGAATCTGAGTGGTGGGCACTGAAAGAGATCTGGAAGAAGGGCCTCCTTTACAAAGGCTTCAAGGTTGTTCCTTACTGCCCGAGCTGCGGTACGCCGCTCTCATCCCACGAGGTAGCTCAGGGCTACAAAAAAATCAAGGACCGCACGGCTATCGTGCGCTTCAAGGTGAAGGATGAGGACGCATACTTCCTCGCTTGGACGACCACGCCATGGACGCTTCCGTCAAATATCGCTCTCTGCGTGAACCCGGAAGAGGCATATGCAAAGGTTAAATGTGTCGACGGCTACACCTACTATTTGGCGAAGCCGCTGCTGGACACCGTTCTCGGACAGCTCGCATCTGACGATAAATACAAGGATGTCGTCGCTTCTGAAGAATTCGGTGGAAAAGCGTACAAGATCCTCGAGGAGTACGTCGGAAAGGATCTTGAATACAAGGAATATGAGCCGCTCTATGACTGCGCTGCAAAGGCCGTTGAAAAGCAGCACAAGAAGGCGTTCTTCGTTTACTGTGATGACTACGTAACCATGACCGATGGTACCGGCATTGTCCATATCGCCCCGGCTTTTGGTGAGGATGATGCGAGAGTCGGACGCAAATACGACGCTCCGTTTGTCCAGATGGTCGATGATCACGGCCGCATGAAACCGGAGACAGGAAAATTCGCCGGCATGCGCTGCAAACCGACTGAGCATGAGATCAAGGATGAGGGAGCCATCAGTGCCGATCCAGAGGTTCTGAAGGATCTTTCGGAGAGAAAGCTTCTCTTCGCTGCTCCGAAGGTAGAACATGACTATCCGCACTGCTGGCGCTGCGGCACACCGCTGATCTACTATGCGCGCGAATCCTGGTTTATCAAGATGACCGCCGTAAAGGATGACCTTGTCCGCAACAATAAGCAGATTAACTGGGTTCCACCGACAATGGGCGAGGGCCGTTTCGGCAACTGGCTGGAAAATATTCAGGACTGGGCAATCTCCCGCAACCGTTACTGGGGAACTCCGCTCCCTGTATGGACCTGCCCGGACTGCGGAAAGCAGATCTGCATCGGATCCAGACAGGAACTGGCTGATCTCTCCGGCGACAAGGATGCGCTGACGGTTGAGCTCCACCGCCCGTACATTGACAAGTTTACGATCAAATGCCCGGACTGCGGCGGTGAGATGCACCGTGTTCCGGAGGTTATCGACTGCTGGTTCGATTCCGGAGCCTGCCCGTACGCAGAGATCCACTATCCTTTTGAGAATAAGGATCTCTTCAAGAAGCAGTTCCCAGCGAGCTTCATCAGCGAGGCTGTCGATCAGACGCGTGGATGGTTCTACTCACTTCACGCGGAGGCGACGCTGCTGTTCAATCAGCCGGCATTCAAGAATGTTATCGTCATGGGCCTTGTGCTCGATAAGGACGGCAACAAGATGTCCAAGTCCAAGGGCAATGCCGTTGACCCGATGGGCGCCCTGAACAAGTTCGGCGCGGACGCGATCCGCTGGTACTTCTACAACGCCAGCGCGCCGTGGCTGCCGAAGAGATTTTCCGAGAAAGCCGTCACCGAGTATGCGGGACGCTTTATCGGCACACTCTGGAATACCTATGCATTCTGGACGCTGTACGCAAACATTGATAATTTCAATCCGACAGAACATAAGCTCGAGTATGACAAGCTCTCTGTCATGGATAAGTGGCTTCTCTCCCGCATGAATTCTATGGTGCGCGACGTCGACGCGAACATGGATCAGTACCGCATTCCGGAGACCGCAAAGGTTCTGGAGTCGTTCGTAGACGATATGAGCAACTGGTACGTCAGAAGATCGCGTGCGCGCTTCTGGGCATCAGGAATGGAGCAGGACAAGGTCAATGCCTACATGACGCTCTACACGGCGATCGTAACCCTCTGCAAGGCTGCGGCGCCGATGGTTCCGTTTATCACCGAGACCATCTATCAGAATATCGTGCGTGGCATCGATCCGTCTGCGAAGGAGTCCATCCATCTGTGCGACTTCCCGACGGTCAATGAGGCGTGGATCGACACAGACCTGGAGGCTAATATGCGCGAGGTTATGAGGATCGTCGTCCTCGGCCGCGCGGCGAGAAATGCTTCTAATATTAAGAACCGTCAGCCACTCTCGAAGATGTATGTCAAGACAGACACGGCACTCGATGATTTTTACACCGAGATCGTCCGCGATGAGCTGAATGTCGGCAGCGTCGAATATAAGAACGACCTGAGAGTCGAGTACTCTCTGAAGCCGCAGCTGAAGACGGTCGGACCGAAGTTCGGAAAACTTGTCGGAGGTATCCGCAAGGCTCTCGCCGAGGCAGATGGGGCCGACGCAGTCGCGGAGCTCAACGAGAACGGATCGATCGTGCTTGATGTGGATGGCCAGCAGGTCACCCTCGGAAAAGAAGACCTGCTGATCGATATCGCTCAGACGGAGGGCTATGCGACACAGTCCGACGGAACGGTTACGGTAATGCTTGACACGACGCTCACACCTGAGCTCGTAGAGCAGGGCTTCGTCGCTGAGCTTATCAGCAAGATTCAGACAATGCGCAAGGACGCGGGCTTTGAGGTTATGGACCGCATCCGCGTTTATGAAACTGGTAACGACCGCATTGCAGATATTCTCCGCCGCAATGACGAGAGAATCCGCAAGGTGGTTCTGGCCGACGAGATCGTGATCGGTGAAGTAAAAGGCAGTGTAAAGGAGTGGAAGATCAATTCGGAAGACGTCACACTCGGCGTCGAAAAGCTCGAAAAGCGGGAGGCCTAAAATATGCTGAATCCGATGTTCAAAAAAGAGAACTTTAAAAAGGAAGTCCGTGAAGAAGTCCGTCGTCTTTTCCGCACTACTCTTGAAGAGGCTACGAATCATCAGATCTACATGGCAGTCTGTTATGTCGTAAAGGATGTGATCATTGATAACTGGATCGCCACCCAGCAGCAGATGAAAGAAAAGGATCCGAAGATCGTTTACTATATGTCGATGGAGTTCCTCACCGGACGTTACCTCGGTAACAACCTTCTCGCACTTTCTGCTTACGGAGAAGTTAAGGAGGCTCTCGATGAGCTCGGCATAAAAATCGACGCCATCGAGGATGAGGAGCGTGATCCGGCACTTGGCAACGGCGGTCTCGGAAGACTGGCCGCCTGTTTCCTCGACTCGCTGACTACGCTCAATTACATGGCTTACGGCTGCGGAATCCGCTATCATTACGGAATGTTCCGCCAGAAGATCGTCGACGGTTATCAGGTTGAGAAACCTGATAACTGGCTCAAGGACGGCAGCTATCCGTTTGAGCTGAAACGGCCGGAATATGCGAAGGAGATCAAGTTCGGCGGTTACGTCGCTGTCGACTATGATTCGAAGACCGGACGCAACTACTATCACCAGGAGGGCTATCAGGCCGTCCGCGCGATCCCGTACGATCTGCCGATCGTCGGCTACGGCAATAACATGGTCAATACGCTCCGTATCTGGGATGCAGAGGCCATCAACGATTTTTCACTGGATTCCTTTGACAAGGGTGATTATCAGAGAGCTGTCGAGCAGGAAAACCTGGCGCACACTCTGACAGAAGTCCTCTATCCGAATGACAACCACATGGCAGGCAAGGAGCTCCGTCTCCGCCAGCAGTATTTCTTCGTGTCGGCGACGATTCAGACCGCCGTCAAGAAGTATCTGAAACGCCATGACGATGTCCGGAAGCTGTATGAGAAGGCTGTCTTCCATATGAATGATACGCATCCGACGCTTGCGGTGCCGGAGCTCATGCGTGTTCTCATGGATGATTACGGACTTGGCTGGGATGAGGCGTGGACAGTCGTTCAGAAGTCCTGCGCGTATACGAACCACACGATCATGAGTGAAGCGCTGGAGAAGTGGCCGATTGAGCTGTTCTCCCGCCTGCTTCCGAGAATTTATCAGATCGTCGAGGAGATCAACCGCCGCTTCTGCGACATGCTCCGACAGAGGTATCCAAACAACTACGAGGATAAGATCCGCTCCATGGCTATCATCTATGACGGTCAGGTGCGCATGGCTAACCTCGCCATCGTCGGAGGCTTCTCCGTCAACGGCGTCGCGGAGCTGCATACCGAGATCCTTGAGAAGAGAGAACTGCACGATTTTTACGAGCTGTGGCCCGAGAAGTTCAGCAACAAGACAAACGGCATCACGCAGCGCCGTTTCCTGCTTCACGGCAATCCGCTCCTCGCCGACTGGGTCACTGACCACGTGGGCAGGGAATGGGTGACAGATCTTGACCGCATTAAGGGAATTGCCGTCTACGCCGATGATGAGAAGGCTCAGGCGGAGTTCATGAACATCAAGTACCAGAATAAAGTCCGCCTGGCAAAGTATATTGAGGAGCACAATGGAATCGAGGTTGATCCGAGATCCATCTTCGATGTTCAGGTCAAGCGTCTCCATGAGTACAAGAGGCAGCTGCTCAATATCCTGCACGTGATGTATCTATATAAGAAGATTAAGATGCATCCGGATCTTCCGTTCTATCCGAGGACATTTATCTTCGGAGCGAAGGCAAGCGCAGGCTACGAGCGTGCCAAGAAGATCATCAAGCTGATCAACAATGTGGCGGATGTCATTAACAATGATCAGACGATCAACGGCAAACTGAAGGTGGTCTTCATCGAGGACTACCGCGTCAGCAACGCAGAGGAGATCTTTGCGGCGGCGGATGTATCCGAGCAGATTTCCACGGCGTCCAAGGAGGCTTCTGGAACTTCAAACATGAAGTTCATGCTGAACGGCGCGCTGACACTCGGCACGATGGACGGCGCAAACGTCGAGATCGTCAGAGAGGTCGGCGAGGAAAATGCCTTCATTTTCGGTCTGACAGCAGATCAGGTTATCGAGTACGAGAAAAATGGCGGCTACGATCCGATGCAGTACTTCAACAGGGATCCTGATATCCGAGACGTGCTGATGCAGCTGATCGACGGCACATATTCGAACGGCGACATGGAGCTGTTCCGCGACCTCTACAACTCACTGCTGTATCCATGCAATGGATCAAGGGCCGACCAGTATTTCATCCTGGCCGATTTCAAATCCTATGCGGCTGCTCAGGAGAGGGTCGAGGCAAAGTACCGCAATGAAGAGGCATGGGCGAAGAGCGCAATCCTCAATGTGGCACACTCCGGAAGGTTCAGTTCCGACCGGACCGTCCAGGAATACGTCGACGGCATCTGGAAACTGGAAAAATTATATGTACCGGATCCCGCGAAGGCAGCAGGAATGTCCAGGTAACAGAATATTAAGAATTTTTAGCGCCCGCTGTGCTGCCTGCACGGCGGGCCTTTTAAAAATGACCTTTATTTATTAACAAAATTGAAATATAATAACTCTGTGTATTGCGCCGACCTGGCAATGGCCGGCTTAAGAAGTTTATTCAAAACAGAGCAGGAGGGGCCCTGTTCAAATGCGTTTGTACCGGGGAGTATAAACGTCAGGCAATAAGTGGGAGGAACACAATGGACAGAGAGGAATATCATCAGAGATTGGATCAGCTGACGGAAGCTGTCAGCAGTAAGAAATATGATGAAGCACTCCAGATCTGTGATGAGATCGACTGGCGGCGTGTGAAAAGTCTTAATACGCTGAATATGGTCGCAGATGTTTATGAGGTCAATAAAGAATACAGGCGCGAGAAGGATATCCTTCTTATTGCCTACAGCAGAGCTTCCATCGGAAGGAGTATTCTTTACCGCCTCGTTGAGGTCTGCATTAAATTGAACCAGATCGGCGAAGCAGAGAAGTATTATAAGGCTTTCTGCAAGACGGCTAAGAATGACAGCTCGCGCTGCATTCTTCAATACAGATTGTACAAAGCCACGAACGCACCTCTCGAGGCGCAGATTGATGTCCTTGAGGAGTACAGAGAGAAAGAATACACAGAGCGCTGGGCCTATGAGCTGGCTACGCTTTATGCAAAGGCAGGCAACCGGAAAAAATGTGTCGATGCCTGCGATGATCTGATCCTGTGGTTTGGCGAGGGAAAATATGTGCTGAAGGCTATGGAACTGAAGCAGCGCTATGAGCCCCTTACACCGTCTCAGCAGAAAACATATGAAAAGATGGTTGCTGCCGGCGGCTACAAGGAACGCGAAGAGACCAGGACAGAAGCCGATGCGGCAGACCGCGCGAATGTGCGGCTCTCAAGAGAGGCTGTCTATTCTGACGGCTCGGGACTCAGAAGCCACACGTCTTCAGAAGCTGAAGAAGTACCTTCTGAGACATCAGCTGGAGAGAATGCGCCTGATACCCGCTCTGCAGGAGATACTGGTGCTTCTGATCAGGAAGCAGAGCGCGCTGAGACTTCCGCTCACAAGGCTGAGAACGCTGAGACTTCTGCTGTTCCTTCTGATGAAAATGCGGAAAATAGTGAGGAATCCGAAGAAGAAATATACGACCAGGATGAGGAACCTGAAGAATATGCAGACGATGAGGCTGACAGCCGCAGAAGTTCTGGTTTCGGACATGGCGGATTCCGTCAGCGCTTTGCAAAGACATTCAGCGATATTTTCGGAACCGGCAATCAGGATGAGGACGACGACAGTTACTTTGGGTCAGAGGACGCGGAGTATACAGATGTCAGTGAGGTCTCTGCGGATGCGGAGGATACCGAAGAGGACGAGGATACCGAAGAGGAAACAAAGCGGCTGCCCGATGATGCTGGCAGCCTGAAGCTCCGCAGCCTGAAGGAGGAAAACCTCCAGGTGGATGTGACGGACAATCAGCCGAAGGCACAGGCTGTCGCGGACGAGGAGGAAGAAGAGCCCGTGGAAGAGCAGCCTGAGGAACTTTCCGGGGAGAGGCAGTCTGAGGAGGAGCAGCCTGAGGCAGAGCAGCCAGAAAAAGAGGAGGAACCTGAATCCTCCAAAGATGAAGATTCTCTGAAGGTAAATGAGGACGGCACGCTCGATCTGGGTGCGTTCCTCGCCTCTACGATGGGAACCTTGTCATCGGCGGCTTCCGGCAAGGAAGAAAGTGCTTCTGATGCCGACGGTTCCGTGGAAGTAACAGCAGATGATGTAACGACTGAAGCTGAGCCGGCAGCGGACGAGACGATTGTCGAGACCGCGGAGGCAGAGCCGTCTGCTGAGGCTGTGGAAACTGAACCGGCCGAGACAGAGTCGTCTGCTGAGGCTGTAGAAGCTGAGCCGGTGGAAGCAGAGACTTCTGCTGAGGCTGTGGAAGCCGAGCCGGCAGAGGCAGAGACTTCTGCTGAGGCTCTGGAAGCTGAGCCGGCGGAGACAGAGCCGTCCGGTGAGACCGCAGAGGCAGAACAGGATACAATTACGAAAGGACAGGAGTCTGCTGAGCAATCTGCGGACGAAGAAAACTTGGAGAATAAAGAAGAAAAGACAGAAACGCAGGATAATGAACAGAGCGGAGCTGCGGCTGTGGAAACGGGAGAACCCGTTGTTGCAGAGTCAGCGGCGGCAGCGATCGCAGGCCTTGCTGCCGGCGTAGATGCCGGAAAAGAGCAGGCAGAGACTGAGAATCCGGAAAGTGTGGCCGTGGGAGATGAGAACGACGATGACATGAAAGTCGTTCCCGACAAGAAAGAGAAAAAGCCGCACTATATCGAGGGACTTGAGGTTCCTGATCCGGAGCCGTCTCCTGAAGAAAAGAAGAAACATACCCATACGATCTCTCTCGATACGATCGGTGAGAACACAGTTCCGATCTCTCTGGACAAGATTCTCAGCGAGGAGACGCCTGAGGAGCGTCGTATCCGTATTCTGAATAAAGCAAAACCTACGAGGATGAGTGAAGAGCAGCGCAAGATCTTTACATATTTTGCGCGTGTTCCCGGCATGGACGGCCAGATCCTTGAAGCCATGAACAGCGTTTACCAGCACGCGGGCGAGAAGACCTCGCTTCATGGAAATATCGCGATCATGGGCGCTAAGGGAACTGGAAAGTCGAGACTGGCTCATGGCCTCATCATCGCAATGTGCCGCGATCTTGGTCTTGACGCCTGCAAGGTGGCAAGGATCAGCGGAAAGAAACTCAATGAGAAAGACGCGGCGAAGGTCGTTTCTGTGATGTCCGGAGGCTTCCTTGTCATTGAGGATATTTCGAATGTAAACAGCGAGACGCTGAATACACTCAACCGGGCGATGGAGTTCAGAACCGACTGCATGATCGTCATCATTGAAGATGAGAAGACGAGAATGCGCGCGTTCCTGAAGGAGCATCCGTCCTTTGCGAGCAAGTTCGAAAAGGTGATCTCGATCCCGGTATTCACGAATGATGAGCTCGTCACATTCGCGAGAACCTATGCGACTGAGAATGGATGTAAGATCGATGACATGGCGATCCTCGCCCTGTACACCATGATCGGTAATGTACAGTCTGAGGAGGAGCCTGCGACGATTTCAACCGTAAAGGAAATTATTGATAAGGCTATCCTTCATGCGACGAAGGGACGCCGCAAGAGAGGCAATATCGATGCTGAGAAGACCGGAAAGTGGATCATCATCCACGAGAAGGATCTGACCCGCTAAGGAAAAGGGGCTGCCGTTAACCGGCAGCCCTTTTTTACGGACGGGACAAAGGCTCGTATACGCGGGCAGAAAGGAAAACTATGAAACAGAAGCCCTGGCTCGGTGAGCCTTCAAAAACGATAGAAATACTACAGAAATATGGGTTCCGCTTTCAGAAGAAATACGGGCAGAATTTTCTCATTGACTCTCATGTTCTTGACAAGATCGTTGCAGCTGCGGAAATAGGGGAGGATGACTGCGTTCTTGAGATCGGACCGGGGATCGGGACACTCACGCAGTATCTCGCCTCGGCTGCACGCGAGGTGTACGCCATTGAGATCGACAGGAATCTGATCCCGATCCTCACAGAGGATACGCTGAAAGGGTGGGATAATGTAACCGTCATCAATAAAGACGTGATGGACATGGATCTCACCTCTTTTGTGAATGAAAATAACGGAGGCAGGCCGGTAAAAATCGCGGCAAATCTGCCATATTACATCACGACGCCGATTCTCATGAAGATCCTGGAGGAACATGTGCCCTTCTCATCTGTCACGGTTATGGTTCAGACAGAGGTGGCTGAACGGATGAAGGCCGGCCCCGGTTCCAAGGAATACGGAGCACTTTCACTTGCGGTTCAGTATTATACAGTTCCCGAGGTGAAAGCCGAGGTTCCGCCGAACTGCTTTATCCCGCGCCCGAACGTGGGGAGCACGGTCATCACTCTGAAGGCCAGAACGGAAGAAAACAAAATCCGCGTGCGTGATGAAAAACTGATGTTCCGCATTATCCGGGCGTCCTTTGCGCAGCGGCGGAAGACCCTCATGAACGGACTGCGGAACAGCGAAGAGCTGAATCTGACAAAAGAAGACGCGGAGCAGATCATCGCCTCTGCGGGATTGCCCGCAGGCGTCCGCGGAGAGGCGCTTTCACTCGAAGATTTCGCGCGGCTCTCGGATCAGGCAGCGGACTATATGAAGACCGTCTGATAAGATTGTCTGAAAAAAGTCTGAAACTTCAGAGACGGCGGGACCATCACATCTTTGTCCGGGTCTCTACATTCACACCGTCAAAGTGCTTTATCTCATGATCGGGCTTCCGGTCTTCCGGCGGCTTGTAGCCGCGAAGGCCGATGAGGCGCTGATTGGAGCTGCCCCGGAAGGTCAGCGTGACATCTTTTTTGGATTCCACAAATTCCCCATCGACGATGCAGTCGATGCAGGAGAGCATCTCATCGGTGTAAGATGTGTAGACCTTTCCGCCCGGGACGAGGTCCACGTCGTAGGTATAGCCCGTGTAGCACCAGATATCTTTATTGGGATATGTGGAGCGGATGCGCTTCAGGAGACCGGCGAGTACGGTCTGATTTTCCGGCTCGAAGGGCTCCCCGCCGAGCAGGGTAAAGCCCTGAATATATTCGGGCTTCAGGGCCTCGATGATCTTGTCTGCTACAGCGTCATCAAAAGGTTCGCCGTAATTGAAGTCCCAGGTCATGTAGTTAAAGCAGCCCTTGCAGTGATGCCGGCAGCCCGATACGAACAGGCTCACCCGGACACCCGGACCATCAGCGATATCATATTCCTTGATATTGGCATAGTTCATGTTTTTTCTCCCTGCTTTCCTGCATGCTTTTCGATATCTCTGGAACGAATGGGACTGCCCTTGTCCGGCAGTCCCATCATCTATGATTATTATAGCTCCCCGAAAGAGAGACTTTTATTTACCCTTCAGAAGTCTCTCTGTGACGGCAGTGCCCGGAATAACGCGGTCATTGCAGCCGCCTGCGTACCAGATGTGGTACAAAGGCGATTTTTATTCTACCACATCTTGGCGGAATTGTAATCACATATCTGGCTTATTGCTTACAGTTCAGACATTGCCAGATTTCTAGATTCCGGGCATACAGGTTACTTTTGTCCACAGCACATGCGCGTAAGGCTTTCATACGCGACGCGCTCCCGCTTGTCCTCAGCGTAGCGGTGCTAAACTCACCTTTCCCTGTGGTCGGGTTCGTTAAGCACCGACGCTTGCGGATGTCGCGTCTGAAAACCTGCGCGCACTGTCTGACTCAACTTTTTTAGAAGTAACCTGTATTCCCGGAAATTCTTCGGAAGTCTGTACTCTGGCAATGCCTGAACTGTAATCTCATAACGCTACAACTGACGGCGAAGGATTGACAAGGATAGCTTCGGAGATTAAACTGCAAGCGTATGTGTTTTTTTATTCCTTAGATACACAGTCAGATTCGGGGGACATGAAAATGGCGAAAGATAAGAAACTGGTTGAGCAGATTACCGCGATGGAGGATGACTTTGCGCAGTGGTACACAGATGTCTGTGTGAAGGCAGATCTCATCGGTTATACGAGTGTCAAGGGCTGCATGGCGATCAAGCCTGCGGGCTATGCGATCTGGGAGAATATCCAGAAGGATCTGGACGCGCGTTTTAAGGCGACAGGCGTACAGAATGTGTACATGCCGATGCTGATCCCGGAGAATCTGCTCGCGAAGGAAGCAGACCTCGTCAATGGTTTTGCACCGGAGGTCGCATGGATTACGCAGGGAGGCAATGAAGAGCTTCAGGAGCGCCTCTGCGTGCGCCCGACTTCTGAGACGCTGTTCTGCGATTTTTATTCAAAGGATATCCAGTCCCACCGCGATCTGCCGAGGCTTTATAATCAGTGGTGCTCGGTTCTCCGCTGGGAAAAGACGACACGTCCTTTCCTCCGCTCACGCGAGTTCCTCTGGCAGGAGGGCCATACCGCTCATGCGACGGCCGAGGAGGCTGAGGAGCGCACGGTCATGATGCTGAACGTGTACGCTGATTTCCTTGAGCAGGATCTGGCAATCCCGGTCATCAAGGGACAGAAGACCGATAAAGAGAAGTTCGCCGGTGCGCTGCACACCTACACCGTTGAGGCACTCATGCACGACGGCAAGGCGCTTCAGTCCGGCACGAGCCACAACTTCGACGATATTTTTGCAAAGGCGTATGACGTAACCTACACGGATACGGATAATACGGTTAAATACTGCCATCAGACATCCTGGGGAATGACGACGAGGGTCATCGGAGCCATGATCATGGTGCACGGCGACAACAGCGGTCTCGTGATCCCGCCGCACATCGCTCCGACGCAGGTTATGATCATTCCGATCCGTCAGGACGCAGAGGGCGTTCTCGACAAGGCTCATCAGATGCTTGACGCGCTGAACGCGGCCGGGATCAGGACAAAAATCGACGAGTCCGACAAGCGTCCGGGCTGGAAGTTCTCCGAGCAGGAAATGCGCGGCATTCCGCTCCGCATCGAGATCGGACCGAAAGACGCAGCTGCTGATAAAGCCTGCCTCGTACGCCGCGATACCCGTGAAAAGACGGAGGTTTCCATCAGCGATATCACCACAGCTGTTCCCGAGCTTCTCGAGACGATCCAGCACGATATGTTCGAGCGCGCGAAGGAGTTCCGCGACAGCCATACCTATGACGCACATGATTATCCGGAATTCGAGGATATCATCGCTCATAAGCCGGGCTTTGTCCGCGCAATGTGGTGCGGAGATCCGGCGTGTGAGGAGAAGATCAAGGCCGACACGACAGCTACATCCCGCTGCATCCCGTTCGAGCAGATCCGCATCAGCGACAAATGTGTCTGCTGCGGAAGACCGGCCAAAAAGATGGTTTATTGGGGAAAAGCATACTAATTTTTCTGCCAATATAACTGCTATCAAGTTTGACGAACTTTCTCCGAAAAAATTGGATAGTTTTGTCCGATATTTCCCCTTGCCATCAGAGGGGTGATGCGTTACTATAGTGAGGCACAAGATATTGTGCCTCACTTTTTTATTTTAACTACATATTGTAAACTTTGTCGGAGCCGCGCACGCCGCGGATTTTCTGGTTCTGGCGGCGTTTTGATTTTTATTCAGGTGCAGGCTTTATTTACGCGAACAGTGAGCCGCATCCGCACATGTGAATCATGTGCGTGTGAGGCGGGTGTCGCGATGACGGGATAAAACTCGCGAAGCGTGTTTTATCTCGTTTTTTGAGTAAAGGCGGCCGCACAGGGGGTAAAGGCAGGACTTCAGGGTTTACTCGATTATTGCCTAAGAAGGGGGACTTGTTGTAATGACAGGAGAGATAAATGTGAACGTCATCAAGAGAAATGGTGAAGAGGTGAGCTTCAATGAGGAGAAGATCTACAACGCCATCGCTAAGGCAAACAAAGAGGTCGAGCCGATCCACCAGATGAATGAGTATCAGATCCGCGCCGTAGCGGACAATGTCACGAAGCAGGTCAGCCAGTCACCGCACGCTGTCAGTGTCGAGGACATTCAGGATATGGTCGAGACGGGCATCATGGAGATGCGTGGATTCGAGGTAGCTCAGAAGTATGTCCGCTACCGCTATAAGAGAACACTTGCGCGTCAGTCGAATACGACCGATGACAGCATCCTCGCGCTGATCAACCAGGAGAATGAGGAAGTTAAGCAGGAGAACTCCAACAAAAATCCTGTCATTAACTCAACACAGCGCGATTACATGGCAGGCGAGGTGAGCCGTGATCTGACGAACCGCATCCTTCTCCCGGAGGATATCGTAAAAGCGCACAAGGAAGGCATCATCCACTTCCATGATTCTGATTATTACGCTCAGAAGGAGCACAACTGCGATCTGATCAACCTCGAGGATATGCTCCAGAACGGAACGGTCATCAGTGAGACGCTGATCGAAAAACCCCACAGCTTTTACACGGCGTGCAATGTGACGACCCAGATCGTCGCTCAGGTCGCGTCTAACCAGTACGGCGGACAGTCCTTCTCACTTGCCCATCTGGCGCCGTTTGTCGACGTCAGCCGCAAGAAGATCCACAGGGAAGTCGTCGAGGAGCGCAGGGAGACCGGCGAGTCCATGGACGAGTCGATCATCTCAAAAATCGTCGAGAAGCGTCTTCAGCATGAGATCACGAGCGGTATTCAGACGATCCAGTATCAGCTGATCACTCTGATGACCTGCAACGGACAGGCTCCTTTCGTCACCATGTTCATGTATCTGGACGAGGTTCCGGAGGGACAGACGCGGGAGGACCTCGCTGCGCTCATCAAAGAAGTCCTTATCCAGAGAATGCAGGGCGTCAAGAATGAGAAGGGCGTCTGGATCACACCGGCATTCCCGAAGCTGATCTATGTTCTCGATGAGGATAACATTCACGAGGACAGCAAATATTATTATCTGACCGAGCTCGCAGCAAAATGTACCGCCAAGAGAATGGTTCCGGATTACATCTCCGCAAAGAAGATGAAGGAGCTGAAGCTCTCCAAGGGCGAGAAGCTGGGCGAGGGCGATGTATTCCCGTGCATGGGATGCCGATCCTTCCTCACCCCGGACCGCTCGGGCAATGGTTACGGCAATGTCGCCAAGGCGAAGAATTATGATCCGGACAAGCCGAAGTACTACGGCCGCTTCAACCAGGGCGTCGTGACGATCAACCTCGTCGATGTGGCATGCTCTTCTCACAAGGATATGGACAAGTTCTGGAAGATCCTTGATGAGAGGCTTGAGCTCTGCCACAGAGCACTCCGCTGCCGCCATGAGAGACTGCTCGGCACGACCTCTGACGTCGCTCCGATCCTCTGGCAGTACGGTGCGCTCGCGCGCCTTGAGCCGGGCGAAAAAATCGACAAGCTGCTCTACGGCGGCTATTCAACGATCAGTCTCGGCTACGCAGGCCTCTATGAGATGTGCTACTACATGACCGGCAAGAGCCACACGGATCCGGAAGCAAAGAAATTTGCCCTTTCCGTTATGCAGGCTCTGAACGATGCATGTGCGAAGTGGAAGGCGGCCGAGAACATTGATTACTCTGTATATGGCACGCCGCTCGAGTCAACGACGTACAAGTTCGCAAAGTGCCTCCAGAAGAGATTCGGCATCATCGAAGGAGTCACCGATCACAACTACATCACGAACAGCTACCATGTAAATGTCCGTGAAAACATTGATGCTTTCACAAAGCTGAAATTCGAGTCCGAGTTCCAGCAGCTTTCACCGGGCGGAGCCATCAGCTACATTGAGGTGCCGAACATGCAGGACAATATCCCTGCAGTTCTCTCCGTCATGAAGTTCATCTATGACAACATCATGTACGCTGAGCTGAACACCAAGAGCGATTACTGCATGGTCTGCGGCTACGACGGCGAGATCCAGATCAAAGAGGACAAGAACGGCAAGCTGATCTGGGTATGCCCGAACTGCGGCAATAAGGATCAGCGGAAGATGTCCGTTGCCCGCCGGACCTGCGGATACATCGGAACACAGTTCTGGAACCAGGGAAGAACCCAGGAGATCAGAGACCGCGTTCTGCATCTGTAATTTCGTAATGACCGATTGTTTTGATGTAATTTAATCGTTCCAACTTTAATTTTATTATTCCAATGTTTGTAAATGACGTGAAGTGTTGTTGGAATTTATTTTTCCAAAGATGATTTTACTAGCGAAGCGTGGAATAAAATCTGAAATTCTTTTTCCAACTTTCACTACAAACGCTGAGGAATGTTATGCTGAAACCTTTATATGTATAATAAAAAAGCTGTGCGGTACTGGTGTGCCGCATAGCTTTTTTATTGTTGAACAGGCAGACATGTGGCTTATTACCACTCAGTTCTTCTGATCCTATTATTATTTTATTTCATAAGAAGTCAGATCTTGACGTAACATATCGACATTAATTTTGGTTTTTCTGTGAGCAGGCTTTCCAGCATCGCCAGTAAGAATAGTGCGTATGATCAACTAGTCCCTACAGCGTAATATCGAACACGGCAGGCATATCCCTGCGGAATGAAAAGATGCCATCGCATTAATACCCTTTATAACGAGTCCAGGTTGTTAAGGAATATTGAAACAACGGCGGCAGGAACATATAATATAAATATGTCCGCATAATGCTCACGGCGGTGGTTATCAATTACGGCTGCTGTCGCAGAAACTTTTGATCCACCAGGAGATGAAAATGACGAAGAGGTGATCGTATGTATCATTATGTCGATAAAGAAAAAGGCATTGATATGTGGATGGTTGACGATAGTAAAATGCCTTCGCCAGAAGAAGTAAAAAAGTTTCCTGATACAAGTGCGCTGGATAAGGAATTTGAGAAAAAATTAGATGAAATAGATAAAGAATTTGGGCTTCTTTAAGGAACGGCTGCAAATGATGAGCAGGTGCTTATATGGCCTGCCAAGCAATATGGTTTTCAATTTTAAGAAACGATGACGAGGTAATGAATCATGCTGATCATGACTGAGAGAGAGAATGAATTACTTGATAAAATTGAACCATACATGAGCGGTTCTGATGGAAATACTCTAAGAGATAATGCACCAGACGATGTGAAAGCTGCGTATAAAGAGCTCATGGAGTTCTGTTCTCTGATGGATGGAGTTCAGTAATCAAGTATAGAATTTTATTGGAGGTTCTGTACAGAACTTTGCAGGAAAATGGGGTTCGATCCGCTTAAGGATAAAGTGAAGAGGTGTGACTCGTTAGAAGGCACGATTGATGATACACCTAGACCTTATTCAAAGTTAACCCCAGAAGAATTTGATTACGTATACGATTATTATTTTGCTCACAAAAATGACAGTGAACTACTCGGTCATTGAATGGCCGAGTAGTTCACCCTTGGCTGTATACCAGTACAGAGGAACTGATGGTCAGGATGCTTCCCTGTTACTCTGATGACATGGCTAAATAGAAGATCAATCCGTGGATACATATGTTATATAGAAAAAAAACAATTTCATTTTTTCTGCACTTCACTTGAAGAATAATAATAGGAAAAATAGAATTTCAGATTAACACAATAATCTGTAACTTTATCTGGAGCATCTGACAGACCGCTCCTGCGTTTTCCATCGGGGAAACTCATAAAAAGGGTATTTCCGGAAGGATGACGCGGGGACGGTCTTTTTCGTTTTCAGGCCTTTTGCAACATGCGCCAGATAAAAAAGTCATTTTTCAGCCCCGGAACGGTTCCGGATTCCCTGCGTTCTGTGTGTTCTGCATGTTTGCGCAGGCTTAACCCATGCTTAACTTCGCAAAATCATGACAATGATATACTCAAAATGAAATGGTATAAGTTGTCTGAAAATATCAGGAAAATAAAGAGGGGGAAGATATCATGGCTGACCAGAATCAGGAACAGGTTCAGAAGGAAAATGATTTGTATGCACAGAAGACAGTACTGGGAACAGAGGCAGTGCACGCTCCAAAGCTGACTTTTGATGACAGGCCTGTAGCAGAACCTGTGATGACACCAGATCAGGATAAGGTTGTTCCCAAGGTGGTTCTTACACCGGAAGAGCAGAGACAGGTCGATGCATTTGTTGAGAAGATCGATATCAGCAATGCTTCAGCTGTCATGAATTACGGCGCAGGCACGCAGAAGAATCTTGCGGATTTTTCTGAAAAGGCGATGGAGAGCGTACGCACGAAGGATATGGGAGAAGTCGGTGAAATGCTGTCGGATCTGATCACCGAGCTGAAGAATTTTGATGTAGACACAGAAGAGAAGGGAATTATCGGATTTTTCAAGAAACAGAAAAACAGCCTGGACAAGCTGAGAGCCAGATACAGCAAAGTAGAGACGAATGTAGATGCAGTCACGAATGAACTGGAAAAACATGAGGTCACACTGATGAAAGATTCCGACATTCTTGACCGCATGTACGACATGAATCTCGCTTATTATAAGGAACTGACAATGTACATTGAAGCCGGCAAAAAGAAACTGGCTATCGTACGCTCGACAGATCTGCCAGCGGCGCAGAAAAAAGCAGAGGCGTCCGGTCTGCCGGAGGATGCGCAGGCGGCAAAAGATCTCGCATCGCAGTGCACACGCTTCGAAAAGAAGATCTATGATCTTGAGCTCACGAAAACGATCGCCATGCAGACGGCACCTCAGATCCGTCTGCTCCAGGGCTCGGATATGCAGATGGCTGAAAAAATTCAGTCAACGATCGTCAACACGATTCCGCTCTGGAAAAATCAGATGGTCATCGCCATCGGAATGGAACATGCGAACCAGGCAGCACGCGCGGAGCGTGCGGTCAATGACACGACGAATGAGCTGCTGAAAAAGAACGCGGATAAACTTCACACCGTAACGGTTGAGAGTGCAAAGGAAAATGAGCGCGGCATTGTCGACGTGGAGACACTGCAGCATACAAATCAGGAGCTTATTTCCGCTATCGATGAGATTATGCAGATCCAGAAGGATGGAAAAGAAAAAAGAGCGAATGCTGAGAAACAGCTCAGCGGAATTGAACAGCAGCTCCATGACAAACTGCTTGAGGCATCGAAGGGCTGATCGTACTCCGGAAGCACGGCTCATCGGGGCTTGATCATGTACAAAAGAGGGGGAAATCATTGAAAACCAGCAGAATCACATCATTTTTTCTTGCTGCGGTCATGACATTGTCGCTTGTTTTTGCGGGATGCGGGGGTACGTCGTCTTCGGATCTTTCCGGGGATACCGTTATCGATGTGGGCGGTAAAGAGACGCTGAGGATTCTTTCCGGCTCCGAAAATAAGGAGCTGACAAGCGTTCTGCAGGATTTTGCGGATCAGGAAAAAATAAATATCGTTATGGATTATAAGGGATCGCTGGATATCATGCGTGCCCTTCAGGCAGATACTATTGACTATGATGCGGTATGGCCGGCGAGCAGTATCTGGATCACAGCCGGCGATACGAATCACCTGGTTAAACATGCTGAATCCATCTCCGTGACGCCAGTCGTTTTTGGTATTAAACAAAGTCTGGCAGAACAGCTTGGGTTTGTCGGAAAAGAAGTGAAAGTAGCAGATATCCTGAACGCCATTCAGCAGGGCAGTCTGAAATTCTGCATGACGAGTGCGACACAGTCAAATTCCGGCTGCTGTGCCTATATCGGCTTTCTTTATGCCCTTCTGGGAAATCCGGATATTATCACATCAGACGACCTGCAGAATGAAGAAATGCAGGGACAGATGAAGGAACTTCTGTCGGGGGTCGACCGATCATCAGGAAGCTCCGACTGGCTCAAGGATATGTTCCTGGCCGGCGATTTTGACGCCGTGGTGAATTATGAGTGTCTGATCATCAGCGCGAACCAGGAATTGGAAAAAGAAGGGAAGGAACCGTTATATGTGGTTTATCCCGAGGATGGCCTGTCCATTGCGGACTCTCCGCTCGGCTACATTGACGGTGGGGATTCGGATAAAGAAGACGCTTTTTTGAAGCTTCAGGAGTATCTTCTCTCCGATGAGGCACAGGACGCAATTCAGAAAACGGGAAGGCGGACAGGATATTCACAGAGTGTTTCAGAGGAGAATAAGTCCGTCTTTAATGAGGATTGGGGTGTCCAGCCTGACAGAACACTGTCGCCTTTCAAAATGCCTTCGACCGATGTGCTGATGGAGGCGCTCGATCTTTATCAGACGACATTCCGCAAGCCGTCTCTCACAGTATACTGCCTTGATTATTCTGGAAGTATGTCGGGAGACGGGAACGAACAGCTTGAAAAAGCCATGGAATCGATTCTGGTTCAGGATGAAGCAGAGAAAAATCTTCTGCAGGCTTCTTCTGATGACGTCAACATCGTGATTCCGTTTAGTGATTCCCCGATGGATGTGTGGACATCAGTCGGGAACGGAAGCGAGATCGAAGATATGTACACGAAAATTGAAGCGGAATCGCCCGATGGAGGGACAAATATTTATTACGCGGCAGCAAAGGCGTTGACGGAGCTGGAAAATTATGATCTGGATCAGTACACGCCGGCCATCATTCTCATGACAGATGGGCAGTCAATGGATTACGCCGATAGATTTCAGGAGTTTTATACATCGGGTGGATATACGGTTCCGATCTTCTCCATCATGTTTGGTGACGCGGATTCCAGTCAGCTTGATGCCCTGGCAACGCTCACAAATGCCCGCGTCTTCGATGGAAGGGAAGACCTCGTCGGCGCTTTCCGGGCAGTCAGAGGATATAACTGAGGGAGAGGAATTTGTTTCATGAAACTTTCGGATATTATTTCAGCAGTGATCGCGGGCGCAGTTTTCCTGCTGCTTTTGCTTGGATTGAACTGGAATTTTCTCGTGGCCATGGTGCTTTCGGTCGGATTGTACTTTGCATGTTCCATGATCCTGAAACCCAGAAAACGGATCGGGGGCGTTGATGTAGAGAATATGCAGAACGGCGAACAGCTCGAAGCGACCTTTGAGGATGCGGAAAATGATCTGGTAAGCCTGAAAAAATCTGCAGAAACAATTCGCAACCATTCCGCGTCTGGTACGAATTATTTGTACGCAGAGGATATGCGTGCGATCGCCAGAGGGACTGAGGATCTGGTGGTCACAGGAAAAAATATTATTCATTATCTGGAAAATCACGTGGATCGGATTCCGCAGGCGCGCAGATTCCTGAATTATTATCTGGATACGGCTGTGGACATACTGAATAAGTATACGACACTGCAGTCAGCCGACATCCCTTCAAACGAGATGAGAAGTGTCACGCAGCAGACCAGGTCAGCCGTTGACACGCTGCATGGCGCTTTTGGAAGACAGTACAGCAGGCTCGTATCCGGGGAAGTCATGGACATTGAGGTGGATGTAAGCGTGCTCAAGAATATGGCGGCGAACGATCAGGATGTGCCGTTTTCGGATAAGGATACAGTTTCGAAACAGGATTTTTCGGGCACAGAACTGAGCAGTTCGGGAAAACAATAAAGAAAGAGGAAGAAGGAGAATATTTTTGAAATCAAAGGTTAAGGGGCTCATCATTCTTGCTGTCATCATCGTGGCAGGTCTTGTATATTATTTCGGATTTGCCAGAAAGCCTGAGACGATTACTCTGACAGGCTATCTCGGAGGCGAAAAGACAGGACTATTTGAGGATGAGGAAGTTACTTCCATCCTTGCCGACAGATACCATCTGCAGATTGATTATCAGAAAGCGGGATCTCTGGACATGATCTCAGCAGATCAGGAGGGGAAAGATTATCTCTTTCCATCGAGCCAGGTCGCCCTCGAACTTTACCGCAGTAAATATGGCACGCCTGTGAAGAGCGAGATTATCTTTAACACACCGATTGTCATATACACGCATAAAGAGGTGTCAGATGCGCTGGATCAGCAGGGGCTCATCACAGATCTCGGCAATGGTGCAAAAGGCATAGACATGAAGAAGTTTGCCACGATGATCAGCAATGGGACTAAGTGGTCGGACATCGGACTCGATGATCTTTATGGGACCATCACCGTTTCTACGACGGATCCTGTCCGTTCCAATTCGGGCAATATGTTTGCGGGGCTTCTCGCAGATGTACTCACAGATGAAGGCGTTGCAGACGAGAACAATATTGAAGAGGTGCTCCCCCAGCTCAAGGCGATCTTCGAAAAATCAGGCTATATGGAATCATCGTCTTCCGACCTTTTCAATCAGTTCCTCAGGACTGGTGTTGGCGCCAAGCCGATCATGGCCGGTTATGAGAGCCAGATCCTTGAGTTCGCGGTGGAAAATCCCGATGACTGGGAACAATTGAAGGATGACATCGTCATTCTCTATCCGGTTCCTACTGTCTGGGCTTCCCATCCTTATATTGCCCTCACTGATAACGGAGCAAAAGCCATCGATGCGCTGTTGGATGAGGATATACAGACGATAGCGTGGGAAAAGCATGGTTTCCGCACAGGTGTGGCCGATGCCTCTGCAGACACATCTGTCTTCCAGGTCGACGGTCTTCAAAATGTCGTTAAAAAAGTTGTATCCATGCCGGATGCGGATACGATGCAGAAAATCATTGATGAACTGAGCTGAGAAGTCATGAGATTCATCTTGTAATATGCCTGTCAGGTTATAGCTGATAATATTGTTCCCGGAGAATTTGTTTTCTCCGGGATTTTTTATAGGCAGAGGGCTGTATCCACTCATGCGGAGCCCTGTTAGACTCAGAACTGTGGTTAGAGTATAATATAGGCAGTTTCAGGATTTGAGGATGGTGGTTCCGATGAAGATCAGAATTCCGGCGACGGCGAAGGCTGTGCTAGACGGCCTTCATGCAAAAGGGTTTGAGGCATATATCGTGGGAGGATGCGTGCGAGACTCCGTGCTCGGGAAAAAACCGAGCGACTGGGATATCACGACCAACGCCTGGCCAGAGCAGGTCAAGGCGATTTTTCCGAGGACGGTAGATACGGGAATTAAGCATGGCACGGTCACGGTGCTGATCGGGTCTGGTCAGCATGAAGTGACGACCTACCGTGTGGACGGCACGTATTCCGACGGACGCCACCCCGACAACGTGACCTTCACGAGAAGCCTCGATGAGGACCTGAAACGCCGGGATTTTACGGTTAACGCGATGGCATACAGCGAGGAGACAGGGCTGATCGACAGGTTCGGCGGCATGCAGGATCTGCAGAGAGGAATTATCCGGTGCGTCGGCGATCCCATGGAGCGCTTTCAGGAGGATGCGCTGAGAATCCTCCGGGCGGTGCGCTTTGCGGCTCAGCTGAATTTTTCAATAGACAGGCCGACCGCGGAAGCCATCGGGAAGCTCGCACCTACGCTGTCAAAAATCAGCGCGGAGCGGATTTGCACGGAACTTGTCAAACTGATCTGCTCGGACTACCCGGAATATCTGAATATCGCGTACGAAGCAGGGATCACAGCCGTGATTTTTCCGGAGTTTGACGCCATGATGAAGACGCCGCAGAATAATCCCCACCACATGTACAACGTCGGTGTTCACACGATGGCGTCGATGAAGAATATTAAGAGCGACAAGACACTGCGGCTGACGATGATGCTCCACGATGTCGCGAAGCCCTTATGCCGCACGACAGATGATGAGGGAATTGACCATTTCCGCGGGCACGCCGAGAAGGGTGCGGAAATGGCCGTGCACATCCTGCGGCGGCTGAAGCTGGATAACGATACCATACGCACGGTAAAGACGCTGGTGAAATATCACGATTACCGGATACCGCCGGAAGAAAAGCTGGTGCGGAAACTGATCAGCCTTGTCGGTCCAGACCGCTTTCACGACCTGACTCTCGTCCGCAGAGCGGATACTCTGGCACAGAGCGAATACTTCAGGGACGAGAAGCTGCAGAATATAGACATGGTCGCCAAGACCGGCGAGCGGATCCTCCAAGAGCGCCAGGCGGTGACACTGAAGGATCTTGCTGTCGACGGCAGCGACCTCATCCGCGCAGGCATCCCCGCGGGTCCGGTTATCGGGAAAATCCTCGGCGAGGCGCTGAACGATGTGCTCGACGATCAGAGTCTCAACACGCGGGAACACATTATGCAGATCGCGGAGAAGTATCGCTTGGAAGGATGAGATTACCACCGTTGCTCCGAGGGCGAGCGGGAGCGCGTTGCGGGGTGAAAGCGTCCTGTGTTCGGCAAAATATATAAACTTTACTGTCAGGTGGCGACCCATAAGCATTTCTTGACAATCAATGGGTTTCAGTGTATAAATGGGATTATCTGTTGATATTCTTTAGGAGGGATACAAAAATGAATAAAACCGAATTAGTTGCAGCTATGGCTGATGCGTCAGGGCTGTCCAAAAAGGATGCTGAAAAAGCTCTTACCGCTTTCACTGATACCGTTGCAGATGCATTGAAGAAGGGCGACAAGGTTCAGCTTGTCGGATTTGGTACTTTCGAGGTATCTGAGAGAAGCGCACGCACCGGAAGAAATCCTCAGACCGGTGAGACCATCGAGATCGCTGCTTCCAAGACTCCGAAGTTCAAAGCTGGAAAGGCTCTGAAAGACCTCGTAAAGTAATTTGAAGTATGCGTCTTGATAAATATCTGAAGATTTCGCGACTGATAAAAAGAAGAACTGTTGCCAATGAGGCTTGTGATGCAGGACGTGTTCTGCTGAACGGAAAGCCGGCGAGAGCTTCTGCTCCCGTAAAAACTGGCGACAGGATAGATATTCTCTTCGGAACGAAACAGGTAAGCGTTGAGGTACTGGATGTGCGTGAAACTGTGAAGAAAGAAGAAACGGATCAGCTTTACCGTTTTCTGTGACAGGTGATTAATATGCGTCAGAATAAAAAAGCGATGGCGGCAATACTTATCGCTGCAGTGGCTCTGATGATCACGATGATGGTCCTGAGCTCAAAATTGAATACGCAGATCGCTGAGGGAAATACACAGATCTCCGAACTGCAGACACAGCAGGAAGAAGAGGAGCAGCGCACTGAGGATATCAACGCTCTGAAGGAAGAGATGCAGAGTGATGAATACACGGAGCAGATCGCGAAAGAAAAGCTGGGACTGATCGACGAGAACGAGATTATTTTTAAGGAATCAGACAGCGACGAATAAAAGAAGACGAGCCATGTCTGGCAGAAATGCCGGATGTGGCTTTTGTTATATTTGGGACTGGGATGGAACGGATGGAATTTGAGCAGAAAGTCAGAAATTTTATAGCCGGACACGACCTCCTCAGGCCGGATGACAAGGTCTGTGTGGGACTCTCCGGCGGGGCGGATTCTGTGACTCTTCTGACCGTTCTGAAAAATCTCGGCTTCGATGTCATGGCTGTCCATGTGAACCACAATCTGCGCGGCGCGGAGAGCGACGCCGATGAATTGTTCGTGCGGCAGCTGTGCGGAAAAATGGAAGTGGAGCTTTTTGTCTATTCGTATGATATCCGGCGGCTTGCAGGTGAGGAAGGGACAGGAGAAGAAGAGACGGGCAGGATGGCCCGGCATGAGGCCTACTCTGACTGTGTGGCGAACCACGGGGCGACGGTGATCGCTCTCGCCCACCATGCCAACGACCTCGCTGAGACGTTTCTTTTTCACGCGTCTCGGGGATCATCGCTGAGGGGACTTGCCGGGATACGTCCATCGCAGGTCATTACTCCCCGGTGGATCAGCCGCGGAAATGACCACAGCTCAAGCTTCCGCGTCGTCCGGCCGCTCCTCGCGGTGACCAGGAAAGAGATTGAACAGTACCTTACGGATAGGGGGCAGACATGGCGGACGGACAGCACGAACGCAGAGACGGACGCTGCCCGGAACCGGCTCCGCAATGATGTCATCCCATATCTTGAGAAGAATATCAATTCAGCAGCGGTGAGGCACATCTGCGACGCAGCGGAGGATATCGCAGAGGCCGACGAGTATCTGAGGGCAGAGGCGGAAAAAAGGGAGAGCACTGTGCTCGAATTGGGAGATCCGGAAGACGCGAAAAACGCTGAAACCGCTCCTGCAGTCAGAAAGTCCGGTGCTGTCTTCCGCCGTGTTCTTATCCGCGACAACATCCTTAAGGAGCCGCCCGTGCTCAGGAACTATATTCTGATGGATGCTGTGACGGCTGTCTCGGGGTCCGCGAAGGACATCGGCAGGATGCAGCTTGATCAGATCTGTGATCTGTTTGGCAGCCAGACGGGGTCGCGCCTTGACCTGCCCTATGGGGTGACGGCTTTTCGCGACTATGGCGGCGTGACGCTCATCGCGGATGGAGGCAGCCGGGACGGCAGTCCCGACGACCCTGTGAAGATTACCGGAGACGGGATTTTTTCGTGGAACGGATGGAAATTCCGGTGCGAAATCACAGATGCGCAGGGGCGCGGGCCGGATAAAATTGAGCGATTTACGTATACGAAGTTCTTTGATTATGATAGAATATTAGAAGGTCTTGTGGTTCGAAAACGATTTAGAGGCGACCGCATTACGGTCACGCCGGAGGGCGGGACGAAGAAGATCAGCGACTATCTGATCAACGAAAAGGTTCCGGCGAGAGAACGGGACAGCATTCCGCTTCTCGCGTCCGGCAGCAGGGTGCACTGGGTCGTCGGATTCCGGATCAGTGAAGACGCAAAGGTGACGGCTGAAACGAAGCGGATCCTGCGCATCGACGCAGAGCCGCCGGGCGGGAGGCCGTGATTTTTCATCCCGGCAATTGAGTCTGCCTTCTTTCAGAGGCAGTGCTTTCGAAAAACAGACAATACACAGCACACATATGAGGAGGATATTACGAATGGCTGAATCCGTATCGGTTTTAATCAGTAGTGATGAAGTAGAGGCAAGGATTGCGGAGCTCGGAGCACAGATCAGCAGGGATTATGCTGGAAAGTCGCTTCATATGATCTGCGTTCTCAAGGGCGGAGTCATGTTTATGTGCGAACTTGCAAAGCATGTGACGATCCCGATGACGATGGATTTTATGTGCTGCTCAAGCTACGGCGGCGGAACGGTTTCCAAGGGAATCGTAAAAATCGTAAAAGACCTTGATGAACCGATCGAGGGCAGGGATGTGCTGGTCGTAGAGGATATCGTAGACACAGGCCGCACGCTGAGCCACCTGTTCAAGATCCTTCAGCAGAGAAAACCTGCAAGCCTGAAGCTCTGCACGCTTCTTGACAAGCCGGAGCGCCGCGTGGTCGATGATCTCAAAGTCGATTACACAGGCTTTAAGGTGGCGGATGAATTTGTTGTCGGCTACGGTCTTGATTATGATCAGAGGTACCGCAACCTTCCCTATGTAGGTGTTATTCATTTTGATGACTGACAGTTGATTGACAGGAGAATTTTCCATTGGACAATAAAAGCAGCAGAAGGACTCTCGGCGCGTATATCATCGCGATCATCGTGCTTATTGTCCTGTTTGCGTTCCTTCCGTCGCTCATGAGCAGAAGCACTGAGGAAAGTGAACAGGATTTTGAGCGGTATCTGGAGGCGGGAGAGCTGACAGAGGTCGTTATTACGCAGAACAGTGAGGTCCCGACTGGAAGCGTTGAGTTCCAGCTCATCGGGGACAGCACACAGAGAGTCGTATATGTAACAGATGTAAATGATGCTATCGACAAGTTAGAGGAGTACGATGTCTCTTATATTGTGGAGGATGTCAGCTCCACCGGAAGCTTTGAGACCGTTATTCTGCCGATCATCCTTCTCGTTTTCTTCATGATTCTGATCTTCTCGCTTATCGGTAGATCAATGGCAGGGGCAAATAATGCCAATTCGAAGATGATGGATTTCGGCAAGAGCCGGGCGACGCTGCAGGCGCCGAAGGAGAGCACCGTCCGTTTTTCGGATGTGGCCGGACTTACCGAAGAAAAAGAGGATCTGCAGGAAATCGTGGATTTTCTCAGAAATCCTCAGAAATATACAAAGCTCGGCGCCAGGATCCCGAAGGGTGTCATTCTGACGGGACGCCCCGGTACCGGAAAGACACTCCTCGCAAAGGCCGTGGCAGGCGAGGCAAATGTGCCCTTCTTCTCCATTTCGGGATCGGATTTCGTCGAGATGTTCGTCGGTGTCGGAGCTTCCCGTGTGAGAGACCTGTTCGATCAGGCCAAAAAGAATGCACCGTGCATTGTCTTTATCGATGAGATCGATGCCGTCGGCAGACGCAGAGGAACAGGCATGGGCGGCGGCCACGATGAGAGGGAGCAGACGCTGAACCAGCTCCTTGTTGAGATGGACGGATTCTCTGTCAACGAGGGCATCATCGTTATGGCGGCGACGAACCGCGTCGATATCCTTGACCCCGCGATTCTCCGCCCGGGCCGTTTTGACAGAAAAATCGCTGTCAGCCTTCCGGATGTGAAGGGCCGCGAGGAAATTCTCCGCGTTCACGCGAGAAATAAACCGCTGGGTGACGATGTCAACCTGAAGCAGATCGCTCAGACGACTGCCGGCTTCACAGGCGCGGATCTCGAGAACCTTCTGAACGAGGCCGCCCTCAAGGCGGCAAAGGAGAACCGTCCGTATATCCGCCAGGACGATATCAGGGATTCCTTTATTAAGGTCGGCATTGGAACGGAGAAGAAGAGCCGTGTGATCTCGGAGAAGGAGAAGCGTATCACCGCTTATCATGAGACCGGACACGCGATCCTTTTCCATGTCCTTGATGAGCTTGACCCCGTGTACACGATCTCTATCATCCCTACGGGACCAGGAGCCGCAGGATATACCATGTCCCAGCCGGAGAATGACGATATGTTCATGACCCGGAACAGGATGCTGCAGCAGATTGTAGCTGATCTGGGCGGACGCACTGCCGAGGAGATGATATTCGATGACATCACGACAGGTGCTTCGCAGGATATCAAGCAGGCGACGCAGCTGGCGAGATCAATGATCACGAAGTATGGGATGTCTTCCAAGCTCGGCCTTGTGAATTATGATCCTGGCGATGAGGATGAGATTTTCATCGGCCGTGACTGGGGCAAGACAAAGAGCTACAGCGAGAATGTAGCTGCCGCTATCGATGAAGAGGTGAAGAAAATCATCGAAGACTGCCATGCGCAGGCAAAAAAGCTGATTTCGGAGCACAGATATGTTCTGGATGAGTGCGCGAGACAGCTGATGGAAAAAGAAAAGCTGAACCGACAAGAATTTGAGGCGATTTTTGCTGAAGAGGAGAAGGTAAGGGCTGCAGCAACGACCTGAGGGGGAAAATAGTGCACAAAAACGGATAACCGAAATTGTGAATTTTGTGCACACTTTCGATAAACGTTATGCTACTATAATAACCGTAAAAACCCCCCAATACATTATATAGTTTTTGCTACACCCCATAAGAGAAATACCTTCTCCAAGAAAGGACCAGCCTCATCAAGAGGCTGGTCCTTTCGCGTCTGAAGAAGTCAGCTGCAGGGGAAAGACGGAGGTTCCGCAGAGATCTGTTTCTGCGGATTATTATAGCGAAAACGGAAATATTCGAGAATCGAGGCAACTATGGATCTGAACAAAGCGCTGGATTATACGATGAGAATGAGGCCACTCCTGAAAAAGGAAGCGCTGTTCAGCGATGAGACGGAGATGTTCCGGACGCCGATGGAGGCAGATCCGGGACAGATGGTAACGATTCGTTTCCGCACGGCGAGAAACAATGCTGACGGCATATGGCTGATCCATGCAGACAACCGTCTGCCGCTGGAATTTGAATCGAGCCGCAATGGATTTGATTATTACAGCATCAGGATAGCTGTTCAGGAGAAGACTTTTGATTATTGTTTTGAAGTCCGCCTGGGAAATCTGTCCTGTTATTATGATAAGCTCGGCGTCACACGGAATCCGGATCCGCGTTTCCGTTTTCGCCTCATCCCCGGTTTTCATACCCCGGACTGGGCAAAGGGCGCCGTCATGTATCAGATTTTTGTCGACCGCTTCAACAATGGCGACACTTCCAATGATGTCGTGAATGATGAGTATACTTACATCGGGCATCATGTGAAGAGGGTACAGAACTGGTACCAGATGCCGGAGGCCATGGATGTGTGCAACTTCTACGGCGGGGATCTGGCCGGCGTGATTCACAAGCTTGATTATCTCAAGGATCTCGGCGTGCAGGTCATTTATCTCAATCCGGTTTTTGTGTCCGCGTCGAACCACAAGTACGATATTCAGGATTATGACCATGTCGATCCCCACTTCGGACGGATCATCGATGACAGGGGAGAAACTCTGAATCAGTACGATGAAAACAATACGCACGCGACAAAATATATTAACCGCGTGACAAATAAGAAAAATCTCGACGCCAGCAATGAACTTCTGGCCGAGCTTGTTCAGAAGGCGCACGACCGCGGGATCAGAGTCATCCTCGACGGCGTCTTTAATCACTGCGGGTCGTTTAACCGGTGGATGGACCGTGAGCACATCTATCAGGGCCGCGATGGTTTTGAGACCGGCGCCTATATCAGCAAGGACAGCCCTTACCACTCTTACTTCCGCTTTGAGGAAGGAAGCAGCTGGCCGGATAACGGGCACTATGAGCAGTGGTGGGGAAATGATACTCTGCCGAAGCTCAATTATGAGGGCAGCGAGGAGCTGCAGAATGATATTCTGAGGATCGGCGCCAAGTGGGTGTCGCCGCCGTATAACTGCGACGGATGGAGACTTGATGTGGCAGCGGATCTCGGGCATTCTCTGGAATTTAACCACAATTTTTGGAAGAAATTCAGAAAAGCGGTCAAGGACGCTAATCCGGACGCGATCATCCTCGCCGAGCATTATGGCGATGCGTGGGACTGGCTCTGCGGCGATGAATGGGATACCGTCATGAACTACGACGCCTTCATGGAGCCGGTCACCTGGTTTATCACCGGCATGGAGAAGCACAGTGATGAGTATCAGGAAGGCCAGGTGAGCAACGCCGACCAGTTCTATAACTCGATGCGCTATCATATGGCTTCTTTCACCGAGCCGAGTCTGCTCACAAGTATGAATGAGCTGGACAATCACGACCATTCCCGTTTCCTGACCAGGACCAATCACATGGTTGGCCGTGTTCAGTACCTCGGCAGCGAAGCGGCGTCAGAAAACGTCGATAAGGCGGCGCTGCGCGAGGCTGTCATCATGCAGATGACCTGGCCGGGCGCACCGACCGTGTATTATGGCGACGAGGCGGGCGTGTGCGGTTTTACGGATCCCGACAGCCGCCGCTCATATCCGTGGGGCTGTGAGGACAGGGAACTCATCGCTTTTTACAAGGCAGCGATCCATGCACATAATGAGCACCCTGCGCTTCAGACAGGTTCTCTGAAGATCCTGTTCAAGGATTACGGAGTTCTTTTCTATACGCGCTTTAATGAGAACGAGCTTATTTTTGTCATGGTCAACAACCGGATGGATCATTACAAGCTGGAATGTCCGATCTGGCAGGCGGGGATCGACCGTCTGCAGAGAGGAACGGTTCTCGACTGCCTGCTGACCACGACCAAAAATGGCTTTACGGTTGGCGGCGACCCTGTTACGGTCAATGTCGGAAAAATCAGCGTAGATCTCCCGTCGGAAAGCGCAAGCATCTATCACTGCAGCCAGCAGCAGGTCTACAGTAACTGGAACGCCGGCACCGGACCGAGGTTGCAATGGCCGGAAAACTAAGCTATAATGTGTAAGCTGCCGCTGTGGCGGAACTGGTAGACGCAAGGGACTTAAAATCCCTCGGTGCTAACCCACCGTGTCGGTTCGATCCCGACCAGCGGCATAATTATTGGAGGCCTGCTGCATTTGCAGCAGGCCTCCCGTCGTTTATGCAGGGTTTTCCGCGGGCAGAAAAGTAAGGTTGAGGATTGAGAAGGTTTCGAAATTATAGTATTATTTACTTAGTTTGTTGGGCTTTCATATTTTGTGAATATGCCCCGGGCGACTATATAATAGTTTCGTAAATTTTTCAGAAAATATTTATGAAAGGATGGGTGTAGCAAAATGTATCTGGATGATTATAAGCGCTGGATGGAGGCTGACCTCGTTGATTTCGATCTGAAGAAGGAACTGCAGGATATCGCAGGTGATGATGACGCGATCAAGGATCGCTTCGCTGTCGCTCTTCAGTTTGGTACGGCAGGTCTCCGCGGCGTTCTCGGCGCTGGTACGAACCGCATGAATATCTGGGTAGTCCGTCAGGCAACGCAGGGGGTTGCTGACTGGGTAAAAACACAGGGAGGCACACAGACGGTTGCGATCAGCTATGACTCTCGTCTGAAAGGCTGGAACTTCGCGCGCGACGCGGCTGGCGTTCTTGCGGCAAACGGCATTCACGTAAGAATTTATGATGAGCTGATGCCTGTTCCGGCACTTTCGTTTGCTACCCGCTATTATAAATGCAATGCAGGTATCATGGTGACGGCTTCCCATAATCCGTCCAAATATAATGGTTATAAGGCTTATGGACCGGACGGCTGCCAGATGACAGATGAGGCTGCAGCTGTTGTCTATGAGCAGATTCAGAAGACAGATGTTCTCACCGGAGCAAAGTACATGAGCTTTGCCGAGGGCGTTGAGAAGGGACTTATCAAGTTTGTCGGCGAGGACTGCAAGAACGCTCTGTATAAAGCGATCGAGTCTTATCAGGTCCGCCCGGGTCTCTGCAAGACCGCGGGACTGAAACTTGTTTATTCACCGCTGAACGGCACCGGACTTGTACCGGTCACACGTGTACTGCAGGATATCGGTATCACAGATATTACGATCGTTCCTGAGCAGGAGTATCCGAACGGCTACTTCACCACCTGCCCGTATCCGAACCCGGAGATCCGTGAGGCTCTGCAGAAGGGACTTGAGCTCGCTGAGAAGACAGGAGCTGACCTGATGCTTGCAACGGATCCGGATGCTGACCGTGTCGGCATCGCCATGAAGTGCCCGGACGGCTCTTATGAGCTTGTCACCGGAAATGAGATGGGTGTTCTGCTTCTCGACTATATCTGCGCGGGCCGCATTGAAAAGGGCACGATGCCGAAGAATCCGGTCGCTGTCAAGTCGATCGTTTCTACACCGCTCGCAAATCTCGTCGCTGAGCACTACGGCGTTGAGCTCCGTGAGACACTGACAGGATTTAAGTGGATCGGCGATCAGATCGCACAGCTCGAGGCTGACGGAGAGGTTGACCGCTTCATCTTCGGTTTTGAGGAGAGCTACGGATATCTCGCAGGACCGTATGTACGTGATAAGGATGCCATCATCGGATCCATGCTGATCTGCGAGATGGCAGCTTATTACAGAAGCATCGGAAGCTCCATCAAGCAGCGTCTTGAGGAGATCTACGCAGAATATGGCCGTTACCTGAACAAGGTTGACAGCTATGAGTTCCCTGGCCTTTCCGGAATGGACAAGATGGCCGGGATCATGGAGAAGCTGCGCAAAGAGCCGCCGGCTGATTTCTCTGGAGATAAGGTTGTCAGCGTAACTGACTATGAGAAGCCGGAAGAGACTGGCCTTCCGAAGGCAAATGTCCTTATTTACAAGCTCGAGGATGGATCTTCTGTCGTTGTACGTCCGTCCGGAACGGAGCCGAAGATCAAGACCTATTTCACCACAAAGGGCAAGGATCTCGACGAGGCACAGGCTAAGAAAGACAAACTCACAGAAGCTGTTAAGCCGCTTCTTTCCTGATCAGAATCAAAATGCTGAATAAGGTCCGATATCCGGTTCAGCCGGGTATCGGGCTTTCTCAGATAAAAGAAAAGGAGATTATGAATTATGGGAACACCTTCAATTTCTGCGTGCATGGAGATTAAAGACGGCACGCATCCTGCAAAAATCGTTCTGATGCCGGGAGATCCGCTCCGCGCGAAATATGTCGCAGAGACATATCTCGAGGATCCGGTCCTCTTTAATGACGTCCGCGGAATGCTTGGCTACACCGGGAAGTATGATGGCGTAGAGGTTTCTGTCATGGGCAGCGGCATGGGCATCCCGTCCATGAGTCTGTATGCACATGAGCTCTTTACACAGTTTGGCGTCGAGGGCATCATCCGCATCGGTTCTGCCGGCGGCGTCGGAGATGACGTCAATGTCCGCGATGTCGTCATGGCTATGAGCGCTTCGACGAACTCCGCCGCACCTGAGCGCTACGGTCTTCCGGGCCACATCGCACCGACCGCTGACTGGGGCATGCTCCGCAAGGCGGTAAATATCGCCGATGAAATGAACGTTCACACGGCTGTTGGATCTGTGTATTCCTCCGATTTCTTCTACTATCCGGATCCGGAAGTGGCCAAGAAGGAAAAAGAGGCCGGCCTTCTCGCCGTCGAGATGGAGACCGCAGGCCTTTACACAGAGGCAATGTATGCCCACAAAAAAGCACTGGCTATCTTCACTATTTCTGATCATCTTTTCAAACCGGAGCATCTCACTCCTGAAGAGATCAGAACATCCTTCAATGAGATGATGGTCATCGCCCTGAAGACTGCCGCAGCAGAGACAAAAGAACTCGAGGGCTGATTTTTCAGCTTATTATCATGGCGGGCACACAGGTTTTCCAGAAGAGGCGGCACACGCCGGCGGAAGGCCTGTGTGCTTTTTTGTTTTATTGATGTGCGTTTCATATTGTTCAGATTCTGACACACCACTGTCTTGATTTATGCCTGTCGTGACAATTCTGTGCCCGGGCTATATAATAATAGAACTATGAATGATCATGACATGACTGAAAAATCCGGCGCGGAGCCGGCATACAAAGATTATATCGGCGTTTTTGACTCGGGTGTCGGCGGGATCAGTGTCCTCCACGATCTGAAGAGAGAGCTGCCGCAGGAAAATTTTCTCTATTACGGGGACTCTGCAAATGCCCCTTACGGAGAAAAGCCGATTGAAAAAATCCGCACACTTACAATGAACAGTGTTGATTATCTTGTTTCACAGGGCGTGAAGGCTCTTGTTATTGCCTGCAATACGGCGACAAGTGCGGCGATCCCTGCGATCCGTGAAAAATACGAGGCGGCGATGCCTGTCATCGGCGTGGAGCCGGCGATCAAACCGGCCGCGGAAGCTTTTCCTCACGGCCGTATCCTCGTTATGGCAACGCCGGCGACGCTGAAGCTCGACAAGTACACGAAGCTGTCGAAGGAACTTGCGTGGGAGGCAGAATTTGTACCAGTGGCATGTACAGGACTCGCCGGGCGGATCGAGAAGGGAAACTTTGATGCGCCCGATATGAACGCACTGCTTGAGAAGCTGCTCGGGCAATACCGCGGCAAAGTTGACGCGGTAGTTCTCGGATGCACACATTATCCGTTTATCAGGAAACAGATCCAGAAAGTGATGGGAGATATCCCTCTGTTTGACGGCGGCGCCGGAACAGCGAGGCAGCTGAGGAGGCAGCTCCTGAACCGCGGACTTCTGCGGGAAGGACCTCAGGGAGTGGCAGGAAAGTGTGTGCTGAAGTCGAGTCTTGACACAGACGCGGAAATAAAACTCTACCACGAAATGCTGCAGTGTATATCCTGATGAGAATTTCAATATTAAATACTGTCAGAAATTGTACAGTTGGGAATTAAACGGGGAATTTCGTTGAATGCATCCCGGAATATATCAGGAATGTAATGCAAAAAGCACTGTATAAACAGGACAGGTGTCCTGGGAGGAAGTTTATTGGGGAAAAAGCGATTTCATAACAGAATACTGAGACTGGCTACACTCTGTCTTGTCGTGTCTCTGACCGCGGGCTGTGGTATTTCGACGACAGACGGCGGAAGCATCACACATCAGATCGCGGAGGCCTTTGGCCTTAACGAGGCAGCCGAGCAGATGGACAGCGAGGAGAGCGGAACGATCGGAACTGCAGACAGCAGTACAGACAACAGCTCAGGCAGCAGTGCGGGCAGTTCTGATACGGCGGATTCTTCCTCTTCATCTGACTCATCTGATTCAGAAACCGGATCCACATGGCTTTCTATTCTTCCGGACGAGCTTGATGTGCGCTATCAGGACTCACTGCCGACGGGAGATTCGCTTTTTGTGAATAACGCCACGATTTTTTATTATTACACGACCCTGACAGACACACAGAAGCAGATCTACGACGCGCTGCTGGCAGTCGTTCAGGATCCAGTGGCAGAAAAGTACAGAAAAAGAGTCGAACTCACAGAGAGCCCGGAGAGCGATGAGTTCAAAACAGATATTAACTATGCCTATAAGGCGCTGATCGCCGATCATCCGGAACTTTTCTGGCTCGCCCAGAACGGCTCCGCGTTCAGCTATTACTACACGGGGCAGGCGGATTCAGATGGCACTTATGTGGTCATGATCCAGCTGGCCGTCACGTACGATAATTACGAAAAGGAAATGACAGATTTCAATAATGCCGTGGATGCGTTTATGGCGGATATCGATCTTACACAGTCTCAGCCGATGATCGCTCTTCAGATCCACGACAAGCTGATCGACCTTGTGACGTATGATGACGAGCTTGCCGATACGACAGAGGCGTCGGGAAGCGTGACGGACTACGGTTATACGGCTTACGGGGCGCTATGTGTGAACAGCCGCGGAGAAGCGAACACGGCTGTGTGCGACGGATATTCCTATGCGTTTGAATATCTGTGCCAGCAGGCTGGGCTCACAGTCACGAGGATCACCGGCAAGGCGGGAAGCTCCATGGACAGCCTCGGCGGCCATTCGTGGAATCTGATCCAGTATGATGACGGCCAGTGGTACGAAGTCGACGCGACATGGGATGACCAGGAGCCTGATATCTCGGAGGATGATCAGTATTATTATATCTATGAGGCGGCAATGTCCGATACACAGTATTGGAACAGGATCCGGCACTATCTGTTTAATGTCACGACGGATACAATCTCCAATTTCGTGCCGGATGATTCATACACCTATTACATGGCGGACGGAAGCTATGCGACGTTTCTCGGGTCAAGCTACCATATCCGCGATGACGGAAGCGACTCGTCGACGGGAGACGTGCTGACCAGCCGTGCGCCAGTCGCCGAAGGAACTCAGTATTCTTACGATAATCTGATGGGTTATTAATTCATAAATACACACATTACGAAAGGGACTTCTGCAGATGCGGAAGTCCCTTATTTATCATATCTTGAGAATTGTGCGCAGGTTTTCAGACGCGACATCCGCAAGCGTCGGTGCTATGCAAGCCCAAGCGATAATGTATTTACTGTATTTACTGTGCCGCGTCCACCTTGTATCCCTCAAAGATCTGGTGGATAGAGCGGAACAGGTACGGCTTGTATTCTTCGATGGTGCAGGGCACCTCGTTGATGATGGCGCTGTACGCAGTGGAGCCGACGAGCTCAATGATGGTGAACAGAAGCAGATCCGGGCGGTCGCACTTGTAGTTTCCCAGGGAGAGAGCTTCAAGATAGCGGCGGTAAAACTGGTTCAGATCCGTCACGGCTTCATCGGAATGGCGGATCGTCGGAGCATTTTCAGTCATGACATGCTGAAATACGCCCCAGGACAGATTTTTTGATATAAACCGGAGCTGCATTTTATTCTGCACGAAATGGTTCAGCACATACTCGATCAGCAGATGCACATATCCCTCAAATTCCCGCGGCTTTTTTTCTTCTGGCAGACGATCAATCTCATCCTGTGCGGCGATAAGAACCTTGGCGGATTCGCGGGCTACGAGCTGGTCCCTCAGGTCATACTTGTCCTTGAAATACAGATAAAATGTGCCCTTGGCTACATTTGATTTCTTGACGATATCAGATATCGTCGTGTCGTTGAATCCTTTGTTAATAAACAGATCATAAGCGTGCTCCAGAAGAGAAGAGCGCTTATTCGCTTTATTTGTTTCTACTTTCCCCATATTGCATATCCTCTTCCGAAAAATCAACGCAGCATTTCAGCTGTGAGTCCTTCTGACAATGTATACCTATTGACATTATAGCCTCAAAAATAAATTAATGGCAAATTGACCGGCGGTCAATATACACGATGCACAAAAAATTGACCACAAGTCATTGAATTTGGTGAACAATTACGATTGACCGTTGGCCATTTAAGGGATATCATGCTCTACGTAAGCAAATTAGCACTCATACTGTCAGAGTGCCGATTGACGCGGGCGCGGTTAAGGGCGCCAGAGAGGACTGATTTTAATAATGGACCAGGGTTTGACCGGCCCGGTCCGGGGATAGGGGATGAGAGAAATTGGTTAAAGTAGGAAAGTGGATTGCGAAGCACAGGGTTTTTATCATGATTGTGGCAATCCTGATGCTGATCCCGTCTCTGTGGGGATATGAACACACAAAGACGAATTACGATCTGCTGACATATCTGCCGGATACCCTTGAGACTGTCCAGGGTCAGGATATTCTCATTGATGAATTCGGTATGGGCGCATATGCACAGATCGTTGTTGAAAACAAGAGTCTTAAGGATGTTGCGAAGCTTGAGGAGGACATTGAAGCGATCCCTCACGTGAAGGAAGTGCTCTGGTATGACGATGTTGCCGATATCACGCTTCCGCTCGACATGGTCCCGGAGGACCTGCGGGAAAAATTCGTCAACGGCGACGCGACCATGATGCTGGCGATGCTCGACAATTCGTCTTCGGATGATGATACGATGACAGCCGTACGCCAGATCCGTGAGACTCTCGATGAGGACTGCTACGTCAGCGGAGCGACGGCCATCCTGAATGACCTGAGCGACCTGGTCGATGAAGAGCTTCCGATCTATGTGAGCATCGCTGTTATCCTTTCGCAGGTTGCGATGCTGCTTCTGACGGATTCCTTCGTGGTTCCGTTCCTTTTCCTGATCGATATCGCATTTGCCGTCGTGTACAACATGGGCACAAACATGATGTTTGGCCAGATCTCCTATATCACGAAGGCAATCGCAGCCGTCCTGCAGCTCGCTGTCACGATGGATTACTCCATTTTCCTCGTGGGAAGCTACCGCGAGAACAAGAAGAGGTTCCCGGGACAGAACGAGCGTGCTATGGGCCACGCGATATCCAATACATTTAAATCCATCATCGGTTCATCAGTAACGACCATCGCCGGATTTATCGCTCTCTGCTTCATGAGCTTTACACTCGGCATGGATATGGGCCTTGTTATGGCCAAGGGCGTTCTGTTCGGCGTTCTCACCTGTATCACAGTGCTGCCGTCACTGGTTCTTATTTTTGATAAACCGATTGAAAAAACACGCCATAAGGCACTTCTCAGAAATCCTGAGAAGCCGTCAAACTTCATTACAAGACATTATGTTGTCTGGCTCGTGATTTTTGCCGTGATGTTCATCCCGGCTGTCTATGGCAACAATAACGTAGGCGTTTACTACGATATGTCCGGCTCTCTTCCTTCATCGCTTCCGTCAAAGGTTGCGGCGCAGAAGGTAGAGGATGATTTCGGAAGCAGCACGATCCATATGGTCCTGATCGACACTTCGACGCCGGCTAAGGATCAGAAGAACATGTTGAGTGAGATCGACGACGTGGACGGCGTTAACTACTGCGTAGGTATGCAGTCGATCGTCGGCTCCGAGATTCCGGAAAGTATGATTCCTTCCAATGTGAAGGATCTTCTGGAGAGCGGCAATTATTCACTGGCACTTGTCAGCAGTGAATATTACATCGGTTCTGATGAGTGCAACGCGCAGATCGAAGAGATCAACGACATCATCGATAAATACGATGAAGGCGGAATGCTTATCGGCGAGGGCCCGCTGACGCATGACCTTGTCGATGTCACAGATACCGACTTCAGAAACGTTACAGCGGCATCGCTGCTGATCATTTTTGCGATCATTGCAGTGATCTATAAATCCTTTACACTGCCTGCGATCCTCGAGCTGGTTATAGAATTCGCAATTCTGGTCAATATGTCCATTGAGTTCTTCATGGGTACCAAGGTGTCCTTTGTAACGAATATCATCCTCGGTACCGTTCAGATGGGTTCGACCGTCGACTATGCAATTCTGATGACGACACGTTACCAGAAGGAGCGCCAGAGAGGACACAACCGCAAGGATGCCGTGAGTATCGCCCATAAGGCGTGCATGTCTTCGATTATTACATCGGGTGTTTCGTTCTTCGCGGCGACCTTCGGTGTAGCGATGTACTCTGACATCGATATTATTCATTCCATCTGCATGATGCTTGCACGAGGCGCTCTGATCAGTACGCTCGTCGTACTGTTTGTACTGCCCGGTATGCTCCGCATCTTCGGAGGTGTGATTGAGCATACGTCGTACGACTTCCTCGGAAAGAAGAGGGACGCACATATCGCGGCGGCAAAGGAAAAATTCGCGCAGCGCCACGGCAAGACTCCGCAGCCGGCAGCGGCTGTAGCAGGCGCCGGAGCGTCGATCGGAACGGACGCCGGAGCAGCGGCCGGATCAGATTCCGGGTCGGACTCCTCAGCAGACGTTGAGACGTCCGAAGACACATCCGCTGACGATCCTGAGGAGACAGACAGCCGGGAAAGTAAGAATTCCACTGTGAGAGCGTCTGACAGCTCGACTCCGGATTCCGTCTGATGCGGGAAATGCGGATCATTTGAAATAGAAAACAAGCAAAACCTGATTGCCGTGATACGGCGAATAGAAGAGAGGTTGAGGGATCATGAACAGAAACAGCAGAATTAAAAAATCACATACAGGGGTAAAGAAAGCATTCAACAAGTCCGTCGCGGTCGGAATGTCCGCACTTATGGGACTTGGTCTGGCGCCGGCTATGGCCGTTCCGGTATTTGCCGATGATACGTCCAATAGCGAGGAGGATACCGTCGATAAGGACGAATCCGTATATGTCAATGCGGATGCATCCGGGAACGCAACAAAGATCACGGTTTCCGATCATCTGAGCAATGAGGACGGGGCTTCCACGCTCGAGGACGCATCAAACCTGTCCGATATTGAAAACGTCAAGGGCGATGAAGATTACACCGGTTCCGGAAGCAGCATCACATGGAATGCCGACGGCAACGATATTTACTACCAGGGAACATCCACGGATGACCTCCCGGTAGGCGTAAAGTTCACATATTATCTGGACGGCGAGGAGATTTCCGCCGATGATCTCGTAGGAAAGAGCGGCAAGCTCAAGATCAAAATCGAGTATACGAACAACACTTCCGTCACGACAAAGGTGGGCGACACGGAGACCACTCTTTCGAAGCCCTTTGTCATGATGACCGGACTGATCATGCCGGATGACACGTTCTCAAATATCACGATCGATAACGGAAAAATCGTCAACGACGGTTCAAGAAGCGTTGTTCTCGCCTATGGCATGCCGGGTCTGGCTGACAGCCTCGATCTGGACACGCTTAAGCAGAATTCCGAGGATGCGATCGACACGATTAACGATTCCAACGACACGATCAGTAATCTGAGCTCGGACAGTGATTCTGATGACACAGATACTGACGACACGGACAGTGAATCCGATGACACAGATACTGACGATACAGACAGCGATTCTGATGAGGATACAGACGATGCGGAGAGCACGGACGGCGAAGATAACGATACTGAAGACACCGATGATGCCGATTCCGAGGATCAGAGTGACGAGTCACAGGATGCCAAGGACGCCATTGAGGATTTTGAGATCCCTGAGACGGTAGAGATCACAGCCGACGTGACGAACTTCTCGCTCGGCTCAACCTATACGATCGCTTCTTCCGAGCTGCTCGACGACGTCGACACCTCTGATTTCGACAATATCGACGATGTCAAGGATCTTGTTGATCAGCTGGAAGACTCTATGACGGAGTTGGCAGACGGCTGCGCAGAACTGAATGACGGCGTTGCAGAACTCGATGACAGCTACGGAGAACTTGATGACGGCATCAGCGAGCTCAAGGATGGCCTCGATCAGCTCGCCGATGGCACGGAGCAGTACACGGACGGTGTGGATTCAGCGGCAGAGGGAGCAGACGAGCTTTCCTCAGGCGCATCCACGCTGAACAGCGCACTGGAGTCATCTTCTTCAAGCATGGATTCGCTCTACTCAGGTGCACAGAGCATTGCAGATGGTGCAGATGAGTTGTCACAATATGCTGATATGCTTGATTCCGGAGTGAGCCAGACCGTTGATGGTGTCTCTGATAGTACCGAACAGATTTCTTCAAGCCTTGAGGAACTCGATGAGGGACTTTCAGAGTTGTATGCTGCTCTCCCAGATCAGAGTTCAGCATTGAAGGCATTGAATGATGCAGAGACGATACAGACTGATTCCTCACAAATTAGTACCGCCATTGCAGATTTACAAAGCACTTCCCAGAAGTTGCAGAATGATATTGATGCCCAGAATTCCCTCCTGGCAGAGGCACAGGCGGCTCTCGCTACGATAGATTCGTCTAACAGCATGTATGGGACATTAAGTTCTGCTGTTGAATTGTACTCAAGTACTATTCAGGATCTGACAGCACAAAAGACTACTGTTGATAATACTATTAATACGTTGTCGGAAGATGAACAGGTCCAAGCAGTTAATCAAGAGTTGGCGGCTCAGGTACAGGCGACATATGAGTATGCTGCCAGGATTCAGGCTGCAAGAGAAGGTGTAGAGCAGATACAGGATTCTGTCGAATTGAGTGAGGAAGATTTGGAGTCGAGCGCATCATCTCAGGCAAGTGGATTGCAGCAGCTCCAGACGCTCGCAGATGGGGTCGCTTCTGGCGCTTCTACTCTTTCAAGCGGTGCTGATCAGCTCAACTCAGGCATCAATGGCACACTGAAGTCAAGCATGAGTGAGCTGCAGAGCGGTACTTCACAGCTCGCAACCGGTGCTTCACAGCTCGACAGCGGACTGCAGACGCTGAGCAGCAAGTCCTCTGATCTCATCAGCGGTCTCACACAGCTGCTCGATGGCTCTTCACAGCTCAAGGATGGTTCTTCTCAGGTACAGGAAGGAATCAGTCAGATCCACGATGGTACCGAGGAACTGGCAGACAAGACCTCCAGCCTCAACAGCAGCGAGACAACAGAAATGTTCGATTCCGCAAAGGATATCGCTGATGATGTGAGCGATGTGAAGGATCGCCTTGATGCTCTCTGCAGTGATGAGCTTGAGTATACCAATTACAGCGGTATTGCCGAAGGCAAGACCGGTTCTGTGAAATTCATCATCGAAACTGATGCAATTGAGAGCGATGATGAATAATTAAATAAGCCCCCTCATCCTCGTAAGAGCTCTGCTCTTATCAGGTCTGGAAGCGGCTGTATCCCATTCCGGGTGCAGCCGCTTCCCTTTTTTTGCGCCAGCACCTCGACGGCGCGACGCAAGTCGCGCTTGGGCGAATTATAAAAATCAGCATGGCACGCTTTTGTGCCATGCTGATAACATCTTCAGAATCATTGATTTGTAGGAAAAATGAATCTCCGCCGATCAGGCGTGGATCATCTCGGCCTGTAACGGTGAATTGCGAAGTGCGCGGCGAAGAACAGGCATTACGGCGAGAACAACGATCGCTGCGACGCCGACCTGAAGGACGTTGCCCGGAATAGAACCGACCGGTGCGATCCAGTTGCCGGTGATGATGCCCTCAGCTGCGTAGTAGCCGCCGATTTTTATGCCGAGAGCGATGATGAGCGAGATAAGATCATTGACAAAGTGGTTGTGGATCGGCTTTTTCTCAGCGAACCAGCCGACCTCAAATCCCATGAGGCCTACGATGACGAAAGTGAACGGCGCCCATGCAGTCCATCCGCTTGTCAGGTCATACAGTCCCATACCGAAAGCGCCTGTGATGGCTCCGGTTTTCTTGCCGAAGAGCATCGCTGCGATAAACAGCGGAACGTTGCCGAGGTGAATCAGTCCGCCGCTTCCCGGAAGCGGGAGACGAATGTTGATCAGCCATGTGAATACGTATGTCAGCGCGACAAACATAGCTGTCACGACGATCTCACGAATGTTGTCCGAATGTCTCTTTGTGTTTGCGGAATTCTTTACTACTTTAGTGCTGTTCTGATTGTCTTGCATAGCCAGCCTCACTTTCTTCCCCTCAGAAAGGGATTTACCCGCATAATTCTGTATCTCCGGTATTGCGGGAAAAATCTGAACTTATTATTTGTGATTTTTGAACCGGAATAAATCATACCAACATGATAGAAAAATCTGACCATATTACAATTACCAGAAATTAATATGTTTATAATACCAGATTCCAAGGTCGAGGCCGCTTCATATTCTTATGCTGAAAAACCATACGGAATATGATAAAATCTTTTGATATGACGGCTTTTCTGCTGAAGGCTTAGATAAATGGCTGGAGAGATGCCGTTTACGGATGGGGAGATCATGTCCGGTTAGAAATATTTTGAAAGGACACTTGGAATTATGAAGAAAGAAAACCGTAAAGCAGCTCAGGAACGACGCGCAAAGGAGAGGAGAAAAGAAGCAAGAAAGAAAAAGTTCATCCACATCCTTGTCCCGACAGTCGTGATTGCAGCCATTGTCGTTCTGATCGTCGGCATCGTAGTTACTGCTCAGCAGGATAATCAGACAACATCTTCTTCATCGGAATCAGTGACGACCACGTCGACGTCATCTTCATCCGCATCGGCTTCTACATCGACAGCGTCTGTGTCAACGACATCGTCTGACGAGGCCGTCTACACCTCCAGCGGCGAGAGGATCGCTCAGGACGGCGATACTGTTGTCATCGATTATGTAGGAAAAATCGACGGCGAGGCTTTTGACGGCGGCACTGCGGAAAACCAGACGCTGACACTTGGCTCTGGCGCTTATATTGACGGTTTTGAGGATCAGATCGTCGGACACCACGTAGGCGAGACCTTTGATATTGAAGTTACCTTCCCGGACGATTACAGTGCTACAGATCTGGCGGGCAAGGATGCGACATTCACAATCACACTGGATTCTATCGAATAAAAAACCACCGGAGCTTATTTCCGGTGGGCTTCGCTAATAAAATTATCAGATGAGGGCTGGAATAATGGATTTTGCTTTTGTACTGAACAGCATAGCTCTCGGTGTCGGTCTGGCCATGGATGCATTCTGTGTATCCATGGCCAACGGACTGAATGAGCCACACATGTCAGGAAGAAAGAGGTGCGGGATCGCCGGATGTTACGCCGGATTCCAGTTCCTCATGCCCATGATCGGATGGATCTGCGTCCACACGATCGTGACCTATTTCAAGGCATTTCAGAAGTTTATTCCGTGGATCGCACTTTTTCTTCTTCTGTACATCGGCGGGAAAATGCTGATCGAGGGAATCCGCGACAAAGGGGACGGCGAGGAGCACGACCACGTTCTGACGATTTCTGAGCTTATTATCCAGGGAATCGCGACGGCGATCGATGCGCTTTCGGTAGGTTTCACTATCTCAGAGTACGGGGCGCTCGAGGCGTTTGTTGCTTCACTGCTGATCGCCGTTGTTACCTTCTTCATCTCCTATGGCGGCGTGCTGATCGGGCGTAAATTCGGCATGAAGCTTGCGGGCAAGGCAAATATCCTCGGAGGAATTATCCTCATAGCGATCGGCGTGGAAATTTTTGTGCGCGGGATCGCTGGCTGAAGAGTAATGCAGAAAAAGTTTTGGGATAATATGCAGTCGGAGCGAAGACAGGACTGATTGTGCAGCCGCGTAAATTCTGAAATGCGCAGAGGTATGGAGTAAATGCGCAAGGTTGATTTTGAAAACAGCAGTATCTTAAAAAATATCGTGGCGACGACGCTTCCGATGCTTGTGGCGCAGCTGCTGAACCTGCTCTACAGCATCGTGGACAGGATCTACATCGCGAGAATCCCGGAGGTCGGGACTGCGGCTCTCGGTGCCGTGGGTCTCTGTTTCCCGATCATCATAATCATCACGGGATTTACCAACATGTTTGGTGGCGGCGGGCAGCCGCTTTTCTCTATGGCCATGGGGCGGGGCGACCGCGAAGAAGCTGAGAAACTGCAGAACACTTCTTTTGTCCTGATCCTGATCACGTCCGTGATCATCACCGTGGCCGGAGAGATTTTTGCGCGGCCGATCCTTATCGCTTTCGGCGCGTCGGAAAACGCGCTGCAGTTCGCGATCCCGTATCTCAGGATCTATCTTCTGGGAACGGTGCTCTCCATGACAGCAACCGGGCTGAATCCCTTTATCAATGCCCAGGGATTTACGGTAGTCGGCATGGTGACGGTCATTATCGGAGCAGTTGCCAATATTATTCTCGACCCGCTGTTTATCTTTGCCTGGGGCATGGGCGTCTCGGGCGCTGCGATAGCGACGGTTCTCTCGCAGCTGCTGTCGGCGATTTTTGTCCTGAGATTCCTCGCGGGACCGAAGGCGGATTACCGGATCCGTCTGATGAGGCCGAAAGAATTCAGAGCTTGCAGGAAAGAGGCAAAGGATATCATCGGACTCGGCACGGCGGATCTCGTGATGCAGCTCACGAACAGCCTTGTCCTTATCTGCGCGAACGATGTGCTCGCAGATATCGGCGGCGACATCTACGTGTCGATCATGACGATCGTCAACACAGCGCGGCAGGTCTTCGAGACGCCACTGCTTGCAATTGCCAGTGGAGCTACGCCTGTTTTGAGTTATAATTATGGTGCAAGGAAACCTGAGCGCGTGAGAGTGGCCCGGCGCTATATGTTCTGGATCGGCATGGTGTACGCGCTTGTTATCTGGGTCATCATGATGAGTTCGCCGCAGCTGATCATCCGCATCTTCAGTGATGATGCAACGATCATGGACGATGCTGTCCCGGCGATCCGGATCTATTTTTCGACCTTCTTTTTCATGATGTTTCAGTACACTGGGCAGACGACCTTTAAGGCGCTCGGAAAAAAGAAGCGCGCCGTGTTCTTCTCGCTCCTGAGGAAGGCCTTTATCGTGGCGCCTCTGACCTTTATTTTCCCGTATGTATTCGGCATGGGAACGGACGGCGTGTTTATGGCAGAGCCGGTGTCTAACGTGATCGGCGGACTGGCGAGCTTCATCACCATGATGATTACGGTCGGCAGGGAGCTCCGCGATATGGAAAAATCGCCGGCTGAATAAATTTGAGCAAAATAAATGAGCAATAATATGGGCTGACTATAAAGCAGGTATTTCATTTTAGACGGCGGACAGAGGAAAATGGGTGTCCGCAGGGAAAGGTGGGGTTTTATGGCAGATTTCGAGAGGATTTTTCACAGATTGCAGAATGGAACGGATGTAAGAGGCGCGGCGATCGCGACAGATAAGGAAAAGCAGACGCTGACGCCGGATATTTGTGCGTATATCGCGAGAGCGTATACCACCTGGCTCGGAAAGAAGGTTGGAAAGGATCCGGCTGATCTCCGCCTCGGCGTAGGTCATGACAGCCGCGTGACGGCAGATGTGATCGCAGAAGCCGTAATGAAGGGATTTTCAGAGGCGACGACTTATAACTGCGGCCTCATCTCCACACCGGCGATGTTCCAGTCGACGGTCCTTCCGGGGAGCGATTTTGACGGCGCTGTCATGATCACGGCGAGTCATCTCCCTTTTAACCGCAACGGATTGAAATTCTTCACAAAGGATGGCGCCCTTGAGAGCTGTGAACTGAAACAGGTGCTCGACATTGCGACAGAGCTGGCCGGGAAGTACTGCGCGGCAGCTCCGGGTTCTGAAAGCGCTGACGAGAACGGAGGACTTTCGGCCGTGTCGGCGGAGAAGCTTCCTATGGGGAGCGGAAGCGCAGTTGATTTTGACATGGTCAGTCTGTACTGCGATCATATGAAGCAGGTTATTATCGATGAAGTTGGTGCTGATGACCGCGAGCATCCGCTGAAGGGACTCCATATCGTTGAGGATGCCGGGAACGGCGCGGCCGGATTTTTTGCGACAGATATCCTGAAGCCGCTCGGCGCGGACATCACCGGCTCGGTTTATCTGGATCCGGACGGAACCTTCCCGAACCATATCCCGAACCCTGAAAATGAAGATGCCATGAACGCTGCCCGCAGGGCTACGACGGAGAGCAAAGCGGATCTCGGCGTGATCTTTGACTGCGACGGAGACCGCGGAGCCGTTGTCTTCTCCGATGGGACAGAGGTCAACCGAAATGTCCTCATTGCCCTTCTTGCGGCGATCATCGCGCCGGCACATCCGGGGTCTACCATTGTGACCGACTCCATCACCTCCGATGAGCTGGCTGAGTTTCTCGAAAAAAATCTCGGCCTGAAGCATTTCCGCTACCGCAGGGGCTACAAGAATGTCATCGACAAGGGCATTGAGCTGAACAAGGCAGGAGAGGACTGTGAACTCGCGATTGAGACGAGCGGACACGGCGCTTTCAAGGAAAATTACTTCTCTGACGACGGAGCCTACATTGCGGTCAAGATCATCTGCAAGATGGCACAGCTGCGCAGAGAAGGAAAGACGATCGAGTCTCTGATCAGCGACCTCAAGTCGCCGGCGGAATCTGTCGAGGTGCGCTACAAGATCGCCGGGGATGACTTCGCGGATTACGGCACGAAGGTACTGGATGACTTCAGGGCCTTTGCAGAGGCGGATCCACGCTTCCATATCGTAGAGCCGAACTATGAGGGCATCCGCGTGTCTTTTGACGACGATGAGGTAAAGGGTTGGATGCTTGTCCGCAAATCTCTTCATGATCCGGTGCTTCCGATGAACATTGAGGCGGAGAAGGCCGGTGGAGCGGATATCATTAAGGCAAGGCTTGAGCCGTTCTTCTCAAAGTACGATCGTCTGAGTGCCTGAACGTACTTTACGACTTTTGAAAGTCAGGAACAGGTAATGGATTATCACATTATCCGATCGAACCGTCGAACGATGGCGATGGAAATTACAAAGGACGCCGAGGTCGTTATCAGGGCGCCCTACCGGGCTTCACGGTTCGAGATTGATCGCTTTATCGACAAAAACTATCGTTGGATGGTCACACATCTGGAAAAGATGGAGAGGCAGAAAGAGGCGAGAGACGAAAGCCCGTATGGACCGATCACGCCCGGACTGATCCGGAAATACACGGATCTCGCAAAGAAGACGATCCCGCCGCGCGTTGAACAATATGCGCGCCAGATGGGCGTGACCTACAACAGAATAACCATACGGTGTCAGAAGACCCGTTGGGGAAGCTGTTCCTCAAAAGGAAATCTCAATTTTAACTGCCTTCTGATGCTGACGCCCGCTGAAGTCCAGGATTACGTGATCGTCCATGAGCTTGCGCACAGAAAAGAAATGAACCACTCATCAAAGTTCTGGGCGGTCGTCGGTGAGATAATGCCGGATTATAAAACAAAAGTCCGGTGGCTGAAGGAGCATGGAGGTGAAATTATCAACTCTGTGCAGCAGTTCTGAGATAATAACAACAGAAAAACAATTAATATGGTAATTACTCCTCATCACAGTCCCGTGATGAGCGTGAAATACGCCAGATTGACATGGTATTTGCCCGATGATAAAATATTTTTCAGCGATTTTTTATATTGGAGGGATAGTATGAATTCAATTTTTGAATTTTTTCTACAGTGGATCGGCGTGATCCTTTGCATGATCTTTTTGATCATATTCTCTCTTTCGTCACACAGCGCAAGCACGACGAAGGAAGAAAAGACGCTTGAAAATGATGACAATCCCGAGAATTATCTCGTGAAGAATTCCGGAACAGGGATCATAAGAGACGTTATACTGATGCTGATCGCGGCGGCCGGCTGCTTCCTGATCGGTTATCTGGCTTCTAACGTCGACACGGATACGATCCAGTATGTTATCTTCTTTGTGGAGATCGGAATCTCCATCGTCTGCGGCGTCATTTACTATATCCGCACACACAAGGTTCTTGTTCAGCGCGTTATGGTTACCGGCAACGATATCCGCGTGTATCCGGCGTTCGGAAAGCAGTACAAGACTTCTTTCTCTGAGATCCGGACTGTGAAGAAGAACGGCGGGCAGACAGCAGCCGAGAGCACAAGCCTCGTGATCCGTCCTAACGGCGGCAAGCGTTTTACCGTGACTCACAGCATGCGCAACTATGACAAGTTTGCGAGAAAAATCGATTCTGACGTCACACTTCCTGATCTAACGAAGAAACAGAAACCGATACGGGACGAAGATGACGACTTCGATGAGGAGGCATAAGCTTCTCCGGCAGGCCTTCGTGATGGCCGGCTGTTAACGCATAAGGGTATTAACAAGCAATAAAAGTAGAAAAATATAGAATGGGTTCCAGAGCACTTTCGCTCCGGAGCCCATATTTTGTTGTTCTTATGATTCAGGATTTCTTCTGCGAGTAGTCATAAAATCCCTTGCCGCTGTTCACGCCGCCCTCGCCCTTGTCGATTTTTTCTTTCAGCATGACGGCAGCTTTGTGAACAATGGAGTTCTCGTCCTTATATGCCGGATCCATGATCGTGATATCATAGCAGGTCTTGAGACCGACGATATCAATGATCTGGAATGGGCCGGCCGGCGCGCCGGTCGCTAGCTTCCAGGTGAGGTCGATAGTCTGGGGATCAGCCACGCCGTCTGCCCAGAGCCTCTCAGCGGAATTCAGGAACGGCACAAGCAGCGAATTCAGGATGTAGCCCGGCTGCTCTTTGTGAAGCACGAGAGGGATCATATTGATGTCCTTTGCGAATGCCGCGACCTGTTCGATCGTCTCTTTCGCCGTGCCCGGATGGCCCATGATCTCAGCTGTGTTGAACTTCCAGATCTCATTGGCAAAATGCATGGAGCAGAACTTCTCCGGGCGCCCGGTGTATTCCGCAAATATGCTCGGAAGAAGTGTCGATGAATTGGTGCAGAGGAGCGTCTTCTCCGGCATCAGATCCTTCATTCTCTTAAAAATATCGATTTTCTGTTCCGGATCCTCGGTCATCGCCTCAATGACGATATCCGCATCCTTCAGAGCCTCCGGCATATCCAGTGAGATGTGGATATGATCGGCGAGATTTTTCTTAAAGGCCTCCTCGAGCTCTGTAATGCTCTCCGTGGTCGCACTCTTCCAGTCTGTGATAAGTCCCTTCGGATAGACGTATGCACCCATCGGATTACCAACCAGTGCCTTTGCCTGTTCGAGAGATTTTATCATTTCAGTGCTGTAATGGTCGAGCTTCGGTTGTGTTCGGCCGATAGACCCCTCGCTCCTCAGCCAGAATGTCGTGTCATGTCCGGTATAGGCACACATGAGTCCGATCTGCGTTCCGAGGACGCCTCCGCCGATAATAGTTACATTAGAAAACATATCTTCTCCTTTCTCACGTACCCCTTGCTATACATTAAATTTTCAGATTATTCATTATAACATGGAACATTGTTTAATAAAATAATTATTGTTGAAATATACTTGCTGAGCCCTGGCCGAATGGGAGTAATCATCGTCGGCGGGGCGCGATATTTTTTGCCGGAAGAACGCCGGCATATGGGCAACAGTTCCTTGACAATTCAATGCTTTCCGCTTTATAATTATCCGCGTTATTTAAGGGCCCGGGGAAGGGATTTGTAACCTTGGAGGCAGAGTGAAATGGCAGATATGACAACGATTATTACTCAGGAAGGTAAGGAGAAGCTTGAGGAAGAGCTTCAGTACCTGAAAGTTGACAAAAGAAAAGAAGTCGCGGAAAAGCTGAAAGAGGCCCGCGCACAGGGAGATCTTTCCGAGAACGCCGAGTATGACGCGGCGAAGGAAGAGCAGGGACAGATGGAGTCCCGTATTGAGGAGATCGAGGCGATCCTCAAGAACGCTACCGTAGCGGACAGCAATGGTAAGGCAGGCGTTGTCAATGTCGGAAATGAAGTCGAGATTGAGAACGTAACGAGCGGACAGAAGATGAAATTTCATATCGTCGGTGCCACGGAGGCAAACAGCCTCGAAGGCAAGCTTTCCCTTGAGTCGCCGGTCGGCAAGGCGCTCCTCGGACATGCAGAAGGCGAGACCGTCACTGTATCAACACCTGGCGGAGACATGAAGTTCAAGATCACGGGGATCGGCAGCGCGTCCGCGAAAAAGACGATCAGGAAATAAACAATTAAGAAATAACAGTGAAGACCGACCGTAATGTGCGGCCGGTCTTTTTTAGAATTACAGGAGGATGAGAATGGCAGATCAGGAACAGCAGAAGAAAAATCAGAATCAGCAGGACGGCGGGGGAAAGAAAACCGCAATGGATGAAAATCAGGTCGTAAAAGTCCGCCGCGAGAAGCTTGCCGAGCTGCAGGCGGCCGGTAAAGATCCGTTTAAGATCACTACATATGATCAGACTGAGCACAGCCTTCAGATCATCGACAATTTTGAGTCTTACGAGAATAAAGACGTCTCCATCGCCGGCAGGATCATGAGCAAGCGTGTCATGGGCAAGGCTTCCTTCTGCAATGTTCAGGATAAGCAGGGCCAGATCCAGTGCTATATGCAGCGCGACGCTCTTGGCGATGAGTCATACAAAGAATTTAAGCGCATGGATATCGGCGATATCGTCGGCGTCAAGGGCTATGTGTTCAAGACCAAGACCGGTGAAGTGACCGTTCACGCAAAAGAAGTGACCTTACTTTCCAAGTCTCTGCAGCCGCTTCCTGAAAAGTTCCACGGCCTCGTCGATACAGACATCCGTTACCGTCAGAGATACCTGGATCTCATAATGAATCCGGAAGTAAAGGAGACCTTCATCAAGAGGTCGCAGATCATCAGTGAGATCCGCCGCTTCCTTGAGGCAAGAGGGTTCATGGAGGTCGAGACCCCGATGCTCGTCGACAACGCCGGCGGCGCGTCCGCACGTCCTTTCATCACCCATTACAACGCGCTCGGTGAGGACAAAAAGCTCCGTATTTCTCTGGAGCTGTATCTGAAGAGACTGATCGTCGGCGGTCTTGAAAAAGTCTTCGAGATCGGCCGTGTGTTCCGCAATGAGGGCCTCGATCAGCGACATAACCCTGAGTTCACCCTGATGGAGCTCTACCAGGCATATACCGATTACAATGGCATGATGGAGCTGACAGAGAGCATGTTCCGTCATCTGGCACAGACCGTCTGCGGTTCGACCACGATCCATTACGAAGACAAGGAGATCGACCTCGGTAAGCCGTTCCGTCGCCTGACGATGGAGGACGCCATCAAAGAAGAGACGGGCATCGATTTTGAGACCATCAGCACCGATGAGGAGGCGAAAAAACTCGCCGACGAGCACCACATCGAGTATGAGGACCGCCACAAGAGAGGCGATATCATCAACCTGTTCTTCGACGAGTACTGCGAGGACAAGATGATCCAGCCGACCTTTATCATGGACCACCCGATCGAGATCAGCCCGCTGACCAAGAAGAAACCGGACGATCCGAGAAAGGTAGAGCGTTTTGAGCTCTATATCAACGGATGGGAAATGTGCAACGCGTATTCCGAGCTGAACGACCCGATCGACCAGCGCAAGCGTTTCGAGGCTCAGGATGCCCTTTCCGCACAGGGAGACGAAGAGGCACAGCACACCGACGAAGATTTCCTGCATGCTCTGGAAATTGGTATGCCACCTACAGGCGGGATTGGATACGGAATTGATCGTCTTGTGATGTTGCTCACTGACAGCGCAGCCATCAGAGATGTTCTGCTCTTCCCGACGATGCGCAGCGGAAAGCCTACAGATAACAATTCAGAGGAAAAGCACGAGGAAGAGAAGGCTGAAAAAGCGTCTGCACCGGAGTCCGCAGCGACAGAAGAGCAGACACAGGAGACGGAGTCCGATGATAATGGCAGCGCAGATAATGCTGTTGAGCCGACACCGTCCATCCCGTCAGGAGAAAAGCTCGACGCAGGCATCAGCTATGACGACGCGCTTGAGCTTCTGAAGAAATATAACGAGGATGAATTCCACATCACACATGGAGAGACAGTCGCTGGACTGATGCGCTATTATGCGAAGAAGTACGATCCGGATAATGAAGAATTCTGGGCTGTTGTAGGACTGCTCCACGACCTCGACTGGGAGAAGTGGCAGGATGCGCAGCTTCACACCGTGAAGACCGCAGAGCTTCTCAAAGAAGCCGGCGTCAATATGCAGGTAGCCCATGCAATCGAGACACACAACTCAGATCACAACACGGCGCTTCCGAAGCCGGAGAATAAGATGGAATGCGTTCTCTGGGCATGCGATGAGCTGTCAGGCCTGCTCGGAGCTATTGTACGGATGTATCCGTCCAAGTCTGCACAGGATCTGAATCTGAAATCCGTGAAGAAGAAATTCAAGGACAAGAGATTTGCAGCAGGCTGTGACCGCGACAACATCCGCCGCGGCGCGGAGCTCAATGACATGGAGCTTGATGATCTCTTCAATTCTATGATCGAAGCTTACAAGACGGTCGCTGACTGAGAATATATGAAAATAAAATAGAAGAATGTGTAAAAATGGAGCAGTTGTAATGACTGCTCCATTTTTACTTTTTCATCCGAAGAATGCGATTTTTCTTGTAATAGAACGTATGTTCGATTATAATGAGACTGTAGAAGAAATGTTAAATGTGTCAGGTGAAGGAGGGTAATTTATGCATGCGAGAAGAAGTGATGTCGAGAAAACAAAGTATTCCAGAAAATTTGTCCGCTATAAAGAAGGTGCGGCAAGATACAGCATGGGATTATCGAAGTTTCAGGAACTCGCTAAAGAAGCTAAGGCTGTCTATAAAGTTGACGGCATTGCTTTAGTCAACTGTGAGATTTTCGAGGCTTATCTGGAAACTTTCAGAGAGTATTAATGGCTGCTAAGTTATGGAGGATCTTCCGATTTTGATAGAAGCTGTCTTATAGCAAGACGGAAAATGGCATCAACATATGGAGGTCTATGATATGGCGCGAACAGGAAGACCCAAAGAGCCAGATGCAAAACACAAAAGTATTACCGTTCGTATTGATGAGCAAACTTAATTACGGCTAAAATATTGCGCTTCCTTATGCGGTACAACGATGTCTGACGTTGTTATTAAATCATTGTCAAAGATGCCTTCAAATAATGAGCCTGAATAATTCGCGAGTATTTGTCAGGAGGCTTCAGAATGTATAAAAATCGTAAAGACAAGCGTGGAAGAGTGCTTGCGAAAGGAGAGCTGCAACGCAAGGATGGGCGGTATCAGTATACTTATACGGATCCGCTTGGACATAGACATTGGATCTATGGCCGTAACATCGTAGAGTTGAGAAAAAAGGAAGATGAATTAAAAAGAGCACAGTTAGATGGACTGGAAGTATATGTGCAGGGGCGCGCAACGTTAAATGATCTGTTCGACCGTTATATATCGCTGAAGACTGATCTCAGACCGACAACGCTACATGGATATCTCTATACATGGGATCATTTTGTTCAAGATACCTTTGGTATGAAGCGGATCAACAAAATAAAATTTTCTGATGTGCTCCAGTACTACCGCTATCTTCAGAATGAATGCAAGGTTTCTATAGCGACAATCGATCAGGTCCATTGCCTTATCCACCCGGCTTTGCAGCTTGCAGTCCGGGATAATATTCTCAGAAACAATCCCTCTGATGGCGTAATGGCTGAGTTGAAAAGAGGAGCTGGTGATAAAACAGATGTAAGGCATGCACTTACCGTTGAACAGCAGCGGATTTTTATGAACTATGTTGCTAACCATCCGGTATATTATCGGCATTGGCCTTTGTTCACAGTTATGTTTGGAACCGGCTGCCGGATTGGAGAGATAGCGGGCCTAAGATGGGATGATCTTGATTTTGAACATCGCATGATCTACGTAAGACAAAGCGTTGTTCATTATGCAATAGATGAAGAAAGCCTATACCAGGCACATATTTCCAGACCTAAGACCGACGCTGGAATACGGACGATTCCTATGCTTGATGTTGTTTATGAAGCTTTTCAGATGGAATATGAGGAACAGGAAGAGACGGGCTTCAATACGGCAGAGATCGATGGTGTAACGGGGTTTGTTTTTGAAAATCGATATGGTGGCGTAGTATCCAGAGAATCAGTGAACAGAACCATTAAAAGGATTGTAGACACCTATAATGGAGAAGAAGTTCTGGATGCAAAAAAGCATCATCGCGATCCGGTGATGCTGCCTCCTTTTACGTGCCATATCATGCGGCATACGTTTGCTACAAGACTGTGCGAATCAAATACAAATTTGAAAGTCATTCAGTCTGTTATGGGGCACCGTGACATACAGACTACCATGAATATATATGTCGATGTGACAGATGAGAAAAAGCAGGAATCTTTTCAAAGACTATCAGATATGGATATTTTTTGAAAAATGTCAGCATCAGGAATGTCATTTGATTTTCCTCTGGAGAATCTCAACAGCCATAGCAATCTCGCTACTCTGACTCTGGTATTCCCAGTGCTCGGCATTGCATGTTAAATTTTCCAGCTGGATCAAAAAATTTAACTGACGGATGAACCTACAATATTGCTTCGGATGAAAAAGACACCAGATGTATGAAAAAACGTCGGAGATGCGATTATTGTTCGCACCTCCGACGCTGTTATTAGTATTTACTGTAATGTGGTTACTGGGTTATTACTGGAACTGGGTCATGTCAACCTTCTCAAGGCCGCTCTTCTTAATTCCTTCAGCAATCCAGTCTTTTTCTTCCTGAGTGAGCGGAAGAACCGGCTTTCTCATAAGAGCGCTGGTGAAGATTCCTCTCTGTACAAGAGTCTCTTTCAGACGGGCATGTGCCTCACCTGAAGGCTGGCCACCGCCGTAGATAGCCTGGCTGATTGGATAGATACGGTCGCTCCAGTCCTGAGCCTCTTTCAGTGTGTGCTTATCCGGATGAGCGAAAACCTCTCTTGCCGGGCAGATAAGCTCCGGAACGCATCCTGCAAATCCAATCAGAGCGCCATCCATGCCAGTGAACATGGAAACGCAGAGCGACTCATCATGGCAGGTAATGAGGGAAACATCCGGGCATTCCTTACGAAGAACACGAACGTCATGCTCGTAGATCGGGGTAACACGGGTTCCCATCTTGATGCATTTAACGTGCGGGATCTCTTTGCACATCTTGACCAGTGTATCTACAGGATAGAAAGCCTTGGTCGTAGCCGGATACAGATGGATGACGATGTCGATATCAGCGCCGTCAGCGACATCCTTGACAAATTCAAAAGGAGCAGCCGGATTCATACCGAAGCGGAGCCACATATGCGGCGGCATGAGGAGAATGGCATCAGCGCCAGCAGCCTTTGCAGCCTTTGCGTCCTCGATAGCTCCTGCTGTGTTCTCGCAGTTAACACCGGAAACAATCGTCATGATATCGCCGCACTCCTCTGCGCAGATCTCCGTCACACGGATTCTTTCTTCTTTTGTGAGGGCTGTGATCTCACCGGTATGGCCGTTTGCGACAAGTCCATGAATGCCCTGATCATAGAAAGTCTTGAGCCAGCGGAGGTATGCGCGAAACTCCGGCTCATTAATGGAATAATCTGCATTGAGCGGAACGGAAACTGCCGGGAAAATTGTCTTGTAATCCAATGTCTTTGCCATGATAGTATCTCCTTTTACATGTAAGTTTTTGCTTTCTTTTTTTCTGTTTTGTTTCTTCACTTATCTACAAACGTTTGCATATCTGATGATTCTTTTATAGCACCGAGTGCAGGTTGCGTCAATGAATTTCACACTCTCTGCAAAAAATTGCATGTGCACTGCAAAAGATTGCATAGTTCAAAAAAAAGCACAAAATAGGGAAATATTGTTTGTATAATTATTTCTATACCTGTAAAAAATGAAAATCTCAAAAACATATTATTGCCAAGAATTCTTCAAAATATCCATTAAAAAAGTATGCAAACAATTGCATATATTTTGCAAATGAGCTATATTCATTGTAAGAGAAAGAGAGTCGGATTTTTTATAGAAAGGATTCTGATATGGCGACATTGAAGGACGTGGCGAAACTTGCCAATGTTGATGTCAGTACAGTCTCAAGGGCATTGAACAATACATCCTATGTCCATCCGGATACAAAAGCCAGGATCATGGCAGCGGTCAAGGAACTCAGCTATCGCCCAAATGTTCTCGCCCAGGGACTTCGGAGCGGAAAACGCCATACGATTGCCCTGGTCGTTCCCAAAATTGGGCTGACAATATATGAAGATCTCGCAGAAAGTATCGATGAAGAAGCTCGAAGTCATGGCTATGCGATTTTGATCTGTCATACCGGGAATGACCCGGTAGTAGAGAAAGAGTGCCTTAACCGGTTGCGTAACGGATTTGTTGATGGTATCATCATTGCCCCTACGGGAAAAAATACCCGTCTTCTTAAGGACATTCAGGCTGGCGGCATGCCTGTTCTTCAGATCATCCGGAAACAGGAATCATCTATTAGTTCTGTCATTGGTAATTATGAGGAGGGTGCTTATAGTAGCACCCGGTATCTGTATGAGAAGGGATGCAGATCGATTGGTCTCGTCAATGGGGATCTTGCCCGTATGCCATATGCGGCGCGTTATCGCGGATACAGCCGCGCCATTAGAGAACTTGGGCTTGAGGATATCTCTGTTAGTGAAAAAAATCGAAAAACCAGTTCCTTTGAATATGGTTATGATTGTACCGATCAGATGCTTGATTTGCACCCGCAGATTGACGGGATCCTTACGGCTGTCGACATTCAGGGTATGGCAGCGCTGCGTGTATTGAAGGATCGCGGACAGAAGGTCCCAGAGGATGTAAAAGTTATATCACTGACTGGTTATTCAATCGGGGAAAAACTGGAGACCCGTCTTTCTTCGTGCGAATTGCCTTCGCAGGAAATGGGGCGCAAGAGCGTGCAGATGATCATCGACCAGATAGAGGCTCCATCCGGTCAGAAACCTACGGTTCAGCACCTGGAATTTAGTGCCTCTTTTGTAGAGAGGGAAACGACCTGATATCATCATTTTATATTGTTTTTTAAGAATCTTTATACGAAAACGCCGGAGAAGTTTTCAACTTCTCCGGTATCTTATTGTTTTTTTATTAAGTGGTTCTGAATGGTTGATCAACTGAAAAGTTTAATAACAGAAGATACGGTCATTACCAGAGTGAATGCATAACTGATCACCATAAGGACCTGCAACGCACGCGGCGGGTTTACACCTTCCGCTTCATAAATATCCTTGCGCCAGAGCATCCTCATAACGAAGAATCCTCCAAACGGTGTTGCAATCGCAGTGGCGAGATTTGCGATAAAAATCAGCTGAGTCGGCGATTTGCCATAGGAAAAGCAGATTGCCGCAGCAATACCGATACACACAAAGCACCCGATTTTGACAAATTTTGAATCCAGTTTGGTGGGCTTGTCAATGCCTGCAGCCAGGAGAACCATGCCTCGTTGCGTGTTTCCGAGCAATGAAGAAAACGCTGCTGCAATCAATGCAATGCCCATGATGATGGGAGCTGCAGACCCGAGGAACGGGGTCAGTAACTCTCCGAGCTGTGCGGCCCCTTTGATCGTCTGGCCTGTCGGGTGAAGAACGATTGCACCGACAAGTACAATAGATCCGGAAATAATGATGACCGAGATGACATGTGCAACGGAGTCTGCTACCATTACGCCGTTATAGAGATCTTCTTTCTTCCATTTTTTCTCAAGGCCGAGATAGGTAGCATAGATGCCGGCAGTGATTGCTGCATTCGTGGAAATATAGGCAAGTCCGGTCGGAAGACTTCCCTCTGGAATGGTCCAGTGTGTCAGAGCGTGACCGAGCTCACCCCAATCAGGACCTCCGGTCGAGATCAGCGTAGCGATGAAGCAGATGATCATGCCGACGATGCAGATGGTGATTGCTTTTTCTACTTTGTTGTAAACATTTTTCATCGTGTAGAGAAGAAGAGTGACGGCAATCATAATCAGAGCACCGATCTTCCAGTTCAGACCGGTTATCAGTTGAACGCCCGCTCCGGCCCCGGTAATATTACCCATCGTAAAGAACAGACAGGAGAGGAAGGTGGCAAAGCCGACGATAAATGCTGCCGCCTTCCCATAATAGTGCCTGATTGCATGGATGATCGGCATTCCCGTCAGCATCGAGATGCGGTAGCAGGATAACATAAAGACGGAACCCATCACCGCAATTGGTATCCAGAGCCAGGTGAGTGCGTAGCCATAGGAAGCACCGAGCATTGCCGATGTCGTAATATTTCCAGGTCCGATGACGATGCCTGCAAGAATAATGCCGGGACCTATTCGTTTTATTATTTCTCCAAACGATGCTTTTTTCACTTTATTCGCATCAACATGTGCATTCACCGCGCCGGCGGGTTTGCCTTCTGCGGTCATTTCAGCAGTATTCATAAAAATCCCTCCAGGATAATATTTCCTTTTATTAACTAAAGTGATCCGAACTAATAAGCAAACGTTTGCATATGTGTTGTATAATTTATAACATGTTGACCATAACAGGGTCAATAATTTGGCAATTCCCTGCAACAAATTGCATGAACACTGCAATTTGTTGCACAAAACATCAATATTTAATGAAAATATATATAAATATTTATGCATTTTGACAGCGTTCGAACCCGACATGGGATTCCACGGACTATAACACCATGCAAGTTTATTTAAGGGGCTCTTCATAATAAAGGTGCCCAGAAGTTACAGGATATGAGGAATTCTGGGCATGCGATGAGCTGTCAGGCCTGCTCGGAGCTATTGTACGGATGTATCCGTCCAAGTCTGCACAGGATCTGAACCTGAAATCCGTAAAAAAAATTCAAGGACAAGAGATTTGCAGCAGGCTGTGATCGCGACAATATCCGCCGCGGTGCAGAGCTCAATGACATGGAACTTGATGATCTTTTCAGTTCTATGATCGAAGCTTACAAGACGGCCGCTGACTGAGTATGATTGAAAATACAACAGTATAGAAGTATTTACGGGAGCAGCTAATATAGTTGCTCCTTAATTGATGTAGATTTATGCAATATCACTAAAAAATCTTTTCATCTTTAATATATACCGTCATTGACACAAACCATTCCGGAATGATACTGTTATTAGGGTTGTGAACAATCACTATATGTGATTGTTTTTACTTTTCTATTGTGTGCATATTGTTATATTAGAGGGGGAAAAGAAATGGCAGCAGCGAAAGCAGCAACTGTAGACTCTTCCAGTAAGAAGAAAAAGAAGAAATCGGGCGGAGGCGGAAGCAAAGCCTTTGCCGTAGCTCAGCAGATCGGTAAATCGTTGTTCCTGCCGATCGCAATCCTGCCGTTTGCGGGACTGCTTCTCGGCGTAGGAAGTTCCTTTACGAACGCAACGACGATCGCAACGTATCATCTCGAGGGAGTCCTGTACGAGGGATCCTTCCTTTATGGCCTGATGCAGCTGTTCAATGCCGCAGGCTCCGCCATCTTTGACAACCTGGCGCTGATCTTTGCATTGGCTGTTGCCCTGGGTATGGCGAAAAAAGAGAAGGGCGTCGCAGTCGTATCTTCTGCGATCTTCTATCTCGTAATGAACATGACGATCAATATGTGTCTTCAGATCTCCGGACAGGTAGATGCTGATGGCAATATTGCGGAATCCGTGAAGGACGGCGCTATTTCCACTGTGCTCGGTATCCCGACGCTTTCGATGGGTGTGTTTGGCGGTATCATCGCAGGTCTGATTACAGCTGCACTCTGCAACAGGTTCTATAAACAGCAGCTGCCATCGGCGCTCTCATTCTTTGCCGGCACTCGTTTCGTCCCGATCATCAGCATGGTAGTCGCTATTCTGACAGGCTTCATTCTGTACTTTGTATGGCCGGTTATCCAGAGCGGTATCTTCGCCCTTGGTAATCTCGTTCAGGCATCGGGTTATTTTGGGACCTTTATTTACGGCTGCATTGAGCGTGCTCTTATTCCGTTCGGTCTGCACCACATTTTCTATATGCCATTCTGGCAGACAGGTGTCGGCGGATCGATGGAGATCAACGGAGAGCTCGTCGAAGGTGCACAGAACATCTTCTTTGCACAGCTGGCGGATCCGAACTGCACACATTTCTCTATTGATGCGTGCCGTTTCCTTGCCGGCAAGTATCCGTTCATGATGGGCGGACTTCCGGGCGCCGCACTTGCTATGTACACCTGCGCTAAGCCGGAGAAGAAAAAACAGGCAGGATCGCTTCTGTTCTCAGTTGCTCTGACATCTTTCATTACCGGTGTTACAGAGCCTATCGAGTTCACATTCCTGTTCCTGGCACCCAGCCTGTTCGGAATTCATGTTGTCTTTGCAGGACTTTCGTTTATGCTCTGCCATATCTTCGAGGTCTGCATCGGTACAACGTTCAGTGATGGACTGATCGACTTTATCCTTTACGGCGTACTTCCGGGACAGTCCAAGTCGAACTGGATGGCATGCGTTCCGCTGATCCTTATTTATTTTGTACTTTACTTTGTTGTATTCCGTTTCTTCATCCTGAAGAAAGATCTGAAGACTCCGGGACGTGAGGATGACGATGAAGAGATGAAGATGATGACCAAGGCTGATTACCAGGCAGCTACCGGTGTCGGCGTTGCTGGCGGTAAGAAAGCAGCGAAGAACGGTCAGAAGATCGATGAGAAGTCCGCTATGATCCTCCGCGGTATCGGCGGTTCCGATAATGTGACAGAAATTGATAACTGCGCAACCCGTCTGAGACTGACGCTGGTCGATGGTACGAAGGTCGATGAAAAGATTCTGAAGGCGTCCGGCGCTTCCGGTGTTGTGGTCAAGGGCAATGCGATCCAGGTTATCTATGGACCTCAGGTATCGATTATTAAATCTAACTTTGAGGAATTCGTTGATGACGTCCGCGCAGGTAATATTGACGAGTCGGCAATCATGGGCACGGCTGAAGAAGCTCCTGCAGCAGCTCCGGCACCGGCTGAACCGGCTAAGCCGAAGATGAAGGATTCTGTGATTGGCGCTCATATGAACGGACGTATGCTCCTGATGAATGAGGTTGAGGACGATGCGTTTGCATCCTGCGCTATGGGCGATGGCGTTGCCATTGAGCCTTCCGAGGGCAAGCTGTTTGCTCCGGCTGACGGCGAGATTTCGATGGTATTCCCGACAAAGCACGCTGTAGGCATGACGACGACGGATGGAACAGAGCTCCTGCTTCACATCGGAATTGATACTGTCAAGCTCGATGGAAAGTATTTTGAGGCTCATGTTGAGGACGGACAGCAGGTCAAGAAGGGCGACCTTCTCGTAAGCTTCGATATGGATGCCATCAAGGCAGCGGGTTATAAGCTGACCACACCGATGATCGTCACGAACACGGATGACTATTCACAGGTTCGTCCGCTCGCGACCGGCGATGTCAAGGCCGGACAGGACTTCATGGAAGTCAGAGGCTGATTATTTACATTAATAATTTATTGAGGATTTCTGGGGCTGCCACATCTGAGTGTGGCAGCTCTTTATAATTGGAAAAATATGCCGTTGGACGGAAAATCCCGGGGAGTATTGATTTTTGTCAATTACTCCCAAATTTTTCGATTTAAAAATGTGTGATATAATCAGGAAAAGCAACAAAAATTCAACAAATTCTAGTATTTCGGCAGGCTGGTATGGCGATGAAAAACGATCGTAAGGAAAAAATATTAGAGCTGCTGGAACAGAAAAAGTCTGTTAAAACAAGGGAACTTGTCAAACTGTTTCATGTCTCCAGCGAGACCGTCAGACGTTATCTGACGGAAATGGAAGAGGAAAATCTGATCAGACGGACGCATGGAGGTGCGGTGCTGGTCACTGAGATGGGAGTAGAACCTGATTACGATTACAGGTCCGTTGCAAATTACAAGCAGAAAATTTCCATCGGCAGGGCAGCGGCAGATCTGGTAAATGATGGGGATTCCATTATTATCGATCTTGGAACTACGTCTCTTGAATTCGCCAAATTCCTGGGAACGAAAAAAGATCTCACTGTTTTTACAAATTCCTTATCCATCGCCCTCGAACTGTCAAATAATACTACAGCGGATGTGTATATACTCGGAGGAAAAGTGCGAAGCGGAGAGGGGACAATATCCGGATACTTTGCTGAGAATATGATGAGCAATTTCTGGGTGGACAAGCTGTTCCTGGGGGTCGGCGCGATTTGCCCGGATATCGGGGTCATGGATTATCATATTGAGGAGACAAATCTCAGGAGATTTTTCCTGAGACAGGCAAAACAGGTCATTGCGCTCTGCGACTACTCTAAATTCGGAATTAAGTCGCTCAATCTTGTCTGCAGGACAGATGAATTAGATTATGTCATTACAGATGAAGCAACAAACAAAAAATACATCAGGGAACTAAAAGAACAGGGAACAAATGTGATCATAGTATCATAACATCGCAGCACAATCAAAATATGTGGGATATTAATGTGGGATACCTCGGGCATCCCACATTTTTTTGTTTGAAAATAAGAAATAATGCACAAAAATGACAAAAACCGGCGCCTTGCACGCCAAATTCTTGTGTGATATGTTGGTTTCACAATAATTTTCCGGAAAATTCAGAGCGAAACGAAAGGGGAAGGAGAAAGCAGAAAGAGAGAACGGATATGTCAATTGATCAAATTATTTTATGGGTTATGGCAATCGGGGTTTTAATAGGTGCCGCGGACAAGATCACCGGAAACCACTTCGGACTGGGCGAAAAGTTTGACGCCGGATTTGAGGCGATGGGCGCGCTTGCGCTCGGCATGGTCGGAATTGTCTGCCTCGCGCCTGTCATTGCGGATGTCCTTGGCCCTGTGCTGATACCAGTATGTGAGGCAATCGGTGCGGACCCAGCAATGTTTGCTTCTATTCTGGCAAATGACATGGGAGGATATTCGCTGGCGATGGAGCTCGCCGTAGATGAGGATGCAGGACTGTTCGCCGGAAACATCGTATCGTCCATGCTTGGATGTACTCTTGTATTTTCTATTCCGGTCGGACTCGGGCTGATCGAAAAGGAAGATGTCCAGTATTTTTCCCGGGGGCTTCTGATCGGCCTGATCACCATTCCGCTTGGGTGCATTGTCGGAGGCTTAGTTGCAGGTTTTGACACAGAAATGGTTCTTCGTAATACCCTCCCGATATTAGTCATTTCGATTCTGCTTGCAACCGGGCTCAAGCTTGCCCCAAGAGGAATGATCAAAGGCTGCACAATTTTCGGAAAGATTATTACGATTGTTGTTTACATTGGACTTGCCTGCGCGGCATTTGAATATATTACCGGGGTTGTCATCATCCCGGGAATGGCTCCGATCATGGACGGAATGGAAGCGGTTTCGGGAATCGCCATCGTGCTTCTCGGGACATTCCCGGTGCTGACAATACTGATAAAGCTCCTGGACAAACCACTCGGAGCACTGGGCAGGAAAGTCGGACTGGATTCTACAAGTACGGCAGGCATTGTGTTCACACTCGCTAATTCAGTCCCTGTATACACAATGATGAAAGATATGAAGAAGAAAGGCATTATCGTCAACACTGCCTGGCTCGTGCCTGCGACAGCGGCACTCGGAGATCATCTGGGATTTACGGCTGGTGTACAGCCCTCCATGATCACACCGGTCGTTGCCGGAAAACTCTCGGCAGGTGTCTTCGCGCTTCTCCTGGCGCTGTTTTTAACCAGAAATATGGAGGAAGCATAGTATGGAAAAATATTACATGGGAATAGACCAGGGCACAACCGGAACGACTGTCCTGATCCTGGATGAAGAATGGAATCAGCTTTCAAGAGGATATAAAGAACACACCCAGATATACCCGAAGCCTGGCTGGCTCGAACATGATCCGCTCGAGATATGGCAGGGGGTGCTGGACGCTGTCAGGATGGCGGTGGAAAAAGCCGGCATTAAACAGGATGATATGGAAAAAATCGCCTGCCTCGGTCTCGATAATCAGGGCGAAACCATTGTCGTCTGGGATAACGTGACAGGACGTCCGATGTACAACGCCATCGTATGGCAGGACCGCAGGACCTCGGTGATGGCGGATGAAATTGCCGAAAAATACGGGGATATTATCAGAGAAAAAACCGGACTTGTGGTAGATGCCTATTTTTCAGCGACGAAGATCAAATGGGTGCTGGATAACGTGGAAGAGGCAAGAAAAAAGCTCGGCAGGAAGAGAATTAACGCCGGTACACTTGACAGCTGGCTGATCTGGAAAATGACTCATGGAAGGGTATTTGTGACGGATCCGTCTACTGCTTCCCGGACGATGCTCTATAACATCCATACAGGTGACTGGGATGATGAGCTCCTGGATATTTTTGGAATACCGAGAGAGATCCTTCCTGAGATCCGGAGCTCCTCAGAATTATACGGAACTACAGATCCTCTTGATTTTTTCGGAGCGAGAATTCCGATCTCCGGTTCAGCAGTAGATCAGCAGGCGGCATTGTTCGGACAGGTGTGCCTGGATGCAGGAGAAGTCAAGACGACTTACGGAACCGGATGCTTTATGCTCATGAATACTGGAGAAACCCCGATCTATTCAGAGCATGGACTTCTGACGACCGCGGCGTGGAAGCTGGGCGATGGGAAAACCATGTTTGCGCTTGACGGCGGGATTTATATTGCCGGTGCAGCCATTCAGTGGCTGAGAGATAAGCTGAAGATCATCAGCAATGCCTCCGAGACAGGAGCGATGGCGGAGAGCATTGAAGATACCGGCGGCGTATATTTCGTTCCGGCATTTTCGGGACTGGCGGCACCGCACTGGGATCAGTATGCGAGAGGAACCATCGTCGGGATCACCGGGGGAACGACGAGAGAACAGATCGTGAGAGCAACTCTTGAGTCGGTAGCGTATCAGGTGAAAGACAATCTGGATGTCATGATCAAAGATTCAGGTATCGACGTAAAGGTCATGAGAGTGGACGGCGGAATGGTTGCCAACGAATTTCTCATGCAGTTTCAGGCCGATATCCTGGGCATTCCGGTGGATGTGCCGGTAATCAGCGATACTACCCCTCTGGGAGCTGCATATCTCGCGGCAAATGGCATCGGAGAGTTCAAGGATATGGATGAACTGAAACATTACTGGAAATTAAAAAAGCGTTATGAACCGAAGATGGACAGGAAAAAAGCAGAGGAACTTCTGGACAGGTGGCACGAAGCTGTAGAACGTGCGAAAAACTGGGAAAAACATTAATAGCAGGAGGATTTGTAATGAAAACAGATGTTGTAGTTATCGGTGCAGGTGCTGTTGGCTGCGCAATTGCGAGAGAATTATCCAAGTACAAAGTAAATGTCCTGGTAGTGGATATGAGAGATGATGTCGGCGGAAATGCTTCCAAATCAAATTCTGCCATAATTCATTCTGGATATGATGCTGCTCCGGGCACCCTGGAGTCTCAGCTTGTCGTTGCTGCGAACCCGATGTACGACCAGCTGTGCAGGGACCTGGAAATCCCTTTCAAGAGGATCGGCGCAGTTTTACCGGCTATCACTGATGAACAGTTTGCGAGACTTCCCGAGATCAAGGAAAAAGCATTCAAAAACCACGTCTATGATGTTGAGTATCTCTCGAAAGAACAGATGCTTGAGAGGGAGCCGGAGTTGAATCCTGAGGTAAAGGGCGGTTTATTTATCCCGAGAGAGAGCATCATCGATCCGTTTATCCTGGTTCAGGCACTTGCTGAAAATGCAAACGAAAATGGCGTCGATTTTATGCTCAATACGAAGGTGACAGACATCAAAGTGGAAAATGGCGCGATCAGATCGGTTGAGACCACAAACGGATCTATTGAGACGACCTATGTGGTAAATGCAGCCGCGCTGTACTGCGATGAAATTGCGGCGATGGTCGGGAAGGCAGACTACAAGGTGGTTCCGAGACGCGGCCAGTTCTATATCCTGGACAAGAACACAAGCTGTAAGGTGCGGAACATCGTCCTTCCGATTCCGACCAAGGTGACCAAGGGAAAACTCATGTGCCCGACGATCCACGGAAATATGCTGATCGGACCGACAGCAGAGGATCTCGACGACAAGACAGATACATCAACCACTACTGAGGGTCTCGCGTCGATTATCGCAGATGTGTCAAAGATGATTCCTAATGTCAACCCGGGAGACACGATCACGCAGTATTCCGGACTCAGACCGAACAGGAAGCCGGAGGGACTGCATGTAGATGTCTATGATGATCTGGCTGGATACGTAAACCTTTCAGGAGTGCGCTCGACGGGTCTCACACTGAGTGTTGCCATGGGAAAATACGTAGTAGAAAAATTGAAGGAAATCGGACTTGATCTGACCTTAAAAGATAATTTTAAGACGACGAGGAAAGCAATCCCGATTTTCCACGAGCTGCCGAGGGAAGAGCAGGAGGCGCTTATTGCAAAGAATCCAAAATATGGAACGATTGTCTGCAGATGCCAGACCATCACAGAAGGAGAAATCCTCGATGCGATTCACAGACCTCTGGGTGCCCGCACTGTCGACGCGGTGAAGAGACGTGTTACAGCCGGGATGGGAAGATGTCAGGGCGGATTCTGCGGTCCGAAGGTGATCGAAATTCTTGCCAGAGAACTGAATATTCCGGTTGAAGAAGTCAATAAGAACCTTCCAGGCTCATATATGGTTGTCGGAAAGAACAAATAAACCTGTTTCGAAAGGAGAATCAAAATGTACAGAATAGATTGCGACGTGGCAATTGTTGGTGCCGGCCCTGCAGGCCTTTCGGCAGCTGTAGCAGCCAAAAAGGAGGGCGCGGATAAGGTTTATGTCATTGAAAGAGATGAGTCGATCGGCGGGATTTTACAGCAGTGTATCCACCCGGGATTCGGGCTTTCCTACTTCCAGGAAGAACTTACCGGTCCTGAGTATTTCGGGAGATTTGCAAAGGAAGCGAAAGAGCTGGGAGTTGAATTTCTTCTTAACTCTATGGTTCTTGAAATAGATGACAAAGAAAAAAATATCATCTGCATTAACGAAGAGAACGGAATGACTGAGGTCCATGCGAAGAGCATCATTCTCGCCATGGGATGCCGTGAAAGGACGAGGGGAAATATCCAGATCCCCGGCACACGTCCGGCGGGTATCTATACTGCAGGATCTGCTCAGAGGCTCATTAACAGACAGAATGAGATGGTCGGGAAAAATGTTGTCATCCTGGGCTCCGGTGATATCGGCATGATCATGGCAAGGCGCATGACTCTTGAGGGAGCGAAAGTGCTTGCCGTTATCGAGCTGATGGATTACCTGGCGGGTCTCACAAGAAATAAGGTGCAGTGTCTCGATGATTTTAATATTCCGCTGTATCTGTCGCATACCATCACCAAGATCCATGGAAATCTGAGAGTAGAGGGTGTGACATTCGCGAAGGTCGGACCCGATAAAAAGCCGATCAAAGGAACAGAACAATTTATCAAGTGCGATACACTGCTCTTATCTGTTGGCCTGATTCCTGAGAATGAACTCACGAGAAAAGCCGGCATTAAAATTAACCGCATTACGAAAGGACCGGAGGTTGACCAGCATATGCAGACATCTGCAGAAGGCGTCTTCGCCTGCGGCAATGTGGTTCATGTAAATGATCTTGTAGATAATGTATCGACGGAGAGTGCGAGAGCTGGAAAATATGCCGCGATTAATGCGAAAACAGGGCTTACAAAGGATGTAAGTCCGGTCGAAAACGTGACCGGTGAAAATGTGAGATATCTCTGCCCTCAGAAGATCAGCAAAGGGCAGACGGATGAAAAAGTCAGTCTTTATTTCCGGGTACTGCACCCTGATACCAACGTCACCATTCGCGCCAAGAGCGGAGATAAGGTATTATTCAGCAGAAAGGCGCAGCGCGTAAATCCGGGAGAAATGGAGCATGTGGATTTCAGCACGGCAGATATTGAGGGTGACAAAGTAGTTGTTGAGGTAGTGAAGGAGGCGTAAGAATGAAGAAGCAGATTATTTGTACGGTATGTCCCAACGGCTGCCGCATTGACGTGGAGGGGACGGAAGAAAAGATAATATCTCTGACAGGAAACAAATGCAAGAGAGGAGAGGTCTACGCGACCAATGAATTTTTCCACCCTGTCCGCATCCTGACTACTACAATGAAGACAACATCAAAAGAGCATCCGCTGATTCCTGTCCGCTCAAAGGAGCCGATTCCTAAGGAGAAAATGATGGACGCGATGAAGGAGATCCGTAAAACGGTCGCAAAAACGCCTATTCACACCTATGATGTATTGATCGAAGATGTATGCGGCACGGGTATTCCGATTGTCGCGACAGGTGATCTTGAGTAATCAGCAAATGCCATAGTAACTTTTTCCGGGACATTTCTTCTGAGAAGATCAGGAGAAATGTCCTTTTTCTTTTACGCGAAGCGTGTTTTTTCTCTTCAACATCGTAAAAGCTATTGACGCTTGCGAAATATGACTGTCAATGTTATATTTCACTAGACTAGGGGAATTAATAAGTCATTAAGAATTCGGAGGTTCGGGACAGTATGACCGCGAAGGAGCTTGCAAAAATCATCGGTGTTTCTGAGGCGACAATGTCGCTTGTGCTCAACAGAAAACCGGGAATCAGTGACCGTACGCGGACAAAAGTGGAGCAGAAGGTCCGTGAGCTGGGTTATGGGGATATGATCCAGAACAGGGATTTGCATTCTGAGAAAAACGGCGGGGAAGCGGTGCCCTCGACCGCAGCAAACAGCGGTGTGATCGGTTTTGTGCTCTTTGAGGCCGGCGGTGAGCTTCTCGGTATGAATTCGTTTTTCCCGCTGATCCTGTCCGGAATCGAGGATGCAGTCCGAAAGGAGAACTGCAGTCTTTCAGTAATTCGTATCAGCAAAAAAAATGTTGAACGTGAGCTGCATTACATCACGGATGCAGGCTGCAGGGGGTATGTGATTTTTGCGACGGAGATGCACGAGGAAGATCTGGAACCCTTCCGCAGGCTTGGCCTTCCGTTTGTGGTCTTCGATAATGAGTTTTACGATATTCCTGGATTTTATACGAAGGTCAACAATGCGCAGGGCAGCTATCTTGCGATCCGCCATCTCTACGACAAGGGACACAGAAAAATCGGCTACCTCTCGAGCGGCCTCGAAATTGACAGTTTCAAGGAGCGTGAGCGCAGTGCTTTTGTTGCCATGACGAAGCTGGGCATTCCATTTGAAGATCAGCAGCGTTTTGAGATAGGATATCCGCATGACAATGCATATGATGGCATGATGGAGGTCCTTGCCAGCCACAAAAAGACAGAACTGCCGACGGCATTTTTCGGCGATAATGACCTGGTTCTTGTCGGTGCGATGAGGGCGATGGCTGACAGCGGGTACAGCATACCGGATGACTTTTCACTGATTGGTTTTGACGACAGGCTGGAGTGCACACTGGTTAATCCGCAGCTTACGACGATTCAGCTGCCCAGGAACCGCTTCGGAGGAGTTGCCATCGAACAGCTTTTTGACGAGATCTCGGATCCGCTTCTGGAGGGGACGACGGTGGAGATTAACGGGCGTCTGATCGAGAGACAGTCTGTGGCGGATCTTTCGACAAAGGGAGTTCGTTCTGAGGACTGATTAAAATTTCATATACCGATATGATTTACAGACAGGGCTTTTACAGGCTCTGTCTTTTTTATGCGAAAGTACTTGTTTATAAATATTGACAATTAATTTATAAAGTGATGAAATGTATTTATAAATATATTTATAAAGACTTGGAAGAGATACCACATTCGGTTATGTTTCTAAAAATAAAGGGAAAGGTGAAAGACAGGTATGGCGGTGAGAGCGAAGGATCTCGCAAAGGAGATAGGCGTGTCGGAGGCGACCATCTCCCTGGTGATAAATGGAAAGAGCGGGATAAGCGATAGCACACGGAACAGAGTGCGGAGTGAGATTATCAGGCTCGGTTTCGGATATATGCTGAAAGGTGAAGAGAATAATGAGGAGTGGAACGAGGAGAGAAGAAATGATAAGGTCATCGGTTTTGTGCTTTTCCGGGATCATGGAGAGTTGCTGGGCTCGCATTCATTTCTGCCATATATTCTGACGGGAATTGAGAGCACCGCGCGAAAGTACGGATGCAGCATTCATCTCATAAACATTGAGAAGCAGCGGATCGACGAAGAGATCCAGTACATCACAAAGGACAATTGTCTTGGATACGTGATTTTTGCAACGGAGATGCACGAGGATTCTCTGGAAAAATTCAGGGCGCTTAATCTGCCGTTTATCGTCTTTGACAATGAGTTTTATTCAGGGAATGTCAACTGCGTGAAGATGAATAATCGTCAGGGCATACTGATCGCCCTGCAGGAACTTATGAAATATGGTCACAGAAAAATCGGCTATCTCAGCAGCGGTCTCAACATCAACAGTTTTCATGAGAGGTATTTCTGCGCGAAGGCGATTGCCCGTGATCTGCATCTGGAGGATATGTCGAAGTACTTTTATGAGGTCGGCTATCCGCACGAGATGGCAGAAAAAGGAATGGAGAAAGTTCTGCAGAATGTTAGAAAGGAAGATCTTCCGACCGCATTTCTCTGTGATAATGATCTTGTTGCTGCCGGGGCGATGATGGCAATACAGAAAGCCGGGTATCGGATTCCGGAAGATTTTTCAATCATAGGATTTGATGACCGGCCCATCTGTACGCTGATGAGTCCGAAGCTCTCTACGATCCGGATCCCGAGACGTGTATTCGGGGCGGCGGCGGTGGAGCAGCTGGTGAGGATAGTGAAAGAGAAGGGTGAGGTACCGGTAACGGTGATGGTCAATGGAGAACTGGTGGAACGGGAATCTGTTGGTCCGCTGACTGATTATTGATAATAATATTTTTATAAAGAATATTTACATATTTATAAATTGAATAGAGTGTTTTTGGTAAAAACGCACATAAAAATGTGCGCTTTTTTCCGCACTATTAACAAATCGTCGAAAACATTGAAGAAAGTCCTTGATTTTAATTTATAAAGATTCATAATAATTTACGTAAACAAGTTATGAACTTCATAAATAATTTATGGGGAAGGGACAAAAATGAGTAGTATAGCTGATCTTGAGCCAAAGGAAGTTTTTAAATGGTTTGACGTTCTCTCATCGATCCCGCGCGGATCAAGTCATGAGGAACAGGTGAGCAACTGGTTTGTCAGGTTCGCTGAAGATCGCGGTTACGAGGCAAAGCAGGATGATCACTTCAACGTTTTCATCAAGGCACCCGGGACCAAAGGATATGAAAATTCACCGACGGTGATTTTACACGGACACATGGATATGGTCTGCAAGAAGGATCCGGGCGTAGAACACGACTTTCTTCACGACGGTCTCGATCTTTACACCGAGGACGGATGGGTACGTGCGAGGGGAACAACGCTGGGAGCGGACAACGGCATCGGCCTTTCGTATTTCCTGGCACTTCTTGATTCGAAAGATATTCCGCATCCTCCGATTGAATGTGCATTCACCGTTATGGAAGAGATGGGCAAGGTCGGGGGTAATGCGTTTGACGTCAGCTGGCTTTCCGGCAAACGCATGATCGACATGAACTGGGACAAGGATAACAAGCTGCTCGCCGGATGCGGCGGCGATGTATCTGTCAAATACAGTGTCGAAAAGGATCTTGTGGACAATAAGGGAAACCGCAGAACCTACAGCCTGGATATTGATAAACTGATCGGCGGTCATTGCGAGTTCGATATCGTGAAGGAGCGCGGCAACTCCATAAAGCTTCTGGCACGTGTTCTCAACAATATCCTGGCAGAGACTTCGGACACGGCAGTTGCGGAGGTGTCAGGCGGTGTGCAGAACAATGTCATACCTTCCGAAGCAAATGCGATGCTTCTCATCCCGGATGATGAGAAGGAAAAGGTGACGGAGGTTGTTGATAAGACTTTTGCGGAGATAAAGGACGAGTATTCCGCCACGGATCCGGACATCGAGATCCGGCTGGTGCCTGTCGAGAAAATGTACGACAAGGTGTTCAGCAGGACAATGACGGAAAAACTGGTTAAATCGCTTCTCCTTCTTCCGAACGGTGTCGTCAGCATGAGCTTCAAGATCCCGGGGATCAGTGAATGCTCAAATAACATTGGCATCATGAGAACGGAAGAGGATGCTGTGACGATCATCTCAACGATCACGAGTATTGTGACGACGAGAAAGCACGAGGTTGTAAAACAGATGCTTGCTCTGGCAGATCTGGCGGGCGACGGAGTTAAAGCTGAGCAGTTTGGAACGGATGCGCCGGAGTGGCCGTACAACAAGGATTCCTTCATGCTGAAAAAGGCGCGTGAAGCATATGTGAAGACTGTCGGAGAGGAACCGATCATCTACGCAATGCCAGCCAGTCTTGAGCTCGGACTTTTCCAGAAGAGGATACCGGGTCTCGATATCATAGCGATCGGAACTTCGACGAACGGTGTTCACTCACCGAAGGAAGAGCTGGAGATCAAATCCGTCGGAAAAGCATGGAAGATTTTCAAGGAACTTCTGGCTTCTCTGAAGTAAGTGATTTTTTACAGGGACTGCTACTGCCGGGTTAAGGAGAGCCGGCAGATGTAGGGGTTTTTACAATTTTTTCTAAAGGAAAGGAAGGTATTAACAATGAAGAAACAAGTTGCAGCTATGGTCACAGCAGGTATCATGGCACTCTCTCTTGCGGGGTGTACGACAAGCAATCAGGTGACGACTTCAGACTCTGGAAGTACTGTCAGCAGTACTTCAACAGAGGCAGTCACAAGTACTTCGACGACGACATCAACTTCAGAAACTGAGTCGATCGCAACAGAGCCTCAGGAAAGGGATGCGCCTCTCAAGATGGCATATGTCAATGCCGGCATGAATACGTATTATTCGGTTATTCTCAACGGAATGCAGGAGGAGCTCGAGCGCTACGGCGGCGATGAGGTCGGAACGATCGATGTCTATTCACCGACCAGCACCACACAGATGGTGGAAGAGCAGATCAGTTTCCTCGAGGCACTCCTCCAGGACGACGATCTGGACGTTCTTTTCTTCTCAACACACAACGACACCGAATTCATTCCATATCTGGAACAGTTCTGTGAGAAGGGCGTCTCCGTCTATCTTTTCAATATGCCGTCACAGGACGTCACAAATGACGCTTACGTTTCACTCATCAGCTACGATTTCTATGAGGCAGGATATCTGATGGGGCAGTATCTTGCAGAAAATGTAGCCACCACGATGGATGAGGTCAATCTTCTGTATCTCGAAGGTGTCGAGGGAACACACAACACTGTCAGGACCGAGGGATTCTACGATGGACTCGGTGATGCGGATGCGGAGAACGGCGGAAATGTCACAACGGTTGTTTCACAGTCAGCTTCCTGGACTCGCGAAGGCGGACAGACTGTCACAGAGAATGCGCTTCAGTCCAATCCAGAGATCAACTGCGTATTCGGACCGTACGATGAGATGCCGCTCGGCGCGATCGTAGCTCTGAAGGATGCCGGAAAACTCGATGACACTGTAGTTCTTGGATACGACTGTACGGAGGATGGTCTCAATGCCATCCGTGACGGAGAGATGACCGCGAGTGTTGCTACGGATCCGAAACAGATGGGCAATCACATGATTGACGCGGCAATCGCTCATGATCTCTGCGGTGAGGAAATCAACAGCTCAATCATGAACAAACTGGTCGTCATCGATTCTTCTAACGAGTCCGAGGTTGCGGACGATGCTTATGAGTATACCGAGCAGGAGAAGAGCATGGATATTGAGGATGCCATCGACCAGATCAACTACTAATGAATAAGTGATGCGGGACTACCCGGCACGAGGTCTCAGATCCCGGGACCGGGTGGTCAACAATATGGGGTACAGCTATGGATAACAGAACACCAGTCATTGAGATAAAAGGAATAAAAAAATCGTTCTATGGCGTGCCGGTCCTGAAGGGTATCGATCTGAAATTCTATGAGGGCGAATGTGTCAGTCTGATCGGTGAAAATGGCGCGGGAAAATCGACATTGATCAAGATCCTCTGCGGTGTTTATTCGAAGGACGAAGGACAGATTTTTCTGGACGGCGTCGAGCAGAACATTACAAACGCGGAGGATGCGAAAAAACTCGGAATCAGCGTCATCTACCAGGAGCTCAGTCTCTTTCCGGACCTGAAGGTCTACGAGAACATTTTTATCAACAATGAAATCCAGAAGAATAATAAAAACAAGATTTCCCCGATCGATATCGAGAGAATGAAAAAGGAAGCGGCGGATGTGCTGCACAACCGTCTTCACGTCAATGTTGACGTGAATGCGCGGGTCGCCGATATTCCGTTTTCACAGAGGCAGATGGTCGAGATCGCAAGGGCAGTGCACGCAGACAGCCGGATCATCTTCATGGATGAACCTACGACGGCGCTTGAAGATAAGGAAAAGAAAGTACTTTTCAAAATCATTGCCGAGCTGAAACAGCAGAAGAAAACTATTATTTTCATTTCACATCACCTGGATGAGATATTTGAAAATTGTGAGAGGACGATTGTTCTTCGTGATGGATATGTTGTACTCCAGAAGGACACCAAGGATCTTACGGAAGAGGAACTGGTGAGATCCATGATCGGACGTAAAATCGACAACTATTATCCAAAGGTTAAATATCCGATTGGTGATGAAGAGATCCTGAGTGTAGAGGGGCTCACAAAAGAGGGTGTCTTTAATGATATCTCTTTTAATGTTCATAAGCGGGAGGTTGTCGGGATTATCGGACTAGCAGGCTGCGGAAAGTATGAGATTGTCCGTTCTATCTTTGGCATTTTGCCACCGGACAGCGGCACGATCCATATGAATGGAAAAGAGATCAAAAATCGCACTGCCGCTGATGCGATGAAAAATCACATCGCATTTCTTCCGTCCGAAAGGAAGACAGAGAGCATTTTTCCGAATCTGGATATCCGCTGGAATACGACGATCGCGGATCTCGACGCGATCAATACAAAGCGCGGTCTCTCTCTGAAGACTGAGAAAGAGATCACGACAAAGTATATTGATGAGCTGAAGATCAAGACCTCGTCACAGACGCAGCCGATTTCATCTCTGAGCGGCGGAAATCAGCAGAAAGTAATTCTGGCGAGATGGTTCATGAAGCACCCGCAGCTCCTCATACTCGAAGAGCCGACCCGTGGCATCGATGTCAACGCCAAAACAGAAGTTTACCGTCTGATCATGGATTATGTAGGACAGGATAATGGCGTAATCGTTGTTTCTTCCGAGGAGGAAGAGGTGTACGGAATCTGTGATAAGATCATCGTCATTCACAACGGCAGTATCAGCGGAATTCTGAATCACGATGACATCACACTTGAATATCTTAAGACAATAACTAAATTCAGCAAAACTGCCGAGGAGGTATAAGGGGATGGCAGATAACACTAAGAAACAAAAATTTACCGTTAAATCGGTGCTGTCCAAAAATGGCATGGGAGTTGTCCTGGCATTTGTATTGCTCTGCATCATTCTCGGCATTGCGACAGACAATTTCTTTTCAGGATCCAACATTATCGTCGTGCTTCGTCAGGCCGTATGGGTAGGACTCATAGCAATCGGCATGACCTTTATCATCGCTACCGGTGAGATCGATCTGTCAGTCGGCTCTACCGTCGGTTTTTGCGGATGTGTTGTAGCAGCGCTTATGAAAAATTACGGCGTGAATATTTATCTTGCCATGCTTGTGGCTCTTCTGTTTGGCGGCCTCATTGGCATGATCAATGGATTCCTGGTGAGCCGGCTGAAGATCGCTTCATTTATTGCGACACTGGCCATGATGGAAATTCTGAGAGGTCTTATCTACGTCTATACCCAGGGCGTTCCGATTTTTGGTCTGGAGTATGACGAGTTTACAGTCTGGGCACAGGGATATGTCGGTTTTATTCCGATCCCGATCATCATCCTTGCGATCGTTACAGTAATCTTCTGGTACGTTATGTACCGGACAAAATTCGGGCGCTATGTCCTTTCGACAGGAAGCAATATCGAGGCGGCCAAGCTTGTAGGTATCAATGTAGCTTCAGTAAAAATGAAGGTTTACGTCATCACTGGTTTCCTTTCTGCACTCTCGGGAATTCTGCTTGCATCGAGATCCGAAGCGGCAATTGTCGACGCAGGATCCGGATATGAGACAGATGCGATTGCAGCGTGCGTTATTGCCGGAACTTCAATGGCAGGTGGCAGTGCAAACCTTCTCGGATGTATTCTCGGTTCCGTACTGATGGCGACCATCCGAAATGGACTGAACCTTTTGAATGTCAATTCTTCCTGGCATCAGGTCGTAATCGGTATCGTAATTATTCTCGCTCTTATCTTTGATAAGGCGGTTCATTCCGAGAAAAAGGCGTAAATATGGATAAGGCAGAATTTTTCGTCCAGAGCCATGATGGTCTGAAACTTCACGTAGTAAAACAGGACCCGGGCAGCGCGAAAGCAGTTGTGGTGATGGCGCATGGACTTGGAGAATATGCGGGAACTTTTTCATGGCTGGCCGGGCAGCTCAACGACGCGGGATTTATTACATATCAGCCCGACCACAGAGGACACGGGCGCTCAGAAGGTGAGCGCGCACACCTCGATGATTACAGAGATCTGGCAAAGGACTTTAAGGTTACCGTCGACAGGGCGGCAGCGGAGAATCCGGACAAAAAGATCTTTCTTTACGGACACAGCATGGGAGGCATGACGGTTGCCCTTTGCGGGCTTATGTATCCGGAACTCCCGGTGTCCGGAGCGGTGACGAGCGGAGCTGTTGTCTGCGAGTTTCAGAACCTGTTCGGGAGCGTGCCAGAAGATCTCGATGATCATGAGGTTCTCCCGAATACGCTCCGGAAAGCGATCTGTTCTGTGCCGGAGCGGCTGCAGGAATTCCTCGACGATCCGATGTCCACGCTCTTCAATACCGCGGGGTGTGCCCGCCAGATCTGCCGGGGTGATGAATGGATCCACAGCAATATGGAAAAGTTCACCTGGCCGGTGCTGATCACCCATGGAGGCGACGACGAGATCGTAAGTCCGCGCGATTCAATCGAGTTTTTCAGACTCGCGGGCGCAAAAGACAGGCAGCTGAAGCTGTACGGTGGATCACACCACGCACTTTTCAACGACATCTGCAGAGAGGAATTTGCCGAAGATACCGTGGAGTGGATCACGAGGCGTATTTGAGACATAAATGCTGCAATGCAGCTTTTATCAATAAAAAAATGAAAACAAATGGATATTTGGAAAGCCTGCTAAGTAAAAGTCAAGGGAAATTTCAATAAATCCAGAAGGCATCTAATGACACAAGTATTCCAGCCGTCTTCATTCAGGCGGCCTGAAAAGATCATCTCAAATGGCTTTATGATGTT
>JAZHVR010000001.1:0-365572 GCA_036453165.1 Eubacteriales bacterium | reverse complement strand
TCTTCGCATCCCAGCAGGGATGATGGCTCGTGTACATGACGCGCTTCCCGCCCTGCGCCTTGGCGGTCTTGTTCTCGGTATTTACCACGAAGGTCTCGTAGTTACAGAACAGGAGCAGATCGCACCATTCCTTGAGAAGCGGGGCAGACTGACGGGTGAGTTTCATCTCCCAGCGGTCATAGGCTCCCATCTCATCCGGCTGTTCAAATTTCCGCATCTTGGCATGAGCGGTCACGACGACGTTCATACCGGCTGCGATCACCATGTCCAGTGCATCCAGCAGCCTTGTGAATTCCTCTCCGATGTACGTGTAGCCCTTGCCGTAGCCGAAGGCCTCGATAGACGGCTGCTTATAGGTTTTCAGGATATGAGAGATTGCCAGCTGCTCTGCCCAGTCGGCAGTATCGAGAACGAGAGTCTTGCAGATGTCCTTCGTTACAGCGACTTCCTTGACAGTTGAGAGCAGCTCCTCCCAGTCCTTCAGTCCTTCGATCCTTCGCACATCCAGATGGGCACTGCCGCCCTCGGTATCGATAAACAGGGGATCGGGCGTCTGGGATGCCAGCGTTGTTTTCCCGATTCCCTCGGGTCCGTAGATCACGACCTTCTGCGGTCTTGCCATGATCCCGTGTGTAATATTCAGCATTTACAAACCTCCTTCTTATCTCAGGGAGCAGGACGTGTCCTCGATGAGTTCACACCCCGGCACCTGGGTTCCGGAATTTAACAGCTTCTTCACTTCTGTCTTCGCGACCTCCGGCTCCGGTACCCGGAAGCAGCTCGTGAACTTGTGGCGCTTGAGCCACCGGACCGCCTTTGCGGAATCCGTCACATCAACGCGGGATGTCTTCCGGTAGCTTACTGTCGCAATGCCAAGATCCGTCTTCTCTCCATCGCACTCGCGGTCCAGCACGTGCATGAGGCGCTCTTCCTTCTTTGCGAGCTTCTCACGGCGGCTCTTAAGACGCAACTCTTCCACCTTCAGGGCGCTCTGCTCGGAGCGGAGATTTAAGACAAGCTTTCCAAGGTAGGAAAGAATCGACGTCTTCTCCATCTGGAGCTGATTGATCGCTTCGAAGAGTGCCTCTGCATCCCCGAGGATCTCGCCGGTTTCCGGATCAAACTCAATGGCATCCGCGAGTGCCTGAATCTGTGCATTAATCTCGTAGAGTTTCAATTTGAATTCCTCCATTATTGAATTCCTGGTTTCCGAATCTCTCTGTCCGTTCTTAAGGACTTACCATCCATCCATAGGGCATCCCCCCTTCCCGCCTGACTGCGAGAGGCAGAGAACTCTGGTCTTACGAGAAAAAGAAAAGCCCCGCAGGTACCTTGGGAGTACTTGCGAGGCTGCATGAAACCTGAAAAAAAGCATAAAGACAGCACCGTCTGTACTCCGTGAAGATCCACTTCTCCTGCGGACTTTCCGCTGCCGTTTGGCACTTCGGAGAAGGGAATCTTTTGAGTATCTCTGCCTTTATGCATTTGACTTAAGTCAGGCATTCAATATGATTTTTTTGTTCCGGGAATGAATCCGTTCCCTTGAACTGACCCTATACTACCTGATCACAGGGCCTCATTCGAGGACCGGAAGTGTTCCCAAAATACAGTCAGGATTTACAAGGGTTTGCGGGGATCGAGGATTGGGTGAGATGCGAAAAGCAGCGGATTTCCGGGCTTCTTACAGGCGCATTCTGGGAACACTTCTGTTCCCACAATCCGGAAAGTTTTTTATTTTTCTTAGGGATCTCCGCGAGTGCGGACATGAAAAAAGCTGAAGTACCCTTTCGGTACCCCAGCTTTGATAAGATGGTATGGAATTTATGAGATCGACCGGACGGCTCCTTTCATCTCGCCCTGATCCGGTGAATCGAACAGTGGCGGCCAGCCGCGTTCTGCCAGAATATCTTCGCACCGGGAGACCGTGAGCTTCTCCGCCTGAAACAGAAATTCCCGATACTGATGATGCAGCGGTTTTCTCTGAAAAGCGTTCCCGGATAATTCGATCAGCTTCTCCGAGATGAAAAACGGAAGCTGCAGAGCGACGCAGATGCCGACAACATGGGCGAGTGTCGGAGAATCCTGACTTAAGTATTTGGTCAGCGTTCTTCTCTCGACTCCCAGTCTCTCCGCAAGCGTCTCCTGTGTAATGCCTTTCTTCAGCAGGATCTCGTTTACGGCTTCATGGAAATCTGATGGCAGTGCGTAGAGAAGTTCTCCCCAGAGATAACTGTCATGCCGGAACGTCTCGTTTTCCTTCACATACAGCTCCGTCCCCGGCTCTGCCGCCAGCGTATAGCCCGGACGATACTGACCGGTTACCAGCTTAGTCTTCGTTCTGGCAACTCTCCCCTGACGGAAGTCCGTGCTCCGGTATCTGCCATGTGCGGCAAAGCCAAGACAGCACTCGTCGATATGCGTTCTTGCGTAGGACGTAAGATAGGGGATCCCGGTCCAGGTCTCCTTCACATATGTTTCCTGATTCAGACAGAAGTGACCCTCCACGTAGCGATAGCGGCCTCCGCTGATGAGATGCAGGAATTCCGGATCTTCATCGGCAAGCTCTGCCGCCTGATAGGCGGAGATCGTATAAGTCACGCCTTCCGGCCATGAACTGCTGCAGCCATGATCCGGAATGGACCTGCCATCCACAAAACAGCGGATGCCTTCTGCTTCGTAGTAGCCAAGCTCGATCAGGCGATACTTGGCCATCGAGCGGGAAACCTTGTTTCTTACAGAAACCATGTCAATGATTCCTCGCATCACCTCCGGGGACCGGACGCCCTGATGCCTTTGCAGTTCTGCTTCCACCAGCTCCTTCGTACTCTGGCTCTCCATCAAGAGATACGCCGGCAGCTTCTCACACTGCAGCTCCATCCAGTCCACCGGGCCGTTCTTCCGATAGACCCTTCTGGCCTCTCTTCTTCGATTGGTGTAATAGGAATACGGGCATCCCGTCATCATCTGAAGAAGGAAGAAGGTACGGTCCAGAACCATGTGACAGCACTCATGGCAGACCGTGCTGTTTCGGATGGATGGGCTCTGGCAGTTATCGATACTGATAAGAATGGTGCCCGGACTGATCTGTTCGGTATACTTCCGACCGGTCGAATCCAGAAGTTCTGCATCGCCGAAGTTGTAGTAGATCTGTCCCAGCGTGGCAGGATCTGCAAAATGCACGTCTCTTACATCGAGATTCATCCTTGCGGCAAGATCGTCACCGTTCATGACAAACCGCTCACCCTGTGAGAGGCGGGAGGCATATTCCGGGTAGTACTTCCGGAGGATCTGGTGCGCGACCGTCTCATAATCCTCTGCACGAAGAATTGGCAGCAGGTAGTCATTTGCCGGGATCTCACCATCCGAAGCAGGATCCTCATCTTCCTTCGGAAAGATCAGCGGCCCGATACACTTCTGCTCACAGGGCCGAAGGTCCAGAATGTAGCGGACTTTGAAATCAATCTCCCGGACAAACCGGTCTTTCTCTTCTGTCTCGGCCTCCACCTTTCCACGGATCATAAAATCCACGAGCGTCTCATTCACGGGCTGCTGTGCCTTGGATCTGGTGGTGAGATAATAATACGAAAGCAGTCGTGCCTCTTTTGCTCTCTCCATCCCCTTCTGCTTTCGTACTGTCCTGATCTCCTGCTTCAGATAATTTCCCAGCACCAGAGACATGTCCTCTCCGAAAAAATCCGTCAGCACCTCATACGCGGTGTAGGGCCTCCGATAATCCGGTTTATGCTCTCCCGTGCACTGCGAAACCGGCACCGCTGTAATACCTCCCTGTCCATAGTCTTTTAGTAAAATTGCATACTCCATCTAAATCCCCCGCAGTTTCATCTCAAAATCACAAAAACACCCGGTCATCCCGGTTAGCGAAATTCAGGTCTCGTGATGCTTACTATTATATCGGTGGCAGTACACATTTTCAATAGAATTGTCGTGTATTATTATTCTTTTTCTATTGCATAGCACAATATTTTTGTGCTATTATTGGCATGTGAACAAATCTTAAAAACCCATCATGTCAGGAGGGATCAGAATGAAGGAATATCAGCAGAATAAGGAAACTGAATCTGCAGGCGCATCATTCAGCGCACACGCTCAGAACAGTAAAGACGTGATCCATCTTCCTCATCCACAGGATTCTGATTCCAGAGAAGACTGGCCGGGCTTCGGTGCCGTTATCCAGAAATACCGCAAAAAAGCCAGATTAAGCCAGCCGAAAATGGCCAAAATGATGGAGGTCAACCGGAACACCATCACCAACTGGGAGAACAATAAAAACCGGCCCAGTCTGGATGACACAAAAATTTTGTGTGAAACACTCGGAATCCCTCTTTATGAACTTTTCGGCATGTACGATGAAATGGTTCCGACATCTCAGGAGCGGACTCTTCTTCGCCAGTACCGGAAACTCAGCAGCGTCAGCAAGAAATTCATCGAATCGATGATCCGGAATATGCTGCAGGAAGAGGTCGATGCCCGGAACGATATGCTGCGGAATTCTTATTTCATCCTGCCGCTGCAGAGCACTCCCGCTGCCGCTGGTACCGGCTGCGAATTCAACGAATTAAAACCGGAACCCGTATTCATAAAAAAGAACCGGCTCAGTACCGAGGCCGACACACTGATTCGTGTGAGTGGCCGCAGTATGGAACCGGTCTATCATAATGGGGATCTTGTTTATGTGAAATATACAAAAGACGTGGAAAACTACGACATCGTAATCTGCTCCAGCGCGGACGGAGCTGTGATCAAACGGATGTATGACAACAAGCTGTATTCCCTGAATCCCAATCTGCCCTATGGTGAAAAGAATGAGGACGACCATGTCCAGGTCATCGGAAAAGTCATCGGAACTGTGAGTACCGACGAGATTCCGGATAAAGAAGATACAGCCCTTCTGAGAGATCTGCTGTCAGAAGAGCTGTACGAATTTGACCACAAGTATGAGGAATAGAGGCAACTATCTTTAGGATAAGATGAAGCTTCATCCTAATTCTTTTATTGCATCAATAATGCTTTTACTATTCCATCTTACAATTTCATCCGCAGCATCTTTCACAACAGTTGATGTGTTGGTACTTGCCCACGGTTCAATCGCAATAATTGGTTTAGGATTGTTGAATTCTTCTTGTGCTATCTTTATTTCCTTATTTATCCATTTACTATATGTGGAATATACTCCAGCCATTATTAAAACTACACTTGCATGAGACATTTGCTCTTTAATTGCTTGATATAATTCCTTATCCGTTCCATTCGTATGAACAGGATCATCTTTTGGCACTGAATAATTTTTATATGAAAACGATGTATCTTTATCTAACAAATTCAACAATTTCTCATAAGCATCCGAATAGTTCCAAGAATGGCTAATAAAAAGATTATAAGTCTTGCTCATACTAGATACCCTCACTTTCAAAATCTTTTATCCGTTGCAAGTCTCCAATAATGTAAACCCAGTGCTGTCAACTTACAAGATTTAGAATGCATTGCCGCAAAATACATATGATCTTCGTCTACAGGCTCAACTAATCCAACGCTTTCAAACAGCTGAAGAGTCTTAAAAATCTCAACATGTTCTGGGATAGCGTATGGTTTTTCAATTATGTGTACCTCAGTTGGGACATTAGTGAACTCATATGATGGATCTAGCTTATATTCATCAGTTGCAGACGGAAATAATTTAGGTATTTTTCGCAACAAATTTTTAGGAACTTTGGCTTCAATTAAACGAAGTGGCAAAAACTGTGAAATGTTCGTCTTGAAAACAGGTCTTTGTTCCCATGCTCCAAGAGCTTGATCAACAAATGCATATAAACTTGCCGGAGTGATATTGCCACCAATATCGGCTGCCCCACCTTTTAATCCTTGAATTAATAAATCAGTAAAAACCCCATGGCAAAGATCTCCTCTTTCTGCAGACGTTTCATCGGATCGACTTGCCGCGATAATCGTTACGCCCGGGCCTAGAATAGATTCATTATTGGCCAATAAAGACTGCCCCATATTACCAGCAAAACAACAGTCTAAAATAATAACTTTATTTTTCGCCTTAGATTTATTAGCAATATTCATGACATCTGTCATGCGTACGCCATAATTTGTAGAACAAAAATCAGTAGTTACGAGATACCCTCCATCCTTATCGGCTCCATGTCCAGAAAAATATAATAGCGCAATTTCGGGATCACTCTTAAAAAGTTCTTCGATATTGTCTAGTAATGTATTTTGATCACATTTGTCTGTTATAAGTTTAGCATCGAAATTCGGTGAACCATCTCCATTTGTTTCTATAAGAGATTTTATTTCAACAGCATCGTTTACACAAAAAGATAATGGACAACTCTCATAATCATTTAACCCTACAATAAGTGCTTTCTTCATACATCTTCCCCTCCTATAAGACCCCACTGTCTTTTATTAGTGTATTCGGACGAAGTATTTTAAAGTCTTATTTCTCCGAATTCAAGAGCATCTGCAATTCTATCACTTACATGCCATCGCCATATGAATTAGATGCATTCATTATTTTCTCATACACTTCATTATTATCAAAGAGTAGTCTAATTTCTTAGTGTATTATATTGATCAGTTTCAGGACGCTTAACGATTTCAACAAGTTATTTCTTATCCACTATAGTATCCACTATTTCGATAAGAATCAATATCATCACGGAAATTCGGCCGCCAAAAGCAATACCTCCTATGACCAAATAGTCTTGATTAATAAATGCTAGTATAAGTGAAAGACATAGCATTGTTATTTTCATAGCTAATGCTATCTTTCTCATGAATGGATTCTTTGATGCCGAATATCTATAATAAATTATTCCCAATAATATAACCGTTGCTAATATCAATAAATCTTTCATATTGTACATTTATGTCTTAGCTAGGTGATCTTACTTAGCAATTACTATAAAATGCATTAGTAACATCTCATCTCAAAATCCGATCTGCGCAGTATAAAGCGGAAGCAATTACTTTATCCATATCATAATATTTATATTCTCCAAGTCTACCACCGAAGATTACATTTTTTCATTTTCCGCCAATGCATGATATTTCCGATAAAGTGCACAGTTTTTCACATCGTTCACCGGATAATATGGTTCATCTCCTGGTTTCCACTCGGAACTATATTCCCGGCTAATCACCGTCTTCGGCAGATCATTTCCTTTATCATCTTTCCCAACTGAAACCACTTGTAGATAATAGTAGTCACAATAATCTATCGAATATGTGCTTTTCTTTTAAACTCATCCCAAAAATTCAGAGCAACTGGATTCCTTAAAACAAGCAGCAAGGCAGCATACACAAAAGCAGAAGCAAAAACAGAAATTATTGTCTGAATAATGAGCCCTTTAAAATATGTGCAAACAAAGTAGCAAGTAACTATAATTGAACCAGAGCCAATAACAATAGATATAATATTATGGAAATTGCTCTTATTCATGAAAGTCTTTTTTACAATATCTTTACATGAATAATAGTTCATAAAGGCCATCGTCAATTCGGCAAAAACAGTTGTAACAGCTGCCCCGTTTTCTGCCAATAAAGGAATTAAGAAAAAATTTAGTCCAATATTCTCACATGCACTTGCAACAGATGATCTCAAAGAATATTTTTCTCTTTTAAATGGGATAAGCACACAAGTATTAAAAAGTGTACTAAATATTGAAAAAATAATGGCAACGCTCAAAATGATCAACGAACTTTGAGAAGATTCATAATTATTCCCGCCAACAATTAAAACAATATTCTTGCTTAGCATAATCATGCCTACAATAGCAGGAACAACTAAAATTAATAAGGCATTTGTCAATTTTAACAGTAACGAATCATACTCATCTTTTTGATTTTTTCCAGCATATAGGGATAGTCGAGGAACAGCAACGCGAAGCGCAGCTAAGAGTACGCTTTTTATAATTGTATATATTTTAACGGAGAGACTATATATTCCTACAACATAATCATTATCCATGTAGCCAAGCATTGTTGTATCAGAATTAACATAAATCTGAATTGCAACGTTACTCGCAAAAATGATCATGATTGGGCGAAGCATATTCTTCCATTTAAAATTAAAAGTCAATCGAAGATCACAGAACTTTCTAATATTGACAAAATTAAGAATATTTGACCCCACTGATGCAAAAACTGTTACTGCAGCATAGTTAAGGTAATCCCCTGGCTTTCTTACAAGGGCGAATAAAAGGATAATTGAAATCACTTTAAAGACTATACTTCTAACGGTAATATAGGTATACTCTTCAAAAATAGAATATATCCATTCTGTGCCTAACGTGGTAAAAAAAATTTGAAGACTAAAAATCAGAATACAAGCAAGATAGTATTTTGCTTTAGCAGAAAAACAAATATATATTGCTAAAAAAACATATGAAACAATCGTAGATACAATATTAATAGTAAATACTTGACTTGCAAATGTACTTATTTTTTTTCTATCATCCCGATATTTGACGCCTTCCCTAATAGCATAATTGTCTATTCCAAGTGCTGCAATAAGCAAAAAATACGACACAATAGATTGTGAAAAATTATATTTTCCTAACTCATCTACTAAAAGGATTCGCGATACATATGGAAATGTTATTAAAGGAAATATTAAATTAAGTACTGTTCTTACACTATTAAGTAAGGCATTAACTTTAATAGATTTTATACCTTTAGCCATCATTACCTCATGAGAATTAGAATATAATAATATCTCAAGTCTGATTTAATCCTTATAATATTTTTTTACACCGAATACAAATAAACCGATTCCTAATATCCCTATTACTAATCCTAAAAAAGCACTATTCACCCATCCAGTAATAAAATAACAAATTAAAGTGAAGAAAGCAGCGACTGCTCCATATTGTAATTGTGATGAGACGTGATTCAGATGAATACACTGAGCACCTGTAGAACTTAGAATAGTTGTATCTGATATAGGACTCACGTGATCACCACATACACTGCCTCCTAAAACAGCAGCCGTAGTAATAACTGTTAATGAAGTCATCTGATCTCCAAAAACAGCAGTTGTTATAGGAAGCATAATGGCAAACGTTCCCCACGATGTTCCGGTACTAAATGCCAAGAGAAGTGCAACAGCAAAAAATGCAGCAGGCATTAGGTGAAGATTCATATGATATGTTTCTACGATATGAGCAACAAAACCTCCTGCATTCAAATAATCGGCCCCGCATACGCCGCTTAAAGTCCATGCAAATGTAAGGATGAGACTGGCAGGAACCATATTGATGAACCCCTTAACAAGTCCATCAAGATATTGCTTTGGTGAAACAATCTTTCTTGGTAGATAAAGAATAGCAAGAAACAATACTGTATAGGCAGCCTCCATAGCAAGACCTGTTATTGCATCACAATTTGCAAATGCTGATGCAACAGACACTCGTTCCTTAAAAAGGCCACCAGTATAAAGCATAGCTACAATGGACGCACCAATAAGAAATATTATAGGTAATATCAAATCTATTACTTTCCCTGTATCGTTACTCTCGACTTTCGTTTCTTCCATCTCTTCATATTTGTAATCTCCACTTTCACATGTCTTTTCATATTTACGCATTTTCCCAAAATCAGTAGCAAAAAATGTGGTAAAGAAAATCATGGCAAGAGAAAACCATGTATAAAAATTATAAGGTATTGTTCTTAGAAATAATTGAAAGCCATCTATTTTTGAACCATCTGGAAGGGAGGAACTTACTGCCGCGGCCCATGAAGAGATCGGTGCAACCATGCATACAGGGGCAGCAGTGGAATCAATTATATAAGCAAGCTTCTCGCGTGATACCCTGTTTCTGTCAGTGATAGGTCGCATCACTGTACCAACAGTAAGGCAATTAAAATAGTCGTCCACAAAAATAATAATGTCCAAAAGTGTTGTTGCCAAAAGGCTCTGCTTCTTGGTTTTAAGTCTTTTACTTGCCCATTTAGCGTATTCGTGTGTTGCACCTGACAAATTCATAAGGTAAACAACCATTCCGAGAAGAATAATGAAGATCAATACTCCAAAATTTCCCTCCACTTTATTAGCCATTATATTAAAAGTAGTAGTAACTGTAGTGAATGGGTTAAAATGGCAAAATAATCCTGCGCCAGCTATTATCCCTACTAATAGAGATATATTCACTTCTTTAGTAAGTAAAGAAACAATAATTGCAAGTATAGGTGGTACAAGTGCCCAAAATGTAGCTGGCATTTTTATACTCCTCCAAAGATCCGTTATAATTATCATAAATGCTAAAATGCCATAACTGAATAAATCATACAGGTAGTTTTAACATATTTCCAAGTATGGTATCTGTATCGATATCAGAGCCTGGTGCCTTAAACTTAAAATCAGTATCAAATCCTGCTGCAGGTGTGAACATTAGCTCTCCAAAATAAATTTTATTGTTAACCAAATACAAATCTACTCTCACAAAAGGAAAACCTTTTGCCATTTTTTCTGCCACCTCAAACATATCATCCATTTTATCTGGTTTTGAAACATTAAAGTCTGGGTAGTCGAATACCTCTCTCGTATATGGAAGTTTATTCCAGTTACGATCCATGAAAAAGAATTTAGGTTTATTTGATCCTTCTCTATCTTCGCAAAGCATTACTGAGTTAGCTTTACCATTCATACAATAAAATTTATAATCTACTGGCGGTTTTCCATTAGCATCGCCCAAATATCTTTCTACAATAATATATGGCTTTACGTCCTTATATTGCATTTCAGAATACTTCAAATAAAATTTCTGATGCATCCACTGATTGATCATAGAACTTTCTTTTTTATAATCTAGTTTTGATTTATCAGGCACAATAAGGTTACAATGACATCCGACGTTAAGCTTTAGAGCAAACTGATTTGGCAGTTTAGGCCATGCAATATCATTCGATTTTTCATACACAAAAAGAAGATCATTTAAATATTTGCCGCATCCTATTTTTTCAATATACTCTCTTACCCTATATTTATCAGCGCATTGTTTGACGATAGGATTTTCATAATAATCATTAAATTTAAGCCATAACACTTTTTCATTTAGTGTTTGGGGATGCTTTAAATTCAGTTTCCTTCCAAAACTGTTTTTAAAATGCATTCTTGTATTTAGCATAGGTGAAACTATTGTTGCGATTTCATATATCATATCGTGAAAGTTATTGCTCATTTTCCCCTCTAATCTGAATATCAGTAAATATTTATGTTTGTTATCTTTACTTCATATATGGCGACGGAAGTAAAAAGTAACGCTATTATAATATTATTACTAGTTACAACTGGTTCAATGAAAGAATACACCAATAGCGACGAGACTATAGAAAGAATTAGAACTTTCGAGAATGAGTCTTCTCCTTTCAATCGAAGATACAAAACCATTTCGTAAATAATCTTAAACACAACTATTACTAAGATTGCAAAGGCAATCACACCATACAAATCAAAGACTTGTAAATACCACACATGTTGTTCATGCCCACTTGTCTGTAACTTGCCGCCTCCAAACAACTCATTTTGAATATTTTGAAAAAAATAATCAAAAATATTATCTCTTCCATTGGAACTAAAGAATCCAGTTCGCAACGATCCATTTTGAATTCTATCGAACATGGACGATTGCAAAAATGCATCCCGGACACCAAATGCATTAAATCTAATTACGAGAGCAATAGCTATCAATGCAATTATAACGATTCCTAGCAATTTAATTTTTTGTTTGCCTTCTCTATTTGAAATAAAAAATAAATCAACAAGAAAAGTGAGTACAAATTCAGCTAATAGAACTCCAATATATGTCCTCGATCCAATAGTGAAACTACAAATTACAAGAATTACATTCTCTATTATCACAATCCACTTAATCAGCTTATTCTTGCAATAGCCAACTAGGCAAGGATAAAACAAACATGCCAGTGGAATACCCCATCCTGCCATAATAGTTGTTGGCATTGGTCCACCAGAAAAGACATCTCTTGGTATAATTCGCGCGTATGCATTTATTAATACTGTGTTATTTACTGGGCTTAATACATCAGCAACATGCCTTATAAAATATCCACTTCCAATCACAAAGAAAATATAGAAACAAGTATCGGTAAGCTTATCGTTATCGTCTTTAAAATCACAAATATATCCCTTTCCAACAACAAACATGATCAGGTACAATGGTACCTTAAGTATTGATTCAAAAGTAAGATCATATTTATTAACTAACATAGAAGCATATACTATTATGCAATAGATAATTAGCCAAAAGGCTGTTTTACTTACCTTTGTGGAAAACACTCTACTCAACATTATTAAAAACAGAATATATATAAGGATATATGTATATCCCCCGATTCCGGTTCCTATCAAAAATAGGAGAATATAAGGTATAATATTTTTATGTTTAAATGTTTTTGACATTATTACATCTGCCTTTGTGCCTTTTTTCTGAAGACAACGAGTGCATAAACAGCATAATATGCATGAATTCTCAGTAGTGAAACAAGCATTTTTCGGTAACTACTTGAATCCACCTTAACATTATGAATAACAGTTTGATATCTTTTTGACTCACAAAGCTCTTTTAATTCATGTATCTTAACCGCTGTTGAATTTTTGTTTTCTTTATGAAACAGATAGGTATTCATAATATCAAATAACTTTGAAAATCCGACTTTATAATAAGCCTCATAAAATAAAGCAGGATTTTTCTCCGATTTTATATCAATTACGATCTTGTCTAAAAACTTCTCGGCATTTTCTACTGCATTCGGCCAATACTTTCTCATTGCTGATGTATTGTTTATAGTATACACGTAAACGTTTTCATCTAAATATATGCAATCTTTCACATAATGCATATATCTGAAATTAAATTCATTATCTTGAGATCTTGGAAGATTCTCATCAAATTTGAGACTGTTTTGACTTATAATTTCCGAACTATATAATTTGCCCCAAGGTGCACCATTATAATTGCAATGATCTACACCTTTTCCCGAAAGGAAAGAGGCTTGAATTTCTAAAAGTTTTTTTGAATCCTTAAACTCCTTAACTTTCCCTGTAGTCGTTATTTCTTTATTATTAATTTGATAATTTCCAATTAACAAATCAAATGATTTATTATTCTCTATCCATTCATCGTAAAGTTTAAGACAGCCATCTGGTAATCTGTCATCGCCGTCAACAAACACAATGTATTTCCCCTTAGCTACACTTAGCCCAGTATTCCTAGCATGTGATACACCAAAGTTTTTAGTGTGAATGATGTGAAATCTCTGGTCATCACTACACAAAGTGTCACATATTTTTCCACAATCGTCAGGACTGCCATCGTCTACTATTATGAACTCAGATTTGTCATAATCTTGGCTCTTCAAGCTATTGATCATATTCTTAAGGTTTTTATATTCAACTTTATATACGGGAACAATTACACTTATTCTTATTTCCATTTTTTCTCTTTATGCTCGTAATAATAAACTACAGACTTATGTGATTCTTTTCTTAAATTGACATTTGCAATTCTCATGCTTCCGTCTTCTTTGTGATCGACAACGATATCCTTTACATAGTATGTTGGAATGTTTCTTACATAAGTTTTATTTCCTAAATAAACCTCTTCGTAAAAGAGAAACATATTCTCGTCATAAAAAGGATATAACCTTTCAGATGCACTCCTTGAAGCAATTAAAAAACTTCCATGAGCACTTCCAACTTTGATTCTCTGCTTATGAAAGCGATCTGCATATTTTGCTGTTAAAATCCTAGCTCCTTTTAAAACTGCTATAACAAAATAATCAGGAATTTTCCATTCATGTTTATCTCCTATATATTGAAAATACTCCAATAAATTACTATGAAACGCCCAGTGTGGATTTTGTAGTTTTCCGGTACGTGCTACAATTTTAGGAGCGTAAATCGCCGGAACATCCGACGCTAATAAAGACGATGCATTAAAATCACGTATTGTTGTATCAGGATTGCAGATTATCAAATAATCAAATTTGAAATTATCCAGTGTATATTTAATACCTTGATTATTTCCATGCCCATATCCTTTATTCTCAGTGTTCACAATTGAGCAATTATAATCTGATGCTATTTTATTTGCTTGTTGTAGAGAAACATCATTATAATAACTATTTACTAATACAATATGCGCCTGTCTCGATAATTTTTCATTTATAGAATGTATCAAGTCTATTATATCTTTCATATTTCTATAAAGAAGAACAACGAATACATATTTATACTTGTCCATCTAAATTACCTATTTCGGATGATTTCAAGGATCTTCCCTGCTGTTTGTGAATATGTAAATTCTGTAATTGTTTCATTATCAACACTTACATTTCCAATATTAAGGCATCTTTCTATTCCTGATTTAATCGAATAAGGATCGAGTACATTAACAAAAGACACTCTATCCTGAAACCTCATCAAAAACTCAACCTGTCCCCCAGTCACAGGGCAGACTATTTTGCAACCAGATAGAAGCGCTTCGACATATGTTAAACCAAATGCTTCTGATTCACATAGCGATATGCTGACACCACATTTTTGGTATAGTGAAGCAATATTTTCATGCTCTACTCTTCCCAAAAATTTTATGTTTACCTTCAGGTCTTGCGATAACTTTTCTAGTTTTTCTTTCTCCGGACCATCACCAGCTATAACTAGCTCATAAGTATCTGGAGATAATAATGATACTGCTTTTATTATTTTTTCAACATGTTTGCTAATAGCCAGTCTCCCGGCAAAAAGAATCCGCTTTAATTCATCGATTCCTCTTGTTGCTGGTTGACGGATTTTTGATATAAACTCTTCGTCCACCGCCAGATGAGCTACACCATCAACTTGAATATTCCATATTCTCTGGTTAATAGCTGCTGTGAAAGAGCTGTTGGCAATTACACTATCAGCGTAACTCGTCATCTTACGGGTTAACGCAGTCGCGGCCAAAGTTTTTACAATTCCATATGATTGCACATTGAAGAACCCATGAAGGAAATATACTTTTTTTCCTGTTTGGATACTCTTCAATGAAGTTCCGTATTGTAAAGAGGCAATGGTTAAGTCTGTGTTGTTTTCATTCACAGTATTTGAAATTTCCGACTTCTTTATTTGCTTTATCTCGATTTTTTTATTTGTAATACTCCCTTTTTGTAATGTCAGGATTGAGACATCATGTCCTAACTTTTGAAAAGCTTCTGCCAACGCCTCATCAAAGGTGGCCACTCCTCCAAAATATTGATCAGTAACGACAGGTCCCAGAATTGCTATTTTCATATGCTCTCTCCGGCTATCAGCCAGTGAAGACCTTCTTGCAAATCTTTCTGGCAGTTTCATAGTTTGCCGGGATTACATGCATTAGAACAAAAGCCTTTGCTTTTCCATAATCGGCGTTCAGAACTAGACTTGTGTAAGGATTGTCCTTATACTTCAAACCTTTAAGCTTTCGGACTGCCTCCTGATAAGCTTTCTTATTATCATTAACTGCTGCCACACAGCATATCTGAATCAGAGTATAAATATAACGATATTCGAAATATTTCTTAAGATCTTCTCTGTCTGGAATATCATCAAGAAAAAGTATCTGTTTCCTTGCCCGTTCTGACACTATCTGATAATAGTTGAGTTTTCCTTTATAGCTTCCGCTTACACTCGCATGTCCTACCCGGTAGTTATATAATTCCTGATCCATGCACACTATCTTCTTGGCATGAATCAATAGATCTACATAAACGCTGTCACTATATTCTGGGAGGAGATCAACCATGTGGATTCGCTCTGTCAAATCTCGTCGAATCAACTTATTCCAAGGCTGTGTATTTCTCTCTATTAAATTCCAGTCTAATTCTCCTTTATAAGGCTTAAACCATTTTGCTTTGGTTGAGACTGCCTTAGGATAAAAACTGTAATTGCAATATACGTAATCAGCGTCGTTTTGCTCAGCTGCATTTAGCAGCATCTCGTACATATTTGGGTTGATAAAATCATCGTCATCTAAATATGTGATGTACCCCCCCCCGGTATTTTCAAGGCCATTCTGCCGTGCAATGGCAATGCCCTTATTCTCTTCGGTCACCACATTCACATTGCTGTATTTATTGGCATAATGTGCCAGTATAGAACCGGAACTATCATTTGACCCGTCGTTTACAGCCACAACTTCCAACTGATCAAATACAGTCTGCTGCACCACTGAATCAAGGCACTGTCGTAAATATTTTTCTGCATTGTATACGGGAATGATTACACTTAGTTTTGGATTCATTGTCTTTGAATTCCTTAAAAATCAGTTATTGTGGAACAGATCTTTTGTATAAACCTTATCCTGAACATCATCCAGAACTTTGTCGTACCTATTTGCAATGATCACATCGGAGCCATTCTTAAATGCCTGAAGATCATTGACAACAAGGCTTCCAAAGAAAGTCTCACCATCTTTCAAAGTAGGCTCATAGATAATAACCGTAGCACCTTTCGCCTTGATCCGCTTCATTACGCCTTGTACGGATGACTGACGAAAATTGTCAGAATTGCTCTTCATCGTCAGGCGATAGACACCGATCGTTATTGGACGCTCCTTCTTCTCATTCCACATATTGGATGTGCTATATCCGTAATAGCCTGCCTTCTTCAGAACCTGATCTGCAATAAAATCCTTACGAGTCCTATTACTTTCCACAATGGCTTCAATCAGGTTCTCCGGTACGTCCTTATAGTTCGCAAGAAGCTGCTTTGTATCTTTTGGCAGACAGTAACCGCCGTAACCGAAAGACGGATTGTTGTAGAAATCTCCGATTCTCGGATCAAGGCAAACACCTTTGATGATCGACTTAGTGTCGAGACCTTTCGTCTCCGCATAAGTGTCAAGCTCGTTGAAATAAGACACCCGAAGAGCAAGATAGGTATTGGCGAAAAGTTTTACAGCTTCGGCCTCTGTGAATCCCATATGAAGAACTTGAACATCCTCTTTTAGTGAAGCATCTTTCAGAAGCCCAGCGAATGTTTCAGATGCCTTTACAACAGCGTCATCATTTTTATCCCAACCAACAATGATGCGAGATGGATATAAATTGTCGTAGAGGGCCTTGGATTCACGCAGAAATTCCGGACTGAAGAGAATGCGGTTCGTGCTATACTTTTGCCGTACATATTCTGTATAGCCCACTGGAATCGTAGATTTGATCACCATAAAGCAATGGTTGTTCACAGCCATGACCTGCTCAATAACAGATTCCACAGCAGATGTATCGAAGAAGTTTTTCTGACTGTCATAATTTGTCGGAGCAGCAATGAGTACGAAATCAGCATCCTTGTAGACAGCATTGGATGGATTCTCATCACCCTCTTTGCCATTATTCCACACAGCGTGGAGATTAAGATTTCTCTTCCCTGTCTTAGCTTCAGCAAAATACTTTTCAATGTACTCATCCTGAATGGGACTCTTCCATTCGTTCAGATCCTTAACCTTCTCTTCAATGATGTCCACGGCTGTGATTGTGTTCTTCTGGCTGAGAAGTGTAGCCAGAGAAAGTCCTACATATCCTGTTCCTGCTACTGCGATCTTCATGTTTCTTCCTTTCAAATCTTTTTCTTGTTCAACCCAATCCCGGTACCTTTTACAAAAGCCCAGCATCCTACTTCATATGCGCTACGTACCACACTGTGCTTCTCAATCTCGTAATATAGTTGCCAGTGGTACTTTGCCTGCTTAAGCTTGTTGCTACTTACTGACCCTTTCCGGCCTAACCTATATGTCCCGAGCACTTCTTCCATTCCGTAGCAGTACTTCGTCTTCTTCAGAACCTGTAGCCACAGAGCGAAATCATTTCTCTTCCGGATCAGCGGAACCTCAAATTTTCCCAGTGCCTCTTGGTCATACATTGCCGTAAGATTTCCGATAGGATTTGAAAGCCTGATACAAGTCTGATAATCAATCCTCTTTGGCGGAATCATCGCGTAATGGAGTGAATTTTCATCTGTGTCCATGCAGGCATAACCAGTACAGGAAAACTTAGCTCCAGTCCTCTGCATAAACTTGATCTGTTTTTCTAATTTGTCTGGTTTCCACAGATCATCTGAGTCGAGAAAAGCAACATACTTTCCAGTAGACCTCTTAATTGCTTCAGTCCTTGCCACAGCTGGTCCGCCATTTTTTGGCAGGCAGTAGTAGTGGATCTTTGTATATTTCTCCAAATACGGCTGTAGTATAGAAACTGTATTATCCGTAGAACAGTCATCCACGATCTGAATTTCCCAGTCCGTAATTGTTTGATGTAATACCGATTCAATTGATTCAGCGATATATTTGCCGCAATTATAGGTCGGCATCACGACGCTCACTAACAAAACTCTTCTCCCTCATCTCCAAAACATCTGAACTAATATTTCTTCTAAACTCAAAAAAGACTGCCCTCTCAGACAGTCTTGTTCACTACTTCCTGCCCTGCGTTCCCCTGTGAATCCTCTTTACTTCCCACGGCCGCCGTTGTCTGACCTTCTGCAACGCCCTCAGTGCTCTCCTTCATAAACAGGATTTTGATGGTTGCAAAACAAATCTTAAAGTCTTCAGCTAAACTTGGCTTTGAGATATACATTAAATCCATTAATAATTTGTCGTAAGGTGTTGTATTATACTGACCATAAACTTGTGCATACCCCGTAAGCCCACACTTGCATTGAAGTCTTAAATCGAATTCAGGGAGATCTCTTTTATATTGAGCTGCTATTTCAGGCCTTTCCGGTCTAGGCCCAACAATTGACATATCTCCTTTCAGAATATTAATCAACTGTGGAAGTTCATCCATCCGGCATGAGCGAATAAATTTTCCAACTTTTGTTACACGCGGATCATTTTCACCTGTTGAAAGCCGGGCGACACCATCTTTCTCTGCATCCATTCGCATAGACCGGAACTTCAGAACTTCAAATACCTTTCCATCCTTGGTAAGCCGTTTTTGTCTGTAAAAAGCAGTGCCACCGTCTGAGCGAATAATGATTGATAATACAAGCATGAGTGGGCTAAGAACAACCAAAGCAATACCACTCAGAAGAATATCGAAGAAACGTTTAAAAAAGAGATATTCCGGCGTAGGATTATATCTACCCACGCAAAGCATTGGAAGATGAAATAACGGCATCCGATTAGCTCCGCTCATAATCACATCTCCAATCCTAGGAATTACGTACGCCGTAACATCATATGCTGCACAGAACTTTACAAGTTGATTCCTTGGGTGACTGTGGAGACCACATAAAAAAAGAATGTGGGTATCTCCTACGACTTCCCGGATCCTTTCTTGTTCTAATTCTTTATTCTTTGAATCAACGCCGTCAAAAATCTCATGGACTGATATGGTCTTCGTGACTTTAAAGTGTACGCTTAATCCACTTTGATGAATCAAGTTTTCCATGTCCCGCATTTCGTCATAAATAATCACCGACGGCTTTGCCGGATATTTGTTAAAGTACCATTTGTGAGAAGTGTAAGACCATAGAACAATAATCCCGATTTGAACAGCAAGCACTAAAAGCATAATCGGAATATTGGGAAGATGTGCAAATAACAGCCACATGACGATATACATAATGAAATTTGTAATAATAACCGCCAGTGTCTGTGCGTAAACAAGCTCGGAGATAGTTTTGATATGGATTGTAAAACCACCATATAAGTGTGCAATAAGGTAATACACTACATAATAGAGAAAAATAATTAGTATATTCCCCATCAGGTAATACGAGGTTCTCATGTGATAAACGTAATAACTCATCCAGGCAATAGCAAAAACAAGGCCTACAAAGAGAACATCCAGCAATTTGACAAAACGCAAGACGACTCTGTGACCTGTATTGCCGCGTCCGTTGATATCTTTAGATGTAGAGCCGTAATAATGGTAATTTTCAGCTGCCATATTCTTCCTATCTCCCCAAATAAAATATGAGCAACATAAACAGCTTTGACTTTTGAGACGAAGCTATTTTTAATAGTTCAATAGTTGCATTAATAATGAAATTTTTGCACACTTTATATTGATTGTTTCAATCTATGCGCAACGATTAATTATCGTCATTGATCATTTTCCGCATATTTGTATTTATATTTATACTTATAATATCCCCCCGTACCTTCCGGCACAGCATTATAAACAAATCCGATTACTCGCGCATTGGCGCGTTGCAACTGCTCAAGTGCCGTTCCGATTGCACGCACATCGGTTTCATTATGACGGACGACCACAATATAACCATTGCAAAATTTCGCCATTATTGAAGCATCTGTTACACTAGTCACCGAAGGAAGATCGATGATGATATATTCGTAGACTTTTTCCAGTTCCTTCATCAGAACCTCAAGCCTTTCGGGCTGAAGAAGCCAAGTGGGATCCGGGGGAATCGTTCCTGACGGAAGCACATCGATTCCGAGATCCGTCAACCGGTGCATACAATCCGCAATCTTCCCCTGACCGACGAGAACGTCTGAGAGACCCGGCGTACCTTTGATGCGCAACTTTGAAGCCACAGTCGGCTTGCGCAGGTCGCAGTCGATCAGCAGCGTCTTCTTGCTGATCTGTCCAAAGCTGATCGCCAGATTGACAGAATTGAGACTTTTTCCATCGCCGGGCATGGCACTTGTCACACCGATTACCTTGCAACCTTCTCTTGTGAGTGAGAAGAGTACATTCGTGCGGAGCGTTTTGTACGCCTCTTGTACAGACCATGGTGACTTATCTGTAAGGATATACTTTGTTTCTGACTGGGGATTTCTGTGATTTCTCTTATTTCTTGCCATGATCAGTTCTTCCCCTTTCTTCCGCTGCGGCCATAATAGCCATAACCGTATGATTTTGAATTACCTGAAGCAGCCGACTCATAATCCGGGATCGACCCGATGATAGAAATGCCATACATCTCTGTGAGCTGATCCTCGCTCCTGACTCTGGTATCGGTAAGCTCAAGAATGATGATCCAAATGATTGCGATCAGCGCACCCAGTACGGCACCGACAGCTGTGTTCCTGCCAACATGAGGTGTATACGTGTCCTCCGGAATCTCTGCTTCTGTGACGATCTTCATCGAGCTTCCCTCGACGATGTCCGACACATAATCCGGCGCAACCGACTCGATCGCCTTCGCCAGCTCATAGGCCTCGTCCGGATCCTTCATCGTCACATAGACGTTCACAAGCTGTGTATCCGACTGAACCTCTGTGGATACAAAGCCTTCCAGTTCCGAATATTCATAATCCAGACCGGCATCTTTTGCCGCGTCCTCAAGAACGGAACGGCTGCTCATGATGGCCGCATAGGTATATGCGAGTGACTGTGCAGCGCTCGTATCGTTGCTGGTGAGTGTCGTCGTCTGATCACTGCCGGACTGGCTGTGGTTGTTGACGTACGCTGTAAAGTAAGAGCGGTAAGTCGGATCGATCAGGAATTCATTCACTGCCAGGGTGGCAGTCCCGACGATAAAAGCCAGGAGAATCACCAGCCAGAATTTCCTGAGAATGGCCTTCATCAGACGGCCAAGGTCGATTTCTACTACATCGCTGTCGTTGTCTCGTATTGATTTATTTTCTTCCATGATAATGTATTTTGACTATTATGAAATGGGTTAACGGTTACTTCTGACACAAACGCAGTAATTATAGCATACGTATAACTTTTTTCAATAGATTAACATAAGCGTAACGCATACATCGTTGCATAGTCAGGGTATCTTTCCCTCTGCCACGCAGCGCGGATTGTGCACGAAAAGAACATGTGCGGCGTCCCTGCCGTATTTGCGTGCTACCTCGTCGGCGCATTCCATGATATGGGGCGCGCGGTCTTTGAGATTGTGCGCGTCGCTTCCGATAAAGTCGATGCGTTCTGTCTTCAGAAGCTTCGCGCAGAAGTGTTTCATGGACCAGCCGTCCTTCCCGAGGATGCTGTTGGCGTTGACCTGGAGGTATGCCCCAGCGTCATGAAGGCTATCAATGAAACCGATGTCCTTCCGGATGGCGTCATAGCGCTCGCCGTGCGCGATGATCGGGATGAAGCCGGCATTGAGTGCCGAGCGGCATCTCTCTTCGATATATTGGGCTGAATGATCCTCAGAAAACTCAAGAAGTACGTAGTCTGTGCCGTTCATGCGATAGCGCGGGTCTGAACCGATCTGCTCAGGCATATCCGTGTATACATGAAATTCACATCCCAGGTACAGGTCAAGGTCAGGCAGTTCGGACGAGGCTCTTTCTTTGAGAAGGTTATACTGCTGTTCCACCTTCTCGCGCTCCGTCTCAAACATTGCCTTGCGGAAGTGAGGCGTAAGTATGATATGACGCACGCCGCCATCGTATTCGCGGTGAAGCATGGCGAGCGAAGTCTCCATGGAACCGGAACCATCGTCGACGCCTGGAACAATGTGACAATGAATATCCCATATTCCCTGCATATGAAGGCTCCCTTCTAATAAATAAATTCGATGATAAATATAGCAATCATTAATTTCTCTGTCAACCTGAGCCACTGCCCAGGCTGACATCACAGAGCCTTTTTAATTATCGAGAACACGTACGGCCCATACGGCATGTGTCGTATCAAGAGTATTGTTGATGATGCCTCTGGACTCGCTATAGGCCTCGATCGTTGTATTGTCCCCTGTGTACAGAGCTACATGATAGACGTAGCCGTCCTTTGCAAAGAAGATGAGATCTCCCGGCTCTGCTTCGCTGACCGGTATCTGTGTTCCGCACTGCGACTGCTGTTCAGCCGTTCTCGGAAGACTGATGCCGTACAGTCCGAAGAGGGTCTGCACGAAACCGGAGCAGTCGCAGCCGTCCGTCAGACTTGTGCCGCCCCAGACGTAAGGATTCCCGACGCATTCCTGCGCCGTTTTCAGTATGGCTTTACGGATTGGATTTTCAGCAGTTCCTTCTTTTACAGAAGTATATGTGTAATAAAAGGCTTCGTTATCCTCCGGGCTCACCAGCTGCTCTGCCGTGCTCATCTGGTCATCACCGCCAGCCTGTTCCAAAGCTTCTTCGGCTTTCTCGCCCGTGTATAGGGCGTCTTCTCTCACGAAGCCCCGGACATCACCGGATTCGATAAATACCCAGCCATGTTCACTGGAGGTAAGGACATAGGCCACATCACCAGAGTGAAGAATTCCGACCTTTGTTGTGCCGCCTTTCATGGCTGAGAAAACAGTAACCTTTGTTCCTTTAATAACGGCGTATTCTTTATCAACGACGCGATCGTAAACGGTCGCAAGAGAATAGAGGTAAGCCGCGTTTTCACTCTCGGACACGGTGGGAACAGCCGTCACATAGTAGTCTTCGGCGACGACTCTTTTGCTTTCGTCAATGGTCGCTTTTCCGGCTTTTGCCTCGAGCTCATTGATGATCTCCTCCGTGGCTGCATCATCTGTCAGCTCGTCCGAGCGGATGAATCCGCGCACTTTTCCTGATTCAACATAGTACCAGCCGTCATCAAGCTCTTCAAGGATAAATACGACGGAATCTTTTGCCAGAGTTCCCGCTTCTTCGGCATTATCATCATTATCCTGAAGGATCTTTGTGTTTTCTTTGGCGAATGCCGGGTCTTCATCGACGAGATAGAAGCGGTAGTTTTTCTCAATAGGCGCCACATCTACAATGTGCTGCTGCGCAATGAGTTCTTCCGTCGTCTGCTCCGGGCGGTCCTCGTTTTCTTCCTGGGCTTCTGTTGAAGCGTTGTCCTCCGACAGGTTCTGCGTTTCATCGCTGTTTTCGTCTGTACTGCTGTCGGCGCTGTCCTCGGAGGTGTCCGCCGACGTATCTGAAGACGAACTGTCAGAAGTGCTGTCATCGGTGGAACTGGAATCTGATGTGCTGTCCGCTGATGAGCTGCCTGTAGATTCTGTATCCTCTGAACTGGTGTCATCTGAGCTGCCATCTGTCGAACCGGAATCGTCTGAACTGCTGCTGTCCGTGCTGGTGCTGTCTGAGTCACTGCCGGAGGTGCTGTCGGACGTCGATTCACTATCTGATGAACTGCTGGACGAGGATGACGAGCTGGACGATGAAGAAGAACTGCTGTCCGTTTCGTCCGATGACGATGACGAGCTGGATGATGTGGTTGAATCTGATTCCACCGATACCGTGGATGAAGACGACACGGTGTCATCCGCAAATATGGCAACCGGCTGGAAGATCAGAAATGCTGATAATGTCAGCGCTGTAATTGTTATTCCTTTTCTGCGAATTTTTTTGTTCTGCAAGGATTTATACTCTCCTGATGATTATGCCCTGTGAATTGTGTCTGTTCTTAGTAGTAATTAGTGATAATAAGAGTAATTATACTACTGTCGAAATTCGAATGCCACAGTCAGCTTCACTTTATGTAAATCCCCTTCATTAACATTCGGCACTCTGTGGCATTATATAAGTAATATTTTTAATTTTCTTCTGACGTCATCGTATCTGGTCCGAAACTTTCCGGAAGGAGCTCACCTATAGTGAGAATCCTGTACTCTGTGGCGGAGGTGGCCATAATGACGGGGAATGTGCTGTCGCAGAATTCCCGCATGAACTGGCGGCACATGCCGCAGGGCGGACAGTCGGCGAGCGGTGAATCTTCCGGTCCGCCGACGATGGCAATGGCGCGGAATGTCCTGCAGCCTTTACTGATGGCTGAGGCAAAGGCGCTGCGCTCTGCGCAGAGACCGACGGGGTAGGATGCGTTTTCGATGTTGCAGCCTGTGTAGATGCACCCGTCTGTGCCGAGCAGCGCAGCCCCGACGCGGAACTTTGAATACGGGGCGTAGGCGTTCGCGCGGACCTGGATCGCCGATGCGATAAGGTCTTTTATTTCGTTTTCTTCAAGCTTAATCATTCGTTTCCGTTATTTCCATTCCTAATATTTGTTATGTCTGAGGCGATGAGCGTCCGGATGGCTTCGACGGCGGTGTGTATCGCCTGGTCGGTGTCGTGGACCTGCGGGTTTGGCAGTCCTGCCTTTGCGCGCTCCTGGTTGGCGAGTACGAGAAGGACGGAGCCGACGCGCACGTGGAGGGTGCTGCCGACGATGAAGAGCGCCGCCGACTCCATCTCGGAGCCGAGGCAGCCGCACCGGATCCACGCGTCCCACTTGTCCAGCAGTTCATACCCGACTGGCTTTTTCTCGGGCTCGTGCTGGCCGTAGAAGGAATCCTTGCACTGGACAACACCCACGTGATATCTGAAGCCTAGTTTTTCGGCGGCGTCCACAAGAGCTGACTCAACCTTGAAATCCGGAACCGCGGGGTATTCGATCGGCGCGTATTCTCTTGTCGTCCCCTCCATACGGATCGCACCGGAAGCGACGATCAGGTCGCCGCCCATGACCTCGGTCTGCATGCCGCCGCAGGTGCCGACACGGATAAAGGTATTGGCCCCGCAGTGAACGAGCTCTTCCATCGCTATGGATGCAGACGGCCCTCCGATGCCTGTCGAGGTGACGCTGACTTTCTCACCGTCAAGCGTGCCCGTCCAAGTGACGAACTCGCGGTTGGAAGCGATTTTTCTGGGGGAATCGAAATATGCGGCGATGCGCTCGCACCGGCCGGGATCTCCGGGAAGGATCACGTACTTTCCCACTTCGCCCGGGCGGACGTGGATATGATATTCATAGCCTGCGCCCTCTGTGTAATCGATCATGGCTGTTCTCCCTCCCTCAGACTTCTATCTCGATCGTGCGCTCTGTGGGCTGATACTTCTGGAAGGATACGCCCGCCGCCTGGAACATCCGCATCGAAGCGATGACAGACGGCGTCCCGTCGTACTTGTTCTCGGCGTAGATGACCTTCTTGATGCCTGCCTGGATGATGGCCTTGGCGCATTCATTGCAGGGGAAGAGAGATACGTAGAGCTTTGATCCCTCGAGACTTCCTCCCCGGTAGTTGAGGATCGCGTTGAGTTCGCTGTGTGTCACGTACATGTATTTGGTCTTGAGCGGATCGTTGTCCTCCGATTCCCGCTCCCACGGAAATTCTTCATCGGAGCACCCCCTGGGGAGGCCGTTGTAGCCGATGGACAGGATCTTGTTGTCTTCGCTGACGATGCAGCATCCCACCTGTGAGTGGGGATCCTTGGAACGCATGCCCGCGAGCTTTGCGACGGCCATGAAGTACTCGTCCCATGAGATGTAATCTGAGCGTTTTCCTGACATTTCATTCACGCTTTCCCGAAGCCCTGAAGCTTCGCATAAATTTCCAAATATATACAAAAACCGCACACGACGGCAACCATTAACGCCTTTGTCATGTGCGGCTACTCTTCCGGGTTTACTTGGTTCCGAAAATTCTGTCTCCGGCGTCTCCGAGTCCTGGTACGATATATCCGTTTTCGTTCAGATGATCATCAAGTGCTCCGACAACGATGTCCACATCCGGATGATGCTCCTGAAGGAACTTGAGTCCCTGAGGCGCGGCGATGATGCAGAGGAAGTGGATACGGCGGCAGCCGTGTTTCTTCAGCTGGTCGATAGCGTCCACAGCGGAACCGCCGGTCGCAAGCATCGGGTCTACGACGAAGACCTCGCGCTCTTCGATATCGGACGGAAGCTTGCAGTAATATTCGACAGGTTTGAGCGTGTCGGGATCACGGTACATGCCGATGTGTCCCACCTTTGCGGAAGGGATCATCGCGCGCATTCCCTCGACCATGCCGAGACCCGCGCGGAGGATCGGAACAATGGCAAGCTTCTTGCCCGCCAGTCTCTTGACGGTGGTCTTCTCGATAGGAGTCTCAATCTCTACGTCCTCGAGCTCGAGGTCTCTTGTCGCCTCGTATGTCTCGAGCATGGCGATCTCGGATACCATCTGGTTGAAATCCTTTGTTCCTGTATTTTTGTCGCGGATGATGCCGATCTTGTGCTGGATAAGCGGATGGTCCATGATAACTACTTTGCCCATTTGAGTTTTCCCCCTGTGAATTATTTGAGTTCTGTATCTTCTATCTTAGCAATTCTTCTCTTGTGGCGCTCGCCTTCGGAGAAGGGCGTCGTAAGGAAGGTATCTACGATCTTGCAGGCTGTGCCGCCGCCGAGGACGCGCCCGCCCATGGCGAGGATATTTGCGTCATTGTGCTGACGGGTCATCTCGGCCATGTAGCAGTCAGTGCAGAGCGCCGCGCGGATTCCCTTGAAGCGGTTCGCGGCGATGCTGATGCCGATACCGGTGCCGCAGATGAGGATTCCCTTGTCGCAGGTGCCGTCGAGGATGGCCTTCACAACTTTGTGCGCGTAGTCAGGATAGTCGACGGATACGTCGGCGCTGTCCGTGCCGTAATCGACATATTCGATGTCCTGATCGTCGAGATGCTTCTTTACTTCCTGCATGAGATTGTAGCCGCCGTGGTCACAGGCGAGTGCTATCATATCTTTTTCCTCCCTATATACATTAATAATTTATTTGTGCGCGTTCTTATTGTATTTCCTCTATTGTATTTTCTCAGGCCTCGATGACTTCGTGGCCCGCCGCCTTGATGAGCCGGTTCATGATGGCCTGACCCATGCGCGGCGTCTCGAAGGACTCGGTGTACATGTAGTCGATGCCGTCTTCGTCGAAGTCTCTCAGAATTTCATACAGATGATGTGCGATGGTTCGGTCGTCGGCTCGGCTCCCGATGCATCGGATGTCGACCTGATCCTTGCTCCAGGGATATTCGGAACGGCTCTCCTCGGTGCAGATGATCCCGACCTTTTTGCCCTCCGCAAGGCGTGCTTCCGTGAGCTCGCGGATCTTGCTGAAGACGGCTTCGGGCTTCCCTTCAACGATCGCGAGGTCGCCCTTCGGGGCATAGTGCTTATAGCGCATACCCGGCGCCTTCGGGCGGACGTGTGTATTTTCGCTCATGATCCCGGGGTCGACGCGGACCTCGCCGAGGATCTCTTCCAGCATTTCCTGATTGAGGAAGCCAGGGCGCAGGATCACAGGCACATCTTCTGTAAAGTCCACGATGGTGGATTCGAGGCCGATGTTGACCTGTCCGCCGTCGAGGATCATGTCAATCTTGTCTCCGAGGTCTTCATCGACGTGGCTTGCGAGCGTGGGGCTCGGCCGCCCGGATGTGTTGGCACTCGGCGCGGCGACGTAGCCGCCGCCCTGGCGGATCATCTCGCGAGCGATCTCGTTGTCCGGGAAACGGACAGCGACGGTGTCGAGACCGCCTGTCGTCTCGTACGGAACGATATCGCTTTTGTTAAATATCATGGTAAGTGGCCCCGGCCAGTAGGCCGCGGCCAGCTTCAGAGCCCCGTCGGGGATTTCCTTTACGAGCGGAGCCAGATCTTCGAATTCTGCGATGTGGACGATGAGCGGGTTGTCCGACGGACGTCCTTTCGCCGCGTATATTTTTTTTGATGCCGAAGGATCCAGGGCGTTGCCGCCGAGTCCGTAGACGGTCTCTGTCGGAAACGCGACAAGGCCGCCGGCCCTGAGAATGCGGCCGGCTTCGCGAAGGGCGTCCATGTCCAGATGATCTTCGGTCATATGTACTATCTTTGCATGGGACATGCTTACTTCAGCCTTCTTTACTAATTATTCTGCTTATTCCGCGCGTCAGTCGTCATCGCCACTGTCGTCAAAGGAGCCCGGCTCCTCGTTGACGATATTCTGGATATCGCGATAGGAGTTCATGAACTGCTTCTGTACCTGATTGAAGGTCTCGATGACGTGCGCGAGCTCTTCCTGGATCGCCGCGTACTGCAGACGGCCGTCGCGATTCTTCTCGTCGATCTTCTTCTGGGTCTCATCGAGAAGCTGCTTTGCCTCGACCTGAGCCTCATCGCGGATCTTCTGCGCCTCAGAGTTTGCCTCTGCGAGGATGCGCTGACGCTCTGCCTCTGTCTCGCGGTCTACCTGCTTAGCGCGGATCTTCGCCTCATAGATGAGACTTCCGATCGTGTCGTAGTTGTCGACGTAGGACTGATATTTCTCTCTGACATTCTTCTCGACGTCCTGAAGCTCGCGGTCCTTTGCGATCAGGGAATCCTGCAGCTCACGGACCTTCGTGTTGAGATTGTCAATATCCTTCTGCTGATCTACGATCGTCTCATTCGCCGCGTCGATCTTCGCACTCAGTTCTCTGCGCTCAACATTTGCGGCGTCGCGCATCTTCTGGATCTGCTGCTCGACGTCATCTTTATCATATCCACCAAACTTGGTTGTTCTGAACATTTCTTCTGGTGTCGCCATATTTATACTCCATTCTCACCGTTCTGCCGGTGCACTTCAATTATGATTCCCGGGACCCCTTTCCCGGCCATTCATAGTCCTCTATATTTTACACCAAAATAAGGCATATTGCGCCCTGTTTTCCAAATTCTTGATAATTATTGTTCAGAAATTGTCTGTTTATATATCTATTATATTTTATTGCAGGTGATTATTGATGACTTCCCAGACTCCTGCGTCTTCGAGCCCGAGGCGCCACTCTGCTACGCCGGCGAGGTCGTATTTCTCTATGAGCTTCATTTTTTCTTCGATGGATTTATCGTCTTCGATCCAGATGCTGTAGGTCGTGCCGTCGTCGGTCGTTACGGAGCCGGTGTACTGGCCGAGAGATGAATCCCAGGAGAGCTCGATCCCGTGGGAATCGGCCCACGACTGCTGGTCGCCCATGGCGAGTGTCTCGCTGGTCGGAACGCCACCGCCGCTCGTGTATGTCCATCCTCTTGAATAGAACGGGATGCCGTTGATGATCTGGGACGCATCGACGCCCTCATCGAGAAGGTCGGTGATCCCCTGCTCAACAAACGGCAGGGAGGCAACGGATCCTGCTTCCTCTGAGCCGGCGGTATGTTCATCGTATCCCATGATGACCAGATAATCGGCGACCTCTGCCTGCTCGGCGCGGTTGAGGTACTGGGTGTATGTCGAGGTGTAGTTATCCACTGACACGATGAGATTTTCTTCGTGAGCTGCCTGGCAGAGTTCGCGGATGAACTGCAGGTAATATCTGACGTTCTCTTCGGTGACGGTCTCGATGTCCAGGTTGATGCCGTCCATGCCGACGTCCGTCGCATACTGGATGAGGGAGCTGATGATCTTCTGGCGGACATCTTCGGTCTGCAGATAATCGTCAGCGGACACGCCGTCATCGTCGGCCACGTCCTGGAAGCATCCCCAGACGGAGATGCCGCTGTTGTGCGCCTGCTCAACGTAATCACTTCCAGCGAGCGAGTTGACGGTGCCTTTCTTGTCTGTGACGGTGAACCATGTCGGAGAGACGACGTTTACGCCGGTCCCGTTGGTCAATGTAGCAAGGTTCGAGATTCCATCGTCTGTCTCTGTGTACTGCCAGCCCATATTGATCTTCTCGTCGAGGCTGATTTTTGAGTAGGAGAAGCTCGGGTCGGGCGTATGCGTGAGTTCGTCGCCGGTCTCGAGACTGCTCTTTTCGATATAGCCGATAAAGCCGTCTTCTGTCGATACCTGGCACCACGCGTCATCATTCTGCGTGAGGACTACGGTATCTCCCGCGCTGACCGTTGTGAGCGTCTCACCCTTCTTGCTGCCGGAGGTGCGGACCTTTGAGTCCTGTGTGACAGTCTCGGTCGGGATGTTGTCCCACTCTGTCCTGGCAACGACGCGGTCGGGACTGGAGTATACTGCGAAGTCGATATCGGAATTTTCGCTGATGCAGTCGGCTGAAAGCCACGGTTCTCCGTCGATGAGGACAAGGGATCCGTCGCCGTCGGTGAAGGTCTCTGTGCCTGACGGGAGGGTGATGAGCATCTGCTCTGTTGACTCGTCCCAGCAGAAGCGGTCGTTGAAGTAGGTGGCAACGGTGTCATAGTCGATGTAGATCTGATCATCGCGGACAACGCCCTTTGCCTCGAGGATCTCGTCATTGACGACGAGCGCCGCCTGGCCGTCGCTGACGCCGAAGTAATCGGAGAGATCAGCAGACGCTGAGGATTCGGAAATCTGAGGATACAGTTTTACGGCGGCGAACGTGATAACCGCGACGACCGCTAAAAGAATGATCACCGGAATCGGTGACCTTTTTTTTCGTCTTCTTCTTGCCATTCTAAAACCCCTCTGTTATCCGCTGCCGGGCGAAACGGCCGGCAGCGATACTTAAGAATTATAATAATATTAAAATAATATTGATATTTGATTTTAACATGCAGGCGTAATATTCACAAGTTCGGGGCCTCAATGTGGGGACGGCGGAGCATTCTGAGCGGACAGTGACAGTGATAAGTGGAGAAAATGATTAATTGTGAGGTCGGATGGGGTTCCTTGTGCAATATACAAAAACAGCGCAGGCTGAGCGCCTGCGCTGACCGTAAACTTTTGTGTTCTCAGATCTGAGAAAGCTTTTTGAGGGCCGCAGCCCTGATGATCGCGTCTCCGTGCTCGATGAGATATGACTCACGTGCCGGACTGAACGGAACCGGGCGGCCGTATTCGGAGAGTATACTGCATGTGGCCGCGTACGTCTTTGACGATTTGCCCACATGGATGACGAGGAGATAATCGCTGCCTCTGCTGCCGCGGTACAGGGAGTTCTTACCGCGATACTGGCCGGCCTCTGTGTGGGCCACGTCGATCACGTCGTTCAGCGAGCGGAACGCAAATGCCTGGGTACTGCGGATGCGGATCCTCTTCGCGCGTTTGCCGCGGCTGGTTTTCTGCGCCCCGGCCGACGGATCAGCAGGCTGGCCTTCTGTCCTGGCGCGCATCTCTCTTTCACTGTCGCTGTTCTCTCTCCTGCCATGCGCCCCGGGCGCATTGATCCCTCTGCCTGTAGCCGAGTTGCGCACATTTTCTTCGCTGCCGTTCATGCGTCCGATCGTCTCAAAGAGCTGACGGAACAATTTTTCAAGGTCCTCTTCGTCGAGATTTCCGTCCTGTGCGGAATCTCCATTATCGGCCGTCGGGCCGTTGTCCGGATGGTCCGGAGTGCCATAGGATGACTCTCCGCCGTCCTTTTCTGCCGCATCCTGTGAACCGGAAATATCCTGTGCGGATTTGTCACTGCGCTGTATATCACCGCCGCGAATATCGCTGTTCTGCATGTCACTGTCCTGCATATCACTCAGCGGATCTTCTGCTTCTGCCAGACTGTCAGCAGCATCTGCGGAATCCTCCGGATTTCCGATCGGATCCTCCAGTCCGTCATCAAGAATGTCTCCATCGATGATATTGTCTGAGGGCTGCGATTTTGTAAAACGTGAGAAGCGGCTGTCGAGCTCCTCGGGATCGTCTACACGTGTAATGATCAGCATTACGCTGTCGGACGACGTCGGAATGGCCTCAACCATGAGTGGCATTCCCTCTGAGTCAAAACCGACTTCGACGCTTGCTTCGTGCATCATCTCACGAAAAAGTCTGCGCGCCTTCGGTGAGCCGTAGGCAAGCTCGCTAAGGCGGATGTCCCGTACGCTCAGATCCTCGCCGGTCAATGTGCATCGTATCTGATTTTCACTGATTCTTTCGATCTTCAAAACGGCTCCACCTTCTTTCTTCTACCTGTTTGCCTTAGTATAGCTAACGCCCGCCGGATTGTAAAGCTCATGAAAAGCCGCCGGCCGTGAGTTCCGTATCGCAGGGAATCGCGGTGACCGCAGCCGGCGGTCTGTCGTCAGTACTCATTTTTCACAGCAGCATGGAATTCCGATGATATGTCTCTGGGATGTGGTGTTGAAGATGTGCATAAGTGTTTTTTGAAAATGTGATCTGCGGTGTCTCCCGGATGACGATCCGGACCGTATGCTGCGCAGGATGGCCCGTCACCTCCTCTCCGGTGCTTTCTGCACCCGTTTTCTTCATTATATGGGAGGGGCTGCGGGCGCTTCAACAGCTGTTTGCCACTGTTTGCTCCAGGGGGCCGCAGCTGAGCGTGAGAGGCCGCAGCTGAGAACAGCTGGGGCGCTTACGGGACTTTGTCCCGTCGTCGCGGTATTCGCCTCACACTATCGTGCGAGCGGTCCGCCACATCTGATTCACACTGTCGTGTGAATGGATGAGGCTCATTACTCGCGCAAAATATTAAGGACTGTCGCATCGCAACAGTCCTTAAATCAAAACCTGATATACTTTTCCACCTCGCACCGTCACTCGTGTGATGTCGCGATCTGTAGGTCTTTCCTGCAGAGTGATAAATGTGGGAACCAATTCTCTGAAGAAGTTTCCTTATTTATCTCTTGTAAGGAATTTAATAACGTTCTTCAGCGCCTCTTCCTCATCCGGGCCGTCTGCCGTGACAGTTACGCGCTCGCCATTGTCGAGGCCTAATGTCATCATGCCCATGATGCTCTTCGCATTGACGCTCTTGGTTCCGTTTTCAAGGTGAATAGTGCTCTCATACTGACTCGCAACCTGAACGAGCATTGCAATGGGTCTCGTCTCCAGGCCATTTGAGATTTCAATAGTCACACTTTCCTTCACCATACTCCTATTGCCTCCTTGTATTGCGCAGATCGTCTGCCAAACGGCTCAGTGCCCTGAGTCTGTGATTCACCCCGGATTTACTTACGGGCGGATCAAGCAGTCCCCCGAGTTCTGCTAAGGTCGCCGTGGGATATTGTAACCGAACCTCAGCCATTTCGTCAAGGGCCTTTGATAATTTGGAAAACCCGATGGTCTTTTCAATGTAGCGGATATCCTCGATCTGCCTGGCCGCAGCAGACGCAGTTTTCTCGATATTTGCCGTCTCGCAGTTGACTTTCCTGTTGACACCTCCGCGGACATCGCGGACGACGCGAATGTTCTCGAAGTTGAGCAGGGAAACGTTGGCGTCCATGAGTCCCAGAAGGTCAGAGATCTGCGAGCTCTCTTTCACATAGACGACAAAGTATTTTTGGCGTTTCACCGTGCGCGCATCGATCCCGAGGGAACGGATGACTGCGGCGATGCCCTCGGCGACAGCGGAGCTGCCGCACACGATCTCGAAGTGGTAAGACCGGTTGGGGTCGCTGACAGAGCCTGCCGAAAGAAAAGCTCCGCGAATAAAGGAGCGCCGGCAGCAGTTCCTGTTGAGGATCACGCTGTGCACGTACGGGATCGCCCCAGCTTGAGCATTGCCTGTACTTGCTGAGTTTTCCGCTGAACCGGCTGCGACTTCTGCGCTATTCTCTGCTGCTCCGGATGTATAACAGTCCGTCATACCACGCGGATGGAGCGCGCTGTAGTCGATTGCCTGAAGGATCTGCTCCACAGTCCCGCCGTCGCTGATGAGCGCCTCGTACCGGCGGGTCTTTTTGTGCGGCACTTCGGTCACCTGAACCTGCTCCTCTCCTATCCGGAAAGTCTTTTTCAGGAGAAGAAGATACTTGTCCAGTAATTCTTTGTGCGTCGTGCGGAAGCACAGCGAAGGGCTTGTGTCCGATGGCGTTTCTGCATCCTTGTCTGATTCTATTGTTCCACAAAATTCAATCAGCGCAGCCAGCTCTGCTATCCTGCAGTGCCTCGCCGCGCCGATGATGCCATAGCATTCTTTTTTTACATCTGAAGAAAACGACATAACTGATACCGTATTTATGACTTGATTATTGCTTTTTCGTTATAAGGTCGCGGTCGATGTCGCGGTGCTCGAGGCGGAGCCCGTAGGTGTCGTCGCCTTTGAGCGCGTCGGCGATCTCATTTGCGAATGTGACGGAGCGATGACGTCCGCCGGTGCAGCCGATGGCTATGACGAGCTGCGTCCTGCCCTCTTCGATGAAGTTCGGGATCAGGAACTTCAGAAGATCCGTGATCTTTGCGAGGAAGGTTTTGGAGACATCGTATTTCATGACAAAATCGTGCACCGGCGCATCGTTGCCGGTGAGGTGTTTGAGCTCGTCGACGTAATATGGGTTGGGCAGAAAACGCACGTCAAAGACGATGTCGGCGTCTTCCGGGATGCCGTATTTAAAACCGAACGAGAGCACGGTGACCATGAGGCTCTTGAAGTTGGAATCGTCGACGAAGATTTTTTTCAGTTCCTCGCGGAGTTCCCGGGTGAGAAGCTGGCTCGTGTCGATGATGTAGTCCGCGTTGCTGCGGATGTTTTTCAGCTTTTCGCGCTCGGCGGCGATGCCTGTTTCGACGCGGCCGTTCTTCGCGAGCGGATGGCGGCGGCGCGTCTCCTTATAGCGCTTGATCAGCGTGCTGTCATCTGCGTCGAGGAAAATGATTTTTGCCTCGATGCCGCGCTCACGGAATCTCTCGACGACGTTGAGAAGGTTGGAGAGGTTGCCGCTCCGGATGTCTACGCCGAAGGCGACCTTTGTGTCCTGCCCTGTGGCGTTGCTGCTCATAGTGAGCTCGACCATCTTGTCGATCAGCTGCACAGGCATGTTGTCTACGCAGAGGAAGTTCATGTCTTCAAGCATCTTTAACGCGGTGGATTTGCCCGCGCCGGACATTCCTGTCACAAATATCAGTTTTATTGCCATTGGTGACCTCCCTTTCTTTTCTGTGCCTGTCTGCAGCCGGCTGTGACCGCCGGAAAAATCGTTCAGTCGTCGAAGCCGAGCATCCGGATCTCGGGCTCCAGCCAGACGCCGGATTTTTCGTACACGCGGTCCTGGACGCGGCGGATCAGTTCGCGCACGTCGGCTGCGGTCGCTCCGCCGCGGTTGATGACGAAGCCGCAGTGTTTTTCGGACACCTGGGCGCCGCCGACGGTGAAGCCGCGGAGCCCTGCGTCGTCGATCAGTTTCCCCGCGAAATATCCTTCGGGGCGCTTGAATGTGCTTCCGGCGCTCGGATATTCGAGGGGCTGTTTTGTGGTGCGTTTTTCTTTCAAATCTTCCATCTGCGCGGTGATCTGCTCTTTGTCGCCGTGGGCGAGGGCGATCTCTGCGCCTAGGACGATCCACTGCTCTGTCTGGATGCGGCTCGTGCGGTAGCCGAGTCCGAGCTCAGATGCGGATATTTTTCTGACGTTGAAATCTTCATCCAGAACGGTCACGCAGGTGAGGACGTTTTTCATCTCACCGCCGTAAGCTCCGGCGTTCATGACACAGGCCCCGCCGAGGGTCCCCGGTATCCCGGAGGCAAACTCGAGTCCCGTGAGAGAACGGTCACGCGCCTCTGCGGCGATTTTTGAAAGAAGGACACCTGCACCGGCGCGGATGATCCCGTAGCCGACCGCTTCCTTCGCGACGCTGCAGCCGGAATCGGACGAATCAAAGACCTGCAGATCCCTGTCGATATGCACGACGGCTCCGCGGAAACCCGCGTCGCTGACGAGCAGATTGCTGCCGTTACCGAGGATGAAATACGGCACATCGTTCTGGCGGAGCACCTCAAGTGCTGCGCAGAGGCTTCTCACATCTCGGGGCGCAATGAATACATCTGCCGGCCCGCCGATCCGGAAGGTCGTGTGCGAGCTCATAGATTCGTTCATTCTGATGTTTTCCGCGCCCGTTACAGACGCAAGCTGTCTGATGATTTTGTCTTCCATGCCAGTCCTCACTCTCTCTTTTTGATGTCTTCCCTCAGATGTCCGTCGGAGTCTGTCGTGTATCATTCATTGTTTGTCGTATCTGTAGTACCGCTGGCCGTCGTGTCGCTTGCAGTCGTTCCGCTGTCTGTTGTGTCGCTGGCGGTGCTGTCGGTCGTTCCGCTGTCTGTTGTGTCACTGGCGGTGCTGTCAGTCGTGTCACTGGTGTCGGTCGAGCTGCTCTCACTGATCTCTTCACTCAGATTATCGGCCATAGTCTGCGCATAAGTTCCCTCGTCAGTTCCTGCGAGCGCGGTGGCCAGTCTCTGCCAGCTCTCAAGTTCTTTTTCCTGATCGCCGAGGTTCTGATAACACGTGATCAGAAGGGTAAGTGAATCGCTGTCGGAGGAATCCTGCTCGACGGCTTTTTCCAGATATTCGGCGGCCGTCTCCCAGTCGCTGTTATAATATGCTTCCTGTCCCAGCTGGACGTAGACGTCGTACGCCTCGGAAGAAAGTGAGGTGTTCAGGTTGTCATACGCCGTCTTCGCCGCGTCGGAGAGGACGCTTTCATCGACGTTTGCCATGTCCTCCAGCGCCGTCTGATAATCGCCGTCATTATAGGCCTGCTGGGCGCTGAAGATGTACTCCATTGACTCCGCCTGTGTCTCGGCCGTACTCTGCGCATCCTGCGCGTCGCTGACCTGCTGGGCGTATGATTCGTTCTCGCTTGTCAGCGTATCGATCTTCGCCTGCTGAGAGTCGATGGTCGAAGACAGCTCGATCGTGCGGTTATTGTTGCTGTTCAGTATGGACGAGCGGACGGATGGCACGATCAAAAGGCATGTGGCGAGAAGTCCGATGACCAGTCCAAAAATCACGTTGACCGCGGGCGACATGTAGGAGCCGTTGCGGAAGATGGTCCGCCGGCCGACGCCTTTCGTATTGTGAGCGCGGAAATTTTCTTCCGGGATATCATCCTCTGCCGTCACAACTTCGCCTTTGGCGGACGCATTTCCGGTCTGCTCGTTGATTTCTTCCTGATATCTCAGCGCATCAGGGTTGTATTTGTCGATGCGCAGCGCCCGGTTCAGCATACGCCGGGCATGGTTGTACCGCAGCTCCTTGATGTCGATCAGCGCGAGAAGGACATAGCCCTTTACGAGGCGTGGATTTTTCTGCAGGGCGCGGCGGAGGCGCAGTGCACCCACGTCGTCATTGCCCTCTCTGCAGTTGCGGAGGGCCTCGTTGTAATCGCGGATTCCCCTGTTCATCTGGTTGAGACGGGATGAATCCTTTTCAATCTCGCGCACGTAGGTCGACGCAAGGTTTCCCTGCGGCTGAAGGTTGAAGCTGAGGACCCACTGATGAAGTGCCTCGACGATATCGCCGCACTCGTAGAGTACGAGACCGTAGAGGTTGAGGGCCTGGATATTCTTTTTATTGAGCTGCAGGCTGATGCGCAGTTTTTCAGCTGCTCCTGACAGGTCGCGGATGCGGGCGCGGTTCAGCGCCTCGTTGTAGTAGCGGTTCGAGAGGAAGCCTGCCTGTTGTTCAACATTGCTCATGTATTTCTCTGCTCCCAATTATTGCGGGGTTAATTGCTTATTTGCCGGATGCTTACCTGACGGTCCGGATAGTTCGCCTGCGTCAGATGCTTACTTGCTGGTCCGGATTGTCTGCATTTACCGGTTGCTTACTTGCTGCTCCGGATTGTCTGCATTTACCGGTTGCCTACTTGCCGTTCCGGGGCGTATCGTAGCCTTCCTGGCGCGCCTCGGTTCCGAGCTCGCGCAGGATATCCACGACGTCTGTCATATCCTCGTGCTTGATCGTATCCTCGATATTCTCAAGCTCAAGGGACGGTTTGAATTTCTTAAGCTCTTCTTCAAAATCTAACATAATTGATCACCCGCTTATCATCTTCAGGAAACGCGCTGCGAAAGGCAGCTGACTGCCGGCGGACGGTTCGCGCTTCCACTCTTTATTTCTGGTTCGTCTGTGTTATGTAGTTCCGCAGCTCTCCTGCGAGATAGAGGGAGCCGACACAGAACAGCATGCCGCTGCCCATGATGCTGTGCGCCTTGTCGAAGGCGCGCTCCGGCGACGGATCAGTATAAACCTCGCTGACGCCGCACCCGCGGAACAGCTCGGCAAAAATCTCTCCGGAAATCTCCCGGGAACCTGCGATCTCTGTCGTGACGACACGCTCGGGGCGGATGCCCTCTGCAAGCTCGCGGATCATCGATGGATAATCTTTGTCACTGACTGCGCCGAACAAAAGCGTAATCTCATTGTTCTTGTGGAACCGCTGCGCTGTCCTGATGAACTGCGCGATCCCGTCGGGATTGTGCGCCCCGTCGATGATGACGCCCGGCAGCACAGTCTCCATGCGGCATGGCCAGTTCATCTTCTCAAGGCCGGCGTACATGCACTCCCTGCTGATTTCTTTTCCTTTTTTCTCTGCATTCCAGCTTTTCTCTGCATTCCAGCGGGTGACCGTCTCCAGCGCCAGCACGGCGTTCATGATCTGGTAGTCGGCGATCTGCCGGATGTGCAGGTCCGGGTAGCCCGCGTAATCGAAGGTACAGCCGTCTCGGTCGATGCGGATGTTACTGATCTGCTTTCTGTCGATCGGAATATATTCTGCGCCCACACTGGCCGCACGCCCGATAAATACCGGCGTCGCCTCTTTGCTGCCGGCGTCAAAGATGACCGGAACACCTTTTTTGATGATACCCGCTTTTTCACCGGCGATCTCCGGGATCGTGTTTCCGAGGTACTGTGTGTGGTCGAGGCTGATCGACGTGATCACACAGTATTCCGGATGGCGGATGACGTTGGTCGCGTCGAGTCTGCCGCCCATACCCGTCTCCAGGATCACGACATCCAGCCCGGGACGTGCGTCCCGGAAGATCAGGATCCCCATGAGAAACAGCGTCTCGAAGTAGGTCGGATGCTCAAAATCCGGCTCTTCCGCCTGGATCCGACGGACGGCCGCCATAACTTCATCGAAAGCAGCGGCGAATTTTTCATCGGAAACATCTTTTCCGTCGATCTTGAAGCGCTCGTTGGTCCGCACGAGGTGCGGGCTCGTGAAGAGTCCGGTGTGATAGCCGGCCTCCCGGAAAATGGAGTCCATGTATGCACATACGCTCCCTTTCCCGTTGGTGCCCGCGACGTGGATGAATTTCATCTGGTCGTCGGGATTTCCGAGCTCTTCGAGGATGCGGCGGGTGTGCGCCACCTTTGTCTTCTTCGTGAAGCGCGGTATGTCATTTATGTAATTGACGGCGTCTTCATAGCTTGTCATCTGTTTTTCATTGCTTATATTGTTCTTCAGATGCGTTCTCCGGGACGCATCTGTCCATATCATTTACAGCAGATATTACTGTTTACCGGTTTTCTTCAGGAGTTCCGCCAGGCTTGCTTCTACCTGCTTCATCTCCTGCTCATAGCCTGCGAGCTTGTCGCGCTCGGACTGGACCTTCTCTGCCGGTGCGCGGCTGACGAATTTTTCGTTGCTGAGCATTCCCCTGCTGCGGGCAATCTCCTTCGCGAGGCGCTCTTTTTCCTTTGTCAGGCGCTCCAGTTCCTTGGCCGTGTCGACAAGGTCGGCAAACGGGATGTAGATGTTTGCGCCCGGGATGACGACGGAAAAAGCGTCGTCGTCGATTCCGCTTCTGTCTTTCTGCAGGATCACGTGCTTGTCCGCGCGGACGAGCGGTCCGAAGAAGTCTGCCGCCATGCGGAAATGATCGAGAATCTCTTCATCCGGCGATACGACATAGACAGTCGCCTTGCGGGACGGAGCTACGTTGTGCGTCGTGCGCAGGTCGCGGACACGGCGGACCGCTTCCTTGATATTTTCAACGATCTCGTGTTCCTTCGGGAACTCCCACTCCTTCTTGTACTCCGGCCAGGAGGCGAGCATGATCGTCTCTTCGTCGGGGTTGAGCGTGCAGTAAATCTCCTCGGTGATGAACGGCATGAACGGATGAAGCATCTTCAGCGCGTTGGAGAGCACGGTGCGGAGTACCCAGAGCACTCTGCCCTTCTCTTCTTTGTCATCGCCGTAGAGCACCGGCTTTACGATCTCGATGTACCAGTCGCAGAATTCGTTCCAGATAAAATCGTGGACTTTCTGCACGGCGATGCCGAGCTCGTATTTGTCCATGTTTTCGGTGACTTCCTTTGCGAGGACGTTGACCTTGTGAAGGATCCATTTCCCCGGAAGCGGAAGTGTGTTCACGTCGACGGTCTCGGGCACCTCGTTTCCATCCATGTTCATGAGGATGAAACGGGAAGCGTTCCAGACTTTGTTGGCAAAATTGCGGCTCGCCTCAACTCTCTCCCAGTAGAAGCGCATGTCGTTTCCGGGCGCGTTGCCGGTCATGAGTGTCAGTCTCAGCGCGTCGGCGCCGTATTTATCGATAACCTCGAGCGGATCAATGCCATTGCCGAGCGATTTTGACATCTTGCGGCCCTGAGAGTCGCGGACAAGTCCGTGGATCAGGACGTGATGGAACGGCACCTGTCCGGTCTGCTCGATGGCCGAGAAGACCATGCGGATGACCCAGAAGAAAATGATGTCGTATCCGGTGACGAGGACGTCTGTCGGGTAAAAATAGGACAGCTCGGGCGTCTTGTCCGGCCAGCCGAGGGTCGAGAACGGCCAGAGGGCTGAGGAGAACCAGGTGTCGAGGGTGTCTTCTTCCTGTTTAAAATGCGTTCCGCCGCACTTCGGGCACTTGTCTGGTGCGCCGCCTCTGTGGACGACGATCTCGCCGCAGTCCTGGCAGTAATATGCCGGGATGCGATGGCCCCACCAGAGCTGACGGGAAATGCACCAGTCTTTGATGTTTTCCAGCCAGTGCTCATAGGTCTTGCCGTAGTTTTCCGGAACGAAGCCGAGTTCACCCCTGTGATATGCGTCGAGGGCAGCCTGTCCCATCTCTTTCATGCGGACGAACCACTGCGGCTTGACCATCGGCTCTACGGTGGTGTGGCAGCGATCGTGCGTTCCTACGGAGTGGGTGTGCGGAACAACTTTTACGAGAAGTCCGAGCTTGTCGAGGTCATCGACGATGACTTTTCTCGCCTCATAGCGGTCCATGCCGGCGTATTTACCGCACTTGTCATTCAGTGTGGCGTCGTCGTTGAGGATGTTGATCTCTTCAAGGTTGTGGCGCTTGCCGACCTCAAAGTCGTTAGGGTCGTGGGCAGGCGTGATTTTTACACAGCCGGTTCCGAATTCCTTGTCGACGTACTCATCCGCGATGACCGGAATCTGGCGGTCGGTGAGCGGAAGCTCGAGCATCTTGCCGACGAGGTCTTTGTAGCGCTCGTCGTCGGGGTTGACGGCGACGGCTGTATCGCCGAGAAGCGTCTCGGGACGGGTGGTCGCAATCTCCACGAATTTGCCGGGCTCGCCGACGATCGGATAATTGATGTGCCAGAAGAAGCCGTCCTGATCTACGTGCTCTACCTCGGCGTCAGACAGCGAGGTCTGGCACTTCGGGCACCAGTTGATGATGCGGCTGCCGCGGTAAATGTAGCCTTTTTCGTACAGGCGGCAGAAGACTTCCTCGACGGCCTTGCTGCAGCCTTCGTCCATGGTGAAGCGTTCGCGCTCCCAGTCGGCGGAGGATCCGAGCTTTTTCAGCTGATTGATGATAGTGCGGCCGTATTCGTCGCGCCACTTCCAGCAGTACTCGAGGAATTTTTCGCGGCCAATCTCGTGCTTATCAATTCCTTTTTCCTTGAGGGCATTGGTTACCTTGACCTCGGTGGCAATTGCCGCGTGGTCGGTTCCCGGCTGCCAGAGCGCCTCGTAGCCCTGCATTCTCTTGTAGCGGATCAGGATATCCTGCATCGTATTATCGAGGGCATGACCCATATGAAGCTTGCCGGTGATGTTTGGCGGCGGCATTACGATACAGAAAGCTTTCTTGGCTGGATCGACTTTTGCGTGGAAGTATCCGTTATCTTCCCATTTTTTATAGGTACGGTCTTCGATTTCTTTCGGATCGTATGTCTTGGCAAGTTCTTTGCTCATAAGGTCATATTCCTCCTATTATTTACGGTATTAGCCGTTTCATCATAAGGCGCGGCGCGAGGATTTGTCAACTGCGGATGCGGGGTGGATGAACGTATCATTCTTTCTAATCTTGGTTGTTTGATGCGCCCATCCGGGCGCGGCGGCGCCGGGCTGGCGCATCCTTGGCTTGAATTCGCCCTTGATGATGCGACGCGCCAGCCCGACACTCATTGTTGGGCGCATCACCTTCCCAATCTTGATTATTTGATGCGCTCTTGAAGCCGGGACTTCACGATCGGGCGCATCTTTCTCTTTGATCTTGATTGTTTGATGCGTCCGTCTGGGCGCGGATGCGCTGGGCTGACGCATCACCTTTCCCTATCTTGATTATCTGATGCGCTCCCGAAGCCGGAAGCTCTACGATCGGGCGCATCACATTCCCAGTCTTGATTATTTGATGCGCTCCCGAAACCAGAGGCTCTACGACTGGGCGCATCACTTCCCCAGTCTTGATCATTTGATGTGCTCCCGGAACCGGAGGCTCTACGACTGGGCGCATCACATTCCCCTATCTTGATCATCTGATGCGCTCCCGAATTCGGAGGGGCTCTGGCTAAGCGCATCAGATCATTAGAATTGATTGGGTAATGCGCTCCCGATGCTGGAGGCTCTGCGATCGTGCGCACTATCTTCCCAGTCTTGATTATTTGATGCGCTCCCGAATAAGAGGCTCTGCGATTGGGCGCATCATCTTCCCTATCTTAATTATTTGATGCGCTCCCGAAGCCGGAAGCTCTACGATCGGGCGCATCACCTTCCCAGTCTTGATTATTTGATGTGCTCCCGAAGCCAGAGGCTCTACGATTGGGCGCATCACATTCCTCAATCTTGATTATTTGATGCGCTCCCGAATCCGGAGGTTATACGACTGGGCGCATCACTTCCCCAGTCTTGATCATTTGATGTGCTCCCGGAACCGAAGGGGCTCTGACTAAGCGCATCAGATCATTAGAATTGATTGGGTAATGCGCTCCTGAATCCGGAGGCTCTGCGATCGGGCGCATCACATTCCCATATCTTGATCATCTGATGCGCTCCCGAATCCGGAGGGTCTCTGGCTGAGCGCATCAAATCATTAGAATTGATTGGGTAATGCGCCGACGAGGCCGTAGATCTATGGCAAAACGCATTAAGGCATGAAATTAGCGCAGGCGATGCGCCTGCGCCACTTCATTGTGATGCCCAATGATGATAAACACCATATTTCCTCAGTGTCTCTGATCTTTATTTGAATAGACTTCGCAGAATCTTCCCGCGAAGGCTGGCTCTTCGTTGTGAGCTTTGATATGGCTGATGTCTCCAATGCGGAGTGACTTAAAGTACGCCCAGCCCTGCTCACGCTCCTCAGTCACGCACTCCGTGACAGAAGAAGGTGATAATCCAAGCATGTGCCAAAGCATGAACGGCGATGTGTTCCACAGATGGGACAGCATCACACAGGTCACACCAAAATGACAGAAGAAAGCGAGGGTCTTCGTGCTCTCCCTTTCTACATGATAGATACCGTTTTCACGGACATAGCCATAGGAAGCAAGAAGCTTGTCAAATTCCCCTGTCACGTGGTCGTATATTTTCAGAAGATTACTCTTTTTCGCGACTTCGGATTCGCGCCACTTTGATGAGTCAAAGAGTCCCGGTACCTGATAAAACCACCTCGGAACCATGTCCCAGAAGATGCGCACATTATTTTCATCGCTATGCTGCTCCCAGTCGGGATAGGCCTCCCTGGCCCACGAAAAATCGTCTATTTTCAGGCCGCGCGGGATTTCCTGAAGCCAGTCGTACGTCGTGCCTTCCATACCGAGCTTCTTTTCCGTATAAGACGCCGTTCTCTGCGCCCTGCCGAGCGGAGACTTATAGATCACGTCGATGTGGTCTGTTTTGGCGAGGAAGTCGGCCAGTTCCTCCGCCTCGCGGTCGCCGAGCGGCGTGAGGCTGTCATGTACATAATCAGGGTCACCATGTCTTATAAAAAGTAATCTCATAATTATTATTTTCTCCTATCCGTTTCTCTCTCCGATTATGTGGTTATCAATATCCTCTCTCGAATCAGAAGATCTCCCGGCTTTTCTGATTTTTTCATTGGAATTCTCCGTCAGGAAATCATCATCTCCAGGATTTTTTTGCTTTTTAACGGGCGGTCGACGACGCGGCTCATGTGCTTTTCAGTGTTAGCGTCGAGTTCCTGCTGAACCTCGGGAGTCACGCTGAAGGTGAAGAGCTTTGTGAGCGGAGCGTGCATGATAAAATCGATGACGTAGCGCGTCTCGGGGCTGATGCCTGAACCGTCTATGGCGTAGTCGCCGTTGATCGTCATGAGGCGGATCTCAAAAATCCGTCGGATCAGTGCGTTTTCCGGCTGCGGCTTCAGAATCGCTTTAAGTGACAAATAGAGCAGATTCAGCGTTTCTGTACCGTCAACATTTTCCTGCCCGTAATAATTTGCGAAGTCGAGAAAGTAGTAGCCGTAATATACGCCCGGCTGATCCGCCGCGAGCTCCGTGAAATAGTCGCGGATATTGACGGCGATCAGATTGTAGGAATTGCGCCCCTGAATGAGCGTGAACTGTCCGGTAACGAAGGGATTTGACGCGGCCATGAGTGTACTTCCCGGGCGCCGGGCTCCGCGGGCGAACGTGCTGATGCGGCCGAGCTCCTGCGTCAGGATGACAAGGCGTTTATCATTTTCTCCGATGGGCATGGTGGAAAGCACCATACCTCGCACCGTGATCTGATCGCTCACAGATTCTCCCTTCTATTATTACGTTTCCAACTATGACAAATTTCTCAGAAAGAATTAGCTGGTATGTACTGCCCGAAATAAAATAACATCTGATCACTCACAATATATCAGATCAGCTGTCAAGATTCTTCTTGTCGTAGCCAAAGTTTTTCACAAGCACATCGCTCTCGCGCCAGTTCGTTTTGACTTTGACGTGAAGCTGAAGATTGACTTTGGTGCCTGTCAGATTCTCAATGTCCGCGCGGGCCTCAGAGCCGATTTTTTTGAGCATGGATCCCTGGTGGCCGATGATGATGCCCTTGTGAGATTCGCGCTCGCAGATGATCTCAGCGTCGATGTCGGTGATGACGTTCTGGTCGATGCCGGAAGCTGCGTTCTGCTGTGTGTCAGTGGCGGAGTTCTGTCCAACGCTGGTTGCGACATCCTGATTACTGACGGCATCCGAGTCCGCACCTGCCGGAACAGCTTTCTTCTTCGGTTTCTTCGCGTGTCTGGCGGTCCTCTCCTGCATCCTGTTGATCGTGACGGCGATGCCGTGGGGCACTTCTTCGCCGAGGGAGCGGAGGGCTTTTTCGCGGATGATCTCGGCGACGAGCTGACGCATAGGCTGGTCTGTGATCTCGTCGTCCGGGAAAAATTTCGGCCCGTAGGGCAGCACTTTGAAAATGCTGTCGATGAGGGTGTCGAGGTTGGTGCTCTGCTTTGCGGAGACGGCGACGATATCGTCAAAATCGAGCAGTCCCTTATATGCTTCGATGGTCGCCGCGACAACGGCCTTGCTCACCTTGTCTATCTTGTTGATGACAAGGATGACGGGCAGGCCGGAGCGCTGCAGCTTTTTCACGATGCTCTTGTCGCCGGCGCCCACGTAGCTGTCCGGCTCGATGAGCCAGAGCGCCGCATCGACACTGCGCAGCGAATTATCCGCGGCGCTGACCATGTATTCGCCGAGCTTGTTGGAAGCCCGGTGCATGCCCGGCGTGTCGACGAAGACGATCTGCCCGCGGTCGCTGTTATAGATGGTCCGGATCTGATTCCGCGTCGTCTGAGGCTTGCGGGACGTGATAGCGATTTTCTGCCCGATGAGATGGTTCATGAGCGTCGACTTGCCGACGTTCGGGCGGCCGATCAGCGCCACAAATCCTGATTTTGTTTTCGCGTCTTCCATTCTTTCCCTCACGCGGGCTAAAGCCCGCAAACATTTCCATCGCATCCTGCATCCTCTTTGCAATTGCGCACAGAGGATGCGGCGTTATTTCTCGTTAATTACTCGAAGTCGTTGAGTGACTTGATATTTTCTACCGCGTCTTTGTCCTTTTCGATGACGGTCTGGCTGCCGATAACGCAGACGCTGGAATTATTGATAAAGGCTTCAACCGGATCAGCGAGAGCGCGGATGTCGGCCGGCTGGCAGTCGAGAATCTGGTCGCGCTTTTTCTGGATGTCGGCCTCGGTCCTTCCACTATACCATGCGTTAAGGGCGGCGGTGCCGAGCGCCGAAGCGTTCATCGGCGTATCGATATCGCTGATGGTTCCGATAACGAGCTTGGTCATCGTATCCTCATCGGCGTCAAACTTGCGCAGATAATCCGGCAGTGCCTTGTAGACGTCGAGCGTGCGTTTGAGGTGCGGATCCCGGTAGGACACGAGGTATGCACCACCATCGCGCCGGAAACCGCTCATGCATCCGTAGGCGCCGCCGAGCACACGGAGGTTGATCCAGAGATAGTCGTAGTTCAGCATTTTCTTCAGAACTTCGTACGCACCCGTATATTCATAGCCCGCGCGTCGGAAGTTGCCGGCGATACCGACATACTGGACCTGTCCCGGCGTGATAAAGCCCTCGCTGCCCCGGTCTTCTTTCCACTCGAAGCTGCCTGTCTCGACATCATCTGTGTAAAGTGCATCTCTGAGGCTGCGGATGCTGTCCTCAATTCCTGTAAATCCACCCGCGGCTTCTTCTGCATTGAGGCTCACGGTCAGGTTTTCCGGGCGGAAGATGATGTGCATGAGCTTTTTCAGCTTGTCGATGAGATCGTCAGCACACTCATCGAAGTGCGCCTGCAGATACTCGACAAGGTGATACTGATCGATGCCGGAGATTTTTTCCGTCCAGGCGTCGAGGCGGCTCATATGCGCCGCAGCGCGGTGAGTTGCCGTAGAATGGCCGGCGCCCGGAAGGCTCACTTCAAGGCCCGCCTTCGTGCTGTCGATAATTTCCTTCAGACGCTTGCGGTCGTCGAGCTTTGAAGTCAGCAGAATTTCGCGGATTATGCTGAATACGAACTCCTGCTTCGGATAGAGGTATTTCGCGCGGATTCCGAACATGCAATAGCCGGCGTTTGCGTCCTTCTCATCCGTCGCCTCAACCTGAACGCCGAAGACGATGCCGCCGGTGTTCGCGTTGACCTCGTGGAAGAGCTCGGTATAGCCGTAATGCTCTGTATCGACGACGCCGAGAACGTTCTTGAGGATGCCGATATACGGCACGAGGTCATTCGGAACCTTTGCGGTATCAAACAAAAGCTGCAGATACGCGATCCCGTTTGTCTGATAATGATGCTTCAGGAACGTCGTTCCGTCGACCTTTGTCTCTTCCACGCTGATATGGCGCGGTGTCTTGCGGTCAATATCGCTTCTCTTGAGGAACGGCAGCGACGCGAGTGCCTCGGGGCTGTCCTCGGATTCCTGATAAGCCTTGAGGTCAGCCGTGTCACGCACGATCTGATCAAGCTGCCCGTCGGTCAGCGATGCCTTGTACGCCGCGAGTTTTTCTGCGGTCGCAGCGTCGCGTTTTGCAGCGAGACCACGCTCAGGCACAAGGGTCACGACGGCCGCGTGGTCGTTGCCCAGCAGATATTTGCGGATCAGATCTTCGAAAAATCCATGCTGCGATTTTTCCTTGATGGATTCGAAGGCCTCTAGCTCGCGGAGGTAACGGAATGGATCCTTGTCGTCATACAGCCAGCTGCTGAACATGCCGATGGAGTACATGAGTCCCTTCGGATACGGGCCGTAATCTGCCTCGCGGAAGCGGAATTCGTAGTAATTGATCGCGGAGGCGACGGCTTTCTTGTCGATGCCCTCGTCGGCGAGTTTCTCGAGCGTCGTGCGGATGATCTCGAGGAATTTGTTCTTGTCCTTTTCTTCCGCGTTCTTGGCGATGATGGAGAACACCGGCTGCTCTATGCCGTCGTTGTACATTCCCTCAACATCCATGGCGATGCCGGAGTCAAGGATCGCCTGCTTCACCGGGGCGCCCGGGGCGTCGAGCAGGATGTACTCGAGGATGGTGAATGCCACGTCGAGCTGCACGTCGCTGTAGTCTCCGATGACCATGTTGGTCGTGAGGTATGTCTTCTTCTTCGTCGACTCACTGTCGAGAACCGGATAGGTGCTGCGGATGTCGATCGGATGGTCAAAAGGCTTCTGCATCGCGATCTGTGAATCCACCTCAATGCGGTCGAATTTCGAGAGGTATTCGCGGTCGAGCCAGTCGAGCTTTTCAGCCATATCCATATTGCCGTAGAGGCAGATGTAGCTGTTCGACGGATGGTAGTATTTTCTGTGAAAATCAAGGAATTCTTCGTAAGAAAGCTCCGGGATGACCTCCGGGTCGCCGCCGGATTCTACGCCGTAGGGCGTGTCCGGGAAGAGCGCGTTGAAGACAGTCCTGGAGAGGACTTCATCGGCGCTCGAGAAGGCGCCCTTCATCTCGTTGTAGACGACGCCGTTGTAGGTCAGCGGATCGTCCTTTTTTTCAAGCTGATAGTGCCAGCCCTCCTGACGGAAAATCTTTTCGTTGCTGTAGATATTCGGATAGAAAACAGCATCGAGATAGACGTCCATCAGATTCTGAAAATCCTTGTCATTGGTGCTGGCCACCGGAAACATCGTCTTGTCCGGATAGGTCATGGCGTTGAGGAAGGTGTTGAGCGATCCCTTGACGAGCTCCACGAAGGGGTCCTTCAGCGGGAATTTTCTTGAGCCGCAGAGCACGGTGTGCTCGATGATATGTGCCACGCCGGTCGAGTTCTTCGGCGGCGTGCGGAAGGCGATATTGAACACCTTGTTGTTGTCGTCGTTTGAGAGCAGAGCTACTCTCGCACCGCTCTTTTTGTGCACGAGAAGTGTGCAGTCGGAATGGATATCCTCGACACGTGTCTTCTCGATGACTTCATAAGCATCACTGATTTTTTCGTTTTCTGCCATAGACTTTTGCGTTTTCCTTTCCTTATATTTTTCTAGCTGAAACGCCGGCAGCATCTCACTGCCGGCGCCACTTCATTTCATTTATTTTTCCGGCTGCCCGGATATTCTGTCACAGAATTCTGCTGTCAGCGCGGATTCCGTCAGATTGTATCAGACCGGATTTTGTTACTTATGAGCTTCTGCTCACACTTCCTCAGCGTAACGTCTCTGCATGGCGTCAAGCTGGTCGCGGTTAAGAACAAGATTGAAACCTGCCGGGTTGAATACGAACCCCTCGGACTGCGGCGTAATGAAGTCTTTCAGTTTATCATACGTCACCGTGATCATCTCAAGCTTCATTCCCTTGTTCTTGTGGTTGAATTTCTGAAGCTCTACAAAATCTGTATAAATCGGCTGGTAAACGTGTCCGCTCTTCGTCTTGACAAGCGGCACGCCCGCACTGTGGATATTTTCCTTCGTGATTTTTCCGTTGATTTTTGTCACGTCAGCCGTGACGATGAAACGCGAATTCAGGAGATAATGCGCCATATCGGCCTCAAGATCGTGCAGATGCCTCTTCTCTTCCTGGGTGCGCTCGACCGGGCGCATCAGATCCTGCATGAAATACAGGCCTGTCAGCTGCAGCTCGGGATTGGCGCGCGGGATTTTATCGTTCTTCATGGCCTCAAGATCAGGCTTTTCCGCGATCTGGCTGAGCTGCACTCTGACCGGAGCTCCCTCATCCTGGATCATGATCGCGTTGACACCATACAGGTACAGGTTCTGGAAAAATGATTTCATCATCTTCTGCGGGACCTGAACCGCCTGAAGAAGGATTTTTTCAAGCTGATAGGGATGAGCGAAGGTGTTCGTCATCTCTTTTGTCGTGAAGCAATAAACCTGATCGTCGGCCGTCTCCTCATCACACTCAATAAACGGGCAATGGGTGTACGCCGAATAAAGGACGTAAATAGAGTCAAAATGCTCCAGTTTCTTGATCATAAAGCTGTTATCAATCGCCATTTCACAAACCTCGGAATATATGTTGTTATCGGGATTTCACTGTAAGGATCCCGTTTCAGTACCAGTTGCCCGGCGCATCATCAGTGCGCGCGTGAGCACCACATTACGGCTACCCACAGTTTTATAGTATAGCATACAGGTTTCCGATTCGCTACCGCGCTGTTATTTTTCGCGGCTGTCGCGCAGGCACCCACCCATAAAAAAAGAAGCTCTCGAAATACAGGATACTTCCAGCCCGCACACCATCCGCAGCAGTCGGTGGTTAGCAAGTCCGAGTGATAGCGAAGGACAAGCTTACCACCGTTACTGCGAGGACGAGCGGAAGACGCGTTGCGGGCGGAAGCATCCTGTTTTCGAGATTATTATTACTGCGTGGGTGCCTGCACGACAGCCGCGAAATACAAAGGGAGCCGCCGCACTTTCGTGCGACGACTCCCACTAAATTCAGCGCATCATTGCTGTGCGTTCTGGAATTATTCTTCCGGTCCGTACAGTTTAACGAGCTTGTTAAGGTAAGCATATCTCTCCTTAGCCTCAGCTTTGTTCTTAGCCTGAAGTCTCTCAGCCTTAGCCGGGTTAGCTCTCTTGAGAGAGTTGTAACGAACCTCGCCATCCAGGAAATCCTGATAGATGGACTCATCCGGAACCTTGGAATCAAGAGTGAATGCAGGCTTGTCCGTACCGAGCAGAGCCGGGTTGTAACGGAACAGATGCCAGTATCCAGACTTAACAGCCAGCTGCTCCTCAGTCATAGCCTTGCCCATGCCCTTGCGGATACCATGGTTGATGCAAGGTGCGTATGCGATGATGAGTGACGGGCCGTGATAAGCCTCAGCCTCGCTGATAGCCTTAACTGCCTGGTTGTAATCAGCACCCATAGCGATCTGTGCTACGTATACATAGCCGTAGGACATTGCGATGGAAGCGAGATCCTTCTTCTTGGTCTCCTTGCCGCCTGCAGCGAACTGTGCAACTGCTGCGGTCGGGGTAGCCTTTGAAGACTGTCCGCCGGTGTTGGAGTAAACCTCGGTATCGATAACGAGAACGTTGATATCCTTGCCGGATGCGATGACATGATCGAGTCCGCCAAATCCGATATCGTAGCCCCAGCCATCGCCGCCGAATGCCCAGTTGGACTTCTTAGCGAGGAACTGCTTGTTTTCTTTGATGAATGCAGCTTCTTCAGAAGCATCATCCTTGATAGCGTCGAGCAGCTTGTCTGTAGCGATTCTGTTAGCAGGACCGTCAGCCATGGTCTCAACGTACTCATCTACAACTGCCTTGTAAGAAGGATTCTTCTCAGCAAGTGCTTCTGCCTTGGTCTTCAGCTCATCTCTCAGAGCGTTCTGGCCGAGGAGCATACCATAACCAAACTCTGCAGCGTCCTCAAACAGTGAGTTGGACCATGCCGGACCTCTGCCCTGCTTGTTGACGGTGTAAGGTGTGGACGGTGAGGAGTTGCCCCAGATAGAGGAGCATCCTGTTGCGTTGCCGATCTGCATTCTGTCACCACAGATCTGGGTGATCAGTTTTACGTAAGGAGTCTCACCGCAGCCAGCGCATGCGCCCGAGAACTCAAGCAGCGGCTGCTTGAACTGTGAACCCTTTACAGTCGTAACTTTGAACTTGTCGATAACTTCCTGCTTCTCCGGAAGATCTACTGCATAGTTGAAGCCTTCCTGAGATGCAACGCCCTGTGCCAGCGGAACCATGGTAAGAGCCTTCTCGCCCTTCTTGCCCGGGCATACGTTTGCGCAGGAACCGCAGCCAGTGCAGTCGAGTGCGGAAATCTGAATGCCGAACTTGTAACCAGGCATGCCGACCATATCGAGGCTCTTGAAGCCTTCCGGTGCTGCTGCAACTTCTTCCGGTGTCATAGCGAACGGACGGATAGCTGCGTGCGGGCATACGAAGGAGCATCTGTTACACTGGATGCAGTTCGCCGGATTCCACTCCGGAACGTTAACTGCGATACCACGTTTCTCGTATGCAGCTGTGCCGGACGGAGTCTCGCCGTTTGCATAAGGCAGAACCTTGGATACAGGCAGACTGTTGCCTTCCTGAGCAGATACTGAAAGCTGGATGTTGTTGACGAAATCAATAGCATCCTGACGTCCCTTGTTGGTAGGCTTGAACTCAAGGCCTTCGTCCTTGCAATCCTTCCAGCTCTCCGGGATCTCGATCTTCTTCCATCCTGTAGCACCGGCATCAATAGCCTTCCAGTTCTTCTCAACGACATCCTGACCCTTGCGGCCGTAGGTTGCCTGAGCAGCTTCCTTCATGAGCTTGATAGCCTTCTCTTCCGGAATGATCTTCGTGATGGTGAAGAATGCGGACTGAAGGATGGTGTTGATACGTGTCGGGCCCATGCCGGTCTCAATACCAAGCTTTACACCGTCGATGGTGTAGAAGTTGATCTTGTGATCATACATGAACTTCTTAACCTGTCCAGGAAGATGCTTCTCAAGCTCTTCACCTGTCCAAGCGCAGTTGAGAAGGAAGGAACCTCCGTCAACAAGCTCCTGAACCATGTTGAACTTGGTGATGTAGGACGGGTTATGGCATGCTACGAAGTTTGCCTTGTGGATCAGGTAAGTAGACTTGATCGGCTTCTTACCGAAACGAAGGTGAGACATCGTAACACCGCCGGACTTCTTTGAATCATAATCAAAGTAAGCCTGAGCATACATATCTGTGTTATCACCGATGATCTTGATGGAGTTCTTGTTTGCACCAACAGTACCATCTGCGCCGAGGCCCCAGAACTTGCAGTTGACGGTGCCTTCCGGTGTGGTGACGAGCGGCTCGCCTACCGGCAGAGACAGGTTGGTGACATCATCTACGATATCGATGGTGAAGTGCTCTTTCTCAGTGTTGTCGTATACAGCGACGATCTGCTCCGGAGTGGTATCCTTGGAGCCGAGTCCGTAACGGCCGCCGAAGATCTTGACATCTTTGAACTTGCTGTCACGAAGTGCTGCTACTACATCGAGGTACAGAGGCTCGCCGACAGAACCCGGCTCCTTTGTACGGTCGAGTACGGAGATCTGCTTTACGGTATCCGGGATAGCGTCGATAAGAGCCTGTGCGCTGAAAGGTCTGTACAGACGAACCTTTACAAGACCTACCTTGCGGCCCTGAGCCATCAGGTAATCGATGGTCTCTTCGATAGTATCGTTTACGGAACCCATGGCAACGATGACATGCTCTGCATCCGGTGCTCCATAGTAGTTGAACAGTTTGTAATCAGTGCCGATCTTGGCATTGACCATATCCATGTACTTCTGAACGATTGCCGGGAACTCGTTGTACTTCGTGTTGCAGGCCTCACGGGTCTGGAAGAAGATATCCGGGTTCTGAGCGGATCCCATTTCCTTCGGATGCTCAGGATTCAGAGCGTTTGCTTTGAATTTCTTCAGAGCTTCGACATCGATCATGTCTCTGAGATCTTCATAATCCCAGGTCTCGATCTTCTGAAGCTCGTGAGATGTACGGAAACCATCGAAGAAGTTGATGATCGGAAGGCTTCCTGTCAGAGCTGCTGCGTGAGCAACAGGTGTGAGGTCCATAACCTCCTGTACAGATGACTCGCAGAGCATTGCTGCGCCGGTCTGACGGCATGCGTAAACATCGGAATGATCTCCGAAGATGTTCAGTGCATGAGTAGCAACGCAACGAGCGGATACATCAAATACAGCCGGAAGCTGCTCGCCAGCGATCTTGTAGATGTTCGGGATCATCAGAAGAAGTCCCTGGGAAGCGGTATAGGTGGTGGTCAGTGCGCCGGCTGCGATAGAGCCGTGTACAGCACCCGCTGCACCTGCCTCAGACTGCATTTCTGTAATCTGGACTTCCTGTCCGAACAGGTTCTTTCTTCCCTGGGTAGCCCACTCATCGGTGTGCTCTGCCATAGGTGAAGAAGGAGTGATCGGGTAGATAGCTGCCACTTCGGTAAACGCATACGAAGCATGAGCTGCGGCTGTGTTACCATCCATGGTTTTCATTTTTCTTGCCATGTTACTTGTTCCTCCTTATAAGTTTATAAGCTGCACGCCCGGATTACCGGACATATAATGGTATACCTGCTATAACGCCCGGATATTTCCCCGGGCAACCGCTATACACATACCTAAAAGATTATATCACGCAAGTTCGGAAATGTCATCGAAACAGGCGCGGATTTTGTGGATTTTCTGTGAGTTTTCACTGATTTTTTTCGCGGGCGCAGATTTTTTGTGTACAAATGATAAATTTTCATAAATTCTGTCTTTCGCCTGTTTTATCTCAGGGTCCGGCGCCGACCTATTCACCGATCGTCGCGAGAATGCGGTCGGCAAAAATGCTGTCCAGCTCCGGATAAACATCATGATAATAATCAGCGATATACTCAATATCTTCAGTCGTGAAATCAGATGTCTTCACCATGACATATGCCGTGACGCCGTCTTCCAGCTGGTACGAACCCTGTTTTGTGAAGTGCCTGCCGATCGGCGAATCCGGGTCCAGGACCTCTTCATTGAGGAAGACAACGGTCCGCTGCCCTTCCCTGGAGACATGGATTTCCGTCGGATCTGTTGCGATCACGACGCCGGCCGACATAAAATCGACGTTGAAGCCATCTCTTGAGTCGATATCGTACGTCTGGCACAGATTGTGCAGAGGTGTGGGATCCGGCAGACTGATCGACGAGAGGATCCCGCTGTTCAGAACAACGCCGCTGGCAGTCACATAGACTTTTGTGCCCGAGTCTGCCGTCAGCTCATTGACGTCGTCGATCATCTCATACAGCGTATCAATATCATCCCTGTACAGAGGATCATAGGCATCTGCCGTGAGCGCGCTCACAGCCTCTATCCTCGCCGCCGGGACAAAGACGTAGCAGAAATTGTATCCGTAGATCACGAGCAGAACCGCGGTCTGGATCCGCCGCCATGTCCGGGACGAGATCATTTCTATGCTTTCCAGGATGGCCAGGAATTCGAGCAGAAAAATCTGCGCCGCCACGGTGTAGCTGTGCTGCATACCGATTCCCTGAACCCTCCAGAATGTTATGACCGTGACCGCGGTAAAAATCAGGAGGGTGAGAAGATTCAATATCTGCACTCTGTAATACAGGCAGAGGATGACAGCGACAAGGATCGTCGCCAGGGACACGAGTCCGAAGTATCCGATGAACCTGCTGATTTTTGTAGAAAGCGGCTGATCATAAGAAGAAAACGCGGAAGAATAATCCGTTGTCATCTCCGCCACGGTGATGGGTCTCAGCACAGTGAAGAGCAGTGAGCCCGCGCACGCGCTGATGATCAGGGCATTCAGCAGGGCATGAATAAATCTCTTCTTTCTGTCTGTCCTGTCGCGGAACAGAAGATAAAGCGCCTTAAACACCATGCACGAAGCGTATCCGACGAGGTAGAAGGCAAAATACCGCCTGCCCATCAGGATCTCAACCAGCAGAAGGCCAATGAGCACCGATTTCGCCAGCTGGCTTTTCACTCCCTTTGTCGGGTCATAATCAAGCAGGAGCATGATCAGGAGACCCGAGATAAAAAGGCATGCAATGCCGATATATCCGTTGAGCATCGCAATGTAAAAATCGGAAAAGGTGAACGACAGCGCGCAGCAGCCGATGTAGCTGCGCATCGTCAGCCTGATTTTCTGCTGCTCCATGAGCTTCAGGCAGCACGCTGTCAGGACAAACGCCGAAGGGATCATGAAAGCCAGAAAGCAGGAAAAAACAAAGCGGTTGTACGTCGTGCCCACGATTTTTGTGACAAGGCAGAGCACGGCGGGGAGAAAATAACTGTATTCGTCATGTCTGACCGAGTACCAGATAGAGCTCAGCGTCCCCTTCGTGTCTGTGAAAAGAACAACCGTCAGGTGGTGTGACTTGATCCACCAGTTCTGGTAATCCCAGAAATAGATAAACTGATTCTGTCTGAGGAGTACATACATCATTATGCCGGAAAGCACGGCAAAAATCAGAAAGCACAGATATGGCAGGTAGTGTTTGTCACTGCAGCTTTTTATCAGTCTGAACCCGCCGCTGCAGTGAAATGCAACGGCTGCTAATCCGTAAAAAGCTGCAAAAAATGCAATGGCTGCGATCCAGCCAGTAACTGTATTCATTAATAAAATCTCCTCAGACTACTCAAAAAAACTGACTAAAAATTATTTTGTGTAAATTGCCTTATGCGGGCACATCTCCTGGCAGCAGAAGCACCGTATGCACTTGCGGTAATTATACACAGGCGGATTCTTCCGTCCGTTGGAAAAATGGAGTGCCTTTCCCTCGACCGGACAGCTCTGCACGCAGACGCCGCATTTGACGCATCGCGACGCGTCGATGTGGGGTTTGGGCGAGAACACACGCAGGTTCGTCACCCATCCCATCCAGCCGTGAACCTTTTCTCTTCCGCGGATGACGTTGAAGTCCGGATTGCCGTACTTCTCCGCCGCCTGCTGAGGCGTCATTGTCACGGCACACGGCGCCTTCGTTTCTTCTGCCGCAGCTGACGCACCGGATGCGGATACCGTTCCGTCTGCCGGGGATTCCGTAACGCCGGAAGCAGATTTCGTATTGTCAATCGGCGATTCCAGAGAGGCTGTCGTTTTTTCAGGGTCGACCGCAATGACTTCGATATTTTCCCACTTATACGTCCCGAGTCCCATCATCTCTCCGGCGGTCTCCGTCGGGACGATCTCCGGATCGACGTGGACGAGTGCCGCAAAGACGCTGTCGAGCGCAACCGGATCGGTGGAGATGAGAATGGTGTTCATCGGCGTCGGATCGCCCGACGTCGGGCCGTTGCCCTCCATCGCCATGATGCCGTCCATGATGAAGAGCCGCGGCTTCACAAAGCGGTTCAGGTCGATCAGCATTCTGGCCATGCTCTCGGCACTCGGGTACTTCGTGTGCCCCTTCGCCTTATTCGCTCCCTGAATGCAGCCGTACTGATTTTTCACGGCTCCGGTCAGATGCTCGAGCGCGTGCGTCTTCATTTTTGAGACGCTGATGAGCGCGTCGGCGTCGAGCACATCCTGCGCCATCATGAATTCCTTCGCGTGAATGCCCTCGGGATAGTCGACGTGGACGGCCTTGTCAAAAAGCGCCGGTTCCACGCCGTATTTCTTAAAGCCCTCGATCATGCCCGTGTTGTTCATGACGGCCTGCCCGTTGCCGATACCGGGCGAATCCCCGGCCTTCACATGCGCATAGCCGTCCTCTGAAAAAATCCTGGCCAGCTGTACGGCGAAGACCGGATGGACGGTCACCGCCCTCTCGACGGCCGCGTCACGGACGAGGTTGAGCTTGAGAAGAACCTTCTCATCCGGCTTCACAAAGGTCTTCAGACCGCCGAGACAGTCAAGCCCGGCACGCAGGCTCTTATAAACTTTCTCTTCATCGTACGAATCACATCGCACGAGAACTACCTTACTCTTCATATTTCCCACAAATCCTTTCGCTAACCGCTCACTCGTTGCTCATACACCGCGATTGGTAGAAATGGGCCGCTTTCCCGGTTTCCGTCACAATTTTCCGGAAGCGGCACTCAGATCCTCGCAACGCCTGTTTTGCGCGCAGCTTCAGCCACAGCTTTGGATACAGCCGGTGCGACGCGCGGATCAAAGGCCTTCGGAAGGATGCATTCCGGTCCGAGCTCTGCGTCGGTGACAAGGCCGGCGATCGCATGTGTCGCCGCGAGCTTCATCTCCTCGTTGATCTCGGATGCCCTGCAGTCGAGGGCTCCGCGGAAGATTCCCGGGAACGCGAGCACGTTGTTTACCTGGTTCGGGAAGTCGCTGCGGCCGGTTCCGACGACTGCTGCTCCAGCCTCGCGGGCGAGGTCCGGCATGATTTCCGGAACAGGATTCGCCATCGCGAAGAAAATCGAGTCCTTATTCATCATTTTCACCATCTCAGGCGTAACGATACCCGGCGCCGAAACGCCGATAAAAATATCCGCTCCGCGGAGTGCGTCGGCGAGTGTGCCGTGTTTTCCTTCGAGATTCGTGCGGTCCATCATGCTTCTCTGCATCCAGTTGAGGTCTTTGCTGTCCTTTGAGAGGATGCCGGACTTGTCGCACATGGTGATATCCGGGAAGCCGTAGTTCAGCAGCAGCTTGGTGATGGCAACTCCGGCAGAACCGGCGCCGTTGACGACGACGCGGCAGTTTTCTTTTGTCTTTCCGGTGACCTTCAGAGCATTGATCACGCCCGCGAGGACGATGATGGCTGTTCCGTGCTGATCATCGTGGAAAACCGGAATGTCGCAGCGCTTTTTCAGCTTCTCTTCGATCTCAAAGCAGCGCGGTGCGGCGATATCCTCGAGGTTGATGCCTCCGAAACTGCCGGAGATCAGTGCGACTGTATTGACAAACTCATCGACGTCCTTTGTCTTTACGCAGAGCGGGAAGGCGTCGACATCGGCAAAGCTCTTGAACAGGGCGCATTTGCCCTCCATGACGGGCATGCCTGCCTCCGGTCCGATATCTCCGAGGCCGAGAACGGCTGAGCCGTCAGTGATGACAGCCACCAGATTGTGGCGGCGGGTATACTTATAAGAGAGATCCACATCGTCCTTGATCTTCAGACAGGGCTCAGCGACGCCCGGCGTATACGCGATCGAAAGCTCTTCCGCGTTCGTGATCGGAACACGGCTGATGACCTCGATTTTTCCCTGCCATTCCTCATGCTTCTTCAGTGCAAGTTCTTTTTTGTCCATGACTTCTCCCTTCTGGAATCCACCGTCATTTTCTGTTGTGCTTTTCCTTTAATGCTGTTCTGGATCTGCCTTAAGCTCCGCGGTAAAAATCAGAGCCCGCAGATGCGTCCAGTATATCTCAGCCACAGAAAAAATGAAACACAAGAAAGAGCCTGAGCCCCGCTTTTTCCTGCGGAGCCAGACTCTCCGGAACTATACTTCCATGATATTTCCCTGTTACTCTCTCTTGAAATTCGGCGCGTATTTCGCCGCAAGGCGGATCGCCTCTACCATGCTGACCTCGCTGACGATATTTTTGCCGGCGATATCGAAGGCTGTGCCGTGATCGACGGACGTGCGCAGAATCGGCATTCCGTTTGTGATCGAGATCGTGCGCTCAAAATCCAGCGTCTTCGTCGCGATATGGCCCTGATCGTGATACAGGGAGAGAACGGAGTTGTACTTTCCGATGGCTGCCTGATGGAAAACGCTGTCCGCACCGATCGGGCCGGCTACCGGATAGCCCTCCTTCTTCAGTTCCTCGACAGCCGGGGCGATCTCATTGACCTCCTCCCATCCGAACAGGCCGTGCTCGCCGCAGTGCGGGTTGAGTCCGGCGACTGCCATTGTCCCTTCCGTGACTCCCAGACGGTCCAGGGCCTTGAAGCACTCCTTCGCGCAGGAAACAATCGCGTCTTTCTTGATCTGGCCGAGCATCTGCAGCATGGACAGGTGACGCGTCAGGAAGAACACACGCAGACCGTTCGTCTCAAACATGGTCAGCGGGTCTTTAGTGTTCGTCAGCTTGCCGAAAATCTCGGTGTGACCGATAAACGGAACCTTCGCCGCATGAAGGGCTTCTTTGTTGATCGGGGTGGTCGCCACGGCGTCCGCCTGCCCCTTCATCGTGATGTCGATACTCTTCGCGATATACTCGTAGGCAGCTTTGCCGCACATGGCCTGAACGACACCGAACTTAAATTCCTTCATATCGATATTGTCAAGATCGATCAGGTTCATAACTCCCGGTGTCCAGTCCGCCTCAGCCGGATCATCGATGACATGGATCTTAAGGTCGGCTCCGGTGATCCGGATCGCCTGCTCCATAATCTTTCTGTCTCCAATGACCAGACAGTTGGCAATGTCCTTTACAAGCTGCGTGTTCAGGGCTTTTGCCGTAATCTCCGGGCCGACACCGGCCACATCACCAATCGGAATTGCAATAATCGGTTTACTCATTTGAATCTCCTCCTTCGTGTATCAGATGTCTTATATTTTTTATGTCAGATGTGCATTCTTTCCTTCAGGTAGTTGATGCAGCGGTTTATGGCATCGCTCTGGCCCTGGCTTCCACCCTTCGTGACGATCCGCATGCCGTTGAAATCGCCCTTGATAAAGGTTCCATACGCCGCGAGAGGCAGAACCTCGTCAAGAAGATCAAGACCCGCCGCGCCGAACCTCCGGCAGATCGCCTGCGTCACGTCGCCGCCGCTGGTATACATTCCCTGGATTTCCGGAACCCTGCGGATAATCCGTTCTGCGATCTCCGCGAGGCCTTCATTAATCATCCCGGTCACCTCATCGAGAGACTTTCCATACCTCTCCATGTAAGGCTGAAAATCAATGCGGTTTTCCGGGTATATCCCGTCGCCGGTCACCGTCAGCACCGTGTTTTTGTCTGCCTGCCCGACAATCTCCTCAACCACGCGGGAAATCTCCGCCTCGCGCGCTTCAGGGCCCTCGACAAGCTCCCTCGTCTTCACAAAGCAGTTAAAAATCGGATGCTGGGCGAGCCACAGCTGTTCCATCTGGGCAGTCGTATTTGGATTGACGCTTCCAACCACCGCGAGGATCCGGGTCTTTTTCCGCTTTGCATAGGGCCTGATCATTTTTCTCGTCATCGTAGCCGTAAAAACGCCGGGATCAACGCAGATACTGTGAATTCCGCTTGTGATAACCGCATCCGCGATCAGGTCGAGATCCTCCTGCGTCACACAGTCAAAAGTGATCGTGCGCGCACCACCTTCTACAAGCTCCCGGATCCGCGCTGCCAGGGAGTGCTTCCCGTTCATCATCTCAGAAAGCGTTATCTGTGCGACAGGATAATGACTCTGCTTCCTGAAGAGCTCCGCAACGTCAGCCGTTTTTACCGGCGTCTTCGGATCGATCGCAATATTCGTCCTGTTGACCGGAAGTCCCTCGACCAGCAGATATCCGCCGACCACCGTTCGGCCGGAGCTTGGAAATGCCGGAGCGACGATCGCTATGGTATCATCCCCGAGGCAGTCCAGCATTGCGTCCGTCTCACGCCCGAGATTTCCCCGGAGCGTCGAATCGATCCGGTGCCCGTACACCTTCACCTGTTCGCCCATCATGAGGCGGCAGGCGTGGGCCACGCGTTTGTACGCTTCCTCCGAATCGACAGCCCGGCTGTCTGTCGGATAGATCAGGCAGTCGGTCTCCTCCGCCATCTCCTTGTCGAAACTCTGATCATTCATAATCGTGCAGGCGGAATAATCCATTCGCGACATCAGCACGCCGGTGGCATTACCTCCGGTCAGATCATCCGCAACAACTACACACTGCGCCATGGCAGCACCTCCTTAAAGGTCAGATTTTATTTTAATGAATTCTTCTGTTAAAAAGCAATAATAAGCAATCGGTAAAACCGGCTTGTTTAGTAAAGAAATTTTTATTACAATAAATTAACGCAGGATATCGTATATCTTGTAAGAAAGGAGTGGAATATCGTGTCCCGCAGCAATTTGAATGACATCGCATACCAGAAACTGATCGATATGCTGAATACCGGCTATTTTAAACCGCAGACAATCTACTCGGAGAGGCAGATCAGTGCTCAGATTGGGATATCCCGGACACCGTTTCATTCCGCTCTCGTGAGGCTTGAGCGCGAGGGTTACGTGGACATTCTCCCAAGCCGCGGTTTCACGCTTCACCACATCACCCAGAAACAGATGGTGGGAATTTACCATATGCGCTGCGCGCTTGAGTTCCACTGCAACCTTATTCTGATGCGGGATTATCATGAACATCTTGACCGCGCGACTGAGATGGTAGCAGCCATGCAGAAAAGCATTGACGGTCAGGAGAAGGTTTACAGGACCACCGGCGCCATCCCGGAGTTCAATGACTTCGATTATGAATTCCACGCCTGCCCGATCCGCTACATCGATCAGCCGGATTTCGCGGACATCTTTCACCGCTACACCTTCTGGATCCTGAGCCTTTCCGCGCGCTCCCTGGAAGTCAGCGGGCGCATGCCGGTCGCTGTAAAAGAACATCAGGCGATCCTGGACGCCGTAAAAAAGAATGATCTGACTTCCCTTTATACAGCGGAATTCGCACACTACAAGAACGCATACGACATCAACAGTGCATTTAATCTGCAGGAAGAGATTATCTGAATAAGATGCCTAAATAAGCCAGGCGCAGTCCGAAACACCGGTCTGCGCCTGGCTTTTTACTGTCTGATTTTTTAATGGAATATCAGACTCAGAATCACAACCTCCACGACACCGACAGCCCAGGCTATACCTGTCGTAACTGTCCATATCCTCATCTGGTCTTTTGCCTCCTCAACGCCGAGCGTACGGTTGACAACCCAGAAATAGGAATCGTTGAAATAGCTGCAGAACAGGGAACCAACGCAGCATGCCACGCAGCCCAGAACCGGGTTGACACCAGCGGCATTCAGGATCGGAGCCGAGATTGAAGCGGCCGTCGTCATAGCAACAGTACCAGAACCCTGGATGAAACGCATTGCCGTTGAGATGAGCAGCGGAAGGATGATCATCGGAACAGCTGCACTTGCCAGGCCGTTCGCCATGTAATTGCCAAGGCCGGAATCCTTGATGATCTGGCCGAGGGAACCGCCGGCACCAGTAACCAGCATGATGATACCTGCAGAAGCCATGCCTTTTTCCATTTCCTTAAGGCAGGTGTTGCGGTCCAGACGTCTGCCGAGAGTAAAGATAGCGAGGATCAGTCCGAGACCGACAGCGATAATCGGCTGGCCAAGGAAGATGATGAACTCGAAAATACCACTCTCAAGACCTACTGCAGATAAAACTGTGTTGAGCAGAATCAGTACGATCGGGAGAAGCAGCGGTGCGAAGGACTCGAAAGCCCCCGGCGTATCGCTCATGTCCATGTTGAATGCTGCATCGTAATCCGGCTGTGTATAAGCGGTCGGATGAGGAAGATCATCGTCTCCCCAGATCCAGAAATACTTCTTTGCCAGAACCTTCTTCGCATAAAGGATGCAGGCGATTGCCATCGGGATTGCAAGGACAAGGCTGACCAGAATGTAGATTCCTACATCAACGCCGAAGATACCGCAGACACCCAGCGGGCCCGGCGTCGGCGGAACCAGCGAGTGCGTGATAACGAGGCCGGCTGCCAGAGCCGCGCCAAGTCCGATAACTGACTTCTTCGTTGCCTTGGAAAGTGCTTTGGCAATCGGAGAAAGAATAATGAAACCCGAATCACAGAAAATCGGGATGGATACAAGGAATCCGGTAAATGCCAGCGCCTCTTCCTCACGTCCTTTTCCGAACACTCTGAGGAAGGTGTACGCCATACGCTTCGCCGCGCCGGTAACCTCGAAGATCTGGCCCATCATGACACCGAAGCCGATGATGATACCTATGCTCCCCAAGGTGCCGCCGAAACCAGATGTTATGGAATTTATAATACCAAAGGTTTCCGTCGTCCCGTCTTCCAGTTCAATGGTGGTGTTCAGGAGCGGCATACCTCCAATCACGCCGATGACGACGGTACAAATGATCATCGCCAGGAAAGCCTGGATCTTTGTGAACATTACCATAAATATCAGAAGCGCAATACCGATGAAGAGAGCTATCAGCATCCTCTCTCCACTTAATCCATTTACCATAAGACGATTCCCCCTTTCAATACCTTCTGCATAATTTGATGACCCTTTCAATACGTTTTATATAGTTGATAGTTACTTGCTATTCTGACTGCTTTCCCGTCAGAACCTCTGTCGCCTCGCGTAAAGTTTCGACCTCGCCGACATTGCCGGGGAAGATGACGTACGGAGTCAGTGGGAATTTACTCTCCGCACCCGTCTGCCATACCGGGATGCCAGGTTTGATCTGACCAAGCACATTCGCTCGTTTCACCCGCAGAGCCTTTGTTCCGATGTCGCTGGAGGTGATTCCGCCCTTTGCGATAACGAAAGCCGGTGTTACCGTAAGTCTTCCGACCAGCGACTGGACCGCGTCGGAAATCCTTACAGAGAGCCGGAGCTCGTCTTCCTTGTCGCCGGTATCCGCCGTGATCAGTGCTCTTGTGGTGTAGCAGCAGACCGTCTTGCCTTCTCTGATTTTTTCCTCCTCGAGACTGATGCAGCGGTCTACTTCTTTTGCAAATGCTTCCTCGTCCTTTACGAGAGTCGCGTCGAGTTCAATGAATTCTATATTGTCCAGCTTTTTCAGCTCTTCCAGCTGTTTTGTCGTCTTCTCAGTGTGGGAGCCGACGACGATGATGCCGCCGTTCTTCGTTTCGTTGACAACCATCTGCTCTCTCGTGAGCAGCGGCTGATCTGTGACGCCGCCCATGGCCTTGACGATCGCGGCAGCCGTGCGGAACATGAAGACCTTTCCCTTCGCCATCGCGCGATAAAGTGCCACACAGAAGACTTTTACATCTGCGTAATCAATCGCATTGACGATGATTTTGTTGAAATCTTTGACAGCCATCAGCTGGGCTTCAATCTTATCGATATCCATGTTGTGGATATCCTCCAGAGAAATGCAGGTGACGTCAGCAGCCTTGTAAGCGCCGCCGGTCTTCTCCTCTACATACTCCGGCATCGTCGCCGCCTTGTATCCGAAGGTCTTGTCCTTCGCGAATTCCGTCTCATTCGCCGGAACCAGCTCGTCTCCGTACTTTACGTAGTGGACATTATCGATTGTGTAGCGGCCGCCTTCCTTGAAGAACGGGCAGAGGATCTCGCCGTCAATCGTCTTGCCGGTATTTTTCTCATAGGCATCCTTGAGAAGCATCGTCTCGAGAGGATAGTGTCCTCTCAGCGTGCTGTCGCTGCGGCTGATGAAAATATATTCGCGGCCGGTCTCTTTTGCGACCTGATCAACGACGGCAGCGATCTCCTTATGTGCCTTCGTTGTCTGCTCTCTCGTAAATCCACGGGAGTTCGTCAGAATGTAGAAGAGGTTGTTCTTCTCCTCAAATCCGGCCTTCACGCTGTCATGATCCCAGCCAGTGTAAACGGAAATGTCGTGAACTGTCTGAACGCCGGTCGGGTCGTCGTCGAGAACAACGATCTTCTTGTTGTTCGCAGCGATTTCTTTATTGAGCAGGGCGTCAATCTTCTCTTCATCGATCTTCTTATATTTCTTGAAAACTTCAGTTGTCAGATGCATGTTCAGACCCCTTTCTTCTTCCTGCCGATCAGTTCTTCTCTGGACTCTTAACTTCACAATCTGCAAGTTTCTCGAAGTACTGAACAATGCCGCCGTGATCGTCGTTCATATGGCCGTGAATCTTGAGCGTCTGCATGATCTCATACAGCTGAGCGGTATACGGAATCGGGACATCCACCGCATGTGCAGCGTTGACGCAGTTCTTGATATCCTTGTGGTTGATGCGGATCGGTCCGCCCGGTTTGAAGTTACGCTCGAGGATCATCGGGATCTTCTGATCCATGACCGTACTCTGTGCAAGTCCGCCGCGGATTGCCTGATATACCTTTGCCGGATCAGCTCCAGCCTTGGTCGCGAAGACAAATGCTTCTGAGACAACGGCGATCGTGTTGTTGACGATCATCTGATTGCAGAGCTTTGCGGTGGAACCGCTGCCGCTCGGTCCGATCAGGATCGCAGAGGAGCCGAGAATGTCAAAAATCGGTTTCATGCGGTTGAAGTCTTCTTCATCGCCGCCTGCCATAATTGCGAGCGTTCCCGCAATGGCACCGACCTCTCCGCCGGACACCGGTGCATCCACAAAGGCAACGCCCTGTTCTTTCAGCTTCTTGTAGCAGGTCTGAGACTCGGTAGGAGTTACGGAACTCATATCACATACCAGAGATCCCTCCTTCAGTGTTGAAGCGACGCCATGATCGCCGAAAAGGATGGACTGTACGATCTGACCATTCGGAACCATCGTGATGACAATCGGGCACTCCGCACCGATCGTCTCATAATCCGCTTCCTTTGCGCCGGCGCTGACGACATCCTTCACCGCATCTTCCTGAAGATCCGTCGCGTAAACCTCGACGCCTGCTTTCAGAAGGTTCTTTGTCATCGGACGCCCCATAATACCAAGTCCAATAAAACCAACTCTCATTTCAAAACTCCTTTCTGGTAATTATTGCTATTTTTCTCGCTTTTTATACGAATTATTTGATAAAAATATATTATGACATACCGGTATACCAGTCAATTCGCAAAAACGCCCGAAATTATCGAGATTTTTTTGGGCAGATTTATTACGCTCATGAAATAAGGTTACAGAACAGAACGACAGCCAGGATCCAGCAGGCAATACCGGACAGCCGGCACACGGCAAGAAATCCCCGCGTAGGCTTTTCGTCCTTTTTTCCGTCGCGGCTGTGAACCATCTCCCAGAAAATCTCGCAGCGAAAAAACATGAGAAAGCCCATCGCGATGAAAACAAGTATGTAGATGACGTATTGAACCATGGAATTTTCCTCCTTTCTCTGAATTATTGTAAGCGCATTTTAACGTTTATCCTGTAATTTATCAATGCAGTTATCAATGCAGGTGCGGCTGATTATCCACGCAAAAAGAGGCTGCGGATATTCCGCAGCCTCTCATAAAATCTGTTTTATTTTCAGTCGCAGCCCATCTTTGTGATGAGGATGCAGTTCGGGGTATCGACCTTGCACGGTCTTCCCTTCTGCACGATGATGTTTTTGTCATAATCGATGGCAAATGTCGTGATCGTGCCGGATTCGTGGTTCGCCGCCGCAATGTGCTTTCCATCCGGGAAGACGGCGATATCCTTCGGATAAACACCGCTGCACGGAAGTGCGAAGCGCTTGGTCAGCATACCTGTCTCCTGGTTGATCTCGAACATAGCAATAGAATCGTCACCGGCGGTCGATGTAAAGAGGAACTTGCCGTCCGGTGAAAGCGTGATTCCTGACGCCGCGTCATGGATCTCATCGACATTATCAGAGGTCGTGCTGATGGTCTGGATTTTTTCAAACACAGGGCCATTGTCATCCTTGTAGCTGTAGACCTCTACGGTGTTGCTCAGCTCAAAAATAATATACGCAAACCGTCCATCCTTGCTGAAATGGATCATTCTCGGACCGGACTCGCGCTCGCAACGGATGATATCCTCCAGATGGAGCTTGTCACCCGGAGTGATCGAGTAGATTTTTACCTGGTCGATGCCGTTGTCGACAGCGCAGAGGTATTTATTATCCGGTGTCATTTTCACGCAGTTGACATGCGGGCGGAAGTTGCGCTCTGCGACGCTGCCGAGTCCCTTGTGGAACACTCCGTCCATCACTGCGCCGAGACGTCCGTCCTGATGCGTGTGGATCAGCGTCACCTTGCCGTCATGATAGCCGCCGACGAACAGGTATCTTCCCGTCTTGTCCTGCGACACATAGCAGCCGCGCATTGCGTTGATTTTTATCTGGTTGATCATCTCGAGGTCGCCGTCCGGCTTGATTTTGAAAACCGCAACCCCCTCATCGGTGATCGAATAGAGGAATTTGCCGTTTGTCGACCGGCACAGATAAGATGAATTGCTGATCGGGATGCATTTGCGCTCTGTGAGCGTTCCCTCTTTCACATCTACATCGTACAGATAGATTCCCCGGCTCGTGCCCTGAGTGTATGTACCCACGTAAGCTACATATCTGTCCTTATCAGCCATGACTGTCATACCTCACTTTTCTTTCCTTATGTCTCCCGGCAGATCCTCCCCATCTCTGGTTCAGATCCGGCCCTACAAAGTATATCACCAAAAATCGGCGTTCACAATAATTATGACATATAGACGCGCACTGTTGTCCCGCTCGGGATGTTCTGGTAGATCCACTTCGCGTTGCTGATGGCCAGGCGGACGCATCCATGGGAGATGTTCATTCCAAGCCTTCCATCAAGCGAATTGAAGGTTCCTTTGTGGTACAGCGTGGAATGGAACAGATAGCTGCTGCCGATAAACGCTGTCCAGTAGTAGCAGGTGTATGTGGATCCTCCGAAGGAATATCCCCTTGATCCGACGCTGAATGTGCCTGACGGAGTGCAGTAACCCGCCCCTGTCGAGCACAGCCAGTAATAGATAGGCGTCCATGTGCCGTTCTTATTCTGGTAGATCCCGAGGTGGTTGGTCTTCTTGTCCACAAGAATCTTGTAAGCCGTCGGGCTGCTGATCGAAGCGGCCTCCTGATCCATTCTGATCTGCCAGGCTTCCTTTGTCTGCTCCTTAAAGGCGTTCGCTGTGGAGCCCGGAGCCGCCGTTCCTTTGCGCTGCAGTTTGATCTGGATCGCCTCTATGCGGTAGGAATAGCCGGAAGTACCAGCGCTGGCGCCATTTTTCGCCCAGCCCATCCAGCCGATATTCTGGACGTGCACGCGATAGTAAATGTCATATACAGAGGCGAGGTCTCCGGTCAGCTGGATCTGTACAGCTTCCATCTGGAGATTTCTGCCCGTCGTACCGGTGACCGCTCCGTTGCTGACCCAGCTCTGCCAGCCGATATTCTGAACATGCGCTTTATACTGGACTCCGCCGCTGATCAGAGGATCCGAGATGCTGAGTGTCAGAGCTTCCATGCGGAGGTTCTGCCCGGTCGTTCCGGCGACTTCACCATTTCCCTTTGCTCCCTGCCAGCCGATGTTCTGCACATGGGCATTGTAGGAAACTGACGGGCCTGTGAAGTACGTTCCGGACGTGCTTCCCGGCGCACTCTTCCCCTTCTTGACCAGTGTCACCTGAATGGCTTCAATCCGGTATCCGTAGCCGATGCTGCCCGTAGAAGCGCCATTTTTCGCCCAGCCGAGCCATCCCTTTTTCTGAATGTATACGCGGTAGTAAATGTCATATACGGAGGTGAGATTTCCTGTCAGGCGGATCTGCACCGCTTCCATCTGCAGACCCTGGCCCGTTGTGCCTGCGGTCGCTCCGTTGCTGACCCAGCTCTGCCAGCCGACATTCTGTACGTGCGCTTTATACTGAATTCCGCCACTGATAATTGAATCAGAGACGCTCATCTTCAGAGCCTCTACGCGAAGGCTCTTGCCTGTTGTGCCGGCAACTTCACCATTTTCCTTTGTGCCCTGCCAGCCTGTTTTCTGGACATAAGCGTTGTAGGTAAGAGTGGTTCCGCTGGAATATGTCCCGGAGGTGCTTCCGGGCGCACTGGATCCCTTTTTGACAAGCCTGATCTGGATGGCTTCCGTCCGGAGACCACAGCCGGTGGTGCCGGAAGGAGCGCCATTTTCTGCCCATCCTGTCCAGCCGACGCAGCGGACATACGTGCGGTAGTAAATGTCGTAGCTTTCTGCGATGGTACCCGTCAGCTTGATCTCAACGGCCTCGATCTGTTTTGCCTCTCCTTCGGTTCCTGCCATCGCGCCGTCGCTGACCCAGGTCTGCCAGCCGACGTTCTGAACATGAACCCTGTAGGTGACTCCGCCGGAGATCGTCTCGCCGGACGCATCAACGCCGCTCTGAATGCGGACCCAGAGTGCTTCCATTCTCTTGGACTCACCGCGGGTGCCGGAGACTTCCCCGTCGCTCACCCAGTCCAGGCGCCCGTCGGTCTGAACACTCGTCCGGTACTCAACGGACGGCTCAGTTTCCTCCGTTGCGTCGGTGCTTTCCACCGTGACAGATGTATCATCGGATGTCTCGCTGTCCTCCTCAGAGGAAGCTGACAACACGGACAAGGTGCTGTCCTCCTCCGCATCTGATGATGAAGAGACACTGCTGTCATCCGTGATCGTTTCTGACGTGGAGGTGCTGCTGTCTTCCGTAACAGTCTCTGATGCAGAGGTACTGCTGTCTTCCGTGGCTGTCTCTGATGTGGAGCTGCTGCTGTCATCCGTCGCCGTCTCCGATGTAGACGCGCTGCTGTCGGAGGAAACAGTGTCCTTCCAGACAGCGTAAAGTGTTACGTCCGATGCAGGAACATAGTTTTCTGTATCGACAAGGCTTTCCGTATCCTCCGGATCCGCCGCCTCATCGGTGCTCCATCCGATGAATTCGTGGTCCTGATAGTACGGATCATCCGGAAATTCAACCGTGTCCCCCGCTGCGCAGCTTGCGGTCACGGTCGTGTCCGCATCTTCTTCGCTGACGGTTCCTCCGTTCATGTCGAAAGTAACAGTGTAAGTTGCTACATCATTAACTGTGCTTGTGGATTCTGACTGAACGGACTCACTGCCCGTCTGCGTATCCGCAAACACACTTTCCGGGAAAAATGTCGTAAAAATCAACGCCATAATCATGATAATTGCGAACATAATTCTCGGAATACGTCTGATTTTTTCTGTTCTCATTTCTCCGTCCCCCTTGATTATCAGATAGCTTTATAATATCAAATCTGGCACCATTACAAAAGACCAGATTCATCAGACTGTGAAATTATAGTATGATAAAAATCGGAGGATAACTCATGGAGCGGACGTTTACATTCAAGATTGAAAAAGAAGATACCGGACAGGATATCCACAGTTTTCTCCGACGGAAGGGATTTTCGCGCCATATCCTGCAGTCGATGAAACCGGACCCGACGTCGATCCTGCTGAATGGAAGGCATGAATTCATGTGCCATCCGCTCGAGGAAGGCGACGTGCTGACGGCCCGGGTCTGTGATCCTGTCTCTTCTGAAAACATCATCCCGGCACCGGTCCCGTTCGGGATTGCTTACGAGGATGAGGATATCCTGGTCGTGAATAAACCGGCGAATCTCGCGATCCACCCGGCGATCAGCCACCCGGAAAATACGCTCGGAAACGGCGTGGTCTGGTACTATGAAAAGCAGGGGATCCCCTTTGTCTTCCGATGCATCAACCGGCTCGACCGCGACACGACGGGTCTGCTTATCGTCGCTAAAAATATCGTCGCTTCCTGTATTCTTGAGCAGTCACTGCAGCGCCACGAGATCCACCGGACGTACCTCGCCGTCGCCGAAGGGATGTGCGATGAATCCGGAACGGTTGATCTTCCGATCGGCCGGCAGGACCGCTCGCTGATCGAGAGATGTGTGGACCTGGAAAACGGCGAGCGCGCGGTCACGCACTACCGGCGGCTGAAGTATATCCCAGATGAAAAGATATCCAGAGACAATGTCCCTGGCGCAAATACACCCAGCGGCAATGTTTCGGGGGATGATGTCACGGGTGGCAATGTCTCGGGGGATAATGTCGCGAGTGGCAATGGTTCCAGTGACAATGTATCGGGGGATAATATCGCGAACGGCAATGTCTCAGAAATTAATGTCCCGGGCGGCCGCTCTGTGCTGCAGCTCAGGCTGGAGACCGGGCGCACCCACCAGATCCGTGTACACATGGCTTATCTGGGGCATCCTCTCGTCGGAGATACCCTTTATAATCCTGCTTATCTGCGCCGTCCCACGGATCCCGTTCCGGCTGACGCGCCGATCGGCCGGCAGGCACTGCACTCCTGGAAGCTTGACTTTGTGCATCCTATCACCAAAAAGGCGATGCATCTGGAAGCGCCCATACCCGGGGATATGCAGGCATTAATCGACGGGTGAATACGGTTGCTTCTGCAATATCGTGTAATCGGGTTTTTCAGCTAATGAGCAATTGCGCTGTCCATCCGCAGACTGTCAGCATTGAAAAATGAAAAAGGGAGACATGTTTGCGCATGCCTCCCGAATGATCAGATTATTTGAAAATTACTGATGGATCCACTCTTCCCAGTCTTTTACCATCGATGCTTTGTCGTCGAAATAATCGATTCTCATCGCATTCCGCACCTCATTGAGGGTCTTTCCGGTCGTCTCGCGCGCCTTCTCGGTGCCTGAGAGCAGGATGTCGTAGACATCGGAAATGTTGTCGGCCCACTTTGCGCGGCTCTCGCGGATAGGAGTGAGCATTTCCTCGAGCACCTTGATGAGGAACTTCTTGCACTTGACGTCGCCGAGACCGCCTTTTCTGTAGTGCTCTTTCATCTCATCGAGATTTGCGTACTCCGGAAGGTATTCCGCAAACTGATCCTCGCGGCAGAACGCATCCAGATAAGTGAATACCATATTTCCCTCGACATGTCCCGGATCCTCGATATTGATGTGCTCCGGATCTGTGTACATGCTCATGACCTTGGTCTTTACCTCTTTCGGATCATCGGAGAGGTAAATGCAGTTGCCAAGAGACTTGGACATCTTCGCCTTGCCGTCGATTCCCGGAAGGCGGCGCTGCGAAGCATTTTCAGGGAGCAGGATCTCCGGCTCCACGAGTACGTCGCAGTGATATGTCGAATTGAACTTGCGGCAGATCTCACGCGTCTGCTCAAGCATCGGCTCCTGGTCCTCGCCGGCCGGAACGGTCGTCGCCTTGAAGGCCGAGATATCCGCTGCCTGTGAGATCGGATAGGTGAAAAATCCTACCGGCAGTCCCTCGACGTTGTCGTTGACGCCTTCCTTGTCGGAGTAGCCGCGGAGTGTCATCTCATTCTTGACTGTGGGGTTGCGGCTGAGACGCTGGGTCGTGACGAGGTTCATGTAATAAAAAGTCAGCGCATGCAGTGCCGGGATGCCGGACTGAATGCAGATATTTGTCTTGTCAGGGTCAATGCCTACCGACAGATAATCCAGAGCGACCTCGATAATATTGTCGCGGATTTTCTTCGGGTTATCCCAGTTATCGGTCAGTGCCTGATCGTCGGCGACAAGAATATTGATCTCGTCGTACTTTCCGGAATTCTGAAGCTCCACGCGGCGCTGCAGGGATCCGACATAATGTCCGAGGTGAAGTCTGCCCGTCGGGCGGTCACCAGTAAGAATTACTTTTCTCTTTGCATCTTTTGCTTCCATCTCATTTTCTCCCGTTAGTCTTTAATTAAGTCACGCCGGTCATCTCATCAGCGCACCATTGGACAGCATTATAACATATTATTTCTGTCTTTCCCAAGATGTTGTACAATGAGTACTGATTGAAAAGGATAATAAACGGATTGGAGGATCAAAATATTGGAAAAAATTGCCAGTTTTACTGTTAATCATCTGAAGCTGCTGCCCGGAATTTATGTATCAAGAAAGGACCATGTCGGTGCGGAGACGCTGACGACGTTTGATCTGAGAATGACAGCGCCGAACCGCGAGCCTGTTATGAATACCGCGGAGGTTCATACGATCGAACATCTCGGCGCGACCTTTCTCCGGAATGATCCTGAATATAAGAACCGCGTGATCTACTTTGGTCCGATGGGATGCCGGACGGGGTTTTATCTGATTCTCGCTGGAGATTACGAATCAAAGGATATCGTCCCGCTCGTGAAGAAGACTTTTGAATTTATCCGCGACTACGAGGGTGATATCCCGGGTGCCGCTGCGCGCGACTGCGGAAATTATCTTGATCAGAACCTGTCGATGGCGAAGTGGCTTGCGAACAGATATCTTGAAAGAGATCTGAAGGACATCGGAGAAGACCGGCTGATCTATCCACAGTGAGAGTTTGAAAAAAGCTTGCCAGTGGTGAAAGTAAGAATCGGTAATTCAATCGGTCATCAACACAACAAATAAATCAACACCACAAATAAGCAAAGACCTCTGCGACAGGCGCCAGATCACGCCATCACAGAGGTCTTATTTGTTTTGTCAGATATTATTGAATTCCGCCATTATCCCAGGCATTAGAAAAATAATATCTGATCAGTCTATCGGGCATTAGAAAAATAATATCTGATCAGTCTATTGTATTGTATATCTGATTTGTCTTTATCTGATCAGTCTTTTGTATTGTATCCGTCGGGATTCATCTGCTGCCATCTCCAGGAGTCTGCGCACATATCATCGATGCCGTACTCTGCCTTCCAGCCGAGCTCCTTCTCAGCCTTCTCCGGGTTGCAGTAGCATGTAGCGATATCTCCGGCGCGGCGCGGCTTGATCTCATATTTGAGCTTGTGGCCGCAGGCCTTCTCAAATGCATGAATGACATCAAGAACGGAATAACCCTTGCCGGTTCCGAGGTTGCAGATGAACACACCGTCGTTCTTTGCAAGACGCTCGATGGCTTTTACATGGCCTCTCGCAAGGTCAACAACGTGGATGTAATCGCGCACGCCGGTTCCGTCCGGTGTGTCGTAGTCGTTGCCGAAGACATTGATCTGCGGAAGTTTTCCGATAGCAACCTGAGCGACGTAAGGTAGCAGGTTGTTCGGGATGCCCTTCGGATCCTCGCCGATGAGGCCGCTCTTATGCGCACCGATCGGGTTGAAGTAGCGGAGCAGGATCACATTCCACTCCGGGTCCGCCGTGTGGATATCAGTCAGGATCTGCTCCTGCATCCACTTGGTCCAGCCGTAAGGGTTGGTGCAGGTTCCCTTCGGGCAGTTCTCGGAGATCGGAATTTCTGCCGGATCGCCGTAAACAGTCGCAGAAGAACTGAAGATGATGTTCTTGCAGTTGTGCTTTCTCATCACATCAACAAGCGTCAATGTGCCGCCGATATTTGTGTGATAATACTCGATCGGCTTCTGAACGGATTCGCCGACGGCCTTCAGACCTGCGAAGTGAATGACGGCGTCGATTTTGTTTTCCGTAAAAATCTTTTCCAGCGCGTCTCTGTCGAGAACGTCGTCTTTATAAAATTTAACCTTCTTGCCTGTGATCTGCTCGATGCGGCTGACGGCTTTTTCATTAGAGTTGTAAAGATTATCGATGATGATTACGCCATATCCCGCATTCAGAAGTTCTACGCATGTGTGGCTGCCGATATATCCGGCGCCGCCGGTTACAAGAATGTTCATTCTCTGGTCCCCCTGTTAATTTATTGAATAACTTTTTTTCTGGTGCCGTAACACCGTTTTCATACTATAACACCTATAACAGCTATTTGCCAAGTAAACAAAAAAACCGCCGCCCCGGTAAGGAGGAGCGGTCTGTCATATGTTACGTCAATATTCATGATCGTGAAATGTGATGTGAACATTCGAAATCCGTTCTGTCACGTCAATGTTCAAGATCATAATATGCGTAGATTTCGTATTCATCGGGCTTCTTTGTGTCGCCGATCGTATCCGGGACGCCCATCTTCCACGGTCCTCTCGGTCCATTCTCTTCTTCCATGACTGCGGCAAAATTGAGCATAGTCGCACCGATATCCAGATACGTATCATTTTCGGTGACCATCTCCTCTTTGCGCGCCAGCAGGATCAGGATCTTGTTGCTGAAGATGTAGCGGTAAGGCTGACGGTTCAGGAAGCTGGGTGCCAGCGTAGCCGCATAAATGGCGTGGTCGATCTGCGGAGCGATCCTGTTCTCACTCCAGTCCACCTTGTTGCCCCAGACGCCGTAGTACGCAATATCGTCCTGGGCGATTTTTGGAGCTACATGGCCCTCGCGTTTTCTGTAATGGACATTGGAAGGATTAAAAATATCGAGCCTCTTCAGACCGCGTTCCTGCTTGCCGAAGCCGACGGCGACGAGCGCGACGACTTCCTTCGGAGAATTGATGCGAAGCGCGGTTTTTACATAGTCGCTGTCGTTGACAGTGATCCAGCAGCCGTCTATGCCGAGCTCTGTCAGTGACAGGATCAGATCCTCGGTCAGGTAACCGGCGTTCACCATATAATTGGGATCCTGGTCAGACAAAATCACGATATAATCCGGAGCCATGAAGGAATTGCCGCCGTATCCGGCAAGCCCCTCCAGACGGACTCCCGCATCGCCATCCGCGATCAGCATCTCTACATCAATATCCGGATCAAGCCGTTTTGTCTTTAAAAAGGCTTTCCGGATCTGTTCCTTCTGATCGTCATTGAGCTCTTTTTTGCGGAATTCACGCGTTGACTGGCGTTTTTCCATTTTTTCCATATAATTCATAAAATCCCTCCTCTGCGCGTCAGCGGCTGCATCCTGAAACGCTATTCTATAACATCCCCCAATACAGCGGTCAGGATGCCTCCGCCTGGCGTAAATTTTGAAAATTCAATGGAATTATATGTATTGTATTCCTTATTTTCGGAACTGTCCATAATTATTCCGCCTGTTATGGACTATTTTGGTCTGCATTTCAGGCCCGTTCCACCCGTGACTGATTTGCTGACTGGCTCGCGTAATGCTGCTTGAAGACCGTCATCATCTCAGCTGTAAGTGAGGCGTGCTCATGATCGTCGGGCACCTCTTCTGGCGGATAAAAAGCAGCTTCCGCCAGCTCGTCCTCTTCAAGCTTTATCGCCTCGTCATCTCCGTCAAGCTCGCAGAAAAATCCCAACAGCAGCGTGTCGGAAAACGGCCACGGCTGGCTCTTATAATAGCGGAGATTTTTCACCTTCAGACCGACTTCCTCCATGACCTCGCGGTGGACGGTCTGCTCAATGCTCTCGCCGCTCTCGTTAAATCCCGCGATCAGCGCATAATTCTTATATTCGCGGCCGGCATATTTGCTCATGAGGAGTTTCCCCTTGTGGGTCACAGCCACGATGACACCGGGGCAGATTGTCGGATAATACATCCTCCCGCAGACCGGACAGCGCATCATCCGCTCTTTCTCGTCCTTTACAAGCCTGGTGCCGCACTGCCCGCAGATCTGATGTCCTTTGTACCAGTCGGCGAGCTGAAGGCCGGTGATCGCCGCAAAGGCCCGATATCTGGGCTGCGCCGCGCGGAAATAAAAGCTTTTTTCAAAGGTGTATTCGTCTTTCAGCGCCTCCGGAACGCATTTATCCAGAGAACGGCCGTCGGAATATTCTACGAGGAAGAACTCTTCATCGTCGATCTTGAACAGGTACGTGAATGACGCGCCCATGCCCTCAAAATCCTTTACCTTCGGCGTTTGAAAAGTTCCGTCATCGTTTTTCCTGATCAATGTAAAGCTGCCGCTGTAAAACAGCGCTGTTGCGTCTCCTGAAGGCTCATGCGGATGATATTCGTTGTGGAACACCCGCGGAGCAATGTCATGCATCATAATTTGTCACACCTCTTCTCTCTTTTTTCTTGTTTTAATGCGCCCGAGCGCAGGGCTACCGGTTCTGGCGGCGCATTACCCAATCAAGATTCATTTATGTGATGCGCCCGACCACAAAGTTATCGAATCTGGCGGCGCATTACCTAATCAAGATTCATTTATGTGATGCGCCCGACCACAAAGTTATCGAATCTGGCGGCGCATTACCCAATCAAGATTCATTTATTTGATGCGCCCGGCGGAAGGCTTGCGGCTCCCTCCAGCACATCATCTTGCTTGATCCCATGTTTCTGATGCGCCCGAGCGTAGGGCTACCGGTTCTGGCGGCGCATTACCCAATCAAGATTCATTTATGTGATGCGCCCGACCACAAAGTTATCGAATCTGGCGGCGCATTACCCAATCAAGATTCATTTATTTGATGCGCCCGGCGGAAGACTTGCGGTTCCCTCCAGCACATCACCTTGCTTGATTCTCCGGTTCTGATGCGCCCGAGCGTAGGGTTGCCAGCTCTGGCGGCACATTACCCAATCAAGATTCATTTATTTGATGCGCCCGGCGGAGAGCTTGCGAATCCCTCCAGCGCATCATCTTGCTTGATCCCATGTTTCTGATGCGCCCGAGCGCAGGGTTGCCGGTTCTGGCGGCGCATTACCCAATCAAGATTCATTTATTTGATGCGCCCGGCGGAAGGCTTGCGGATCCCTCCAGCACATCACCTTGCTTGATTCTCTGGTTCTGATGCGCCCGACCACAAAGTTATCGAATCTGGCGGCGCATTAGCCAATCAAGATTTATTTATGTGATGCGCCCGGCGGAAAGCTTGCAGCTCCCTCCAGCGCATCATCTTGCTTGATCCCATGTTTCTGATGCGCCCAGGCACAGGGCTGCCGGTTCTGGCGGCGCATTACCTAATCAAGATTCATTTATGTGATGCGCCCGGGCACAGGGTTGCTGGTTCTGGCGGCGCATTACCCAATCAAGATTTATTTATGTGATGCGCCCGAAGAAGGAGCAATTGCTCCCTCCAGCACATCATCTTGCTTGATCCCATGTTTCTGATGCGCCCGAGCGTAGGGCTACCGGTTCTGGCGGCGCATTACCCAATCAAGATTCATTTATGTGATGCGCCCGAGCGCAGGGCTGCTGGTTCTGGCGGCGCATTACCCAATCAAGATTCATTTATTTGATGCGCCCGAAGAAGGAGCAATTGCTCCCTCCAGCACATTAAAAGTCAAGATTAAAGGAAATAATGCGCCCGAGCGCAAAGTATGAAAGAGGGACAGCTGCGAAACGCAGCTGCCCCTCATATAGTTTTCTCGGGCGATCAGTCTCTGACTTTGATATGAGCCTCGCGCAGCTGCATCTCTGTTACAGGTCCCGGAGCACCGCACATCAGATCCTGTGCGTTGCCGTTCATCGGGAAGGCGATGACTTCACGGATGTTGTCCTCGCCGAGCAAAAGCATGAGCATACGGTCAATTCCAGGAGCCATGCCGGCATGCGGCGGTGCTCCGTACTGGAACGCATTGTAAAGTGCGCCGAACTTCTGCTTCAGATCATCTTCTGTATAGCCTGCGATTGCAAATGCCTTCTTCATGATCTCGACATCGTGGTTTCTCACGGCGCCGGATGAAAGCTCTACGCCGTTGCAGACGATATCGTACTGATATGCGATGACATCTTCCGGCTTCTGCGTCTCAAGAGCCTCAAGTCCGCCCTTCGGCATGGAGAAAGGATTGTGCATGAAATCCAGTCTCTTTTCTTCCTGATTGTACTCGTACATCGGGAAGTCGTTGACAAAGCAGAAACGGAACGAGTTTTTCTCGATAAGGCCGAGGCGCTCGCCGAGTTCGTTGCGGATCTGGCCGGCATACAGGGATGCGGTCTTCTCTTTATCAGCGATGAAATAGATCGTATCGCCGACTTCGAGGTGAGCGAGATCCTTCAGCTCCTGCTTCATATCCTTCGGAATGAACTTGTCGATCGGTCCCTTAAAGGAGCCGTCTTCAAGAACCTCGAGATATCCGAGGCCAGCCATACCGATGGACTGGGCGAACTTCAGGAGCTTCTCCTGGAATCCCTTGGACATACGCTGCGGTACGCGGATCGCGCGGACAGTCTTGCCAAGGAAGCCCTTGAAGGTGCATCTCTGGAAGAACTCCGTCAGGTCGATGATTCGGAGCGGGTTCCGGAGATCCGGCTTGTCGCTTCCGAACTCAAGCATAGCCTGCTGATAGCTGATGACCGGGTACGGCGCGTCAGTGACAACAGCGCCCTCCGGTGCGAATTTTTTGAATGTCGCAGTGAGAACTTCCTCGCCGACGCGGAAGACATCTTCCTGTGTGGCAAATGCCATCTCAAAATCGAGCTGGTAGAACTCACCCGGTGAACGGTCCGCACGGGCATCCTCATCGCGGAAGCACGGTGCGATCTGGAAATATTTGTCGATGCCGGATACCATCAGCAGCTGCTTAAACTGCTGCGGCGCCTGCGGCAGAGCGTAGAATTTTCCCTTGAATTTTCTGGACGGAACGATGTAGTCACGAGCACCTTCTGGTGAGGAGCAGGTGAGGATCGGCGTCTGGATCTCAACAAATCCCATCTCCTGCATCTTCTGTCTCAGGAATGCGATCACCTTCGAACGGAAAAGGATCTTGTCGAGATTTTTCTTGTTGCGGAGATCAAGATAACGATACTTCAGACGCACATCCTCGCGGATCTCGTGGGAAGTGATGATCTCGAACGGAAGCGGCTTGTAAACTTTGCCGAGAATCTTGATGGAATGAGCCTCAAGCTCGATCGTTCCAGTCGGGATTTTGGGATTGTAGGTATCCTCATCGCGGTGCTCAACAAGTCCTTCCACGCTGATGCAGTCTTCCTTGACGATCCCGTCGAGAAGAGATGTATCTCTGAGAACGACCTGAACAACGCCATACATGTCGCGCAGATCAATGAAAGAAACGCCGCCGTGATCACGGATATTTTCAACCCAGCCCGCAAGACGGAGATTTTTTCCTACGTCCGCTTCGCTGATCTCGTTCAGCAGGCAGTCTCTGTAAGTTTTCGAAAGTTCCAAAGCCATGGTATGCCTCCGGTAAAGTGCCTATAATATCTGAATATACGGTAAAGTATTGTAAACTACGGTGCTTGAATTTGTCAACGCATTAAATCGACGGGATCGGCTGGCCGGCGAAAAAATTCTTCATTTTCGAACGTCATGGAATTACTGGCCGGCGAAAAAATCGGCGCTCACCCGACAAGTTTCTTTTTCAGTGCGGCCGCATCTCCGTCAAAAACCATGCCGTCAATGCCGCATTCTTTTGCTCCGACAATATTCCGCTTCAGGTCGTCGATGAAGAAACAGTCCTCCGGCTTCAGCCCGAACTCCTTGCAGAAGGTCTCATAAATGAGATGCTGCGGCTTGAGCGTGTGATAGCAGGCGGAAATAAGCACGCCGTCGAACAGATCCGGGCAGGGCGTCCAGTCGCGCCAGCGGTCATTTTTTGCCATGCGGACGCTGTTGTTGGAGAGCATGTAAACGCCCTTTCCGGCGTCGTGGACGGCCTGCACGACCTCTTCCATGCCGGGATGAAGGTACAGATTGTAATCGTCCCAGTGCAGAAAGCTCTGCTCAGCGACGCGCCGCACTTCGTCGGACGAGCAGTGGCGCTTCATGTCATAGAGCGCCTCTTCCTCCGAGATGAGGCCTGCGTCAAGCATGTTCCACTCGCCGGAGTGATAGACGACGAGATTTACCTCGCGGATGATCGCCGGATCGTCCGTGAACTGCCTCGTCGCCGCATCCGGGTCATAATCCGTTAGCACGCGTCCCATATCAAACACAATATTTTTGTAAGGTACCATATCTCCCCTCCTGTTTTGTCTCAGTCAAATCCGAAATTCCGCCGGCCTTTTTTCACACCTGGTTGCAAATCTTCACATCTGGGCGTTAATCCCCGCGATGCTCCACCAGCCAGACGGCATAGGCGTTGATCCCGGCGATGCTCCGCGAGCCAGACCGCATAGGCGTTGATCCTCACGGTGCTCCGCCAGCCAGACCGCATAGGCGTTAATCCCCGCGGTGCTCCGCCAGCCAGACCGCATAGGCGTTGATCCCGGCGACGGTCTTCGCGTCCACGATCTCGCCTCTGCGGATCATCTTCAGCAGCTGCTTCAGCGTATAGGATTCCAGCCGGATCTCTTCCGCCTCATCGAGCTCCTGTCCGTGCGCCGGACGGATGTTCCTGGCAAGGTAGATGTGCGTGTGCTCATTGCACCACGAAGGCGCACTGTAGACCTCCGCGAGAAAAATCAGCCTTCCGCAGGTATATCCTGTCTCTTCTTCAAGCTCGCGCTTTGCGGTTTTTTTCGGGTCCTCATCCGGGGAACTTTTTGCCCCGGCGGGAAGCTCGAGCGTCTCTGAATTGACAGATGGACGGTACTGGCGCTCCATGAGAATCTTTCCGTCTGGCAGCACTGCGACGACGCACGCGCCGCCGGTCGGATGGCTGATAAAATCCCATTTCTCCTTCTTTCCGTCCGGCAGCTCGACCGTGTCCCTGTAAAAGCTTAAGAGATGGCCCTGATACGCCAGCTCGCGGTCAAGACGTTTCAGCTGAAATTTCGGTTCCGGCTTTTTCTCACTCATCTGCGATTTCCTTTCTTTCCTGGATCCCACATTATTCAGCTTTTCTTTGGGTCCCACACTGTTCCGCTTTTCTTTGGATCCCGCACTGTTCCGTTTTTCTTTGGGTCCCACACTGTTCCGCTTTTCTTTGAATCCCACACTGTTCAGTTTATCTGAACGCTTCTGTTTCCCGGATCCTGCTCCGCCCGCTCTATCCGAATTCATCTCCCGATAATAGGCGAAGATGTACTGCTGAATGACTCCGCCGTAAGGACTGTATCTCTCAAAATCAAAGCCGTCAGGATATTCCTGCTCCAGCGCCCGGTGGATCCAGACGTCGACAGGGAACTGATCCAGACGGTGAAAGCCGAAAAGCATCGCACACTTCGCGACTTTGACGCCGACGCCTTTATATGACATCAGCTTTTCGAGGAGGTCTTCATCACTCATCTCAGACAACGTAGTCTGCCAACCATTATCCTCCTGAACTGCCTCCGCCGTCTCGCGGATATACGGGAGACGATAACCAAGGCTGCAGGATTCAAGACGCCCGTCGGCGTCCGCTGCCAGAATATCTCCCGGCGACGGGAAGCCAAAAATTTCATTTCCACCGCGATCAGCAAAAACCGGATATCCCGCAGCGCGGCAGAGCTTGTCGACGCACGTCCGGATCGCGGGGATATTTTTCCTCTGAGAAATGATAAAAGTGATCAGCGTTTCCCATGCATCCTGCCTGAGAATGCGGATGCCATGGCCGGCCGCTGCCGCCGACTGAAGAAACGTGTCAGACGGGTCGATCATTTTTACGGCTTCCCCGTAATCCGTGTCCAGATCAAAATACGCCCGCCAGAAATCACGGAATTCTTCCTCTGTACAGGACAATTCTATCTCGTCCGGCGCCGTCTGCCTGGCGTATACCATGTGGCCGGCCGACGGGATCAGCCACTCGCCGGACGGAAGTTCCTTCCATCGGAAACACTGGCCGCTGTCATTGACTTTTCTTAAATTCAGCCCGTCAGGGGCGTATATTCTCTGTTTCAAATCTGTACACCGAACTACAATTGCACATTTTCCAGTTATGAACTCTTACTTCTTCAGCGCCTCGACGATCTCCTCTGAGTGCTCGACCTGGCGGGAATAAATGTGCGCGATATCGATGATATCCTCCACGGACAGCGCGCGGTTTTCCTCCTCCATCCTTGTTTTGCACATCAGCTCGAGGAACCGGAGACTGCGGTTAATAAAGCGGAATTCATAATCAATATCCCGGTCTTTGTAAACGTCGAGCGTATACCGGAAGATGAAGTACACTGCCAGCTTGCGGAACCAGTTATCCATCTCGACAAAATTTTTTTCGTCCCCGGTCTTTCCTGAATCCGCGGTCTTTACGGTTTTTTCTGTTTTACCTGATTCCGCCGCCTCGTTGATTTTCTTCCTGAGCTTGCGGAACTCTTTCTCATCGCTTTTCTTCGGGATTATGTCCGCGATCATCCTGCTTCCGTGCGCGCGGATGTACCTGCCGACGCCGTCAAAAACTATTTTTGTTTTCGCATCGAGCATTTCCTGCGAGCACATGAGGTAATAGAGTTTGTCGTCCGTCTCCTCGAAAAGAGCCTCGGCATCGCGCGCGTAGATGCGCTCAAGCGACGCGAGGGCGCCCTTCCAGGTCATGTCCAGCGTCTGCATCTGGCCGATCATCTCGTCGCGCATGTCGAGGATCCCGAGAAGACGCACATTGTCCGCCTCTGTCCTCCCGGCGATATCGTCCTCTTCACGCTTCAGCACCATGTCGCCGTGGTTGAAAAATATCCTCCCGAATTCCATGCACGACAGGCTCATGTCCATCTGCTGGTAATCGCCGATCTCGTTGAAGTAGCGTGGATATTCATCGCAGGTCATGCTGAGCGCATCCGGCCCAAGCTGGATATAAATATCGCAGAGATTTTTTTCATTGAGAAACGGGCAGCGCATCTTCTCCGCAGGAAGAAAATAACAGTCGCCCGTTTCTTTATCTGTGCGCATGACCTTGCGAAGCTTCGAAGCGATCGGCTCCGGAGCTGTCTCGTAGATTTGTTTCGTGTCTTCATCAACACCGACCTCCCAGCCGGCGCAGCAGGTATCCGGGCACTTGTCAGCTATGCACCTGAATGTCTCAACCCAGTCAGGATACTCGTAAATCATCCTGTCGTCTCCTCGCTATATTCGCGTCACACTAAGTATTTTGATATTTGTTGTCTTCTCTTTTTTCAGCGGATAATCCATCTATTGCGCTTCTCCTGCCGCCTCATCAGCATCAATCTGCTGGCTGGCAGCTTATTTACCGCATTTCGCCGGGTTTCAGCTTCAAGGTCTGGTCACGGCTTGAATCCCACCAGCGGCAGCTGATCTCCGCGCCGTCAGCTTTCATTCTGTCTATCCACGCGCCGACATTCGCTGAGCGAAGATATTCCGCGACCTGCTTTTTCAGATATCCCTTGTCCACATCGGAGCGGTTGATTGTGATCGAGCAGACCCACTCATCGCCGTCCGTGACGACCGCGAGATACATGCGGCCGGCGAGGAAATTTTCGATGTCGGTCTTCATGTGCCGGTAGCTGCTCTCTGTGTTCTGATACATCGCACTCCAGTCGCCGTACCAGAGCTCAAATTCATCGTGAAAAATATCGATGATCAGATGATCTTCGCCCGTCGGGTTGTCCACCTCGACGCTGTACTCGCCATCCTCAAGATAGTCGTATCCGTCATCGCTTGCCGTATACACGGCCGTATCGTATCCGTCAAAAAAATCCTTAATGTCGCCGAGCTTTTCCGTCGGCTTGATTTTTACTGACTTCGACATGTCCTTCTCCTCCCTCCGTTATCCGGACGAATTGTGTCCGTTCCTCCATACATTATACAAACGAATTTGTCCGTTCCTTCAGACATTATGCAAACGAATTTGTCCGCTCCTTCAGACATTATACTAACGAATTTTCTGTCCCTTCAGGCCCAGGCTTCATCAGAGCTGCGGGTCATGTCTGTCCGCTGCCCGCAAAACCCATCAGACCATCTGATCCTTGACCCAGGCGATTTCCTCGATATATCCTTCATCTTCGTTCGGGGTCTCGAGGATAAATGGCTTGCCCTGCAGCGCCGGATGCTGGATGACACGCGCGAGCGCGGGCTTGCCGATACAGCCGAGGCCCAGCTTTTCATGCCTGTCCTTGTGCGCTCCGAGCGGATTCTTGCTGTCGTTCAGATGAACCGCGCAGAGTCTGTCGAGGCCGATCACATCATCAAATTTCTGAAGAACACCATCAAGATCATTCACGATATCGTATCCGCCGTCCCACACGTGGCAGGTGTCAAAGCAGACGCCCAGGCGCGGCTGAAGCTCCGGCTTCACGCGGTCGATGATTTCGCGCAGCTCCTCAAAGGTCCGGCCGATCTCCGAACCTTTTCCGGCCATGGTCTCGAGAAGGACGGTCGTCTTCTGATCCGGCTTCATGCTTTCATTGAGGACGTCCGAAATTATCCCGATCCCCTTCTCCGCGCCCTGTCCGACGTGAGAGCCCGGGTGAAAATTGAAATAATGACCCGGCAGGCGCTCCATTTTTGCGAGGTCTTCCTGAAAAACATTTTTGGCGAACTCCCGGACGGATTCTTTTCCACTGCAGAGATTCATGGTGTAGGGCGCGTGCGCGACAAGCTTTCCCCAGCCCTTTTCCTGTAGAAATTTCTGAAGGTTGTCCATATCCTCCTGCGGCACGTCTTTCGACTGCCCGCCGCGGGGATTGCGCGTGAAGAAGGCAAACGTGGTGCCGCCGAGCTTGTCCTCGTTATGGCCCATCGCCTCATAGCCGCCTGAAGTAGAAATATGATTGCCTATATAGATCATGAGATTCTCCTAATCAAAACCATAAATATTATTAGTGATGTGCTTTTGCGAAGCGGATTATTGTGCTTATGGCTCCCGCTGGCGCATTACCTAATCAAGATTTCTGAATGTGATGCGCCCAGCGAAGATCTTACGGATTCCACCGGCACATCATCAAGCTTGATTTCCTGCTTCTGATGCGCCCGTGCAGGAAACTGTCGGCCCTGTCGGCGCATCTCCCAGTCAATTATTCAAGATTTGATGTGCCCGAACCGAACGTCTCTGGGAGAGCAGACGCATCAAGTTGGCCAAATTGGGAGGGTTGATGCGCCCAGCCACTGAGCTGTCGGTCCTGCCAACGCATCATTTAATCAAGATTCCTGAATGTGATGCGCCCAGCGAAGAGCTTACGGCTTTCATCGGCGCATCATCAAGCTTGATTTCCTGCTTCTGATGCGCCCGTGCAGGAAACTGTCGGCCCTGTCGGCGCATCTCCCAGTCAATTATTCAAGATTTGATGTGCCCGAACCGAACGTCTCTGGGAGAACGGACGCATCAAATTGGCCAGATTGGGAAGGTTGATGCGCCCAGCGGAAGAATGTCATGAAACCTTCCTCACAAAAGCAAGCACATCGTCACTGATCTTCTGATTCTTCTCCCGGGCTTCCTCTTCCGAAACTCCTTTTGCGTAGAAATAGAATTTGATTTTCGGCTCAGTGCCCGACGGTCTGATCGCGAACCAGCTTCCGTCATCAAGAATAAATTTCAACGCGTTCTGCGGCGGAATTCTGTCCGCTCCGTCCGGATCTGTCCCGGCATATCCACCGGCAAAGTCGATCGCGTGCGCCACTTCATATCCACCTATGCTTGTGATATCTTCTTCCGTACCCCGACAATTCCCAGCCGCCGGCTTTACGTCATTCGCGCTCTGACAGCTCCCAGCCGCCGGCTTTACGTCATTCGAGCTCTGACAGCTTCCAGCCACCGGCTTTACGTCATTCGCGTTCTGGCAGCTTCCAGCCGCCGGCTTTACGTTATTCGCACTCCGGCAGGTCCCGGCTTCATTTAACACAGATTCCATACGTGCGGCCGTCTTCCGCACGGCATCCATCATCCGCGCGATCCTTGCTTTGCCTTCCTGGCCCTCCAGGACAATGTTTGTCTCAATCTCGGAATAATAGCCGTATTTCCGGTAGATTTCCTGCAGTTCCTGCCACAGGGTCTTTCCCTGTTTCCGGTAGTAGGCAGCCGCCTCAGTCACCAGCATGCCCGCGGAGATGCCATCTTTGTCGCGGATCTCCGGATGCGCCGCGTAACCGACCGATTCTTCATAGCCGAAGAGATAAGTGTATCCCTTCGAACGGATCTCATCGATGCGGCCGCAGATGTTTTTGAAGCCTGTCAGGCTCTCAAACATTTTCACGCCGAAGGCCGCGGCAATCTCGGTCGAAAGAGAACTCGTTACGATGGATTTCACCATCGCTCCTTTCTCCGGCAAAGTTCCCGCTGCCGCGCGGCCCTCGAGCAGATAATTCACCAGAAGGTAACCCGTCTGGTTGCCGTTAAGCGGAATGTACTTCCCGTCCCCGCGCCGGACCTCAATTGCAAAGCGGTCGGAATCGGGATCTGTGGCGAGAAGCAGCTCCGCGCCTCTCTCCTGCCCGTACTTTTCCGCGAGCGCAAAAGCCTTCGGATCCTCAGGATTCGGATATCCGACCGTGGAAAAATCGGGATCAGGCTCCGCCTGCTCGGGCACAACGAAGCCGTTCGTGAAGCCGCGCTCTTTCATCATCTTCTGAAACGGGATTGATCCGGCGCCGTTCAGCGGCGTGTAGACAAACGGGATCGTTTTATCCAGATCATCGCCGTCATGAATCGCCAGCGACTCAACCATATCGAGATAAAGGCGGTCGTAAGAAGAATCAAGAATTTTGATTTGACCGGACGCGACAAGCGACGCGTAGCGCTCATGGATGATGTCTGCGGTGAGAGAAATCCCTGCAGATTCATCTTGTCCGTGCTCGGAATCCCCGTCAGCATGACCTTTCGCAGATTCAGCAAAGGCATTATCAGCATCGCCGCCATCCCCTGGCTCACATGAGTATGAGACAGTCCGACATGAAAATGAAAACGGAAAATAAGGAAAACGGCTGATCTCCTGCTGCATGCCGTCTGCGACTTCGCCCGAAACCTGGCAGCCGTCCTCCCAATAGACCTTGTACCCGTTGTACTGCGGCGGATTGTGGGAGGCCGTGATATTTACGCCCGAAACGGTGTGAAGCTGCCGGATGAGGCAGGCAAGCTCCGGCGTCGGCCGCATGCCGTCGAAGGTATAGACACGGATCCCGTTCTCGGCAAAAATATCCGCAGCGAGCTCCGAAAATTCTTTGGAAAAATGGCGCGGATCATGGGCAATGAGCACGCCCTTTTCCATGGCTTCGCTGCCATTTTTCCTGATGTAGGACGCGATGCCCCTCGTCGCCCGGCCGACGGTGTAATAGTTCATGCCGTTCGTTCCGGCGCGGACAATCCCCCGGAGGCCTGCCGTCCCAAAAGTCATTTCCTGGTAAAATCTGTCTTTTATCTCCTCCGGATGACCAGCAGCCGCATCGAGTTCAGCGCGGAGAGGATCATCCTGCGGAAGTGATTTTTTCCAGCTGTCAAAACGTTTCTGCACATCAAAATCGCTCATATCCTTCACAGCTTTCTTTTGCGTCCGCCCGTCACAGCTTCAGCACGATCCCGGCGACGGCCGAAATCAGAATGATCCAGATCGGGTGGATCTTGGGAAATTTTTTGTAAAACGCCAGCAGCACGCCAAACATGATGATCGCCGTCCAGTTGAACAGGTCGGCGATGCTCCCCGTCTCTTTGAACGTGCTGTAGCTGAAAAGTGACGTCAGGTAGATGTCGATAACCGCCGCCAGAATGAAGCCGACTACGGCCGGGCGGAGTCCTGTGAAAACGCCTTTCACCACTTTTGAATTCTGGAACGCCTCGAGCATCTTCGCCACAATAAGAATGACAATTACCGAGGGCGCAGCGAGGGAGAGCGTCGCGGCGACGCCGCCCCAGAAGCCATACATCGAGTTGCCGACGTAGGTCGCCATGTTGATGCCCATCGGACCCGGCGTCGACTCAGAGACAGCGATCATCGTCGTCAGGTCTGAGATGGAAAACCACCCGTACCTGTAGGACATTTCCTTCAGGAACGGGATCGTCGCCAGACCGCCGCCGACCGCAAAAAGTCCGGTCTTGAAAAACTCCCAGCACATGAGAAAGAAGGTGCTCACTTATGGTCACCTTCTTTCTCACGATTATTCTCTGCAGATTCACTGTTTTCATTCGCTTTCTTCTCTGCGGCCGCGCTGCTCTCGGATGCCTGGCCAGTCTTTGAGGCGTCAGCTGCAGATTCCTGCAGTTTACCCTTCTTCATCTGAATAGCATAGATCGCGCAGCCCGCTGCGCCGGCCATGATGACGAGAAGGACAGTAGAGATTTTTGTAAAGTAGGACAGAATGAAAGCCACGGCAAAGATGATCCAGGAGGGCATATTCTTCAGTCCGCTCTTAATGAGCTTTTCGATCGATACAAACATCAGCACGCAGACGGCCACGCGAATCCCCGCGAGTGCATGCTGCACCACAGCCAGCCCAGAAAAGTTCGTGATCAGCGCTGATATTGCCCAGATGATGAAAAGTGAAGGCGTGATGACGCCGAGCGTGGCGACAATGCCGCCCTTGACGCCGTCCACCTTATAGCCGACAAAGGTCGCAGTGTTGACGGCGATAACCCCGGGCGTACACTGTCCGATCGCGTAATAATTGAGGATTTCCTCCTCAGTCGCCCAATGATACCTTTCAATGACCTCTTTCTGGATCATCGGCAGCATCGCATAGCCGCCGCCGAATGTGAAAAGTCCCATGCGGAACCACGCCGCATAGAGCTGCCACAACAGCTTCAATATCTCCTCCCCCTTTCTTTATTACATGGATCCCCCGGCCGCATAGAACCGGGGGCCACAGAGCTTCCCAGTCACCATGACAGCCATTCAGATCTCATCGGTATTGGTCAGTATTGTACTTATCTCAGGTCTCAGGATCACCAGGTATCGCCCCAGGAATCGGGATATCCGTCGTGATCCATGTCGACATCAGGCTGCCCGTCGCCGTCAAGATCGGCCCAGACTTCTCCCGTCGTCGGATCGATCATAGAATCGTCGGTCCCGCTATCTGTGCCGTCCGTGGTTGTACTGTCATCCGTACCTGTATCGGTCGTGGTGTCCGTGCCCGTATCGGTCGTAGTATCCGTAGTCGTATCAGTCGTGGTGTCCGTGGTTGTATCCGTCGAGCTGTCAGAACTGCTGAAGAGACTTGTAAACCAGTCTATTATGCTCGTACTTCCGTCCGAGCTGCTCTGATCGCTGGTCTGATCAGCTGTGCCGTCAGAGCTGTAATCGTCTGTCGTACCTTCTCCGTAAAGGTACTCGAGAAGTGCCTCATGGCATGCGTCCAGATCCGGCACGAGAACAGATGCGCCCGAGTCTGTCGTTTCAGACGAATACTGTCCCTCACTTGGGATCAGCTGCGATTCCATATTATCGGTACCGCAGAGCAGCGCATAGATTATCGCGCGCGTCAGATAGGAGTCGGACATATCTGTCGTAATGCACGGCAGTGCTTCATTTATGACTTTAATTCCCAGTAAAGGATTTGATTTTATCTTGGTGATAACCGCCTCGATCACGTTCCGCTGACGCGTCGTGCGGTCCCAGTCGGAATTTCCGACATAACGCGTGCGGCTGTAAGCGAGAACCTGCTCAGGCGTCATCTCGTTTTCGCCGGCCACGAGATTCCACGTGACCCCTTCCACCGTGTCATCGGAAGACCCGAGTCCCGGATTCGCATTAAGGTAATCCGCCTCTTCCTGGGTCAGCGTCAGAGTCAGATTTCCCACCGCTGTGAGTGCTGTCAGAAAGCCTTCAAAATCAACGAGCGCATTTCCATCGATGTCGATGCCGAAGCGCTCCTGCACGGTCTCGTCGAGCGTCTCAAAACCGCCGTATTCATAGGCTGCATTCAGACGGTCTTCACCATAGCCGCCGGCGATTTCTACATACATATCACGCATAAGAGAAACAAGCGTGATTGTTCCGGTATTTTTATTCAGACTGCAGATCATCATGGAGTCCGTCCGCGCACTGCTGTCATCCGTGCTGTCGGAGCGCTCATCAGTTCCGATGAGAAGAATATTCATGACCCCGCTCTCGCTGTAAGCCGTGTAGCCGGCTTCCTCTGTCGCCTCATCTACTGTCGTGTCAGCGACCGGATCCACACGCGTCATCTTGTTGTACGCCAGGTGAAGCAGAAGTGCCCCGACCGCCGCAATGATCAGAATAATGATCAGCAGATTACGGAAAAATCGCAGCACCGGATGGCGTTTTTTTCTCTTTTTCCGGCGGCGCTTCCGGTCGTAGTCATCATCCCGGCCGTAATAGTCATTGCGATTATTGCGTCTGCCGCTTTCCCGGCGGTCGTAGTCGTCATAATCGCTGTTTTTGCGCTTCTTTTTCTTGTGCGGGCGGCCAAAATCATAGGTGTCGCCGATATCATAATCGTCGTCATCGTCATCATCAAACTCGCGGTCGTCATAATATGAGCCGTTGCCGTACTGGCCATTGTACTGACCATTGTTGTACTGGCCGTTGTTGTACTGACTGTTATTGTACTGGCGATTATTATTCTGCGCATTATTGTTACTGCTCTGCCCCTGCTGCATACGCTGGTAATAGTTCAGATTCTGATTCTGCTGCGCATTCTGATAATTCTGGCGGTTCTCATACCGCGGATCATAATCCGAAACCCGGATATCATCCGAAGAATCATCATCGTACTTCTTACTCATAATAAAATAATTCTCCCCTGAAATTGTTTGCTCGTGCCTCTTATCGCGACAACAAACACCGCCGAAAAATTCCGGCGGATCATAAAATGATTTTTACAACTATGCTGTCGTGTGCTCCCGGCCGTCAAGCCTGTCACATACTACAGAAAACTCTTCTCTCAACTCTACTTTCTGTCTGCGGAGCAGCCTTGATGCTTTCAGCTTCCTTCTGTGGATGATAAAGCAGACGACTGTGATGATGGCGAAGACAATTCCAAACCAGATGAAATTCTGGATGAAAAAGCTGAGTGTCACACTGAGGATCAGAAGGACAAGTCCAAGCACAGTCACTCCCTTCATCAGCGACGACATGAACTCTGCCTTCCCAATCTTCATCGAACAATCCGACTGCGCCTGCTGGAGACGATCTTTTTCCTGTTCCAGGTGAGCGCGCTCCTCCGGTGTCAGCGGAGTGTCATTTTTTTCCTGAGGCGTCGCCGGCGCCTCCTCCCGGATATCTGATGTTTCTTCTTTGATCATGTAGTTAGCAAACTCCTATTTTCCCCGATATGGTACCAGATACAGATTTGAGTATTATAGCAGACATGGGCCTTTCTGAAAACACGGCCGGCTTCCGGCGCGTAAAAACGCCCCAAAATGCCCATTCTTACGCCCATTCTTCACCGTTGTTATATACCGAACGGAAGCGTATTCTGACCAGTACTATATTTCTGACAGATTCGTCACTCTGACCTGAGCCGTATCTCCACCACGGTAAGTATCTCATCTTCAACCTTAAATCTGACTTCATATCCGGCAAATTCCATGCCGTAAATTCTGCCGGGATCTGTCTGATACGAAGGCCGAGGATCCTGCGCCAGGATCTGCGTCAGCTCCGTGACCTGCTCAGGCGTGAGACCAGTCGTCGCTGCAACCTGCTCAGCCGTGAAACCTGTCGTACCTGCGGCCTGCTTCTCTGTGAAACCGGCTTTCCCTCTGTCGTACTCCGGCGCGAAGCCACCAGTTTCAGGCAGGTACACAACCCTCAGGATTTTTCTTGGTACCACGTCGGTAAATCCTGCTTTTGCTTCCGGGTGGCTGTCAGCGTAGGGAAGGTAGGGCTTGATGTCATAGATCGGTGTCCCGTCCATGAGATCGGCTCCTGTTACATGCAATACAGGGCCGACGCCCCTGCGCATTTCAATCCTGTCAAGCTTTACGGATGACAGGCCTATCGGATTCGGCCGGAATGGGGAACGTGTCGCGAATACGCCAACTCTGGTATTGCCCCCGAGACGTGGCGGGCGCACGGTCGGATGCCAGTGCCTGCCGACACTCTTGGAAAATTCCCAGATGAGCCAGATGTATGAGTAGCCTTCGAGCCCGCGCACAGCATCTTCCGAAGCGTACCCGGGCTCAAAAATAATTTCTGCTTTTGTTTCCGCAAGTCCGCTCTGTCTTGGTATCCCGAATTTTGTCGGGAAATCCGTGCGGATGCGCGCAATTACCTTGATTTCCATACCCTCTTTATACATCACAGGCGGAAAACAGGCAACTCTGAGCCAGATTTCTCCTGGCGGGCGCATCATTCTTCATAATCTTGATAAATTGATGTAAAAAAGGACTGCCAGGGTGGCAAGAAAGCCACCGCCGGCAGTCCTCATTAATCTTTAATCATGAATCATTCATCAGACGATCTTCATAGATCAGTCTTCTTTTTTCTCTTTCTTGTCCTTACTTTCTTTTTTCTCATGGAAGTCAGGATGCGTATTCTTTGGCAGTTCGATGCCGAGCGCCTCGCGGATGACCTCACGGACATTCTCGACCGGTACGATCGTGAGATGCTTCAGAACCTCTTCTGCCACATCATCGAGGTCGCGCACGTTGTCCTTCGGGATGAGAACCTTCTTGACGCCTGCGCGCTCTGCGGCCATCAGCTTCTCTGGAAGACCGCCGATCGGAAGGACCTGGCCTCGGAGAGAAATCTCACCAGTCATAGCCAGATCTGCCGGCGCAGGAATTCCTGTCACCAGAGACGTGAGTGCTGTGAACATCGTCACGCCGGCGGACGGTCCATCCTTCGGAACCGCGCCTTCCGGTACGTGGATGTGGATGTTCTTGTCATCGAAGTTCATCGTATCATCATTGATGTAGTACGACTTCAGCAGAGAGTACGCGATCGACGCTGATTCCTTCATGACATCGCCGAGCTGTCCGGTAAGCTGGATCTGTCCGTTGCCCTTCATAGCCGTCGACTCAATGAAAAGGATCTCGCCGCCTGCCTGCGTCCATGCAAGTCCTGTCACGATGCCGGCAGGATTCTTCTTCTGAACACGGTCGTGTGTGATGATATGGTTGCCGAGATACTTCGACAGGTTGTCCTCTGTGACGACAAGCTGGATCGTGCCATCCGGAAGCGTGCGGACAATCTTGTCCTTCGTTCCGCCGGCAACCTTGGTCTCTGCGCCTTCGCCCTCAGCGGCCGCCTTCTTATTTTTCTTCTTGTTGTCGCCTTCCATCTCGCGGACGATATCTGCTGCCGCATGACGGCAGAGAACATCGAGCTGTTTCTTCAGACCGCGGACTCCGGCCTCCATGGTGTATTCGGAAACGATCTTGCGGATCGCGCCGATGCTGACCTTCAGGTTCTTCTTGTCGATACCAGCGTCTTTCATTGCGCGCGGAAGCAGATGTCTCTTGGCGATCTGCTCCTTCTCGATCGGCGAGTAGCCAGGCAGCTGGATGACCTCCATACGGTCAAGCAGAGGTTGCGGGATCGTCGATGCGTCATTCGCCGTGCAGATGAAGAACACATTCGACAGATCATACGGAATGTTCATGTAGTGATCGACGAAAGTATTGTTCTGCTCAGGATCGAGTACCTCGAGAAGTGCGGATGAAGGATCGCCCTCGAAACCGCCCTGCGTGATTTTGTCGACCTCATCGAGCACGACAACCGGGTTCATGGCTCCGGAGCGCTTGATGCCGTCCATGATACGGCCGGGCATTGCTCCGACGTATGTTCTTCTGTGGCCTCTGATCTCTGCCTCATCGCGGATGCCGCCGAGACTGATACGCACATATTTTCTTCCGAGTGCCTCAGCCACGCTCTTGCCGAGCGAGGTCTTGCCGGTGCCGGGTGCGCCTACGAGAAGCAGGATGGTTCCTGTATTTTTGTTCTTGAGCTTCATGACGGCGATCTGCTGAAGGATACGCTCCTTCACCTTTTCAAGGCCGTAGTGATCCTTGTCCAGGATCTTCTTTGCGTGATCGAGGTCAATGTCCGGAAGCTCATCCGGTTTCCACTTCAGCTCGGTGACAAAATCAAGGTAGTTCTCCATCGAGTTGCGCTCGGGGTCGTTCGGCTGAGATTCCATGTATCTCTTGAGAACACGGTCAACCTCCTTGCGGCACTCCTCGGGCATACCTGAAGCCTCGATTTTTTTCTTGTAGCTATCTTCAACAGAAGCAGACTCAGAATCCATGTCGTCCAGAGCTTCCTGCAGAAGACCGATCTGCTTCTGAATCGCGGCTCTCTTATACGAAGCGCCCTCTGTGTCATTGTACTTGTTGTTGAGATCTGCCTGCATCTCGATCGTGCCGAGGAAACGCATCAGCGCGTCCTTCAGCATAAGACCTCTCTCTTTCAGCGAGTCTGTCTCGAGCAGATGGTACTTTTCTTCGTTCGACAGGTCGAGGAACTGGCCAAACATTGCGCCGAACTCATTGATGCTCTTGATGTTGTCGATGTAGGTCTTCGCCATCTCGCCGCCCTGGAAATACTGGGTGGACTCGCCCGCCGTCTTCTTCAGGCTGTCGAGAAGCTCCTGCTCACCTTTGACCGTGATGTCGGAGTACTCTTCGTGTACCTCGAAGCCGCCGTCGATAATAGCACCGTTGTTGCTGATCTCCGTGACGAGGATTTTTTCGCGCGTCTGCGCGTGTACCCTTGTGCCCTGCGGCGTATCCTCGACCTCAAGGATATCCGCCAGAACGCCGAGACCGAAAAAGTCGTTAATGGTGAGCTGGTCGCGGTCCTTCATCTCCTTCATCGGGAGAAGGATCGCTTTGTTGTTATCAATTTTGATCCGGCTGATCTCTTCGGATGAAAGTCCGTGAATATTCAGCTGATAATCCACATCCGGCAGGATGACCGTGTCGTATGTGGGTATGATCAGATACTGCTGCTCCATATCTGCATTTACCTCCCTTATTAAAAATCCCTGGCAAAACCTTGACAGTTGCCGATAGAGCAGACATCCGTCCCGCCTCTGAAAAATCGCGGTCGCGAAATGTCTGCTCATTCAATTCGTCGTGTTAGCACTCGATATAATTGAGTGCTAACACAATATTATCACTTTATCTCTCTATGTCAAGCATTTTTAAAAAGAGAATCCCGCCCGTCCTTTTATGTGGACAAGTGGGATTCTCTCTTATAATTGTGATTGCCAAACTGTTTTACAGCTTACTTTATTTTCTATGCCATACGGACCGGTTTTCCGGCTCTGATTATGCGCTGTGCCATACGAACCAGTTTTCCGGCTCTGATTATGCGCTGTGCCATACGAACCGGTTTTCCGGCTCTGATTATGCGCTGTGCCATACGAACCAGATGAACAGGTATCCGACAGTGACAGCGACAAGCGTGAACGGTGCGCCGATGCGCATGAAGTCCTTGAAGCTGACGTCGTAGCCCTGTTTCTTCAGAAGTCCGGTTGCCGTAATATTGGCCGAGGCGCCGATCGGTGTGAGGTTTCCGCCGAGTGTCGCTCCAGTCAGAAGGCCGAAGTAAAGGACATAAGGCGAGATTTTTAATGTGGCTGCGATTCCGGAGATGACCGGGAGCATGGTCGCCACGTAAGGGATGTTGTCGATGAAAGCGGAGATAGCAACAGAACCCCAGACGATGATCGAGTAGAGAACGAACAGGTTGTCCCCTCCTACGCTCGCGATCCAGTTCGCGAGGTCGTCGATAATTCCTATCTCGGTGACACCGCCGATGACGATGAACAGTCCGATCAGCAGGAAAATGGTCTCAAAATCGATGCTCTTCAGGGCGTGCTTCGTCTCCTTTGTGCTTCCTGTCCTGGAGATGTCGAGCAGTACCATGAGCGCCGCGCAGATGCAGCAGATAACGCCGTTCGTGAGCTCGGGCTTGTCCTTATTGAAGGACACCGTGATGAGGGCCACGACCATGCCGACAAGAAGGATCGTCGGAATATAATCCGTAACCTTCGTCACGCCAGTGGCCTTCACCGGCTGTTTTTCTTTCCTGAAGAGGAACATCATAACGGGAACCGTCGCCAGAGCACCGAGCTCTACGGCAAAGAAGATTCCCGGACGTCCGGCCATCCAGAAGAAATCCGTGAAGTCCATGTTCGCGTAGGCACCGAGCATGATCGAGGTCGTGTCGCCGACGAGTGTCGCCGCACCCTGAAGGTTGCTCGAGACCGCGATGGAAAGGATCATCGGGACCGGAGAGATTTTTAATTTCTTACAAATCGCGAGGCCTACCGGAGCGACCATGAGAACCGTCGCCACGTTATCAATAAAGGCGGAAATAATGCCTGCAAAAAGGGACATGTAAATGGTCACCCACATGACGTTCGGCGCCTTATCGAGCAGCATATCCGCGATCCGGTTCGGCATCTTTGACGCGATGAAATAGTCGACAAGCACCATGGTTCCTGTGATCATCAGGATGACGTTCCAGTTGATCGAAGAGAGGATCGAAGAAGGTGAAATAATGCCGGTGATGATAAAAAATGCCGCCGTCGCCAGGACGATCCACACTCTTTTTTTCATAAACATCGTCATGAGCACATACATGGCGATGAATGCAACAATGGCTACTGTCTTCATCAGTTCTCATCTGCCTTTCCTGTCACTGCAAGCTGATCCCGGATATATTCGTGTGCGGCGAGCGCTGCAATGGCTCCGTCGGATGCCGCTGTTGTGAGCTGACGCACTTTCTTGTTTCTGCAGTCGCCGGCGACAAAAATCCCCGCCGTCTTTGTCCTGCAGTCTTCTCCGGAAGCGAACCATCCGGCCTCTGTGAGGTCAGCGATGTCCGCGAACGCGTCGTTCTGCGGGATCTGGCCGATGGCGATAAAAAGGGCGCTCACGGGCAGAACGCGCTTCTGTCCGGTGATCTTGTCCGTCACCTCGACGCCTGTGAGCTTCGGACTTCCCTCCAGCGCTGTCACATTGCTGTTGAGGACAAACTCGACATTTTCTTTTGTCCGGAGACGGTCTGCCGTTGCCACATTTCCGCGGAATTCGTTGCGGCGGTGGATCAGGTACACCTTATTGCAGATGCCTGCAAGATACTCTGCGTCATCAAGAGCGGTATTTCCTCCGCCGTTGACAGCCACGTCCTGACCTTTGAAAAATGCCCCGTCGCAGACCGCGCAATAGGAAACGCCGCTGCCGGTGAGCTCGTTCTCACGGTTCAGACCGAGCGGGCGGTTGACGGCTCCTGTCGCGAGGACCACTGCCTTCGCCGCATAACGGTGACGGCGGGTAACGGCGATTTTTTCCACGCCGTTCTCGATTGAGCGGACTCTCTCGAGTTTAATCTCCGCCCCGAGATCTGTCGCCTGCTTCTGCAGCGCCTGCGCCAGTTCAAACCCGGAAATCTTTTCGATGCCGGGATAATTTCCAACTTCCGGGGAGACAACGATCTGACCGCCGCAGGTCTTCGCCTCAAGAACGAGCGTCTTATCGCCCGCGCGCGCCGCGTAGATGGCTGCCGTGAGCCCCGCAATACCTCCGCCGACAATGATGATATCATAGGATGCTGTGATATCCTGTTCCATACACTTCACCTCGTATTATTTTATATTTCTAAGTTTCAACGTCTCTCTAACACAAAAGTAACACCTTACCATCCTAACATCCGACTTTCCGGGTGACAACCCCTTTCGGACGCTTTTACTGGCGTTCGCCAGCGCATCATCTTGCTTCATTTCCCACTTCCGATGCGCTCACCGAAAAGGGTACGGCTCTCGCCGTCCCATCACCTTGCTTGATTCCCCCTTCTGATGCGCTTAATCGGTTGGTTGTCCCTCAGCTGGCGCATCAAGTAATCAAGATTCATCCAACTGATGCGCCCACCGAAAAGAGTATAGCGCCCACCGGCCTATCATCTGGCTTGATTCTCCTTTCTGATGCGCTCAGTCGGGTGGTTGTCCCCTCAGCCGGCGCATCAAGTAATCAAGATTCATCCATCCGATGCGCTCACCGAAAAGGTCACGGTTCCCGCCAGCGCATCATCTTGCTTGATTCCCCCTTCTGATGCGCTCAGTCGGGTGGTCGTCTCCTCAGCTGGCGCATCAAGTAATCAAGATTCATCCATCCGATGCGCCCACCGAAAAGGGTACGGTTCCAGCCAGCGCATCATCTTTCTTCATTTCCCACTTCCGATGCGCTCACCGAAAAGGGTATGGCTTCCACCAGCCTATCACCTGGCTTGATTCGCCCTTCTGATGCGCTCATTCGGGTGGTTGCCCCCTCAGCCGGCGCATCAAGTAATCAAGATTCACCCATCCGATGCGCTCACCGAAGAGAGTATAGCGCCCACCGGCCTATCACCTGGCTTGATTCCCCCTTCTGATGCGCTCAATCGGTTGGTTGTCCCTCAGCCGGCGCATCAAGTAATCAAGTTTCATCCATCCGATGCGCTCACCGAAAAGAGTATAGCACCCACCAGCCTATCACTTGGCTTGATTCCCCCTTCTGATGCGCTCAGATTGCAATGCCCACGAAGGTTCAGTATAATCGGGGAGTTAAAGATAGAAAGTGAGGAAGCACAATGTCGCTGCAGATAATTTCTCCCGATGAATTAAATATTATGCTTGATACGCAGCCCGACAGCTGCACGCTTATTGATGTGCGCAATGAAGAGGATTTTGCCGGCGGGACCATCCCCGGAGCGATGCGCATTGCAAGAAAGGAGCTCCTGGCGGAGGATTTTGACCCGGAGGCATACCATCTGTCCGGCAGAACGCTCGTTGTGTTCTGCATGTCGGGCCTTCTCTCCCGCGAACCCGCGGAGAAGCTCGCCGCAAAGGGATATGACGTCCGTCTGCTCGACGGCGGCTATGGCAACTGGCTTCTGCAGGGCATGAAGAAAGAGATCGGCGACGAGGACCGCCGTGAACGCGCGGAAAAATCGCTGCGCAAGCGTTTCAAACACGAGATCATGGGAAAATTTGTGAAAGCCATTGTCGACTATGAGCTGATCCAGCCGGGTGACAAGATCGCCTGCTGCATTTCCGGCGGCAAGGACTCGATGCTGATGGCCATGTGCTTCAGGGAACTCAAGAGAAGAAACAAGATACCCTTCGAGGTGGAGTATGTCTGCATGGACCCCGGCTACAGCGAGACGACGCGCGGGATGATCGAGACAAACGCCGCGATCCTCGGCGTTCCTCTGAAGATCTTCCAGTCGCGGATTTTTGACGCCGTCGACCACATCCCGACGTCTCCCTGCTATATCTGCGCCCGCATGCGCCGCGGCTACCTGTACCGGCAGGCGCAGGATCTCGGCTGCAACAAGATCGCGCTCGGCCACCACTATGACGACGTGATCGAGACGACGCTGATGAGCATCCTCTACAGCGGACAGGTGCAGACGATGATGCCGAAGCTCCACAGCACAAATTTCAAGGGCATGGAGCTGATCCGCCCTCTCTATCTCGTCCGCGAGGCAGACATAAAAAAATGGCGAGACACCAACGGACTTCATTTCATCCGCTGTGCCTGCCATTTTACAGATTCTCTTTCGGTTGAAGACCAGGAACACGAAATCTCAAAGCGTGTCGAGGCGAGAAATCTCATCGCCCAGATCAAAAAGACGACGCCTTCTGTCGAAGGCAACATCTTCCGGAGCATGGACAACATCTGTCTCAACGCCGTCACCGGATACAAGGATCAGGACGGCGTGCGCCACAGTTTTCTGGACCGCTACTAATTATGCAGCCGTTAGTAAACAACCGGGCTCCTTTACTAACTGACCACGCAGAAAATCGCCATTCAAAAAACGGCTGACAGGTTAATTTTCTAACCTCAGTCAGCCGAAATATACTCCACAATTGGATTCTGAACATTCTATTAAGAAATTTTATCCGCAAATTAATTTATTCAGTCGATCGGCTCTGTGACGTCGATCTCGCCCGTAAATACGGTGACTGCCGGGCCTGTCATGTAGACCTGGTTCTGTTTTTCATCCCATCTGATAATAAGATCTCCGCCGAGCAGCTTTACAGTGATCGGTTTGTCGCGGCTGACCTTGTCGTTCAGAATCGCCGCCACGGCTGCCGCACAGGCGCCGGTCCCGCAGGCCTGCGTCTCACCGGAGCCGCGCTCCCAGACGCGCATCTCGATCGTATCGTCAGAAAGAACTTTGATAAATTCGGTGTTGATCCTCTCCGGGAAATTCGGATGATTCTCAAAGAGAGGGCCGATGTCCTCAATCTTCAGATCCTTCAGATCAGAAAGCCCTGTCTTTTCATTTTCCTTCGGATTGCGGCTGTATTTTCCAAGCGCCGGGTTGTTATCCAGAAAAAGAACGGCGTGCGGATTTCCCATGGAAACCGCCGTATAGACATAGCTGTCACCGGCGACCTCGATCGGATCGTGCATCGCGATCTTGTTCTTTGAGATCACCGGAACCTTTTTCGCCACAAGCTCCGCCGCTCCCATATTTACTTTGACTTTTTTGCATTTATCATTGACGATCGTGAGATCGAGCTGCTTGATCCCGGCATCGGTCTCAACGCTCATATGTGTCTTTGGAACGATCCCGTTGTCGTAGACATACTTCGCCACACAGCGGATGCCGTTGCCGCACATCTGTCCTCGGGAACCGTCCGCGTTGTACATCTCCATGCGGCAGTCCGCCTTATCCGACGGGCAAATCAGGATCAGGCCGTCAGAGCCGATGCCCTTGTGGCGGTCGCTGATTTTTACAGATAGCTTTGAAGGCTCAAAAATCTTTTCTTCAAAGCAGTTCACATATACATAATCATTTCCGGTCCCATGCATTTTTGTAAATTTCATAATTGAACCTTCCTTTATCCTTCGCGGCTTTGCGCCGGCGGGAAACCCGGGATCCGGGCAGTTATTGTTATTGCCGCCCCGTCAGTCCCGGCCCCGGACAGTTGTCAGACGAACGGCGTCATGTAATCCTTCAGCCGGAAACGGATCTCCTTGCGGCCGTTGGACGCCGTCTGCTCCTCCCACTCGTAGGTGCCGAGCGATTTGATGAAAGATGAAAACTTGTTGAAGCCGAAGTTTCGCACATCGAACTCGGGAATACGCTTCTGAAGCTCTTCCGCGAGGCGGCTGGAGCGGATCCAGTTGTCCTCATCAGAATATTTCTCAATGATCTGATTGAGTGTCTTGCGCACACGGTTCAGATCCTTCTGGCGCTTCTTCTCAATCTCGCGCCTCTCGGCAGCCGTAAGCTTCTGTTTCTTCTTGCCATTTTTCTGCTGATTCTTCGCAGCAGACCTGCTGCTCTTCCCGTCCTTTGTGCTCTTCTGTTCTTTGCCGGAAGAGCTGACGGACGTATCCGAAGTGCTGTCAGCAGCCTCATCGGAATCCTCAGACTCATTCTGCTTCTTCTCGTAGAGCATGTCCAGATATTTGAACTGGTTGCAGGCCGAGATGAACGGCTGAGGCGTCTTTGTCTCGCCCATGCCGATCACGGTCTTGCCAGCCTCGCGGAGCCTCGCAGCGAGTCTTGTAAAATCGCTGTCCGACGAAACGAGCACGAATCCGTCGACCGTATTGGAATAAAGGATGTCCATCGCGTCGATGATCATCGCCGAGTCGGTCGCATTCTTACCGGTCGTGTAGCTGTACTGCTGGATCGGGGTGATCGAATTGTCGAGGAGCACGCCCTTCCAGCTCGTCATCCGGCTGCTCGTCCAGTCGCCGTAAATTCTTTTGTAAGTAGCTACTCCATAGTTCGCCGTCTCATCAAGGATAATGCTGAGATATTTCTCACTCACATTATCCGAGTCGATCAGGACTGCGAACCGCATATCATTATCGTTCATATTTCTCCTACTTCTCTGTACCTTATGCCCACCGGACACGAGAAATTTCTATGCAGCAGCCTCCGGCATTTCCGCGCCAGAATCCCAGAGGCCAATCACAGCCCGAGGATCTCTCTCAGCGCGCTGAAGAGCTTCTGCATCTGTTCCTTTGTCCCGATGGTGATCCGGAGATAATTGTCGATACCCGGCTTGTTGAAGTACCGCACATAAATGTGCTTCTCGCGCAGGCGGTCAAAAATCTCTTTCGCAGGCACGCTCCTGTGCGTGGCAAAAATAAAGTTGGCCTTTGAATCAGGGTATGTGAAGCCGAGCTTTGTAAGCTCGCCCTTCGCCCACTCACGGGTGTCGATGATTTTTTTCCGGGTCTCGTCAAAATATTTTTTGTCTTTGATCGCGGCCGTCCCCGCGGCGATCGCAGGGCGGTTCATCGTGTATGAATTAAACGAATTCCGCACATTCATGAGGCAGCTGATCAGCTTCTCATTTCCGATGGCAAAGCCGATCCTCATGCCGGCGAGCGAGCGGGACTTGGAGAAGGTCTGCACGATCAGCAGATTTTCATACTTCGGCAAAAGACGCAGCGCTGATTCGGTTCCGAAGTCGACATACGCCTCGTCGACGATCACGACGGAATCCGGATTTGCCTTTACGATCTCTTCGATCGTATCCACCGGCAGCGCGAGTCCCGTCGGCGCATTCGGATTCGGAAAAATCACTCCGCCGTTCGGCTTTTTCAGGGAATCGGGATCAATGCTGAAGTCGTCGTTCAGCTTCACCATTTCATACGGGATGCGGAAGCAGTCCGCCCACACATCGTAGAAGGAGTAGCTGATCTCCGGAAAAAGAACCGGCTTTCCCTCCGGATCATTGAAGAATGTCAGGAAGGACATCGCGATCACGTCGTCTGAACCGACGCCGACATAGACCTGCGATGGCTTTACCTCGTAAAAATCTGCGATCGCATTTATCAGCTCCTTCGCCGTCGGATCCGGGTACAGGCGCATCTTGTCGGCCTCAAGAGCAGCCAGGGCCTCTCCGACCTTCGGTGACGGCGGATAAGGATTTTCATTGGTATTCAGTTTCACCATGTCCGGCTGGTTCGGCTGCTCGCCGGGCACATAGGGTTCAACCGTGCGGACATTTTTGAGCCAGTTCCCCATATCTCTATCTCCTTCTTTATCTGGAAATTTCTTTATCTGAAAATTCAGTCTCACGCAGGCGCATCCGTGAGTGCGCGGCCAAGCTGCCGACAGGCGTGGTCCAGCGGATCAGCCTGTTCCACGCTGCCAGGCAGACTCTGCCGGATCAGCCGTGTTCCACACTGCCAGGCAGACTCTGTCGGATCAGCCGTGTCTCTTCCATGTTCTCGGATAGAACAGGATGAGGATCGGCAGAAGCTCAAGTCTTCCGGCCCACATATCAAAGATCATAACAAGTTTTGCCCACCATTTATAAGCGCTGAAGTTGCACGTCGGGCCGACCTTCGAGAAGCCGGGTCCGATATTGTTCAGCGTCGCCGCGACGGCAGACACGTTCGTCTCAAAGTCAAATCCCTGCAGGGAGATGATCAGGATCGAGAGGCCGAACACCAGAAAATACGTCACAAGAAAAACATACGCGGAGCGCAGCGATCTCTCGCTGATCGCATTGCCGTCCATGCGGATACGCTGCACGGAATGCGGATGGATCAGGGAATAAAGCTCTGCACGAAGAGATTTCAGCACGATGAGTACACGACTCACCTTTACGCCGCCGCCCGTACTGCCTGCGCACGCGCCGCAGATCATCAGCAGAAACAGAATAAATTTACAGAAGGACGGCCAGGCGTCAAAGTTCGTCGTCGCGAATCCGGTCGTCGTTATGATCGTCCCGACCTGGAAAAACGAGGTTCTGAGCGTCTCCTCCACACCCTGGTAGGTTCCTGGCATCTGGATCGTGAGATCAAGAGCGATCAGAAGAGCCGACGCCACGATGATGATGATGTACGACCTCACCTCTGACATGCGGAAAGCTTCCTTCGGGTGATGGATGAGGCAGAGGTAGTAAAATGAGAAGTTGACGCCGAACGAAATCATTGCAAAGGTGATGATCCACTGCTGGACAGCCGTGTAATCGCCGCAGCTTGAATTCAGGACGCCGAATCCTCCGGTACCGGCGGCGCCGAACGCGATACAGAAGCTGTCGAAGGGATTCATGCCCGAGATCATGAGAGCGACGATGGTGATCACCGTCATCACGAGATAGATACGGTAGAGCGTCCGGGCGTTATTTTTCACCTGAGGGACAAATTTATTGACTTCGTAGCCTGGGGATTCTGCCTTCATGAGGTTCATATGGGAACCGCCGGAGCTCGGGATCATCATGAGAAGAAAAACGAGCACTCCCATGCCGCCGACCCAGTGTGTAAAGCTGCGCCAGAACAGGGAGGTGTGCGACATAGCCTCTACGTCTGTGAGGATGGAGGATCCGGTCGTCGTAAAGCCGGAAGCCGTCTCAAAAAGAGCGTCAATATACGCCGGGATCTCCCCCGTGAGAACAAAGGGGATCGCACCGTACGCACTGATGAGGACCCATGTGAGTCCGACGGCGACGTATCCTTCCTTCTGATAGATCTCCATGTTCTTCGGCTTGTGATAAGAAAGACTCCAGCCGACGGTGATTGCGATCGCTGCCAGAATCAGGTAGATAAGTCCCTGTTCATCTCTGTAAATGCAGGCTACTACGCACGGTGCGAGCATCAGAAAGCCTTCGATCTTCAGCGCCCATGCGAGCACCCAGCCAATTACTGGAAAATTCATTTCAAATTTCTCCTGCCAAAAAAATCAATATTAGTCCTCAAGAATATCCGTGATGTCGTCAAAACCGATATGCGTGGTCACAACAATGACCGCATCCCCTTCCATGAATGAGTCATGGCCACCGGGGATGATCAGTTTACCTTTGCGCATGATTCCCGCTATTAGGACATTGTCCTTCAGCTTCATATCAAGCAGAGTGATGCCGATCAGCTTTGAATTCGGGCGGATAATGAATTCCAGTGCCTCGACGCGTCCGTTCATCAGACGGTAGAGCGTCTCGACATTGCTGTCCATACTGTTTCCTGTCGCCCGGACGTACTGAAGAATACGCTGGGCAGTGAGATTTTTCGGGTCAACGATCGTATCCAGATTCAGTCTCTCGATAATACCATTTAGAGAATCGTGATTGATCTTTGTTATGCATTTGCGCACGTGATCCTGAGCGTACATGGAGAGCAGCGCGTTGATCTCGTCGATGCCCGTGCACGCAACGAAGGCATCCATGTCATCGATGTGCTCTTCCGCGAGGACTTCCTGATCGGTACCGTTCGCGTTGCTGATCATTACCTCCGGGAAGTGGTCGCTCAGCTCCACACAGCGCTCCTTATTCTGTTCGATGATTTTTACGTCGATGCGGTTGCGGATCAGCATCTTCGTGAGGTAGTACGTGATCTCGCCGCCGCCTACGATCATGACGCTGTTGATCTTCTTGGTATGGACGCCAAACTGGCGGAAGAAATGGTTTGCCTCTCCCGGCGAAACAATGATCGTGAGCACGTCGCCGCTCTTGATCTCATAATCGCCGTTTGGGATGGTGATGTCGCTTCCCCGCTCTGCGATGCAGACGAGAACATCGGGCGTTGTCTTCTGCGCCGCCTCTTTCAGGGTCACGCCGTCAAAAGCAGATCCTTCCGGGACCTTGAAACGGAGCAAATCAATTCTGTCATTTGCGAAGCTGTCCACCTCGATCGCATTCGGAAAGCGGATCAGATTCAGCATCTCATGCGCGGCCTCAAGCTCGGGATTGATCGTCATGGAGAGATGGAGCTCGTTCCGAAGGAAGCTGCTCTCCTCGGAATAGATCGGGTTGCGGACACGCGCGATCGTATGACATCCCGCCTTCTGCTGCGCGATGACGCAGGTGAGCAGGTTGACCTCATCACTCTGTGTGACTGAGATGACCATGTCCGTGTCATCGATACCGGCTTCCTTGAGCGTGGCGAAGCTGGTACCATTTCCGACGACTCCCATGACATCATAAATCGTAGATACGCTGCGGACGATATCCGCGTTTGTATCTACGACTGTTACATTGTTATTTTCCTTTGATAGCTGCGCGACAAGAGTTCTGCCAACCTTGCCACAGCCGACAACAATTATCTGCATGATTCCTCCTGTACCTTTCCCTAAATCAGTACATTATACCATTGAGATGCACTTTTTCCAACATACGTGTTTCTACGAGTGCTGCCAGCCATGCATATATGCCAGCGAATCACACCTGAGGTGTGAATGAGCTGGCATATATGCACGGCTGGATAGCGCGACAGCGCGATATCGAGCAGCTTGCTGCGAGATACAGCACTCGTAGAAAAAAAATTGTTCAGTGATCCGCATGCAGAAATCGGAATGGGTCTTCGTCTTCGATGAAATGATAGAGACTGTAGGCGCAGTTGAGGGAAACGAGCTCTTCTTTGAGGATGCGCCGGCATTCGTCGCGGTCGGCGAGGATGACGCTGATCTCCTCGGCGGGTTCTTCGAAGCGGTCGCTGATTTTTCCTGACGCGTAGCCGTATACGGTGGCGCAGGATTCGTCCGTGAGACCGATGGTCGTGAACCGCGCCTCTTCGTACATGGGATCCGGATGAAGCGGGGTGAAATCGAGGCCGGTCTCTTCGTGCAGCTCTCGGGCGGCGGTGATGTGAAAATCCTCGCCTTTTTCTGTGAGTCCCGCCGGAAGCTCATATACATACCGGTCGACCGGGTAGCGGTACTGGCGGATCAGAACAACGCGGTCCTTTTTTTCTCCGTACAGCGCGTAGATGATGACGCCGTCTACGTTATTCTCTCTGGTTTTGATTTTTAAGTGGTCAATATCCTGTGCGCGGGAGGCGACCATGTAGTGGCTCACGTGTCCCTTGCTGTTGTGTCCGTCGACCTCATACATCGAGAGAAAACGGTTCTCTGTCAGCTGGGTTATTTTATCTATTGTTGCCATGATTTTTTCTCCTTCAAAAATCTGTAAGAACAATATGAATCGCATCATCGCGACGCAAAAAGAAAACGCGGAACATCCCCCTTTTCTGTCAACGGGATGCTCCGCGTTATTTTAACATATTTTACAGAACAATATGATGTTAACTGTATTTTGCACGCCTGATGATGCCTGAGCAGCGATCAGCGGTTTCTTCCGTGAAGAAGCGGGCTGATATGCGGATAGATCAGGAAGGTCAGCAGCACGTCGATCATGCCTTTGATGAAGGTGAACGGCATATTGAAGACCAGAAGGCTCTGCTCCACGCTCGTCATTGAAGGAAGGATGGCCTGATATGCTGCGAGGATCGTCTCCTTCGGCATGAAGTTGTAATATACCGGGTAAACGATGAATGCGTTGAATGGATAGCTTGCCACTGCCATGCATGCCGCTCCGACGAGAGACGCGATCACGGCGCCCTTCTTTGTCTTATTGACCTTGTAAATAGTGCCGGCGACGCCAGTAAATACCGCACCGAGCAGGAAATTCGAGAGCTCGCCGACGGCGAAGCTTCCGGAAACCAGGGTGTGGAGCAGGTTCTTGATCAGCTCAACGAGAATGCCGCTGACCGGTCCGAGTGCGAATGCGCTGATCAGCGCAGGCAGGTCAGAAAAATCGAATTTGATGAAAGACGGCATCAGTACTGCCGGGATCTCAATGAGCTGAAGGACGAAGGCGATCGCCGAAAGGATTCCGGTCACCGCGATATAACGCCCCGTCAGAGTCCGCCTTGCCTCTGCTCTTCTGATTGTCCGCTGTGCATTCTGTGGTGTTGTCTGCTGTGTGTTCTGTGCTACGTTTTCCATGTTATCCTCTCCTTTGCCAGAAATTGCGGGAGATCTACATGAGGAAAAGATAAGCCCGGATCTGATTGAAAGATCCGGGCTTAAATGCTTCATTATTTTCCATCCGGTGGCATCAGCGCCATCTGACGGAATTTACATCTTCTTTCATCCAGACTTTACTGTTGGTACCGGAGTCACACCGGTTCGGCTGCATACGGCAGGTCGCGGACTTTACCGCCAGTGGGGAATTGCACCCCGCCCTGAAGATCTCCTGTTAAATTTTTCTCAACGCATTCAGTATAGTGCACAATGATAATAAAATCAAGATACTGTTAAAATACAATTCATCATTTCACAGACGCAAGATCGCTCTGTCTGTCATTGCTGCGTCTCTCCTGATCTGTCTGATATTTTCTGTTGCGCCCTTCATCGTAGGAGTAATTTACACAGCGGAAGCTGTTTTTTCCACTCTGTTTTGTCTTGTATAACAGCTGATCTGCGATCGTGAAACAACTCTCGTATGACGGATAAGTGCCATCGTTGATACAACAGCCGATACTCACAGTAACTACATCGTTCTTTTCCTCATCGAGCACGATCGACTGAACTTTCTTGTTGAATTCGTCCAGCCTCTCACTGACCGTATTCCGGTCTGCCATGCGGACCGCATAAACCACCAGTTCGTCGCCGCCGTATCTCATCAGCACATCCTGTACCCGAAAGCACTGATGCATGGTCTCTGCGACGCGCTCAAGGACCTCATCACCGCATTTGTGGCCGTACGTATCATTCACACGCTTGAAATTATCAATGTCGATGATGATAAAAGCCCCGGGGACGCCACTTGTGATCAGCGTATCGATCATCTTCAGACCGCCGCGTCTGTTGAGCAGCCCTGTCAGAGGATCGTGGGCAGCATTGTCAGACGCGAGACTTTCGGCAGCGATATTTTTCAGGCGGCGGTCCACATTCTGTATGGCCAGGACCATCGTCACAAGACTGACCATGATCGTGTAAAGAATGTGGCGGTTCCTTTCACCGACATCCTGCACTCCATACTCTACAACGGCCAGATAAAGAACATCTATCGCGATGATCATAAGTATGATCCGCCACGGCTTGTCAAAAATCAGCGCCGGCAGGACACAGAGGAACACCATAAACAAAAGAGCTCCGTCCTCCGGTTCTACGCTGAAGCTCAGGATCATTGAAATAATCAGCAGCGCGATCACAAGAATATACAGCTTTACAGTGGCATGCTTAAAGGTATTTTTTTCTCCGACCCGTATACAGCCCAGGAGAAAAACAAACACCAGCATAAAATAAAAACAATAGCCGAAAAACTGTCTGTGACCAATAATATTCTGAAGGATAAAATCAATGCCGGACAGAATTAGTCCACCAATGATCAGATGCACAATTATCTCAGAATTCACCTGCTGAGCAGTCATTTTATATTGATTGAATAGTGGCGGGTTCAGTTTGTTTTTAAACGAGTGAAACAGATTCTTCAGCCTGTTTTTCATATTTCCTGACTCCTTATGATTCCGGGCTGATTATCTGATCCACTGTTTTTCTACACGCTCAGAGATCCGTCCAAAAAATATTATCAGATTCCGAAATTCGTCATCGCATCCTTTAATTGTTTCTTATGTTCCTGTGTGAGTTCCGTGAGCGGAAGTCGCGGATTTCCGGCTTCACTGCCCATAAAGTTCAGAGCAGCCTTGACTGGGATCGGGTTGACCTCGCAGAAGAGCGCGCGGATAAGTGGAAGCGCTTTCAGCTGCATTGCCGCGCCCTTCTTAAAATCTCCGCCCAGACAGGCCATCGTCATATCATGCACATACTGCGGTGCCACATTCGACAGCACGGAGATGACGCCGATTCCGCCGAGCGACATGATCGGCACAACCTGGTCGTCATTTCCTGAATAGATATCCATATCCCCCTGTGTGAGTTCAGCGAGCTTTGCAACCTGGCTGATATTTCCACAGGCCTCCTTGATTCCGACGATGTTATCGACATGCTTCCCGAGATATGCGGCCGTCTCCGGAAGGATATTGACACCTGTTCTTGAAGGCACATTGTAAAGAATGCACGGAATGTCGATGGCTCCGGCTATCTCCGAAAAGCTCCGGATGAGTCCGTCCTGCGTCGCCTTGTTGTAGTAAGGCGTCACCAGAAGACATCCGTCGGCCCCGGCTTTCTGTGCCTCCCTGGACATCATGACAGCGTGTGCCGTGTTATTTGAACCTGTTCCCGCGATAACCGGTACTCTCTTCGCCGCCACGGAAACAGCATACCTTACGGCCTCGAGATGCTCATCATCGTCCAGCGTCGGCGCCTCTCCTGTCGTCGCGCAGACAATCAGTGCATCTGTATGTCCCTTAATCTGATCCTCGATGAGTTTTCCCATCGCCTCATAATTTATAGAGCCATCCTCTTTCATCGGCGTGACAAGTGCGACGCCGGCCCCCTTAAAAACTGACATAACTCGCCTCCTGAAATGTTTCTGAATAATATTCATATATTCTACACCCTGCGGGCGGCCTCGTATACACCCCAGGATCACTGTTCAGACATTGCCAGTGCACAGACTTTCGAAAAACTTCCGAGAATACAGGGCAGTTCCATCCCGGTTCTTTTGAAGAAGTGCGCATAGGTTTTCAGACGCGACATCCGCAGACGCCGGTACTTGACGAACCCGACTGAAAGGAAGGGTGAGTCTATGTACCGCTGCGTCGAGGACAAGCGAGAGCGCGTCGCGTATGAAAGCCTTGCGCACTTGTGTTGCGGACGGAAGTACCTGTATTCTCGAAAATGTAGAAACCTGGCAATGTCTGATCTGTAACTGTGTGGTGCCTTACTCCTGGCTCGTAGGGTAATCGTGCTTACCGGTCAGCTTATGCTTAATGATCTTTATGGACCTCTGCGCGGCGTACGGGCCGACGACTTTCATCATCTCCTCGGCGGTGTGCATTTCGCTCGCCTCCGGGATGTCTCTCTGAAGGTGGATCGCGTCAAACTCGCATCTTGTTGTGCAGAGTCCGCAGCCGATGCACTTATTCAGGTCGACGGTTGTCGCGCCGCAGCCGAGACAGCGGTCTGCCTCGATTTTTACCTGTTCTTCTGTGAGAGGAAGGCGCAGGTCGTCGAAGGTCTGCGTCGCCACGCCGGGACGGACGCCCGGGCGCTGCCGGTCGGCGTTGTCGTATCCGCTGACGGTGATGTCGTCTCTGTCGAGCTCTATGAATTCTCTTCTGTCACGCCCTATGGTGAGCGACTGGCCGGGGTGGACGAAGCGGTTGATGGATACCATGCCCTCGCGTCCGTCGGCGATCGCATCGATGGCAAATCTCGCGCCGTAAGCAATATCGCCGCCTGCAAAAATATCCGGCTCCGCGGTCTGTCTTGTGACTGGATCGGTTTCGACTGTCCCGTTCCTGCGGATGACTGCCTTTGTCCCTTTCAGAAGGTCGCCCCACTGGGCGCTCTGTCCGATGGCCATGAGCACATGGCTGCACGGGACCGTGATCGTCTCAGATTCGTCGTAAAGCGGATGGAATCTGCCGTTCTCATCCTTGACCTGCGTGCACTTCTTGAAGATGATGCCCGTTGTTTTTCCATTTACGACCAGGATCTCTTTCGGGCCCCAGCCGTTCTTGATAACGATTCCCTCAGTCTCGCAGTCTTCTACCTCATCCTTTGCGGCGGGCATCTCATCCCGCTGCTCAAGGCAGAGCATCGTGACTTTCCCGTCCGTCGTGCGCAGCGCAGCTCTCGCTACATCTGCGGCGACGTTTCCTCCACCGACAACGACGATGTCGCCGGGCAGCTTTATGGACCGATCCTGGTTGACGCGGCGAAGGAAGGACACACCCGACTCAACGCCGTCAGCATCCTCTCCGGGGACACCCGCGAGACGTCCTCCGGCGAGGCCGATCGCGATATAGAAGGCCTTGTAGCCCTGTGCGCGGAGCTCGTCGATGGTAATGTCTTTTCCGACTTCGACGCCACAGCGGATTTCCGCTCCCATGCGGCGGATGATATCGATCTCGCCCTCGAGGATGTCCTTCTCCAGGCGGAAATTCGGGATGCCATTCATCAGCATGCCGCCCGGGCGGGATTCTTTCTCAAAAACCGTGACCGGATAGCCCTCGGTGCGCAGCCAGTACGCTGCGGAAAGACCGGCGGGGCCGGCGCCGATGACGGCGATTTTTTGTGTCCACTGCTCCCCTTCCATGTTGTAGCAGTCGGGAATGAACTTGTCCGGATCCTTCAGTTCATACTGGGCGAGGAATTTCTTTACCTCGTCAATGGCGACCGGATGATCGACGGTGCCGCGGGTGCAGCGATCCTCGCACCGGCGGTTGCAGATCGCGCCACAGACGGCAGGGAACGGATTATCCTTGCGGATCAGCTTCACGGCGTCGTCGTAGCGGCCCTCCGCCGCCATCTTCAGGTATCCCTGTACTGCGATATGCGCCGGGCACGCCGTCTTGCAGGGCGATGTGCCTGTGTCATAGCAGTTGATCTTGTTGTGGTCGCGGTAATCCGGATCCCACTTGTCTTCGCCCCACGGCATATCGTCTGGCAGCTCATGCATCGGATATTTCACCCTTGAGCCGTCCGCGCGGCAGAGCTTCTGTCCGAGCTTTGCGGCGCCGGAAGGGCAGACTTCGACGCATTTGCCGCAGGCGACGCACTTTGTCTTGTCCACGTGTGCGCGGTATGCGGATCGCGACATATTCGGCGTATTGAAAAGCTGTGACGTCCGGAGGCCGTAGCAGCTTCCCGGGGAACAGTTGCAGATCCCGACGATCCTGTCCGGGCCGTCGAGGTTCGTGATCTGATGCACATAGCCTTTTTTCTCCGCGCGCATGATGATCTCCATTGCCTCGTCGCGGGTGATGTAATGGGCGTCCTTTCCCGACTCGACGAGGAATTCCGCGATGTCGCCAAGACCGATGCACATGTAGCCCTCGATGTCACCGACGCCCTCGCCTCTCACGCGCTGTGCCTTGCGGCAGGCGCAGACCATGGCGCAGAATTTATCGTATTTCTGAAGCCAGTGGGACAGATGCTCCACATCCACGGATGTCGATTCTGCCTCGATGGCTTTTTCGACCGGGATGACGTGCATGCCGATGCCGGCTCCTCCCGGAGGGACCAGCTTCGCGGCCAGCTCCATCGGCTCCTGAGGCGCCAGGTTGAACATGGACGCAACCTCCGGATTGGTGTCGGTCAGCGTCGGATGCTCGACCATATACTCGCCGGATCCCACGACCCACTTCGGGATCCAATACTGAATGTGGTGATCCTCATTGTCCCTGTTCTGCTCGAGAATACCGATCCACAGAAGGTGGTCGATAATCTTCTGGGCGTGGCGCTCGGACATGTGATTGCGCTTTGCGATCTCAGCTGTGATGAGCCCGACACGCCTTTTCTTAAAGCTCAGCAGAAAACGCACCTCATCCTTTGTCAGCATCCGGTCGAGGATCCAGAAATCCATGTGGTTTTCTTTCATTCCGCCCGGCGCCTTGCGCGGGATATTGTCGGTGATCAGCTGTGCGAGCTTCATCACCAGTTTCTTCTTTTCCGGATCGTCGCAGTGATAATCCTCCTGCGGAAAATCCCTCTCGTTGACGTGAATCCTCGGATTGACTTCTTTTACCATAGCCGCTTCCCCCATTCCTTAGATTTTTGTCTGTACACCCTGTTTGATTTAATAATTTCTGTCCGTTTTCTGCAGTCTCCCCAGGCAGCCCCGGCAATTGATCAGAGGTCCCCCAATGACCTCAGACCACCGTTTCGCCGGTGACGAGAATCCTGCATTTCGCGCGGTCGCCGTTATCGAGCAGTTCAATCCGGCGGCTGTCGGTCTTCTGTCCCTCATCCTTCCGGTACTGCTTTTCCAGGCGATATGTTCCTCCAAATTCCGCCTCGCTGCGATATTCAGCGTCGGCCGTGCGCATTTCCCAGTCCGGCGCCGGCGGATAAATATTCTCCAGCAGGTCAAAATACTTTGTGTTGTTCATGTGCCCGTTCAGGTCGCACCAGGAAAAAGGGACTGTAAATGTCTCCTCTGCGTCGGGCTCCCACTTTTTCATCACCTTCGGCAGCGCCGGCGATTTTTCCACCTCTTCAGCGCCGATGTGGATCCCGTATTCCTCGGGAAAAATGGCGCTGCGCGTTCTGGCATTGATGAGGAGCCAGTACATGCTTCCCTCCGCGAGCGTCTCTCCTGTTTCCGACGTCATGCGGTAAAATCTGGGAAAAAGCACATGGCTCATCTCTCCGGGCCATGTGCTCATCCTTATCTGCTCATCATATTCTGGTATCCGGAAAAAATCGAAATGCTGCTGCATGATCACCCAGAGCAGCCCCTTATCAAGCGTCCTTTCGCGCCCGTATCCGAGCTCCGTAGTATGTGCGATCGAGCACTCCTGAATGATTTCCATGAAACGGGATGTGCGGAGCTTTCTGTAGCGGTTCACATCCCGGTTCTTTAACGTCATACTGATCTCGTACATCACTGAACCTGTTCTGAATGGCGCATGATCGCATCCGCGACATCTCCGATCGTCACGATCTTCATCCATTCTTCATCCGGCACATGCGCGTTAAACTCGCCTTCAAGCTTGGACATGACGAGAATAAATCCCATGGAATCAATATGTGTCTCAGTATTTATATGTGTATCTTCAGTCAGCTCGCCTTCAACCATGTCCGGCACGTTGTCCCTGATGATCTCTTTTGTCCGCTGAATTACGTCATCTCTTGTCATGATCATTCCTCTTATCTGCCAGCTGGCTCCGCACGATTTTTCCTGCGGCATTCCGCGGGATCGGCGCTGAGCGGCGCACGATATGACGCACCTGATGTCCGCGCGGCATAAGACTCATGAGACCGCTGAGTACATCTTCCACCTGTTTTACTTCCCAGTCGCCGTAATAATAGAGAATGATCTCGCCATCCTCTTCTCCGCAGGCGGTCTCAAGATCAGGCAGGGCTCTCATGATGATCGCCTCATACTCCGGCAGAAAAATCTTTGTTCCGTCCGGAAGAACCAGTATGTCTTTCATCCGCCCGGTGACGTGGAGACGTCCGCCGCTGTCGAGAAAACCGATGTCTCCCGTGTGCAGAACGCCGTCCTTCAGAACCTCCGCCGTTGCCTCAGGATCGCGGTAATACCCTTTCATCATGCAGGCAGGCGATTCTACAAGGATCTCTCCTTCCGGGGAGATCGTCACCTTGTCTTCCACGCATACATCCATCGCGTAGAGGTCGCCGCCCGTGCTGAGCGCAACCCCGGAGCTCGTCTCTGTGAGACCGTAGCCGAAGCACACGTGTATTCCACGGTTGCGGGCCATCTCGATCAGTTCCTTCGGACATCCGCCGGCTCCGATGAGGATCGTCTTCAGCTCCGGATTGAACAGATTTCTCTTCAGATAAAATTCGAACAATACAGGGACAAGTGACACAACTGTCGGATGGAAAAATTCGAGATCATCCATCAGATGACGCTGTCCGCGGCCGAGTGCCACACTGGCGCCGTTCACCAGGCCCCACAGCAGGCTGCAGACAAAGCCAAAAACGTGATATAGAGGAAGGATGCAGAGAAGTCTGTCCTCTGGTGTCAGCGGCAGAGCCTGCGATCCGTTGTACGCTGACGCGAGGAGCGATTCCCCACTGAGCTCTACAGCGCGGGCGCTCGCCGTCGTCCCTGAAGTGAAGAAAAGAATACGGTCCTCCACGGCCTCCGCTTCCTTCTTCCCTAACTCGTGGGCGCCGCCCCACGTCCAGAGAAGAGAGACGTCTGTCTTCTCGATGCGCTGCTTCATCAGTGATGGATCTTCCGATGGTTCAAGCATTACTACGGTCGAACCTGCGGCGTTTGCCGCAAAAATCTCAACGACCGATGCATACGAACCATCCGGAAGGATTCCTTCCACCTGGGGACCGGATTTTTCCAGTACCGCTGCCCTGTTTAAAATATCTTCATAAAATGTCTGGTAGGAAATGCATTCTGCTGTCCCGTTATCCGAACCGCATCCGGCATTTAAGTCACTTCCGGCGTCCATTCCTTTCCCTGTGCCGCTCTCATAATAAATGACAGCCGGCCGGTCAGGATAGCGTTCCGCCTGCATCCTGAGCATTTCCGTCAAGTGTCGGGGATTCAATGTTGTTTTCATGGTTTAAGTATATCATAAGTTTTGCATTTTGCTGTTAAAAATGAGAATCGTTTTTCTTTTCATTGTGCATATTAGCAGAAATCAGCTGTATTTTATGTTATTATGATGGTGAAAGTGTTCACATCGACAAAAAATGTTCCTACTATTCGTGTAATTATGTTACCTGCAGTAATCATCAGCTGCTGCCAGCCGGAGATCCATGTCACCGGAGCCGTTGATTTTTTCAGGCGGATCATATGACACATACATACAGGGACAAGGAGGGAAAGGTCATGGACAAAAACACAAAAATCTGTATCATCGGCGGCGGACCTGCCGGACTATCTGCAGGCATGTACCTGGAGAAAAAAGGCTACACAAACTACACGATCCTTGAAAAAGAAGATCACGTGGGCGGAAAATGCTACAGCCCTACGTTCAACGGGCGCCGCTACGAGATGGGCGCCATCATGGGCGTTCCGTCTTACTACGCCATCCATGATGTCGAGGAATTCTGCGGCATCACGCACGACGGCCCGAAGCTGAACCGCAACTATAAAAATAAAGACGGGAAAGTCATCGACCCGTTCAACCCCAAGAAAAATCCGCTGCAGATCCCGCATCTTCTCTCGATGAATCGGCAGGTCAAGAAATTTGCCGAGCTGCTCGAGACAAAATACAGAGGATATGACATCAACGGCCACCGTGGCGTCGCCGAGGGCCGCTACGAAGGCTTTGCCGTCACGCCGGCGCGCGAGCCTGTATCCGGCGTCAACGAGAATCTGACGGATCTCTGCCTTCCGTTCTCTGAATTCTGCAAGAAGAACGGCGTTGAAGATGTCAAGGATATCTGGATCGGACCGTACACCTCCTTCGGCTACGGTTACTTTGAGGATATCCCGGCCGCCTACGTTCTGAAGTATCTGGATTTCCAGACAACGATGAACTTCGTCAAGGTCAACCTCTGGACGTGGAAGGACGGAACCCAGTCCATCTGGGAGCACCTGAACGACAAGCTGACGAATCACGCCCGCCTCAACTCCGATATCACCGGTATCGAAAGAAAAGACGGCAAAGTTTACGTCACCGTCAACGGAGAGACCGAGGAATATGACAAGCTCATCGTCACCGCTCCGCTGCAGTACTTCCCGGAGTACGCGGATGCCCGCGAGGACGAAAAAGGCTTCTTCTCAAAGATCGACTACGAGCGCTACGACGTCCTCGCCTTCCTCACGAAGCCTGAGGATCACCCGGAGATCTCCTACTACATCTTTGAAAATATGGAGAAGGACCGCTACGGCCACCTGATGGTCTATTACAACAGATGGCGCGACGATATCAACCAGCCGATCACGACGTACGCTCTCCGCAACGCGCTGAACAAACCGGAGATCCCGTATGAAAACTGCAAGGCCACTGTCCTTCACGACCTCGAGACCATGCACAACAAGGCCGACGAGATCATCCTCGAGCGCGACTGGTATTACTTCCCGCACATCTACTCCGAGGACTACGCTGCGGGATGGTATGACAAGGTTGAATCCATGCAGGGCAAATATGACACGTACTACGCCGGAGAGATCATGAGCTTCGGCGACATGGACGAGACCTGCGAGTACAGCCGCGAGCTTGTAGAGCGGTTCTTCTGATAACCGGTTTCATTGTCAAAATAATATTAATGCAGAATAAGCGGTATCCGCCTGTGGTTTTATGGATCTCACGCAGCTTTCATGTCACACGTGAAAACAGACTCACGGCGGATACCTGCGTTTATATTCATCAAAATGAGGTGAAAATATGGCATTTTACAAAGACCACTACGACGTGGTCGTGATCGGCGGAGCGCTCGCCGGGATGAGCTGCGCGATGAGCCTCGCGAAGGCGGGCAAAGACGTCCTCATTCTCGAGCGGCACAATCTCCCCGGCGGTATCGCGACGAGCTTTGTCCGGAGCGGTACTGAGCTCGAGGCCACGCTGCACGAGATGATGTCGATCGGGCCCGCCGACAATCCGCTTTTTATCCGGAAATATCTGGATGAAATGGGCGTCGTCATCAACTGGATACGGGTCCCTGAGGCCTACGAGCTCGATTCACCCGCCGACGGAATAAAGATCACACTCCACGCCGGACAGCATGAAGACGGCACTTTCATCTGTGCCGATGAGATCGACGAACAGTACCCGGGCACAAAGGATGATGTCAACAAGCTGCTCAGCCTGTGTGTGAAGGTCTACAATTCTGTCCTCTATCTGAACGAGCACACGGCGTCGAATCTCGAGCTTCTGAAAAATCACGAGGAGCTCGCGAAGACGGCCGGCTACACGGCGGAGGAAGTCATCCAGAAATACGTGAATCTCCCCGATTACGTGGTAAAAATCCTGTCGGCATACTGGGTCTATGTCGGGCAGCCGATTTCTTCTCTGCCCTTTACGATCTATGCTTTCCTGATGGCTGACTACATGGTCGGCGGTTCCTACGTCGCGCACGGATTTTCCCATGAGATGGGTGTCGCGATGATGGAGCGCTGCGTGGAAATGGGTGTCCAGTATGAGCACTGCCAGAACGTGGAAAAAATCCTGGTGAAGGACGGCCACGTGACCGGCGTGCGCACCTCACGCGGCGACGTGATCCATTGCGACTACGTGGCGAGTGCCCCGTATCCGAACACCGTCTACAGTAAGATGATCGAGCCGCAGTCTGAGGTTCCGGCCATCGCGAGAAAATATGCAAACAGCATGCCGATGGGCGTCACCTGTTTTTCTGTCGTGATGCATCTCGACGTCCCGCCGGAAGATCTCAACATTGACACCTACTCCGTCTTCTCCTCCGACATCCCGTTTGACCCGGATGAATTCTGGAAGCAGGGAAGAAAACTCGGAGGATGGAGCAACCTGTCGACGATCTGCCTCAACATGGCAAATCCGGACTGCATGCCCGAGGGCGAGACATCGCTCTCCATCACGGTCCTGCCGCTCCCGGAGAGCTTTTACGGCGTCACCGCCGACGATTACAATGCGACAAAACGCCGCGTCGCAAAGGAAATGATCGATAAGGTTTCAGAGCGCCTCGGCGTCAATCTTCTGGACCACATCATCGATATCGAAATTGAGACGCCGGCGACCATCGCCCGCTACACCGGCGATTACCGCGGCGGCATCTACGGCTACCAGCATTCGATGGACAACTCCGTCGTGGCGCGTCTCGGCGATTTTGACAGAGATCAGTACATCAGAGGCCTCGTCGGCTGCGCGAGCCATCAGCTCGTCGGCGACGGCATGGCCTGCAACATCAACAACGGAAAAATCGCCGCCAAGGCGATTCTCACATGGATGGAGGAGGATGCATCGTCATGAAAATCAATGGATTTTTTAAAGATGTCACCGGTGCCGCCCGTGTGACAAAAGCAAGGCGCGAGCTGATAAAAAGCGGGAGTCCTGAGAACCGCTATGTCGACCCGATCGCGGACCTCGCAAAGGAGCTTCACCCGGACGTTACACATGTGAAGGTCGTTAAAGTTGAGGACGTCTCCCCGACGGCGCGGATGTTTACGTTCATAGCCGACCAGGGAGATAAGCTGCCGCCGTTCCAGGCGGGCCAGTACTGCGCCCTCGACCTGAAGATCGGAGACACCATAACCGAGCGTCCGTATTCGATCTGCAGTGCCCCTTATCAGGCAAGATCCGGGGAACAGCCTTTCTTCTGTCTGACTGTCCGCAATGGAAAGCCGGGCGTCGGCTTCGCGAGCAGCTGGATCTACAGCAACGTAAAAGTCGGCGACACCTTCACGGCGCACCTGCCTTTCGGAGAATTTTATTATGAGCCGCTGCGCGACGCCTATCACGTCGTCGGGCTGGCGGGAGGCTCCGGCATTACGCCGTTCTACGCCATGGCGAAGGAAATTGAACACGGCACGCTGGACATGGACCTCACAATCCTGTACGGCTCCGTGTCGACGAAGGACATCATTCTCAAGGAGCAGCTTGAAGAGATTCACTCCGACCATGTCAGGTTTGTTAATGTCATCTCCGGCGACGAGGACTACGACGGCGAAAAGGGATTTTTGTCCGCGGATATCATCAGAAAATATTCTGCGGAGGACACAACCTACTTCGTCTGCGGCCCACTTCCGATGTATAATTTCGTCTCCGGCGAACTCGCAAAGCTCAATGTGCCAAAGCGGCGCATCCGCATGGAGGTCTTCGGAGCTCCGCGGGATGTCACAAAAGCTGAAGGTTATCCGAAGGACATTGAACCCGCGACCTACAAGATTCACGTGCTGCGCGGTCAGCAGGAAGATGTCATTGATGCGTCCTCGCTTGAACCGATCGCTGTTGCACTCGAGCGCGCCGGGATCCCGAACCACACCCGCTGCCGCTCCGGCGCCTGCGGATGGTGCCGGACTAAGGTTATTGATGGAAGCTACTTCGTGCCTGCCGTCGGCGACGGAAGACGCCGGGCGGACAAGCAGTACAATTACGTACACGCCTGCTCCACATGGCCGCTGTCGGATATGACGATCAGAGTGCCGATCGTCTGAATCCATTGGATTTCTACCCATAGAATGAAAGCGCAAGGCTTTCAGACGCGACGCGCTCTCGCTTGTCCTCAGCGTAGCGGTGCATAACCTCGTCCTTCGCTTTGCTCGGACTTAGTAAGCACCGACGCTTGCGGATGTCGCGTCTGAAAGTCTTCGCGCATTTCATATCCTGCTTTATTCTTTTGATGCGCCCTGGCGAGAAGCTGCCGGACCTGTCGGCACATCAGCCAGTCAAGATTCATCCTTCCGATGCGCCCAGTCAGAAACCGGCCGGCCCCGTCAGCGCATCAGCCAGTCAAGATTCATCCTTCCGATGCGTTCAGTCAGAAACCTGCCAAACCTGTCGACACATCTCCCAGTCAATTCTTCATGATTTGATGCGACCGAATCGAACTTCGCCGGCTGAGCGGACGCATCAAGTTGGCTAGATTAGAAAGTCTAATGCGCCCAGCCACTGAACTGCCGGACCTGTCGGCACATCAGCCAGTCAAGATTCATCCTTCCGATGCGCCCAGTCAGAAACCTGCCGGCCCCGTCAGCGCATCAGCCAGTCAAGATTCATCCTTCCGATGCGTTCAGTCAGAAACCTGCCGAACCTGTCGACACATCTCCCAGTCAATTCTTCATGATTTGATGCGACCGAATCGAACTTCGCCGGCTGAGCGGACGCATCAAGTTGGCTAGATTAGAAAGTCTAATGCGCCCAGCCACTGAACTGCCGGACCTGTCGGCACATCAGCCAGTCAAGATTCATCCTTCCGATGCGCCCAGTCAGAAACCTGCCGGCCCCGTCGGCGCATCAGCCAGTCAAGATTCATTCTTCTGATGCGCTCAGTCAGAAACCTGCCGAACCTGTCGACACATCTCCCAGTCAATTCTTCATGATTTGATGCGACCGAATCGAACTTCGCTGGCTGAGCGGACGCATCAAGTTGGCTAGATTGGAAAGTTTGATGCGCCCTGGCGAGAAGCTGCCGGCCCCGTCAGCGCATCAGCCAGTCAAGATTCATTCTTCTGATGCGCTCAGTCAGAAACCTGCCGACCCTGTCGACACATCTCCCAGTCAATTCTTCATGATTTGATGCGACCGAATCAAACTTCGCCGGCTGAGCGGACGCATCAAGTTGGCTAGATTGGAAAATCTGATGCGTCCTGGCAACTGAATATAGAAATGGGACTGCCGCGACCCGGCAGTCCCATCATTTATGTCACTCAGCTTCTATTTCCTTGATGATGCATTCGTTCCCCCGAAGCAGCCATGTCTCCCCGCTGTGGCAGTATGGACATTCTTTCCCATATTTGACTGTGGGGTAGGTCTGCTTGCAGTGGTTGCACCAGGTGACGGCGGGAATCGTCTCGAGCTTCAGCTCTGACTCCGCCAGCACCGGATAGCGGCCTTTGAAGTAGTCCCAGCAGTCGGTGAAGTAATCGGTGATGATACCGGATACCTCCCCGACCTCGAGGGTCACCGAGCCGATTTTCACAAGATTTTTTTCCTTTGCCAGTTCATCCAGCGTCTTCGCCAGGTGCGTTACGATTCCCATCTCATGCATGACCGGTCACTCTTTCTGACACATATTTATATTTTCTGGCAACTCTGTCAGCAACTCCTATCACATGACTCTCTTCACATGACTCTCTTCATCTGACTCTGATTACGTGACTCTGTCACTGACCTCATCACCTGTGCGTAATCTTATCCTGTACTTCTTTTACTTTTTCGATGGCCTTTTCTGATGCGTCCTTCGCAATCACAGACGCCTTCCCTGAAACGTCCTTTGCGACCGCTGATGCCTTCACTGACGCATCCTTCGCAGCCACAAATGCCTTTCCTGACACATCCTTTGCGATCACGGACGCTTTTTTCGAAGCTTTCAGTGCCCTTATTCTGGCTTCTTCCGCCGCCTCCTGAGCAGCCTTCTGCGCGTCCTTTCCGCGGTTGCGGATTATCCTGATCTCACGCTGCGCCGCGTAAGGAGCGATCGCTTTCATCTTGTCCTCGGCGCGCATGTAGTTCGTGCACTCCGGCTGATCGCGTTCCAAATGGATTGCGTCAAATTCACAGCGCGTCGTACAGAGTCCGCAGCCGATGCAGCGATTGATGTCGACCGTCGTCGCGCCGCATCCGAGACAGCGGTCCGCCTCCTGATGCACCTGCTCCTCGGTGAGAGGCATACGCGTGTCATCGAAGCGGTCCTCCACCTTTCTCGTGCCAGGCACGCTTCTCTTCGCGTGATCGTAGCCGTAAGGAATGGTGATATCATCCTTGTCAAGCTCGATAAACTCGCGCAGGTCGCGCGCGATCGTGAGCGACTGCCCCTCGTGGACGAAGCGGTGCATGGATTCCGCGCCCTTCTTGCCTTCTGCGATGGCATCGATCGCGAATCTCGCGCCGTGATTGATGTCGCCGCCCGCAAAAATATCCGGCTCTCCGGTCTGGAAGGTGACGGGGTCGCAGATGACTGTGCCGCCGCGGCGGGTCTCCGCCTTTGTACCTTTGAGCATCTCTCCCCAGACAGCGGACTGTCCGATGGCTTCCAGCACATTATCACAGGAAACAGTGATCGTCGTGTCTTCATCGTACTGCGGATCGAAACGTCCTTCTGCATTCTTCACCTGCGTGCACTTCTTGAAGACAACGCCCGTAACTTTTCCATTTTCGGTCAGGATCTCCTTCGGTCCCCAGCCATTCTTTACCTCAATGCCCTCGGCCTTTGCGTCCTCTACCTCGTCCGCTGCCGCCGGCATTTCGTCCGCGCCCTCGAGACAGATCATCGTTACATGTCCGTCTGTCGTGCGCACTGCGGTCCGCGCCACATCGACCGCCACATTTCCGCCGCCGACAACGACGACGTCGCCGTGAAGCTTCACGCTGTGGTCGCGGTTGACGCGGTTCAGGAAGCCGACACCGGATTCCACGCCTTCGGCATCCTCGCCCGGAACGCCCGTATTGCGTCCACCGGAAAGGCCAATCGCGAGGTAAAACGCCTTATATCCCTCTGCCCGGAGGTCGGCGATCGTGACGTCTTTGCCGACTTCGACGCCGCACCTGAACTCAATGCCCATCTCCCGGAGCATATCGATCTCCGCGTCCACGAGGTCCTTTGACAGACGGAACGATGGCATGCCGTAGGTCAGCATACCGCCTGGCTTCTCCTCTTTTTCAAAAATCGTGACCGGATATCCCTTCGTCCTCAGATAATATGCGCAGGACATGCCGGCCGGGCCGCCGCCGATAATGGCCATCTTGTAATTGTCGTCCCAGAATCCGCCCTCGTCCTTCTCGCAGATCGGGAGGATCTTTTTCCTGAACTCAGGATCGAGCTCCTGCTGGGCGACAAACTTTTTGATCTCATCGATCGCAACCGGAGCGTCGACCGTTCCTCTCGTGCAGGCGTCCTCACAGCGGCGGTTGCAGATGGCTCCGCAGACGGCCGGGAACGGATTATCCTGGCGGATCAGCTTCAGCGCGTCCTCATACCGGCCTTCCTTTGCCATCTTCACGTAGCCCTGCACCGCGATGTGCGCCGGGCAGGCCGTCTTGCAGGGCGAAGTGCCTGTCGCATAGCAGTTGATCTTTGCATCCTCGCGGTAATGAATGTTCCAGTTGTCCGCCGTCCACCGCGTCTCATCCGGGAGCAGCGTCAGCGGATACGTGAACTCCCTGCCGTCCTTGTGGCAGAGCTTCTGTCCGAGCTTTGCGGCTCCGACCGGGCAGACCTCGACACACTTGCCGCAGGCCACGCATTTTGTCTTGTCGACGTGCGCGCGGAAGGAAGAGCGCGACATATTCGGCGTGTTGTACAGCTGCGAGGTCCTGATGGCGTTGCATACGCCGGGTGCGCAGTTGCAGAGGCCGACAATCTTATCCTCTCCGTCAATATTCGTCGTCTGGTGGACAAATCCATGTCTCTCGCCGCGCTCGCAGATCTCGAGAGCTTCTTTTTTCGTGATGTAGTGACCGCGGCCGGTATTCACGCACCACTCGGCCAGATCGCCGAAGCCGATGCAGCAGTCCTGCTCGATCGATCCGTCGCCCTCGCCCCTCATGCGCTGCTGACGGCGGCAGGTGCAGACGCCGACGGAGATTTTTCCGTCATACTTGTCCAGCCAGTGCGAAATATGCTCGATCGGCACCGTGCTGTTGCAGGAATCGATCGCCTTCTCCACCGGGATGACATGCATACCGATGCCCGCACCTCCCGGCGGCACCATCGGCGTGATGCCCTCGAGGGGCATCTGCGTCATCAGGTTAAAGAACGTCGCGATATTCGGATGCTCGTCCATGAGCTGCTTGTTCATGACCATGAACTCCGCGATGCCCGGGACAAAAATCGGCACGTCGTACCACAGCTCCTTCTCCGGATTTTCGCGGTTCGTCTCGATGCAGCCGACCCACATAAGGTGCTTCAGCATCTCATCGATCTGCTTATCCGAAAACGCCGGATTCATCTTTCCGAGCTGCTCGCGGCTGTAGCTGACCCTTGTTTTCTTAAAGCTCAGCATGAATTTCACTTCGTCCTTATTCATGACCTCGTTGAGACACCAGATCTCCGGATCATCCGGAGCGATCGTGTGGGTGTACTTGGCCACCAGGCGGTCTGTGATCATCCCCGCGAGACGGATCAGCAGCCTGAGCTTCTCCTGATCCGGATATATATAATTCTCCGGAAGCCTGTAATCGCGCTCATTGACCATCCGGTTCTTCTGATCTTTCATATAATGCTCCTTTCCCCATAAAACCTTCGGGTAGCTGATTTCTCACGCTTTCCAGGACTGCACGGCTTCGCGCAGCCACTTCTCCCATTCATCCATCCCCTCGCCTGTCTTCGCAGAGACAGGGAAGATGCGGATAGACGGATTCAATGCCTTCGCCCGCTCTATGCAGACCTCCATATTAAAGTCAAAATACGGCAGGGCGTCGATTTTTGAAATGACGAGCGCATCGCTCTTCTCAAACATGAGCGGATACTTGAGCGGCTTGTCGTCTCCTTCAGGAACGCTCAGGATCATGACGTTCAGGCCTGAGCCGGTATCAAATTCCGCCGGACAGATCAGATTACCGACATTCTCCAGAAATGCGAGGTCGAAAAGATCGTATCCCATCTCACGCAATGCCTCTGCCGTCATTCCCGCATCCATATGGCACATTCCGTCGGTGTGCACCTGAATAGATCTCGCGCCGAGCGATTCGATCCGCTTCGCATCGACATCCGAATCGATATCCGCCTCGAGCACGGCGATCTTCACATCTTTTCCTAAATCCCTGATCGTCCGGCTGAGAAGCGTCGTCTTCCCAGACCCCGGAGAACTCATCAGATTGATCAGCAGCGTACCCTTGTCTTTCATTTCCTCGCGGAGCGCATCCGCGTCCCTGTCATTGGAGGCCGTCACGCTCTCATGTAATTCAATAACTTTCATCTGTCACACAGCTTTCTTCATACAATTTCAACAGTCATTCGCCGCATTGCCGCTTCATCATTTTATTCACGGCTTGCAGCGATCTGCTCTTTCAGCCAACTGATCCACGCGTCAAATCCTTCCCCGGTCTTCGCGGACAGCGGAATAATGGGCATTCCCTCGTGGATCGCATCAATGTTCGTACGGAATCTGTCCATGTCAAAATCAAAAATCGGCGCGGTGTCTATTTTGTTGACGAGACAGACATCGCTGACCTTAAACATAAGCGGATATTTGAGCGGCTTATCATCCCCTTCGGGAACACTCAGGATCATCACCCGCTTATTCGCGCCGACATCAAATTCAGCCGGGCAGACGAGATTTCCGACGTTCTCAAGAAAAACAATATCGACATCGTCCACGCCCATCGCATCGATACCTTTTTCCGTCATTTCCGCATCCATGTGACAGGCGCCCCCAGTGTGAATCTGGATCACCTTCGCCCCGGCCTCTGCGGCCGTCCTGGCATCCACGTCACTGTCCACATCGGCCTCCATGACGCCAATGCGGTACTCGTCCTTCAGCGCCCTGATCGTGCGCACCAGAAGCGTCGTCTTTCCCGCCCCGGGTGAAGCCATCAGATTTATCAGAAATACCTTTTTTTCCCTCATGCGGGTGCGCACCGCCTCTGCGGCGCTGTCATTGTCCGCGAGGATGCGCTCCTTCACATCGATCACCCTGATTTCGGATACTGCCATAAAAGCCTCCATATTCCGCACACACAGAAAAAGCCTGCATGATACACTTGTGATATTGACGATTTACTCGGCTTCTGCTGCCGGTGTATACATCATAAGTATACCATACAGGCTCTTGAATTTTCTATTATTCTGTGCAATATGACGAAAACAGGTTACGTTTCCGCATTTCTCCTGCTGCTGCGCATCCTCTTCTGCTCATACATGGCCAGATCCATCCTCCGGAAAACGGCATCCGGCGTGTCTCCTTCGGAATCCAGAACCGTGCTGCCAATGGAAATGTGCAGTTTATACGGTCTGGTTCCGGAATCATTCAGCTCACAGCGGAGCTTATGAAACCTGTCGATAACATCCTGAACAGCTTTCCTGTCGACAGTCTGCAGGATAACAACAAACTCATCTCCGCCGTACCGCGCACATACAGCGCTGCCCGGCACAGCCTCCAGAAGCATATTTCCTATATCACCTATAGCGTCGTCCCCGGCCTGATGCCCATACGTGTCATTTATGCTTTTAAAATTATCCACATCGATCATCAGAAAAGTCATCTGCATGTGCGCTGAGCGCTGTGATTCGCTGCACACTCTTGAGACGTACCGGCTGAGATACTGCCTGTTATAGACATGACTCAGGGAATCAATATAGCTGTTCTGGTTCTGTATCTCCATAAAAACAGCCGTGAACGAGAGAGCTGCCGCAAGATAGATGACAGACCTGCGGAAATCATCTACCTGCAGAATACCTCCGGCAATAGTAAAAATCAGAACAAAGATAAACGGGAAGAACTGATAATTCTTTGAATGGCGCATTGAAACAAGGCCGTAAACACTGCTCCCCAGAAAATAAAAAAGATCAATGATCAGAACCACCGGATACATGAAACCGTCGGGAATGTAGTGAAAATCGTCTGTGATCGTAAAAACCACCGGAACAAACAGATTGATGATGTAGATGATAATGACAAAGAAGAGCGGAATCGTGAGCAGATACATCTTCCTGCTTTGTCTCGCTTCCTTCGACCAGGTTCTCTCAGCCACATAAAGAAGCCATGTAAAAGCCATGCTTGTCAGCAGGATTGCCTGCACCGTATTAAAAAAATATAGCAATTCCCTTGTCCAGGCCGTATCCAGTCCATCAAAACAGAAAACCGGAAAATCCAGGGCGCAGAGTATGATATTCATATAAACCGACCTGTAAAACAGTCTGTCGGCGCGGGACAGAGTACCACGGCCTCTTCTGCCATAGATCAGTATCATCCCCAGCAGTATGATTCCAATCGTATTGGCCAGATAAATCATTGCTCTGTAATCAATCATCTATATATCCCCTGTACTATAAGTCTTTTCTCTGAGAGCCGTACCATACCGGCAGATAGTACCACTGAAACCACTTATTGTGGCATGTAAAAAGGCAGATCCCGCAAACTGCGGAATCTGCCCCTTAATGTCTTTATTGCCTGCTTTTCAGCAAACGCGCAGATTACTCGATGATGGAAGCTACACGTCCTGATCCTACGGTGTGGCCGCCCTCACGAATAGCGAAGGTAAGTCCCTGCTCCATAGCGATCGGATGGATCAGCTCGATGGTCATCTCGACGTTATCACCAGGCATGCACATCTCAGTGCCTTCCGGCAGAGTGATGACACCGGTAACATCGGTAGTTCTGAAATAGAACTGCGGACGATAGTTATTGAAGAAAGGGGTATGACGACCACCCTCATCCTTTGTCAGTACGTATACCTGTGCGGTGAATTTTCTGTGGCAGGTAACGGTGCCAGGCTTTGCAACAACCTGTCCCTTCTCGATATCGGTACGGTTGATACCACGAAGAAGGATACCTACGTTATCACCAGCCTCTGCATAGTCCAGAGTCTTATGGAACATCTCAAGACCAGTAGCAACAGAAGTCTTGACATCATCAGAGATACCAAGGATCTCAACAGGCTCGTTGATCTTCAGAGTACCACGCTCTACACGGCCAGTAGCAACGGTACCACGACCGGAGATGGTGAATACATCCTCAACAGGCATAAGGAACGGCTTATCGTTATCACGAACAGGAGTCGGGATATGCTCATCAACAGTGTCCATGAGCTCCATGATAGCATCGCCCCACTTGCCGTTCGGATCCTCAAGTGCCTTCAGAGCGGAACCCTTAACGATAGGGGTATCAGTGAATCCGTACTCGTCAAGGAGATCAGTAACCTCCATCTCAACGAGCTCGATCAGCTCCGGATCATCGACCATATCGCACTTGTTAAGGAATACGACCATAGCCGGAACGCCGACCTGACGAGCAAGAAGTACATGCTCACGGGTCTGAGCCATAACACCATCGGTAGCAGCTACAACAAGGATAGCGCCATCCATCTGTGCAGCTCCGGTGATCATGTTCTTTACATAGTCAGCATGGCCTGGGCAGTCAACATGTGCATAGTGACGAGCCTTGGTCTCATACTCTACGTGAGCGGTATTGATCGTGATACCACGCTCTCTCTCTTCAGGTGCTTTATCGATATTTGCAAAATCAACGATCTGGTTCTCGTCGGAAGGCTCTCTGGTTGCAAGTACCTTGGTGATAGCTGCAGTCAGAGTGGTTTTGCCATGGTCTACATGTCCGATGGTACCAATATTGCAGTGCGGTTTGGTTCTGTCAAATTTTGCTTTTGCCATTGTAATACTTCCTCCTTAAACATATGCAGACTCAAAGTCTGCGTATTACAGTTTCAAAATCATTTCTTGCGAATGAGCTTCCATTAGTTTACTCTTCGCAAACTACTAAGCACGATTATATTTCATTTCCCTTGCGTTTGCAAGGGAAATAAACTCTTTACTTGTCGTTCTTCTTGTCTCCGAGAACCTTTTCCTGAACGTTCTTCGGAACTTTTTCATAGTGATCGAAGAACATGGAGTAGTTACCACGGCCCTGGGTCTTGGAACGAAGGTCGGTGGAGTATCCGAACATCTCAGCAAGCGGAACGAAGCCCTTGATCATCTTGCCTCCGCCGATATCCTCCATACCTTCTACACGGCCACGACGTGAGTTGACATCGCCGATGACATCTCCCATGTACTCCTCAGGTGTGGAAATCTCGACCTTCATGATCGGCTCAAGAAGTACCGGATCACCTTTCTCCATTGCCTGCTTGAAGGCCATGGAACCTGCGATCTCGAATGCCATCTCGGAAGAGTCGACTTCATGGTAGGAACCATCCCAGCACTCTGCGCGGACACCGATAACCGGATAACCACCGAGGATACCTGCCTTCATAGCGTTCTGAATACCGGTATCTACAGAAGGAATATATTCCTTCGGGATAGCACCACCCGTTACGGAGTTGATGAACTCGTAAGTGGTCTCGCCGTTCGGATCCATCGGGGAGAATTTTACTTTTGCATGTCCGTACTGTCCACGACCACCAGACTGACGTACATACTTGCTGTCGATATCAGAAGCCTTCGTGATGGTCTCACGATAAGCAACCTGAGGTGCACCGACATTTGCCTCTACGTTGAACTCACGGAGCAGACGGTCAACGATGATCTCCAGATGGAGCTCGCCCATTCCGGCGATGATGGTCTGTCCAGTCTCTGTATTGGTGTGGGCTCTGAAGGTAGGATCCTCCTCAGCCAGCTTTGCAAGTGCATCGGTAAGTTTGCCCTGACCAGCTTTTGTCTTCGGCTCGATAGCGAGCTCGATAACCGGATCCGGGAAGTCCATGGACTCGAGGATAACCGGATGCTGCTCATCGCAGATGGTATCACCAGTTGAAGAAACCTTGAATCCGATTGCTGCGGCGATATCGCCGGAGTAAACCTTGTCAAGCTCTTTTCTCTTGTTGGCGTGCATCTGAAGGATACGGCCAACACGCTCTTTTTTATTCTTTACAGAGTTCAGTACATAAGAACCAGCGTTCAGTGTACCGGAATATACTCTGAAGTATGCAAGACGTCCTACGAACGGATCAGATACGATCTTGAAAACGAGAGCTGAGAAAGGCTCATCATCAGAAGTCCTGCGCTCTACCTCGTTGCCCTCAAGATCAGTACCCTTGATATCCGGGACATCGTTCGGAGCCGGCATAAAATCGATGACAGCATCAAGCAGCTTCTGAACGCCCTTGTTCTGATGTGCGGAACCGCAGAGAACCGGGACTGCCTTGTTCTCGATTGTAGCCTTGCGGAGAACTCTCTTCAGATCATCCTCGGACGGCTCGTTGCCATCGAGGTAATCCATCATCATATCATCATCGAATTCGCAGATTTTTTCGATCATGTCGGTACGTGCCTGCTCGCACTCGTCCTTCATGTCATCCGGGATATCGGTGATTGTTACATCGGTTCCGGTCTTGTCGTTGAAGATGTATGCCTGCATCTCAAACAGGTCAACAACACCTTTGAACCAGTCTTCCTTACCGATCGGGCGCTCGACGACAACCGGGTTCTTGCCCAGCTTGGTCACGATCTCATGTACGGTGTTATCGAAGTTAGCACCCATGATATCCATCTTGTTGACGAATGCGATACGCGGAACGTTGTAAGTATCAGCCTGACGCCATACGTTCTCAGACTGAGGCTCAACGCCGCCCTTTGCATCGAAAACGCCTACTGCGCCATCGAGGACACGGAGTGAACGCTCAACCTCTACGGTGAAGTCTACGTGTCCAGGGGTATCGATGATATTGATACGATGCTCCAGTGCACCCTTCTTGGGTTTCATATGATCCTGATGAGTCCAGTGGCAGGTGGTAGCTGCGGAAGTGATCGTGATACCACGCTCCTGCTCCTGCTCCATCCAGTCCATGGTGGCTGTTCCTTCATAGGTCTCACCGATCTTGTAGTTGACACCGGTGTAGTAAAGAATACGCTCGGTAAGAGTGGTCTTTCCTGCATCGATATGCGCCATGATTCCGATGTTTCTGGTTCTCTCAAGCGGATATTCTCTTTCGTTAGCCAACAGAATTTCCTCCTTAGATGATTAGAATCTGTAATGTGCAAACGCCTTGTTCGCTTCAGCCATCTTATGCATGTCTTCCTTACGCTTTACAGATGCTCCGGTGTTGTTCATGGCATCGAGGATCTCGTTAGCCAGTCTGTCTGACATGGTCTTCTCACTTCTCTTGCGTGAGAACATGGTCAGCCAGCGAAGGCCAAGTGCCTGACGTCTTGCAGGATCAACCTCTACCGGAACCTGGTATGTAGCACCGCCGACACGGCGTGCCTTTACTTCGAGCTGAGGCATGATGTTGTTCATTGCCTCCTGGAAACATTCGAGAGCCGGCTTTCCGGCTTTCTTTTCTACTTTGTCGAATGCGCTGTAAACGATCTTCTGAGCTGTTCCCTTCTTGCCGTCAAGCATGATGGAGTTAACAAGCTTGGTCACAACTTTATCGTTGTAAACCGGATCTGCCAGCACATCCCTTTTCTGGATATGTCCTTTACGCGACACGTTACTTCCCTCCTTAATCATTAAGATTAGATCTCAGGTACTCACATTTGATATGGTGTCAATGTGTTCTGTCACGGTGTTATCTATACGCCTGCAGCCGCATGAGGCCTTCGAAATACCGTTACACAAAACCATAAAACGTTCGTGAGAAATTCTATGTTTCTATAAAAATCGCTGTCCGGCTCTGCCGGAAGCACGGAAACCGGATGATTAGTTCTTCGGTTTCTTTGCGCCGTATTTGGAACGGGCTTTTCTGCGGTTTGCAACACCTGCAGTATCGAGTGTACCGCGGATGATGTGGTATCTGGTACCAGGAAGGTCCTTAACACGTCCTCCACGGATCATGACAACGCTGTGCTCCTGAAGGTTGTGTCCCTCTCCCGGGATATAGCTTGTTACTTCGATGCCGTTGGAAAGACGTACTCTGGCGATCTTACGAAGTGCTGAGTTCGGCTTCTTCGGGGTCGCGGTCTTTACGGCTGTGCACACGCCACGTTTCTGCGGAGAATGCTGTACGATAGCTTTCTTCGTCAGAGAGTTGTAGCTTCTCTGAAGTGCCGGTGAATTGGATTTCTTCACAGAAGTCTGGCGGCCTTTTCTAACTAACTGGTTAAATGTAGGCATTCCTTAATTATTCCTCCTTGTCGAATTTGATGCGGCTGCTGAATATCTTTGTCCGCGGCGTCAGGGCGCACTGGTAGCGCAGATTCTGACGTCACGAATTGAAATTATATAGTCGGGGAAAAGAATTGTCAAGGGGGTCCGCGATATCCATCCCACAGCACGCTCCCGCTCTCTTCGCCTTCGCAGCGGCGCGTAAACTCGCCCTGCGCTTTCGCTTGGGCTCGTTAAGCGCCGGCGGGCTCAGAAGGCATGTGGGATTGGATATGGCGGACCTGGCGGGTGGCCTCACGGTTATGTAATGGCTACGGATGATAAAGTTTAGTTTGATTTAATTTACTTTTTACGCGATACGCTTGCTAATTCTACGAGTGCTGTACCTCGCAGCTAAGCTGCTCGGTATCGCGCTGTCGCGCTTTTTCTGCCATACGTATTTGCCAGCTCATCCACGCCTTCGGTGTGATTCGCTGGCTTTCCGTCTGGCTGACAATTTGTTCTTTCTACTCTTCGAGTGCTGTACCTCGCAGCAATGCTGCTCGGTATCGCGCTGTCGCGCTTTTTCTGCCGTACGTATTTGCCAGCTCATCCACGCCTTCGGTGTGATTCGCTGGCTTTCCGTCTGGCTGACAATTTGTTCTTTCTACTCTTCGAGTGCTGTACCTCGCAGCTAAGCTGCTCGGTATCGCGCTGTCGCGCTTTTTCTGCCGTACGTATTTGCCAGCTCATCCACGCCTTCGGTGTGATTCGCTGGCTCCCGTACGGCAGACAGCACTCGTAGAGACACGTAAATTATTCAATGTCGTTCCGTATTTTATACGTAGGACGATTCAATAGTCTACTTCAACAAGGGTCAGGCCTTTGGCCGGAGCGGTTGGACCGGCGAGACGTCGGTCACGGGCTTCGAGCAGGGCGGGAATGCTGTCATCTGCGCGCCTGCCATAGCCGATCTCGAGAAGGGTGCCGCAGATGATCCTGACCATGTTCTGAAGGAACCCGCTGCCGTGGATGGTTATATATATGTAGTTTTTCCGCTGGCGGATGTCGATGGAATCGACGAGGCGGACAGTGGATTTTTTCATATGTGAATTGCCGCAGAAGCTTTTAAAATCGTGCATGCCCACGATGTCTTCTGCCGCTTTTTTCATACGGGCGAGGTCCGGCATCGCGTCAAGCACTGTCACATATTTTCTGTCAAAGACAGGGACGGCCCCTTCGGGACTGTACCAGTACGTGTAACGATAGGTCTTGCCCTTTGCCATAAACCGGCTGTGGAAACGGTCGGCACAGATTTTCAGGTCATCTACGCTGATGTCATCCGGCAGATAGCGGTTCATGTACTGCCAGATCTCACTCTCGGTCATTTCGGTGTCCAGAATCACATTCGCCGTCATTGCCCTGGCGTGAACGCCGGCATCGGTGCGTCCTGCACCGATCACGGTCACTGCTGGAAGGCCTGACAGCTTCCTGTTAACTGTCGTCAGGCTATCCCCTTTTGAACCTTTCGGACTGTTTCCGCTTTTCTGCTTCTTTTCTTCTGACCATTCGGGTTCTTCCCCTGTTATCTGCTCTGCGCGATCTTCCTGTTCTGCCTGCAGCATTCTCGCAAGGACAGTCTCGAGTTTTCCCTGGATCGTCATCGGCTGTCCGGGCTGATGCTCCCAGCCATAGTATCTCGTGCCATCATAGCTGATAGTCATTTTGTAATTATGTTTCATGAATATTACCTCGTTGTCGCGCTATCCATCCAAGCAAAACTGACCGCTCATGCACGCCTTTGGTGTGCTTCGCTGTCATTTCGTACGTCTGGCAGCACTCGTAAAAATGCGCAAAAGGATCTGCGCCGGATGTCTACGCAACATCCTATCACAGATCCCTTCTATAGAGGAAGTTTATCAGGTTAATATGGCATTCAGGAGTCAGTCTGTTCCTGTTTCATCGTCTGCAGTGCAGGTTCTTTTGTCCGCTTCTCAGCCGGCACGGCCGACGATGACTGGCGTACCGGCGTCAACGGAGAAACGCAGCAGTTCCCACCTTGAAGAAATATTCAGCTTTCTGTATATATTCTGAAGATGTTTCTGAAGCGTGTGTTCCTTGATGCCCAGTTCGTCGCAGATTTCCGGGTTTGATTTTGCCAGAAAAATCATCGTGAGGATCTCTGTTTCTTTTGGCGTCATGTGTACGCGGCTCGTGATCTCCGATACGGCGGTGCTGACCGTGGCGGCATTGTCCTGCTGACGGCAGTATTTGTAGAAAACGGTGTTCAGGTGGCGGCTGAGCGCTCTCAGCAGATAGACATCCTCATCGGTAAAAAGGCCCATCTCATGTGTCCTGAACAGCGTCATCAGTGCTATCGTGTCTTCCCCGCTGCGGATCAGGACCTGAAGCATATCGTAGATCATAAAGTTTCTGTAGCACTCGCGGTAAACTCTTGTCTGCAGGCGCTCTCTGTCCGGCTGAAGGCTCGACGTCCTGACGGCCGCGTTGTCGCCGTTCAGAGCGATCCGCTTGCTGATGTCGTCCGGAAAGTTTTCCAGATATTTTTTCTCCGCCTCCATGAATTCACTCGGCTCACAGAAAAATTCCGTCACCTTCAGCGGTTTTCCCTCTGCCTTTTTATCAAACAGAAGGATACTTGCATAATTATGCGGTATCAGCTGTTTCATATGCTCGAGAAGAGCTGTCTTCATCTCACTAAAATCTGAAGCTGTATACAGCGCATAAAGCATATCGTCGTAGAGTGAAAAATTGTCCATCATGCTTTTCCCTCCATTTCTGTCACATTTTTCTGCCTGACAGACAGAGCCAGGAGCCCTGTCTTTACAATCTATATTTTCTGACCCGCCGGCCGACCCTTCGCGTGAACAGCCGCCAATGGTTCAATAAATACAAAAAAAGAGACACTTCCGTGTCACACGGAAATGCCTCTTCGCATTTATATTGAGTATATTAGCTCATTTTCTGGAAAAAATCCAGTACAAATTTTTGCTTTCTGTGGATATTGCCGCTCAAATAAAGCGTTGTGACTAATAAATTACAACGGCATTCATTCCGGCAGTGTTATAGACGCTCTCAAAAGCGCTCCAGTTTCTGACTACCTTGCCATCGATGGAATCGCTGATATATACACTCGTATGCTTTGCATTATATCCGTACATTACGACGCAATGTTCCGAGCTGTACCAGCGGTATGTCCTGCCGTTCCACGTACAGGTCCAGCCTGTAAAGTTCACCGCTCTGAGATGTACAGAGGACCATACGATGACAGGAATGCCCTGGTCGATATATTTCGTCAGATCCGAAAGACTTGTTCCCGTGATATCATGCGCCCTCTTGCTGCTGCCATGCTGGATCAGGAAAGTGTTTGCCGTATTTGTGATACAAGGCGCAAAGCAGCCCGCACCGTGGACGGAATGCGGATTTCCATAATACGAGACGGCAAAGTTCGCTCCATTCCTCGGAAGATAGGAATCGGCGATCGTTGTTTTTGACAGATTGTATCCGAGACTGTTCAGCACCATCGTCAGTGCGACAGACTCACATCCTGTCGGCAGCTCCGGATTCTGCATGATGAGCGGCACATCGGTCGTGATCACTTCTCTGTATTTTTTGAAAGCTCCTGATGTGCTTCCCGGAGCACCCTGATCTTTCGTCCGGATGACGATCTGAAGAGCCTCCATGCGGTAGCCGTAGCCTTCCGAGCCAGCCGATTCGCCGTTCTTCGCCCAGCCAAGCCAGCCAAAATTCTCTACATGGACTCTGTAATAAATGTCAAAATACTTCGACGCCTCGCCCGTCAGTTTGATCTGGATAGCTTCCAGCTGGAGGCTCTTGCCGGTCGTTCCGCTCGTCCCGGAGGAATGCCACGAGGACTCCCAGCCGGTATTCTGAATATGTGTGCGGTACTGGACACCGAGACCCGGGGCAGTGGTGCTGATTTTTACAGCCTCCACGCGGAGATTTTTGCCCTCCGTTCCTGCGGAGGCGCCGTTTTTCACGGTGCTCTGCCAGCCGACCGACTGAACATAAGCCTGATAATTGACGTCACCTGTCGTGAGGCAGCTGCTGTTTAAGGATGAGCCTGACTTCGAAGGAGTCTTGCCATCTGGAAGAATGACGATCTGTATTGCCTCGATGTGAAGTGACATGCCCTGCGTTCCGGCGGTCTCACCGTCTTCTGCCCAGCCGAGCCAGCCCACGTTCTGCACATGAACCCGGTACCAGACATGGAAATACGCTGAAGTATCTCCTGTCAGCTTAATCTGCAATGCTTCCAGACGGAGACCCTTTCCTGTCGTTCCGCTGTTACCAGAGGAACGCCACGAGGATTCCCAGCCGCTGCCCTGGATATAGGACCGGTACTGGACGCCGAGACCCGGAACGTTTGTGCTGATCCTGACTGCCTCCATGCGGAGATTTTTGCCCGTTGTTCCGGCAGTAGTCCCGTTTTTCACGGTGCTCTGCCAGCCGACCGACTGAACATGTGCCTGATAACTGACATCACCGGTCGTCAGATAACTGCGGTCCGTCGCCGAATCCGTCTGTACAGGTGTCTGTCCCTTCGGAAGGATGACGATCTCTGCCGCCTCGACGCGCCACGACATTCCCATCGTTCCCGCGGTCTCGCCGTCCGACGCCCAGCCGAGCCAGCCGGCCTTCTGCACGTACACCCGGTACCAGATATCAAAATACTCTGAGCCTTCACCCGTCAGGCTGAGCTTCAGAGCCTCCAGGCGGAGACTGCGGCCCTTCGTTCCGACCGTCTCTCCATCTGAGACCCCGCTCATCCATCCGATGCTCTGAACGTATGCCTGACAGCTGACACCCATGGCATCGCCATCGTCAGCATCCGCCCATATCCTCAGGGCTTCCATCCGGAGGCCCTGGCCGGTGGTCCCGGCCTTCGCGCCGTTCGTCACCTCATCCATCCAGCCGTTTTTCTGCACATATGCCTGATATGTGACATCTGTGGAAAAATAAGCCGATGCGGCCGCGTCATCCGCTGAAGGCGCACCGGCATCTTTGTCCGCAAGAGAAACCTGGACAGCTTCAATCTCCAGACCTGATCCCGCGGCGCCGGCGTATCCTCCGTCTTCTGTCCATCCCATCCATCCGATGCTCTGAACATATACGCGGTAATACAGATGGTAATTGGCGGCATCGTCTCCGGTAAGCTGGATCTGGATCGCCTCTGCGATCTGTCCGTCTTCCGTTGTTCCGCTGACGGGATCATTTTCCACCGCATCGGCGCCTGTCAGCTGATCCTGCCAGTCGTCCTGAAGATAAGTGCTGTACTGAATTCCCAGGTTCTCATCCCCGGATGTGTTCATGCGGAAGGTCGTCAGCGCGGACCCGCTTCCTGCGCTTCCCAGCGTCACGGTGTCACTACCGGCTGCAGCTTCCTGCGCATCGGCCCATCCGCTTCCCTGCACGTAGGCCTGCAGGACGACTGACGTCTCTGTCTGCTCCTCTTCCACTGTCTCAGTGGAATCGTCAGTTTCTGTCGATGAAGCAGAAACAGTTTCCAGCGATGAGCTGTCTGTTTCTGATGCTGAGGAAGATGAAGAAGACTCCTCTGACTCCGAAGTGCTGTCATCCAGACCGGTCTCTGATAAAGTCTCCACAGAATCCGCTGCGGTGGTCTCTGTCTCATCGGACTGAACGCCGTCTTCTGTAGCAGTGTCTTCTGCTGCATCGGACTGAGTAACGTCTTCTGATACAGCAGATGTACTTTCGCCCTGCTCTGTGCTTTCGGAAACCGTTGTTTCTGTTTCCTGTACCGTCTCCGTCTGATCTGTGACGGTATCTGATGTCGCTGTGGTTCCTGCAAAAACCGGCTGTGATGACAGCATCATAGATGCTGAAAGCAGAACAGTCAGAATTGCCCTGTTCATTCTCCCTCTCATTTTCCCTTCCTCATCTGTTAATGTTTTCCTGGTTTACTGTTTCTTCATTGCCTTTTCTTTTTCTCTGCACGCCTTTTTGATCTGCTCAGTAACGATCCTGAGCGCCTTGATGCGCGCATACTTTTTATCAACGGACTCAAGAATGTACCACGGTGCAAAGCTTGTGTTCGTCTTCTGCAGCATTTCATTGACGGCGACCTCGTACTGCGGCCACTTCTCGCGGTTCCGCCAGTCCTCATCGGTGATCTTCCACCGTTTTTCCGGCGTGTTCTGGCGTTCATTGAACCGCTCGAGCTGTGTCTTGTTGTCGATCTGCACCCAGAATTTGATGATCACGGCGCCCCAGTCGGACAGCTCCTTCTCAAATTCATTGATCTCATTGTACGCCCGCTGCCAGTCATTCTCAGAGCAGAAGCCCTCGAGTCTCTCAACCATGACGCGCCCGTACCAGGTCCTGTCAAAAATCGCGATATGACCGTCTTTCGGTAGTCTCTCCCAGAAGCGCCAGAGGAAATGGCGCGCCTTTTCGTGCGGCTCCGGACTCGCGATCGGATGCACCTCGAAGCCTCTCGGATCGAGCGCCGCCGTAAGACGCTTGATGTTGCCGCCCTTGCCGGCCGCATCCCAGCCCTCATAGCCGATGATTACCGGTATTTTCATCCGGTAAAGCTTGTTGTGAAGCTCTCCGAGCTCCTTCTGAAGATCCTTCAGTTCCTTCTTGTATTCTTCCTCCGGAATCGTCTTTCCCGTGAGCGGGATGTCCGCCAGCTTCGGGATCGGCTTGAGCGGGAACGGATTCTGCAGGATAGGCGCAGCGAGAGCGTGATTTTTCAGTGCTGTGTCAATGCCCTGATTGATAAACTGCAGGACCTGAAGCTCCGCCCATTTGCGGTCCTTGGCGTCGATGATGTACCAGGGCGCCACCGACCGGTTCGTGTCCTCTAGATAGCGGTCGTAGACCTCGAGCGTCTTGTCATAGTTTTTATTCTGAAGGATATCGGTCTCGCTGACGCGCCATTTCGTATCCTTGTCCGCGTCTAGTGCATCGATCCTCTTCTTCTGCTCCTTCCGGCTGATCTGGAAGAAGAACTTCAGGATCAGATAGCCGTTGTCGTGAAGTGAGCGCTCAGCCGTGTTAATGCTGCTGACCCGCTGTTTGTACAGCTTATCATCAATCTCGCCGGAAAGAACCCCGTCCGTGACCTCTTCCATCCAGAAGGTGTCATAAAAAGCAAACTTTCCGTTCTCAGGGATCTGAAGCGCATAGCGGTAAAGGAAAGGATAACGCTTCTCCTCCGCCGTCGGCGGTTTCATCGTGACGACCTTGAAAAATCGCGGGTCAATATTTTTGATCACGCGCCCGAGAACACTTCCCTTTCCTGCGGCGCCCCAGCCTTCAAAAATCACCATCACAGGAAGTTTTGCCTCCTTGATTTTCAGCTGATAGCTGGCGAGCTGCTCCTGCGCCTCGTCGAGCTGCTTCTTCAGTTCCTCTTTCTCAGGCGGTGTCGCCTTCACAAAATCCTTAAGCATAATCAACCCTCCATACCTTTCCACGTGACACAATACATGTTGCTATAGTTTTTTCTATGCTATCATATTTCACCAAAATTTTCTATGCTTTGAGGATTTTGTTGTGCATTTTGTATTGTTTCGTATGATTTTTCTACGGGTGATGTATCACGCAGCAGGCTGCGCGGTATCACGCTCATAAAAAAGAGCCGATGCATTTCTGCAGCGGCTCTGACAAATGTCTGATATGAAATTGATCTGAAGATTTTTCAGCCGGCATTACTGCTGTGCTGCGTTTGCTGTCTGAGCGGTCTTCTGATCCTCTACCGGCGGTACATCGCCGACATGCTCGAATGCAGCGAGTTCCGGATGCTCACGTTTTTCCTTCGTATAGTTCTCATAGGAAGGTTTCTTGTGCGTCTCGGATGCCCAGATCCTGTCAGCGTACGGCTTCCATGCCTTTGCGTAATCTACGCACTTGGACTCGAGCTCGTCTACCTGCTCCGGTGCCTCCTCGTTTGTCTGATGAGCGCCGGACTCCTTGACCATCTTCGGAAGCAGCTCCGGGTTCTCGAGCATCGGGCACGGTCTCAGATGGTTTCTGTTGAACGGCTGGCCCTCATGATACATCTTGAACAGCGGGCTCTGGAGCATCTCCAGAACGGTGTTGTTGTGGATGTTTGTATTCGAGAAGTGGATGAATACACAAGGCTCTGCGTCTCCGCTGGAATTAATATGGAAGTAGTTTCTTCCTCCGGCAATGCAGCCTCCTACGTACTCGCCATCATTCTGGAAGTCCATCGGATAGAACTGGATGTCGCTCTCGCTGGAACGGATATAGCGGATACGGTTGATCATGTACTCTCTCTGCTCCGGTGTCGGCATCAGATCCGGAACGGCGTTCTTGCCGACCGGCATGTAGTGGAAGTAGAAGCCGAACTTCGCGCCCTTCTCCTCCAGCAGATGGAAGAAATCATCGCTCGTAACAGCCTCGATATTTGCTCTTGTGTAGCAGATAGAGGTGCCGAAGAGGATACCATACTTCTTCAGCAGATCCATAGCCTTCATAACAGCTGCGTAGTGGCCCTCGCCACGGCGGGCATCATTTGTGTCCGGGGTTCCCTCGATAGAAAGGAAGAAGGTCATATTGCCGAGCTTCTGAAGCTCCTTTACAAACTCCTCATCGATCAGCGTGGAGTTGGAGAATGCTGCGAAATAGCAGTCGCGATGCTTCTTCAGCAGGCGAAGGATATCTTTTTTGCGGACCATCGGCTCACCGCCGGTCATCAGGTACAGGTAGGTTCCGAGTTCCTTGCCTTCGGTGACGATCTTGTCCATGTCCTCGAAGGACAGGTTGTTCTTGTGGCCGTAGGTGCCGGACCAGCATCCTTTGCAGTGCATGTTGCACGCTGAGGTAGGGTCGAAAAGAATCAGCCACGGGATATTGCAGTTGTATTTCTCGCGGTTCGCACGGATCTGCTTGGTGCCGCGAAGGAATGCCTCATATCCGAGGTTGAGAAGCGTCATCTTTGCGAAGTTCGGGTTAACCTCATCGATTACGTTATCGATGAACTTGATCCAGCGGCTGTCCGGGTTCATCAGATCCTGCTTAACTTTCTCCAGTCTTGCATCCGGAAATGCCGTCTTGCCAAAATATTTCTGAGCGAGGTCTGCCAGCTTGCAGTAAGACTCGCGCTTATTCTCTGTATTTTTCAGGTCTTTGAGAATTCCATCGATAAGTGCTCCGACGGCTGCTCTCTCAACACTGTGCTTTGCATTTGCGATTGTAGAAGCCATTGTTTCCTCCTTATAATTCCCCTCTGACTCTGTTTTTCTGAAATTATTGACCAATCCTCATCTGTCAGTTGGAATTATAAGAGCTTTAAAGTACCAAGTCCACCGGACACTCCGCAAAATCTGTCCCAGAGTTTATGCGTTTTTCCCACTTTTCAGAATTTGTCACCCTATATTTAGCGATCATTCACCTTCGGAAATATTTTTTTCGCACTACACATATATTAATCTCTGTGCAACGAACAGGGGCAGAGAAAAGCTTTCACTCTTCTCTGCCCTTTATGATTCATTATTCTGGCAGGCAATAATCTCACGCCTGGTTGTTCATCGTCGCATTGCGGTTGTTCTTGCGGATGCGCTCGAATTCCAGCTCATCCTCGATGCTCACGCTGCACTCTCCATCGACAAAATATTCTTTATACCACAGCAGGAACATGTAAACGACCCAGATGTGGCGGGCGTAGTCCTCTTTTCCTGATTTATGGTCGTCGAGGATTTTTACAAGTACATCCGTGTTGAAGAACTTCTCTGCGATATCGCTGGTGAATTCTTTTTTCACAATATTGTAGTACTTGTCCTGGCGCAGCCATACGCGGATCGGCACCGGGAAGCCGAGTTTCTTCTTGGCCGCCTGCTGATCAGACAGGTAGCGGTGAGCGGCCTCGCGGAAGCAGACCTTCGTGTTCTTGTTCGTGACTTTTTCACTGATCGGGATCGTTCTGGCCAGGTTGAAGACCTCGCGGTCGAGGAACGGCACACGGCTCTCGATCGAATGCGCCATGCTCATCTTATCAGCCTTGAGGAGAATGTCTCCGATCAGCCAGAAGTTGAGGTCGATGTACTGCATTTTTTCGGTGTCATTCAGATGGTGCTCGTCCGCCCTGTCGTAGAACGGCTTCGTCAATGTGTACGGCTCAGAATTCGGGGTCGGATATTTGAGGACGGCATTGCGGAGCGGCATGTCGTACACATTTGCGTTTCCGATGAAACGCTCCTCGACGCTCTTTGAGCCTCTGATGAGGAAGCTCTTTCCCTTCGGGTGGCCGGGGATTTTTGACACGAGGGACGCGACGCCCTTCCGGAATCCAACCGGGAGCTTTTCGTATCCCGCGAGTGACATCGGCTCATGGTAAATGGTGTACCCGCCGAAAAATTCATCGCTGCCCTCTCCCGAGAGGATAACCTTGACATCCTTTGCCGCCTCGCGGTCGACAAAGTAGAGAGCAGACGCAGAGGCGTCGGCAAGCGGCTCGTCCATGTAATACTGGATCCTCGGAAGCTCCGCCCAGTACTCATCGGTGGAGATAATCTTGCTCTTGTTCTCGATGCCGAGTGTTTTTGAGAGTTCCTGCGCGTAAGGGATCTCGTTATACGTCTCATAATCGAATCCGACTGTGTAGGTCTTCGCTCCGTGGAACTGTGTAGCCACATAGCTCGAATCGACGCCGCTCGAGAGCAGCGAAGCGACCTCCACATCGGAGACCATATGATAGCGGATCGACTCCTGCATCGTCTGGTCGATCTTGTCGATCAGCTCATCATGGCTGTACGGCAGGTCAGACGGTGCCAGCATCGGATCAAAATAGCGGGTGAGTTCGGTTTTTCCGTCTTTCCAGATCATGTAATGACCGGCGCCGAGCTTGAAGATTCCCTTGAAAAAGGTCTCCGGCAGTACAGAATACTCAAAAGACAGATACTGTTCGAGCGCCTCGAGATTTACTTCCTTATGATATTTCGGGTATTCCAGAATGCTCTTGATCTCTGACGCAAAAATCAGCTGCCCGTCAATTTCTGTGTAGTAGAGCGGCTTGATGCCAAACATATCCCGCGCCGCAAAGAGCTCTTTCTTATTTGAATCCCAGATCACGAATGCAAACATGCCGCGGAGCATATCGAGCATCTTTACGCCCCACTCCTCGTAACCGTGAATGAGGACCTCCGTGTCAGACGAGCCGTTGAACTTATGGCCCGCCTTCAGCAGCTGTTCCTTCAGTTCCTTATAATTATAGATCTCGCCATTAAAGACAATGGCCATGGTCCTGTCCTCATTGAACATCGGCTGATGACCGGTTTCTGTCAGGTCAATGATCGAGAGGCGCCGGTGGCCGAGAGCGATATCCGGCGTGATATACTGGCCGCCCTCATCCGGTCCCCTGTGGATCATCCGGTTCATCATCGCCGTGAGGACTTCTTTCTGATCAACATCCGTTCCTGTAAATCCGCAAATTCCACACATGCAGGACATACCTCTTTTCTTAATTGCGATACGAATCTGCAACAAACTATATATCCGTAATTATAGTAAGTTGGCTGTATGGGCTCAAGTGCTCAATATTAAGTAGATGTATCGGGCGCTTCCACCCGCAGCACCATGCGCGCGAGGCTTTCATACGCGACGCGCCCGCACGGCCGGGATGGCGTGCGGGCGCAGGATTGATTTTTTCGTCAGACCTCTGACGGATTTACGAGAAATTCGTCACGAGAGTTACAATTCTCAGGCAGAAGAGTGCAAAGACAACCCACATTACCGGGCTGATATCCTTTGCCTTGCCCTCGAAGACTTTGAGGATTACCCATACGAGGATACCGAACATGATACCTGTTGCAATGGAGTAGGCCAGAGGCATCATCAGCATCGCCATGTAGGCGGCGGCTGTATCCGCAATGTCTCCGTCAAATTCAATCTTCTTTGCAGAGGATACCATCAGCATTCCGACGTAGAGAAGAGCCGGAGCGGTAGCAAAGCTCGGGATCGCGAGGAAGATCGGTGACAGGAACAGGGACAGCAGGAACATGCATCCGGTCACAACAGCGGTGAGTCCTGTACGTCCGCCGGCAGCTACACCAGCGCTGGACTCAACGAAGGATGTAATGGTTGAAGTTCCGAGGCAGGCACCTACGCAGGTACCGATAGCATCGGACATCAGGACACGTCCGACACGCGGAAGGTTGCCGTTCTCGTCGAGAAGGCCGGCCTTGTCAGCGACGCCGACAACTGTTCCGACAGTATCGAAGAGGTCGACATACAGGAAGCTGAACATGATGGCGATGAACTGTACGAAGTGCTGGCCGACCCACTCAAAGTTGAACTTAAACGCCGTGTTGGCGATTCCTCCGAGCTGAAGTCCCTGGGAGAAATCCGGGAATACGCTGTAGACACCATTTTCAACGTCAACGACATACCAGCCGCCCAGCTGAGCGAACATGCCGAGAACCCAGGTAGCGAGAATTCCGATCAGAACAGCGCCCTTTACATTGTAATGTACAAGGATAAGGATGATCACGAAACCGATCAGTGCGAGCGTCATATCCGGCTTTGAGAAGTCGCCGAGGCTTACCTTTGTGGAATCGTCAGCCACAATGATATTTGCGTTCTGCAGACCGATAAAAGCGACGAACAGTCCGATGCCCGCGGAGATTCCGTTTTTCAGGTTCTGCGGGATTCCGTTGATGATCTGCTCGCGGACCTTGAAGATAGAAAGTACGATAAAGATGATACCTTCGACAAATACGGCTGTCAGGCAGATCGTGAAGGCATCTGCTTCACCGCCGAGCTCGCCAAGACATACGGTGTATGCGAAGTACGCATTCAGTCCGAGTCCTGCTGAGAGGGCGATCGGGTAATTTGCCCAGAAGCCCATGATAAAGGTAGCGATTGCGGATGAGATAGCGGTCGCAACAAATACACCGCTTCTGTCCATGACAGTGCCGAGAATGTTGGGGTTAACTGCGAGGATGTAGGCCATGGTCAGGAATGTTGTGAGACCTGCGATGACCTCAGTCCGCACGGTCGTGCCGTGCTCTTTCAGTTGAAATAATTTCTCCATCTCTTTCGCCGGTTATACCGGCCCCTCCTTTGATAAATTTATTTTAAGGAAGCGGCAGGCCCTGTGCCTGTCTTCTTCCAAAAAAATCATTTATTATAACGAAAAATCAAAAACAGCTGTGATGTTTTCTCTTTTCCAGTTCATGAGCTGAACCATCATCTCATGAGCTCCCGCCTCGCGCAGGGTGCTTATGGCGTGGTCGACGCTGTCCGCTGTAAAAAATCCAAGCTCACACAGCAGTTCCAGATCCTCCGTGCAGTTTTCCGCGGCGATCCTCTTCAGAACCTTATCCATCTCCGCACTGATTTTTTCCCGAAGGTACTGCTTCTGCTGCCCCGTCAGCCCGACGGGATATTTCAGACGCATGAGGATCATGCCGACGCGGCGCGGACTGAGCCACGCGCTGTCCAGGGCGCGGTCGTATTCCCTGTAGCTGAAATCCTGTCCGTTCTCCCCGAAATCCGAGAGAAGTCTCTCGGTGAGCGTCTCATTTTCCACCGGAAAAATCACTGTCACGCCGGTATCTCTGACGACCACCCGGTCATCTCCGATGTAGCTGCAGTGTCTGCGGATCATATTCAGGTCTGAACGTTCTGAAATAATTTCACTGAGAATCATAAAAAACTGAAAAAGCTCTCTTTATTATGCTAATTTCTTAAAGTCAAAATACGAAAATATTATACACAATTATTATTGCATTGCAATGCGGAGTTTTTACGAAATCATTACATGAGTTTTCTGTCAATCTCGTTCTCGCGCTCCGAGAGCAGAAACTGCCTGTTGTATTTGTAGTAGTCATCGTTCGGGTGGCGCGTCAGGAATTCGGAGCTGCTGTTGTTGACGGTAAGTTCGGTGATCAGAAGCAGCATCTCGTTGCCCGTCCCGAAGGCGTCGGCTGTAAAACGGATGACGTTTGTGATCCGCTCTCCGATCCTGGATGTTCCTTCCTTCATGGCTCTGACCCGCTCCGCAAAAATCTGTCGGATCCGGTCAAACGGATCTTCCCCGTCGCCCGCATTTTCGCGAAGCTCGCGGATACACTCCTCCTCAAAGGCGATCGGGTATTCTTCTTTTTCGCGCTGATGACTGTTGACGCCGCCGGAGGCTTCCTCCATGGTCATGATCTCGCGCTGGCCCTTGATATCGTCTGTCAGGACGCGGATCGCACCCGCTGCGTCCTGTCCGCTGAGAGATCCTTTCAGCTCTGCCAGACGTCCGTGGAGTTCCATCAGGCAGTCCTCTTCTGTCACGTTCGCCCGGATATCCGGGAGCAGACTCTCCGTGAGAAGTCCCATGAGCGTCACACGCTCGTCAAAAGATGCGCCCTTCGCGCGGGCGATGATTTTTTTCGCGGTCGCGCGGTCCGGCCCGTCGGGTCCATTCCAGCTGTCGACGATCTGGCCGACGTGATACTCACTGCGGTATTTGCGGAACAATCTGTAATATGAGGCAAATTCGCCGGCGATGCGGCTGTTGCGGATGTACTGGCCGATGAGCGTCTCATCGACATCAAAGCCCTTCTCCTCATACAGGTACATGGCGTCAGACAGATCTTCCCAGCCTCGCGCCGTCACATAGTTCTTGCCCTCGATCGTTGTCTCGATCCCGTAAAAATCGTCCGGTTTCAGATCCAGATATGTCCGGATCGCGCGGTGGACACCGGCCGACGACGCATAATCTTTCCAGGTCGGATAGTCCGGCTCTGCGTTGATCACCTTGAGGCGGTCGAGTGTCGCGATATCAAATTCATGCACGGAGCGGTTGTATTCCGGCGGATTTCCCGCCGTGACGACAACCCAGCCCTCTGGCACGCGGTGCGGGCCGAAGGTCTTGTACTGCAGAAACTGGAGCATGGACGGACCGAGCGTCTCGGAGACACAGTTGATCTCATCGAGAAACAGGATTCCTTCCTTTTTTCCGCTCTTTTCCATGCACTCGTAGACAGAGGCGATGATCTCGCTCATCGTATATTCCGAGACATCGTACTCTCTGCCGCCATAATTTTTCTTCGAGATGAACGGCAGACCGAGAGCACTCTGCCGCGTGTGGTGTGTCATTGAATAGGAAACAAGTCCGATATTCATCTCCCGGGCGATCTGCGCCATGATCGCCGTCTTGCCGATGCCCGGAGCCCCGATGAGGAATATCGGGCGCTGCCGCTCGATCGGAATGCGGTAGTTTCCGTATGCGTCCTTCATGAGGTAGATAGCGACTGTTTTCTTTACCTGGTCTTTTGCCTGCTGAATATTCATAAGTACTCTCTTTTCATTGGTTAATTGGTTATACGAAGGCTCTGGGCCCGCTTCCATTATATTTTCATCCGGGAACCCGGTTGTCTGTCATCAAATTTTTCCGGCTCAAGTACGATCTGATACGCCCACGCCGGCACCTTCGGAATCTCCCACTGGTCTCGCACAAAAACAAAGGCCACCGGATATTCCGGCCGTTCCGTCGGAAAAATCCCATATCCGTCCGTAAAGTATAATAGTCCCTGCAGATGCGGGAACTCCCCGTTTCTGATCATCAGGTCGACGTGTTCAAACACCGGCCGGAAGTCAGTTCCCCCGGATCCGGCGATCGTGACGTCCTTCATGTACTCGTTGAAATCCTCCTGTGACCGGATCACATCATCCCGCTGGATCTTGCTGTCCGCCTGAATAATATGCAGATTCAGCTGACCGGTAAAAATCCCGGCTTCCTTCAGGATATCCCAGGTCCGGTGAAGAAAACCCTCCACGATGTGGCCCTGGCAGGAGCCGGACGTATCAATGGCGATCACAAAATCACGGATCCTGTCTGTTTCGCGGTACTCGAGCGGCTCAATGAGGGGCATCCGCCCGTACAGATGCAACCCGTACATATAGTAAATGTAATCAAATTCTTCCGAATTAATATGCATATCCTCTGAGAGCTTTGCAAACTGCTTCAGAAAATCGGCGTAGCTGTGCTCCTTCTCATAGACCGCGTGGATGACGCGCGTGAGAGAGCCCGGGTCCAGGGACTGATTTTTCTCGTGCATTTCCATGTCGCGCTGAACTCCCTGGCTGATGGATCGCCACCTGCCGCCGGTCTCATCGCCGCCGCGGCGGATGACCTCCTCCGGCATCGCCTCGTCAACAAAAAGCCACGTCTCGTGGATATCGCGGTGAAAGAGCTTCTGCCAGCTAGCGATCTTCTCCTCCCACGACTGCCCCTGACCGGACTTCTCCTGAGTGCTGCTCTGCCCAGCATCTTCCTTCTGTGAGAGCCATGTTCCTCCGGTTTTCTCCAGAGACTCGTCTTTCATATATGGCTTCAGCCAGCGGTAAATGTGCTCCGCCGTAAACGGATCGCCGACCTCCTGTTTCAATACGTCGATCTCGCGGCGCATTGCCCAGTCCTCGTCGATTGTGAGCCTTGACTCATCGAGCTCGAGAATCGTCTCCTCCACCGCAATATCCGCTGCCAGGTCCCAGCGCGCCCTGTCCATGTGCGTATAATGAAACGGGTGCTGAAACAGACAGTGCAGGATCATGTGGAGGTATATGCGGGCGAGTTTTATTTTATTTTCCTGATATTCACGGATGACTGTCTCCGCGTCCGCATAAATCAGCCGCCCGTCCGTTCCTATTCCCGGCGGGAGCTGCGGCCGGTCACCGGATTTCTTCCCTGTCTCCTGATTCTGCCTGCTCTCAGACGTCTGCCCAGCCTCCAATTTCTGCTCTTCCTCAGACTTCTGCCCGTAAAAGGTGACGGGCATCCGCAGCAGGGCGCGGTTCATATAAGGAAGCTCCTCGAGCAGCCGGTCGCGCGTGACCGCCATGATCTGCTCAGCGATCCACTGCCTGCTCTCACCTGGATCCTCCCGCGCGTTATCGGGCATATTGTTATTCTCTGTTATTCTCTCGTTTTCCATATTCCTCCGGCCACCGCTCCACGGAATTTTCCGCCGGCACGCAGGCCTTATTTCCTCTCATTTATCCCCGCCGTTCTGTTCACTGCGGCGGCGGGCGCGGCGCACGCGGTTGATGTGCCGCTCAAAATCCCCGCTTCTGATCAGTTCAGTAATCACATATTGTTCAAAGGTCGGCACCGTACTTGAGTAAAATCCGACCTTCTCGCGAAACAGATCCGTCATCTGCTCCGGCAGAAGCATATAGCCAATCCTGACTGCCGGCCCGATCGTCTCTGTAAACGTATTCAGATAGATAACCGTCTTCTTCGGTTCAAGCGAAAAAAGCGTGTCCTCGGCCTTGGTCGACACGGTGTACTCCGAATCAAAGTCGTCCTCGATAAGGATCCCATTGCGGCTCTCTGCCCAGTTAATATACTCGCGCCGCTTCGACGCCGACGCAGATACGCCGCTCGGATAACTGTTGTATGGCGTCACATGAAGGACAGATGCCCGCGACCTCGCGAGCTCACTGCTCCGTATCCCGTGGCGGCCCATTTTCAGCAGTTCACAGGTTACGCCATTTGCCTCGTACATGCGGCGTATCTTTTCATAGGAAGGATCCTCGAGCGCGATGACCCTGTCCCGGCCGAGCATCTGAACGACAAGGCTGTAGAGATATTCGGCGCCGGAACCGATGATGACCTGTTCCGGCTTCACCCGTATCCCCCGGCTCCTCGCGAGATACGACGCGATCACCGCCCGAAGCTCGGGGAGCCCGCCGGATGGTGAGCGCTGAAAAGCTTTTTCTCCGTAATTAGTCAGCACCCGGCGAATGGTTTTTGCCATCAGATTGTACGGCATCTGCTCATCGCTGTGGATCCGTCCCCGCGTCATCCCAGGTGAAAATCTTTCACTTTCTGTCTCAGGGGCTTGACTTTTTTCTTCTTCAGCGACAGGATAAACATCTGTATCGCGGTAGATTACATAATATCCACTGCGCTCGCGGGAATCAATGTAGCCTTCATCGCAGAGGATCCCGTAGGTGTGCTCCACTGTGATCACGCTGACCCCGACCTCCGACGCGACAAGACGCTTCGAAGGCATGCGCATGCCATACGGATAAACTCCGCTGACGATATCCTCCCGCATCTGCTCATACAGCTGCATATACGCACTCTGTGAAGATTTTCTGTCAATCGAATAACGCATAAAATATCACACGCTCCTCCGCCGCATTTCTTAATCACCGGCCAGAACAGAGAAGATCCCGTACTGGCCGCCTGATTTTCAGTGTACAAAAAAATCGGAGGGCCGTAAAGCATTATCGGGGTCTTACGCCTGCAACCCGCTTGCGCTCGTCCTCGCAGTAACGGTACATAAATTCGTCCTGCGCTATACACCTGGACTCATTAAGTACCGACTGCTGCGGATGGTTGCGGGCTGGAAGGCCCCTGTATTTTCGCGATTCTCAGGAAAGTTTGCCCGGTATCACCTGGCAGGAATGAAAAACAACTGTGACTTTATTTCCATATCCTGTTACGAAAAAATCATAAATTGGTAACATTCTTGCGTTATTATCATTCGTGCTATTACTGAAACCAGACAGGTTTTCATGTTATAATTCTCCGTGCCGGACGAAAAAAAGGGCCGGCCATGGAAAGTAAGAGGTGGATTTACGTGAAAAAATCTATAAGAAACATGTTGATTTTTCTTGCCGTTGTCGTTGCGGCTTCTATCGCAGCGCTGGTTGCCGTGTATTCCCATTATCATAACCAGACGGGATTTTTGAAGAACACGACACTCAACGGCGAGGATGTGAGTGGAAAAACACCGGAAACTCTCGTCCAGGAAGCTCTCGCGGAATACGACGGAGTGACGGTCACATTGCAGGAAAACGGTGAGGAAGCACTCTCCGGATCTCTCTCCGACTATGGCATTTCCTTTGATTCTGACGCCATGCTGCAGGCACTGCAGGAAGCGGAATCCGAGGAGAAGGCAAGTATTTTCTCAATCTTCAGGACAATTACAAACGGAAAAGACCTTTCCGCGAGCCTCAGCTACTCGGTGGACGAGGATACCTTTAGTTCCTTCGTTTCCAGTCAGAATCTGGCCGCAGATCGTGTGGAATCCGTGGAAGGATCCGTCGAACTGGACAGCACGACCAATACCTATGTTGTCGTAGAGCCGGTCCAGGGAAATGAAATCGATGACAGTAAGCTTCAGTCGTGGGTCAAAGAGCAGATTGATACGGCGATCCATGACGGAACGATTACCGATTCTCTCACACTCGATATTCCCAGCGATGTCTACACTTCTGAGACCGTCGACACAGATACAACAGCGCTCGAGGAAGAGTGCGCCGAGAAAAACCGCGAACTCGCAGCGACAGCCTACAAGAATATGACGATCACATATACCTTCGGCGATGAGACGGAGGTTCTCGACGGAGACACCATCGCAAGCTGGGTGACCGTCAATGATGACGGCACTGTGACGATCGACGAGGATCAGATAGCAAGCTATGTCAGCGACCTGGCTTCGAAGTACAACACAAGGTATCTGGACCGCACGTTCACAACTACAGGCGGTCAGACAATCACCATCGCCGCCGGCAACAACGAATACGGATACACGATTGACGAGGAAGCTGAATGTGCCCAGCTGGAAGAGGATATCGAGGGAAAAGAATCCGTAACGCGTGAGCCGTGCTATATCGAGACAAACGATTACGGCAACCCGCTTTATCTGTCGCGCGAAGGCGTGGATGATATCAACGGAACATACGTAGAAGTCGATATCACACAGCAGCACCTGTGGTTCTATAAAGACGGAGAGCTCGTCGTAGAAAGTGATGTCGTCACAGGAGATGTGGCCACAGGCCAGGATACACAGGTCGGCTGCTTCCCTCTCGCATATAAGGAAAGCCCGTCAACACTTTCCGGAAATCACGAAGATGGCACAAGCTACAGTGTTGAAGTTCAGTACTGGATGCCATTTTTCGAAGGACAGGGACTGCACGACGCCAGCTGGAGAACATCCTTCGGCGGCACGATTTACCAGACAGACGGATCAAACGGATGCGTAAACTGCCCGTCTGACGTAGCAAAGACGATCTACGAAAATATCGAGGCCGGAACGCCGATCATCATCTACAACGAGTAATTACTACAGGACTCTTCCAGTTCGCAGCATAGATGCGCAAGGCTTTCATACGCGACGCGCTCTCGCTTGTCCTCGACGCAGCGGTACATAGACTCACCCTTCCTTTCAGTCGGGTTCGTCAAGTACCGGCGTCTGCGGATGTCGCGTCTGAAAACCTCTGCGCATTCTTATAAATGCGAGCCGGAAGAGTCCCTACTTTCCCGAAGATAATGTGGAAAAAATATTCTCCGGCCGCATATGAAGCATGATTAATAGTTGCATAAATCGAAGAGATTTGTGTAGAATGATGGCAACGTGTTCAGACGCAGTATCATCGTCTGAAGGGGAAGGAGCTTTTGAACTATGGAAATGCAGATGAATTTTATCAGGAAGCTGCCGATCCCGCAGGAGCTGAAGAAGCAGTTTCCGCTGAGTGACCGGGTTAAAAAGATCAAGGAGGAGCGGGATCAGGAGATCTCGGCCATTTTCGATGGCAAAGAAGATAAATTTCTTCTGATCATCGGTCCCTGCTCTGCCGACAATGAACCCGCTGTGCTCGATTATATGACGCGTCTGGCAAGGGTCCAGGAAAAGGTAAAGGACAAGATTTTTATCATTCCCCGCGTGTATACGAACAAACCGAGAACAGTCGGCAAGGGCTACAAGGGGATGCTCCACCAGCCGGATCCGCAGAAGGGTGAGGATATGCTCGCCGGAATTATCGCGATCCGCAAGATGCACACCGATGTCGTGGAACAGACTGGCTTTACATGTGCAGAAGAGATGCTCTATCCGGCGAATCACCGCTACCTGTCCGACCTGCTGTCATATGTAGCTGTCGGAGCACGCTCCGTCGAGGATCAGCTGCACCGCATCACAGCGAGCGGCATTGGCATCCCGGCCGGCATGAAAAATCCGACCGGCGGCGATCTGACGGTCCTTATGAATTCCATCGTTGCAGCACAGGCGCCGCAGCGTTTTCTCTACAGAGGCTGGGAGGTCCAGACGCCGGGCAATGTCCACGCGCATGCGATCCTCCGCGGCTACGTAGATAAGTTCGGCAACAGCATGCCGAATTACCACTACGAGGATCTCCGCAGAGTTTTCGAGCTCTATTCAGAGCGCGACCTTGTAAATCCGGCCGTCATTGTCGACTGCAACCACGCAAACTCCGGAAAGAAATATCTGGAGCAGATCCGTATCGCAAAGGACGTTCTGCACAGCAGACATATTTCCAACGACATCCACGGCCTCGTAAAAGGCCTGATGATCGAGAGCTATCTCGTGGACGGCAACCAGAAGATCACCGACAACCTGACCTACGGGCAGTCGATCACCGATCCGTGCCTCGGTTGGGAAAAGACAGAAAAGCTCATCTACGAGCTCGCCGACGAACTGTAATTGCCGCCGGCAGACTATTATTACGAATTCAATATCTGGCCGAAGACTTAAAGAGCCCGCCGACAGAGACAATCTGCGGCGGCTCTTATCATGCCGTTCGGCCTTTTCTATTTTTTTCAAAATGAGGAGTTGTTATGAACATTACTGAAAAAATCGCCTCTGAGCTTGAGGTTAAGCCGGCCCAGGTTCAGGCAGTTATCGACCTGCTCGATGAAGGAAACACTGTCCCTTTTATCGCGAGATACCGCAAGGAACAGCACGGTTCTCTGGATGACACGCAGATCCGCACGATCGAGTCGCGGCTGACAAGTCTCCGCAACCTTGAGGAGCGTCGGGAAGCCATCCTGAAGTCAATCGATGAACAGGGGAAACTGACTCCCGAACTGAAGAAAGCGATCACTGAAGCCGAGACAATGGTCACTCTGGAAGATCTGTACCGCCCGTATAAGCAGAAAAAGAAGACACGCGCGAGCGTCGCAAAGGAAAAGGGCCTGCAGCCGCTCGCCGATATGATTCTCGCACAGGAGATGACCTCACCGGTCGAAGACGCTGCCGCTGATTTTGTCAGCGAAGAAAAGGGCGTGAAGAATGTCAAAGAAGCCATCAATGGAGCCTCCGATATCATCGCTGAGATGATCTCGGACAACGCCGATTACCGCGCCGGCATCCGGAACTTCACCCGCAGGACGGGTATTCTGGTGTCAAAGGCGAAGGATCCGGAGGCGGAATCCGTCTACGAAATGTACTATGATTTCCAGGAGGCTGTCTCAAAGATCACCGGCTACCGCGTCCTCGCCATCAACCGCGGTGAGAAAGAAAAGTTCCTCACCGTGAAGATCAGCGTCGACGAACGCCAGGTCATGCTCTATCTCGGTCACTTCCTGATCCACGGAAAAAATCAGTACACTTTCCCGGTCCTGATGCACGCGATCCAGGACAGCTACGAGCGTCTCATTGCGCCGGCAATCGAGCGCGAGATCCGCAACGAGCTCACCGATATGGCTGAAGACGGCGCCATCAAAGTCTTTGATAAAAACCTTGAGCAGCTTCTCATGCAGCCGCCGATCACGGGACAGGTCGTTCTCGGCTGGGATCCCGGCTACAACCACGGCTGCAAGCTGGCCGTTGTCGACGAGACGGGGAAGGTGCTCGACACCGCCATCATCTATCCGACTGAAAAATACCCGGGTGCCGGCGTGAAACCCCGCGACATGGAGAACGCCAAAAATGTCGTAAAGCACCTTATTGAAAAATATCATGTGACACTGATCTCCCTCGGTAACGGAACCGCTTCGCGTGAATCCGAGCAGGTCATCGTCGACATCCTGAAGGAGATCCCGGTAAAGGTTCAGTACATGATCACAAACGAAGCCGGCGCCTCCGTCTACTCCGCGAGCAAACTCGGGGCTGAGGAATTCCCGGACTTCGATGTCGAGCAGCGGGGAGCGGCTTCCATGGCCCGCCGCGTACAGGATCCGCTCGCCGAGCTTGTAAAAATCGATCCGAAGGCCATCGGTGTCGGCCAGTACCAGCATGACATGGATCAGAAGAAGCTGGACGAGGCTCTCTCCGGCGTCGTGGAAGACTGCGTAAACAAGGTCGGCGTCGACCTGAACACCGCTTCAGCGCCTCTCCTTGAGCATGTGTCCGGCGTCACAAAGACCGTCGCAAAGAATATCGTAACCTACAGGGAGGAAAACGGTCCGTTCCAGACACGGAAGGAACTGATGAAGGTGCCGAAGCTCGGGCCGAAGGCATTCGAGCAGTGCGCTGGATTTTTGCGCATTCGCGACGGCAAAGAACCACTCGACAACACAGCTGTCCACCCGGAAAGCTACAGCGCGGCAAAGAAGCTTATTTTTATCCTGGAAAACGAGGGTGAAAAGAAAGAAGCGAAAGAACAGACAGAAGATGGGAAAAGCAGTGAAAAAACTGCTCTGAAAGAGGCGACCGTAGCCCAGGAGAAGAATCTGTTCCACGGCGTATCCTCCATTCACATCAATGACTACACAGAAATGGCTGAGAAGCTGGGCGTCGGCGAGCCGACTCTCCGGGATATCGTGAAGGAGCTTCAGAGCCCGGGACGCGACCCGCGTGATGATATGCCGAAGCCGATTCTCCGGAGCGACGTGCTCAAAATGGAAGACCTGAAGCCCGGAATGATCCTTAAAGGGACAGTCCGCAATGTCATTGACTTCGGCGCCTTTGTAGATATCGGAGTCCATCAGGACGGCCTCGTTCACATCTCAGAGCTGTCTGATAAGAAATTCGTAAAGCACCCTCTCGACGTCGTCAGCGTCGGAGATGTTGTCACTGTGAAAGTCCTGAAAGTCGACCTTCAGAGAAAGCGCATCAGCCTTACGATGCGGGGAATCTCTTAATATATTATTTAGAGAATACAGTCACTTTCAGCCCACAACTTTAATTCGCAAGGCTTTCATACGCGACGCGCTCTCGCTTGTCCTCGACGCAGCGGTACATAGACTCACCCTTCCTTTCAGTCGGGTTCGTCAAGTACCGGCGTCTGCGGATGTCGCGTCTGAAAACCTTTGCGCATTCATCAAAACGGATGTGGATTGGACGTGACTGTATTCTCTTGTTATATATTGAGATTTCTTCTCGCGATCCGGTGATACTGCGGCCGTATGGTTACTGTATCTACGATGAAATCCTGTGTCAGGGCATACCGGACGGCGCCTGCGACGTCCTCTGGCGACAGGCTGCAGCCCTCCGCCGGATCGGGTGAAAAATCTGCGTTCCGGTACAGGTCTGTGTCGGTCATATCCGGAAGGATTGCCGTCACTCTGACGCCGTATTTCCGGTTCTCCGCCAGAAGACTGCGGGAAAATGAGTACAGGCCTGCCTTAGCTGCACCGTAAGCTGCTCCATGCGGAGCCGCTTCCAGCGAAGTGACGCTGCAGATCTGCAGGATGCTTCCCCGGTTCGCGCGGATCGGGCGCAGCAGTCTGTTTGTGATGAGCATCGGGACTTCCAGGTCCGTCCGGACGATCTCTTCAATCATTGAGGGCTTCAGTGTCTCATGCATGCCGTAATAGGCACAACCGGCGTTATTCACAAGAACGCTCAGCCGTCTGCCCTGCTCCGCGGAAAAATCCTTCAGGAACTTTAAAAGGGCATCCGTATCCAGGAGATCCAGCACTACCGGATGAAACTGCCGGTGAAATTTTTCCGCATCTTCCGTCTTCGGGCGGACACCCTCTTCCTTTTTCGATAAGCAGACGCTTATTTTATCATTCGCAGAACCAGAATCCTCCCGTTCCCGGAAGTTTCGGCCGATTCCCCAGACCTCATAGCCCTCGCGGATAAGCTCGGCGGCCACAGCCTGCCCGATCCCCGAAGAGGCTCCCGTCACAAGCGCCACAGCCTTCTCTTTATTTTCCATGAATCTTCTTCTCTTTCTGTCCGTTTCCGCCCGCAGCTGTCTGCTTTTCTGTCAGCAGCTGGCCGCTTCTGCCGCAATTACGGAATCTCCGCCCGCCAGTGCCATCAGCTGAAACGATTTTTCACTCACTCATGCCATAAAAAGATCCTGTCTTTTCCGATCCTCTTTTCAACCAGCTGGACAACGTACTGCTCCGCGTCCCTGCCTATATCGTCCGGCAGGTGATAATAGCCTTCCGAGCACACGTACGGATACTGGAGCAGAGCGGAATCCGGAAAGCGCGTCCGCATCCTGCGGATGTAATCCGAGGAAATCCTGAAGGTGCCCACACTGACGTCCTTCACGCGTTTCCAGTCGATGGAGCCGTCCAGCGTCTCCATGAGCGAGAGCATTGATTTTTTCCATCCGGGATAAACGATGACGGGGTCAAAACACAGACGGACGGGGAAGCCTCTTGTCATGGCCTCCTGAACCATCCGGATCCGGGTTGTAAGATCTGGTGCCGAACGCTCATACCTCCGGCAGGCATCCTCCGGGCTCAGTGTGAAAGCAAGGATCGTCCGCTCCGTGCAGACCATTTCCGGAAAGCGCGCCGTTCCCTTCGTGCGGATCTCGATCGACAGATTTTCGTGCTCCGCCGCAAATTCCGACCACAGCTTCGCATATCCCGTGAGATTCTCGAGCGACGCGAGGTCTGTATCATAACTCACGCACAGATAAACGGGATGCCGCTTCAGCATCCACTCGACTTCGGCAAATGTATCCTCGAGGTTCACGAAAATCACAATGTGTCCGCTCTCATACATCCCCTTCAGCCAGCAGTACTCGCAATCGTAGGGGCAGTTCATCACACTGGAGCAATAATAAAAATATCTGTTGTCGAAGGACTGGCAGACGGGTGAGCCGTGGTGGACAAGTTCGCCGTCATTTCTTGCCAGGATCAGCGCCCGGGAGCGCCTCTGCAGGCGGTAGGACTGGCGGTGCCTGTCAAAAATCTCTCTGTAATTGTCGATATAGATCCGCTCCGCGCGCGGAAACTTCGCGAGGATCTGCTGCGTCCGCGGATGGTCCGCCGCGCCCTTCTCAATGTAAATGTATGAAAATGGAGACTTCACCTCTGCGCCCTGCGCCGCAGATGTATTGTGCGACGCCGTCCACACATCTTTCCGGGAGACATGTTCCGCTTCTTCTCCCATCGTCGTATCTGTATCTTCGCCCGATGAGGGCTCCGCCTCAAGGATCTCGCGCTCCAGCCTGCGAAGAAGGGCCTTTCCCGCCCTCCTGTCCGTACAGGAGTCGTCCATGATCCTGGCCGCAGAATTTTTCCAGTCAATACCGGCGAGACCCGCGTAGGTGAGATACTGCTTAAGCTCCGATTCCATAGAAGCACTGCAGTGAAGAAACTGTGCCAGCTGCTCCTGCATTTTCTGATCCGGGAATGTCCCAGGCTCTTCTGCCACCGCTTTTTCAGGAGTTTCCGATCCGCCCTGCTCCCTCATCATTTCTTCGAGAACCTTCACTGCGGCCGGAGCTGCTTCGGCGGCCCTCGAATTCAGCGCGGATGGGGCGATTTTTTTCCCATCCGCGACACCGTCATCGCTCACAAAACGGAGGATGGTCACCTGATGTGGCCCCATATGGTGTGAAGCAGCCTCGTACACCCCTGAAGATTCCATGTCGTACAAGACCGGGACATCTGCGCGCACGATATCCGGGAGAATTTCGCCCTTCCGGAGAATGTGCATGCCGGTCACAGCTGCCGCGTCCGGAAGTCCCGTATCGCGGAATACGTCGGGATAGTAGCTTTTTCCGGAGCTCAGGTCATGAATCTCACGGATCCGATAGACGTTTTCCCCGCTGCCCGCGGCACTTCCCCAGAAAAGAAGCTGATCCTCTGCTTTCGGCGGACAGACTGCCAGCACAGAACTCACAGCAAAAATCGCGCGGTACACGCCGCTCCCGGTCAGGGAAAGGATCATCTTTCCCGTCTCGTCCTGAAAGCTGTCAACACCGTGTACCACGCTTTTTTTCTTCAGCTGAAAGTGCCTGATCAGCGGCTGTGCCTCCGCGTACAGCGCCGAAAAAACATAGATCATGTATGCCTCTCTGTCTCCGTTTTATCCCTACTGTGCAGCAGCTTCTGTCGGAGTCGGCGTCGGGGTGGCTGTCGCCTGAGCCGCCTCCTCTGCCGCCGCCTGTTCCGCGGCTGCCTGCTCCGCTGCTGCCTGCTCTGCCGCCGCCTGTTCTGCGGCTGCCTGCTCCGCTGCCGCCTGCTCTGCCGCTGCCTGTTCTGCGGCTGCCTGTTCCGCTGCAGCCTGCTCTGCCGCTGCCTGTTCTGCCGCTGCCTGCTCTGCTGCCGCCTGTTCCGCTTCCTCCTGCTCGCGGAGATACTTGTCTACGGCGCTCTCCGGAGCCTCCCGGAGTTCATACGCTTCTGTATAGTAAATAACGATCGGCGTCTCAAATGTAACGAGGTCGTACACGGTCCCGGCCACATCCTTCGGCAGGTTAATACAGCCGTGGGAGCCGTTCCAGACATTCTGGCCCTCGCCGAACACGGATTTCCACCACGCATCGTGAAGCCCTATCCCCGTATAGGTGATCGGCATCCAGTATGAAACCGGCGTCTCATATGAATACGTGCCATCCGGCAGCTTCTCGCCCTTCAGCGTCGCATCCGTCTGCTTATCCAGGAGCAGATAAACGCCCGCCGGCGTATAGTGTGCCTCATCCATCAGACCGGTGACGACATCCGTCTCGAAAACATCCTCTCCGTTCTGATAGATCCACAGATGCTGCGTCGTCGCGTTAATCTCCACGTAGGTCTGTCCGATGCCTCCGTTGTCATCCGGCTCGGCGACCTCCCACATCGTATAATTCGGTTTTCTGGTGACCTCCGCGCTTGAAGCAAGCTCGCTTTTTATCTGTTCGATCTCGGCCGACTGGTCTACCTGGTAGCCGTAATATTCGTTGCCCGGGATCGTCTGTATCCCGTCATTGGTCGACTGGAACTGGTGGTCAGAACCCACGTTATCCACCTCGGAAGCGATCTCCGCGACAAAATCGGCGATGTGCTGATTGTATGTCTCCTCGTCGATCGTGTATGTCCCGTCGGCATTCTCCGTCTCCCAGCTCTTTACGACATCCTGGTTGATCTCCTTCACCGTGCCTCCCGGCAGCGTGATCTTGATATCCGCAAAGAACTCCGGGTGCTCAGCCTTAAGCTTTGCCTCTGCCTCCTGCGCCGCCTTTTCCTCGGCGGCCTTCGCCGCAGCCTCTTCCGCCGCTTTCTGAGCCGCCGCTTCCTCGGCGGCTTTCTGGGCAGCCGCTTCTTTTTCCGCCTGAGCCTTCGCCTCAGCTTCAAGTTCAGACGCACTCTGGAGCCCCGTATCAGCCGCCACATCAGACGCTCCGATCCGTCCGGTTGAGACGCCGTAGATCAGAATACCGCCAACAAGTGCCGCGCATGCGATTACGGACACAAGGAGTATCCGCCCGTGCTTCTTTTTTCCTGACTTTCTCTTTTTACGCGACATAATAATTCCCCCTCAGACTGCCATGTCTTTAATATGTTCAGAACAATTGTCCGCTCTTATTATGATACACCAGGAACGCCCGAATTACACTCCGCGGTGGAGCGGGATTTCTTCCCGCACTTTCCCGCAGAGCGCGAGATCCGCATCAGTCCCGGAGAGCCCTGGCGCCTCGTCTGTCTGGATCAGGACTTTTCCGGTCGGATCGACAACGAGGGAATGTCCCCACGCCTGATAGGAAAAGTCCGGATCGCGCGCCGGCGATGTGGCGATCACGAAGCACTGTGTATCTACAGCCCTCGCCCGCAGAAGGAGTTCCCAGTGGAGCGGCCCCGTCGTCGTATTAAAGGCCGCAGGGATCAGAATGAATTTCACTCCCTGCTCCGCCATTTTCACAAAATCCTCGGGAAAACGGACGTCAAAGCACACCGCGAGGCCGGCTTTTCCGAATTCCGTATCGAAGACCGTCACCTCATCTCCGGCTGTCAGGGATTCTGATTCATGAAAACTCTGACCCGGGTGATCTTCCGACGCTTTGATGTCGATGTCGAAGAGGTGCGACTTTCTGTGTTTCGCGACGCATTTTCCGCTTCTGTCGAAGACATATGCAGTGTTGTAGATATGGCCCTCCGCATCCTTTTCCGGAAGGGTCCCCGCGGAGATCCATATGCCGTACCTCTTCGCCATGTCGGAGAAGAACTGGAAGCTCGGGCCGCCATCCTCTTCCGCATAGAAGGCGAACCTTCTTGTATCGTACGGGCAGGTGCACATCTCACCAAAGGTAATGATATCCGGGTGAGCCGAAGAAGCCTCCGCCACATACCGCCCGATCTCGAGAAGATTGCGCTCCTTGCTCTCATATACATGTGTCTGACACTGGATAATCCTCATTTTTTCCCCTTCTTCTGCTTTTCGTATTCTTCCCAGACGCGGTCTTTTTCTCTCAGAATCCGCTTGCCGAGTTCTGCCGTATCCTCCACCTCTTTGGGGAGATGATGCACCATCTGGAAGGACTGACCTTCGAATGTAATAACTGCCGGCTCGTCGAGCTCCTCCTCGGGCACGGCGAGGACAGTGCCGTCTGTACAGAGCGCATAGACGGTGTATTTTCCGGTTCCCTCATCCATGTCGACAAAATCGACGACGGCGCCGTGTGTCCACGCGCGATCGTGGACTACATAATAATTGGTAATTTTTGCGTGGGTATCCTCGATAGCGAGCTCCGCCATCTGCCCGTTCTGTGTCTCCCACCAGGTGCCGCGGTGAAACTCCTTCATGATATCCGCGATCCGCTCAAAACGCGGCGACGGCTCTGTTCCGCTTCCCTGCCTGCGGCTTTCCGGGTCGCGTATTTCGTCAATATCGCGCAGCACATCGTCCGGCGTATCGACCGGAACGAACTTATACGGCTCGCGCGGCTTTTTCTCTCCGCTTTTATCTTCTTTCATCTTTCTTGTTTTTACCTTATTACCTTTCAAAAACTGGTCCACATGCCTTCACCGCATCAGGATTCGTGCACCATTATTTCTCGTGCACCTTCTTGCCGGTCATGCTCTCAATCGTGAGTGCAATCATGTGTGCGCGGGCTCCATCCTTTGCTACCTCCGCGCGCGCAGATTCCTCATCCGGATAATATTTCTCCGCAAACGCAAGAATCGAGCTGTCATGCTCCTCAGCGTCCGTCACCTCGCGCATTTTTCCTGTGACAATGACACTGCTGATGCGGAGTGCCCAGTCTCCCTCATCGCGTGTTCCGTCGTTTAATACGCAGAAGCAGGCCTTCGGATTCCGGCGGATGGCATCGATCTTGTATCCTTCCTTCGCGCCGTGGAAGTAAATGCAGCCCTTTTCTTCGTCGTAATAAAAATTGATCGGAAGTGCGTACGGATAATCATCGTCGCCCTGAAGAGCGAGCACGCCGCGCCACTGTTCCCGGAGGATCACGCGGACTTCCTCATCTGTGATCTGCTGTTTAAATCGTCTCATTTTTCTTGTCATTTATCTTCTCCCTCTGTGAAACGGATATCTGTGATATCGTCAACCGGAACCTCAGTCCCATCCTCCATGATAATGGATCTCCTGAATGTGTCTATCTTCCTCACGCGTCCCCGGACCATGCCATATGATCCCCCGGACTTTCTCGCGTCCGGAAGAAAGCGCTGGAGTTCAACTTCCGGAGACTGTTCAGCATCTCTCTTCTTCAGCATCTGACCGAGTTCCTGCAGCTTCCAGTCAAGCTCCTCCCGCCGGTTCTCATCCAGCGTCCGCTGATCCTCCGTATACCTGGCCGTTTCGTCGAGCTCGTCCTCAAGCCCTGTCAGCGCCGAAAACGGGGCGAACTGCGCCGCCCTCGAGGAAGCGGGCATCCTCGGATGGACAGAAGACGTATGATGTGGAAGATCTATGATGTCTCCATATTTTCTTAAGGTCTCTGCTTCCTCAGGTGTTATTTCCGGTATTTTTTCTGATTTCTTTTTTTCTGTCACTCGCGGTGACCTCCGATCTGCTTATTGCGCATGATCCCGGTCGCGCCATCTTCCAGATTCATGCCCTTGACGACGGCATTTTTCCCGAACTTATGCTGCAGGTCGACAACGGCCTTCTCGACCTTTTTCTCGCGCTCCAGAGCCTTCTTTTCCTCTGCTCTCGCCTCATCGCGCGCCTGATAATCCGTGAAGAGGTCGAGCTGTTCATAGGTGACATTCTTGTCGGACACACGGCCTGCCGCTGCGGGCCCGCCCTTCTGGTCCCTCCTATTATCTCCGCTATTTCCGCGGCCGTTCCCGCTGGCGCCGATCTCTCCGCTTCTCTGAGACGCGGTGCCTTCCACCCCGGCATCAGCGACGTGGTTTGCGACCACGTACATTCTTCTGACGAGAAGCGACGGATCTGCGATGCGGTCAAAAAGCTCTGTCGCAGCCTTTCTGATCCTTGTCTCCGAACTCGTCATGCCGCCGAGATTGATCGTCCCGTGCGCCTGCTTCGGAATAAGGCGGCCGTACCGGTCCCTCACGACCTCTCCGCGGTACGCCTTTCTTCTCTCCGGGTCGAGCAGATTTTCCACGTCATAGCCGACGGTGAGGACGATCTGCGAGGCCTCGCGATTTTTCTCGACGAGGTCAAGGGCCAGCCGGTCGGCCATCTCGCTCACAACAAGGCGCGCCTTTTTGAAATCATAGGCGCACTGGAGGACCTGCCCCTGGCTCATACTCTTCGCCGGCGGCCTGAACCGCTTCACATCGGCCATCGTGCACGGTTCCCAGCCCCAGGCGTGATCGATGAGGAGCTCGGCGTTCACGCCAAACAGGTGATATAGCAGCTCCTCATTCTCGATCGAGGTGCGCGCGACGTCGCCTATTGTCTCGATCCCGTGAGCTTTCAGCTTTCTCGCGTAACCCGGGCCGACGCGCCAGAAATCTGTGATCGGACGGTGGTTCCAGAGTTTTCTCCGATAGCTCATCTCATCACAGGAGGCGATCCGGACACCGTTTTCATCTGCGGGGATGTGCTTCGCGACAACGTCCATGGCGACCTTGGCGAGATACATATTCGTCCCAACCCCGGCCGTCGCGGTGATCCCCGTCTTCTCGAGAACAGCGCGGACCATTGTTCCCGTCAGTTCCTCCGCCGTCATGCCATATACCTTAAGGTACGAAGTTAGTTCAATAAACACCTCGTCGATCGAGTACGGAAAAATATCCTCCGGAGCCACAAATTTCAGATAGGTATGGTAGATCTCCGAGCTGTAATCCATGTAGAGCTTCATCCGCGGAGGCGCCGTGACGTAATCGAGCTTCAGCCGCGGGTTGGCCTTAAGCTCTTCCGAATTGAACGAGCTTCCCTCAAAATCGCGGATTCCGGCGCGCGCAAGGCGCCCCTGATTGATCCTGCCGACCGCCTGGACAACCTCAAAAAGACGCGGTCTTCCCGGGATCCCCTCCGCCTTCAGCGACGGAGAGACAGCGAGACAGATTGTCTTTTCGGTTCTCGTCTTATCGGCCACGACAAGATTTGTCGTGAGCGGATCCAGTCCACGCTCGCGGCACTCCACCGACGCATAAAATGATTTCAGATCGATCGCCGCGTAAACATGCGCGCGTTCCTTTTCCATACACATCCTCCATTCGCGTTATAAAGAATCATACATCGTTTTGGATGATTTCGTACAGAGGAATCGCCATCTTATGTCCACCCAGGACACATATTTTTCACAAAATGGTACTCAACTCAACACATTTCTTCTGTAATTTAATTTATGCTCAGATTTTTAAAGTTGAACAAAGGTAAAGTATGACTTTTCTGATCTGGGCAGAAATTTATTATTACTATTAAGGAAGGAACGGATACATGATCGAGGTAGAACATCTCACTAAGCGTTATGGCAACCGGCTGGCCATAAATGACCTCACGTTCAGCGCGGACAAGGGTCATATCTATGGTTTTCTGGGGCCGAACGGCGCAGGCAAATCGACGACCATGAATATCATGACTGGCTATCTGGCTGCGACGTCCGGAACGGTAAAAATCGATAATTTCGATATTACGAGGCAGCCCGAGGAGGCAAAAAAGAATATCGGTTATCTGCCGGAGATCCCGCCAGTGTACACGGATATGACAGTCCGCGAATATCTGAATTTTGCCGCTGATCTCAAAGGAATGGCAAAGAAAAACCGGGCGGAGGCTGTCGAAAACGCCCTGAAGGCGACAGGAACGTCAGTGGTCAGCGAACGGCTGATCCGCAACCTGTCCAAAGGTTACCGCCAGCGTGTCGGGCTCGCACAGGCAATCATCAATAACCCCGAGGTCATCATTCTTGATGAGCCGACGGTCGGACTTGACCCTGAACAGCAGCGCGAGATGTTTGATTACATACGCACTCTCCGCGATGATCACATCGTTATCATCAGTTCACATATCCTGTCGGATATCAGCGCCGTCTGCGACTATGTCTGGATTCTGAATAAAGGAAGGCTGATCGCGAGCGACACGCCGGAAAATCTCCGCGAATCTGGACAGCACAGGCAGGAGGTCCGTATCACTGTCCTCGCCGACAATGAGCAGAAGCTCGCCGACACGCTCCGCCTTGTACAGAATGTGGCGAGCGTCGACACGAAAGTGCTGGATGACCCGGGCAAGGGAGCGCCGAAGCAGATTCAGGCCATTATCCGCTCAGATTCTGAGCTCGATGTGCGGCCGTCCGTCTCTCAGGCAGTCGCTGCCAACGGCATGTATTTCCTTGAGATGACGAAACCGGAAACGACACTTGAGGACGCATTCCTCGCCATTACAAGTGAGGATGACAGGGCGGCCAAAGAATCCCCGTATGAAGCCCGCAAGAGAAAATTCGGCCTGAAAAAGAGGAAAATCGAGAAACCCGCTGCGGGGAAAAACAGCGATGAAAAAACTGAAGAAGAGACTGTTGTCACCCCGGCGGCATCCGACAGTGAAAACGCAGATGCTTCCACCGAACTGCAGGACGGCGGCGTGATGACTGACAACGGAACAATCTCTGCAGACACAGAAAATTCAGAGACTGTCACCGAAAATACAGCGGATTCCGCTGCGGAAGAAGGAAAGGATGGTGACAGATCATGAACGCAATTGCCAAAAGAGACTTCCGGTCCTATATGCACACCTTTATAGGATGGCTGTTTATCGGCGTCCTGTGGGCATTCTGGTCATTCTTCGTTGCTAATTACAATTTCCTTGGTCTGGATTCCTCTATTACATCAGCGCTGTCCGCTTCAGAGATCATTTTCCTGATCCTGATGCCGATCCTCTGCATGCGTACCTTTGCCGATGAGCAGCGTCTCAGGACAGACCAGATGCTCTTTACATCTCCGGTCTCTGTCGGAAAGATCGTCTTCGGAAAATTCATGGGAGCGGCTGCCGTATTCACGATACCTGTTGTTCTGATGGGTTTGTACCCGCTTATTTTCACGGCTTTCGGCACCGTGCAGTTAAAGGAAAATTTTGTCGCGATCCTCGGCGTATGGCTCTACGGACTGGCGTGCATCGCCATCTGTATCTTCGCCTCATCCCTGACAGAAAATCCGATCATCGCGGCCGTTCTTGGATTTGCTTTCCTGTTCATCGGATACCTGATTCCGAGTATCCAGAATATGGTCAGCAACAGTACAATCTCCAGCATTATCGGTGTTCTCGACATCTGCGACCGTTTTGAGGGCTTCCTGAGCGGCACATACAGCGTGCCTGACACGATCTATCTGATTGTCGTGATCCTGCTCTTCCTGTTTCTCACAACACAGGTACTGCAGAAACGCCGCTATGTTTTCTCAAAGGGCAACTTATCGATCGGAGCATACAGCTCCGCATCCATCGCCGTGGCGATCGCCGTCGCGATTTTTGCAAACCTGGCTGCATCACAGCTTCCGGATTCTCTGAAGTCGGTTGATCTGACAGCGAGCGGCATGTATTCGATCACCGATGACACGAAGGAACTGCTTGCAGACCTGGAAGATGATGTCACGATCTATGTACTCAACAGCGAAAACGACGCCGACAATACAATCAAGAAGCTTGTAGAAAATTATGCCGCAGAATCGGATCACATCACCGTGGAGTATGTCGACCCGGTAGCAAATCCGACGTTTGTCACTCAGTATACGGATGATACGTCAAATCTGTATATGGACAGCCTGATTGTGGAATGCGGCGACAGGTATAAGATTGTTAATTCGAGTGATATGTACGAATACAGCATCGACTATTCGACATATTCCCAGACGATAACCGGATTCGACGGCGAGGGACAGCTGACATCGGCTATCGACTATGTAACAAGTGATGATCTTCCGGTTGTATACACATTGACCGGCCACGGAGAGACTTCTCTGTCATCGACATTCACCGACGCACTCGCCAAGCTGAATGTAGACACCACAGACCTGGATCTGATGCAGAACGATTCGGTTCCGGACGACGCCGAAGCGGTCATCATCTATGGTCCTACCTCAGACCTGTCGACAGACGATCTGCAGAAACTTGAGGATTATTGCAACAACGGAGGAAATCTGATCTACGTAGTCAACTACGAGGATCCGGATCTCACGAATTTCAATACCCTGCTCTCCGATTTTGGCATCTCCGTCGGAACAGAGCTCGTGCTCGATGGCGACAGCAGCCGGTACTATCAGTATCCATTCTATCTGCTGCCGAATATCGAGAGCGACGACATCACTGCCGACATCGAAAACGGCTACGTAATGTCTCCGTTCTCAACGGCGCTCACAACGGATACAAGCAACGACAACATCACTTATACGACCCTGCTCGACACATCTGACAGCGGATATCTGCGCGGAACTGTAGAGGACGAGTCGGATCTCCAGCTGCAGGACGGCGAAGAGACACAGTCTTATACTGTCGGCGTCAAAGCCGAGAGGAGTGAAGATGACGGCGGCGGTACGGCGATTGTCTACTCTTCTATCTACATCTTTGACGAGAACGCGAACCAGATGGTTTCAGGATCCAACCTGAATCTGTTCAACGGTACGATCTCTGCCGTCGTAAATGTGGAGAGTTCAGTCTCTATCCCTGTGAAGGAATATGCCGACTCGTCGCTCACGATCGCGACATCTACAGCGGTCACTCTGATCGTTGTGTTTGTTATCCTAGTTCCGATCGCAGTGCTTGTCTCCGGACTGGTCATCTGGCTGAGAAGAAGAAAACGCTGACAGCGATCTCGAGAGATAAGGGAGTATAATGTATGAAAAAACAAAAGATACAGATGATCGTCCTTCTGGTCATCCTGGGATTAGCTATTGCGGCATATTTCGGATTTAAGGCGTATAATGATAAAAAGGCGGAAGAGGAAGAAGCCGCTTCGACATTTACGGCGTACACGGTCGACACCAGCGATATAACGCGCATCGAATGTGAGAGCGAATCTGGTTCATTCTCACTGGACTATGACAGCGACGCTGACAGCTGGAGCTTCACGGACGATCCATCCACAGCGGTCAGCAGTTCAGAAGCCAGCACCCTGGCGGATGACCTCAGTGAAATCACTTCAGATCATGAAGTGGCAGACATCACAGAGCCTGCAGACTATGGCTTTGATGACCCCATGATCACGATCACGGTAACCCATGCGGACGGCTCACAGGATACGCTGTACGTCGGCGATGAAAACACGACAATCTCGGAGTACTATTTCCGCGTCGGTGATTCTACTACCATCTATACCGTAGATTCAGATTTCGTAAACGATTTTAACGTTGACAAATCATCGCTTGTCGATACTTCTTCGAGCTCTTCGTCTTCGACAGACGAGCCGACAGAGGCCGTCTCTTCATCCAGCTGATCATCTGATCTTCTGATCAGATTGATTTCCTGCACAGACCGAAAGGCAGATACGGGGAAAGGGCATCCGGAATATCTGGATTCCCTGGGGCAGCCGGACGGACTGTGCAGATGATAATCTCTATGATGCATATGATTAAGGAGGCACATCATGAGTGACGAAAATTACAATCCGGACAGCACCGGAAACACTGACGGGCCGCAGGATAATACGCAGAATAACACACAGAACAGCTACGGCGGCCAGAACTCCGAAACACAAAATTCCGGAGCTCAGAGCACCGGCACCAGCCAGCAGAGCAGCAATACCGGCTATCAGAACACCTATGGCGGCCAGCAGAACAATACTGCCGGCAGTCAGAACAGCTACAACGGACAGCAGTCCGGCAGCAACAGTTATCAGAACGGCAATAATGGTTATCAGAACAACTATGGCGGCCAGAATTACGGACGACAGAACGGAGGCTATGGTCCTTACGGCGGTCCGCAGAACAGATACAACGGATACAACAATTACAACAACTACAACAACCGGTACGGCGGACCACAGAACGGCGGCCAGCAGAACGGCTTTAACGGCCAGTACAACGGCAGCCAGAACATGAACTTCAATGGAGCGCCGCAGCCTGAACCTCAGAAAAAGAAAACCGACAGTAAGGGGATTCTTCATATGATCCTCAACGGTCTCATCACGGGAGCTATCGCAGCCGTCATCGTAATCATTGCTGCGGCAATCGCCATCCCAAATATGGTCAATGAAGCTGTCGATTCCGCAACACAGGAACTGTCTGATACGATCGAGCAGAACCTTGAGGACAACTCGGGCAGCGGAAGCTACAGCGATCCGTTCAGCCAGCTCTTCGGTTCAGACTCCGGCAACGACAACTCCGATCAGGGAAATTCGGACGATCAGGAAAATTCCGATGATAATTCCGTCGAATCCAGCAGTGGTTCGTCAGACGCAGAAGCAAACACGAACTCCGCATTCCTCGGAATCTACGGAAGTGACGTATCTGATGCCGAAGATCTCGAAGAGGACGTTGATTACCCGGACGGCGCTTACATCACAGATGTCATCAGCGGAAGCCCGGCCGACCTCGCAGGTCTGGAGGCAGGCGAGATCATCACTGCCGTCGACGGTGAAGAGATCTCCAGTTTCCAGGAGCTCAAGGATATCATCGGCGAGCATGAAGCAGGCGACAAAATCGTGCTGACCGTTGAAAAGTACGAAGACGGTGAATTTAAAGAATCCACCCATGACGCTACTCTGACCGAGATGCCGACGACAAGCTCTAATTATTGATAAAAAATGAAAGGCTCCAATGCCTTTACTACCAAAAGAAGAGGATGCCGCGTGGAATTCAGTTCCACGCAGTGTCCTCTTCTTTTATGTACTCATGATTAGCAAAAATAAGAAAATATTTCTCACACTTTAGGCAATTTTTCAGAAAACTTTATGTTAAAATAATAAGGATCTGTGATGTTGATGTATTGAGAGGTTTTATGAAGAGATATATTTCTGATCAGCATTTCTTCAGTGAAAAAGTCATGACGACAATGGATCACCGCCCTTTTCCCACGGTTGAGGAAATGAACGAGTATATGATCTCCCAGTGGAATGACACGGTAAAAGGCGGGGATCAGATTTTCATTCTGGGAGATATGTTTGACTGGCAGCACGTACAGAATGCCGGGGAGATCAACCGGGTACTGCACCGGCTCAAGGGCAAGCTGTATCTGATTCGGGGAAACCACGATTTTACGTGGCTGAACAAGCCGGAAATAGACCTGAGCCGCTTTGTCTGGATCGATTCTATGCGGGAGATCGACGACGGCGACCGCAAGGTCATCATGAATCATTTTCCTATGCCTGTTTTTGGCGGCAATCATCTGAAAAGAAAGGACGGTTCGCCGAAGATCTGGGATCTGTACGGTCATGTGCACGACACAGCCGAGGCGCAGTTTATGTACGATATTCAGGAGATGGGAGCATCGCGTCCATTCATCATCCGAAAATCGGGGGATATGGACACCATGGCATGCAACATGATCAACTGCTTCTGCATGTACAGCGATTATCGCCCGCTGTCACTCGAGTCGTGGATCGAACTGCATGAACAGCGGATCGCCGCCCGGAAGCATTCCCGGGACGTGCGCCGTGATTTTTCTCATAATGCCGGACATTGACGGCCGGTGAAATGGAGGTGAATTTTAATGGGCTATCTGGATAAGTTTTCGGGCAGAGAGGAAAGGAAGTACCTGCAGTCTCTCAGCGAGGATGAAAAGTATGCGGCTTTTAACGAAATGATCGAAAAATCGCGCCACATCGTTTTCTTTGGCGGCGCAGGCGTGTCGACGGAAAGCGGGGTTCCGGATTTCCGCTCGAAAGATGGTCTCTATAACCAGCACGACGTTCGTTTTGACGCTTTCTCGCCGGAATATCTTCTGTCAAACGACTGTCTCTACTCACATCCTGATGTGTTCTATGAGTTCTATCGGCAGAAAATGAACGCGGAAGGCATTGAACCGAATACCGCGCACAAAAAGCTCGCCGAGATGATGCTGAAGGGCAAACTGGACTGCGTGATTACACAGAATATCGATGGCCTTCATCAGAAAGCCATGGACGAGGTCGCCCCGGATCAGGAAACTGCCGACAGGCTGAACAAAAAGGTCTACGAGATCCACGGTTCGACGCTGCGCAATTACTGTGGCACCTGTGGAAAGAAATACCCGGCAGACTATATTTTCAAGAGTGACGAGCGGGTTCCGCACTGCACAGAGGAGGGATGCCACGGCATTGTGCGCCCGGATGTGACCCTGTACGGCGAAATGCTTCCGGCACAGGCGTGGAGACATTCGGAGGAGGCATGTGAAGAGGCTGATCTGATGATCATCGGCGGCACCTCACTCGCTGTCTATCCTGCTGCAAACCTGGTCGATTATTTCCGTGGCAAGTGGCTCGTCGTGATCAACAAAGGAGCGACCAGCCGCAGCGTCGCAGCAGATCTGACTTTCGATGATTCGATCGGGAAAGTGCTGTCGCACGTAAACGTCTGAATAATAAAGGCATTTCCAACCGAAAAAAGGATGGCGCAAGGCTTTCATCCGCGACGCGCTCTCGCTTGTCCTCGACGCAACGGTACATAGACTCACCCTTCCTTTCAGTCGGGTTCGTCAAGTACCGGCGTCTGCGGATGTCGCGTCTGAAAACCTATGCGCACTCCTCAAGCAGGTTGGAAGTACCCTCTGCCGTCCGGCAATCGAGTGCTTGGCAATCGAGTGCTGTATCTCGCAGCAGGCTGCTCGATATCGCGCTGTCGCGCTATCTAGCCGTACGAAACTGCCTGCTCATGCACGCCTGCGGTGTGCATCGCTGTCATTTTCGCACGTCCGGCAATCGAGTGCTGTATCTCGCAGCAGGCTGCTCGATATCGCGCTGTCGCGCTATCCAGCCGTACGAAACTGCCTGCTCATGCACGCCTTCGGTGTGCATCGCCGTCATTTTCGCACGTCTGGCAGCACTCGTAGAAACACGTAACATACTCCAAGGGGGAGGTCCTGGTTATGAATAAAAATGATCTGATCCTGGTGATTGATATGCAGAATGTGTACCTCCCCGGGGAGGAATGGGCGTGCCCGCGCACGATGGAGGCGGCGCAGAATATCCTGCGTCTCCTCGACCACGTGCCGGATGACCGCGTCATCTTCTCGCGGTTTGTCAAACCCGCCGAGCCCTTCGGGAGATGGAAGACATACAATGAAAAGTACGCCGCCGTCAACGACAGCATCTGGCTGAACGAGCTCGTCGAGCCGCTGAAGGAAGCCGTCGAAGACAAAAAGTACACGGTCTATGACAAGAGCGTGTATTCCCTGATGAAAACCGCGGAGGTACACGATGCGGCGCTCGCCGCTACGGCAAAAGGAGGGCGCATCGTCCTCACAGGTGTTGTCGCTGAGTGCTGTGTTCTCTCGACAGCATTTGAAGCCATCGATCTCGGATGTGAGATCATCTACGTCACAGATGCCGTCGCCGGCCTCGACGAGCCGAAGGAAAAGGCTTCCGAACTCACGCTGAGCGGTCTCTCTCCGGTTCACACGCATCTCTGTACAACGGACGAATATATCGCCTCACTCGGAGAAGACTGACGCAGAAGGATCCGGCATCATTTCCATGCCGGCTTCCGGCAGCGAAGGACCTTCGTGTATGGGTACAGCTATTACGCATTTTACAAAACTCCCGGATACAGATCTCACAAAGATCCGCATCCGGGAGTTACTTTTACGATTTATCAGCAGCTGCGACCTGTCTGACCATCCTTCTGTACAGCAGGACCGCCACAACCACTGTAAGAAGTTCTGCGAGCGGAATTGCTGCCCACACGACATTCAGATCTGCAAAAATCGCGGACAATGCAGCAAAAAACGCCACCGGCAGGACTGCCTGGCGCAGGATATTGATGGCGAGCGTATAGCGCGCGTGCTGAAGCGCCTGCATAGCCGTCGACAGGATGATTGAAATTCCTCCGACCACAAGGGAAAGCACGGCTATGCGTATCGCCGGCATGCCTATCGCGAGCATGTTGTCTGATGCATTAAACATCTTCAGGATCACGCCCGGTATCAGCTCTAGAAGTATAGTAAGAAAAAGCATCCACCCGACGATAACGGTGACAGCGAGGCGGACAGTCTTCTGCACCCGGTCATGATGTCCTCTCGCGTGATTATAGGAAAGGATCGGAACCATTCCGTTATTCATACCGAATGCCGGCATGAAGCAGAAGTTCTGCAGCTTCAGCCAGATTCCATAGACAGCCGTCGCCGTTGTGCTGTATACGAGCAGGATCTGGTTAATGAAGAACGATCCGATTGAATAGAGCCCTATCGTGATCATCGACGGGAAGCCGACCGCGTAAATATCGCGGATGGCGCGCCCCTTCGGCCGGAAAATCATTCCAATGTGAAAATGTACCCAGTCATTTTTCTTTCTGTTAAACAGAAAGGCAACCGTGGCGCCGAGCAGAAGCCCGAAGACTGTCGCGAGAGCGGCGCCCGCGATCCCGAGCTCCGGAAACGGACCGATGCCGAAGATCAGAAGCGGATCAAAAATAATGTTGAACACGGCTCCCGTCGCCTGGCTGGCCATCGCCGGAAGCGCATTGCCGGAACCGGTCAGCATTTTTTCGAAGAGATTGCCGAAAAAGACGCCGCCGGACATCGTCCAGCAGATGGTGAGATAGACCGTTCCGTCCTCGATGATTTCCTCTACATCTGTCTGCATCCGGAAATATGCCGGCACAATAGTGAGTCCCAGCACAAGAAAAATCACCCAGTACAAAAGACAGAGAAAGATTCCCGTGTTTCCATCCTCATCTGCCTTGTCCTGACGTCCAAGCGCTATCTCCCGCGGGACGACGGCGCTGATTCCGACGCCAGTTCCCACTCCGATCGCCGTGAGGACCTGGTACATCGGATACGCCAGCGACACGGCCGTCAGTGCATTCTCGGAGATCTGCGCCACAAACATGGAGTCGACGATGTTGTACATTGCCTGAATGAAGAAGGATATCATCATTGGCATCGCCATCGAAAAAAGAAGTTTTCCGACCGGCATCGTCCCCATTTTGTCCTCTGTCCGGGCTCCCGCCGCAGGGTCCTCTCTCCCCTGCCGGCTGCCCGCGTTATATTGTGATTCCGTTAAATTTTCTTTTTTCTCGTCCATTAAAATTAACCCGCCTCAGCTCTTGGACATCGCGATCGTCCCTGTTCTCTGCACCTCCAGAATGCCAAAGCTACGGACAAGTTCAATAAATTCGGAAATCGTATCCGGTTCCGCGTGCATCTCAATAATCATATTCTTCGGCGATACATGGACGATCTTTGCGCCCATGACGCTGCAGAGCTCGATGAGACTTCCCCGGTTTGTCTGCGAATAAGCGACCTTGATCAGCATCATCTCAAGCTGGACGCACTTCGCCTCCTCGAGGCGGCGGACCTTGATCACGTCGACCTTTTTATTCAGGTGTTTCTCGATCTGATCGATCGTGCGCGTATCGCCCTTTGACACGATCGTCATTGAGGATACGTCTGACTGCTCCGTCTCTCCCACGGCCAGAGAATTGATGTTATAGCCGCGTCTTGCAAAGAGCCCGGCGATGCCGGAAAGAACACCATCTTTATTTTCTACAAGAACAGAAAAAATTCCTTTCATAGACACTACTCTTTTCTACTTTGTGTTGTTTGCCGCGTCAATTTCACAGACCATAATGCACGCCTTTTTGCAGGCCAGGAACTTGTCGATCTCCGCGTCGAGCGTGTCATTGCTGTCCGAATAGAAATAGTCCATGTCGTACGCCTCGGCCAGTTTGTCGAAGTGCGGATAGTCGTAAAGCTGCACGCCGCTGTAATGGCCGTGGTACACCTTTTCCTGGTGTTCACGAACGAGGCCGAGATACCGGTTGCGGCTGACAAGGATCTTCAGCGGGATCTTGTTGACGGCTATCGTCGCGAGCTCAAACATCGACATCTGAAAGGCGCCGTCGCCGCAGACGGCCACGACCTGCTTGTCCGGTGCGGCCATTTTTGCCCCGACCGCTGCCGGGATGGAATATCCCATCGTCCCCATGCCGCCAGTCGTGAGAAAACGCCCGTTCTTCATGACGTAGTTGTCGGCGGACCAGAGCTGATTCTGTCCCACATCCGCGATGTAGATCGCGTCGTCATCCATCTTTTCCGACAGATCCTGTACGAGCTTCATCGGGCTCACCAGCTTGTCGCTGAACTTCCGGTGGTCGACCGTGTGCTTCTTGATCTCCTCAAGCTGCGCCAGCCATTCCTTTGTGTCGATATGGATCTCCGCATCGAGAAGTTTCTTGAAAATAATGGCCGCGTCGCCTACGAGCGGGATCGTGGGGCCGAGATTTTTCCCGATCTCCGCGGAGTCAATGTCAATATGGATGATATTGACCCTCTGTTCGAGGTTCTCCGGCTTCGGAACGGCCCTGTCCGCCACACGCGCACCGACAATGATGAGAAGATCGCTCTTTGCGACAGCCTCATTGGCATACGGTTTGCCGTTGTTGCCGAGCATTCCGAAATAGAGCGGATGTGCCTTGGGAAGGACACCGATGCCCATCATCGTCGAGACAACGGGGATCTGATTTTTCTCACAGAACTGACGGATCACCCCCTCGGCATTCCCGAGGATCACGCCTCCGCCGGCGCAGATGAGCGGCTTCTTCGCCTTGTTGATCGCCGCGATCACCTTTGCCATCTGCTGTCCGTTTCCCTTGACATTCGGCTTGTATCCGCGGATGCTGACCGATTCCGGATAATGAAATTCCTTCTTCAGCTGCTGCATCTGGATATCGCACGGGATATCAATGAGCACCGGTCCCTTGCGGCCTGTATTTGCGATATAGAAAGCCTCTTTAAAAATCCTCGGAATATCGTCCGCGTCCTTGACGAGGTAGCTGTATTTGACGAAGGACTCCGTAGCCCCTCTCATATCGGCTTCCTGGAACACATCGCGTCCGAGCAGATCGCTCTTCACCTGTCCGGTGATTGCGATAATCGGGATGCTGTCCGCGTAAGCCGTCGCCAGAGCCGTGATGACATTCGTCGCACCAGGGCCCGAGCTCGTCACGCAGACGGCCGGTTTTCTGGAAATTCTCGCATATCCGCTCGCCGCGTGTCCCGCCGCCTGCTCCTGGCGGACGAGGATCTGCTGTACGTCGTTCTGATTGTATAATGCCTCATAAAAAGGCGCGATGGCTACGCCGGGAATGCCGAAAATCTTTGTGATCCCTTCGGCCTTCAGGCACTCCACCATTGCTTCTGCACCGTTCATACACGCACCGCCCTTCCTGAACTTCTAATCAATAATAATTACAGCCATTATACCGCTGTAAAGTAGAAAAATCACCACTCAAAAAGCGAGAACGCAGGACGTGCCCGCGTTCTCGCTATACTTTCTTATATTTTCATCAGTTGATCGTTCCGGATGCGGAGCCCATGATCTGCTGATACAGGCTTCCATTTCCGTAGTTTCCGCTGTTCTGTGAGTTATTACCGGTTGAGGTGTTGCTCTGTGCGTCGGAGTAGCTCTCAAGCGTTACCGTCGTGGTCTGTTCCTCGTAGCTTCCGCTGTCCGAGGCTCTCTGGTAGGTGATCGTCACCTGTTCACCCGCCTGGTAATATTCAAGCTCGGATACCAGATCATCGGATGTGCTTACCGTCGTATCACCTATGGCTGTGATGATATCTCCTCTCTGAAGACCTGCGTCCTCTGCCGCGCTGCCACTGGATACGGAGGTGATGCCGACGCCTTCAGGAATGCCGTACATCTCTGCATAATCAGATGTCACATCTGTCGTCGTCACACCGAGGTATCCTCTCTCCTCATCGGAATATTTCTCTCTTGTCTCCTGATTCATCAGCTCCTCCAGGATCGGCTGTGCCTTGGAGATCGGGATCGCATATCCCATGTTATCAACGGTCTCACCGCTGGAGGTTGTAGAGCTCTTGGCCTCGTTGATACCGATGAGCTCACCCTTCATATTCAGCAGAGCGCCGCCGGAGTTGCCGGGGTTGATGGCTGCATCCGTCTGAATGAGATCTGTAGCTTCATAGGTAGTGGTTCCGTCGGAAAGCTCCAGTGTACGGTCAAATGCACTGATGTAACCACTTGTGACAGATTCGCCGTAGCCGAGGGCATTGCCGATGGCCACAACCTGATCACCGAGCTGCATCTCGTCGGAGTCACCGATCGTGATTGCCTTGATCTGATCCAGTGTGCTCTCTGACAGGTCGCTCGTGCTGACTGCTACAACGGCGAGGTCACTGTCTGAATCAGTCGCCTTAATGGCCGCCTCGTATGCGGAGTCGTCACAGAAGCCTACAGAAACCTGATCCGCTCCATCAACAACGTGGTTGTTGGTTGCGATCAGAACCTCTTCATCGTTGATCTCAAGAATAACGCCGGAACCGGCTCCCTCGACCTGATATTCCTGAGAGCCTCCAAAATAGCTCTGCATCTCTTCAACAGACATCGTAGAAATCGTGACCATGGCCGGCATCGTGCTTTCCGCTACCTCTGCGACTGTGAGTTCACCGTCGCCGTTTGTGTCGGCTGTATCTGTTGTCGTCGATACACTGGTCGTATCTGCGCTGCCTGTCGTATCACTGCTGTCAGTTGCAGAAGATGATTCAACTGAATTATCGGTGGATGCCGTATTATCGGTGGATGCCGTCGCTGTCGAATTATCCGAAGATACCTTCGTGGCCGCCGTATCAACGGCATATGTCGTCGTTCCTGCAATCAGTCCAAAGACCAGCGCGGAGGCCACAATTTTTGCCCAGTAATGTTTTTTCTTCGGCTTCTTGTTTTTTCCTCCGTTTCCACTGCTTCCGCTGCTTCCACTACTGCTGTTATTGTAGCTGTAGCTGCCGTTGCTATCGCTGCTGCTATAATTGTAACTGTCTGACCCGCTTCCATTCTGGCCGTACCAGTTGTCGTTGTAATCGCCCATAACCTTACACGTCCTTTCTATCATCCGAGACCGGAGGAATTGATATCTTATTCCTGCTTCCGGCCGTTGCTGTTCTTGTGCCGACGCTTTTCTTATCGTCTGCAAACAGAATAAAAAATATTTGTGTTTGGATTTTGTGAATTTCGTGTTCAATATTTGATAAAAATGTGTCCGATCTGTGAAGTCCCCGCTTATTATTATTCACACTTCCACGGGGGAGGGCGGATGCAGACGCCCTAAATGGAAAAAGCGCCGTAATTATCAGTATTTCGACTGTAGAACTTCACACAATCGCGCGGTAAACTGTTTAATAATATGTTATTTTCCGTCGATATATTGCCAGAGCTGAACAGCCCTCAATATTACAGACAATAACATCAACCAGCAGAAAAGAGGGACTAAAATCATGTTCAAAAGCGATTACCACACGCACACATATTTTTCCTATGATGGCGAAGGCATCCTCGATGAAATGTGTGAAAAAGCGATACACGAGGGGCTGGATGAGCTTGCGGTCACGGACCACCTGGATATCTGGAGCCATCACCCGTGCAATTACATCCTGGATATCGACAGGTCCTATCCGGCCATACGCGCGGCAAAGGAAAAATACGCCGGCAGGCTCCGCGTCGTGATCGGCGCCGAACTCGGACAGCCGATGGTGAATCCCCCTGCGGCCGAAGATTTCCTGCGCCGTATCCCTGACCTCGATTTTGTGATCGGATCCATCCACAACATGGAAAACGACCTCGACGTCTACTATTACAACTGGAAAAAGCACGACCCCGAAGCCACATACGACCACTATCTGGACTGGCTCACAGACTACGCGGAGAATTACGACTATGACGTGCTCGGACACCTGACATACCCTCTGAGATACATGGCCAAAGCCGGCATCACTCTGGATCTCAGACCCTTTTATAAAAAGTTTGAGAACCTCTTCAAGATCGTCATCCGGCGAGGCAAAGGAATTGAGCTCAACGTGTCCGGCCTCCGCCAGGAAATGAACACGACCATGCCGACACCGGAGATCATCCGCCTCTACCACGACTGCGGCGGGCAGATTCTCACCATCGGATCCGATGCACACCTCGCCGAAGATGTCGGCTCCCACATCGACGACGGCATCCGGATCGCGCGCGACTGCGGCTTTACAGCCATCGCATCCTACCACCGCCGCGTGCCAGAACTGCATTCGATTATTTGAGAGGTTCACAAAGACTTCCATCAAAAAAAGCTAATACCATGATTTAGATTGCAATAATGACCGCTGTTCAGTAAAATAAATATATAAGGGGTTATGACAAAGGAGCAGGCTATGAATATTCAGGGTTTTTATGATGGCAAGGAATTTGAGGCATATGAATATCTGGGCGCGAACGTTACCAAGGGCGGCGTGATGTTCCGCACGTACGCGCCGCACGCGCTCGATGTATCTGTGATAGGAACCTTCAGCAAATGGAAAGAGCGCCCTATGCACCGTGTCGAAAACGGGGAATTCTGGGAGCTTTTTCTGCCCGAAGCAAAACCGGGCGATATGTATAAATTCCGTATCTATAAACAGGACGGCAAATTTCTGGATCACGCGGATCCGTACGCCTTTTTCTCGGAGCTTCGTCCGGGAACAGCTTCGGTGATCTATGACCGCCACAAATACAAATTTCACGACAATGACTGGATGTGGGAGCGCAGGGACCGCCACAATGAGGCGATGAACATCTATGAGATTCATCTCGGATCGTGGCACCGCTCGGACGACGCAGAAAAGCTGGCGAAGGCCCTCGACGCGGAAAAGAAGGGAGGTCCGGCGGTCGATGTGTCCGGCGGGTGGTACTCCTATGAGGAACTGGCAGATCTCCTCATTCCCTATCTTTTGAAAAACCACTACAATTATCTGGAGATTATGCCGCTCAATGAGTACCCGGCTGATGAATCCTGGGGATATCAGTCGCTCGGATTTTTCAGCGCGACCTCAAGGTATGGAAATCCGGACGGACTGAAAAAACTGATCGACAAGTGTCATCTCAAGGGGATCGGCGTGCTTCTCGACATCGTGACCGTGCATTTTGCGCCGAATGATTATGGACTGCGTCTCTACGACGGGACGCCCGTCTATGAATATCCGGAAACGGGCAATGGCGTAAGCGAATGGGGGACTGTGAACTTTAACCACTCCAAGGGAGATGTACGGAGCTTCCTCTCTTCGATGGCTGAATACTGGCTGCACGACTTCCACTTTGACGGTCTGCGCTATGATGCGGTCGGAAACCTGATCTACTGGCAGGGAAACGAAGGGCGCGGCGTCAATGATATAGCGATCAATTTCCTGAAGGGCATGAACGCAGGACTGAAACAGCGGGATGGCAATGTCATCCTCATCGCTGAGGATTCCTCGGCCTACCCGAATGTCACAAAGCCGGTCTCCGAGGGAGGCCTCGGCTTTGACTATAAGTGGGACATGGGCTGGATGAATGATACACTCAGTTTCTTCCAGACCGGACCGGAATACCGATTCCGCGACTACCACAAGCTGACATTTTCCATGATGTATTTCTACAACGAGCGCTATCTGCTTCCGCTCTCTCACGATGAGACGGTGCACGGCAAGGCCTCGATCATGCAGAAAATGTACGGCGATTACAAAATAAAATTCCCGCAGGCGCGCGCACTCTACTTCTATATGTACACACACCCGGGGAAAAAGCTGAATTTCATGGGAAATGAGATCGGACAGCTGCGCGAATGGGATGAGAAAAAAGAGCAGGACTGGTTCCTCACGAAATATCCCCTGCACGACTCTTTCCACCGATACATCAAAGAGCTCTCCGAACTGTATCTCGCCCATCCGGCATTCTGGGAGCGCGACTACAAGCCTGACGGCTTTGAGTGGATCGACGCCGACGACACGCAGCAGTGCATCTATGTCTACCGCCGCAGAGCCGCTTCTGAGAGCATCGCATGTATCATGAATCTCTCTGCGTACACGCAGACTTATCACTACAGCGTCGGCGGTCCGCAGACGTTAAAGCTTCTGATCGATTCCGACAACTCGATCTACAGCGGAACGACTTTTAAACCCACGAAAACCGTCACTGTCCCGGCGGACGGAATCTATATGACGCTGAAGCCTTTTGAGGCACGGTGCTACCTGGAGACCTGATCCCAGAGGCAGAATATATTGTCATGACAGCGCGGCTGACCCCGTTAATGGGATCAGCCGCGCTTTTGCATGTTCCGTCTCATCAGCCGGCGTGCTTTCTGCAGACAAACCACCGGTAATTTTCTTCGTAATAGAGCTCTACGCGCTGACCCCGGATCTCACACAGATACCGGATACCGGCGCCGCCGGCCTTGCGGCTGGCCATGCGCTCATGACCGAGGACCCGGTCGATGATGTATTTTCTTCCGTCCGTCCACTCGATCCGCCACGGCCTCAGTTCGCCGTCGGCAGAAAATTCCGCCACAACATTCACATATACCTTGTACGGATTCTTATACGTCTGATTTTCGCGCTCAAGAGTGACCTTCTCGTTGTACATCATGTCCTGTCACCCCCGTCCCTGAAAATCTCTGAGACGCCCGTCCGGTTGCCCCGCCCCATATAGGACATCGGATGGATCGTATTATCATTTCTGATATCCGGTTCAGCGAGCCGGCTGTCCCGCAACATGATTCCCCTGCGGATCGCGTGATTTCCGAATCGGCGCCGGATATCGTCCACGGCCACATCAGCGCGGTGCTGCTTTTCCCGTCTCTCCTCACTGATAAACATATCTGTCTGATAGGGCACAGTGTCCGGCACAATGGAGGACACGCGGACATTGACGCTCCGCACCGGCTTACGCCACACATAATTCCTCCGGAAAATATCTATGGCGGTCTCTGCGATCTCCTCCGTGATATTCGTCGGAACGCTGATCTTCCTCTGGCGCGTAAAGCCCTCCAGATCCGTATTGCGCACGGCTATGCCGACCACATATCCCTTGAACCTGTTCTCGCGGAGACGAGCGCCCACGCTCTCGGACAGCATATAGATCACAATCCTTATATCCTCATCGTTTTCCAGATCCCTCGGCGCGGTAATGCCATTTCCTATGCTCTTGATCGACGCTCTGGTGCCCTCACGGCTCACCGGCGTCCTGTCCCTGCCGTTGGCAAAAACCCATAGGATAAGTCCCGCTTTTCCGAGCAGATGATGAAGATATTCCGGATCCGTCCCGGCCAGGCTTCCGACTGTGCAGATTCCGACATTCCTCAGCTTCCGGCTCGTCGCATGCCCGACATACAGCAGGTCCTCCACCGGCTGCGGCCACACGATCTCGCGGTAGTTCTCCTCTGTGATCTCCGTGATGGCATCGGGCTTCCGATAGTCCGATCCGAATTTCGCGTAGATCTTGTTCCAGCTGACGCCGACACTGACCGTGACCCCGAGTTCCTTCTTCACGCGGCGGCTGATCTCCCCGGCGATCCGCATGCCGTCTCCCTTCAGGGTGCAGCTTGCCGTCGTATCCAGCCAGCACTCATCCAGCCCGAACGGCTCCTGCAGATCCGTATAATCTGCATAAATCTCGTGTGCAAGCCGCGAAAAGCGCATATACCTGTCATAATGCGGAGGAATAAAAATAATATCCGGACAGCATTCTCTGGCCTGCCAGAGCGCCATCCCCGTCTTCACCCCCGCTTTCTTTGCCTCCTGACTCTTGGCGAGGACGATCCCATGCCGCAGCTCCGGGTCGCCTCCCACGGCCAGCGGCCTTCCTCTCAGCTCCGGGTGATACAGCAGTTCAATACTCGCATAACACGCATTCATATCTGAATGTAAAATGATCCTTTTCATTCCGTCTAACCGCCGGATCAGGTCTCTCCCTTCCTGCGCCGGCTCACTCCGTTTCGCATCATTTTCCATTCACCATCTGACCAGAGTATATCATATGTCTCCCTGTTTTTCAAACGTTTGTTCGATTTTTATTTTCTTCTCATATTTTTTTTATCTTTTCACTTATATTTTTGATACCTTTCGCCGCTATACTAAATATAACCATTTGATTGTTTCAATTAACGGTATCAGGAGAATATCAGGGAACTTTTATGAGCAGCTACGAACTCATTAAGAAAAACAGAACAGCCGCCCACCCGGCTGAAGCAGACACCTTTTCCAGACAGTCTTTCTGCTCACGCGGGGACAAAATTGCCGCTCTCCGTCACCAGGTCCAGAGCGGAGAATATCACGCTGATCCTGCCCTGATGGCAGAATGTATGCTCAATAGCGCTGACGGCCCCTGCTTTTTCTCGTGAATGCCACATGAGTCGCAATAAAGTCTGTATGTTTTCCCTGTATCTCCACTTAGGTGGTTAAAACAAGGAGGCGGATATCATCGGTTCCCCACTTATGTGGGTTTCTCTTGACACATTTCCGATTTTCCATTAAAATTATTACGTTCTTATGGATCCACTTCAGTACACTCTCCCAAATGGCTGTACTGGATCATAGCAGCCGGATGTTGTCGGTTTTTACTCTCCCCCAACAGCCGGCTGTCTTTTTTTTTCCGCGAATGCTGTATCCCGCAGAAAAGCATAAAAATACCCTCCTTACCGGATGTCCGGCAAAGAGGGCACGTATCACACTCCGCCTGTTCAGGCGGAAATCTCCTCATCCTCATTCAGATATTTTCTCAGTTTTTTTATGGCCTGAGCGTGAAGCTGGGATACTCTCGGCTGACTGACTCCCATCACATCTGCGATCTCGTTCATATTAAGTTCTTCAACATAATAGAGAGAAATGACGGTCTTCTCCTTATCCTGAAGCTTTTCTATCGCCTCCGCGAGCACCTTCTTCTGTTCATTTTTCAGGAGGCTCTGTTCAGGCTGTTCACTGACCTTATCTGACGGAACCTGCAGAATGGTTTCATCATTATCGTTATAGGTCATATCCAGCGATAAAACATTTCCCATTCTGCTCATCCTCCTTATTTTGTGGAGTTTCTTTTCATCAATGGAAAGATATTTCACCAGCTCATCGTCAGAAGGAGCTGAACCCTTTTTCCTGGTCAGCGTTTCCACTGCTTTTTCGATACTCTTGCGGTCCCTGTGATAATTGCGCGGCATCCAGTCGTTTTTGCGCACAAGATCGATGACCATACCGCGGATCCTCCGCGATACGAACGCTTCAAAACGGCAGTCGCGGTCAGGATCATAACGGTCGATCCCCTTCATGATCTTGAGAACGCCTTCATCCACGATATCCTCCGGCTGGGCAAAGCCAGAGTAGAGATCCCTCATCTGCCATGCGACAGCCTTGACGATATAAACATACCGCAAAGTGATCTCCTGTCTCAGTTCACTTTTCTTTTCTTCATCCCACTCACTGTAGTAAAGCGCGAACAGTTCATCATTCGTTTTGCAGCAGAGACTGCTTCTGCTCATCGCTGTGCCTCCCCACCGTACGGGCCTCAGCGCATGTAAAAAGCGCCCGGATGACGAATGCCATCCGGGCGCTGAAAATAATACACACAAAGAAAATCTGAAGGGTCTGATAAACCCCTCTCCTCGTACATATGATCTGCAGCTGGCTGGCTTTTCGGCCCCTGAATAGCTTTGCGTCGCAGGCTTTCGCCTGTTTTGCCCCGTACATCATTTACTTTACAATTTTAATAATTTATATAATATCAGAGACGGCCGACAATTTCAATAAAAATTTTGCAAATAATATATTATTTTTATTAAAATTGCTAAATTTCATTGCACAGCCTTTTTTCTCACAGCGGGGTCGGGCAGCTGTGCGAGGATGACACCGGCGAACACGAGTACACAGCCGAGGATCTCACGTCCTGTGAGGGCATCGCCAAGGACAAGCCAGCCTGAGATCACAGAGATCACAGATTCAAGGCTCATGAGCAGTGACGCCGTCGTCGGATTGATTCCCTTCTGTCCCACAATCTGCAGCGTAAACGCTACGCCGGAGGAAAAAATCCCCGCATACAGGATCGGTCCGGCGCAGGCGATCACTGAATGCCACGTCGGCGTCTCGAAGAGCACCATGACGACACCGGAACAGATTCCCGACATGACCAGCTGCACGCATGAGAGCTGAATTCCATTCGTTTTCTGGACAAAATGATCGACGCTCAGGATATGCAGTGCCCAGAAGACAGAACCGCCGAGTGTGATCAGATCTCCCTTATTGATCGTAAACCCGCTCTGAATGCACAGGAGAAAAAATCCGACCACGGCCAGTACGACGGCCAGCCACACAAGCGGGCTGCATTTTTTTCTGAAAAAGATAAGACTGAAGATCGGCACGAGAACGATATACAGCGCCGTCACAAATCCGCTCTTCCCGGCGGTCGTGTAAACAAGGCCAACCTGCTGGAGCCCGCCCGCCATAAACATGCAGAGTCCGACGACAATGCCGCCGGTGAGAAGACTTTTCCATCGCTCGCCGTGTGACCGGGAGACGTCAGGAATATCAGCGCCCCTGTAATTTACCGCGAGGGGATCGATCCTGCCTGTGTAGATCGCGAGGGGCAGAAGGACGAGAGCGCCTACAAAACAGCGGCACATGTTGTACGTGTATGGCCCGAGATCGTCCATCGCAACACTCTGCGCCACAAAAGTCGTCCCCCAGAAAAAGGCGGCGAGAAGCAGGTACAGCGAATGGCGGATTTTCACGGAATTATTTCCCTGTTCAGTTGTCTGTGTAGCTGTACTGCTCATATCTGTATGGATCCATTCTTCAGATTTCTGTTGTAAAAGCGGAAGATCCGCCCGAAATAATCATATCTGACCTCATCCGTGGCATTAAAGATCTCGTGCTTCGATGAAGCGTAGCGGACGAATTCCACATGCCCCGCGCGGCGCGCGAACACATCCTGTGCCACCGGCTCCACGAGCGTGTCATTGCCCGCCTGGAAAAGGAGGACCGGAATGCGCACGCGGTTGGCGTGGCGCAGCACCGGGCGCTCCATATCGACCGCCGCACAGGTCCATCCGTACGTCGCGGCGCTCGTCCGGTCCTTAGGATCCGCGAGTCTCGCATTAAACTGATAATTGAATCGGGCCGGCGACAGCTGGCAGCTGTTTTCATAATCCGGCGTCTCGCTGAACCTCGTCTGCCCGTAGGAAACCTCATGCTCCAGGTGGTGGATCCGGGCGTGATTATAGAGAACTCTGACCGCTGCCTCGGGAACACCCTGCCTGTTGAACTTGAGCATCGGCGAACTCAGCACCGCCGCGCGGAAATATCTCGGATATCTCTCAAGGAAAAGGGCGCTGACCGCTCCGCCCATCGAATGACTGAAAAGAAAGATCTTCTTTCCTTCGCCGTTCGGGATCACGACCTGGTCCAGAAAGCACTTCAGATCCTCGACATAATCCTTGAACGAATCTACATGGACGAGGTCTTCCACCTCCGTCTGCCTTCCTGAATAGCCGTGACCGCGCTGTTCGTAAAAGAAGACATTGTACCCCTGCTGCCAGTAATACCAGGACATCTCCTGATATTTGTACCAGAATTCACAGAATCCGTGTACAATCACAATGTTCGCCTTTGCGTCCTCATGCGGCGCAAAATAATAATGAAGGCTCAGACCGTCAAAGCCCGGCGTGTCGCCTTCCTGCACATGCTCCTCACGCCAGGCCGCGTTTTCCGTGTTCATCCGCTCCGTGAAGTCGTCTTCACCGAGCAGATCAATTCCCTCAACTTTCATATTTATTTACCTCACAACCTCTTTCTCAGTTCCCGGACTCCTCAATGATTTTTCTCACCTTGTCCGGATAATTCGTAATAATCGCGTGCACACCGAGCTTTATGCAGGCCCTGATGTCCGCTTCGCGGTTAACCGTCCACACATTGACGTCGAGTCCGTTCGCCCTGCACTCGTCCATAAATCCCGGGAACTGCAGATTATATCCCGCAGGATGAAGTGCGTTCACGCCGTGTGCCCTGCCGTATGCGGGCATATCGAGCGTTCCGTCCGCGTACAGAAAGCCCGTCTTCGCCTCCGGGTCGATCTCCTTCAGCCGCATGACCGAATAATGATTGAAGGACGAGTAGATAACGCGGTCCTCCATTCCGAAACTTTTTGTCATGCCGACGATCTTCTGCTCGATCCCCGGATAAAAAATCTCGCCTGTTTTCAGCTCAATATTGATCGTGAGGTCTGTCGGCTTCAGCAGCTCAAAGACCTCGCCCATGGTCGGGATCTGAATCCCCTCATAGGCCATGTTGCCATAAGAAAAATCAAAGGACTTCAGCTCATCGAGCGTGTAATCACACACACGCCCCTTGTGATCTGATACGCGGTCGATGCGCTCATCATGTGTGACAACAAGTGCCCCGTCCTTTGTCAGGTGAATATCAAGCTCAACGCCGTCCGCCCCGAGGTCGACGGCCTTCTGAAAAGCTGCCAGTGTGTTTTCAGGGCAGTACCCGCTCGCACCGCGATGCGCCCAGACAAGTGGTTTAGACATGATTTTTCTCCTTTTATGCATGTTATGCATTATGATAAACTATACAAAGAAACCTTCTTTACGTTACCTTGATTTGCCGGTCTTTTCAACCGCGTCGGGACACAATCTTTCAAACGTCCAATCCGGTAACACAGTTTTAACATTGGGGTCAGACAAACGCAACCTTGCGATCCGGTACCGGGCGTAAAATGTGTATGTTGTGCAATTAAGGTAAAAACAGACGGATTTCTCTAAAATATTTTTCGGGGGAATGCAGCAATGACAGAAATGGAACAAAACACTTCAAAAGAAAAAGAAACGCAGCCGGTGCAGAACGCAGAAGGTTCAAAGAAAAGCAGGCTCACGCCGCTCGAGCGGAAGTGGGTGATGTACGACGTCGGCAACTCCATCTTCACGCTGATGGTGTCGACGATTTTTCCGATCTTCTTCCACACACTCGCGAAGGACGGCGGACTGGCATCGGACACGTACCTCGCGTACTGGGGCTACGCCATTACGATCTCGACGATCATCACGGCACTGACCGGGCCGTTTCTCGGCACATATGCCGACAAGAAAGATAAGAAGAAACCGCTTTTTGCTCTGACGATCATCGGCGGCGCCGTGCTCACGGCTTTTCTGGGAACGCTCCGGCAGTGGCTGGTCTTCCTGATCGTCTTCGTTGTCGCAAAGGTTCTCTACCAGCTGAGCCTCGTGATCTACGACTCCACGCTTTCTGATGTCACTACCGAAGACCGCGTCGACCTCGTCTCGTCGCAGGGCTACGCGTGGGGCTACATCGGAAGCTGCGTTCCGTTTATCATCAGCCTTATCCTCTTCGTGGCCGGCGGACAGTCCGTGGCGGCGATGGGCATCTGCTGCCTGATCACCGGCGCATGGTGGTTTTTTATCTCGCTTCCGCTTCTGAAGACGTATAAGCAGAAAAACTACATCGACGAAAGAGAAAAGCCTGTAAACCTGTTTGTCCAGCTCGGCCACACGCTGAAGGACATGTTCACAGATAAAAAGGTCTTTCTTTTCGTCATCGCCTTTTTCTTCTACATCGATGGCGTCTACACGATCATTGATATGTCGACGGCGTACGCTTCGGCGCTCGGCCTGGATAGCACCGGTCTCCTGCTCGCCCTGCTCGTCACGCAGTTTGTCGCTTTTCCATCGGCGATCATCTTCGGCCGTCTCGCGGCAAAGCACAGATCTGAGACACTGATCTCAATCTGCATCGTCGCCTACTTCTGCATCGGCGTCTTCGCCATTTTCCTGACGACGCAGTGGCAGTTCTGGGTACTCGCGTGCAGTGTCGGCGTCTTCCAGGGCGGCATCCAGGCGCTGTCGCGCTCCTATTTTACAAAAATCATCCCGGCGGAAAAATCCGGCGAATACTTCGGTCTTCTCGACATCTGCGGCAAGGGCGCTTCCGCACTCGGAACCTTTATGATGAGCTTCCTCACACAGGTAACCGGAAGCCAGCAGATCGGCGTCGGATGCATCGCCAGCTTTTTCATCGTCGGACTGATCCTCTTCAGAATGTCAGCCCGCATCAAACCTTCCCGGAGCTCTTCCGTAGAAGCTGAAGCGGAATAACGGAAATACCCATACAGACAGAGAACAGGCAGGGGCCGGAGAGGCCACCTGCCGTTTTTTTAATACAAAAGACGCCCTCCGCATACGCAGTTCCCGATTTTCCTATGATCTTTTCCTTATACAGTGGTACAATTTTCTGAATCCGTCCAAGCGCACTGCCGCAAGTGTGAAAACTCCCCTGCCATATGATAAAATCATCCGTGTTTATATAGTACAAACGGATAAACTGCAGGCTGTTGCTCTGCATATGTCCGTCAACGAACAGAGAGGATTTTTTCATGGGAGCAAAAGACATTCTCTGTAACCTGATGGAGAAAGAGACAAATAAAAATCCTGCCCGCGCGCGAAAGCTGATCACGACTGTATATAAGGGGTTTGGATATTATCAGAAGCATTTTCCGGAGAAGCGCCGCGCGCCGTCGAGGCAGTACCTCGCCGACGAGGCGATGAAGGTCATGCTGACAGCCTATGAGCATCCGGACGCAACCGCGTTCGTGTCGGTTTTTACGCCGTGCGAGCTGCTGCAGGCCTTTGATATCAGCCCCGTCTGCGCCGAGATGTTTTCGACCTTCCTGAACGGTGCGGGCTGTGAGAAGCCCTACGTCGATGCCGCCGAGTCGGCGGGAGTAGCGGAGACCTTCTGCAGCTATCACAAGGTCCTCATCGGCGCCGCGAAGACGCGCGTTCTTCCGCCGCTCGGCTACGTCATCAACACCTCTCTCGCCTGTGACGCCAACAACCTCACCTTCCGCGAGATCGCGCATGAGCTCGGCCGCGAGCAGTTCTATATCGATGTCCCCTATGCAAAAAATGAATATTCCGTCGCCTATGTTGCTGAACAGTTCAGGAATCTCTCCGATTTTCTCGAGAAGAAGACCGGGAAAAAGCTCGACCTCAATAAACTGAAGGCGATCACCCGCCGCAGCGCGGAGACGATCCGCATTATGCAGGCGACGATTCCCTACCGGCGCACGAGGTGGGTCTCTGGAGACCTGACCTGTGAGCTCTACGAAGCGCTGATGATGCACACCTGCCTCGGCTCTGAGGCCGCACTGAAGTACTCAGAAATGCTCCTGGAGGATTACCAGAAAGCTCCTGCCGACACGGGTAAGCGCATCGTCTGGATGCACTCAAACCCGTTCTGGCAGAAGCCGGTCATGGATGCCTTTAATTACCGCCCGGATATGCACATCGCCGCGACGGATATGTCGTACGATGTGTGGCAGACCTCTGACCCGTCAGATCCATTCCGATTCATGGCAGAACGCCTCGTCTACGACCCGTTCAACGGTCCGTATGAAGACCGCATGAACAGGACCATCGAGATGGCCCGCGACGTCGACGCCGACGGCGTGATCCTCTTCTGCCACTGGGGCTGCAAAGAGACCTGCGGGGCCAGTGCGCTGATGAAAAAAGGAATCGAGGCCGCGGGCTTCCCGTGCCTCGTACTCAACGGAGATGGCGTTGACAAGCACAACACCTCCGACGGGCAGATGTCGACAAGGATCGGAGCGTTTGTTGAGATGCTGAATGGTTAAATTCTGACATTGTCAAAGCATTGACTTCCGAGAATACAGGACACTTCCATCACGAACCTGAGTTGAACAGTGCGCGGAAGTTTATGACCTAACAATATCGAAAAAATGGAGACAAAATATGATTTACACAACCTGCAGATATGCACCCGCGGAGCTGTTCGCGGGCTTTGGCGAGGATGTGGAGCGGCTCGACCCGACGCCCTCGGGCTTTGAGTGCGCGGAGTCGTGCTCGCATCCAAATATGTGTGGCTTTTCAAAGGCCGTCATTGAAGAGGTCGTGAACCGCCACCTGACACGCGTGGTCCTGACGGACTGCTGCGACGCGATGCGCCGCACATACGATGTGCTGAAGGCGATGGACGGCATGGAATTTGTGTATCTCCTGTCGCTTCCGCACAAGACAGGAGATGGTGAGACAGCGCTTTTTGCCGGACAGCTGATGGCCCTCGCAGACGCCTATGAAAAGTTCAGCGGCATCCGCTTCGATGAGGAGAAGGCCGATGCGGCGTTCCGCAAGGCGGCCTCGGAGAAAAAATCTCTCCCGGACAGACCGTATATCGTCATCGGCGGCGCACACAGCAGCTCTGAGCTCGTGTCTGATGTGCAGAAGGTTTTTGGCGACACCCCTGTCGTCAATGAGACGTGCACTGGCAGCCGGAGCCTCGACTATGAGCCACAGAAGCCAAAAGAAAGCGGTGATTTTTTCATCCGCTACGCGAAGGCTCTTCTCACGCAGCAATACCCGTGTATGCGCATGCTGGACAGCCAGACGGAGGCGGACGGCGCCACAGATCCCAACGCACTGGGTACGATTTTTCACACGATCAAATTCTGTGACTACTACAGCTTCCGCTACCTTCACGAGAAAAACAGCGGCGGATCTATTGTAAAAATCGAGACCGACTCTTCCCTGCAGAGCGGCGGACAGCTTCTGACGAGGCTCGAGGCGTTCCGCGAAGAGCTTGATATGAAATCAGGAAAGGATGTTTCCATGAATGTGAATATCAGAAAAAAAGAAAACAGGGCTTCTGACGGCCGGATCTACACAGCCGGCGTCGACTCCGGATCGACGAGCACGGATGCCGTCATTATGGACCAGAACAGGAAGATCCTCGGGCGCGCGGTCATCCCGACCGGAGCCGGAGCGGTCAGCACGGGCGTAAAGGCTCTTCAGGCAGCCCTCGACGAAGCCTGCCTCAAAAAAGAAGATCTCGCCGCGATCGTCTCAACCGGATACGGCCGGTCAACGATCGGCATTCCCGACGCGTCGGATGTGACGGAGATTACCTGCCACGCGAGGGGCGCCGTCTACCTCGACCCGGAGGCCCGCACAGTCATAGACATTGGCGGACAGGATTCCAAGGTCATAAGTGTAGATAAGAACGGAAAGGTCCTGAACTTCGTCATGAACGACAAGTGTGCCGCGGGAACAGGGCGCTTCCTCGAGCAGCAGGCGCGCGCGCTTGAGATGACAATGCCGGAGATGAGCCGCCGGGGCCTTGAGTGGAAAAAGGACATCAATATCTCCAGCATGTGCACCGTTTTTGCGGAATCCGAGGTCGTGTCTCTTGTGGCCCAGAACGTCGACACGGCAGATATCATCCACGGCCTGAACAAGGCGATCGCGGCAAAGACCGCCGGCCTTGCGGCCCGCGTAAACAAAAAGCCCGGATATATCCTGACCGGGGGTGTCGCAAAGAATGAAGGTGTTGTAAAATGTCTGGAGGAGAAGCTCGGCGCACCGGTCTTTGTATCTCCGGACGCTCAGCTCTGCGGAGCTATCGGAGCCGCGCTCATCGCGCTTGACGCCGAAGAGCAATCTTCATGATTTTCTGATTTGTAAAGGACTGTGTTATGGATTCTATTAAATATGAGCCTTATGAACTCGAACATGCGGAGCGCGTGCGCAGGATCGCCCCGGAATGCATGGTGCTGCTGAAATCCGACGGAACATTTCCGCTCGAAAAGCCTGGAAAGCTCGCGCTCTACGGAAACGGCGCCCGCCACACACTGAAGGGCGGAACCGGCTCCGGCGACGTCTCCTGCCATCATGTTGTCAGCATCGAGGAAGGTCTCAAAAATGCCGGCTTCCATATCACAACGACGGACTGGCTCGACAACTACGACAGGATCATTGCCGTCGAGGAGGAGAGATTTGCGAAAAGACTGCACGAGCAGGCGAGGGCAGATCACCTGCCGATGGCTATTTCCGCCATGGGCGCGATCATGCCGGAGCCTGAATATATCCTGCCCACCGATGGCGACGGAGATACGGCCGTCTATGTGCTCAGCCGGATATCCGGCGAGGGCAGCGACCGGAGGGCCGAAAAAGGCAACCTCTTTCTGACGGAGACGGAAATACGTGACATCCACAGGATTGCAAAGAAATACTCTGCTTTCATGCTTGTGCTTAATGTCTGCGGACTTGTCGATATCAGTCCCGTCGCAGATATGCCGAATATTCTTCTCCTCTCTCAGACCGGAGCTGTCACGGGAGACGCCTTTGCCGACGTCCTTCTCGGAAAGAGCTATCCCTCCGGAAAGCTCTCCGACACCTGGGTGCGCTGGACAGACCACCCCGAGATCGGCGATTTTGGCATCTGGAACGACACCCACTACCGCGAGGGAATCTATGTCGGCTACCGCTATTACGACACAACCGGCACCAACGTCCTCTGGCCTTTCGGATACGGGCTCTCCTACACAACCTTCAGCTACAACATAGACGGGGTCACTGTGCAGCTCGGAGCTGCCCCGGAAAGCCAGGAATCTGCGGTTTCAACGCTGCAGAACCAGGAATCCGCGGTTTCTTCCCAGAATAATACAGAATCCGTGCATTCATCTGCGAAAGAAGGACCACGCGACAATGTGCGCGCAGATTCCGTGTACGTACAGGTTCCCGTGACAAATACCGGCAGCCGGCCCGGCAAGGAGATCGTCGAGCTCTACGTCTCTGTTCCATCCGGAAAACTGGATCAGCCTTATCAGGTGCTCGCGGCCTTTGCCAAGACCTCTGAGCTCGCCCCGGGCGCGGAAGAAATACTGACGCTTCATTTTCAAATCGCCGATCTTGCCTCGTATGACAGCACAACGGCCTCCTCTATCCTGGAGAAGGGTGACTACATTATCCGCGTCGGAAGTAGCAGCCGCAGTACGAAGCCGGTCTGCATTCTCCGCCTCACGGAAGATGTCACCGTCCGCAAGCTCTCTCACCGCGGCGGAAAGGCATCCTTCAGAGACTGGAAGCCGAAGAAAAATATCCACGCCGACGAAGATCTTTCCGCTGTCCCCGTGCTGACTGTCACCGGAGAGGCTTTCAAAGACCTTCCGATCCCTAAGCCGGCTCAGCCTGATCCTGTTTTTGCAAAAAAAATAGACAGGCTCAGCGATCCCGCGATCGCGTCGCTCGTCATCGGAAGCCACCACGCGCTGAACCCCGTGGCAAATGTGATCGGAAATCAGTCGCGCCTGACTCCTGGCGCAGCCGGCGAGACAACCTCTGAGCTTCCGGGGCTGCCGCAGCTTGTCATGGCCGACGGTCCTGCCGGGCTCCGGCTCGCGCGCGACTACACGATCGGCCCGGACGGCCTTCCGAGAACATCGGCTTTTAAGCCTTCTGATTTTCTGGAATTTCTGCCGAAAAAAGTCCAGCCGGCAGCCATGCGTCTCTCAGAGCAGCTGAAAAACCAGCTTCCGGCAGAGGAAGTCCACCACCAGTACACGACGGCAATCCCGACGGGAACAGCGCTCGCCCAGAGCTGGAGCACCAGCGTCTGGAAAGAATGCGGCGACATCATCGGCAGTGAAATGGAAAAATTCAGAGTCGACCTCTGGCTAGCTCCCGGGATCAATATCCACCGCAATCCGCTCTGTGGACGCAATTATGAATATTTTTCGGAGGATCCACTTCTCTCCGGACTTGCCGCGGCGGCGATTACCGAGGGTGTTCAGCAGCATCCCGGAAAAGGCGTCACCATCAAGCACTTCGTGGCTAACAACCAGGAGACGAACCGCTATAACAATAACAGCTGCGTAAGTGAACGGGCCCTCCGCGACATATACCTGAAGCCTTTTGAGATCTGCATTCGCGAGGCCGAACCGGTCGCAGTCATGACGTCCTACAATCTGCTCAACGGTGTCCACACGTCAGAACGGGCGGATCTGCTCAAGACTATCCTGCGCGGAGAATGGGGCTATACGGGCCTCGTCATGTCCGACTGGGTAATCCCATATATCCGGCTCACACATCACAAGGGGATCTACGATGCCCCGGACGCAGGCAGAGCGGTAATCGCCGGAAACAACCTGTTCATGCCCGGAACCATCTACGACCAGAAACGCGTAGAGGCGACCCTGAAAAATGCAGGCAGCACATCAAGAAAAAGCCGCGCGATCAGAGAATCTGCGGCATGGGTGCTGCAGACGATCGCACGGCTGAAGAGTTAAATATTATTTTTAAGGGCCTTCCAGCCCGCATCAGAGATGCGCAAGGCTTTCATACGCGACGCGCTCCCGCTTGTCCTCAGCGTAGCGGTGCATAATGCTCGCCCTTCGCTTACGCTTGGGTTCGCATAGCACCGACGCTTGCGGATGTCGCGTCTGAAAACCTGTGCGCAATCATCAATACGATGCGTGCCGAAAGGCCCTTATACTCACCTGATCCGAGTGCTGTATCTCGCAGCAGGCTGCCCGATATCGCGCTGTCAATCCGCACGTCTGGCAGCACTCGTTGTTACGCGTAAATTGCGTCAGTCTCCGAGGATGACGCTGCCGACTTCGGCGGGGGTGTCGACGATGATCTTCTCGCCGTGGGCTTCGAGGAAGGCGCGGCCGCGGAAACCCCAGGTGACACCGATGCAGTCCATGCCGCCGTTTTCAGCGGTTTTCTGATCGATCTCTGTGTCGCCGATGTAGACGGCTTCAGAGCGCTTTACACCGAGCGCCTCAAGGCAGGCATCTGTCATATCCGGTTCGGGCTTGCGGCGGATTCCCTGCTTTTCACCGAGGACAAAATCAAACATTCCCGGAAATTTATCCGCTGACAGTGTGCGCACGGCCTCGTCCGGCTTGTTCGAGACGACGGCCGTCTTTACGCCGCTGCCGCGGAGATTTTTTAACAGCTCCGGAATGCCTGCGTACGGCCCGGTGCAGATATCGCAGTGAGAGGCGTAATACGGCCTGTAGACCTCTGCGATACGCTCAAGTTCCTTCTCGGAGATCCCGTAATCCGCGACCCCGGTCGAAAATCCGACCTTCAGCAGTTCATCGAGAACGCCGGGATCACCCGCGTGACCGCCCATTTTTTCTATGATCAGCGCACGGCTGATGGCCACATTGACACCGCTGCCGAAAAAAGCTTTTGTGTCATCGTCATTATAATCATGGCGGTGCCCTGTCTGCTCCAATGCCCAGTTAATGGCATTCTTAAGATCCGTCACAGTATTCAGCACCGTTCCGTCCATATCAAAAATCGCTGCCTTGTATCTCATAATTCAGCCTCTCCTTTTTCAGAAAATCTGTGAAATTCAAAACGGCAGGATAAAACTGCCGCCACACACCTTACGACTCTGCCCCGCTCCTGAACAATTGCTGAAGTGACGGGCGGTCTGTGACCTGCAGGATGCCGCGCCCTACTCTTCTGACGAGACCTTTTTCCCGGAGTCTGCTGATGTTCCGGCTGACGGTCTCCGGTCGAAGACCGATACTGGACGCGATATCCTCCAGCTTCATGTGAATTCCCTTTCCACAGTTTCTCTCGTCCTGGCTGAGAAGGAATCCGGCCACGCGCACCTCCGGCTCCCGGATGGAAAGGAGCATCGCTTTTTCCTTTGCCTCCGTCAGCTCCGTGTTCAGCATGGCGATGAGACTCACCGCCGCCTCGGGCTCGGTCCTGATAATATCCATAAACTTCTGACGGCTGATGAGGCAGACCTCCAGATCCGTCAGGCAGATCCCCGAGTAATGATATGTATAATCCTTCAGAAAAATATCGTGCCAGACAGCCTGCCCCTCGTGCAGGATATCAAGCACGTATTCATCTCCGGACGCCTCAAACCGGCAGAGCTTTACGCTTCCCTTTCGGATAACGATAATATTCTGTATCTCGGCGCCCTCCTCAAAGAGCACGGTATCCCGCTCATATCTGCGGTGAACTGCCGCCTCCCGGAGCTCCACCTGCGAGCTCTCCGGAAACGCCTTGAAAAGACGGATCTGTGCCGTACACACAGACCCGTTCCTCATAAATGGACATTCATCCATCTTCATCTCAGTCATCCTCATCCTCTTCGGTCGCCGTGCTGTCAATCACATCGCCGTCCGCGGAATCCATAAAATCGTCCACAGTGCGCTCAAACCTTCCGACCTGACGGGTCATGGCGAGCGACGTAACTCCCGCATAGATACAGGAGATTCCCGCGATGATGCCAATGGTCGAGAATGGATGAACAATAGCGAGAATACCAATGATGAGAGAAATGATCCCCGAAGCCAGCGTTGTCTGCCAGCCGCCCAGTCCGGCTTCTCTCATATCCCCGGAACCGACAATCGCCTCGATCGCATAGACAAAAAGTGAAATACCGAGAAGTGTCATCGCAAAATCAAGGAAGAAAACCGGGTTGATCAGGATCAGCAGTCCGAAGATCAGGCAGAGTCCGCCGGCAACTCCCGTGAAATTCCTCTCCATTCCCGTCACTGCGCGGCCGGAGCTGACCAGAAACTCAATTCCCGCCAGGATCATGAACACGGCAAAAATCCTGAGCATGACCGAGATCGTGCTGTTCGGCCAGAAAATAAACATGATTCCGAGAATAATAGCAATGACTGACGCAATGACTGACTGCACCTTGTGACGCAGCATATACCGTTTCCACTGATCCCTGAATGATCCGTTTCCAGAAGCCATCATTTGTCCTCCTCTGCATTCGCTGCTTTTGCTGCCTTTTTCATCTCTGTTTCAATAAAAGAAAGAAAATCGCGGTCAACCTTATCGTGATCGAGTTCATTGAGGATCTCATGGCGGTCGCCCGGATAGAACACACATGTAACATTCTTAATTCCGGCTTTCCGGTACGAATCCGCAACCTTCTCTGGTCCCTCTCCATTATTGCCGACAGGATCGTCCTTGCCCGATGCCAGAAGAATCGGGAGCGTCTTCGGGATTTTTTCAATCTCGTCCTCGTCTTCGGCCCATTTCAGTCCCTTAAACAGATTATAGTACCCGTTCAGCGTAAACATGAAATTGTTCCAGGGATTCGCGTTGTAGGCGTCAACGATCGCTTCATCCTTCGTCAGCCAGTCATTCTTTGTCCTTGCCGGCTCGAAAGCCTTATTGTAGGAGCCGAGCGCCAGCCTGTCGATCGTCCTGCTCCGGTGATCCCAGCCCTGAACGCTGGCCTTGACACGGCAGAGTCCCATAACTGTATTCAGCAGGCCGGGATCTGTATAGCCGGTTCCAGAGAGGATCACGCCCGTGAGTCCCTCACCGTGCATGGTAATGTACTGTCTCAGGAGAAAAGAACCCATGCTGTGCCCGAGCATAAAATACGGCACTCCCGGATACTTTTTTTCAGTCATCTGGCGGAGTTCGTGAATATCTTTAATCACGCATAGATTTCCGTTCTCCCTTGCGAAATATCCGTGGCTGTCATCACTGATGACGGATGCCCCGTGGCCCAGATGGTCATTGCCCGTCACGTAGATCCCGTGCTCATTAAGAAAACGCGCAAAACGGTCATACCGGTCGACAAATTCGACCATGCCGTGCAGGATCTGTACCACGGCGCGGACTTCCCCGTCCGGTATCCATTCAATAGCGTGGATCGTCGTAATATTATCCGATGACGGATAGCTGAAATCTCTTTTTGTACTCATCATTAATCCTCCTGTACCGCTGTTTCCGGCGCGGAGCTCTGCTCTTTCTTCCGATCTTTTGTCAGAACCTCATTCAGACTTCCCTGCCGAAACCCTTCCAGGTCAAGAGATATATAAATAAAGCCCAGTTTCTTCAGGCGGCCGACAACAAGCTTCCGCATTTCTGGTTCAATAATCATAGAAAAATCTTCCGGAAGGATCTCGATGCGGGCCCCGGTCTCTCCGACCATACGGACGCGGAGCTGTCCGAAACCATGGTCCTTCAGAAGCTGCTCCGCCTGCTCGACCATTTTCAGCTTTTTGCCCGTAATCACATCTCCGTACGGAATCCTTGAAGCAAGACATGCCGATGATGGTTTATTCCAGGTAGGGAGACCCAGCTCCTTCGATATCGCGCGGATATCCGCCTTCGTGAGTCCGGCGTCCTTTAAGGGGCTCAGAAGTCCGAGCTCTTTCACAGCCTTCATTCCCGGCCGGTAATCGTTGTCATCATCAGCATTCGTTCCCTCCGCGGTAAAAGCCATGCCGTTTTTTTTCGCGGCGGAAAGAACCTGTCTCATGATCGTCTTTTTGCACAGATAACACCGGTTGACAGGGTTTGAGAGAAACTCCGGCGAACTTAAGATGTCCGGTTTCACAACAACATATCTGATTTTTTCTCTCTCGCAGAAAACCTCTGCCTCACACTGTTCGCGGATCGGCATCAGGGCAGATTCTGCAATGACTGCGATCATCTGGTCTCCGAGCACATCATGCGCCACCCTGGCCAGAAATGAAGAGTCAGTTCCCCCTGACATGGCGACTGCCAGGCTTCCATAATTGTGTATATTCTTTTTCAGGGTATCAAACTTTGCCTGACGATCAGCATACATATCTGTTTTCCTCCAGAAAAGCCCGGAACCACTCCGGATTCTTTCGATGAATCACATTTGTATTGTAGTGTAAAAAAAAGACTGCCGCAACCCTGCAACAGTCTTTCTGACTTCATATTGTTACTGTTTGTCCGATCAGTATTTTCTTCGTCTTATTGTCCGGATGAAGATGATGTCGACTCAGAGGTCGTATCCGTTGAGCTTGAATCATCACTCGGAAGGAAGCGGCGGATAGTCTGGATATCGTCGTAATCGACGTTTGTGTATGTGATACCTTCGCTCTCATTGGCGGCGTTGATCATCTGACCATCGCCTACATAGATACCTACATGGCCGTCGTAGACGAATACATCGCCGGCCTGTGCATCTTCGTAGGAAACTTCCTCGCCCTCGTTCGCGATAGCATAGGAAGAATGGGATACATTAATACCGAAATTCTTATATACAGACTGAACAAATCCCGAGCAGTCGGCTCCGTCCGTCAGAGAGGTGCCGCCCCATACATAAGGATTTCCGAGGAACTGCTCCGCATAGGATACCAGCGCGGAACCAGAAGCTGTTGAGCCGTTTCCGATCGACCCTGAGCTCTGATATGCCTGAGTAGCCGCAGACTTTGCTTCCTCGTAGGAAACGCCCTTCTCAGATGCAAGCTGCTGTGCCGCCTGCTCAATGGCTGTCTGTGCCTCTGCAGTCGTCGTATCGGCCGTCGCTGTGGTCGTTGTCGTTGTTGTAGTAGAATCTGTAACTTCTGCCGTTGAATCCGAAGAAGAGGTTGCCGCTACACTCTGGCTGATCGCATCATTGTAATTGGAAATGATCGTCGAATACTCCTCTGCCTTCGCATAAGCATCTGCGATTTTTGCATCATAATCTGCAGCGGAATATTCACTCTTTGCCTGATCGAGCAGTGACTGAAGCTGATTCTGGCTCTCCGTGAGAGAATTCTTCTTCTCTGTCAGCTCGGATTTCTGCTGAAGCTGTGTGCTCTTCAGATCATCAACCTTCTGAACAGCCTCTACATATGCCTCAAGCTGCTCGCGGTCGTAGTCGTAGAGATCCTGCTCCATATCAGCGCTCAGCGCCGCGGACACATCGCCGTCTTCCATAAGAGCCTGTGCCCATCCCGGAGTAGCGCCGTTCTCATAATAATACTGGATGCGGGCCTTCATGGCATTCTTTTCAATCTCGGCGTCTTTCTCTGCCGCTGCCAGTTCGGTCTCTGTCTCCTCAAGATCTGCGCTGACCTCATCGAGCTGGCTGTTAATATGATCGACGCTGGAAATTGTCGTTACAAGCTGAGCCTCCAGATCATCGATCTGGCTGAGGAGATCATCTCTCTGCTGTTCATATTCCTTAATCGATGCATTGATCGCATCAAGATCCGACGAAGTCGTATCATCTGCAAGAACCGGAACGCAAAGCGTCGAAAACGACATCGCAACGGTCAGACCGATTGCAGCAAGCTTCATTCTATTCATCTTCAACAACTCCTACCCTTATTCAGAACATCTGCGATCAGGATCGTGCGCCACACTCCGTACCTTTTGCATACAGAAAAATATGAACAAAACATGTCCTGATCGAATCCAAATTTTTAATATCTGTGTAATTTTTGTTTAATTCTTGTAAATACTAACACATAACTTTAATCTATACAAGAGCGATGCAACAATTATTTCATAAAGTAAAGTAGGAGTCACTGAGCGGAAGCAAGCATAATAATCATCTCCGCTATCTCCACGATCCCGGTTCCGGTATCCATCGCGCGCTTCTGCAGATAGCGGTGAGCCTCCGGCTCTGTCATCTGGTTACGTTCCATGAGAATGGCTTTTGCCTCATCGAGCTTCTTCTTATCTGCTTCGCTCCGCCCCGGCGGCACATGGATCTTCCGCCTCGGGTGGTAAATCCCGGTCATCGACTGGACGGTCTGCATAAGGTCTCCGACTTTCAGCGGAGTTGGAAGAAAGACGACGTTTTCCGGAAGCATCTGCTCTCCGAGCTTATCCGGCGAGCAAACGAGAAGCATCTGAAAAAGTCCGGGGAGCCCGGCTGAGAGGTCCAGATAGTTCATATCCCTCAGCCGGTAGCCGCATATCACGACGCCCTCATCCATTGATGTCACCATAGCGAGCACCTGCGCTCCCGTGGTGGCAATACCGGCAACCTCGATACCCCTTTTTACCAGCAGCGACCGTATTTTTTTTGCATCTTCTTCTTTATTATAGGCAACAATAATACTCTGCAAGGGTCAGGTACTCCTGATAATTCGTCTGCCCCGTGATATATCAATATATCCCCAGGTATTTCTTCAGCTCCCAGTTAGTAACTACGGAACGGAATTCCTTCCACTCTCTCAGTTTCTCATTCAGGTAGTTTGTGTAAATGGTGTCTCCGAGAACTTCATGGATCAGCGGATCCTCTTCGTAATCGTCAATGGCCTCGTTGATAGACTCCGGAAGCATCTCGTGTTCGGCAGAATCGTCCAGCTCAGCCTTCGGCGAGAGCTGCATTTTCTTTTTGATGCCATCCATACCGGCCGCAAGGATCACGGCAAAGGCCAGATAAGGATTGCAGACGCCGTCCGGATTCCTGAGTTCAATTTCAGTGCTGTTACCTTCCCGCTGCAGATGAACCACAGATTTTTTATCCGCGAGGTCGTCAGACCAGGAGATCCTGGTCGGCGCGTCAAAGCCCGGGATAAGACGTTTGTAGGAGTTGACGATCGGATTCGTCAGCAGAGTAATGCCCTTCATATGCGCAAGAACGCCCGCGAGGAATTGCTTTCCCATCTCCGAGAGCGGTTCCTGTCCGTTGTCCGCAAAGAGATTTTTGCCGAGCGCATCCCGGCATACAATATGAAGGGAAAAAGCGGAGCCGTTCCGGTTTTCAAGCGGCTTCGGCATAAATGTCGCATAGAGGCCGTGCTTCTGGGATATTGTCTTGACGACCATGCGGAATGTCATAACCTGATCGGCCACGCGGTCAGCCCGTCCCTCGGCGATATCGATCTCGTGCTGCGCCGGGGAAATCTCGTGATGGGACTGGATGACTTCCATATCCATCTCCTCAAGCGTGAGGATAATATCACGGCGGACATTTTCCGCGAGATCAAGCGGAGCCACGTCAAAGCACCCGGCGTACTCATGCGTGAGTGTCGTCGGCTTTCCGTCATCATCCGTGTGGAACAGGAAAAATTCCTGATCCGGGCGGATGTCAAAGGTGAGACCCATTTTGTCGGCTTCCTGCATTACGCGGCGCAGAACGCGGCGTGAATCTCCCTCAAACGGTTTTCCGTCAGAGCAGTAGACATCGCAGTACATACGGGCAACCTTGCCCGTCTGCGGGCGCCACGGATAGGTCTGGAAGGTATCCAGGTCCGGGTGGAGGGAGACAAGCCCCTTGCATGCTTCGAAGCCGGCCGCAGGCGTGGCGTCAAATTCCACCTCATTGTTAAGGATCCTGTCCAGCTGGCTCACGGTGATCGCGAGGTTCTTCGGCTTGCCGAGGATATCACAGAACTGAAGGCGGATAAACTCAACGTCTTCCTCATCGACAAGCTTATAAATATCGTTCTTTGTAAATTTGCTCATAATCGTCCTTTCTATGACGCAGGTCATTCTTTTCCGGCTATCAGCATCCAGAAATTTCAGAATTTCATTTTATTATTCTATGCTGTTAAGGCTTGTAATTTCAATACCTTATGTGCTAGTATGTAGAAGCGTTTTAAATCTTAATTTTATGTATGGAGAGTTACCCAAGCGGTCCAAGGGGGTGCACTCGAAATGCACTAGGCCGGTTTCCCGGCGCGAGGGTTCGAATCCCTTGCTCTCCGCTAAAGAAATGAGAGGCGTCTGTTCAGGCGCCTCTCATTTCTTATTATTAATGTATTTTATTTTCTTCAGTAGCTTGTAATAAAACGGTGCTTTCCGTTGCTGCACTCATACACCCTGATCTCGCAGTTGTGCGGGTGCGGTCTCCACCTGATCCCGTTCGGACGGTCTTCAAGATAGCCGCACATAGGGCGGATAATGCCGCCGTGACAGACGACAAGAACATTCCGGGAGCCGGCTTCCTTCTGCTCGAGTTCGCGCAGAAATTCATGGCTTCTCTTCACGGCAGAGGCGACAGACTCCTGCGTCGGCGGCTCGTGAAAGATCTCAGGCAGCATCCAGAAAAGTGTCATGCTGGGACCGAGCAGGTAGTACTTCTTTCCCTCGTATTTTCCAAAATCAAATTCGATGATGCGCGGATCGGTGATGACGTCCTTCTGGTCGACACCTCCGATGATAGAAGCCGTCTCCACCGCGCGGCAGAGAGGGCTCGCGTAGACGGCGTCAAACTTCATAGCGCCGATTTTTTTCCTCGCCTCTCTGGCCTGCTGTCTTCCGGTTTCATTGAGCGGCACATCCGTCCTGCCGGCCATCAGCTTCTTCTTGTTCATGTCCGTCTGTCCGTGACGGGTCAGATAAATTCTCATGCTTTCGCCTTTACTGCTTTTTTCTCTATATTAATCTGCTTCCCTGAGGTTTTGTCCGTCTTTGCATAGAGGTTCTTCAGGATGATCGGTGTGACGATCGAGCTGATAATGATCAGAAGGATAACTGATGTAAAGAACTGGCTGTCCATCATTCCGGCTTTCAGTCCTCTCTGTGCCACGATCAGTGCAACCTCACCTCTGGTCATCATGCCGACGCCGATCTTCAGGCTGTCATCCTTCGAATATCCGCACATCTTGGCCATAAGACCACAGCCGACGACCTTCGCGATCATGCCGACCGCTACAAATGCGAGCGAGAATACGATGACCGAAGGATCGATGGTGCGGAGGTTTGTCTGAAGACCGATGCTCGCAAAGAAAATCGGTCCGAAAATCATGTACGAATTGATGTCCATCTTGCGCTCGATGTATGCGGAATCATCGAGGGAGCTGAGGATGATACCTGCGCAATATGCACCGGTGATATCTGCGACTCCGAAGAATCTGTCTGCGATATAAGACATCGCGAATGCAAGCACAAGGCCGATGATCGGGATCCTTCTCGTATGAGGATATCTCGCGTCGATTTTTTTCATGATCTTAAAAATCACATATCCGACACCCGCCGCAAAAACGAAGAACAGGATCATCTTGAGAATGACAAGACCGAGGTTGGCCGTCGGATCCTTCAGACTGATCACCGCCGTGAGCACGATGATGCCGAGAACATCATCAATAACTGCCGCGTTCATGATCGTCATGCCGACTTCCGTGCTGAGCTTTCCCATGTCCCGCAGCGCCTGGACAGTGATGCTGACCGAGGTCGCCGTCAGGATCGTCCCGATAAACAGGGCGCGGATAAACTGCTCAGAACCGGCCGGGCCAAATCCATAAAATGCCATGAAGAGAATCGTGCCGCAGATCAGCGGAATAATCACGCCGAAAGACGCGATCAGCGTCGCCTTCAGTCCGGAGCTTTTCAGCTGCTTCATATCTGTCTCGAGTCCGGCGCTGAACATCAGAAGGATAACACCGATCTCAGCCATGCCCGAGATAAAGTCCGTATCCTGAACGATATTAAATACACTTGGTCCGATCAGGAGTCCGGCGACGATCTCACCGGCAACTTCTGGAGCTTTGACTTTTCTCGCAAGCAGCGCGAAAAATTTCGCGAAAACCAGAATAATCGCCAAACTCTTGATAATTTCCAATGTGTCCACGATCATATCCCCCTTTGTAAATATGTCGTCAAAAAATTTTTCTTATTATAAATCAGCTGACATTAAGTTTATCCGAAACATATAATAACGGTTTGCCGATGATTTTCAATCTTTTTTACATAAAAAGTCAGTTAAATCCGACTGGCGATGGCTTATCCCTGTGCTCCCCGATCATCTTTTCCATCCAGATCATATCGTACCAGCGGTCAAATTTGTAGCCGCAGCTGTGGAATCTCCCCACCTCGACAAACCCGAGATGCGCGTGAAAATCGGCGCTGTTCGTCGTGAGATACGGATCATCTTCCGTCCGCGGATACCCGATGCACGCGTACAGATTGATAATCCCCATATTACGCAGTCTCTCAGCTAGCGCCGTGTAGAGCTTCTTCCCAAATCCGCGCCTCCGGACATTGTGGTCGAGGTAAATGCTGAGTTCGCTGGACCAGTCATACGCCGCGCGGCCGACAAAGCTTCCGGCATAGGCATAACCCTGAATCTTCCCGTCATCTTCAATGACCAGATATGGATAGCGCTCCTTCGTGTGCCGCATTCTCTCCCGGAACTCTTCAACCGGAGGCGTCGTATATTCAAACGTGATCGCTGTATTATCAACATACCATGAATAAATCTCCACAAGACGCTCAGCATCCTCCAGCTCCGCATCGCGGATCACAATCTCACCCATAATCCTTCAAGACCTCACAATAAAAAATAAATTGTCATACACAATAAATTTAGCACACAACCAGCATAAGGTGCAATTTTATTACTGCACAGCCTCTTCCGTTACCAGCAGAAATACAGGGCACTTTCAATCCGCAACCATCCGCAGCAGTCGGTGGTTAGCGAATCCGAGCGATAGCGAAGGATGAGGTTACCACCGTTACTGCGAGGACGAGCGAGAGCGAGTTGCGGATGGAAGTACCCTGTATCCGTTGGACACCTTCGGTTTTTTGATAACTTTACACAAGATTGTTAATATTGTATAATTTTTTAAATAATCCCGATAGCCATCGGGAATATTTTAATAAGGGAGAATCATTATGAGGGAAATCCTTTTTACCACAGAGAGCGGATCTGATGTGCCATTAGAGCTTCAGAAGAAATATGGCATCATTGTTCTTCCGATGCATGTAACAATGGGAAACCGTACCTTTGATGACGGTTCTGTTCCGATCAGCGAGCTCTACGACTACTTTGACAAGACTGGCGACACGCCGAAAAGCTCTGCCGATAATGTGCAGGATTATATTGATTTTTTCACACGGCTGCGCAAGGATCATCCCGACAGCGTTATTTACAACTTCGCGCTGGCGGCCGGCATTTCAACAAACTATGAGCACTCCGTCGTAGCTGCCCGCGAATTCAGGGACGTTTACACGATCGACACCGGACGTTTCGGCGCAGGCTGCATCGCCTATATTGTCGAAGCCTGGAAACTGCTTCAGTCGAAAGGCGGCGCGGAGGCGATCACGGATTACGAAGGGCTCTTCCACGAATTTGACGCCATCACGGACCGTATTACGTGCTCTTTCGTCCCGGATTCTCTGGAATTTCTGCGCGCCGGCGGCCGAGTGACGAATGCGGCCTACATTGCTTCCAACGTTTTAAAAATCAAGCCTCTGATCGAGCCTGACCCGAACGGCCACCTTGTCGCGACCGGGCGCTACCGCGGAAGTATGATCAAGATCTGCGGAAAGTACATCCGCGATATCTGCAAGAAATATGACGTCAACCGCGACACACTGTATATCATGTACACAGCAGGAGCGACGAAGGAAGTTCTCGATGAAATGGAAAAGACGGCCTATGAGCTCGGATTCAAGGCTGTCAGCTACGATATCTGCGGCGCTGTCATTACCTGCCACGGCGGGCACGCGGCGATCGGACTCGGATGCGTACTTAACTCAAAAATCTGATTTCTTTCTCGGAAATGCGCAACACACAACATCCGCTGACCTGATTTATAAACTCTGCAGGAGGGAAGCTGTCCATCAGCTTCTCTCTTTTTCTATGCACAAGCGCTGTGACAATATATAATGTCTTTCTGCAGGAAGGAAGATTATCTGTATTATTTTTGAAAACAAGAGGAGGAGCTCGAATATTGGAAGAAAAGAAGACCGGACTGATCATGGAGGGAGGCGCCATGCGCGGCATGTTTACATGCGGCGTGATCGACGTCATGATGGAAAATAAGATCACCTACGACGGCGCGATCGGTGTGTCGGCCGGTGCCGTATTCGGATGCAACTATGAGTCAAAGCAGATCGGCCGCGCGATACGCTACAACAAGCGCTTCTGCCGGGATCCCCGCTATGAGAGCTTCCGCTCCCTCATCCGGACAGGTGACCTTTACAATGTCGAATTCTGCTATCATCAGCTGCCAGACGAGCTCGACTTCTGGGATATTAAAACCTTCACGGAAAATCCGATGGATTTCTACTGCGGATGCACCGATGTCGAGACAGGTAAAGCCGTCTATCACAAATGTACGACTGGCACGGGAAAGGATATGACCTGGCTGCGCGCATCGGCCTCCATGCCGATCGTATCGAGGATCGTCGAAGTCGACGGCTACAAGCTTCTCGACGGAGGCGTAGCGGATGCCGTCCCGCTCCGCTTCTTCGAAGAAAGCGGCTATAACCGGAACGTCGTCATCCTGACCCGGGAGCCGGGGTTCCGCAAAAAGAAGGGGAAGCTCACGCCCATCGTGCGCAGGAAATACAGAAAATATCCCGCGTTCGTTGAATCGTGGGCCCACATGGAAGAAGTATATAATGAAGAAATGGACTATATTGACAGGGAAGAGCGCGAGGGAAAAATCTATGTGATCCGCCCCGTCGTCCCGCTGAACATAGGCAAGACTGAAAAAAATTCCGATGAACTCGAGCGCGTTTACCAGGCCGGCCGGCGCGCCGGAAAGCGCAGCCTGAAGGCCGTACAGGACTTCCTGGCACGATGAGATATTTCTTTCATTAATAAAATTTCAGTCAAAAAGGTCCGGAGCGAAATGCCCCGGACCTTTTTATCATCTGAATCCCGTAAATGATGCGGGATTTATTCGCCATCGATCAGATGTTGAGCAGTTTGCTGTACTCAGCCAGTGCTCCGTCGGTCTCATGTGCGAGAACCTTCTTAGCGAGGGTCTTGCCGAGCTGTACACCTTCCTGGTCAAAGCTGTTGATATTCCACAGGAAGCCCTGGAACATAACCTTGTTCTCAAAGTGTGCAAGCAGAGCACCGAGAGTCTTCGGTGTGAGCTTATCTGCGATGATGATGCTTGAAGGACGTTTGCCCTCAAAGTTCTTATTCAGGTTCTCGTCATCCTTGCCACATGCGAAAGCGACGATCTGAGCAGCAACGTTCGCGCAGAGCTTCTGCTGGCTGGTGCTTCCCTGGATATTTACATCATTTCCGATCTGGCTGTTCTTAAAGCCGATGAACTGAAGAGGAACGATCGTCTTGCCCTGATGAAGCAGCTGGTAGAAGGAGTGCTGACCGTTTGTTCCGGGCTCGCCAAAGATAATCGGTCCGGTCACATAATTAACCGGCTCGCCGTAGCGGTTGACGGACTTTCCGTTGGACTCCATGTCGAGCTGCTGCAGATGTGCCGGGAAGCGGGACAGTGCCTGTGAATACGGAAGAACTGCAGTTGTCGGGTAATCGAGGATGTTGCGCTCATATACACCGATCAGCGCATCCAGCATATCCGCGTTCTTCAGCGGATCTTCTTCCTTTGCGGCTACATCTTCTTCATGTGCTCCCTCGAGGATGTCAGCGAATACATCCGGTCCAAAAGCGAGGGACAGAACAGCGCCGCCGACAACGGAGGATGATGAATAACGTCCGCCGATGTAGTCATCCATGAAGAAGGCATCGAGATAACCTCCGTTCTTTGCGAGCGGTGAAGTCTCACTGGTGCAGGTGATCATATGCTTTGCCGGATCAAGGCCTTTCTTCTTCAGAGCGTCCTTGACGAAAGCTTCGTTGGTCAGTGTCTCCAGCGTCGTTCCTGATTTTGACACGAGGATAAAAATCGTGTGAGCGACATCAACAGATGCCAGAACAGCTGAAGCGTCATCAGGATCGACGTTGCTGATGAAGTGCGCATCCATCATTAATTTTCCGTTTGTCTTAGCCCAGTTCTCAAGAGCGATGTACAGCGCGCGGGGACCGAGGTCACTTCCGCCGATACCGATCTGGACAACTGAGGTGAACTTCTCACCGGCCTCATTCGTGATTTTTCCGCTGTGTACCTTATCTGCGAACTCAGCGATTCTCTTCTGCTGCTCTACATAAAAATCGCGCTTATTTACGCCGTCGGCGATAACGTCATCGCCGAGCTGTCCTCTGCAGAGCTGATGAAGGACCAGTCTCTTCTCGCCCGTATTGATAACGGCACCATTGTACAGTTCCTTGTACTTTTCAGAAAGCTGTGCTTCCTTCGCAAGTTTTACGAGCGCATCGAGTACGTTGTCATCAACTTCCTTGGCAGCATAGTTATATGCCATGCCCTCTGCCATCGGGACGCTGTATTTGCGTACTCTTTCGGCGCCACTTTCTCCGCTCATAGCCTCGCGGACGTTAACGCGCTGAACCTCACCCAGCGCCTTGAATGAATCAAGTTCATCAAGATTTTTCCATTCTGCCATTTCCTTATCCTCCTGTACAGAAATGTTTCCACTTCTATTAAATTATCATAAAATCACAGGGTTTACAATGTAATATCAGACAGTTGCTCCGGAAGTTCTGGTTATGCAAAATTAGCTGAAATTGGACATTTCTCCACTACCAAATAATATTTATAATCTGATGTTAAATGATATTAATATCATTATTATTCCTAAATTCAGGAGGTTCAATTTCATGAAGCGAGTATTAACGATCCAGGATATTTCCTGCCTGGGCAAATGTTCTCTGACGGTTGCCCTTCCGATCATCTCTGCCATGGGCGTTGAAACAGTTATTCTTCCGAGTGCCGTCCTCTCGACACACACCATGTTCAAGGGCTTTACCTGCAAGGATCTGACGGATCAGCTGATCCCGATCGCAGAGCACTGGAAATCTCAGGGCGTGAAGTTTGACGCGATCTACACCGGATACCTCGGCTCTGCCGAAGAGATTGATATCACAAAGCGCATTTTTGACATGTTCCGCACGGACGATACGCTCGTCTTCATCGATCCGGTTATGGCTGACAACGGAAAACTTTATCCGGCATTTGATGAGTCCTATGCAAAGCTGAACGCGGGGCTCTGCGGCAGTGCAGACGTCATCGTTCCGAACCTGACCGAGGCATGCTTCATGACCGACACAGAGTATCGCGAAGATTACGACAAAGCTTACATCGAAGAGTTGCTTCAGAAGCTGGCAAAGCTCGGCGCCAAGAAGGTCGTCCTCACCGGCATCGCGTTTACGAAGGGCATGACCGGCATCTACGGACTGGACACAGAGACCGGAAAGTACTTCAGCTATGAAAATAAGAAAGTTGACGCCTCTTTCCACGGCACCGGCGACATCTTCTCCAGTGTCTCTGTCGGAGCGCTGATGAACGGGCTGTCTCTTCCGGACGCATTCAAACTGGCGGCCGATTACACAGCTGACACCATCCAGGTCACTGTCGATAATCCGGCAAAGCCATGGTACGGCGTCGACTTCGAGACAACGATCCCGGAGCTCGTATCAAAGCTCGCAGAAGCAAAGCGCAAGTAAAAAGAAGCGCAGAGAGGGATCAACCCTCTTTGCGCTTCTCTGCTTTTGCAGAAAACTTTTTATTCTTGATAATAAAACGCTCATGTGTGCCTTCACCGATAACGCCCTTCTCATCCTTCACGGTTACATCGAAAACCAGACGTCTGCCGTCGATTTCTTTCAGAACTGTCTCTGCGGTGACCTTCATGCCGACCGGTGTCGGAGCCTCATGCTGAACATTCAGAAGCGTTCCGACCGTTCCCTGACCATCCTCAAGCTCATCAGCAACGCTTGTCCACGCCGCCTTCTCGATGAGAGCCATCATGCAGGGCGTCGCGTAAACCAGAAGTTCACCGCTTCCGATCTTCCAAGCCGTTTTCTCTTCTGTCACCATTTCCTCTGCGGTACCTTTGATTCCAGTTTCAAGCATTCTTATATCCTCCCTTTTTTATTTAAAAGCTTTCCGGTTGCAGTCAGATGATAATTATTCAGTTGAGCTCACCGAGCATCTGCGCAGGGTTGTCGGCAGCTTTGACTTTTCCAAATGCCTTCACGATCGTGCCCTCTTCATCGATCAGATACGTAGAGCGCACAACGCCCATCGTGACTTTCCCATAATTTTTCTTCTCTTTCCAGACATCATACATCTGGATGACTTCCTTCTCAGGATCCGAGAGAAGCGTAAACGGCAGGCCATACTTTTCCTCAAATTTCTTGTGTGACGCGACAGAATCCTTGCTCACGCCGAGCACGACCGCACCCTTTTCCTGGAACTGCGGATACAGCTCTGCGAAGCCGCATGCCTGCTTTGTGCATCCGGCCGTCATATCCTTCGGATAAAAATACAGGATTACCTTCTTCCCTCTGTATTCCGACAGAGAGTGCATAGTTCCGTTCTGGTCCGGCAGCGTAAAATCCGGAGCTTTCGTTCCAACTTCCAGCATGATAACACCTCCTTTTGTATGATCGACAGGCGCTCTGGTTCCGCCGGTGTTTCCGTCGGGCCGCGCCTGTGCCCTCTTATGATAACATCATGAGCCGCATAAAAACAGCCCCATGGCCGGCAATTAACATTTACGGGTAACTTCCAGTCCGCAAAACAGTATTACTCAAAAAGGTCTGGCGGGAAGTTTCCCACCAGACCTTTTTCACACTAATTGCAACCGCTCACAGAGCTTTTTCAAACCCATAGCAGCTCTTTTCGAATCCATAATCTTCGTAGAATTTATGTGCTTCTTTTCTCGGCATGCCCGAGTCAAGGATCAGCGCTTTGCAGCCTCTTTCTTTTGCAAGCTCAGCCGCGTGGTCCATCATCTTTGTGCCATATCCCTGATGGCGCCTGCCGTCTTTTGTGATGATGCTGGAGACGTAGCAGGTGAGGCCGCACATCCAGAATGTCTGGAAAAAATCGCCGTGGCAGAACCCTACGTATTCGCCGTCATCGATCAGGAAAAATGCAAAACTCGCAGGATCCCTGATCACGATATCGTATACTTTCTTTGTCGGCTCTTCCTCATACGTATTGTAATCCCACAATGCGCGGATGAACTTCATCGCCTCAGGAAAATCTTCTTCAGAAGCCTTCTTAAACTCGATCATCACCGGCACCTCCCGACTGTCTCTTCCGACATATTACAAATGCAGATAATGCAGCTGTCGTTCCTTATGACGCTGCTTCTTCTGTCCTGCGGTGCATTGCCTTCCTGTAAAGTGCCTCAATATCTGCCTGATCCATCTTCACCGGCGTATTCTCAAGGTTGCCGGCGGAGACTTTCATGCAGTTCTCAGCGAGCCACGGGATATCCTTCTCCTCCACGCCGAGGTCTGAGAGACTGATCTCGAGATCAATGTCGCGAAGGAATGTGCGGATTTTCTCGCCGCAGTCCTCTGCCGTGTAGCCGCCCATCATGCGGGCAAGTTTTCCGAACTTATAACGGTTGCCCTTCCAGGTCGCATCAACAACGACCGGCGTGAGCGCCGCCAGGCCCTGGCCGTGAACGACGTTCTTCAGTCCGCTGACCGGATGCTCCATGCCGTGAGCTAATGTCACACCCGCCGTATTAATAACCATGCCTCCGATCGTGCTGGCGATGGACATTTCTTCCCATGCCTTCATTGTCTCTTTGCCGTGGTAAAGATCAGGCAGGTTCTTAAGGATCAGTGGAATAGCATACAGGGCCAGAGCGTCTGTAAACGGCTGCGCCTTATTCGATGTATACGCCTCAATGCAGTGGCACAGAGCGTCGAAGCCAACCGAAGCCAGAACTTTTTTCGGCATTGTCATCATGCACTCCGGATCGACGATGGAAACTTTTGCCACGATCGCCGGGCAGCGAAGCGACTTCTTGTCGCCGTTTTCCGGATTCGTGAGCACGGCAAATCCATTTCCCTCGGAACCGGTTCCGCACGTCGTCGGGATCAGAATCAGCGGCAGCGCGTTATCACTGTGTTTTCTGTTGTAAATATAATCGTTGATATCTCCGTCATTGACAGCCATGAAGGCCATGCCCTTGGCGGCATCCATAATGGATCCGCCGCCGACGGCGACGATGACGTCAATGCCGTCTTTTTTAGCGAGCTGTGCTCCTTCGAGAGCCGTCGTCGTGAGCGGATTCTGTGTGACTTTGTCATAAAGCTCCGTCTCAAATCCCGCGCGGATCAGGCTGTTATTGACCTTGTCATACAGGCCTGACTTCTTTGCGCTGGAGTGGCCAGTGACGATAAGTGCCTTCTTTCCATAAGGCTTTGCGAGCTCTCCGACCTGGCTCACTTTGCCCGGGCCGAAGACAATATTGACTGGAAGGAAATAGCTGAAAGTATCCATCGGAGATGCCGCCGATACCGTCCGCGTGCCAGCCACACGGTCGAGCGCCGAGGCCACCTCGGCCTCTCCGACCGTCGCAGTTCTTCCAGCCGCGGGAGCAGTTCCTGCAACAGCTGTTGCCGCGGCTGCAGGAGCGCCGCCCTCGATCGCAGCCTGTCCTGCCGCTGCCGCACGCTCTTTCGCATATTCTTCATCGAGCTCAGCGTTTGCAATCTCAACAAGGGTACCGAATTTCTCGCCGTACTTCGCACGGCAGCCGAACAGGAAGATAACGCCCAGTCCGAACCAGCCGCCGACAATACCCCATTCTACAGGCTGCAGCGTAGCGCCGCTTCCAGGAATGATGTACATCAGAACCATGAAACCTGACATTGCGATCGCCATCGCGCCGACAAATTTATAATGTTTTACTTTATATGGTCTCGGCATTTCCGGCTCTTTTTTGCGCAGGATCACAAACGACATGGCGACCATGCAGTATGCAAGGCAGCAGGCCAGGTTGCTGGCATCGACGATCCATACGAGCATCTTTCTTCCGAGGAACGGTGCGAGACAGTTCAGAAGACCGATCAGCAGAAGTGCGGTGACCGGGGTCTTGTACTTCGGATGAAGCTTGCCGAAAACCTTCGGGATCATGTAGGACTCAGCCATAGAGTACATCGCACGGCTGCCGCCGATCATGAAGGAGTTCCAGCTGGTGACAATGCCACAGAGTCCTCCAACGATCAGAACCTTCGACATCACGGTGCTGTTAAATGCATTCGCCATAGCGTCTGCCGTCACGAGGCCGGCGCCTGAGCTGGCAGAAGCTGCGATCTCGTCAGGACCCATAACAAGGCCGACCGACAGGATGATGAGGACATAGAAAGCAACCGCAAGAATGATCGAGAAAAGAAGCATCTTTGCGATTTTTTTCAGAGGAACATTGATTTCCTCAGCCGCCTGCGGGATGACATCAAATCCAATGAAATAGAACGGGCTCATCATGGCCACGCGGATAATGTTGAAGAAAACTGAGCCATTGCTGTCGCCGACAAAAGCCTGGCTGCTGACGTTCGAAGCATCGCCGTTAATAACTGACGCCACGATCAGCAGAATGCCGGCGCCGCCGATGACACAGGTGAGAATGGTCTGAAGAATAGCTGCCGTCTTCGCGCCGCGGATGTTGATATAAGTGATAAGCGCCGCTGTGATGATAGCCACGATCAGCCAGGACGCATAAACGTCAAATCCGGCTACAGTATACAGATACCCTTTCAGAAATCCCGGGTAGAGGTAGGTGATAATGGTAGGAAGTGCGCAGGCCTCGAAGCAGGAGACACCCACATATCCGAGGATGATCGCCCAGGTGCAGACAAATGAACCATAAGGGCCCATCGCGCGGTAGCTGAATACGTGCTCGCCGCCGCACTCCGGCATGGCCGGTGTCAGCTCTGCATATGTGAGGCCGATGAAAAAGATCATTACGCCGCCGAGTGCAAATCCCAGCATGGCGCCGATGACGCCGCCTCTCTCGATCCAGTCACCGGTTGAGACGACCCAGCCCCATCCGATCATGGCGCCAAAAGCAATGACCAGTATGTCCCATGCACTGAAGACTTTATCAAAATCTGATTGTTTCTTTTCCATAGAGTTCCCTCCGGACGACAAAACGCCAGGGAAGGTTCCCGGAATTTTCCGGGCATCTTCTCTGGCGTCTTTGCCATTATTTTTCATGATCAGAGACAGTGCTCTGTCCATATTTTTGATTTTCAGGTTACTGAAACACTCATATCACTCATGAAGCATCTCAATAAACATCAGGAGATACTTTGCGGTCTTGTCCCATCCGAGGACGCTGCTGTCGATCAGCAGGTTTCTCGCATTACGGTCCCCGCGGTACGTTCCGGTGATATATTTGTGGCGCGCGTGGTTCATCTCATCGTTGTAATCGATAATCGCCTCTGCTTTTTCTTTCGTCACATGGTCCTGCTCCATGATCGACTTCACGCGGACATCTTTTGGAGCATAAATAAAGAAGTTAAGGACATTATCGCGATCCTTCAGAATGAAGTTGGCGCTGCGTCCGATGATCACGCAGGAGGATTTATCAGCCATCTCATTGATGACTTCATACTGCGTATAGATGACGCGGTTGGTGAGATTCGCGTAACGCGGTCCGAGCGATGTCTCAAAACTGTACTGGACGCCCGGCTTCTTGTCTGCTTCCTCTACGAGTCCCCGGTCAACGCCGATCTGATCAACGACCTTATCTACCAGGTCCCTGTCATAATACTCATAGCCGAGGCTCTCCGCCAGCATTTTTCCGATCTGCGGGCCGCCGGCGCCGTAATCGCAGCCTATTGTTATTACCAGATGGTCAGTATTCATAACCCGTCTCCTCTGTCAGGATTTTTTCACAAAACTCCCTTCGGATAAAATCCGTGTTTAAAAACCGGTTCCCGGAACCGCGTGCCCGATCCGTGTACCCGAACCGGGCCAGGCTCCGGGAACTAAGGGAGAAAAAACATGAATCAATATTCAGACTGATCTTCCGTCATATCAGCCCTCAAGCGCTTCCCTGATGGACTCATCGAAGATCTCGAGACCTTTCTTTGTCTGCTCGTCGGTCATGCAGAGCGGGGCCAGGAAACGGACGACGTTGCTGGCTGTACCTGCGTTCTCGATCAGCAGTCCCTTGTGGAGTGCATTCTGGATAATCTTCTGTGTGAGCTCTGTCGCCGGCTCTTTAGTCTCCGGATCCTTGACGAACTCGATACCGATCATAGCGCCGAGACCGCGGATATCACCGATAACCGGGTACTTCTTCTGCATTTCCTTATAGCCTGCGGTGACCATCTCACCGATGTGACGTGCCTTTGCAGGATAATCCTCTTCCTTATAGATCTTCATAGCTGCGAGTGCAGATGCACAGGATACCGGGTTGCCACAGTAGGTACCGCCGATAGTTCCTGCCGGAGCGGCGTCCATAACCTCAGCACGTCCGGTGATCGCACTGATCGGCATGCCGCCACCAAGGCTCTTTGCCGTGGTGATGATATCCGGTGCAGCACCAGCTTCAGCCCAGTACTCAGAAGCAAAATATTTGCCGGTACGGCAGTTGCCGCACTGAACTTCATCGGCGATGAGGAGGATGCCATTGTCATCGCAGATCTTGCGGATAGCTTTTACCCATTCGATCGGAGCCGGGATGAATCCGCCCTCGCCCTGGAGAGGCTCAACGAGCATGCAGGCGACCTCATTTGCCGGAGTGGCTTCATCGAAAACCTTGTACATTCCATCGATGTAGTACTGGATGGCTTCCTCTCTGGAATATCCCTTCGGTGCTCTGTACAGATACGGATACGGCGCTCTGTAAATGCCTGCCGGGAACGGTCCCATACCTTTGGAATATGCCTTCTTTGCAGTCAGTGCCATGGTCAGGTTCGTGCGGCCGTGGAAAGCGCCGGAGAAACAGATGACATTGCTTCTGCCTGTGTAAGCCTTGGCGATCTTGATGGCGTTCTCATCGCACTCAGCTCCGGAGTTTGCAAAGTATGTCTTTTTGTGCTCGCCGCGGCACGGCATGATCTCATTCAGCCCCTTAGCCAGTTCAATATAGCCCTCGTGGCCGATGATATTAAAAATCGTGTGGAAATACTTCGGTGCCTGCTCCTGGACAGCCTTGACCAGCTCCGGACGCGAATATCCGATGTTCAGAACACCGACGCCGCCGATCCAGTCAAGATATTTGTTGCCATCTACATCCTCGATCATTGCGCCCTCGCCGTGATCAATAACGACCGGGTAGGTATAGCCGCAGAGAGCCTTGGGTACATTGGCGTCTCTCTCCTCAAGAATCGCTTTGCCCTTCGGTCCGGGAATACTGGTAACAATTTCAGGTAAATCCTCACGTAATGACATAGCTTTGTCCTCCTTGGATAAAAAAATAACGCCATCTATGCAGTCTCTGCATAAATGACGTCTTTGTCATATGTTTTAAGTGCTTTATTTTGCTGTGAACAATGTATTTTATAGCACTCATTAGTATGTATGTCAATATCCGAATTTTATTTTTTTATTCCAATAATTTTGTGTATTTTTATTTAGATTCTGACATTTAAGTATATTATCCAAGATATATACTCATTTCTAAGTACTTTTATGCGAGGTTCCTCACGGACCCGATGGATACATAGTTGTCATAAAGCGCGCGGAGATCCGTACCATCTTCGGCACGGAGATCCCTCTCTCCTACCACATGACAGCTGTATCTTCCCGGGGCGATCATAGTCTGGCGGTAGGAATCGCGGTAATAGCAGAGCTCTGAAACGGTCCTGTCGCGGAGGATTCCCTGGCACTCCTCCAGAGAACATCCCGGAAAGTTGACGTTCCAAATTTTCCCGTGACCGGGCTTTTTCTCCGTCAGTTCCCTGATGACATCTTTCAGATAAAAATCTGTCACCTCGTGACAGTCTCCTACGTCCTCTGAAAAGGCAATGCTCTGAATCCCCTGAAAGGTGCCCTCCATCGCCGCACCGACTGTCGCAGAATATTGCAGGTCCGACGCCGCGTTAAAGCCATAATTGATCCCGGAAAAAACAAAATCAGGCTTTCCCGGGACTACATTGAGCACGCCGATCCGCACGCAGTCGCCCGGCGTTCCTGTACAGGCGTAGGCATGAACACCCCCGACAGGAAACGGACTCTCCTGAAGCTCGAATGCGGAGTGAAGCGTAATGCTGTGTGACATCGAACTGCGCTCGCCGTCAGGGGCAACTACCCACACCTCGCCGAAGGAGGCCGCTGCCCTGGCCAGGCGCACTATCCCGTCGGATGTTATTCCATCATCGTTTGTAATCAGAATCTTTTTCACTTTTCTCTCCTGTCACGCCAGCGTCAGAGTTCTGGTCGCGATTTTCTGGCTGAAGACGCGGTCATGCTCAACAAAAATCAGCGTCGGCTGAACATTGAGGATCATGTCCTCGATCTGCATTCTTGAGATAACATCGATGTAATTGATCGGCTCATCCCAGATATACAGATGAGCACTCTGGCAGAGGCTCGCCGCAATCAGAATTTTTTTCTTCTGTCCCTCGCTCATGGATTCCGTGCGCGTGTCAAACTGGCTCCGCTCAAACCCGAGCTTCCGGAGAACAGACATATAGAGACTCAGATCGAGGCCTGCCTGCTCCGCGTATTCGCGGATCGTTCCCGACAGAAAATCCGCCGACTGCGGGACGTATGAAATGATCAGCCCGCCGCCCCGGATGAGATCTCCGGTGTATCGGAACTTCTCTTTCCTGATATTCTTCGCGGCGTTCATTCCGTCACCTGCGCCATCCGCAGCAGTATCTCCTGCACCGGCAGCGTCCTCTCCGCAGATCAGCTTCAGCAATGTCGACTTGCCACAGCCGTTCTTTCCTGCCACGACAAGCCTGTCGCCTTCACTGACTTCGAAATTAATGCCGCCGCACACCATGGTGTCGCCGTAATAGAGCGCGATGTCCTTTCCGGTGACAAGTGTGTGCTTCGGATAGGAGAGCGGACGAAGCTCCAGCGTCTCCGCCGTTTCCACATTGTGCAGCAGCTTCGTCTTCTCATCCGCTGCCGCCTGCATCCGGCGCTCGTAGTTCTTCGCCTTCTGCATCATCTTCGCCGATTTGTGGCCGACGAAGCCGCGGTCAACCTTTGACCCTGAGCTGGTTGCGCCTTTCTTCGACCGCTCGACCTTGTCAGACCACTCGGAGCTCTGGCGTGCGGCCTCGGAAAGGCGGGCCGCTTCTTTTTTCAGCTTCTCATTTTCTGCCAGCTCGTTCTGCTCCGCGCGCTGAAAGTTTGACCACCAGGAAGAGAAATTTCCCTGCTGCAGGTCAATATTGGTCCGGTTGATCGAAAGAATGTGGTCGACGCAGGAATCAAGCAGTGCCCTGTCGTGCGAGACGAGGATAAACCCCTGTTTATGCTGCAGATATGCGCCGATTTTTTCCCTGCCGTCGGCGTCCACATGATTCGTCGGCTCATCCAGGAGCAGGAAGCGGTTCTCGCCGGCAAACATCGCCGCGAGCAGCGTTTTCGTCTGCTCCCCGTTAGACAGCGAACCAAACGGCCGGTACAGACACTCCGCATCTACATTGAGCAGCGAAGTCTCGCGGATGAACTCCCAGTCCTCCGTCCCGGGGCTGACCTCCTGCAGTATTTCCAGCGTCATGCGGTCCTTGTCCGCGACCTCATATGGGAAATATGCGAAATCGAGGTCGCTGCGGATCGTCCCGCTGTACGGCAGCTTCCCGAGCAGCAGATTCAGAAACGTCGTCTTTCCCCTGCCGTTTCTCCCGATCAGCCCGAGCTTCCACGAGCCGTCAATATGCAGGCTGACATCCTGGAAGATCTCCTCCCCGCCGTCCTCATATTCAAAACTGAGATTCTGAACATCTATATAAGACATTAACTTTCCCCTTATTCACTATAATTACACAAGCCCGAAGACTATATTGCCATATCACCGCCTGTTTTGCCACCCTGGTGTCATCATAATATTGATTCTTCGCTTCTGATGCGCCCAAACATCTATCCGCTGGCCCAGCCGGCACATCACCTTATCTTGATTTATCCTTCTGATGCGCCCAGCGCTGGACTTACGGTTTCCGGCAGCGCATCACCCGATCAAGATTTCTCTTTCTGATGCGCCCAGGTGCAGAGCTACAGTTCCTGGCAGCGCATCACCCGATCAAGATTTCTCTTTCTGATGCGCCAGCAAAAGATTCGTGTCTCTCGCCAGCGCATCATCTAACTTGATTTCCAGGTTATGATGTGCTTGGATGGGGAGTTGACAAGTCAGGCAGCGCATCAGACATTCACGATATATTCTTATGATGCGCCCAGACGCAAAAACTGCCCTGACAAAGTGAGGGCAGTTGCCAAAAAATCAAGTTTTCTCAAATCATTTGAGATGTTTTCCCTTGAACTTCAGTCTCGACAGCGCTCTCGCCATCGCGGCCTGGGTCATACGGTACTCACGCATACTCTGTTTCTGTCTGAGTCTCTCCTTCGCGCGGTCGAGCGCCTCCTGGGCGCGGCGCTGGTCAAGCTCTTCGGCCGATTCACACGTCTCTGTCAGCATCGTAACACGGTTGTTCGCAACCATAATGACTCCGAACCCGGCTACGGCACTGATGCGCTCTCCGGCCTCCGTGACGATCTCAATATCTCCCGGGACCGTCGCAAGCGTCGTATCCGCATGATGCGCCAGAAACTGACGCCGGCCATCCTCCGCCTGTACGTTTACAGACGAGACTCTGCCCTTAAAATATACCTTTTCAGTTGCAATCACCTGCAGATAAAATGTATGCGGATTGTTCGCCATAATATCTCCACCATCACGGCCGGCAGAAGCCCACAGACCAAAACGGCTGTGGTGCCGGCTGTACCATGATTACATTTCCTTAGATTTCTTGATCACATCGTCAATCGTTCCGACATTAAAGAACGCGCCTTCCGGATATTTATCCATATCGCCGTCGATGATCGCGCGGAATCCCTTGACCGTCTCCTCGATCGGAACATAGACACCGGGGATGCCGGTGAACTGCTCTGCCACGTGGAACGGCTGTGACATGAAGTTGCGGATCTTTCTCGCGCGGTAGACGGTCATCTTGTCGTCGTCGGAAAGCTCCTCCATGCCGAGGATAGCGATGATATCCTGCAGCTCCTTGTATTTCTGAAGGATCTGCAGCACCTGCTGCGCCGTCTCATAATGATCCTTTCCGACAATACTCTCCTCCAGGATCCGGGAGTTGGACTCCAGCGGATCGACGGCAGGATAAATACCTTCCTCAACGATTTTTCGGGAGAGTACGGTCGTCGCATCCAGATGCGCAAACGTCGTCGCAGGGGCAGGGTCGGTCAGGTCATCGGCAGGCACATAGACAGCCTGCACGGATGTGACAGAACCGTTCTTCGTGGATGCAATGCGCTCCTGAAGCTCGCCCATCTCATTCGCCAGCGTCGGCTGATATCCGACGGCCGACGGCATACGGCCGAGCAGCGAGGACACCTCGGATCCGGCCTGTACGAAACGGAAGATGTTATCGATAAAAAGAAGCACGTCCTTGTGTTCAACGTCGCGGTAATATTCAGCCATCGTAAGTCCGGTCTCCGCCACGCGCATACGGGCTCCCGGCGGCTCATTCATCTGACCAAATACCAGGGCAGTGTTCTTGATAACGCCGGATGCGGACATCTCCGTCCAGAGATCGTTGCCCTCACGGGATCTCTCTCCGACACCTGTAAAAATCGAGTAGCCGCCGTGTTCAGCAGCGACGTTGCGGATCAGCTCCTGAATGAGGACGGTCTTGCCTACGCCGGCGCCGCCGAAGAGGCCGACCTTGCCGCCCTTTGCATAAGGAGCGATCAGATCAATAACCTTGATACCTGTCTCAAGAACCTCCTGGACCGGCTTCTGATCTGTAAATTTCGGGGGTTTGCGGTGGATCTCCCAGCGCTCCCCGTCAAGCTGTTCGCCGCCGTCGATCGTATCGCCGAAAACGTTGAACAGACGACCGAGATTTTTATCCCCTACGGGAACCGTGATCCCGGTGCCCTCCGATATGACAGGCATGTCCTTCTGAAGTCCCTCACTGGCCGTGAGGAGAATGCAGCGGACCGTGTTGTCACCGATGTGCTGGGCGACCTCCATGATGCACTTCTGCCCGTGGTTGTCGCACCGCAGTGCGGTTTTTATAAAGGGAATCGGCCGCTCTTCAAAAACAACGTCGACGACCGGTCCCATTACCTGTGTGATCTTTCCGATTTGCATGTTGTCATCTCCATGTAAAAACATCTGTGATGAAAAAAATCAGCGCTTCTCTCAAGAGTCTTTCCGACGCTCAGCAGCCCTCGCGAGCTGTTCCTTCCTGGCCCTCGCACCGGCAGCTACCTCGGTAATCTCCTGTGTGATGGCAGCCTGGCGCTCTCTGTTGTATCTCACTGAGAGCTCAGAGACGAGCTTCTGCCCGTTCTTATTCGCCGCGTCCATCGCCTGCATTCTGGAATTGTGTTCCGAGCAATACGACTCAATCAGCGCACTGTAGATATATCCGGTGAGGTACTCCGGGATTACCTGGTCGAGCAGTGCCTTCGGGTTGGGCTCCATGCTGAAGTCCTCCTGGGCCGCATTTCCCATCTGCTTTACAAAGAGGCTCTGATCAAGTCTCTGCAGCGGGAGCAGCTGTGTGGAGATAACCTCCGTCTCCATCGCATTTTTCATCTGCGTGTAAAAGATATATACCTCATCGATTTTATCGTCTCCATAAAGATCGAGGATATGAGATGCGATCACACGCGCCCTGGGAAGCGTCGGCTTCTGCGCCGTATACGTGAACTGACTGTCGATATGGATCCCTCTGTGCTCAAAATAATGCCGTCCGACCTCACCGACGACAAACAGAAGGTCATTCGAATCCGGACGGATCTTGTCCTCCGTGACCTTCAGCACGTTGTGGTTGAACGCGCCGGCGAGACCCTTATCCGCGGTGACGCAAATGATCGCGCGCCTCAGATCCGCCTCATTTTCCACGGTCCGGTGATCCAGATAGCGGTGACTATAGCCCTCGGGCAAGTGTCTCAGGATCCTCGCGATCATGGACTGAAGCTGATAATAAAAGGGCTCCGTCGATGCAAGCGCTGCCTTTGCGTAATTCATTTTTGTCGAGGAGATCATGTACATAGCATTCGTGATCTTCAGTGTGCTCTGAATGCTGTTGATCCTCTCCCTTATCTCACGCGTTGCAGACATATATATAACCTCTCAACACAATCCTTATAACGGGTGCTGTACCTCGCAGAAAGCTGCTCGGTGTCGCGCTGTCGCACTATCCGTCCGCACGAACTTGTCAGATCTTACACGCTTTTGATGTGCATCGCTGTCAATTCGTGCGTCCTCAGCACTCGTAGGAACGCGCAAACTCATCGGTCAGCTTCAGGATCTGATCCTTTGTATCGTCCTCTAGCTTTCCGGTGCTCTCGATATTCTTCATGATATCCTCATGCTGCGAATGGAAAAATCCGAGCAGCTTCTCCTGGAAATCCTTGACCTTTTCCGGCGGGATATCGATCATCTTCCGCCCGACGCCAGCCGTCAGCGTCACAACCTCATCAGCTAGAGAAAGCGGATGGCCGAGCGGCTGCTTGAGGAGCTCCATGAGGACGCGCCCCTGCTTCAGCTGGTTTGATGTCTTCTCATCCAGATCAGACGAGAACTGGGTGAAGACCGCCATCTCGCGGTACTGTGCGAGATCGATACGAAGAGAGCCTGCAGCCTTCTTCATTGCCTTCGTCTGCGCCGCACCGCCTACACGGGATACCGAAAGTCCGACATTGACAGCAGGCCGCTGCCCCTCGAAGAAGAGGTCGCTCTCCAGAAAAATCTGTCCGTCGGTAATGGATATGACGTTCGTCGGGATATACGCCGACACATCGCCGTCCTGTGTCTCAATGATCGGCAGAGCCGTGATAGAACCGCCGCCGAGCTTATCTGAAAGTCTGGAGGAGCGCTCCAGAAGTCTTGAATGCAGATAGAATACATCGCCCGGATAAGCCTCACGTCCCGGACTTCTTCCGAGAAGAAGAGACAGGGCACGATAAGCGACAGCGTGCTTTGACAGATCATCATAAACGATCAGCACGTCCCTTCCCTGGTACATAAAATATTCTGCCAGGGATGTCGCGGCATACGGAGCGATATACTGCATCGGCGCCGGGTCGGACGCCGTTGAACTCATGACGACCGTATATTCCATGGCGCCATGCTCGTGGAGCGTATTCACAAGGCTCGCGATCGTAGACGCCTTCTGGCCGATGCCCACATAGATACAGATACAGTTCTGGCCCTTCTGGTTCAGGATCGTATCCAGAGCGATCGATGTCTTTCCAGTCTGACGGTCGCCGATGATCAGCTCACGCTGGCCTCTTCCGATCGGGAACATAGAGTCGATGGCCAGAATACCGGTCTGAAGCGGCACGCTGACAGACTTCCTGTCCACAATGCCGGGAGCCGGCTGTTCAATTGCACGGTAATCCGTCGACTGGATCGGATCGCCACCGTCGATCGGAGCTCCGAGGGCATTGACAACGCGGCCGATATAATCCTCGCTGACAGGGATGCCGGCTCTCTTGCCGGTAGCCGTCACGCGGGTTCCCTCACCGATCGTTCCCTCTTCATCAAAGAGGATCGCTCCGATACTGTCCGTCGAGATATTCTGGACCATACCGCGAACGCCGTTCTCGAAAACGACGATCTCGCCGTACTGCGCGTGGTCGAGACCGCGGATCTGGACGATCCCGTCTCCGGCCGTCTCAACAAATCCGACCTCGCTCTCCTTTGCAGCCAGCTGAAAATCTTCGACAGCGCCCTTCAGAACTGAGATGATGTCTTTCTCGCTGTGATTTTTCGCGGCCTCTTCCCTCGCCTCGTCGATACTTTCCTCGAACTGGCGGGTGCGTCCGCTCACAGACCAGTCATACTCCTCAGAACCAATCTGGAGGATAAATCCGCCGTGAATCGCGGGCTCGATCTTTGTCTCGATCTCGACGTCCTCCGTATGATACTTTTTTCGTAAAAATTTATAAAATCCTGCAAGCTGATCTGCGTCCGGAGGAGTCACACAACGCAGCACTGCATGTACAGGATTTTTCTCTGTCATATTTTTCATGTATGCCTCATGCGTTTTCCTGATCTGGGTCTGATGTTTCTGTCTGCTTCAGGAATGCATCATAAAGAGACTTGTCACTCTGGGATTCCGCAAGCTTTGCCGCGGCATTTTTTACCATCGCGGAAATCTCGTCGTCAGCTTTCTGCTTCGAACGCGCCGCCAGGGAATCGGCCTTCTTGCGCGTCTCTGCGAGAATTTCTTCAGAACGGGTGTTGGCATCGGCGACAATGCGGTCATACTCCGCACTCGCATCCTTGCGGGCGCTGGCGATGCTTTCTTCCTTCTTCTGATCGATAGAAGCCAGTGTCTGCTCATACTGCGCCTTCAGAGCATCAGCCTCTTTCATTTTCTGATCTGCAGCCTGATAAGAGCTGTCAATCTCTTCTTTCCGGCGGTTCATGACGTCGCGGATCTTGCCGAAGAAAAACTTCTTCAGAATAAAATAAAGGATCAGGACGTCAATGATCGTAAAGACCAGACTGATATTTATATCCAACATAACAACAAGCTCCTTTAAATCAGGACATCATGATAATCATAATACCGATAACGAAACCGTAAATAGCGGTTGCCTCTGCAAGTGCGCATCCGAGAACCAGGTTTCTCGTGATCTTAGAGTCGGCCTCAGGCTGACGTGCGATAGCGTCAACTGCATGTGCGGTCGCGATACCGATTGAAATACCTGCTCCGATGCAGGCGAGTGCTGCAATTCCTGCGCCAAGTGCTGCCATTTTTGTTTACCTCCTGAAAATAATAATATTGTAAAAATAGGAAAAAGTTGTCCAAAATGACAAGAGCCGCTGCGCGTTTAGCGCCAGCGCCACCTTGTCAGCTGATAGTCATATTTAAGAAAAAAATCACGCAACTACAGCCTTTTTCTCTGCAGCCGGATCTTTTTTCCCGCGCGATTTTTTCGCCTTCTTCTCTGTCGGCGCCGGAATCTCGCACGCCTCGGAGATAAAGAGCGAAGTCAGGAAAACGAATACATAGGCCTGGATAAAGCCATCAAAAATATCGAAGTAAAGGCTGAGAATGATCGGCAGTACCACAGGTACCACATATTCAATCAGCGTCATAATAACAAAGGAACCCAGGACGTTTCCGAAAAGTCGCATGCAGAGCGACAGCGGACGGATGCCGATCTCCAGAATATTGATCGGAGTGACGACAGCGACCGGCTCTGCAAAGCTGTGGAGCCATCCTTTGACCTTCCTCGCGCGAATGCCTGAAGCCTCAATAAGGATGATGCTCATAAGCGCCAGCGCGGCGGTCGTATTCAGGTCCTTCGTCGGCGGGTCGAAGCCAAAAATACCCATGATGTTTGCAAGGCCGATATACAGCAAAACCGTTTCCAGATACGTCGTATATTCCGCAGCGTTCGGACCGAGCATTCCACCCACAAGTGAATCGAGCTTTGAAACGACCATCTCTGCAAAAATCTGCCGCTTAGACGGATTTTTTACAGAAAGTCCATGTGCAAGCCAAATTCCAAGGATGATTAAAACTGCGGTGACAATCCACGTAACGACAACGGATTCCTTGATCGGAATTCCGCCAAAGATAGGAATAGTGAAAACAGTTTTGACCGTGAGGCCCGATTTCAGTTCTTCAGCAAGTGCTTCCATGATTTCCAACCCCCAGTCATCCGTTCAAAAAACGCGGTGAAAACTTATTCTGATATGCAAAATCTCCTTCGGGAGATTACGAGTGGTATTATAATTACCTGATATTTTTATGTCAATAATCTTTTTTCTTCCCAGAACCGCAATTTACAGGAGAGGTTTCCATCCGCGACGCGCTCTCGCTTGTCCTCAGCGTAGCGGTGCATAATGCTCGCCCTGCGCTCCTGCTTGGGCTCGCAAAGCACCGACGCTTGCGGATGTCGCGGATTGGAAGTCTCTCCTGCGCTCTGCGGCTGCCGGGACCTCTGCCGCTCCGCGGCGCCCGAAGGCTCTGCGCTCGGAAACCCGGTAATTTCGACTCAGGCGCATCGGAAGGAGAATCTTGATTGTTTGATGCGCCGGCTGAACCGGAGGTTTCCTGTCCAGGCGCATCGGATGAATGAATCTTGATTGTTTGATGCGCCGGCTGAGTTGGTGGTTTCCCGCCTGGGCACATCAGATAGACAAATCTTGATTGTTTGATGCGCCGGCTGAACCGGAGGTTTCCTGCCCGGGCGCATCGAAAAGATTAATCTTGATTGTTTGATGCGCCGGCTGAGTCGGTGGTTTCCCGCCCGGGCGCATCGAAAAGTTTAATCTTGATTATTTGATGCGCCAGCTGGACCGAAAGTTTCCTGCCCGGGCGCATCAGATAAACGAATCTTGATTGTTTGATGCGCCGTCTGAGTCGGAGGTTTCCCGCCCAGGCGCATCAGATAGACGAATCTTGATTATTTGATGCGCCAGCTGGACCGAAAGTTTCCTGCCCGGGCGCATCAGATCGATGAATCTTGATTGTTTGATGTGACGGCTGAACCGGAGGTTTCCCGCCCGGGCGCATCAGATCGATGAATCTTGATTGTTTGATGTGACGACTAGGCCGGCAGTTCATTGTCCAGGCGCATCAGATCGATGAATCTTGATTGTTTGATGTGACGGCTGAACCGGAGGTTTCCTGCCCGAGCGCATCGAAAAGATTAATCTTGATTGTTTGATGCGCCAGCTGAGCCGAAAGTTTCCTGCCTCGGCGCATCAGATGCAAAATAAAGAGTGTCAAATGCCACAGAATACGGTAGAATGGATAATTAGTTAATTATAAGTATGAAGTTCTCACAGAGGGGGAATGGTTTCATGGAACAAAAAGAAAATAAGGGTAATTTTACCGGGCATCTGGGATTTGTCCTTGCGGCCGCCGGAAGTGCGGTCGGCATCGGAAATCTCTGGCGGTTCCCGTATCTCGCGGCTAAGGATGGAGGCGGACTTTTTCTTATTATTTATCTGATCCTTGTCGTGACTTTTGGCTTTACGCTTCTGACCAGCGATATCGCCATTGGACGGAGAACAAAACAGAGCGCGATCCTTGCCTATGAGACGATGTCGAAAAAATGGAAGTTTCTCGGCGTCCTGACGTTCCTGGTTCCGGTCATCATCATGACTTATTACGCGGTCATCGGAGGATGGGTTACCAAGTATGCGGTGATGTATTTTATCGGACAGGGAGATGCGCTCAGCAGCGACACATATTTTACTGATTTTATCTCCTCGCCGACTTCTCCGGTCATCTACGGTGTTATTTTCATGCTTGTGACTGGTTTCATCATCTACCGCGGCGTCCAGAACGGCATAGAGAAGGTCTCTAAGTTTATCATGCCAATCCTGTTTGTCATGGTCATCGGCATCGCTATTTTTGCACTGACACTCCGCCATGAGGATGGAGATACGGTCCGCACAGGTCTTGACGGACTCAAATTTTATCTCTCCATCCACGCCGAGGGAATGACGGTGACGCGTTTTCTCCGGATCCTACTCGATGCGATGAGCCAGCTGTTTTTCTCGCTCTCAGTATCTATGGGCATTATGATCACTTACGGATCATACGTAAGCAAGAGCGTAAACCTGAACACAGCCGTCAACCAGATCGAGATCTGTGACACAGCCGTCGCATTTCTCGCAGGTGTCATGATCATTCCTTCCATCTTTGTCTTCCAGGGCGTGGACGGAATGTCCGCCGGCCCCAGTCTGCTGTTCGTATCGCTGCCAAAGGTTTTTGCCGCTATGGGATCCATAGGAAATGTGATCGGCGCCGCGTTTTTCGTGATGGTTATCTTTGCCACGCTGACCTCCTGCATCTCCGTGCTTGAGGCGATCACGGCAAACTGCATGGTCATCTTCCACAAGGACCGCAAGAAAACAACGCTTGTCCTGACGGTGATCTATGCGGTCGCAACGGCAGTGATCGCGCTCGGCTACTCCATTTTCTACGCGGAAATCCCGCTGCCGAACGGAACGGTGGGACAGCTTCTTGACCTGATGGACTACATCTCCAACAGTTTCATGATGCCTTTCATCGCCTTCCTCTCCTGCATACTGATCGGCTGGGTTGTCGGCCCGAACTACGTCACGGACGAGGTCGAATACGGAGGCGTCGTGATGCGAAGAAAGAAGATGTACCGCGTCATGGTGAAATATATTTCACCTGTACTGATGGCGATACTGTTTATCACCAGTACCGGCCTCATCCACTGATTTTTACAGGAGTTTTTTCATAATAATATACAAATCTCATCTTTCAGAATTCTTATGTCACTTTCGAATTATATTTTCACAAAAAAATCCCGGCAGCATATCACAATGCCTGCCGGGATTTTTTATAGATAATTTCTCTGTATGTCTGTATTTACAGCGGGAACGTGCGGATCTCATAGGCTGCGCCGTAATCCGAATCCTGCATGTGCCATCTTCTGAGAATTCGTTCCGCGACCATGCGGCCGTCCTTCTGGTTACAGTCCATGAACATGCAGAGAAGCTGGGCAGAGGTATATTTTACAACGACGTCGCTTCTTCTCAGGCACTCCGCAGCAACATCCTCAAATGCATCCATAGCGTCTGCTATTTTTTCTGAACTTTTTGCAGATACATCCTTGGGAAACATGGTAAAAAGAACAATCTGAGCTGTCACCTCTTTCCGCTCTCTCTGCCTCTGCATCAGATGATACATCACGCAAAAATCGGAAAAGGACGCTTTGCATGCGCCAAAGGATTCAGATTTTTCGCTGACCTGTTCCTGAATATCCTCCAGAGCGGCATTCGCTCTTCTTATTTCGTCTTCTTCACGGGTCTCCCCAATATGATCTGTGCCAGAATCCGCATCTGCTTCTTCGCTATCCAGGAGCCGGCTGATATTCTCTTCGACATTTGCTCTCTCTTCGCCGGTAATCTCCGGTTTTTTCCTGACGTCCTTCCGCAGACTGCGCCAGGATGATTCTGTGTTCAGAATGCGTTCCACCCTGACAGCCAGATCGGATTCTGAAAATGGCTTCTTAATATAATAGTCTCTGAAGCCCCGCGCGATGCTCCTGCTCTCGGTCTCCGCCGATTTTTCAGAGATCAGGAAGGCGACGGGAATGGAATAGATATCACGTGCCGCCAGCTTCTCGAGAAAATCTCCGCCGTCAATGCTTTTTGAATCAAGATCCGCGATAATCAGATCAGCCGTGCCAGAATCGGCGATTGTTTTGATAGCTTCGTCGCCGGTTATCACTCCTGTCACCTCATAGCTGTCTGAGAGCGCATTGTTGATGATCCTGCGGATCATCCTGTCATCCTCAATCACGAGAAGTTTCTTTTTCTTCTGATCCGACTCTTCTTCCGCTGCCGCGCTCATTCCCAACTCTTCTCTGCCCCCTAGCATTTGTAACGCCTCCTGAAAATGAAAAACATCCGCGCGCGAATGTCTGTCCGGGACCATCCGGATTTTTCTTTGTTACTTTATCATAACAGATTGGCCTGTAATCTGCTACCGGAGCGCTTATTTTTCTGACAATTCATCCGCATCTCCGCGTCCTCCGCTGGAAGCTCCGAACGAACGACAGCACCCGCAACGAACGAAAAAGGTCCTTGTCCGTCCGCCCTCTCTGGTGTATTTTAGAACTGGTTAAAATTAAGTATATTTTCAGGAGATTATTATGGCACAGCTTAAAACATACCGCGGTCACATCCGCAACTGGGAGGCGCTTGCCTCTGAACTTTCTATCGACGTATCTTCTCTGTCACGCGAAGAGCGCGAACAACAGATTCTGCTGAAGGCCTATGAAAAATGGGGCCACGAGATGGGCAATCACCTTCACGGAATGTTTGCTTTCGCCATCTGGGATGAAAAGGCCGCCGAGCTCTTCGCCCTCCGCGACCAGTTCGGCACCAAGCCCTTCTATTATTATGAGACGGCCGACGGACACCTGCTCTACGGCACCTATATCCGCGACATCATGGATCAGCCCGGCTTCGTAAAAAAGCTGAACGAGCCGATGCTGCAGTATTATCTGACCCTCACCTATGTGCCCGGCGAGGACACCTTTTTTGAGGGCGTAAAGAAGCTGATGCCCGGGCACTACCTTGTCTGGAAGTCTGGAAAAATCAGCGTCACCTGCTACTGGGCGCCTTCTTTTGCCCCGGATGCATCAAAATCGCTCGACGATTACGCTGATGAGATCCACTCGACCATGCTTGAAATGATGCGCGAAATCAAGACCCCGGACGAGCGTGCGGAGTCCTTCCTGTCCGGCGGCGTTGATTCATCCTACGTCTTTGCCCTCTCTGACGCCGATACCGCGAACACCTGCGGCTACGACAATCCGAAGTTCGATGAGTCGCCACTTGCAAAAGAAACCGCTGATTATCTCGGCCGGAAGCTCTCGCGGCTGAAGGTGACGCCGGAGGACTATTTCGCCGTCGTCCCCTTCGTTATGTACAACATGGAGCAGCCACTCGCCGACGCATCCGCGATCGTCTTTACACTTGGATGCCGGGCAGCCGCACAGCACACAAAAATCTGCTACTCCGGCGAAGGATCGGATGAAATGTTCGGCGGCTACAACATGTACCGCAACGCCACAAGATACGGCGATAATCTGCCGACCTTCTACGTCGGAAATACAAATATTATGAAAGAAGATCTGAAAAAGAAGATCCTGAAGCACTACGATTCTTCAGTTCTGCCGATCCATCTCGCAGAGCCCATCTACAAAGAGGATGAGGGCCTCGATCCTCTGTCAAAAATGCAGGACGTCGACATCCGTCTCTGGCTTGAGGGCGACATCTACCTGAACGTAGACAAGATGAGCACGGCGTGCGGCCTTGAGATCCGCATGCCGATCACAGATACGAGGATGTTTGACATCGCATCGCGCCTTCCGGCAGAATACAAGGTGAACGAGACGCAGAACAAGGTCGCTTTCCGCACAGCCGCTGCCAAAGTCCTTCCGAAAGAGACGGCTTTCCGCAAAAAGCTCGGATTCATTGTTCCGATCCGCTTCTGGCTCGCCGACAGCCGCTATAACAGCGACGTCGTACGTCTGTTCCACAGCGACATTGCGGCAAAATTCTTCAACGTCGATGAGATCAACGCCATCTTCGATGAATACACCGGCGGAAACTCCGATCTCTGGAGACAGATCTGGACAATCTACACCTTCCTCGTCTGGTATGAGGAGTACTTTGTAAAACGCTGACCTAATTAACGAGCCAGACCGCGACTCGCAGGTTTTATCTCACCATCGCGGTATTCACGTAATTCACAAAGTGCGGCGCACGAGCCTTTCTGACTGGCTCACGCGCCGCACTTTATCTGTCTTACTGATAAAATATCAGGATTTACATCATCCTCTGAATCTGGTCCAGAATTCTCCCTGCTGCCTCTTCCTTTGACAAAAGCGGCAGACGGATCTCCTCCTTCTCCGTGATCAGCGTGATCCGGTTCGTATCCGTGCCGAATCCGGCGCCCTTTTCCTTCAGATTATTAGCAGCGATCATATCCAGATGCTTTTTCTTCAGCTTTGCCCGGGAATTTTCGAGCATGTTCTCCGTCTCCATAGAAAAACCGCAGAGGAACTGATCTTCTCTTCTGTGCTCGCCGAGATACTTCAGGATATCCTGCGTGCGCTCGAGTGGCAGCGCCATCTCTCCGTCCTGTTTATGCACCTTGTTTTCGTGAACGACAGCCGGACGGTAATCCGCAACTGCCGCCGCTTTGATGACAATATCTGTATCCGGGAACGCACCTGTGACAGCGTCAAACATATCCTGCGCCGTCGTCACGGGAACCAGCTTCACAAATTTCGGCGGCTGAAGGGAGGTCGGTCCGGAGACAATCGTCACATCCGCACCGCGGAAGGCGGCCACTTTCGCCAGCGCGTAGCCCATCTTTCCCGTCGAATGATTCGTGATATAGCGCACCGGGTCGATCGGCTCACAGGTCGGCCCCGCGGTCACGAGGATTTTTCTCCCCTTCAGGTCTTTCTCATATCCGGCCGCGTAATCAATGTACTCAAACAGATCGTCCGGATCCGGCATCTTCCCCGCTCCTGTATCTCCGCAGGCGAGGTAGCCCGTCGCCGGGTCAATAACTGTGTAGCCATATTTTTTCAGCCTGCTGATGTTGTCCTGCACGATCGGATTTTCAAACATCCTCGTGTTCATGGCCGGAGAAAAAAGCACCGGGCACTGGCAGGCCATCACAGTCGTCGTGAGCATGTCATCCGCGATGCCATTCGCAACCTTGCCGATCACATCTGCCGATGCAGGCGCGATCAGACACACATCCGCCGCCTTGGCGAGCGAGATATGCTCCACCTTAAAATCAAAATTGCGGTCAAACGTATCCACGATACACTTATTGCCTGTCAGCGTCTCAAAAGTGATCGGATTAATGAAATTCACCGCGTTCTTCGTCATAAGCACGTGAACATCGGCGCCCGCCTTCTTCAAAGCACTGGCGAGATTCGCGATTTTATATGCGGCGATAGATCCGGTTACGCCCAGCAGGACGTTTTTCTCCCTCAGCATTATTATTCTCCTTTTGTTCAAGCTTGTTTCGGTTCACATATTACCAGAATATACTCATACTGAACTCTTTCGAATGCAGGGTCTTCCGCCCGCAACGCGTCTCTCGCTCGTCCTCGCAGTAGCGGTGCGTAACCTCGTCCTTCGCTATCGCTCGGACTCGGTAAGCACCGACTGCTGCGGATGGTATGCGGGCTGGAAGCCCTGTATTCGAAAGAGCATCATAAATAATCAGGCAACGTATATGCGATAATTGCTGAAAATAACATTCCTTTCAAGGTAAAAATGTAGTATTATGAGTGAGGTCTGTCAACGAAAAGATATACTGCAATAACAGTATACAATATGTTCCGCCGATCGTGGTCACCTGTACTGCACATCCTCTTGCAGACAAAAGACCATAAAGAACGGCTCGTGACAGATGTTCAATTTTACCTGAGCGGACGCCTGTCCGCTTCTCACGTACTGTATCCCGGAAAGGGAACAATAACAAGGAGACGCTATGAAAAACTCAATCGTATCTGACAATGCGTCCGGCAGGAAGACCGGGCGTCGCTTCAAGACCAATCAGCTCGTTACTCTCGGAATGATGACAGCGATCCTGCTCCTCATGGCATGGACACCGCTCGGCTATCTCAACATCGGACCGCTCGCGATCACTTTTAACATGATCCCTGTTGCGATCAGCGCGATCGTCATGGGACCGTTCGGCGGAGCTGTCGCCGGTGCCGTCTTCGGCATCACCAGTTTTCTGCAGTGCATCGGCGTAGGTGGTGTCAGCGCCATGGGCGCGGCGCTGTTTGCGATCAATCCTTTTCTCGCATTTATTCAGCGCTTTGTCCCGAGGCTTCTGGACGGACTTTTCCTCGGACTTCTCTTCCCTGTGCTCCGCAGGCATATGCCTGTAGGTCTCGCCTGCACGATCACAGGTTTTCTGGCCGCTTTCTTTAACACAGTCATGTTTATGGGACTGCTTGTCGCACTTTTCGGCAACACCGAATATGTGCAGAACCTGATGGGCGGACACAACATCATCGTCGGCATCTGCCTGATGGTCGGCGTCAACGCCATTGTCGAGATGCTTGCCTCCGCGCTGATCACGGGAGCCGTAGGAGAGGCGCTTTTCAAGGCACATATTGTCCCTGTAGCTGAAGCCAAAACAGCTGCGGCGTAATTCTTTTGAATTGATGAAAAGACAACTGTGGCGCAATTTCCCCGATTTTTATTGAAAAATGCAGGAATAATAATGCGCGGAAAGGCAGGAAATCGCCGATGATTCTTGCGGCAGATATTGGGAATTCAAATATTGTACTCGGAGGACTCACAGACGGAAAGGTCAGCTTTCAGGAGAGGATACGCACTGACCGCCAGAAAACAGCGGCGGAATACGCAGCTGATATCCGGAATGCCTGTAACCTCCATCACGTTTCTGCAGAAGATACCGGAGGCGCTGTGCTCTGCTCTGTCGTCCCGGAAGTGACATCAAACCTCAGCGCGGCGATCTCTGATTTTACCGGAAGGTCCGTTCTCACGGTCACCTCCGACCTGGACACAGGTCTTTCAATGGAACACATGGACAGTCCGCATTCGGTGGGCACCGACCTCATTGTCGAAGCGGCCGGAGCTTCCGATTATTATGGCACGCCGGTGGCCGTTTTCGATCTCGGGACAGCGTCAACCTGCTGCGTTGTCGACGATAAGCGGAATTACATCGGCGAGATGATCTATCCGGGAATACGGATCTCGCTGGACGCCCTTTCCCAGCGATGCTCACAGCTGCCGGTGATCGACGTCGCCGCGCCCGCGGATTTTATCGCGCACAACACGGTCGACAGCATGAAATCCGGCATTATCTACAGCAACGCCGCCATCATTGACGGAATGACAGCGCAGATTGAAGAAGAACTCGGCCACCCCGTCATCACCGTCGTCACCGGCGGCTTTGCAGGCACCATCGCACCCTTCTGCAGGAAAAAAATCATTCTGGACGATGAACTGATCATGAAGGGGCTTTACGTAATCTACCAGCGGAACAGATGATCAGATTCTGACCTGCTGAAGATCATCGGAATAATCTGTACGGAGCAGTTCATTCTCCTCATCAAAAAACACGGCACATCCGGGAAATATGATTTCCCCGGATGTGTCTTTTTTATTCGCATCATACCTTATATCATCCCAGCTCTTTTCCATTCATCCCCTGAAGCATATAGCAAAAATCTATAGCCGACCATAAATTACAGATATTAGACGTTCAAAAAGATTCGTGTAAAATCATACATAAACGCTATGTAAAATAAGAAATGTGGATGGAGTTTCTGCTATGAAATATTTTTCAAGAATTTTTTTTACAATCGCCGGCTTTCTGATCGCACTGATCGGAAATATTCTCATCCCCCAGTACGCGGAATTGAAAATATCCGAATACCGGGTCGGCGATTTTATCGTCACCATCGAGGACAATTACAGATTTGTTCTCATTGTTCTGATCCTGTACTTCGTCATATCCGGTCTGCTGAAGATCAGAAATGAAAAGAAGTGGAAGAAGTACTCTCATCTGGCCGCCCTCCGGTTTGCGATCGGGATCGCCCTTCTCGTCTGGGATATCGGCGGCACGAAATTTCAGTTTTTTGTCCAGCCGTTCTTCCCGGGCCCGTCACAAATCCTCGGATCGTTCCTGGAAGATGGACCGGCCATCTTATCAAATACACTCTACTCGCTCAGGCTTTACTTCGTTGGATTCATCATCGGAGCCGTCGCAGGCATCGGAACCGGAATCGTTATCGGCTGGTTCCCGAAGGTCTATTACTGGGTAAACCCGGTTCTCCGTCTGACAGGCATCATCCCTGCGGTGGCATGGATGCCTTTTGCGATGACCCTGTTCCCGACCCCGTTCGCTGCGGCGGCCTTCCTGATCGTGATCTGCATCTGGTTCCCGGTCGCTTCTCTCACTGCGATGGGGATCCAGAGTACGCCAAAACAGCTCTATGAAGCGGCGAGAACACTCGGCGGAAACACCTCTTACCTGATTTTTCATGTGGCAGTGCCACACGCCCTTCCGGAGATTTTTTCAGGCTTCGGAACCTCAAACGCCTTCGCATTCACGACGCTCGTGATGGCAGAGATGATGGGACAGCCCGGCGGACTCGGCTACTACATCAACCTCTCGCAGACATGGAGCTCTTACTACAAAGTTTTTGCGGCAATCCTCGTGATGGCGATCATGTTCAGCCTGATCACAAAGATCCTGAACGCCATCCGCGACAAAGCACTCAGCTGGCAGAAGGGCACGACAAAGGCGGCTGACTGAAATCATCCGGTAGAAACGAAACAGAAAGGAAAAACAGCTATGACAGATGGACAGATTCTGCTGAAGCTTGACAAGGTAAGTCAGATATACAGCGATGAAAATGATAAACAGACCGAAGCCGTCCGTGAGGTGAGTCTTGACATCAGAGAAGGTGAATTCGTCAGCTTCATCGGCGCATCCGGCTGCGGGAAAACAACGACGCTGAGGATGATCGCCGGTCTCGACAAACCGTACAGCGGCCACATCTATATGGACGGAAAAGAAATCACGGGACCGGATCCATCGAGAGGCTATGTATTCCAGCAGGGAGCCCTCTTTGACTGGCTCACTGTGGAGGATAACATTGCGATCGGCCTCAAGGCGAGAGGCGTCTATAAGGAAAATAAGCACCGTATCCAGGAGCTCATCGACATGACAGGGCTCACCGGCTTTGAAAAATCGTACCCGCACCAGATCAGCGGCGGCATGGCCCAGCGCGTAGCGATCGCGCGGGCGCTGATCAATGAGCCGAGGGCTCTTCTCCTCGACGAGCCGATGGGCGCGCTCGACTCATTTACGAGAGCGAACCTTCAGGACCAGCTTCTGGAGCTTCAGAGGGTCAGCCACGCGACCATGGTCCTCGTCACACACGACGTTGACGAAGCGATCTACCTGTCCGACAGGATTGTCATCATGACACCGAGACCTGGACGGATCGCTGAAGTCATCAATGTAGATATGCGCCACCCGAGAAACCGCGGAAGCGAGGAATTCCTCCTGCTCAGAAAAAAACTCCTGGAGAAGTTCCAGCTCGCGAGCGAGCAGCGCCTCCCGGAATACATGATCTGATACACAGGGAAATTCAGAAGGAGAAATTAATAATGAGTATCACAGATAAAGAGCTTGAACAATTCGAAGAAATATACAGGGTGCCGGAGCCGGTCAGAAAATATACCCAAAGGCTCTTCACTGAAGAAGAGATCCAGTTTGCTGTAAAAGCGAAACCGGTCTTCGGAACAGATGAAGTTCCGGAAGACTTTCTGAAAAAAGAATACCAGCGCGGATTTTTAAATCTCGTCGATGAGACAAGGACAAAATACCGTCTGTCGGACTACTCCGGATTTATGGATGTATATGTGGTGAGGGAGTTCGATGACTGGCGCAGGCGCTTTACGGATGAAGAGAGAAAAGAGATCGACTGGCAGTATTTTCACGCCTCTTTTGATAAAAAAGCGGCAGTTCCCGGCGAGGCGCCTTCTGAGGATGAGGTGTGGCCGCTCGACGAGGTCCTTGATTTTATCGACCACCACGAGGGGCAGATCTATCTCAACAACTGCGACTGCCGCTCTTTTGCGGGCGACTGCGGAATGCCGAGACACACCTGCATCACCTGGCGCGGCGGGATCAATACCTACGCCGACCGCGGAATGGCCCAGAAGCTGACAAAGGAAGAGGCAAAAGAAAAGGTAAAAGAATTCGACAAAGCAGGCCTGATGCACACCCTCCAGGTCGGCGGCGACGTGATCTGCAACTGCTGCGGAGACTGCTGCTACCTGTCCCGCGGGCGCGAGATCCTCGGAAGCGGCGGAAGCTGGCCTCTCGCCCACTATATCGTTTCCATCGACAGTGATAAGTGCGTCGGCTGCGGCCTCTGCGCAAAGAGATGCTGGCGGAAGGTATTCACCATTGAAAAAGACGGCACCGTACGAAAGGCAGTGCCAGACACCTCAAAGTGTGTCGGCTGCGGTCTCTGTGTCAACTCGTGTCCGAAGCAGGCCCTGAACCTCGAGCCGCATAAATTCCCGAAATGGCCGGTACAGAAAAATGTCGCCCCGCCGAGCGGAGATCACTGAAAACTGGAGGAATAAACCATGTCTTACGATGCATATAAAAACAATAACCTCGGGTTTACGACAAGACAGCTTCACGCCGGATACAACCCTGCGCTGAACAGGGGATCAAAGGCCGTTCCGATCTATCAGACAGCTGCTTTTGAATTCGGAAGCTTTGACGGAATGGTCGATTACGAGACGAAATCAGAGTGGGGCTTCTCCTATTCCAGATGCTCCAATCCGACAAACCGCGTTCTGGAGGAGCGCATCGCTTCACTTGACGGAGGTTCGGCGGCCATCGCCTTCTCATCGGGAATGGGCGCTATTACAGCCGTACTTCTGAACCTTGCCAGCGCCGGCGACGAGATCATCACCATCCCGACCATGTACGGCGAATCGGTAACCCTGATCCACGATACACTGAAGGCTCTCGGAATCACTGGAAAAATCGTCGACGACCCGGATGACATCAGCGCCTATGAACGCCTAATAACCGACCGGACGAAAGCCATCTACATTGAAAGTCTTGGCAATCCGCTCATCAACATCGTCGATTTTGACGCCCTCACAGAGATGGCACACTCCCACGGAGTGCCTGTGGTCGTAGACAACACCTTTGCGACGCCATACCTCTTCCGCCCCTTCGAGCACGGCGCGGACATCGACGTATACTCGGCGACCAAATATCTCGGCGGACACGGCACGACCGTTGCCGGGATTGCCGTGGAAAAGGGCGATTTTGACTGGCACAACGGACGATTCCCGGAGTTCGACGAATTCTACGATAAGATCAGGAACCGCTATTCTGAGAAACTCCTGACGACACAGCTTTTCACATTCCGGCTGTACAACCGGTCGCTCAGCCTTTTCGGGGCGCATCTCGCGGCCCAGTCGGCCTTCAATATCATCCAGGGTATTGAGACCCTCTCTCTGCGAATGGAGAGACACGCGTCAAACGCACAGGCCGTCGCGGAATTTCTGGACCGTCACCCGAAGATCAAAGAAGTCAGCTACCCGGGACTTCCGGACAACAAATATCATAAACTCGCCCAGAAGTACTTCCCAAAGGGACTCACGGGAATGATGTCGTTCCGCGTCAAAGGAGGCCGGGAAGCGGCGAAGACACTGCTCGACAATGTGCACCTGTTCGACCAGATGGTGAATGTCGGGGACAGCAAATCACTGATCGTCTATCCGTCGATCGCCACACATTTTTCACTCACTCCCGAAGAGCAGGAAAAAGCCGGAGTCTACCCGGATTCCATCCGCCTGTCTGTCGGAATCGAGGATATCGAAGATCTGATCGCAGATCTCGATCAGGCGCTCGACAAAGTGCAGCTTTAATACTACTAGAGAGGGCCCTGGGAAATAAAAATCAGGGTTCATCAGAAGAAATCAGGAAGAGAAAGGGATAAAACATGAGGAGAAAATCATCAAAAATCATTTCAGTGCTCGCAGCGGCGGCACTGCTTTTTTCAGGATGCACCTATGCTCCTGAAGACGCATCATCTGCATCTGTAACAGAATCTGTCAATTCGGATTCGTCAGGCGTAAGCTCCGAAAGTATATCATCATCGTCAAATGAGGTGACCACGGCCGAAGGTGAAACGACAACAGCAGAAAACACTGTCGCAGACGGCGATTACAAATACAAATTCACCCTGCCGGCACTCGGCGGCGGCCTCTGCAGCTCAGCTTTCTTCATCGCCAAAGAAAACGGCTATTTTGACGAAGAGGGTCTCGACGTCACCCTCGTCTCAGCTACACCAGAGGTGCTGAAGACCGGTATCAACAACGGAACGATCCCGTTTACCTACGGAGATTTTCAGTATTTCCAGTCCATGGAATCCGGAATTCAGGGAACCGTGGTAGACGGCATCAACACAGGGTGCATCCAGATTATTGCCCGCGCCGATGACGACAGCATCAACAGTGCGGCTGATCTTAAGGGCAAAACCGTCTGCGTGAATTCGATCGGCGGCACTCCCTATCAGATCCTGAATATCTGGGCGTCGTCAGCGGGACTCGTCATGGATGAGGACTACAAGGTCGTAGCGTACAGCGATGGAAACCTACAGCTGGAGGCTCTGAAGAGTGGTGAAGTAGATGTGGCAGCCGTCTGGGATCCTTACGGGCCAAAGGCCACCGAGAGCGGCGACGCAAAGCTTCTCTTCGACAATGGCACCGACGATGAATTCAGCGGAAGGGCATGCTGCTTCCTCATCGCTTCGACAAAAGTCCTCGAAGAGCATCCCGACGAGATCGCCGCAACGATAAGGGCACTCCACAAGGCAGACGAGTGGATCGCAGAAAATCCGGAGGAGGCGGTGGATATCGTCGTCGATAAAGGCTACCAGGAAGTGGACGACAAGGAGCTGGCGGCAGAGCTTCTCGAGAATTATGGATACGCCGAGCTCGCCTCCGGAACACACGATGTCAAAGGCGATGTTGAGTTTTACGTGGAGAAGCTGAACGAGCTTGGACTTCTCGAAGAGACCTCCGATGAGTTTATTGCCAACTATTACCAGGATGTCGATCTGAATGCGTGATATACTGTTGCCGTTCAGGTGGTAGTTATGAATTCACAAAAGAGTAAACGCATAAAAAAAATCGACATGCTGCACGGATCAGTTCTGCCGGCCACGCTGGCTTTTGCCCTGCCGATCGCGGCGACAAACATCCTGCAGCAGCTGTTTAATTCGGCCGACACCGCCGTCGTCGGACAATTCGCGGACACCGGTTCACTTGCCGCCGTCGGGACAAACGGAGAGGTCGTGGGGCTGTTCGTCAGCATCGCCGCCGGCCTCGCCACCGGCGTCAATGTCGTTCTGTCGTGGCAGATCGGAACCGGTGATAAAAAATCGCAGGAAACAACCATCAGGAGCTCGCTCAGATTTTCTCTGATCGCCGGGCTCCTAATGCTGCTTGCAGGAGAACTTCTGGCCGCTCCGATTCTGGATCTGATCAATGTACCGGACGACGTCATGTCAAAGGCCGTTCTTTATCTCAGGCTCTACCTTCTCGGAATGCCCTTTCTGACGCTGTACGATTTCTGTTCAGCCATCATGCGGGCGAGAGGCGACAGCCGGCGTCCGCTCTATGCCCTCGTCGTCTCGGGCATTCTGAACGTGCTGCTGAATCTGTTCTTTGTCATCGTACTTCACATGGATGTGGCGGGAGTCTCCATCGCCACCGACATTTCGACCGCTGTGAGTGCTTTTCTGCTCCTCGGATGGCTGAAAAAGGGCAGCGATGAATCGGCGGATAATTCCACCGGTATCTCCTCAAAGAAGATCATCAGAAAAATTCTACAGATCGGAGCTCCCGCAGCTGTCCAATCCGCCGTGTTCTGTCTCGCCAATGTCGTGATCCAGGCGGCGATAAACAGCTTCGGGACAGATGTCGTCGCGGGCTCCGCAGCTTCGCTGAATTTTGAGTATTTCAGTTATTACATGGTCGCCGCCTATGCACAAACCGTGACGACCTTCGAGAGCCAGAACTATGCGGCGGGCCAGATGGACCGCTGTAGAAAAATCCTCTGGATCTGCCTGCTTTCATCAATTGCCCTGAGCTCGGCGATCTCTATCCCCTGCACCATCTGGCGCAGCACGATGGCCCGGATCTACACCTCCAGCCCGGATGTCATCCGGGAAGCCAGCTACAGAATGCTGCTGATCCTGTCGATTACGCCATTCGAAAGTTTTTTCGAGACTCCGGCCGGTGTCATGCGCGGCTTTGGGATTTCCGTGCTGCCCGCAATTGAAACAACAATCTGCTCATGCGGTTTCCGCATCCTGTGGATTTTTACAGTCTTCCAGCATTTTCATACTCTGGAAGTCCTGTATCTCGTCTATCCTTTTTCCTGGGCATTAACAAGCATCGCCCTGTGGATCAGCCTTCGGATCGTATGTGGTCAGCTTTTTTCACGAAAAGAAAAGCAACCGCGGCCGTCGCGCACTCGCTGACCGAATGGCAGAGCCACAACGCCTCCGCACCAAAAATACGCGGCAGTACAGCCGCGAGCAACGGCGGAAGAACAGCGCTTCTCAACAGCGATATCAGCAGGGCCTTTCCTGTTTTTGCCGTCGACTGCCAGTAAGAGATCATCAGAATGTTGAAGCCTGCGAGGAAAAATCCAAAGAAGTACCCGCGGCTCCGGCTCTCCATAAAGTCGATCAGCTCCGTATCTCCCGGCGCAAACAGCGAGTAGAACTGGCGTGAAAACAGCAGGATCAGAACATAACAGATAACGCCGACCAGCAGGAAAATCCCTGCCGAAAAATTCCTCATATCCCGGCACCTGTCAAGCTCACCGGTTCCTGTGAAGTGACTGAAGACAGGCTGCAGTCCCTCCGCAAATCCAAGAAAAAGTGTCAGGATGATCAGCATCAGATAACCGATGACAAGATAGGCCGCAAGTCCGATCTCCCCAAAACCGTAAGCCCGGATCGCTGTATTGTAGACAAAAGTGACGATGCCAATCGTGAACTCCATGATGAACGAAGGGAAGCCGAGCCGCAGAATACTTGCGTTCGTTCTCAGACTGAAGGACGTTCTTCTGAAATAAAGAGCTCCCTTCTTCCTCAGAAAATGTGGAAGAAGAAGCGCGTCACTCAGTATCGGACCGATAGCCGTCGCCAGTGCGGCTCCGCCAATCCCCATGTTGAGCGGATACATAAACAGATAATCAAGAAAAATATTTGAGAGCGATCCAATTGTCAGAGCCGTCATTGCGAGCTTCGGCCGCCCGTCATTACGGACCATTCCTCCGAGAAGATAGCTGTAGATCATAAACGGCGAAAAGGTAATGATATACCGGATATAAGTGACCGCATCCTCGTGGATCTGCGGCGTTGAACCGAGAAGCTCAGCGATGGAGTCAATAAACAGATTTCCAAGCACCATGACGAGACCGCCCGCGATCGCGGCGCAGACAATGACAATGTTAAACGTATCAACCGCATGCTCCCTGTCCTTTCTTCCAAGCTGGCCGGAAATGATAATTCCCGCGCCCGAAGTAAGCGCCATAGAAAGCGAGATCAGGATCTCGACCAGCGGGACGCCAACCGCTGCCGCCGCCATGGCATCTCTTCCCAGCCTGTTTCCGATAAAAAGGCCGTCCACTATGATATAAATCGAATTAAAAAGCAGTCCTATCATCTGAGGCAGAGCAAATTTCCTGAATAGTTCAGCCGAAGTTCCCTTGTACATACTTTCCCTCCCTGTTTTTTCTGCGAGTGCTGTATCTCGCAGCTAGCTGCTCGATATCGCGCTGTCGCGCTATCCCGCTGCAGCTTGTTTTTTCTACGAGTGCTGTATCTCGCAGCTAGCTGCTCGATATCGCGCTGTCGCGCTATCCAGCCGGCAGATTGTTTTTCTACGAGTGCTGTATCTCGCAGCTAGCTGCTCGATATCGCGCTGTCGCGCTATCCCGCCGCGTATATCTGCCAGTTCGTTCACACCTTCGGCGTGACTCACTGGCAGATACACACGTCTGGCAGCACTCGTAGAAACACGTAAAAAAGGCCAGCGTTTGTGTAACGCTGGCCTAATACACAATCGAAAAATCCCGGCGGATTTTCTGATCACTGTTCAGTTATTTGTTGTTAACAACGCTTATAGATATACTACATACGTCGCGATAATGTCAAGAGACGCTGGCAGACTGCGACTGCCTGGCGCTCTTTTTTGACTTGTGGGATTTTGCAGCCTGCATTCCGACGACAAGTCCCACGCCGATGAGGCACGCCCACAAATTGAAGTTGGAAAAATTCAGAGCCGCCTGCGGCGTGTCGAGCGTTGTCGGTCCCATGACAACTGCATAGAGAGATCCCACCATCATTCCGAGAATGAAATAGATCATCTGCGGCCTGTAGCGTGAAAGGCCGATCTGGATGAGCTTCACAACACTTGCGGCGCCGAGAACAAGTCCGACGACGTACATAAGGACAGCCGGCAGTGCATCAAAGTTGAGCTGCATCAGTTCTTTCAGCGAGCTCATGAGCGGAATATATGCGCCGAAGATCAGAAGCATCGTCGATCCGGAAATTCCCGGAAGGAACATCGCACTGATCGCAAGCATTCCGAGAAGGATCATCTTAATGGCGAGAGCCGGTGAAAAATCAGCGAGATCCATCGATGCCACAGAAGTCTGTGTATTGATCCATGTGACCCCGGCGACAAGCACCACTCCGAGAATCAGAAAAAGGATGCCCTTTTTCCACTGTCGGACGGACTCCGCCTCATCCATGCACACGATCGGAAGTGCCCCGATAATAAAACCGATAAACAGTGAGCTGATGAAGTGGATATGCTCCTCAAACAGCGCGTTCAGGGCGATCACGGCGATTCCCATACCGATTGCCCATCCGATCCCCAGCTTCAGGAGATACCTGATCCCTTCGATCCTTTTTTCTTTATCTCCAAAAACCAGATCATGAATAGAGCCGATAAATTTGTCATAAAATCCCATGATAAATGCAACAGTACCGCCTGACACGCCGGGAACACTGTCGGCAAGTGCCATGCAGAAACCATCAGCCGCTTCTTTAATCATAAAAAATCCTCCAAAAATCCATATCAACGATCTGATGTGATCTATTGTATTTGGCTCACTTAAAACTATCCTTAATACTATATCTGTTCTGCTGCATTTACCAGACTACTTTTCTGCTTATTGTAGAATACAGGGCACTTTTACCCGCAGCAAAGATGCGCAAGGCGTTCATCCGCGACGCGCATCCAAAATAAGTGCATTATCTTGTCGCCGGCGGGAGGATTTTGTCCGCCAGATGCTCGTTTCCCCAGTCGCACATGGCCGTCAGCACCGGCTCCAGGGAAGCTCCGTATTCTGTCAGGGAATACTCAGTTTTAGGAGGAACAACCGGGAAGACTTCTCTGTGAACCAGGCCGTCTGCCTCAAGCTCCCTCAGCTGCTGTGTCAGCATCTTCTGGGTAGCCTGTGGCATGATGCGCTGCAGCTCTGAAAAACGGAGTGTGTGTCCGATCAGATGATAGAGAATGATCGGCTTATACTTGCCCCCGATGAGGCTGAGCGTCGCTTCAACGGGACAATGAAACATAGTTTCTTTTTTCAAAGCTCCTTCACCACCTCTGAGGCCGGACGATATTTTTCGTGCATCGGAGCCGGCACGGCTTTTTCATCTGCATATCCGAGCGGCATCAGAAGGACGACTTTTTCGTCCGTGGGAACATCAAATGCCTCTGCAGCCCTGCTGTTCGGAAACGCATTGACCCAGCAGGAGCCTATACCCAGATCCCAGGCTTCCATCATGATATGCGTCGCTACGATACTCGCGTCTTCCTGACCGGATGCGATCCCCGCCTCAAGCTTGTTCTTCCACTGCTCTGATTCGCTGTACGTGATCATAAGGACCACGGGAGCGTTGAATGCACACGGCGTGATCGCGCGGATTTTTTTCAGCGCCTCGTCACTTTTCAGCACATAGATGTGAACCGGCTGAAGATTGGCTGCCGTCGGAGCGACCTTCGCCGCCTCCAGGATTTTTTCCATTTTTTCCGGCTCAATAGCCTTATCCTGATATTTTCTTACTGAAAATCTTTCCTTTGCCAATGTGAGAAAATCTTCCATTGCTGAACTCCTTTCTACATCCGGCCCGCGAAATACAGTACCGGTATAAAATATAAAAAATATTGATGTCTATGATAATGTTTCTGTTTTCTGTCTATATAATCTCATCGTCAGCACAACGGCGGCAACCGACGCTGTCAGCTCTCCGAGGGGTATGGAAAACCACACAAGCCTCTGTGCCTGAACTGCCCTGGCGAAAAAATATGCGGCCGGAAGCGGCACAACGATCAGTCTGATCAGTGAGATAATTAAAGAAAATCTTCCGTTCCCGAGCGCCTGACATACACCCTGCAGGATAATATTAACACCGGCGAAGAAGAATCCCCAGACAATGATGCGCAACGCTGTGACGCACAGCCCCTCTGTCTCCGGCGATACCGCAAACAAAGAGACAATAGAACCTGTCCAGCCTTCCAGCAGGATCACGCCGATCCCCATGATCACCGTCACATCGATCAGTGCCCATCGGATCGCAGCCCGGATCCTGTCTTTACTGCCTGCGCCGTAGTTGAATGAAATGATCGGAATGGACGCATTATTCAGGCCGTACCCCGGCATAAAAACGAAGTTCTGGAGCTTGTAATAAATTCCGTATGCTGTGACCGCCGCCTCCGAAATGCCTCCGAGGATCAGGTTCATGGCGTACGACATGATCGGAACCAGGATCTGCATCACGATGGACGGAATTCCAATCCGGTACAGCTCCTTCAGGATGACGCCTCTCGGACGGAGATCCGAGCGGCGGATCGTCATGATGCGATTTTTCTTCAGATAAAAGACGCCGATCCAGACAAGAGAAACAAACTGGCCGACGACCGTTGCGATCGCGGCTCCCTTCACGCCCATCGCCGGGAATCCGAGCCAGCCATAGATGAGCACAGGATCCAGCAGGATATTCGTCAGCGCGCCCGCGATCTGCGTCAGCATGGTGATCTTTGTCCTGCCTGTCGCGATCGTCACTTTCTCGAGACACATATAACCAAGGGTGCCGAGTGAAAAAACAGAAATGATACGGACATATTCCGTGCCGAGCTCCGCGATCACCGCATTGTCCGTCTGACTGTTAATAAAGGCTCTGGAGCCGAACAGTCCGAACAGCAGCATCGCGAGAAAATACAGAAATGAAACAAACAGGGCGTTGCCTGCAGCATTCTCGGCCTGGCGTTTCTGCTTCATTCCCAGCAGTCTTGAGATCATCGCGTTGACACCCACGCCGGTCCCGACTCCGAGAGCCATGATCAGCATCTGTACAGGAAAAGCGAGCGTCAGCGCGTTGATCGCCATCTCTCCGGCGTGCACCATTCCATCCGAATCCGGGATCCTCGATACATAAAAGGTATCAACCACATTGTACAGGGCCTGTCCGAGCATGGACAGCATCATCGGCAGGCCCATATTAAGGATCAGCCCCGGAACGGACATCACAGCCATTTTGTTATCTGTAGTTTTTTCCATAATTCCAGCACTTTGCGATAACTTTTCCTGTCGAGAGATACTGTGCGCTCTGGAATTCAAACAGAACCGGGCTTACCTTCTCATAATCGATTTTTCCGCGCTCGTTCAGGCATTCCTCCTGCACATAGGTGTGAACCGGTTTCAGGATATAGTTGTGAAAATTCCCAACCGGAACCATCTGTTCCACCCTGCAGGTCATCGAGACAGGCGCGTCCTCGACGACAGGCGCTTTTTCCAGCTCATCTGTGTGCCAGGAGAAGACATCGGACTTGTTTGTGTTCTCTGCCTTTACGATCCCGCACCAGTCGCAGGCCTCAAGCATCTCGCGGCTGACCAGGCTGACAGAAACGACTCCGTTTTGGGCGATCGCCTTGTCGTCCAGTGCGTGCGCCTTGTCAATACTGATCATCAGGTGTCCGTGTTCCGGGATGCCCACATGTGCAACCGGGAAGAAATTTGTCCTGCCGTCCTCGAGCACAGTTCCGACGATCGTCGTCGGCATCGGATACAATCCCATTACTGATCCGAGATCCTTCTGCATTATTCAGCGCCTCCCTTCAGCGCATCTGCCAGCATGACAGACACCTTGTGGATCGACATCGGGTTCTGTCCTGTGATGAAACGCCCGTCAGCGACGGCAAACTCGGTATAAGGATCTCCCTTGACAAAATCAGCGCCGTCCTTTTTCAGTTCGTTCTCCGGAGAAAGCGGCACAAGACGGTCTGTTCCATTGATTTTTTCCTCTTCATTCGTAAAGCCGTTTACCTTTTTCCCCTTTACCAGCGGCTCCCCGTTCTCATCCTTCAGGTGAACGAGGCCCGCTTCTCCGTGGCATACACTGGCGATGTATCCGCCGTTGCCATAAATTTTTTCCGCCAGCTGCTGCAGCGTCTCATTGTCCGGAAAATCCCACATAGCTCCGTGGCCGCCGCAGAAGTAAACAGCGCTGTAATCGTCCGGATTCACATCAGCAAATCTCACGGAATGCTCCATTCCATCGCGAAAGCCCTTCGATGATGCGACAGCCATTGTCTTTTCATCTGCCGCAGCACTGGCGGGATCGACCGGGATCTTTCCTCCATTTGTGCTCGCGAAGGTCACATCAAAGCCGGCGTTTGTGAGGACGTCATAAAAAGTAGCCGCCTCTTCCAGCCACACACCCGTTTTTCTCTCTTCATGTCCAAGGTAATGATCTACATTTGTAAGTGCCATCAGTATTTTTTTCATCGTTCATACCTCACATTTCTTATCGTTCTGATCTTGTTGCATTGTTCTAACTCTCAGCTGATGGTTACAATTTACCCGGTTTATGAAAAGAATGTAAGTACGCACTTATTTGTGCCATAGGCACAAAAAAGTAACTATATAAAAATGCGCCGGTCCAGAAACGGACCGACGCACCGGCTATTATGAATATTCATTTATATCAGCATATAGTGATTCACGCCTTACCATCTGCACCGCAGACCTTGATGCGATACTTAACCTGTTCGATAACTGCTTCGCGCCCTTTTGCCTGATATTTTTTCGGGTCAAAAACGCCAGTGTCACCTTTAATATATTCTTTAACAGCATCCGTGTATGCCTTGCGGAGTTCAGTCGCAAAGTTAACCTTACAGATGCCGCGTTCAACACAAGAGATGACCTGCTCATCAGTCAGCCCGGAAGCCCCATGAAGGACCAGAGGAATATCGACGACTTCGCGGATCTCTGACAACCGGTTAATATCAAGAACCGGAGTTCCCTTGTAGAAACCGTGGGATGTTCCGATACCGACCGCAAGAGAATTGATCCCTGTGCGCTCAACAAACTCTTTTGCTTCCTGTGGATCAGTATAAATATCGCCGACACCAGAAGTGGTGTCGTCTTCTTTACCTCCGACCTTGCCGAGCTCTGCCTCGACGGGCACGCCTGCTGCGTGCGCCATCTCAACTACTTTTGAAGAAAGCGCGATATTTTCTTCAAAAGGAAGTTTGGAGCCGTCAATCATGACGGAAGTATACCCGGCTCTCACGCACTTAACGGCCATCTCAAAGCTGGGTCCGTGATCAAGATGCAGACAGACCGGAACATGTACCTCAGCCGCTGCCGCAGAGACCATATGGAAAAACATTAGTGGATCTGCATATTTCAGCGTACCGCTGGTAGTCTGAATCATTACCGGCGCGTGAAGCTCCTCAGCCGCAGTAACGATAGCCATGACCATCTCCATATTTTCGGCATTAAAGGCACCTACCGCATAATGTCTTTTCTGTGCATCAAGAAGCATTTCCTCAGAAGTAACAAGTGCCATATTCTATTCTCCTTATTTACTCTGTATCAGATAAAATTCCTCAGGTATTTTGCAGAGTGTTTTATTGCCCTTACTGTGTCTTCATCTGTACCCTCGAAAGCTTTATCTTCGATCTCTATGACAGCGCATCCCTGAAAGTGTATATCTGTTAACGCTGAGATAAATTTTGACCAGTTGACATCTCCGAGACCGCAGAGCTTCGGAACCATATATTCGAGAGGGTTTGCCATCACCCCTACTTCAGCCAGTCTGTCTCTGCGCAGTTTAATATCCTTAAAATGCACCTGAAAAATCTTGTCCCTGAATTCATAGATTGGACGGATATAGTCCATCTGCTGCCAGACAAAATGAGACGGGTCGTAATTAATCCCGAGATTGTCGTAGGGAAGCACTTCAAATACTTTTTTCCAGTTTTCCGGAGATGTCATGATATTCTGACCACCCGGCCATTCGTCATCGGTGAACCACATCGGACAATTCTCAATGCCAATGCGGACACCTTTGCTCTGTGCGTAATCGAGGATCGGTCTCCAGACTTCTCTCGCAATCTCCAGATTTTCTGTGACTGTCTTATTGCTTACTCTGCCGAGAAACGTCGTAACCATATCTACTCCGAGCATATGTGAAGCATCGATCAGCGCATAAATATGATCAACATATGATTTTCTTTTTACTGGGTCCGGATCCAGAGTGTTGGGATAATACCCGAGAGAGGCGATTTTTACGCCCTTTCCCTCACAATACTCTCTGATCTCGCTACTCCTGGCTTCTGTCAGCGATTCGGCGTCGATATGACATACACCGGCGTATCTCCTTTTTTCTCCACCGGATGAAGGCCAGCAGGCTACTTCCAGACATTCCAGATTATTTTCCGCCGCAAAATCAACTACCTGTTTAAACGACATATTGGCCAGTATTGCAGTCAGCAATCCAAATTTCATCATGTTCTGTCTCCCTTCGTCCGAAAACGGCGGCGGCAAAGGAAATGCCGCCGCCATCTCAAACATATTGAATGATCATGCAATAAAGTTCCCACTGATCATGCGGTCGATATTTTCCGGACTGATCTTTCCTTCCATCGGCCCAAACGCTGTTACGTTGATCGCACCGGCGGCAGCAGCTCTCTTTGAACTCTCTTCGACACTCCGTCCCTCAAGCAGGCTGCACAGAAAGGCTGCATCTGAAGTATCTCCCGCTCCAGTCGGATCGACAGAATCCACTTTAAAAAGTCCCTGATCTGTCACTTTTCCGCCACGGGTATACACCCTCGTGCCCATGGATCCCATTTTCAACATAAGGATCTCAAGAGTCTCATTTTCGAAACATTTCTTAACTGCAGTTTCAACTTCTTTCGCCCCCGTGATCAGAAGCAGTTCGTCAACGCCCGGTTCAAAAATGCTCGTCATTGAAAGCACGGCTCTGATTACCTTAAAACACTCTTCACTTTTAGACGGATTCGTAAGATGCTCTATCCTCACATTCGGATCAAAGCTGATTTTTGTACCCTGTGCCTTCATCGCCTTTGCAGTATTGACGATCTCCCAGCCATAAGAGAGCTTCGCCGTAAGCGCACATCCCATGATGTGGAAAAACTTTGCTTCCTTTAAAGACGCCTCGGTGACATCCGGCATTACTGCTTCCACAGCGGGAGTGTCCGCCCAATGGAAAAGGTATTTTCTGTCACCATTGTGATCGTAGGAAACAAAAGCACATGCTGTGGACTTGTCATTATCAACAAGCACCTTTGACGTATCAACCCCGTCTTTTTTCAGGCGATCCAGCAGGCACTGTCCGAAACCATCCCTGCCGACACCAGAAATGATCCCGCAGCTGTGTCCCAGCCGCGCCACCGTTGAAATCATTATCGCTGATGAGCCTGAGGGATACGGTCCTGAAAACAATGCCGTCTGATCGAGCGGCTTATCAGTCTCCGTCCTCATGATCTCTACCAGCATCTCGCCCATTGTCCAAATTTCTGCCACGAAAACCCCTCCTAAGAATTATCCCTCACAACATTTCTTCAGGAATTTCAATGAATCAGTGATATATTTTGTCATCTGAGCCTCATCAGCTCCGCCGCTGAGGTCGCGGAAAACACGGCAGTCGCGTCCAACATCCCCTCCGGCGAGCAGGAACGGCTCCATGACCACGTAACCACTGTAATTAATGTCTCTGAGCGCCTGTCCAATTTCCTTCCAGTTAATGCTGTTATTCATACCAGGGAGTTTCCGGTTACATTCACCCACATGCAGATGTGCAAGCATGGGGCCCGCTTTGCGGATGGCGTCATACATGTTATCCTCTTCGATATTCATATGATATGTGTCGAGAAGGATTTTCACAGAAGGTCTGTCAACACGTCTGCAGTATTCCAGCGCTTCTTCACAATCGTTGAGGATGTAACTCTCATTGCGGTTAAGCACTTCGAGCGCGATAGTAATACCATATCTTTCAGCATCCTCTCCGAGGATCTTCAGACATTCGATGCTCTTCTCCCAGGCCCACCCCTTGTCTGTATCAACAAAATCCGTCGGCCAGAAAGAATATATTGCCCCCACGAGGATCCTCGATCCCAGGCGGTCCATATTTCTAAATATCTTTCGAAAATATTCAATGCCGTTATTTCTTGTTGATTCACTTCTTGAGGACAGATCATATTGCTTTGCCGGGCCAGAATTTGTCGAAAATTCCATGTCATACTTGCGTCCCTGGTCCTTTAATTCATCAATTTCCTGATCTGTCATGTGGTAAAGGTGGTCTGCGCTTATCTCAAGCACATCAAAACCAATGTCATGAAGTCTTTTTGTCATTTCCAGATATTGTTCATGATTAAAATCCCAGCTGTTCTGCCAGAAAGAATAATTACATCCAAATTTCATAAAGGCTCCTTTCCCGCGATCAGTCTTTATTTCCCTCGCCGAAGAGCTTGTCCTGACGTCCTTCATATTTATTCTTAATAATGAGTGGTTTGAGAAATTCAGCCGTCTTCTCAACGCCGTCCATACGGCTCATCGTCACATCCTCGTGCTCATAGCTTAGTGAACCTGTAAACCCTGTCATGGAAAGCTCTGTGATGATACGTTTCCACTCAACCTGTCCCCATCCGGGTACACGGAATCTGAATGTGTGATCCAGATCGCCCATATCGCCCTGCATGAGAGTTCCGCCTGCCGGAAGATTATGCTTTGCCAGCTCTGCGTCCTTCGCGTGGACATGGAAAATACGGTCCTTCAGCTGGTCGATAACGACACACGGATCCAGTAATAAATAAAGAATATTGGCCGGATCCAGATTGTATCCGAGCGCCGGATGATACTCGACCAGTTCAAGAGCTCTCTTCGCTGTCTTCAGATCATAAACAAAGCTGTTCGGATGGATTTCAATGGCGAATTTGACGCCATACTCCTGGAACTTATCAAGGATCGGCATAAAACGCTCTCTGAACTCCTCTTCGTACTCTTTCCAGCCCTGTCCATTCGGGAAAAAGAAAAATCTGCCCCAGTTTTCAATACCCGGATAACCAACTACGATCGGCACTTCAAGCGCGTTGGCAGCCTGAGCCGTCCTGATCAGCTGCTCCGATCCGTATCTGATCTTTTCTTCCTTAGTCCCCGGATAAAGTCTGTCTGTCTCTTTATTGCATCCCATAATCAGATAAGAATCTGCATGGTTGCTGAGCGCCTGAATCTCCATCCCATATCCGTGAACAAGCTTTTTAATCTCTTCTGCGCGACCCGGTTTTAGTACATCACTGGGTTCGAGCTGTCCGTTCCCCTCATAAGCAGGGATCTCGACAGTTTCATAGCCATACGGCTGAATAATCTTCAGAACTTCTTCCAATGGTTTTTCAGTAAAATTAGCTGTAAAAAATCCAAGTTTCATAATTCCTGTCTCCTCCTGTTATTGATCATTTCTATTCAGAAGTGTCTGTAAAAGAACAGCGACGATGATGATTGCACCTTTGACTGCATTTACAAGGAATGGGTTAACGCCCATAAGGTTCATCATGTTGTCGATAATACCCAGGGTCAATGTTCCGAGAACTGTCCCGATAACTGTGCCACGGCCTCCGGCCATGCTTGTTCCTCCGATAACGGCAGCCGCAATGGCATCCATCTCGTAGCTGGTTCCACTGGAAGCCGAGTTGATACTTCCGAGTCGCGATGTCTCAACAATCGTCCCTACGAGAACAAGGACAGAACCGATCATATATACGATGGTCTTTACCTTTACGACATTTACTCCCGCGAGCTTAGCTGCTGTCTCGCCGCTGCCCACGGCATATACATGGCGTCCGAGAGCGGTGTGCTCAGTGAAGAAATAGATAACTACTCCACAGATGATCCAAACGACTACCGGCATCGGGATAACGCCAAATACGTTGGTATTGGCAAAGGCGATATACGCTGTCCCCGCGTCTCCCTTTGTTGTTACGCCGCCTCCATTCATCCAGAACTCAGCAACAGACCTATAAATACTTGTTGTGCCCAGTGTGGTAATAAATGCCGGGATATTGAACTTCGCTGTAAGAAATCCTGTCACGAAACCGGCAATAAGAGCCGCAGCAATACCGGCAATGACAGCTACAAATACGCTCTGGGTACTATTCAGCACAGTGATCACCACTACGCCCATGAAAGCGAGTTCCGATCCGACCGAAAGGTCGATGCCGCCGGTAACGATCACTAATGTCATGCCCAGAGCGATAATACCGATGACCGAATTGTTTCTGAGAACATTGATCAGGTTGCTTCCCTTTAAAAATGTTGTTCCGTTTACAATGATCGCCGCGATCAGCAACACAAGGAATGAGACCAGAGCACTGTTGTTAGCAGCGAACTTTTTAAAACTGTATTTTGAGTCTTTTTGTTTCATTTTTATCCTCCGCTATACCTTTCCACCGGTAGCTGCGATCATTATTTTTTCTTCATCGGCTTCATCTCTGTTCAGTTCTGTACGGACTTCGCCGTGATACATAACATAGATCCTGTCACAGAGACGAAGTACCTCCTGTGCCTCTCCCGAAAGTACCAGAAAACTGACGCCTTTTTCCGCAAGCTTGTATATAATGCGGTATATTTCGAGCTTTGCTCCTACGTCGACGCCCTGTGTCGGGTTATCCAGAATAATCAGCTCAGGATTCGAACTCAATGTTCTCGCCAGAATAACTTTCTGCTGGTTTCCACCGGACAGAGAGCGGATATTATCCTTCATATTTCCAAGCCTGATATTCAGTTCCTCTATATACTGCTCAACAATCTCTGCTTCTTTGCGATGATGGATAAAAATACCGGCTTTTCGCAGTTGTCCAAGAATAGAAATCGTAATGTTCTCCCGGATGTCCAGATCTTTAATGATGCCGTTTTCCTTCCGGTTCCTGGGTAGATATGAGATTTTCTCATGCCTTGACTTCTGGATCGTCGACATTTTTGTCTCGCGTCCGTGAATAAAGATTTTTCCGGAATATCCGCTGTTATTGCCATAAATGGAATTTGCCACCTCATAACGACCGTCGCCCAAAAGCCCTGTAATGCCGATGATCTCACCCTTTTTTACAGAGATGTTGACATCTTCATATTCACGTTCCTTGGTCAGATGCTCCGTGCGCAGGATTTCTTCTCCAATATCCCGTTTTTTATAGAGATCATCATAATTCAGCGTACGTCCAACCATCTGTCTCGCCAGATATTCTTCCGTGACATCCGGAGTGACCATACCAGAATCCACGACAACACCATCGCGCATGATGGTGTAGCTGTCGCAGATCTGTGTGACCTCATTCAGCTTATGAGAAATAAAAATAAAGCTGATTCCTTTTTCCCTCAGATCTTTCATCAGCCGGAAGACATGCTCAATTTCCACGTTTGTAAGTGCAGTAGTCGGCTCATCCATGATGATGACCTTTGCCTGAAACATCAGTGCACGCGCGATCTCGACGATCTGCTTATAAGAAGCATTAAGGTCACGTACCATCGCATATGGCGACAGATTGATATTCATGGAATCAAGCAGTTCCTGAGTCCTGCTGGCCATTTCCTTTTTGTTCAGCCTGACACCATTTTTGATTTCTTTTCCAAGAAACATATTTTCAAAAACATTGAGGTCATTTATTAATGCAAGTTCCTGATGAATGAATGCGATATTCTCGGAGACCGGAATATAAGAATTATTGAGAATATGTTCTTCGCCGTTAATCCTTACAGTTCCTGAATTACCCGGAATGACTCCAGCCAGAATATTCATAAGTGTGGATTTGCCCGTTCCGTTTTCTCCGAGAAGCGCGTGTATACTCCCCTCCTTGAGGGAAAAATCCACACCGTGCAGCACTTCATTCGAACCGTATGACTTTATGATCTGCTGCATCTCAATAATATTTTCGTTCATTGGAAATACCTCTTAATCTGTGAAATATCCGGACGGTCATCTTAATTAAGAGATCGCCCGGATATTCTTAACGTCAGCTGACCTCATTCAAACCGGCGCACAGCCCGCCGTTCTGTATGAAATGATGCTGTTCTCCTGACTACAGATTAGTACGGAGAATCCTCATCGATATAATCAGCAACGTTACTTGCATCAACTGTCTCATTAGGAAGGATAGTTTCCTTCTCGAAATCTTCGCCCTGCTGAATCTGCTGTGCCAGTTCAATAGCATCGCCGATCATTGAAGGACTGTATGTCTCAGTGAAAAGCGTGATATCTTCCTCAGTCTGGATCTTCTGATACCAGGACTGTGCACCGCCGCCGCCTGAAATATACTTAACATCGGTTCTTCCAGCTTCCTTGACTGCCTGGAGGATACCAAGAGACGGCTCATCATCGATAGAAAATACAGCATCGATCTGGTCATAAGCAGTGAGCATATCGGTCGCCATAGTAAGTCCGGCTTCCTGAGTAAAGCCTTCTGCTGTCACCTCTACGAGCTCAATATCCGGATAATTCTCCGTCATGTATTCCGTAAATGCCTCTGTACGCTCAACACTTACAGAACCCACGCTCGGAGCTGACATAACGGCGATCGTTCCTTCACCGCCCAGTGCTTCGCCCAGATATTTAGCGGCGTTGGTTCCGATACCTGCATTATCACCTGCGAGATATGCCGTATAATCTCCATCAATCTTGCGGTCAAATACGATAAGGTTGATCCCCGCGTCGAGAACCTTCTGAGCCGCGACGGAAACCTCATTGTTCTGAGGATCGAGAACGATTGAAGTGCATCCCATATTTATAAGTTCATCGAGATCGTTTGCCTGATCGTTTACACTGTCAGCGGTCAGTAATGTGTAACCTGTGCCTTCTTCAAGACCAAGCTCTTCACATTTCTGCTCGGCATAGTAAGCAACTCCTGCGGTCCAGCCGTGATCGGCTGAAGGTACGGATATTCCGATAAGTCCGTCTGTCGTATTCAGAGCGACTGCCTCACTGGAAGAAGAGGAGCTTACTGTCTCAACGCTCTCTGTAGAAGATGCTGTCACCGTCTCATCCGTCGAAGATGATGTCGAAGAAGTTTCCGATGTAGCACTGCTGGAAGATACAGATGCACTGCTCGTTGAGGAACTGCTCGATGTCGTCGTACTTGTTGATGATGTACTGCCACACGCCGTCATGGATACCGCACAGGCGGCAGCTACTAACCCTGCCAATATACTTTTTGCTTTCATTTCACCCTCCTATTTCTTGCACATTTATTACATTGATTTTTTCAGTCCGATGCCGGAGGCGCTGTGTACCCCTGTGCACCGGTTATTCACGGATCAGGTATGATGTACCTTCAGATGTCCTTTTTCCTTTCTGGTTCTTACAAGCTCGTCAAGAGCACGCTTGTCATGAACAACGCATCCGACCTTGCTCTGCTGGATCAGGAGCTCAAGACATGAATCACAGAGAAGGCACCAGTCAATCTCATCCTCTCTGCCTTCCATAACTTTCCTCGGCAGATATGGATCAGCCAGCGACTGACGTCCGAGCGCGATCATGTCACATACGCCATCATTGATGCACCATTCGCCATAATTAAGAAGATTGCTCTGCTCCGGCGTTACTGCGCAAAGGTCATTGTTGCCATTCCGGAAAACGGAGAAATTAGATCCTATTACTACGGTTTCCGGCTTTAATACTTTGCGGAATTCTTTAGCCCAGTACTGATGAAGATATGCATAATAAGGGATGTGCTTATCTACCTGCGTAAGACTCACGGTGATTCCAGGGCTGCCCGCAGACTGGACAATGTAGCTTGCACCGCGTTCCTCCAGTCCTTTAATCAGATCAAGAGGCTCTGTCAGATCCATGACAGGGCTGTCCGGTCCCTCAGTCCCGAAACCTCCCGGGAAACCTTCCCATGCTGAAATCTTTGAACCAATAAGGAAGTTTTTGTCAGGGATTTCTTTGCGGATTCTCTCCATCAGTTCATATGGGAATCTCGTTCGATTCTCCCAGCTGCCACCGTATTTCCACTTCCTGTCGTTATATGGGCGGATCAGCTGCGATCCGAGATAGCCGTGGCAGAGCTTCAGGTCGATACCGTCAGCGCCGGCATTATATGCAATCTTTGCTGCCGTGACGAATTCGTCCATGATATGCTCAACATCGTCCTCAGTCAGCAGTTCTCCACCAATTCCGGGAAGAGGTTTCGGCGTAACTCTTCTTGAAAATTCCGGGCTGGAAAGCTCACCAGAATGCGTCAGCTGAAATACGACGAGTGCCTGCGGATTCGCATTATGTACAGCATCCATGAATTTTGTGAGTGCTGCCTGATTCTGCGGCATGATCATCAGCTGGTTGTCTCTTGCCCTGGACTCACGTGTAACGGAAATGGCCTCGAGCGTAATCATTCCAGCTCCGCCTTTTGCCAGATTTACATAACGCTCTGTCGTGCGCTCTGAAGGATTTCCTGACGGATCCTCCATGTTAGTCTCCATAGCCTGGATAAAAAATCTGTTCTGCGCTTTTCTCGGTCCTATCATAATCGGATCGGTTAATTTCTTTTTTTCAGACATAATCATCATTGTCCTTTCTTCGTGGAAGGCGTTGATCCGGTTTATTCCGGAACATCCACCCATTTCTGTTCCTTATTGCTCTCAAAAATTTTCTCGCAGAGCACCATCTCATGAACTCCGTCGCGGAATGTCGCATACTGATATTCTTTGTCACGGTTCCCGATGCTGTCATAAATCTGCCGGAAATTCTGCTTGAACGCATCCGGGAACCCTTCGGCATGTCCGAAAGGATATGCAACCAGCGGTATTGTATTGGGATGAACTGTAGCGGCTCCTTTTTCAATGTGCTCAACATATTTGTCACGGACGCCCACATCCAGGTCATTTACCCTCGAGCTGTTCCACTCGGCGGATTTCTTCTTACCGCCAACCAGCAGATCAATAGCCACGGATTTCCCCGCTATTACCTGCGATATGAATACGGTTCCCTTGGCCCCGCCGCTGAATTTCAACAGCACACTTGCGTTGTCTTCAGTGTCCACCGGGAATTCTGTGTAATCTTCCTTACTGAATTTCTCGGTTGAAAATGCAAGAACCTGTTTCTTCGGCTTCAATCTTGTCGGATAGATCGTCTGGAAGTCTGCGCAGACAGAAACAATCTTCTGACCGCTCACAAACTCTGCGAGATCCATCCAGTGAGAACCGATGTCCGCAACAGCCCGGGTATCCCCTGACTGTGAAGATTCCAGCCTCCAGCTGTAATCTGTCGGATAAAGCAGCCAGTCCTGACAATAGCTTCCCGAGATAGAGAAAACATCTCCTAATTCCCCGTCCTTAATGATGTTCATCATATGGTTCGTCATCGGGTAGAAACGATTGTGGAAGTTGACCGCAGCAACGAGATGCTTCTCTTCTGCTTTTGCCTGCATCTCTTTTGCCTGCTCTACCGAAATTGCCATAGGCTTTTCACAGATAACGTTGACCCCGTGATCCATGGCGTACATAGCGATCTCATAATGAGTAAAGTTCGGCGTACAGATATGAACCATGTCCAGATCCATCGTATCGATCATTTTTTTATAATCTTCGAAATATCTGGGGACATTCAGCATTTCTGCCGCAGCAGCCGCCTGCGTCGTATCTGCAATTGCAACCACTTCTACATTTCCCAGTCGGCGGATTGTTTCAATATGAACCTTCCCGATAAACCCGGTACCAACCACACCAGCTCGATACACTTTCAATTTTCATTCTCCTTTTTTAATATTAATGTTTCTTTAATACTAAAAAAATAGTAGGTAATCAGTTTGCATATCCTGTTGCGCAATCGGATGATCGTTTTTCAGAAGCTATATAAAAATCGACTATCATTTTTTCTAAATCTACGATCGTATCTATAAATATGCCAGTTTTTATTGGGCTTCTTCCTGTTGATTTAGTTAAATTATACAATACCAATTTTGTCTCGCTACCCAAGAGTAGTCCTAATGTTATACTAATCAGCACTAGCATCTTTGTACGCCATTACCATTGGCTAAAGACAGATACTAAGATATACTGGTACTTAACTGGTATATTCTGTCATTCCCATATTCAAAAAAATCTTTTATTGTGGAAAGGAGGACTCAATGAAGAAAAAAAAGCTGGGAGTAAACGAAATGGATGATAATTTACGTGATGTGGATGAATGGCTGGCAATGCCAGAGGCCTATTTTTATAATGTAAAAGCTGATAATCCGGATGATTTCATAGCAAACAATCAGTCCCTGTTTTCTATTATTGAATCAATCCCTAATGGAGTGACTCTGCTTTCAGCCAACTACAAAATCCTGTATACCAATCAGAAAATGCGTGACTGGTTTGCCAAGGGAAGACGAAATTACAAAATCAAATGCTACCGTCTGTTTCACAACGGCCGGAAAACGCCCTGTGAGAACTGCCCCGCAAGAGTCGCGGCACAGTCAAAAGCCTCTGCGAGTATCATCCACGAATGTGGCATCGATGAAACGACCGGCAAGACCATGTACATGCACATTGACGTCATTCCGATCACAAACAAAAAAGGGGATGTGATCTGCTTCCTTGAGTATTCGTACAATCTTACAGAACAGCGCCGGAGTGCTGAGCAAATAGAGGAACTGCAATCGCGATGTTTTCTCCTGGAGAAAGAAAACAATCTTCTGAAGAAATCTCTGGAAGACGAAAAGCAGCATGTTGAAACTCTGGAAAATACAATTGAAGAAAATATGAAGAACTACATCCGTCCGACTCTGGAATTTCTTAAGACCCGGTTGTCCTCCGAAGAACAGTCAACTATTGATGATCTGATCGAAGAAGTCGCCTATCCTATCACCCGGAAGCGGAGTTCCACAATATATGATTTTTCATCCCGCGAGTGGCAGGTGGTAAGAATGATCAAGGAAGGATACAGTTCAAAACAGATCGCGGACAGGCTCTGCCTCAGTAAAAAAGCCATTGATTATCACCGGGCGAACATCCGGAAAAAACTGAAGCTGGACTCCAGAACAAATCTTGAGCTTTACCTGCAGACGCATCTGTGATATCTATTGCTGATCAATAAACGAAACGCCAGCATCAGATACATGCAAAAATCCCACTGCAGGATCAACAAGTTTCCAGCAGTGGGACTTTTCGTATGTTAAATGAAGTTTATCCAGTCACCCATTCATACAGGATTCCGATCTGTTCCCGCATAAAGAATGTCGGGAGCAGGAACCAGGCCGTCTTTGCGGGAACTGCTCCCGCCTTCAGCCCGGCCTTTTCCGCGATCCTGATCGAACGGTAAATATGAAACTCATTCGTGACAACAGCTACATTCTCTGAAAGATTTTTTTCGCGGATCAGCTTTTTCGAAAAGGCAATGTTTTCTCTCGTGGATGTGGACTTATCTTCCATCAGAATCCTGTCCTCCGGGATCCCGCGTTTCACCAGTTCGTCCCGCATGCACTGAGCTTCAGAGATATCCTCGCCTTCGCCCTGCCCGCCGGAAACAATAGCCACGCTCTGAGGATGCTCTTCCATCCAGTCATACGCCGCGTCAATCCTCTCCGTCAGCATCCTCGACGGACGCTCTCCTTTTACCTGGCACCCCAGGACGATCACCGTCGCATCCTCAGACGGCTGTCTTGAACATCCGCGGACGATCAGGATACCGGTGAACACGCCGAGGAACAGAAGAAGGGCGATCAGTACGATCAGCACCGTCAGGCACACTCTGCCGGCCGTCTTCTGTGCCAATGTATGTATTGCTGAGCCAATAGAAGCCCAGAATATGCCGATCAGCATCAGCACTGCCGACAGGATAAGTCCGGCCGCATTGCCGACATTAAAGATACTCCTGAAGATCGGAAATCCGAAGAAAAAGAACCCACAGAGGGCGAGAAGAATAAAAACAATTCGCATAGCTTTCATACCTTTTAATCCTGACACAGTTCCCCGGCCTCGAAAAGTTTTTCAACCGCCAGTCTGTATTCTTCAATCCTGTCTGCTTTCTTGATGTTCCGCTTCAGTCGCTCATCCTGCTCTCCCGCATTGATCTTCCGCCCCATATAAGACCACAGCTCTTTCATGCGGAACAGGACTGTTCTGTCCTGGTGAAACTCCTCACAATAGGAGGCGAGAAGCTCATCATGATATGATTTCAGCTCTGCCTTCTCTAATTTCTGGCCTCCCTGCAGTTCCCGGACCAGCGCCGGATTTACAAGAAGTCCGCGGCCGATCATCACCGAATCTGTCTGTGGAACCTTCGCCAGGACATCCTCCAGATCCGCGCCACTCTGAATATCCCCGTTGTATGTCATCGGATGATGGATCGCGGCGGCTGCATTTTTATACACTGCGCGATCTGCCTTTCCGCTGTATGCCTCCTTCGCTGTGCGCGGGTGCAGGATGATCTCCGAGAACGGATATCTGTTAAAAATCGACACCAGTTCTTCCATCTCCTGAAATGAAGAATATCCGGCGCGCATTTTTACGGAAATGCGGACCGGATCACTCCCGAGAAGTGAAAAGGATTCGTCGAAAAACGCGTCAAGATCGTCAGGTCTCTCCAGCATCGCCGCTCCCCGATGCTGCCTCAGCACCGTCGGAGACGGGCAGCCGAGATTCAGATTCACCTCGGAATATCCAAGATCTTCCATGTATCGCACGGCCCATACAAAATCTCCCGGCTTATTCGCGATCACCTGCGGAATCAGACGGACGTTCCGGTTATTGTCCGGCGAGATGTCCTTCTTCTCCTTTGTCTTAAATGATCTGTTCTGATTGACCGTAAGAAACGGTGTGAAATAGCGGTCTGTTCCCGGAAAACACTGTGCGTGTACATTCCTGAAAACAAATCCCGTAATTCCTTCCATCGGTGCAAAACTGTATCTCATAATTCTCTCACTCCAAACATAGTCCATCTCTCTTATAGACGATATCACACCTTTCGTTTTCTTTGTATGGTCAGATTAGTTTCCATCTCAGCTTAATAAAAAATCAGGGTGGAAGGACAACGTCTCTCCACCCTGAGCTGCCTCGCAGATCTATAAGTTTTCCAGTGATCTGACGCTTCTTCCAGGATCGTCTTTCAATCAGATTCCTTCTTTTCTGATGATATCCTTCAGCGTGGCCGCGGACTTCTGCAGCTCCGACGTCTCTTCAGCGGACAGCGGAATCGGAACGTGCTGTTCAAAGCCGTCAGCTCCTATGATAGCCGGCATCGACAGACAGACGTCAGAGATGCCGTTCTCGCCGTGCATCATGACGGAAACCGGAAGGATCGATTTTTCATCATGGACGATCGCCTCGCAGATTCTGCGCACCGACATGGCGATGCCATAATAGGTCGCGTGTTTTTTCGAAATGATCTCGTAGGCGCTGTTCTTGACCTGTTCCTCGATGTGCGCCTGGGACTCCGCGTGGTGAAAATGGCCGCGCATCTCGCAAAAATCGGAAAGCGGAACACCGGAAACATTCGCGCTGCTGAATGCCGCGATCTCGCTGTCTCCGTGCTCTCCGATGATAAAAGCGTGAACACTTCGGCTGTCTACCTGCAGATGCTCGCCCAGCTTCGAGCGGAGCCGCGCGGAATCAAGCACTGTTCCCGAGCCGATCACCCGGTTTTCCGGAAGCCCGGAGAGCTTTACCGCCGTATACGTAAGGATATCGACCGGATTCGCAACGATGAGAAGGATCCCCTCGAAATTTCTCTTCGCGATCTCCGGGATGATCGACTTAAAAATATTGACGTTCTTGTGGACGAGGTCCAGCCTCGTCTCGCCCGGCTTCTGCGCCGCACCGGCTGTCACAACAATGATTCCCGCATCCGCTGCGTCATCATAATCTCCGGCATAGATCTGCTGCGGACTGACAAACGGAACGCCGTCGCTGATGTCCAGCGCCTCTCCTTCTGCTTTCTGCCTGTCCATATCGATAAGCACGATCTCGTTAAAAAATCCACTCTGCATCAGGGTAAAAGCGGATGAAGAACCGACAAAACCACATCCTACGATTGCCACTTTCTGAAAATTGACTGCCATCTTCACTGCCTCCTTCACCAATTATTTCTTATCTCGTCGTACAGCCAAAGTATAATGTGCAGTCTTTCATTTGTATGTTGTCGTGACAACATTTTGTCGGGACAATTTTTATTATCTGTCACATCTGTCTCAGCACATTGACCATCTCAATAGCGGAGAGTGCGCAGTCGTAGCCCTTATTTCCGCCCTTGCTTCCTGCGCGGGCAATCGCCTGCTCGATATTTTCAGTCGTCAGTACGCCGAAAAGAGTCGGAACGCCGGTCTCCAGGGCAACCTGGGCAATTCCCTTGGAAGCCTCGTTGCAGACGTAATCATAATGAGATGTCTGGCCGCGGATGACGGCGCCCACGCAGATAATGGCGTCGTATTTTCCAGACTGAGCGGCCTTTTTAGCAACAGTCGGGATCTCAAATGCCCCGGGAACCCAGATCGCCGTGATATTGTCCTCATCCACGCCGTGACGGACAAGGCCGTCCTCAGCGCCGCCGAGCAGCTTATTGACAATGATCTCGTTAAAACGCGATGCGATGATAGCTACCTTCATTCCCTCAGGTGCGACAACTTTTCCTTCGATAACATTGATTTCTCTCATGATTTTCTCCTTTGCTGATTTGTTTTTTATTCACAAATATTGATCGTTGTGCCTTATTTATTAATGTTTCAAAGTTCTGGATCTGATCTACAGAATGCATGGAAAATTACTTTGTTCATTTTTCTGCTTTGTGCGGTATGTGATCATCGGGTTCCGGCTTCATCGAGCTCCGGCAGGATATGACCCATCTTGTCTTTCTTGGTGCGGAGATAACGGAGATCATATTTCTGCGGCGCGATCTGAATCGGCAGGCGCTCCTTAATAGACAGTCCGAATCCTGAGAGGCCGTAAACCTTATCCGGGTTATTGGTCAGCAGGCGCAGAGAGCGGCAGCCGAGGTCGCGGAGGATCTGGGCTCCGACCCAGTACTCGCGAAGGTCAGGAGCAAACCCGAGGCGGACGTTTGCCTCAACAGTGTCATATCCCTGCTCCTGAAGAGCGTAAGCCTTGATCTTATTGATGAGTCCGATCCCGCGGCCCTCCTGGCGCATATAGAGAATGACGCCGCGGCCCTCTTTTTCGACCATCCGCATGGCCGTGTGGAGCTGGTCGCCGCAGTCGCAGCGGAGAGACCCGAAAGTATCGCCTGTGAGGCACTCAGAATGCACGCGGCAGAGCACGTCTTCGCCGTCGCCGATGTCGCCTTTGACAAGCGCCACATGATGTTCGCCGGTGATGTCATTAATGTAGCCGTGGATCACAAAATCGCCGTACTTGGTCGGCAGCTTTGCGCTCGCCTCGCGGATCACATGTTTGTCATGGATGCGGCAGTAATCCTGAAGCGCTTTGATCGTGATAAAGGTAAAGGAATACTTCTCGGCAAGCTTCCAGAGCTCCGGTGTCCGCATCATGGTTCCGTCGTCACGCATGATCTCGCAGCAGACGCCGCACGGCTGAAGACCCGCGAGACGCATCAGATCGACCGTCGCCTCCGTGTGGCCGTTGCGCACAAGAACGCCGCCTCGTCTGGCGGTCAGCGGAAAGGTGTGTCCGGGGTGACGGAAATCAGCTGGCGTCGCGTTGGGATCGGCGCATTTGCGGATCGTGATTCCACGCTCCTCGGCGGAGATACCCGTCGTCGTATTTACAGCATCGGTGGAAACTGTAAAGGCGGTCTCATGGTTGTCTGTGTTCTCGCTGACCATGGCCGGAAATCCGAGTCTTGTGGCCGTCTCGCGGCTCATCGGAGTGCAGATCAGTCCTTTGGCCACAGATGCCATCATGTTGATGTTCTCCGTTGTCGCAAACTGTGCGGCGCAGATCATATCTCCTTCGTTCTCGCGGTCCTCATCATCCGTAACGATAATGATGTGGCCATCCTGAAGCTCGCGGATTGCTTCCTCGACGGAAGCGTAACGGTGCTTTTCGTAATCCTCTTTATTCATTTTGCTAAACCTCCATTTCATATGCAGTCTTGCAGATGTTCTCTGAATTTAAAAACCGTTTTCCCTCAGATAATCGAGGGTAAGTATGTCTTCGCGTGAATCCCGACCGGAAAAATCATCGCCCGGGCTGGATTTTTGTACTGATGGATCTGATCCAGCAGACCCGCTGTACGGCTGTAGCAGCTTATTGACGTACTTCCCAATAATGTCTGTCTCAAGGTTGACGACGTCGCCCGTTTTTTTCCTGAGGAGCGTCGTCTCCTCACCGGTGTGAGGAATGATGGATACAGAAAAAGTATCCGCGTCAACAGCTGCGACAGTAAGGCTCACGCCGTCGATAGCGATGGACCCTTTTTCTACGATAAAACGAAGCAGAGGAGCGCCGGCTTCAACAGTGATCCAGACCGCATTCTCTTCGCGGTGCATTGAGCGGATGCGCCCTGTCCCGTCGATATGGCCTGTCACAATGTGGCCGCCGAAGCGTCCGCCAGCTGCCATCGCCCTCTCCAGATTAACCTCTGTGCCGGGCGTACAGGACGCAAGACTGCTCCTGCGGACCGTCTCTGCCATGACGTCGGCCGTGAACGAATCATCAGACATATTTACTACCGTCAGGCAGATCCCGTTTATTGCGATGCTGTCGCCGACCTTCGTGTCTTCGAGTACCCTGTGGGCCGCGATCATGATCCGTCCGGAGTGGCCGTTCAGATCCAGCCGGCGGACCGTTCCTTTTTCTTCAATAATTCCTGTAAACATTTTTCTGTCTCCCTGACTCAATTCTGATGCCCGGTGCTGTCATCATCAGTGTTCCTGGTATTGCCGTTTTTGTCATCACCGCTCCGGATCACCTGGTACCGCAGCAGCCAGTCGTCTCCGACCGCCTTAGCGTCGATAGGCCTGAGCTTCCACGCCTCATCCGGAAGGGACACGCCTTCGCCCTTTACCGGTCCCGGGGCTGTCCCGCCAAAGATCTTCGGAGCGATAAAAATATCTGCCTCATTTACGATTCCGGCATTTAGTGCACTGGCATTGAGTGAAGCACCGCCTTCCAGGAGAACACTGTCGATCTCATTTTCTCCGAACCGCTTCATCAGTTCCCTCAGGTCCACACCGCCGTCCTTTGACGACATGCGCCAGATATCGACACCCGCGGAGGCGAGAAGCTTCTCTTGTTCCGCATCTGCATCTTCCGCACAGGCGATAATCGTCCTCTGTTCGCGGGCGGTCTTCACAATGACCGAATCCAGCGGCGTCCGCAGATGGCTGTCGCAGATGACGCGCACCGGATCGCGGCCGCCCTCAATCCGGCAGTTCAGATGAGGATCATCCGCGAGAACTGTCCCGATGCCGACCATGATCGCCATACAGCGGTGGCGGAGCTGCTGGACGACCTCACGGGATTCCTCACCGGAGATCCACTTCGACGCACCCGTTTTCGTCGCGATTTTTCCGTCGGCCGTCTCCGCAAATTTCATGATCACATAAGGCTCATGCGTCGTGATGTATGAGAAAAAAATCGGGTTGAGGCGGTCGCACTCGTCCTTCAGAAAGTCTTCTTCAACCCGGATCCCGGCTGAACGCAGCTGCGCAGCGCCCTTACCGTGAACCTTCGGATTCGGATCGCGGGAACCGATGACCACGCGCGCGATCTTGTTCTCGATGATTGCCTCTGTGCACGGCGGCGTCCTGCCGTAGTGGCAGCACGGCTCAAGTGTCACATAGATCGTCGCGCCCTCGGCGGACTCTCTCAGCGAAGCGATCGCATTGCGCTCCGCGTGAAGCTCACCGCAGCGGTGATGGTATCCCTCGCCGATGATCTTCCCGTCTTTTACGATAACGGCGCCGACTAGCGGATTGGGATGACACCATCCCTCGCCCCTCTTCGCGAGTTCAATCGCGCGCCGCATAAAATCCTCGTCAGTCATTTCTGTACCCCCTACAATGAAATTTTCTACAAATACTGCCATGCACGCCTTCGGTGTGCTTCGCTGGCAGCTACTCTCGTCTGGCAGTTTTTTTCTACGAGTGCCATATCTCGCAGCAAGCTGCTCGATATCGCGCTGTCGCGCTATCCAGCTGTTCATCCCTGCAAGCTCATGCACGCCTTCAGTGTGCTTCGCTGGCAGCTACTCTCGTCTGGCAGTTTTTTTCTACGAGTGCCATATCTCGCAGCAAGCTGCTCGATATCGCGCTGTCGCGCTATCCAGCTGCTCATCCCTGCAAGCTCATGCACGCCTTCGGTGTGCTTCGCTGGCAGGGATGAGCAGCTGGCAGCACTCGTAGAAACACGTAAACAGGCCCCTGCAGATCTGCAGGGGCCTGATATCAGTCGGATGGGCGATCTCCACATCACACCTATATTCCAAAACTTTTGTCATCTCAGTACTCGTGAAAATAAAAAATCCTGCAGACAATTCTGCAGGACATACGTTTCGAATATTGGCGCGGGAAATCTTATTATTCCGCATCTTCTTCTATCCAGACTTTACTGTCGGTACCGGAATCTGACCGGTTCGTGCCTCTCGGCTCGCGGACTGTACCGCCGATCGGGAATTTCACCCTGCCCTGAAGATCTATTGTTTAATTACACGTCTATTATAGACAGGCAATTCATTGGAGTCAACTGCGAAATATCAGCCTTCTCCGAGGCGTTACTGTTCAGACATTGCCAGAGCATAGGCTGTCGGAAAACCACCAGGAATACCGGTCACATCCAGTCCGCACACCATCCGCAGCAGTCGGCGAGTAGCGAATCCGAGCGATAACGAAGGATGAGGTTACCACCGCTACTGCGAGGACGAGCGCGAGCGGGTTGCGGACGGAAATAACCGGTATTCTAAAAAATATGGAAATCTGGCAAGGTCTGAACTGTAACCCCGCGCGGCCATCATTCGTCTCGATTTGCTTTACCATTGATCATTTGCCGTTTTCTTGTGGCATAATGGTTTAAACACTTAAACGAAAGGAAAAACAGCAATGGTATCAGCAGAAGAGATCAAAAAGCTTTCCGGAGAACTGCAGGGCTCGAGAAAGCTGCTGACTGCGCTCGGCGATGAGGTGAGACAGCATCTGATCCTGGTCATGATGCAGACCGGCAACTGCACCGGCCTCAGGGTAAACGACATCGCGGAAAGGACTTCTCTTTCCCGCCCGGCGGTGTCTCACCATCTGCAGATCCTGAAGGATGTGGGCATCCTGAAGATGAGGCGCGAAGGCACGAAAAACTATTACTATTTTAATGAAGATACGGAGGCGCTCGACAATCTGATCGCGGTGCTTGAACACGCCAAAGAGATGATGCGCTCCCTGCCGGACAGGAGTGGTGAAGATGATTAAAGTACATGTTCTTCCGTGTGGAAGCACAATTGTCGACGAAGCGCTTCCATTCTCGGACAAATCAAAAAATCCGCTGGCATTCACAGGCCTTTTCAGAGGGAAGAAACACAAAACTTCCGTCCCGGTCAGAGCGTATCTGATAGAACATCCTGAGGCGCTGATCCTCGTGGACACCGGCTGGGACGATGATATCCGGAAAGACGCCAGAGCAAGCGAGGGATTTTTCAATTACTTCGCCTCGCCCGGAACTCTGCCGGAGGGCGAAGGAATCACTGACCAGCTGGCAAAACTCGGGTACAAGACAGCGGATCTCGACTATTGTATCCTCACGCATATGGACATAGACCACGCCGGCGGCATAGGGGAAGTAAAGGACGCAAAGCACATCATGTGCAGTGCCGCGGAGTGGAAGGCAGCGAACAGAAGCAATCCCCGGTATTACCGGAAACTCTGGAAAGATATCAATGTTGAGACCTTCGCGGATGAGCCGTTCGATATTCTGGGCGACGGAAGCATCGTCGCGTTTCCGATGCACGGCCACTCCGCGGGAATGACGGCGATCAGAGTCGGCAATAAGGACCATTACCTCGTCATCGCCGGAGATGCCGGATATGGAAGGGCCTCCTGGGAGCGTCAGGTTCTTCCCGGCGTGGAATGGAATCGTGCGGAGGCGAAAAAATCGCTGCGAAAGCTCCGGGGTTTTGCGATGGACTCACGCTGTGAAGCCGTTCTGATGACACATGACCAAGAACATTCAAAGGACATATTTGAAATTTAAAAAATGGAGGACAAAAAGATGGATCTGATGGAAGCAATGAAAAACAGACATTCAGTAAGACAGTTCACCGACAAGCCATTGGATGCGGACGCCGTTGCCGCACTTCAGAAAGAGACGGAGCGGATCAATCAGGAGAGCGGCCTGCACATCCAGCTGATAACAAATGAACCGGATGCCTTCGACGCAGGTAGCCCGTCATATGGAAGCTTTCAGGGCTGCCGGAACTACTTTACGATGGTCGGGCCAAAGGGCAAAGACGAGGAAATCGGCTACTACGGCGAGCAGCTTGTCCTTCTGGCACAGACACTAGGCATCAATTCCTGCTGGGTCGCGATGACCTACAAAAAAGGCAAATCACACGGTGTGATCGCACCCGGTGAAAAGCGTTACATGGTGATCGCTCTCGGGTACGGAAAAACACAGGGAACAGCGCATAAAGTAAAGACTCTTTCAGAGATCAGTGATTACAAAGACGGCGATCCGGACTGGTATAAGGGAGGACTTGAGGCTGCCCTTCTTGCGCCGACGGCGATCAATCAGCAGAAGTTCATGTTTACCAGAAATGGCGACAAAGTCAGTGCAAAAGTATCCGGCTTCGGTTTTTACACGAAAACCGACCTGGGAATCGTCAAATACCACTTCGAACTCGGATCAGGAAAAGGAAAAGAGATCTGGATCTGAGGATTTCACAGAGTTTTCACAAGAAATATGAAATCAGGACACATTTTCCCGGTATCCTGTGAATTATAGAAAACAAAGCAACACCTCAAAAAAATTTCTCCTTCCCTTTCTTAGTGCGGGCGGCTCCATAGAGCCGCCCGTATTACTTTTTCAGCCATCTGCCTTTCTCAGGCAGCTTCTGCTTTTTTCATCCTGACTGCCTGTTTTCTCCGGATACTGGCAAAAATCGAACCGGAAATGTTGTGCCATACACTGAAGATCGCGCCCGGCAGAGTTGCCAGCGGATTCGATGCAAAGTTGACGGTTGCGAGCGATACGGCCAGGCCGCTGTTCTGCATGCCCACCTCAATGGAGATCGCTGTCGTCTGGCTGTAATTGCAGCCGAACACACGCGCCACCAGGTAGCCCAGGGCCATGCCGATCACATTGTGCAGCATGACAGCCACAAGTGTGATGAGACCGCTCTGAAGCAGCTTGTCCCGGTTGACCGCAACGATGCCTCCGATAATCATGACAATGGCCACAACGGAGATCAGCGGAAGAATGCCCTTGATCTTTTCAATGTATTTAGAAAAGATCATGTTGAGCACAATGCCGAGAACGACCGGGATCAGGACAATTTTCACCACGGAAAGCACCATTGCCGGGAAGGAAACCTCAACCCAGGCACCGGCATAGAGATAGGTGAGCGCCGGTGTGGCAAGCGGTGCGATCAGCGTTGAGACGATCGTCATTCCTACAGACAGCGCGACATCTCCGCCGGCAATATAGGTGATGACATTAGACGCCGTTCCACCCGGACAGCAGCCGACAAGAATGACGCCGAGTGCAATATCATCCGGCAGCCGGAGCAGCATACACAGCACCCAGGCCGTAAATGGCATGATCGTATACTGGCAGATGGCCCCGAGCAGAATGGCCTTCGGCCGCTCAAGGATGACCTTGAAGTCTGACGGATGAATAGTCAGACCCATGCCGAACATCGCCAGCCCCAGAAAAACTGAGGTGTACTGCACGGTCCAGCTGATCGTATCCGGCGCGAGAAACGCGATGATCGAGCAGATGATAATAATAAATCCAATATTCACACTCAGAAAACTGATGATCTTGGCAGCTTTTTTCATCTCAGTTCACCTCGTATGAGAAGTTGTCAATCAGTCTCGTCTTACCGATATAGACGGCCATCGCCACAAGCACATTGCGGTCGACTTTTTCAACGGGCTGCATATCCAGTGCATCGACAACCGAGACATAATCGATTTTTGCGAGGGGCTCCGCCTCAATGACCGCCTTCATCGCGTCTATGACTTCCTGGGCGTCGATGTCCTTGTGGATGATCTCCTGCCCCTTTTTCACCGCGTGTGACAGGCAGAGTGCCGCTTTTCTCTCTTCCGGCGACAGATACGTGTTTCTCGAGGATTTTGCCAGCCCATCGGCCTCGCGGACGATCGGGCAGCCGACGATCTCGATGTCAAAGTTGAGATCGATCACCATTTTGCGGATGATTGCGAGCTGCTGTGCGTCCTTCTGTCCGAAGTAAGCGCGGTCCGGCGTCACAATATTGAACAATTTTGATACGACCGTGCATACGCCGCGGAAATGGATCGGGCGTGTGACTCCGCACAGTGTCTCGGAAAGCGTATCAATATTTACATAGGTGTGGGGATCATGATACATCTCTGAAGGTTCCGGGTGAAAAACGAGATCTGCGCCCATCTCTTCACAGAGCCTGCAGTCGCGGTCGAAATCACGCGGATATTTTGCCAGGTCCTCATTCGGTCCAAACTGCGTCGGATTGACGAAGTCCGAAACGACAACCCGGTCGTTCTGCTCATGTGCCTTGCGGATGAGACTCGCATGTCCTTCATGCAAAAATCCCATCGTCGGCACGAGACCGATGGTGAGTCCTTCTTTTTTCCACTGCTTTACAATGGATCTTACTTCTCTGATTTTGTCTGTGGTCTTCATTTTTTCCTCCTGTAGTCATGAAAAAATCAGTACTGCGGATAATTACATGAAGATAGACGTACCTTGTGCGTGCTGTTATTTCAGATCAGATGTGTTAATAGATCAGACAGATATGAAAGGCTGTTCCTTACATATCCTGAAGACGGCCGTGCTTCTCGTACTCGGTGACACGGCTTATATGATTGGATTCGTCGACAAAGACGACCTTGGGCCTGTGACGCTCCGCTTCTTCTGGTGTCAGTTCGCAGTAAGACATGATGATAACCTTGTCTCCTGTGCTTGCACACCTCGCGGCAGCGCCGTTCAGACAGATAAGTCCGCTGCCGGCTTCTCCTGCGATCACATAGGTGGCAAATCTGCTGCCATTGTCCACATCAGCGATCTCGACGCGCTCATATTCGCGGATGCCCGCAGCATCCATGAGATCCTGGTCGATCGTGATGGAACCTACATAATCGAGGGCGGCCTGCGTGACAGTTGCCCGATGGATTTTGCCTTTAAGCATAGTAAGTGTCATTTCCTATTGTCCTCCTTTCTCAGATCGTTACCCGCCAAAAGTATTGGTCGGATACGTACGTAAAAAGACAATCGAAATAACATCGCATGACAAGAGTACAGTTTTCCTTTGAAGGAAATACTATCTCCTTGTTAAAGTTTAGCTTCCGTTAATTTTTTGTCAAGACCAGAACCTGAATTCCTATATGGGCTGTTACAATTCAGACGTTACCAGATCTCTACAATCTCAATAACACAAGGCACTTCCGCCGCAACACGCTCCCGCTCGTCCTCGCAGTAACGGCACGTAACTTCGTCCTTCGCTATCGCTTGGACTCATTAAGTGCCGACTGCTGCGGATGGTATGCGGCTGGAAGTGCCTTGTATGTTCGGGATGAAATGCGTTCAGATAAAACGAATGCGCTGCCAGAGCCCATCTCCAACAGCGCATTCATTATGTCATTATTTAATTTCCGGTGCGTTTCAGTCACACCTGCTCCACCCGCATTTCGGGCAGATAATACAGCCGTTCGTGTAAACCAGATCCTCATTGCCGCAGTCCGGGCAGGCTCTGCGCGTGCCGCTGTCTTCGGTCTCTACATTTGCCTCATCGGCAATATCCGGAGAGAACTTGAGCATACGTATGATCTGGTTGTGCATATCGGTCAGAGCAAAAGCGATAGCTGACGGGCAGCAGGTTCCGCGCGAGGTATCACCCTTTGTCACGTGACGTGATACGTAGGATACACACGGGATTGTACTCTGCAGCTGATCAATGATCTTTTCAAATGGAACACCGCCTCTCGCGGCGAGTGAGACCATACGGGAAAGCCCCGTCATGAATGAGTTGCATCCGCCCGTGCTTCCCTTTGAAAAATATGTCTCATAGAGGCTTCCATCCTCCGGTCGGAAGAAGGCCTCGATGTGGAGTGTGCCACAGCCTGTCGTGATCGTCCTCTTGAGACCGATGCAGGAATCATCCGGCGGAAGGATCTCGCCGCGCTTCGGGCCTTTCGGCACATCCGCTGCCGCGCCTTCTGCCTTTCTGTCGCCCGCAGCGTCAGCAGGAGCTTCAGCGCCCTTCTTATCCGCTGCCTCATTTCCGGAAGACTGTTTCTTCGGCTCGTCCTTTGTCAGGATACCGATCCTGCGGCAGTTGTCGCGGAATACGGTAATGCCCTTGCAGCCCTTTTTCCACGCGTAGATGAAGAGATTCATGACATCTTCAACGGTCGCGTTCTCGGGAAGATTGACCGTGCTGGAAATGCCGGTGTCCACATGCTTCTGGAGCACAGCCTGCATGTCGACACGCTGTTTCCACGGGATGTCTCCCGCAGCGACAAAGCAGTCCGGAAGCTCCGGATTCTTCACATTTTCCTTCTTTCCGGCACCGATGTGCTTCATATACTTCTCGGCGATGCCGGTGTAAACCTTGTAATATGTCGGTACGTCGCCGTTCAGGGACTCTGTTTTGCGCATGTAGTGGAATGCGAAATTCGGCTCAGAGCCCGTGCTGATATTGAGCATGGTCGCAATCGATCCCGACGGAGCGATCGACAGAAGGGAGCAGTTGCGGATGCCGTCCTTCTTGAGCTCGCTGATCTCCTCATCGGAAAAATGGCTGCGCATGATTTCGCTGTCCCAGACAGCTTCCGTATACTTCGGGAACTTTCCCTTTTCCTTAGCGAGACGGTTCGAGGTCAGGACTGCCTGGCGATAAATCTGGTTCATCGTGTCGTCCATAAACTTGAGCGAAGCCTTTGAACCATAGGTGAGACCGAGCATGATCAGCATATCGCCCATGCCCATGATACCAAGACCGACATTCCTATAGTCCCGGGCCATCTCACGCTGCTTCTCAAGAGGATGATTTGCCAGGTTCTCATCGAGAACCTCATCAAGTGCCTCGACCATTGTGTCGACCGCCGCGAGGACACCGTCCTCTTTGCTCATGTTCAGGTAGGCATCTTTCTCAAAAGGATTGACGACATATGCCGAGAGATTGATGCTCGCGAGATTGCAGGCACCGCCGGCCGGAAGGGGCTGTTCACCGCAGGGATTGCAGCTTTCAATCTGATAAGCCGGATCCTTCTCCATAATGTTGTAGTTGCGGAAACGGTTCGTGAAAATACATCCGGGCTCTCCCCAGTCCCAGGCGTTTTCCGCCGCCGACCGCAGGATCTCGCGCGGCTCAATCGTATAATCTCCCCATTTGTCCTTTACCTCGAGAGCTTTCCCCTCTTCTGCGGCCCGCATAAAATCATCGTCGAGCTCGAGAGACAGGTTCGCCTTCGTGATCTGATCATCGTTTGCCTTGCAGTGGATGAACGTATCTACCTCTTTATGCTTGGCGTTTAATGTCATGATCAGAGCGCCCTTGCGCGCTCCGCCCTGTGAGATGGATGCCGTCGTCTGGTTAAAAATCTTCATGAACGGCAGAATTCCGTCAGAATAGAATTGTCCATTCTGGATTGGCGATCCCTTCGGGCGGATGTGTGACAGTGAAAGTCCCTGTCCTCCCTGCGCCTTAAATGTGCGCGCAATATCCGTGTTGGCCTGCATGATCTCGTCGAGTGAATCGCCGATAAAACCGAGAGAATAGCAGTTTGAATAGGTAGCCTTCTTCCCGGTGTTGCGATTTGCAAGAGTCCTGCCTCCAAAAAGAGCCTTGTGATCCTTTATCAGCTCACGCACCTTCGGATTTTTCCCGGAAACGCGGTCGAGCCATTCATCATAAGACTCACCGTTATACCTGTACTTCCGCTCCCAGATCGTATTCATCAGCGCGTTTTCATCATTCTGACTGCCCATATTTTTCCCCTTTACTGCTTATCTGATCTTCATTACCCATTGCCGGATCAAGAACCGGCGTGCAACGTAGAGTATAACACAGAGAGAATGGCCAGGCAACAATATATTGTTTACATTTTCATTTCAAAAACTATATCTTGTGTTTTAATTTCTGTCATATTTCTCTCAGTATTTGTTAGTAATAATTCGTTTCATGCTGCGCTGCAGGCGGAAAAAACGCAAAAAAAGACCTCTTCTGACTTTCTGTCAGAAAAGGCCTTATCTGCGATTAAAAACTGCTCACAAAAGATCCGCCATTGTTTTTCCTGGCGCCACTTTTTCAAAATCATGGATAAAATCTTCAACAGCTTCGTCGACGGCAGCGTTCTTAACAAAAGAATCGATAACTGAAGGAGAAGCCGTCGCAGCGCCCACTCCATACTGACATAAAGCCAGTACCTGCTGACTGTTTCTGAAAGAAGCCGCAAGCACCTCAGTATCCATATGATTATTTACCAGGATGTCCTGCATAACTTTCACGGTGGAAATTCCGTCATATCCCATATTGTCGATGCGGTTGACATACGGAGCTACATAAACCGCTCCTGCCTTAGCAGCCAGATACGCCTGAAAAGGCATATAAACAACGGTGCCGCAGGTCGGAATCTTTTCCTCCTTTAAAATGCGGATAGCCTTGAACCCGGCTGGTGTCGCGGGGATTTTTACAATCGTATTCGGTCCAAAAGCCCTCACGATCGCCTCCGCGTCCTTTACCATGCCCTCAGTATCCTTCGGCACGGCCTGAACGAACAACAGCCTGTCCTGTCCGATCACCTCGCGGATCTGGCGCAGTGTATCGGCAGGATTCTGATCGATCCTGGAAAGGATCGAAGGATTTGTAGTGACACCATCGATCGGATACAGGTCGATGAGTCTTTCAATTTCCCGGACATGCGCATCATCAATAAACAGCTTCATCGTTTCCTCCTGATCAGTCTTAATAACCAGCATTCATTACTTCATTATTTTTTAATTTTATCTCATTTCAGAATTCATCTCAAGTAATCGATTTCTCAATTTTTTCTGATCAGTCGATATCCTCACCGTTCGACGCAATGACCTTCTTATACCAGTAAAAGGAATCTTTTTTCGAGCGTGCAAGGGTACCTGTGCCGTCGTCGTACTTATCGACGAAAATAAAGCCATAGCGCTTTGCCATCTCTCCGGTCGAGGCCGAGACAAGATCTATGCAGCCCCAGGGTGTGTAGCCCATGAGGTCCACGCCGTCGGCGACGGCCTCCTTCATCGCCCGGATATGTTCCCGGAGATAGTCGATGCGATAGCTGTCATGAACAGAGCCGTCCGCCTCCTTCTTATCGTAGGCACCGAGGCCATTCTCGACGACCATGACCGGGATCTGATAGCGCTGATATATCTCATTCAGGGAATATCTGAGGCCCTGCGGGTCAATCTGCCAGCCCCAGTCAGAGGACTTGAGATATGGGTTCTTCACGCCCGCGATCAGGTTCCCGGTTCCGGCGCTCTTGTCCTTTGCGCTGATGCAGGAAGACATATAGTAGGAGCAGGTATAAAAATCGACGGTTCCCTGCTTCAGAATCTCGTCATCTCCGGGCTCTTTCTTTACTTCTACCCCGTGCTCCTCAAAATAACGGTCCGCATAGGATGGATAACTGCCACGGATCTGAATATCCGAACAGAACCAGTTCATCATCTCATTTTCCCTCTGCCATTCGATGACATCATCCGGGCTGCAGGTCAGAGGATACATGGTGGACATGATATTCATGTCGCCCATCTTTACATCCGGATAGTGGTCATGCGCGTATTTCACGACGATGGCACTCGCGACGAACTGATGGTGCAGCGCCTGGAAACGCACGGCGGGCTCATCCGGAAGCTCCGTAGTCGGTCCCGTATATCCTTTGATGGTGCCGAGGGAGAGGAGGGTGCCCATCGGCTTCGTGCCGGAGTTAATCTCATTGAAGGTGAGGAAATACTTTACTTTGTCGTGATAGCGGTCGAGAACGCATTCCGCGTAACGGACGAAACAGTCAATGACTTCTCTCCCCGCCCAGCCGTTGTATTTTTCAACAAGTGCGTACGGGAGCTCATAGTGAGAAAGCGTGACAAGCGGCTCAATCCCGTATTTTCTGAGCTCGTCAAACACGTTGTCATAGAACTGAAGCCCCTTCTCGTTGGGCTCTGCCTCCATTCCGGTCGGAAATATCCTGGTCCAGTTGATGGACAGGCGGAAGACCCTGAAGCCCATCTCATGGATCAGGGCAATATCTTCCTTGTAATGGTGATAAAAATCGCTGGCCTCGCGGCTCGGGTACAAAGTTCCCTCTTTGAAATGCTCTGTCACCCACTTCGGGCTCGTCGCCGAGCCCACGGTGCAGTGATCCGGCACAGAATCACCTTTGCCGTCCACATCCCACGCGCCTTCAAACTGGTTGGCGGCCACCGCACCGCCCCACAGAAAGTCTTTTTTGAATGTTTTCATACTTCGTCTCCTTTTCAGAAATACCTTCCGTTGCCATACTGCTCTTTAAGTGTCCGGATCAGAGCAGACTGATGATCTCATCTCCTGCCTGTACCTTGCCGGGTTCAGCCGGAACAATATCTGCATAATCCTCTGCATTCGTCACGATGACAGGTGTCGTAATATCATACCCGGCTGCCTTCACAGCATCAATGTCGACCTCGAGAAGAAGATCTCCTTTCTTCACAGTATCGCCCTGTTTCACCTCAGGTGTAAAGCCTTTTCCCTCCAATGCTACGGTGTTCATGCCGACATGAATGAGAAGTTCTGCTCCCTTATCAGACGTGATGCCGATCGCATGGCCTGTCGGGAAGAAAGTAGTTACCGTCCCGTCACAGGGAGCATAAACTTTTCCGTTATCCGGAACAATTGCGAGTCCCTGGCCGAGCGCTCCGCTGTTAAATGCGCCGTCATTGACATCGGAGAGGGCGATTTTTTCACCAGAAACCGGTGCCACGATGGTCTCTGCTTTGTCTGAAGCCGCAGAGGATTCAGCCGTTATTTTCTTTTCATCCTTCTTTTCCGGAGCATCCTTGTAGAAGATCAGCTCCAGAATCATGGAAGCCGCGATCGCAATGAGAGAGATGACGATGGCTGTAATCATACCAGACATATTTCCATCTGTGCCGATATATGCAGTATATCCGAATACGCCAAGTCCTGCCATTACATAGCAGCGGACACCGGATGCGACGAGGAAAGCTCCTCCGATACCAGCGACAGCGCAGGTGCGGAAGAACGGGGCCTTCTTCGGAAGCGTAATACCGTAGATCGCGGGTTCGGTGACACCGGCGAGTCCTGAGATGATGGCCGGCGGACAGAGCCTCTTGATCTTCTTATCTTTTGTCTTCATCCAGATGCCGATGCAGGCGCCGGTCTGGGCGAATGTCGTGCAGAACATTGCGACAAGGATGACATCTGAACCGAGAGTCTGAATATTAGAGAGTGCAATCGGAATAAGAGCCCAGTGGAGACCGAACATAACCAGGATCTGCCACAGGAAACCGACGAGGGCGCCCATGAGGATCGGAGACAGATCTGCGAGCCACAGGAAGAATGTTCCGATCGCGTCTGATGCGTATGCCGTGATGGGTCCGATGATCCAGATCGTCAGGGCAAAGGTGACCGTACAGGTAATAAGCGGAACGGCAAAGAGCTTTATCGTATCTGGAATATGATCCTTGTACTTTTTCTCAAACCACGCCGCAAACGCCACCGCGCAGATGACGGGCAGGACCGTTGATGCGTAATTCCCAGTGGACGGTGCGATAACCGGAATGTGGAACAGATTGGAGATATCGTGTGTTCCGTCCGTCATGTACGGGTATACGAGAGCCAGACCGATGAGGAGTCCTTCCATATCCGGAAGACCAAAACGCCTCGCCGATGTAAGACCGAGCAAAACAGGCATAAAATAGAAAACCGCATCTCCGATCGAATAGAGGATGTTATAGGTTCCTCCGGAAGCATCCATGACGCCGATCGCCGTGCACAGTGCAAGAATACCTCTCAGAATACCACAGGCGCACATAACCCCGAGCAGCGGAGTAAACACACCTGTGACGATACTGATGAATGCATTAAGAGGATTCTGCTTTTTCTTCGGCTCATCAGAATCTGCCCCTTCCGGAGCCTGAGCTTTGTCCTGCAAATGTCCCACCTGGATCACTGCGTCGTAAACCTGAGGCACCTGATTGCCGATGACAACCATATACTGACCGCCAGAGCTGATGACGGTCATAACGCCGTCGGTGTCCTTTAAGATATCGGTATTTGCCTTCGACTCGTCCTTTAATCTGAAGCGGAGTCTCGTGATGCAGTGTGTGATTGATTCAATGTTATCGCGCCCGCCCACATTCTGGACAATGATCCGGGCGAGTCCGTCATACTTGCTTGCCATGATTGATCAATTCCTCCCATTGACAATGAATTTGATGAAAAAACATTTATTACTGCAATCGCGCGATACAAACTTCTTCATGCGTCCATGAAAAAGATATCAAACAAATTTATTCAGCTTTTTTCTGTCCGCTGCACAGCCTTGTAATGTGGAGCGTCAGGTAAAATTTCTCATCCTCCGGCACATCGCGGCCTATCTTCGCCTTAATATACGAAGCAATGCGGCCGGCCGTCTGGTACTCCTTCGGATGTTTTTCGACGTAATCCGGAAACGAATCAAGCATTCCATCTTGCGCATTCAGCACATTGCCGATGGCCCGCTGCAGGAAAAATTTGATATGTGTCACAAACCGCTCAAAGGCGATGCTGTTCTCATCGATATCTACCTTCATGCTGAACCGGACGATGTTAATGATGTCTTTGATCATTTCCGGCCAGGAACCCGCATTTTTTACGTCGCTCCCTTCAACCTCGCTGTTGATGAGGTGCATCGCGACAAACCCGGCTTCATCGTCCGGAAGGGACACTCCAGTCCTCTTTTTTATTTCCTGCATGCCCCGCTTTGCGACTTCGAACTCCTTCGGATAGAACTTCTGGATCTCCCAGAGAAGATTATTCGAGAAAAGCTGATTGTGCTTTGCCCTCTCGATCGCACCGGCGATATGCTCCGTGAGGGTGAGGTAGACACTCCTGGAAAGTGTTCCGCCGAGCGTCTCCTCGGCGTCATCGATGATGTCGGATGCAATATCACGGTAGAGCGGAGAGATTTCATCTGCGAGTTCCCGGAACTGGTTCGTTTCCGGTCCTGTCGTGCGGTAGATTTTTACATCTCCCCTGACATAGACAAGATCCCCTGCATGCTTTTTAAAACCGATTCCCCTGCCCGTCAGGATCACTTCCCGCCCCACACCTTCTGAGGCGAGGACCACATTGTTGTTGATGACCTTTGTTATCCGCATATCTCTTACCCGAATATCCCCTGTAAAAAATCAGAACGCTGTCGCGTGAGCGGATGTGACTCGCTGTTTGCGAAAAAAAAAAAGACCAAGCATCCGTCAAAGAACCTTTGACGTAATACTCAGTCTTGCCTGATTCAACAGTAACAACCTGAACCGTTTTCGTTTATAAAAATACTATAGTCAATTCATGCCCGATTTTCAAACCCTAAGGTTTAACAAATCTCTCATCTCGTCTTTGTATAAATTTCACAAGAACAGATGGACAGACAGCATTTCAGTTATTTCTGCACCGCAGGATCAGCAGATCCGCGGCAGGCCCTCGCCCTGCAGTACGCCGATGCTCCTCTCGCCGCCGATCAGGGTCTTCATGATCACCTCTCCTTTGGAGAAGCCGGCGGTCGCTGGGTCACAGACTTTTCCGATGACAGATGCGTTCTCTCCGTACCGCGACTGGCGGATGATCTGGAGCGCGCGATCCGCATCTCTTTTATCCACGATACAGACCATCTTTCCCTCGTTACCCATATACAGGGGATCCAGCCCCATCATGCGACAGAAATCCCGGACGGCGGGTGCGACGGGGATGCTCTCCTCCCGGATCATAAAAACGTGTCCGGACGCCTCAGCCAGCTCCTTCAGCACCGTTCCCAGTCCGCCCCGCGTGATATCCCTCATCGTGTGCACGCGGATGCCCGAGGTCATCAGGTTTCCGACCATATCTGTGAGCGGCGCATTGTCACTCTCCGTGCTGACATCAATTCCCATTCTCGCACCGAGGATCGTGGCGTGATGATCGCCCATCGTCCCCGAGACGATGATCGCGTCGCCGGGCACTGAACTTTCTGCCGAGATGTCCCGAGGATCGTCTGATCCAGATTCAGCGCCGGATCCGGGCCCGTCCCAGGCGCCCATGAGGCCACAGCCCGCGGTGTTGATATAAATATTCGCCGTCTGCGATCCCCCATTAGCGGAGCCTGATGAGCCGCCGTTTCCACCGGAGGGCCGGCCCTCGACGACCTTCGTGTCCCCCGCGACGATGCGCACACCGGCCTCGGCTGCAGTCTCCGCCATCGAATGAGCCACCTTTTTCAGAAGAGAAAACGGCACACCTTCCTCGAGAATAAAGCCGGCTGTCAGATAAGACGGCCGGCTCCCACGCATCAGAAGATCATTGACGGTCCCGCACACGGCAAGCCGTCCGATATCACCGCCCTTATACACCTGAGGCGTGACAACGAAGCTGTCTGTCGTGAGGGCAATCCTTCCGCTGCCGTTGACGACGGCCGCATCATCCATCTCATCGTGAAATTCCCCTGCAAAAATATCTCTGATCAGCTCTCCGGTCGCGCTTCCGCCGCTGCCGTGAGCCGTCGTTATCACCTGATCCATACTCTGCTCCATCCCGCCCGCACACAGATTGATGCATATACCTGCCTATCCACTTCTGCGCACATATCAACAATACTCCACACTAACTGTTCTGTACGGCGTCATCCTGGTATGAAAGTCCTCAGTCACGCCGCCCGCTGGAGAGATACGAAAAACAGCTTCCCTCCTGCGACACCATACACGCGCCCTGAGGGGTCATCGGCGTGCATATTTTTCCAAACAGAGGGCACTCATATGGGCGGATCTTCCCTGTCAGCACCTGGTCACAGCGGCACGCCTGATTCATTTTGTTATCCTCGGTGAGATCATAGCTTCCGGCGTCAAAATCGCGGTACTTTTCCCGAAGAACTCTTCCTGATCCCGGAATCATGCCGATCCCGCGCCAGACGGCCGGAGCCGGCTCAAAAAATTCATCAATGACCGCCTGTGCTGCCGTGTTTCCATCACGCGTGACCACCGACGGGTAATAATTTTTCACCACGCCGCGTCCGCTGTTCCTGACGATCCCGCAGAGCGCGATCAGCAGTTCTGCCCCGGTAAAACCGGATACGCCGAACGGCACAGAATACGTCTCAGCGATCGGCTCATAGGCTCGGTACCCCGTCACCGCACAGACGTGGCCCGGTGCGAGAAAACCGTTCACGGGTGAACCGCTCTCACAGAGCCAGCTCACCACAGGCGGCATCGTTTTCAGCGCCGTGAGGAGACGGATGTTTCTGATTCCCTTCCCGATCGCTTCCTTAAGCAGAAGCGCATAGACCGGCGTCGTCGTCTCAAATCCCACCGCCGCAAAGACAAATGTCGTCTCCGGCTCTTTTTCAGCCATGGGGATGACGTCCATAGGAGAATAGACCATTTCGACGCGCGCGCCGCGGCCCCTCGCCACAGCCAGACTGTCGCGGCTGCCCGGGACGCGGATCAGATCCCCGAAGGTCACCACGCAGGTGTCCTTTTGTTCCGCAAGTCCGATCAGCCTGTCCACATAGGATGAAGGCGTGACGCAGACCGGACAGCCGGGGCCGGATATCAGATGAATATAAGGAGACAGCAGCGACGGGATGCCATTCCTCGAGATCGCAGCCGTGTGGCTTCCGCAGACCTCCATGATGTACATCTCCGGGCCGTCATAGGTCTTCAGATATTTCTTCACTGATTCCAGATCCGCCATTCTCAGACCTCATCCATTTCGGCCAGAAGCGAGGCAATCTCCTCCGCCTCCGTTTCACTCAGCTTCTGCATCACGCACCCGGCGTGAACAAGAACCCTGTCGCCAATATCAACAGGAACAAGTCCGGTCCTCGCCTTCACCTGGTTTCCCGAAAAATCGACCGTCGCCGTATTTGTTTTTCTGTCGATCTTTATCACCGTTCCCGGCAATGCTACACACATGATTACTTACCCTCCGCGGGTTTTGCGGCTGCCGCCTTTGCATTTTCCGGTTGTGCCGCTGCCACCTTATCACCAGCTGCGTTCTTCGCACCAGCCGGCTTTGCCGCAGCTTCAGGTTTCGGCGGTTCCGGCGGCCGCTCATAGCGGTCGACCAGCTTCGCTTCGTCCGGCGTCGTGTATCCCGGCACAATGCGCAGGCACTTCTTCGGACACTTGATCGTGCAGTATCCACACTGAACGCAGTCCATCCTGTTGATCTCCCAGGTCCTCGCCTTCCGATCCACCTTGATCGCACCGGACGGGCAGTTCAGGGCGCAGAGCGTGCAGGAGATGCACTTGTCAATATCGATCTCGATATGTCCTCTGCTCCCCTCCGGGAACCTGATCGGCTCCTCGGGATATTTGGTCGTCACCGGCTTCTTGAACAGGTTGGCAAGCACGGCGCCTTTAAAAGTCATAATACTCATGATCGCATGCCTCCTTATCGCTCTGTGCAGCTGATGCACGGATCAATACTAACGATCAGTATGCCCACGTCAGCGTAATTCGCGCCCTGCAGCATTTTGCAAAGGGCAGGCAGGTTCGCGAAGGTGGGCGTCCTTATTCTGAACCGGTCGAGAAACTTTGAATTCTCGCCGTTCACATAGTAAATTGCCTCGCCTCTCGGCTGCTCGATCCTGACCATGGCCTCGCCGTTCGGAAAGCCCTTCACCGGCACATTAATGTCGCCGGCCGGAAGCATATCGAGCGCCTGGCGGATCAGCTGGATCGACTGATAGATTTCCTTCGTCCTGACGAGGATCCTCGCATAGCAGTCGCCCTCGTCCGAAATGATCGGCTCAAAATCCAGCTTCCCGTATGCTTCATAGCCGGTCAGCCGCATATCATATTTCAGCCCGCTCGCACGTGCAAAAGGCCCCGCTGCCCCGAGATCGTGTGCCTCCTGCCTGGAGAGGACACCGATACCTCTCGTCCGCTTCTGCACCGTCGAATCTCCGAACAGTGTTTTTTCCGCATTTTTTACATCCTTCTCGATCACGTCCAGCGTTTCTTTCAGATAGCGGATCTGATCTTCATTCAGATCCCTGTGGACGCCGCCGATCTGGTTCACTGAAAAAATCAGCCGGCCGCCCGTCGTATTTTCGAGCATATCCAGCACATGCTCGCGGATGCGCCAGCACTCATAAAACAGGCTCTCAAAGCCGAACGCGTCGGCGGTGAGGCCGAGCCAGAGCAGATGAGAATGCATGCGGGAGAGTTCCATCCAGATCGTTCGCAGAAACTTCGCGCGCTCAGGAACCTCAACGTTCATGACCTTTTCCACGGCTTCGCAGTAGCCCATGCCGTGGCCGAATGAGCAGATGCCGCACGTGCGCTCTGCCACATAGACCATTTCATTAAAATCCCTCTTCTCCACAAGTCCCTCAAGACCTCTGTGGATAAATCCGATATTCGGAATCGCTTCCTCGACCACCTCATCCTCAACCACGAGGTCCAGATGGACGGGTTCCGGAAGCACCGGATGCTGGGGTCCGTAAGGAATGACACTCTTCTTGCCCATTATTCGCCGCCTCCTTTTTTCTTCACGATCTTGATTTCCGGATTTGCCGCAGCTGTGGTTTTCTGATCCGCCGCAGCATCTGCATTCTGACCTGCTGCAGTTCCACCGTCATCTGACATTTCATCTGCAGCCGGCATATGAGCCGCCTCTTCAGCCGCCTTGCGGATCTCCTCCGCCTCCACGGCCTTCGCCTCTTTCGCCTTCTTGTTCAGAAGCGGCGCCTCTTCCTGGATCCTGTAGAACTTCCCGTGGTAATCACCGTCGATCAGCTCGATCGAGAGACCGAAGAGCTCCGACATCTCATTCTCATAGTAATTTGCATAAGGATACGAATCGCAGATACTCGGAATGGTCTCATTAAGTCCGACCATCACCCTGAGATTTGTCAGCTCATAAGTATCGTCGTTTGTAAAAGAATAGATGACCTCATACTGATTCTGCACAACGGAACAGCAGATCTGCACCAGGCGGAGATTTTCCTGCCTTTTCCGCATCACCGTGATCAGCAGCTCGCTGAGAGGCACATCCACATATGTTTCCACCGGATTGACAGCAGTCATGATCTGCCTCCCTTCTCTTTTTTCTCCTTCATCAGGGCGTCGTGCTCATCTGATCTCTTCTGGAACAGGTCACGCGCCTTAATGATACCGTCGATGATCGACTGCGGCCGCGCCGCGCAGCCCGGCACATAGATATCCACCGGGATCACCTTGTCGGCGCCGCCGAGAATATTGTAACAGTCCTTAAAGACACCGCCCGTGCACGCGCAGATGCCGACCGCCACGACCACCTTGGGACGCGGCATCTGATCATACAGCTGCTTTACCACCGGCGCATTCTGCGTATTTATGCCGCCCGTGATCAGCAGAATATCCGCCTGCATCGGGTCTCCCGTATTTTCCACGCCGAGGCGCTCAGCATCGTACACCGGCGTCATCGTCGCCAGAACCTCTATATCACAGCCGTTGCAGCTGGATCCGTCGTAGTGAAGGATCCACGGCGACCGTTTCACTTTTGCCATTGATTTTTCCTCCGCAAAAAACTCAGATCATCATCAGAACAATCAGATTTACGCCCGCGCAGACAAGTGTGACCGTCCACGAAAGGATAAGCATATCCTTCCATTTCAGACGCGCACAGGTATTGTCGATCAGGATCTCGACGAAGTAAACTGCGAGGATCACCAGAACCGCCGCGAGAATACTGATCGGGCTGCTGTTGATAATGAAGACGGCCAGAACCGAGAGCATGAGGATCGTCTCATACCACTCCGTGATCTCAAACATCGCCAGATTCCTGGCGCCCATCTCGGTCGTAATACCCTTGACGAGTTCCTGATGCGCGTGCGACGACTGTGACGTGTCAAACGGAGACTTCCGCATCTTGATCGTCAGCACGAAGACAAGTGATGCGAAAAATCCCGGCATCTTTGCGATCGCGCTCACCGGCTGCGAGATGATCCCGTCTATTTCAAAGGTGCCGGTCGCGAGGTAAAAGCCGACGGCCGTCAGGAGCAGTGCCGGCTCGACAGCCATATCCTGGACAAGCTCACGCTGTGCTCCCATGGAACTCATCGGGGAGCCCGTCACGACGACGGCGAGATACAGAAAAACAGAAGATGTCGTCAGGATAAAAAACACCATCAGCAGATCCACCCCGGCAAAGAACAGACATCCGGTGATGATCGTCATAACCATATAGGATTCAAGCAGAAACGCCTGTGACCTGTCGACGCCGATAACCTGCTTTTTAAAAAGCTTGACCACGTCATACACCGGCTGCAGAATTGGCGGGCCCACACGGCGCTGCATTCGCGCGCTGATTTTTCTGTCGCACCCGACGAGAAGCGAGCCGATCACCGGCGCGAGGAGAACATAACAAATGACCAGAATCACTTTATACTCAGTTGTCATATCGCGCCTCCTAACACCATTGCCATCATCACAATGATCACTGTCGCAGCGATGATCTCACTCGGGATCATCAGCTTCCGCTGGCCAAAAGTATTTTTGAAATAAAGATTGGCAACGACGAGCTTCTTCTCATTGCCGAACGAATCGGTGAATGCGTCATTGTTGCCCGTATTGATACCGTTCATATACGAAAGCTTCCGGTTCATCGCCATCTTCCGGTTCATCATGTAGGCGAAGACAGGCACCGCGAAGAAGAACAGGATCAGAATCACCAGCAGGTAAAGGACGCCGTTGGAGATAACCTGATCATAGCTTCCGAACATTTCCGCCACGAGCGGGTCCACATATATCCTGGAAAGGAACGGGAACAGCGCGCAGATAACGATCATCATCACGGAATGAACCGTGAGCGAGATCATCTCATTTTTCTTCGTGATATCTTTAATCACCGGCTTTGTCGAATGGGCGATGAGCTTTCCGAGCCACTTGGTCCAGTAGAATGATGTCGTCGCCGAACCAAAGCAGATAAAGAAAACAAGAAGGATATTCTGCTCATCAACAGACGCCTTCAGGGCTGCCCACTTGGAAATAAGCATGCCGAACGGCGCGAGATACATACCGCAGATACCGATGAACATGATGATCGCGAGCTTCGGCAGTCTGTACACCAGCCCCTGCATTTCCTCAATATCTCTCGAATGAAGTGAGTTCTCCGTCGCTCCGACATCCTGGAACAGAAGCGACTTGCTGATCGCGTGAAAAATCATGAGGAACACACCGGCCCAGATTGTCTCCGGCCGTCCCACGCCCGCGCAGGCGACCATCAGCCCGAGGTTCGAGATGGTCGACATGGCGAGAACCTTCTTCGCGTCACTCTGCGCTATCGCCATAAACGACGCGGCGAGGAATGTAAAGCCGCCGATAAAGGCGACCATGTTTCCGCTGAGTTTTCCGCTCATTGCCGGGGCAAGACGGAACAGAATATAAATGCCGGCCTTGACCATCGTCGCACTGTGCAGGAGTGCAGAGGAAGGCGTAGGCGCGACCATGGCGCCGAGCAGCCACTTGGAAAACGGCAACTGTGCGGCCTTGGTCAGCGCGGCGAACGCGATCAGTGCAACTGCGATCAGTGCCGCCGGTTTGTATTGCATGGCCTCATGCACGAGCATCTGCAGATCCGTATTATTCCTGTCGAGTGCATAGTAAATAATGCCCGCCGCCAGTGCACAGCCGCCGAGCAGGTTCATCCACAGAGCGCGGAAGGCGTTCGTGACGGCCTCGTCCTTCTGTGTGTAGCCGATCAGTAGGAACGAGCAGACGGAAGTCGTCTCCCAGAAGAAATCGATCCAGAGCATATCAGAGGAAAGGACAAATCCGAACATGGCTCCCAGAAACAGGAACAGGATCGTGAAGAAGTAATATCTGCGGTCCGCGATATCCGTGTGATAATGCTGATACCCGTGCATATAACCCACGGCGTAGATCACGATAAGGCTTCCGATGATACCGACGATCAGACACATCAGAATAGAGAGATGATCCACATAGATCCTCTTGTAATCCTCCATCTCCGGGCCTGCGAGCTCAAGCGCCGCAATGGCGATAGTCGGGACGATCGACAGAAAGCTGATATACCATCTCCCGTGACGGAAACAGCAGTATGTGACGACACACATCAGCACGATCTCGGCGATCAGGATGACCATGTCCGCCACTTCTGTGTTGTAATACAGCTCTACCTGCTCTGCCCCATTCAGAGCCCACTGCACACATAAAAAAACAGACGCCGCCATAATAATGACAGCGCTCACATATGCCACCGCATTGCGCACCTTGTTGACTCTGATACAGAACATAAGAAGGGCCACGACAAACGGAAAACATATTAAAAATGGTATAACTTGCATAAAAGCGACCTCCCGCAACTGTATATCCTTAGTAAGTTATTATATAATAATCTTATGTTGTTTTCCACGTATTTCATAGGAATATACAAATCGATTCCATCTGCAGTAGAGGTGCGCAAGGCTTTCATCCGCGACGCGCTCTCGCTTGTCCTCAGCGTAGCGGTGCTAAACTCGCCCTTCCCGATGGTCGGGCTCGTTAGGCACCGACGCTGTCGCGGCTGAAAGCCTTTGCGCACTCGAAAAATGCGGGTGGAAGTGTCCTGTATGAAATTGGGATGTATGAAGTATGCACGAACTGAGTTATGTAGTGAAGCTTGCGAAGCAGGCCGCCGCTGCCGCGGAGGCGAACGGTGCGAAGCGGGTTGAAGAAGTGGATATCGTCATCGGCGAAATGACGGGACTCGTGCCGGAATATATGAAGAGGTACTGGCCTTCTGCGGTCAGCGGCACGATCCTCGAGGGTTCGGAACTGAAGGTCGATCTGCAGCCTGTAGAGTTCCAATGCTCGCGCTGCGGGAAGACATATCACCCGTCACGCGAAAATAACTATCTGTGTCCGGACTGCCGCATCTCATCCGGCAGGCTGCTTCACGGAAGAGAGTTTATGATCCAGTCCATAATCATCGATGACTGATCCATCGGTGCTTTTATAAAAAGGAGGTACGATCTTATGAAAATCTCTGCGATACATGTTGTATATTTCAGCGCGACAGGAAATACGGCCCTCGTTTCTTCGCGGTTTTCTGACTATCTCGGTGCAAAGCTGAATGCGCCGGTGGAAAAAGATGATTTTACATTGCCAGGCCGCCGGGATCATGAGCGCCAGTACACAGAAAACGACCTTGTTGTCTTCGCTGTTCCCACCTACGCGGGGCGTGTGCCAAACAAGGTCCTTCCGTTTATTCAGACGCTCTTCCACGGAAACGGCGCCCTTGCCATCCCGGTCGTCACATTCGGCAACCGGAGTTCAGACAGTGCTCTGCCCGAGCTCCGCAATGAGCTTGAAAAAGACGGATTTCACGCGATCGCGGCGGCTTCCATCACGTGCCGCCACGCATTTGCAGATATCGGAACGAGCCGGCCGAACTCGCAGGACTTTGACCTGCTGAAGGATCTCGCCGCAAAAGTGTCGTCAAAAATTGAAGCGCTTGCAGATGCCTCTTCCGCTCCTCATGTAAAAATCGGCGATGAAGCGCCTGTTGCGCCGTACTATACGCCGCTCCGCACTGACGGTCAGCCGGCAAAATTTCTGAAGGCAAAGCCACTCACGAACAAAAAGAAATGCAACGACTGCGGAAGATGTGCCGAAGTGTGCCCGATGGGCTCCATTTCCTTTGAGAACACGGATGAGGTACCCGGGATCTGCATCAAATGCCAGGCGTGCATCCGCGAATGTCCTCAGCACGCCAAGTATTTTGATGATCCGGATTTTCTTTCTCACAAGGAATATCTTGAGAAGAACTACAGACGAGCGGCAGAGAGCGCCGTTTTCTGCATCTGAGCTGCCGGAGCAGCGATTTTTATTTTTCAGCGCTGTTCTGTGAAGGAAATCTTCTGTGAATGGAATAAATAAAGACAGCGGTGAGCAGGATCGTAATCAGTATCATGATGACGGTATAGGCAATAACGGCTCCGCGTATGCCGTCCAGTTCTACCATTCTGCTGGTAACCAGCAGCGAAAGGACAGAACCGATGACATACACGACCGGTATCTTGTTCTGCTCTCTCATGATCGTGAGCAGCGCATTATAAAATCCGTTCATCGCCAGAAATACACTGCCGACCATGATGATCATAAATTCTGTCTTTAATCCCGAGAGATCTGTGGCGTATAAGAGTGAAAGAACGGGAATGCCGAGAAGCCATGAGCCGGCCAGAACAATGGCAGAAAGAACCAGCAGACCCGCGGTCACGTTGCGGAAGGAGCGGAGAAAATCTTTCTTTCTCTTTTCCTTCAGCGCAATGGTCATCTTCACAAGGATCGGCTGATAGATGAACATGTTCAGCATCTGAATGACAAACACCGGCATGGCGATAAAATTATATTTTGCCTGTGCTTCCTCGCTCATGACACCATCAATGGCATACTTGGGCGCATTGGTCAGATAAAAGGAAAGGAAATTCACAAGGCACACGGGGAAGCATACGACCATAAGCTTCCCTAAAGCGCGGAATCCGTGGAAAGTTTTCGAGTAGGCGATGACAGCCCTGTCATACATGACCACGACGGCGATTGTGACCGCCTCCAGCACGATCGCCACGATCACGCTGACAAAAAGGTCATTTGTCAGGATCAGCGTAACGATCATTCCGCCGATCGCGATAAGGATCCGGATGGTAACCAGCTTTCCCGAGAGGTCAAGCCTGTCTCTCTGCTGCATACGCCCTTCAAAGACATCTTCCAGGCAGTCCAGACTTTTCAGCACGCACATTGCAAAAACGATCGCCGTTTTCTGCAGAGAGTAATTGCCCGAGCTGTAGCTGTAGACGCAGTAAATGACCGACGCCAGCAGCATCAGAAACATTGTGAAGACACGGTGTGTAAGATAGTCCCTGAAGCTGTACTGCTCATTAAGATCTGAGATCTGATAATTTCTCACTCCGTAATTGCCGAGGTTCATAAACAGATTGCCCGTCGCATAGGCAATTGAGAAAATACCTGCGGCGTCAATACCGGCGGTGCGGGTGATCACCATCAGAATAAAGACAGACTGTGCGGCATTCAGAATACCGCCGATAGAATTCCAGATAAAACTGTCGCGTTCATTAGAGCCGATTACATGCTTCATGAATTATCAATTTCCTTTACTTATTTATTGTCCTGCTGCTTTTCTTCCCCCGTGCATCCGGCAGTTTCCCCTGTGCGCTCACTATCTTCCATATGCTCACCGCCCTCATCTCCGGTGCGCTCACTGATAATGTAACGCGGGCGGTGTTTCGCCTCCATATACGTTTTTCCTACATATTCTCCGATAACACCGAGACTGAGGAGCTGAATTCCTCCCAGGAAACAGATCGCACACATGGTAGACGCCCAGCCAGAAACAGTACTGCCGGCGATGGCGCCGATGATAACCCAGATGATCCCCAGAAAGCCGATCAGACTTACGATCAGCCCAAGCTCCGCAATAATGGTAATTGGCTTTATGGACAGGCTGGTAATACCATCAATAGCAAGAGATAACATTTTTCTTAAAGGATAATGGCTCTCTCCCGCTATCCTTTCATGGCGCTCATAATAAACGCTTGTGCTTTTAAATCCTATTAAGGGGAACATTCCGCGAAGGTAAATATTTACCTCTTTAAAATCAGCAAAATGCCGGAGCACCTTCTCACTGACCAGGCGGTAATCGGCGTGATTATAGACGACCTCAGCGCCAAACTTATTCAGCAGCTTATAGTATGTCTGGGCTGTCGTCCTCTTGAACCAGGTATCCGAATCCCGGTTCGAGCGAACACCGTAAACAATATCGCAGCCGTCATGGTATGCGTCGACCATCTGATCCATAGCGTTGATATCATCCTGGCCGTCGCAGTCGATGGTAATCGTGATCTCACATTTGCCGATTGCTTCCATCATACCGGCTACGAGTGCATTCTGATGTCCCCTGTTTCTGCTCTGCGAAATTCCTATGTAATGCCTGTCAGATTCGGAAAGATTTTTTATGATATTCCAGGTATCATCCTTTGAGCCGTCATTGACAAAAAGGATCTTACTGTCATCACTGATTTTTCCTGCCGCCACGAGTTCATGAATCTTTCCCAGAAAAAGAGGCGCTGTCCGCGGAAGCACATCCTGCTCATTATAGCAGGGAATAATAATCCAAAGTCTTGTATCCGATTCCATATCTGTTAAATCTTCCCTCTCTTATATATGCATTTCTTAATCACTGTAAGTGTTATACGCGCTTTTATAAAAAGTCATGATAATACGTACTACCCAGTCAGGCCAGAATTTTTTGAACATGGCTATATCATCTTTCTCCCTTTTATGGTTTTCGATGAATTCCTTGCTGGTAGCACCGTCATAAACCCGGTAAAAAGTCAGCGGCTGATCGACATAGACAAATTTGCCCTTCGTGTCCGCGATTTTTAAAAATGTATCCCAGTCGATATTATACTGCAGATCCGACGTGAAAAATGATTCTCCCAGCGCCTCCTTGTTATATGTGACAGAAGGACAGCAGATCGAATTGCCGAGACTCAGCACGGCTCTCTTCCAGAAATGAGTTCCGCAGAGATACATATTTTTTAAAGGCGTTCTCAGAAAATGGCGGATCTTTGAATTTTTATCCCTTTTCCCGATCTCTCCGTGCTTAATGGGAATATAATCCGTGACGGCAGCTATCGCATCAGGAACATTTTCCACACGTTTAGCGATGCTCTCCGCATACGTCGGAGCATACTGGTCATCCTGATGAGCGATGGTCACCCATTTCGTTTCAGCGTGGTTGTAGGCAAAATTCCAGTCATCCTTCAGATTGCTTTTCCCGTCTCTTATGTAAAGAGGGATGTCGTACTTTTCTGCCAGAGAGGTAATGTGGTCGTTTGGCGTTGAAGTCGACATGATAATGTTCGTTTTCAGCGTCTGCTTTTTCAGACTCTGAATACAGTTTTCCAGAAACTCAGATTCTTTATATGCGCAAATTGCAAAAGTGTGATCAAACATCATTATTCCCCGCTCCCTGTTATTTCATCAGTTTTCTGGCTTTTCTTCTGTCTATCATATACCACAAGAGACAAATGACAATGCCGGCGCCTGAAAGTATGATCCCGGCCTTTATACCGGGCACTGTATATCTCAGAGTAATGTGATGTTCTCCCGGTTCAAGACGGATCATCATCAGGCAGTCCTCACACAGATCAGGGGTTACCACTTCCCCATTATCCCTGATCTCCCAGCCGCTGTCATAGGCGACAGAAGTAAACAGCGTTTTTTCTGTATCTGTGCTGACATCAATATCAATGTCCGTTCCATTTACCGTAATTTCGGGCTCATTTTCCTTTAACTTTTCTGTGACCTTCTGCAGCGCGTCCAGATCGAGGGCATAAAACTGCGGTTCCGTGACCGAAATTTCCGCATCCGCAGTTACGTTAATGTGAATTTCATCTTCACCCTCTTCAGAAGGAATGTAGAAAACGCTCGGAGATCCCCAGCAGCTGTATTTGGTCAATGGCGTATCGTCTTTTGATACCAGCCCACTGTATTCACTTTCCCACGGCAGATTGCCATAGATGGTATAATTCCCATCAGGCACGCTGATGGTATAATCTGCCCTCTTGTTGTCATCGCTATATTGCTCACTATATTCCAGTGGAATATAAATATCCACATCTTCACCACAGAGAAAACTGTAGATCTGCTCAGCTTCCAGGAATGGATTGTCTGCATCCGGGGTATAATCTCCCTCGCCTTCACACAAAAATGCCAGCGGAAGACAGAATGGATTTTCATAGGTGTACTTTCCATTATATTCCGGAATTTCTTCAACCTGTTCCATTCCGTTGATTTTATAAGGTGAAAGAAAATACTTCACGCCGAGGAGTGAATCCGTAGCGATGACTGAAGTATTTACTATATAATAGTTTTCACCATTTGTCCTGTACCCGAGCCTGCCCAGCATTGCCCTCTGCCGGTCATCCGGACTGTTTGTATATGTGCTGAGGCCCCAGTAAGCATAGCCGAACGGCTCATTATAATTCGCCGTAAGATTCCAGCTGTCATTCTGCCGCCTTGTGAGAGACTGGTTGATCCTGTATGTCCCCGAATCATATTCTTTCAGCTCGGAGATCAGCTGATTTTCCTGTGTCACATAGTCCTTATATTCGGCCACATCATCCGCGTGGTAGGCATTGAGCCACTGTCTGGAACTATATGCCAGCTCCAGCATCACCGCACATACTAAGAACAGGCTGATAAATCTGCGGAGCGATTTATTATTAAAATACCTGATTCCGAAAAGCAGTCCCCCGATGGCGAGCGTGAACAGAATGCTCTTGCTGAACTCTCTCCAGTCAGAAACATTTCCCGCCAGATAACCCGCCAGCAGATATATGAACACCCAGATATCCGCTGAAATCGCCAGCAGCATTCCCCTGTCCTTTTCGTTTTCCCAGCTGGAAAAGAACATGGCGGAGATAAAGGTCAGTGTGAAAATCCCCGTATAACTGAAGCGGCAATAAAAACTGGAGACTACCTTCAGCATCGAAAACAGCATATATAGCGGCTGCCAGTAAAAGGTCAGAAGAACGATCAGGAGAAAAATCCCGGTCGCCAGTTTTTTCTTCCAGCCCGTATTGCGCGCCAGAAAGAACGCGATACAGCCGATAATGACCAGGCTTCCCGCAAAAAGCGACACTTCCGCGCTCGAACTCATGCCGCCGACGCGGTAGTCGGATATTACTGTCAGGAAATTTCCCCGCATGTAGGAACGCAGAGCATCCCAGTTTAAGCTTCCCCGGTTTCCTTTTCTGATCGCGGACAGCACAGGCAAAAAGAAAAAGGCACTAAGCAGGGCGCCGGTGCCTCCGGCCAGGGCAAACTTTATGAATTTGCGGAATCCGCCTTTCCATGTGACAGTTCCGCCGTTTTCAGACTTCAGCAGAAAGAGCTCAAAGAAAAACCAGAAAACAGCAAATATACAGTCAATAATTCCCGTATACCATCCGCAGAAAATCGCGGCCAGAACGGAAACTGCCAGGATCCACGGTTTTTCTTCGCGGACGACAGAATAGACGCCCAGTAAAACAAACGGCAATAATATTACAGCATCCAGCCAGAAGATGTTGCAGATCTGAGTGATATTATATTGAGAGAACGCAAAACTCAGGGAAAGAAGAAAGACAAGAATTCTGCTGATTTGTCCGTGGAAACGTTTTTGAAGATAATATGCCATCGTCAGAGCGATCAGCGATATTTTGCATATGACCAGAACGTCAAAATATGTGTGAAAATCTTCCTGGGCGAAAAATATGATCAGCAGATTCAGCGGCGAGCTCATGCCATATGCCACGACATTCATGGTATCTCCGCCGAGTCCCATGCTAAAAGAATATCCAAATGTGTTTTTGCCCTGCAGGCAGTCTCTTAAGTATTCATAAAGATCAAGCTGTGTGTAATTAATGTCACCGGTTGCCAGGGATGAAGATCCAAAAGGGGCATAACCTGAATACCAGCAGAAAGCGATCATGATGACCGCTGCGACGCATGCTGATATGATGCATAATAGTACCGATACTGTTTTATTACTGCTTGCTTTCATTACTTCTCCGATTTTCCCACCCGGAATTCTCTGGCGCTATACAGACAGCCACACGATTCAGAAAACTGCAGCGGCGTATGGACCGCACAGACAGAACAATAATATTACACTTTATAAACAATCGCAATAAAAGACGGTCTCTTTTGAACTTTCATGTCAAAAAGACCGCCTTGAAAAATATCGATTATATGATTATATTATGAAGATTTTTCTGAACAGATCAGATCTCCCGCCCGATTTTCAGGCGAAGGCTTCAGGATTAACCACGTTATCCGGTTTCTCATCTGCGGAAAGCCTCTGAACGAGGTGTTTAAGGCAGCGCTCCCGCCCTTCATAGAACGAGTCCTCAGAAAGAAATGCGGAGTGCGGAGTCATAATACAGTTCTCCAGTCCGACCAGCACACTCTTTTCCGTGGCCTCATCTTCAATTACGTCAACGGCTGCCGCGCGGATTTCGTGAGTCTTCAGAGCTTCTGCAAGATCGGCCTCACAAACGACTCCTCCCCGCGCCGTATTGATGAAGAACGCCGTCTTTTTCATCTTTTTAAACTGTTCCTTACCCATCATATGATCGGTGACACCCTTGATGAGAGGGCAATGCATGGAAACAATATCCGATTTCTCCAGCAATTCCTCCAGTGTGTCTGCCTTCTCACATCCAAAAGATTCGAGGTATTCCTTTGTCTTCGTCGGTGCATAAACAAGAATCTTGTATCCGATCGCTTTCAGGATCGGCACCATCTGCTTCGGAATCGTTCCAAAAAAGACCATTCCGAAAACCTGGCCCTCCGTCCGGTGCATAGGGTAACCGACAAGAGGATCCCAGCTTCCATTCTGTACCGTGCGGTCAAGAAAAGTGATCTGTCTCGTCAGATCGAGTGCAAAGCCGATGGTGTGAAGTGCGACTTCTTTTGCGCAGAACCCGGGGATGTTGCTCACGCAGATCCCGTGTTTCGTCGCTTCCGGGACGTCAATATTATTGTAGCCTATACTCTGCAGCGACACGATCTTCAGATCCGGACACTGATCCATAACTTCCTTAGTGACCGACTCATATTCCACCACCAGACCTTCTGCATGCGTATCACGCACACAATCGACAAACGGCTTTTTGTGCTCCGGATCCTTGATCTCGATCAGCTCTATATCCGAAATGTCCCACTCTTTAAGTAATTTTCTTTCGTAGTCCAGTGTATCATCGATATTATAATAAAGAACTTTTTTCATGACTTCCTCCCGCCGCGCTTATGAAGTCTCATCCATCTTACTTTCGAAACGGATCTTCACAATTTCTGCCAGCGCCTGTGCAGTACCACTGACTCCGAACTGCGCGCTGTTGATCAGCAGATCCAGATGGTCCTTATCTCCCGGCGCATATCCGGCATAATGCATGTGGTACGCCTTCCTCGCGCGGTCTACTTTCTTGATCATCTTCCGCGCTGATATCGGATCCATATTCAGCATATCCACACAGTTCCGGAAACGGTCCTCAAAGGAAGAATAGATGTGGATGCGCAGGCAGTTTTTCTCGTTTTCGAAGATATAATCCGCACAGCGTCCGACGATGATACACGACCCCTTGTCCGCAAGATTGCGTATGATCTCCGTCTGCTCCTGAAAAATCGCATCCTGCTGCTCCGCACTCTCTGTCCCGAGGGGATACCCCATATTGAAAAAATGCGTATTGATCGTTTCATCCTTTTCACTGACAACAGATACCGGAAGTGAAAGATTTTTCGCTGTCTGTTCTACGATATCGCGGTCATAAAATTCTATTCCGAGATATCCGGCAAGCTTTTCCGCAATCGGGCGTCCCATACTGCCGAACTCTCTGGAAATAGTTATGATATACTTTCCAGCCATTGCTGCTCCTCTCTCGCTATTATAGCTATCAGGCACCTGTCAATTCTTCTTCGCCACTGGCGTGCCAGGTCTCAGGTAACTTCCAGCTTTCCGTTCCAGAAGGCGGAAGAGCTGTTCAAATATCAGAAAGACACCTCAGTAGACGAGCGCACAGGTAATGTAGCTCTCCAGAAAGTGCTGACTGTATGTGGCGAAATTTCGCGCCTCGCCCATCATTTCCATGATAGTTACCATACAAGTCAGTGAGGTAGCTTTCAGCAGATTAACAAAATGATTACCAAAATTCGGGATCGCCACGACAATTCCCTGAGGAATGATAATCCGCGTCATCTTCTGCCATGCCGTAAATCCAGCGGCATCACACGCCTCGTACTGTCCCACCGGTATTGCCTTTAGCGCCGTATCCATCATGTCACTCATATACGGCGTATAAGAAAGAGCTAATGCCAGAATGGCGAACAACAGTGTCGGCGGCTTCCTGATATTGTAGGTGTAAAACGGCAGCAGCTGATCCAGACCTCCCATGATAACGTCGATCGAGGAATTGAAAACGTACAGAAAAACCAGGATCGGGATTGCCTTCAAAAAGGAAGCGAGAACCCGGAAGATCGTGCGGACTGCTTTGGGTTTTGCCCGAAGACCGAACAGAAGCAGTATTCCCAGTCCGATTGCCAGCAGGATCGACGCGACCGTCAGCCACATCGTCATTGGCAGACCACTGATGACACGCTCGAACGCCTGTACATAAATGTCCATTCTCTACTCACTTCCTTTCTCTCATCTCAGGCTTTTTCCGAGACCATGCCCCGGCTGATCCTTTTCGTGACTTTATTCATCACAAACAGGATCAGGAGACACAATCCCCAGAAGATCAGTCCGACCGTCAGATAAAGCTGCATCTGCCCGACGCCGTAATTATTTCTTGCGAGCTGCTGCGCTCTTGCGACGATATCGTATACGCCGATGACCGCGGCGATCGATGTATTCTTCATCTGTTCAAGTGTCATATTCGTCAGGTTTGGAAGGGCGATCACTGCGCCCTGCGGCACTGTCACACGCCGGAACACCTGAAGTTTCGTCATACCGAGACTCTCTGCCGCCTCTATCTGCCGGTAATCCATTCCGTTGTATGCGGAACGGTAAATCTCCGCAAAGAAAGCTGATAGATTCAGAGAATACGCGATCAGTGCATACATGAACGGATCCCAGCTGCTGGTGTCCACGCCGTTCTGATACGCGATCGTCGGGATCAGGATAAAAATCAGCAGAACCTGTACCATCATAGGTGTGCCGCGCATAAATGAAATAAAAACACTGGAGAAGATCTTTGCCGGCTTATTCTTGCTGATTTTTCCCCATGCGAGGAGCAACCCCAGGAATAGTGCGATGAGGACCGATAAGCCCAGAAGCTCCAGAGTTGTCGGCAGCGCCCGAAGCAGCGCCGGCAGATAATGAATTACGATTTGTATGGATTCTCTCACAGGCCGCCCTCCTTCCTTCAGACTGTTAATTTCTGATATTTTTATTCAAAAGTCTCCATGTACCAGTCTGCCTGATCTGCGGTATAGCCTTCATAATCAAAGAGTGATCCGGTATCCTCTGCGGTCTGGAAATAATCCTTGCCGAGATATTCCTCTGACAGTGATGACAGAGTTCCATCCTCATAGAGCTCAACCGTCGCCTCATTGACTGCCTCGCGGAACGCAGTCAGATTCTTGTTGATCACGCAGACACAGCCCGCTGTCGTGATCGCTTCAGAGCAGTATGACTCGTCTGCGAGTTCCGGATTTGACGCAATCAGGTCATTGTACATTGTCTCGCCGCCGAACCAGCAGTCATACCGTCCATCAATGACGTCCTGCAGCCCTTCAAGATAAGGAATGTATTCGGAAGTCGCGTCCTGAGTATAATTGACATCCGGATACTCCTCGCTCATCTGCTGAAGCACGACAGAGAGACCATCATTCGGCGGATTGGGAACGAGGCTCTTTCCATCGAGCTGTTCAAAACTCGTGAAGCTGTCCTCTTTTCTGGAGATAAGGTTAACCGGATAATAACTTTCCGGAATACTTAAAATAAAGTTCTCTGCTCTTGCTTCTGTGACAAAGTGAGCGGAAACACTCATCGCATAAGTTCCGGCCTGGATCGCCGCCGGAGCTGCGTCAGCACCGACTGATTCATACTCAAAATTATATTTGTCCAGTTTCTCATCGAGAGCCTTCATATATTCATAGTCATATCCCTGGAACTCTCCGTTTTCATCGGTATACGTATAAGGTGCCATAGCATCCAGAACAGCGACTGTTACTGTATATGTGCCGTCTCCGTTGTCCTTCATTGCTGCAATTGAACCATCTCCCCCGCTGGATGAAGCTGTCGACGTCACGGATGAAGAAGATGATCCTGTCACCGCCTCGGACGTCGAAGAGCTGCTACCGCTACTGCTGCTCCCGCACCCGGCCAGAAAAGCACTCACCATAGCTGCCATAGTCAGAACTACTTCCGTTTTTTTCCAGATGTTCCTTCTTTTCATGTCAGTTTCCTCCTTTTTTAAATGCCCTGCCTTCACTTTCCGAAAGAAAGATTATTTCCCCGGCTGATTAATACGGGCGAGAAACTCCCGTGTTCTCGGATTTTCAGGATGATCAATTACCGATTCCGGCGGTCCGTCCTCCACAACCACTCCTCCTTCCATGAAAATAACTCTGGTCGCCACTTCACGGGCGAAAGCGATCTCATGAGTAACGATCAGCATCGTAATGCCAGTCCGTGCAACTTTACTGATGCATTGCAGGACTTCTCCAACGAGCTCCGGATCGAGCGCAGATGTCGGTTCGTCAAATAACAGCAGATCCGGCTCCATGACAAGAGCTCTCGCAATACCAACCCTCTGCTGCTGTCCGCCTGAGAGCTGGGCCGGATAAAAATCCGCCTTTTCCAGCATTCCGACCGATTCAAGGGCCTTTTCCGCTATTTCTCTGGCATTCGCCCAATCGATCTTTTTGACGATGAGCAGCCCTTCCATGACATTTTCAAGTGCGGTACGGTTCCGGAACAGGTTGTACTGCTGGAATACCATTGCGGTTTTTCTTCTCAGCTCAATAATCTTTTTTTTGCTTTTTTCTTTTGCGTCAACCTTAAAATGATTGACCTCGATGCTGCCCTCATCCGCCCGTTCAAGAAAATTGATGCACCTCAGCAATGTCGTTTTTCCGGAACCACTCGGCCCGAGAATGACAACGACCTCACCTTTTTTAACTTCGATGTCAACCCCGTTCAAAACGTTGTTGTCTCCGAAATGTTTATAAATCCCACGGATGGATAACATACTTCCGTTTTCCATTTCATCCGGTATTTTCGTCATTCTGACCACCTCCGTGTGTTTTCAGTCCGACTCTGGCTCCGAAATATTTTGCATAAAAAAAGGCGCCTTTCTTTTTCTGAAAAGCGCCTTTGCCAACGTGTAAATGTGTTAATTGTATTAAAAAGTACTGCTTCAATGCTCAGGAAATGTTTGTATGGTTGGTATGCTAACCTTTATTTTCTGACTTGTCAAGCATTATTTTTTTAATTTTCTGTTTTTTTGTTCATGAGGGGACTGCGGTGAGCACTATCTGGCTTGCTTTCAGCCGCTGGTAAGAAAAATCAACGAACGTCCGGACCGCGCCGGAAAGGCTCTGATAATCAGGCACCGCGATACCCATCTCGCGGTAAAATACAGGCTCCGTCGGCAGGATTTTCAGCTGATACCTGGTTCCGTCTACAATAAGTTTCGTCAGTATACTCAGTCCCAGACCTTTTTCCACCATCGCCATTATCGTCTGATCATCAAGTACAGAGTAACAGAACTGCGGATCCACACGGACTTCCTTCAGAGCGCGGTGGATATCGAGATCATTTCCCGCGGCAGAGATGACAAACGGCCGGTCCTGAAAATCCTTTATAGGAAAATAGTCATCTTTGCAGTCATAATCAGATGGAAGTACCGCCACAAGCGGATCATATCCATATACACGAAAATCCATCCCGCTGATATACGGCCTGCTGATGAACGCACAGTCAATCTGACTGTGCTGCATCCACTGAAGGATCTGTTCCGCACCGCCCTCGCGGATATTAATGACCAGTCCCGGATGAAGCGCGTGGAAATCGCGTATGATTTCCGGCAGAAGATGAGTCGCCACACTTGAATACGCGCCCACCGTGACGTTGCCATATTCAAGACCGTTGATCGCATTTACTTTTTCTGTAAGTTTTTCCTGCGCCCGCATCATCTGCCTCATATCCGGGATAAGAAGTTCAGCGGCCGCAGTCAGATGTACACCGTATTTTTCCCTTGTAATGACGGGAAAACCGAGTTCTTTCTCAATATTCCTGATAATATGGCTGGCACCCGGCTGTGAATATCCGAGATTTTCGGCAGTTCTTGTGATGTTACCTGTTTCCGCCAGGTCTATCAGTAATTCATACTGCTGAAGTGTCATCGCACGTACTCCTTTCTTTTTTCAATTTATCGGTGATCAGCCCCGCTGTCAACAGAATTATTCTTTTTTTTTATGTCTGGCATAAAATTTTAGCGTTTTACTTATTCCTGAGTCGAGAATAGAATGGCAATATGCTAAATCAATGCTCAGATCTGTACCACAAACAAAGGGAGGTGTTTATTAATGCCAATGCGCTTTGAAGATTATAAACAGTATTTAAGCCCAGTCTTTTACAAACAGACGAATCTCGTGGCCAGATCAGCTAAAGGCTGTTACCTGACGGATGTGAACGGTGACCGCTATCTCGACTTTGTTCAGGGAATCGCAGTCAATGTGATGGGACACAATTATCCCCCGATCGTTAAGGCAATTCAGGATCAGGCAGGACGCCTCGTCAACGCTTCATTCAACCTCGTCAATTACGAATCGACTCTGACGCTGGCCAAAAAGCTCGCTTCCGTCACCCCGGAAGGGCTGACCTCCATTTTCTTCACAAACGGTGGCGCTGAAGCGACAGACAGTGCGCTGAAGCTCGCGATGTCCTGCACCGGAAGAAGTGCCGTGATCGCCTTCATGGGTTCATTCCACGGCCGCACGGTAGGCGCTACCGCGATCACCGGTTCCAATTCAAAGTACCGCAGACATTACAATCCTCTGATGGGAAATGTATATTTTGCACCGTATCCGAGCCGGGACCTCTGCCCTAAAGGCATGAACGCAGAGGAGCGCGCAGACTACTGTCTCTGGGAGCTTCGGAAGCTCCTCGATTACATCGTTGACCCTGAGGATGTTGCCTGCATCTATATGGAACCTGTCCTCGGTGAAGGCGGCTATGTCGTTCCGCATCCTAAATTCGTACAGGAAATCCGGAAGATCTGCGACGACCACGGCATCCTGCTCGTCTTCGATGAGATTCAGTGTGGATACGGACGAACCGGAAAAATGTGGGCCAGCCAGCATTTCAATGTGATTCCCGATATCATGACCGTCGGCAAGGCTATCGGCGGCGGTCTCCCGATGAGTGCTGTAATCAGTACTCCTAAATTAATGGATATGTGGCCGATCGGAACACACGGCACGACCTTTGGTGGAAATCCTGTCGCCGCCGCAGCCGGCTGCGTAGTTCTCGATCAGTTCGAGGATGGAACCCTTCTGAAAAATGTCAACGAGATGGGAACATATCTGAAGGAACAGCTTCAGATCCTAATGAAAAAATATCCCTGCATCAGCGACGTGCGTGGCATCGGCCTGATGGTTGCCATCGAGTTTTCACATGAAGACGGATCTCCTGCCCCGGACATCTGGAAAAATGTCAAGGCGAAGATGCTGAAACACCACATGCTCACCCTGAACTGCGGTGTACATGGAAATGGAATGCGGTTCGCCACCCCGCTCAATGTCAAAAAAGAGGAAATCGACGAAGGGCTCGCTATCCTCTCTACATCTATTGAAGAAATGTATCAGGAAAACAAGGAAAACAAGTAATATCACACAGGAGGAAACTATTATGATGAGAGAACAGATTACATCAGACAAATGCGGTGAATGCCATGGTCCCTATGCCCTTGGTGTGAAAATGGGCAATATCGTCTTCACGACACAGATTGGAACAGATAAATCAGGAAATCTCGTAGAAGGCGGCATCACAGGGCAGACCAAAGCGGTGATGGAAAACGCCAAAGCGGTTCTGGAAGCTGCCGGTGCGAGCTTCGACGATGTCGGTAAGGTGACCATCTACATCCGCGATCTCGCACAGATCTCCGAGATGAACGATGTTTACAAGACCTATTTTAAAGAAGGAGATTATCCGGCAAGATGCTGCACCCAGTGCGTCGACATGGCAGACGGCTGCCTTGTCGAAATGGAATTTGTCGCAGTTCTTGACTGATTCACATAGAAATATGGCAATGGAGCCCGTCTGAGAAGACCGGGCTCTTTTTTCATATCCGCACACGAACCAGAGCAAAGCCCCTCTTCTCTTTGTGCGGAGCAAGGAGACACGTATGGATAATCGGATTAAAGAACATGTCGTTCTCGACTGCACACCTGTCGGGAAAGAAGTTGAAATAACTGTGGACGGGCAGAAGATCAAAGCGTATGAGGGAGAGCCGATCCTGTCGGCGCTTCTCGCGTCAGGTAAACGGATCAACCGCTACACAGTCAAGAGAAAGGAACCCCGCGGTCTTTACTGCGGGATCGGCCAGTGCACCGATTGCGCCATGATCGTAGACGGACAGCCGAATGTCCGCACCTGCATTACTCCGGTAAGAGATGGCATGGTCATTAAAACCCAGCACGGTCTTGAAAAGGAGGGATAATCATGCTGAAAAAGGATGTATGTATTGTCGGAGCCGGTCCTGCCGGACTCTCGGCCGCGATCGAAGCCGGAAAAGCCGGCGCTTCCGTCCTTCTTATCGATCTCAACATGAAACCGGGCGGACAGCTTTTCAAGCAGATCCATAAATTTTTCGGTTCCAGTGCCCACCACTCTGGCACGCGCGGCTACACCATCGGCCGGCAGCTTCTGAAGGAAGCGATCGACGCCGGTGTGGAAATCTGGCTCCAGAGCACCGTGATCGGCTTTTTCCCAGGCAATAAAATCGCTGTAGAGCGCGGTGCGGATCACGCGGAAAAACAAATTGTAACGGTCACGGCAAAAGAAGTGATCATCGCAACCGGTGCAACGGAAAATGCGGTCCGCTTCAAAGGATGGACAGCTCCCGGAGTGATGGGAGCCGGTGCAGCTCAGACGATGATCAATGTCAATCACGTGCGCCCCGGAAACAAGGTCGTAATGCTCGGCTCTGGAAATGTAGGTCTGATCGTTTCCTATCAGCTGATGCAGGCAGGCTGCGAAGTCGAAGCACTTGTCGAAGCAGCTCCGAAGATCGGCGGATACGCAGTTCATGCGGCGAAAATACGCCGCGCCGGCGTGCCGATTCTTCTGCGCCACACAATCATCGAGGCGAAGACGGATGCTGACGGATGCGTCTGCGGATGCACTATTGCCGCTGTCGACGATCACTTCCACCCCATCCCCGGAACAGAAGAGACCATCAGCTGCGACACGATCACGATCGCAGCGGGCCTGAAGCCGACGATGGATCTTGTCAAGCTCGCCGGATGCCGTCTCACCTTCAATGGAGCCTTTGGCGGCTATGTTCCGCTGCACAACCGGAGAATGGAGACCTCCAGAGCGGGATTTTTTGTAGCTGGCGATACAACAGGCGTCGAGGAGGCTAACACCGCACTCGAAGAAGGAAAAATCGCCGGTGTCAGCGCCGCAGAGGATCTCGGCCTTATCACAGCAGAAAAGGCAGATGAGATGCGCAGCGAAATATGGTCCCGTCTCGATTCTCTCCGTTTCGGTCCGTTCGGACTCCGCCGCAAAACTGAAAAAGAGAAAATCCTTCAGGCGTACGACACGGAAATCGGAACACCTGAGATTCTGACATGAAAGGGGGAGCGAACTATGTCATTGATTGAAACTGGCTATCTGGAATGGAAAGAGCTTCAGGAGCTTCAGACTCTTCCGGACGAAGCACGTTACAAGAAAGGTCCGGTCGCTGTGATCGAATGTGTGCAGGAGATCCCGTGCAACCCATGTGAAACATCCTGTCCGAAAAAGGCGATCACGGTCGGGGATCCCATTACTTCTCTCCCGCACCTCGATACAGATCTCTGCGTCGGCTGCGGCTTATGCGTGGCACGCTGCCCCGGAATGGCAATCTTTGTAGTTGACAAATCCGCCGGCGCCACGGCAAAGGTATCATTTCCATTTGAATATGAACCGCTTCCAAAGGTCGGAGAAATAAGAAAAGCACTGAACAGAAAGGGTGAACCGGTCTGCGACGGAAAGGTTGTCAAGGTTGTCAATCCCCCGCTTTACGACCACACCCCGGTCGTCACCGTGGAAATTCCCGCAGAATATGCAGACGAAGTACGTACTATTGAAAAGGAGGCCCCACATGAGTGATCTGAATGATGATATGCTGGTCTGTCGTTGTGAAGAAGTAACTGTAGGTGAGATCCGCAAGGCCATCCGGGAAGGTGCGAAGGACGTCGTCGGTATCAAGCGCCGCACTCGTGCAGGCATGGGGCTGTGTCAGGGGCGTACCTGTGAAAAACTGGTGCAGCAGATTATCCGCGAAGAACTCGGCGTAGCTCCGGATCAGACCGGAACTTCGTCTGCCCGCCCGCCAGTACGTCCTGTAACTTTCGGCGAGCTTGCGAAAGGGGTGATTGAGTGATGAAACAGGAATATGATGCCATCGTCATCGGTGCCGGAGCAATCGGCACGAGTGTCGCTTACCATCTTGCAAAAGCCGGTTACCAGACGGCAGTACTTGACCGCGGAGATATCGCAAGCGGCTCGTCCAGCCACTGTGATGCCGTCGCATTGATCTGCGACAAACTTCCCGGAATCGACACGAAAATGGGACAGGCTTCCATCAATTATTTCGGTGAGCTCGCCCGCACCTTTGACTACGATTTTGAATACACTCCAAAAGGATGTCTCTACATCTGTGAAACACAGGCGGAGTACGACGCCGCAGAAGCCTACTGCAAAAAACAGCAGGCGGATGGATATCCACTGCGCATGGTCGGCCATGATGAACTCTGTGAGCTGGAGCCGCACATCGCGAAGGATCTGACCGGAGCCCTGCTCACACCCAGCAGTGGCAGTGTTGCTGTCAGTCCGTATAAACTCTGTTTTGCTTACGTAGAAGAAGGAAAAAAGTACGGTCTTGAAGCCTACACATACTGCAATATCACAAAAATAAACCTGGATCCTGAGACGAACGCTGTGCGGAGTCTGGAGACAAACTACGGAACTTTCCACACAAAACGCATCGTGAACTGCGCCGGCGCCTGGGCGCCCTTCGTCGGGAAACTGACAGGTCTGGACATCCCGATCGAACCCAGAAAAGGAACAAACCTTGTGTCAGAGCAGACTGAGCGGCTCTGCAATCACAAGATTATGGAATACGGCTATATGCTCAGTAAATTTGACAGCATTAACTTCAAGCGTAAAGTGAGCCCTCTGGTTGAAGAACAGAACATCGCTTTCAATCTTGAATACACAAACGCGAACAATCTTCTCGTGGGAGGGAACCGTCTCTTCCGCGGATACGACACACGTACTGAGATTGAAACCATGCGGGCGATCTGCGAGCGCGCAGTCCGCTTCTACCCGGAGCTGGCGAACATTAAATGTATCCGCGCCTATTCCGGTGTCCGCCCGTTCGTCAAAGACCATCTTCCGATCGTATCTGATGTGGACAGCATCCCCGGCTATTACATCGCCGCCGGACACGAAGGCGACGGAATCTGTTTCTCTCCTATCACAGGAAAATTCATGGAGGAGATCATCAGCGGCAAACCCACGGACTTCGATATCAGCAAGCTGGATTTCGCAAGATTTTCATCAGGAGCCGCCGCAAAAGGAGCGTGATGTCTATGAGCCGGACCGAACCTTATGGCTATTTTACCCCGCAGAACAGCAGCTGCCGGGTCTCAATGAAGCCGGGCCAGAACATGGCAGGCTTCCCGATTGGCATCGTTTTTATCGAAAACGTATGGTATCCATACGTTCCAGGCAACGTGGCGAACGGATTCACCTATCCGTTTCCTGTCCGTCTGGAACCGGTCGAAGGGCTCACCTGCCACGCACTGTTTGACGCCGCTCCCGGTGTCGAAGAACATCTGCTGGACGCCTGCAAAAAACTGGAAAGGGCAGGCGTCCGCGCGATCAGCGGCGCCTGCGGCTTCTTCGGGCACTATCAGAAGCAGATCGCATCACAGCTTTCTGTTCCCGTCGCACTCTCCAGTCTTCTGCAGATTCCGTGGATTCTTCCTCTGCTTAAGAAAGATCAGCGCATCGGTGTGCTGACCGCGCAGAAGGATTCTCTCACGGATGCACTGCTGGAAAACTGCGGCGTCACAGAATCCATGAGAAAGCGGCTGATCATCCGCGATCTCGGACACGACCCGGAATTTTCGGTCATCACCGAGGGCCGGGGAAGCTTTGACAACGGACGCATTCAGAGTGCTGTCGTCAACGAAGCGCTGGAAATCCTGAAGGAAGATCCAGATGTCGGAGCATTTCTTCTGGAATGCAGCGATATGCCGCCCTACGCGTGGGCAATTCAGTCGGCGACCGGAAAACCGGTGTACGATTTCATCACCATGATCCGCTGGCTCTGCATGGGAGTGACCCAGACACCATATTCCGGATTTATCTGACAAAACCTATTGTCTTCACGTATTCCTTAATCCGACCCGCTCCTTTATACGCTCCTTTATAATGAGATAGTAATTAATAGTACGCGAATCACCTTCTTCGTTTAAAGGAGCTGACATGAAGGAGATGCTCTCTGTCAGAAAGCAATGAAACCAGGCAATCCCCATGACTGCCTGGTCTCTTTATATAACAGGATCTTCACCTGCTCAGATCCCGCCATGTCCGCCGTGTCCACCGCCGGAGGACATCGTACTGTTCGGATTGGTCCAGTCGGTTCCAAGGGCATCGGCGACAGCCTCAAGAATGCCGTTGCTGGAGAAGGTGGCACCGGAAACAGTAGACACCTGAATACTCTGCGAAGACAGGATGTCGTCAATGATCGTGCTGCTCGCCCGTTCAAAATATTGCTGATCATCCTGATATGAAAGTATAGTGATGTCCGTGATCTGACCGTTCTCTACCGTAACGGAGACCTCCGTCGTACCCCTGAGTCCCGTTCCGGAACCGGTGTAGGTTCCATCCGCCACAGAAGAAAGATCAATATCCGCCGCACTGCTGGCAGAGGTATCCGAAGAGCTGCTGTCCGAAGAACTGCCTGATGTGTCCGAAGAGCCTGAAGAACTGTCTGATGTGTCCGAAGAGCTTGCGGAAGACGAACTGGTATCAGCTGAATCGACCGCCGTCTGATCCGTATCAGATTCTTCAGTCTGTGTATCCGCGGAGGCTGAATTGCTGGAAGCCAGGGTATCACCGCCTGCAACAGAAAGGGCGTCGGCAACCGCATCGATCAGTCCGTTGCTTGAGAAGGTCGCGCCGCTCACTGTGTCCACATCTGTGGACTGGGCAGAAAGAATCTCACTGATTATCGTGCTCTTTGCCTTGTTGAAGAACTCATCGTCATCGGCGTAGGAAACAACGGTGATATCTGTAATATTTCCTCCGGAGACTGTCACCTCAACAGTAGTGGTTCCCTTGTAGCCCTGACCGCTGCCGGTGTAGGTGCCGTCAGTATACCTGCCTTCATCAGAGGTGGTGACTGCCGCTGAGGCAGTCGTGTCCGTCAGAGAACCAGAAGCGACTCTTCCCACATAAACAAGTCCCATCATTGAAAGCGCTGCTGCCGTGCCGGCGACGGCGGGCGTCGGATTTGCATAGATACAGGATGCTGGACAGACATCTGCACATTTCATACAGTCAATGCACTCTCCGGAGGTGACGCGCTTCACTCTGTCGACCGGAATCCCAACAGGGCATTCCCGATGGCACCTGCCGCAACTGACGCAGGCAGAAGGTTTCCGGCGGATCTTAAAAAGTCTTCCGGCGGAAACAAGGCTGAAAACCGCACCGAGGGGGCACAGATACCGGCAGAAAAAACGCTCGATAAAGAGTGATCCCACCATGATGAGAACGAGAAGCAGGCTGCCGACAGAAAAAAGCATGTCAAAATTCAGTGTCGCGAGCATTCCGAACGCTGTCCAGGGACTGAGCGAGGAATCGATCTGATTCACCGGAATCCATAGAAAAACAAGGATCAGAAGGAAAATCACATACTTGATTTTTTTCAGGATGCCGTCTGTCCTCTCAGAAACCCGCAGCTGTCGTATGTGCAGCTTCGATCCGACAAAGTGCATCAGATCTCCCATCGCCCCGAAGGAACAGAGATATCCGCAGAAAAAGCGTCCCCACAGGATCGTGATCGGGAATACAGCGATGAGGATCAGAAGCTGCGTTCCTTCAGACTGCAATGAAAAGCTCAGCGTGACGATGGATTCGATGATGTCGCGGAGGGCTCCGAAGACAGAAATGAACAGTCCCGGAAAAAGAAGAAAGGCGACCAGCTGAACCGCATGGCGGATCCACTGGGTGACCGGAAATTTTGACCGGGTCTTGTGGTGTGTACTGCTCTGTGTACTCATGATTTATTTCCTCACTTGTAATTATTTCCCCCGGTCTGTCCAGAAATACTATATCTGAACCTGTGCAGACCGGATCATCTTCAAATAAATTATCAGTTTTCGTCAGCCAGCTTTGCGGGAAGCAGCAAAACGGAACTTTGGTTTAAGATCTTCTGTTATCCAGACACTTCCGTCCTCACCGATAAAAATCGCCCCGATGCCTCTCTTCTGGAGGATGGGCATGGATTTTTTCACGCCGAGAACAAAACAGCCGGTGGCCAGCGCATCCAGCTCCATCGCATCTTTTCCGACCAGAGTCACGGCGACGAGCCCTGATGTGGAAGGAGCTCCTGTGCGGGGATCGATGATATGATGGTATCTTTTTCCATTGATCACACAGAACTGCTCACTGGACCCGCTGGTGACCACTGCCTGGTCACGGATCTGCAGCGTTCCGATAATCTTTGCTCCCGCAGACCGGGAAGAAAAAGGATCCTGAATGCCGACCTCTTTTTTCATCCCGATAACGTGCACAGTTCCTCCGAAATTGACGACAGCCTCTCTGACTCCCGCCTTTACCAGAAGATCCCGCGCACGGTCGGCGGCATATCCCTTGGCGATTCCGCCAAGATCCGCAATCATTCCCTGTTTCTTCAGAAAAATCCGGTTGGGCACTTCCCCGTTCTTTTCGGAAAGGATAATGTTCCGGTAACCGGTGCGGCGTCTGGCCTCACCTCTTTCCAGAACCCCCGGCAGGCGCTTCCTTTGCAGATTCTCTTTCCAGAGAAGACTGGAAACTCCCGCCGTCACATCAAATGCGCCTTCCGTCATATCTGAGAAAAACACGGCGGCCTGAAAAATCTCATAAGTCTCCTGACTGACTGCGCAGGATCTTTTACCCGCCATGCAGTTGACAGCAGAGACCTCTGAAGATTCTTTGTACAGCGAGAGAAGGTCATCCAGATGAAACACCATCCTGCGGACATCCTGAAGAGTCCCGAGAAAGGCTGCTGTCTGCTCTTCCGGAGAGCGGACAGTAATCGCATTCAATGTGCCCAGCGCTGGAAATAATTTTTCTATCGTCTGATACTTCATCCATAGTCCTCCGGTAAATGACTTTAATGAAACGTTCGCTTTGATCAGGTTCACAACAATATACATCGGAAAAATTAAATAAACTTAAGGTCAAAAAAAGCGCCACGGTCTGCGGCGTTTTATATCAGAAAACAGGCTTCAGGAACCACATCCGGGCTCCCAAAGCCTGTCATCACAGTTTCTTTTTTATTTTTTCTAATTTAAGCGGGCGTCACCTCAATAACCCTGGTATCTCCGATCGACTGGGACAGGCGGTGCGAGATGGAAAGCACCGTTCGCCCCTTCGCAGAGGAACGCAGCGCCGCCAGGACGCGGGCTTCCGTTTCTGCGTCCAGACTGGCCGTGATCTCATCGAGAAACAGGATCTTCGGATCACTGACGACTGCCCGGGCAATAGACAGCAGCTGCAGCTGCCCTTTGGAAAAAAGCCGTTCATCCATTGCGGTATCAATGCCCTCGGGAAGACTGTCAATAAACGAAGTCAGGCCGCTGAGCGAAAGTGCTTTCTGAATGGCCTCATCGCTGTAATCCTCATACAGCGTGATCTGATCGCGTATCGTCCCCGGAACCGGTGAAAACGTCTGTTCAACCCATCCGTAGAGGCCGCGGCGCTCCTCTGGCCTGAGCGCCACTGGACTGTGGAAACCCAGAGACACTTCCCCCTCGTCAGGCTCATAAAGACCGATCAGAAGACGGAAGATCGTCGATTTTCCTGCGCCGGTGCGTCCCGCAAAGGTGATGTTTTCGCCGGGCTGGATCTCAAAGGACAGATCCTTGAGCACCGGTCGCGAAGGCTCATAGCCGAAGGTCACATGGTCAAAGCAGATCGTATCCTTCTGCGGGACCTCCTTTTTCTCCGGCTGCCACTCGGGCTCCGCGAGAAAAGTTTCGATATGGGTGAAGGCAGCCGCTGCCGCCTGAATATTCTGGATCTCCATGCCGATATTTTCCAGCGGCGAAAAAATCTTGCCCACGTAGGAAATCATCGCCACTGCCGATCCTACAGAGAGCCCGAAAGCGGCGCGGAAAGCACTTCCCCTGGCGGCCAGCACCATCATGACGGCAGTGATCACAGCCTGCACCAGCAGAATTACCGGCGAATATACAGAATCGATCAGGTTTGAGCGCTCGACTGCATTGTAGCTTTCCTTAATGTAGCCATCGTAAGTATCTTCCATGTGTTTTTCCGCGTGGAAGGTACGGATCATCCGGATGCACCTGAGAGTCTCCGGGACATGGCCGCTGACCTTTGCGATCGCGCGCCTGTTGTCAAGCTGGGCGGCATTCATTCGCTTCTGGCACCAGCGGGTAAAGAGGTAGAGCAGCGGTGTGGCGCCGGTGATCAGCAGTCCGAGTCCCCATGAGCGGGTGTAGATCACGATCAGGATAGCGACGAGCTTAAAGCAGTCAGCGATCATCGACACAATTCCGTCGCTGTAGAGCACGTCGATCGCATCGCCATCGTTAGTAAAAATCGAAGTCGTATCGCCGCTCTTGTGGGTGTGGAAGTATTCCGCCGGCAGCCGGGTGAGCTTCTCAGAAAGCACGGACCGGATGGCGTGAGTCATCTTCTGTCCGAAAATGGTGATGACGGCATTCTGTGCCGATTCTGTAACATCCGCCAGCACGATGAGAAGAAAGTATGCGAGGCACAGTGCAAACGGGATGGCCTTCTGTTCGCCGAGCAGATTGACACCCTTTTCCAGGATCAGCGGCGGCAGCAGCGAAGCGATGATTGCGGCGGCGATGATCAGAACAAGGGCCACGGTGAGTTTTTTGTGCGCGCTCACCGTCCGGTTCAGCGTTTTCTTCAATAATGAACTGTCATTATTTTTCATCGTAGTCACCACCATTCATCTGCTCTTCGTACAGAGCACGGTAACCCGGATTTTCCCTCATCAGTTCATCATGGGAAAGACAGGTGCCCGTGTGATCGTGAAGATACAGAACCCTGTCGAACTCCGGGAAGTGATAGAGCCGGTGCGTAATCAGAAGGATCGTGCGATCCGGGAAACGCTTTCTGATTTCTGTCAGAATCGCCGTTTCTGTCTGCCGGTCGACGGCCGCGAACGGATCATCCAGAACCAGGACCGATCTCGCGTGTGCCAGGGTCCTCGCCAGGGCCAGTCTCGCCTGCTGGCCTCCCGACAGCATGGTTCCGCTCTCTCCGACCGCATCGTCGGGAGTCCGGTTCAGCGTCTTAAGGTCGCTGTCCATCTGCGTCATCGCAAGAAACGTTTCCGGATCAATGGCCTGCCCCAGGGTAATATTGTCTGCAAAGCTGGTGGAAAGCAGCTCGGGATCGTGTCCCATGTAAGTGACGGTGGAGAGCTTTTCCTCCTTCGTCATTGAAGAAAAATCCTTCCCATTTACCATGATTTTTCCCTTATAGGGCACTTCATCGATCAGTACCCTGCCGAGCATACTTTTTCCCGCGGCGACCTCGCCGGTGATGCCGAGGATCTCGCCAGGCCTGACAGTAAAGCTGAGGTGACTGATGGGCTGACTGCCGCTGTAGCCGAAGCTGACATCCTCAAAGGAGAGCTCCGCAGGCTTCAGCGGGACAGCTTCCGGCGTGAAATCATCCCCGACAGACTCTTTCATCAGCGGCTGGATCCTCTGCCATGAAACAGAGGCCTTCTGTATCGCATTGAAAAGCTTGGCGGCATGACTCGTCTTCACGGCCAGCTTGGTAAAGCAGGCAAGATATGTTGTAAAAGCGGCGATATTCCACTGTGTCCATCCAGTTCCGACGACGTTGCGGGAACCAAAATACAGGATCATCAGTGTGCCGATCCTCGCAATGGCATCGTACAGAGGCGTCATGGAACCCTCATACAGGTTGGCCCTTGCGCTTTTCTTCTCATAGTCATCAAGAGTCTTCTCATAAGCGCTGCACCGGTTCTCCTCCCGGCCAAAGATTCGGTAGGTCAGTGCATTGGAAATCCGGTCCATCGTGGCACCATTCAGTGCTGAAGCGCTCTTTTTATAGGCCGCGTTGGCGGCGGTGACCTGCTTTTTCAGATGGTCAGCGAGGAAATATGCCGGCGGAGTGAACAGACAGCAGAGGATCGTCAGGCGCCAGTCATAATGCACGAGCATCACGGCATAGGCGACCATGACAACGCCGGTATCAAAAATCTCTGTCGTGAATTTGCGCATGCCCTCTGTACAGGCATCGACATCTGAGATAGCTTTCGTCAGAAGAGAACCGAGATTTTCTTCCTTAAGCTGCTTCGGGTCGGCGTGAACGAGGCTGTTGTAGAGGCAGAGACGCATCCTGCGGGAAATGTTATTGGCGAAGCGTCTGACTCCGAACCGCTTGACCGCCCGCGCGCCCTGCACAACCAGAATTACCAGCACATAGGTGAGCGCCAGCACTGCCATGTCGTGAGCATCTGCCCTGCCGCCCAGGATATCGTACAGACACTGTGCCAGCCGGCCCTCATAGTAAGGGCCGGCGGTCATTCCGATGTTATAGACAAGTCCCGATGCGGTGATGATGAGAAGCAGAGGAATCTCTGCTTTAAAATATGAAGAAATGCGGTTGGGATGGAAAGTTTTATTCTTTTTCATCACAGGCCTCCTTCAGCGCTTTTTCCACATGGACGAAACCCGCCTTGGATTCTTCCTTATTGCGCTGATAGACCTTGTGTAGCAGGGGAAGAAACGTCTGCCGCTCTTCCTCCGTCAGCCCGCTGAAAAGCCACTCATAATAGTTGGCCTCAATAGTTGCCTTGGACATTTTTAACCGCTCAGCCTTCGGGGTGGCGTACAGCCTGGCGCTGCGCCGATCCTCCGGATTCGGTTTTCTCACCAGATACCCCTTGGCTTCCAGATTTGCCGCCCTTCTCGCACAGGCACCCTTGTCCAGGGGCAGAATCTCACGGATACCGGCCTGGGTGATTCCGGGGTTCTTACGCACCACGTGAATAAAGTCAAATTCAGCAGTGCCGATCCCCTCGGCTTTCATCGTGCGGACGGTAAACTTTGATACTTCCCGGGCAATTTTTGTAATTTCACGTATCGAATAACTCATCATTGCCTCCTAAAAAAAAGATGTACCATCATCTAAAATAGATGATAGCACATCTTTCTCTAATAAACAATGTAACAATAAATGACATTGTGACTATTAGAGGCGAAAAAAGCTGGTGCATCTATGCCAATAAGCATAAATGCACCAGCCTTTACATAATGTGTAAAAAGGGAGGACTATGTAGTTACAGAGACTCTGCACATCCGATTCTCGGAAGCTGCCATACGGATTTCCATCCTTCACTAAGCGGCTCTTTCAGGTACGGAGCAAGTTCTTCTGATGTTCTCATCGTAGTTTCCTCCGGTTTCGGAACAGTTCCCGCCGGATATTTCTCACTGATCTCGTCATACAATAACTCAAGTAATCTGCAGATCGCAACGATCGGCCTTTTTGCCTTATTTGCATCAGCCAGAGTCGGAGACCCCACACATCCTTCCGGCGTAGCATATCTCTCAATAGCAGCATGTCCTTCGCCTTCATCCCATCTGTGTGGTCTTCTTCCATCATCAGTAGAGTTGTCAAACCAGCCGGAATCAAGCAGGTTCATCGGCTTGGTATCTACAGCTCTTGACATATCGATCATATCAGGGAATCCGAGAAGGCCGATCGACGTCTCACTCTCACATGCATGACTGAATGGGGTCTCCATGCAGTTCTTCTGACCATTTTTCGGAAGGAAAAACTCACGTACAGAGCGATGCCAGTCAAACACCTCAAAAATACCAGGGAGCTGGTACCTTCTGCAGAATTCCTGAAGACCAGTGACGATCTCCCAAAGCTGACCGTGGTTATTGACAAGGATAATCTTGCGATATCCATCGTCCCAGAGGCCAAGCATTGTGTGGATAATTGTCTCGACAACAACCTCCTGTGGCATAATGACAGTGCCCGGCATACCCACATGATGATTTGGATGTCCACCATACATAAGACACGGCCATGCCAGATTGACTACCTTACCAAGCTTTGCCTGATGTCTGCGGATACCTTCAAGGAACATAGTCACTTGGAAAAGATCCTGTCCCGTAGGACACTGCATGCCATGATTTTCTGTGCATGCAAGCGGTACGAATACAATATCGCTCTTTCTCCTCTTTTCGATCTGCTCTCCACGAGGCGTCGTCTGGATATAGCATCCGGCTTTAGCAAGTTCCGGTTCCGACGGGATCTCGTAATCTTCCTTCAGCACACGATCTATTTCCTCCGGACTCATATCCCAGACTTCTTTCTTGCATCTGCCAACAGACGTGTTTTCAAACTGCACAACGGGATTATCCGTAAACAGCCACCTGTCAAGATCCATGTTTTTTGTGTCTAACATATTGCCTATCCTCCTTAGTTTAATATTTTCATTTATTTTATAAGAAAGTTCTGCGAAGCCGAATGCTCTGCAGCTCGCTTCTTATCAACTGATTACTTGTTGCAAGATCCTCTGTGTAACTGTGGATATTGCCTTCAAACCCCCAAAAACGAATGCATTGCTCTTCTTCAAGGAATGACAGATACCGGTAAAAATCAATCCCTCCGAATCCCGGGAGCCCCCTGTTATTATCCGAAAGATGAATTTCGTCATACATTCCGCGGATCTTCACAAGAGCAGCGATAGGATCAGCCTCTTCAATATTCATGTGATATGTGTCCGGAAGAATCTTTGCTGTATCCGCTGCATCTACTTCGCGGATCATCGCGGCCGCTTCAGAAAGTGTATTGGCAAATCTCGTCTCGTTGTGATTCGTCGCCTCCAGATAAATGGCAACACCGCATTTGCGGGCTTCATCGCATGTATGCTTCAAAGATGATACAAAATTTTCCCGAAGCCCGGCTTCATCACCTAGGTCATTGCCCTTCACAGTTCCCAAAATAAGGCCTGCACCAAAAGCTGCTGCCAGCTCTATCTGTCCATTCAGAAAGTCAGCTGTTTTTTTCCTCAGTTCCTTGTCATTCGAACACATTGACAAATGTTTTTTCCCGGCTTCTTTTCCTGTTGCGATCTGAGTAATACAGAGACCTTTATTAGACAGCTGTTCCCTGAGACTTATTAGACTAGTCGGGCTGCCCGCCATTTCAGGTGAAATATGCAGCTCTACACCGTCAAATCCTGCGTCCCTCACTTCGGAGAATAACTTCTTCTGCTCTTCTTCATTTTCTGGGCAGACAATTTGTATTGTCAGTTTTGGTTCTTCAGTGCCGTCATGTTTACAGCATGCCATGGCATATTCCCCTGTAGTACATTCACAACCTCCTTTGCTGCCCCACTCTGAACAGCAACGATCGCGTCTTCTGAATACCAAGCACAATGTGGCGTACATATCACATTGTCCATTTGGAGAAGAGGATTGTCCTTCGTGATGGGTTCTTTTTCATACACATCAAGACCGGCTCCTGCGATCTCCCCGTTCTTGAGAGCTTCGATCAGATCTTCCTGATCAACAATAGGTCCTCTTGCCGTGTTTACGATGCAGGCTGTATTCTTCATTTTTTGGAATACGCCCCTGTTAAACAGATGAGTAGTATCATCGGTAAGCGGGCAATGAACACTGATGTAATCACTCATTTTTACAAGTGTATCGAAATCAACAAGCTTTACGCCCAGATCCTGCGCAGCCTTTTCAGGGACATAGGGATCGTAAGCCACGATCTCGAGACCGAAATTTTTCATTTTTTCGGCAACCATTCTGGGAATCCTTCCGAATCCGACAAGGCCAAGTGTTTTATTTCTAAAACGATACAGCGGTTCGACACATTGATAGCCCCACGTTCCTGCTCTGAGGGAATTTGTGATCCGGATCATTTTTTTCGACAGCATCATAATCATCGTTATTGCATGATTCGAGACTTCATCCACTCCATAATCCGGAACATTACATACATAAATACCTTTCCTTGTTGCAGCAGCAGAATCAATGTTGTTGACACCGATCCCATATTTAATGATGATTCTGCAATGTTCCATGGCATCGATCACCCGGGCAGTAATCTCGCAATACTGAACAATAACGCCATCTGCATCTCTGCATTTTTCTATCAATTCATCTTCCGAGTTGCACTGATACGCATAGAGGTCAAACCCGGCCTCAGCGATAATCTTTTTTTCATTGTCTATGTTGTCATATTCGTAATCTGTAATAACGACTTTCATCTGAATTCCTTTCAACCGGTTCAAATATCAGATAGGGTATATTTCATCGGATTACCACAATCATAAGGTCTCATGTTTCTGTAAGAGCACATTTTCGATCCGCAATAATGTATGAACCAATCGCGGACAGTGGAATATCCTTAGCTGTGATAAACGTATCTACTCTTGCAAAACATTTTTCATATTTAAAAATATCGACCATAGCCTGTCTCAGAGGATTTTTCCCCGATACAATAACATGCATATCCCGACTCACATTGATCGCATGACTGTGCAGCACGGCCTCAACATCTCCCTGCAACGCAGCTCCAAGAATGTAATTAGCGATTTTTGCAGAATCCTTTGTGACAAACTGATTCAGGATCCTCCCGGAGAAGCAGGCCCTGCCAAGTCCCTGATTTTTTGCATTTTCGTAGCCGAGCAGCATTATTTCGGGCTGATAAGAATCTTCATCGACAAAACGATGATCAACCGCGTCGGCAATAATCGTGTTGTTGGTAATACAAGAGAGAAGCTCGCCGCTAATCGAAGTAAGACAGCCAGTTATTTTGTGTTCCCGATCAACAGAAATAAATTTCATATGGCTTCCCGGAAGAACAAGCATCGCCGCCTGTCCTTCAGGGAGTTTTTCAATAATTGCACAGCTCTCCACTTCTTCACCGCGCATTATGTCCATCAGTTCAACGTTATCAAAATTCACATCTTTGACGTTATTCTTTACACCCGGAATAAAGTGGATCGGTAACGGACAGATTTCCGGAAGAAATACTTCCCTGACTGCTTTTGCAAGATCATCAATACCAACAGGTGCAATACAGTGTGGAATCTCAACAATTCCGACATTAGATGTGATCATTCCTGAAGCTATGATGTCCTTCACATCCTCATATTGGATGCCTGCGTCCGTAAGAAGGCCACTGATACACTCTGCCACTGCCTTTTTTAATTTCTCATTATTTCCATCGATAGCTGTATCGCGAACCCCGACTTCAGCCTTTCTTCTCGCGATCATTTCGCGATTCTCATTCCACAAAATTGTTCTTGTGTTTGTCGTTCCAGTATCCAGTGTAATGACGTATTTCATAATGCCTCCGTTATCTGTCCAGACGACCTTTAACCTGATTACTGAATTACTGTTCAGATGATTCCTTTGTATAAAGTTCAGTCGGCACGTCAATGCGGTCTGCAAGGGTTTCTCCATTCAAAGCCTTAACAGCTGCCATAACGCCGCACCAGCCCTGGCCATATCCGTTCTTGTCACATGTAACTGCAAGCTCGCCATTATCGACCGCTTCCTTGGCATCATCGTTTGCATCCAGTCCGGAGATAAGAATATCTGTCTTTCCAGCTGCCTGAACTGACTTAAGTGCACCCATAGCCATCTCATCATTCGCTGCAAAAATAGCCTTGCAGTCCGGATTAGACTGTAACAGGTTTGTTGTTACCGTGTATGCCTCATCACGGCTCCAGTCTGCTGTCTGAGATGCGACGACATTAATCCCGTCATATTTGGCAAAAGTGTCATTTGCGCCGTTTACGATATCGACTGATGAAGAAGCTCCGGCCTTTCCTTCAAGGATGATAACGTCTCCCTCATAATCCATCATTTCAGCCAGCGTTTCAGCAACTTCACATGCAGCTGTGTAGTTATCAACGCCGACAAATGTCACATATTCCGCACCGGAAGAAGTATCGATTTCTGTGTTAACATCAATGATTGGGATGCCTGCCTCATTTGCTTCCTTAACACCAGGAACGATTCCTGTACCGTCTGCCGGAACAAGAACAATAGCGTCCTCACCTTTAGCTATCGACTGCTCGATCTCACTAATCTGCTGTTCATTATTATCGTCTGTAGAAGGCGCAAGAACGGTAAGTGTAACTCCTGCCGCATCGGCAGCATCCTGAGCTCCCTCCTTCAGAGCCGTCCACATCGGATTGGTCAGATTCTTGACAATTAACGTGATATTATAATTCTCATTTGCCTTAATAACTTCACCCTCTTCAACCGTCTCACCTGATGAAGATGAAGAACTTGTCACAACACTCTCAGAAGCAGAAGATGAAGAAGTCGTTTCTACTGCCGCAGATTCCGTAGATGTTGAAGAAGCTGATAACGAAACAGATGCCTCGCTTGTTGACTCTGTTGTTGACTCACTTGAACCACATCCTGCAAGTGTAACTGCAGTGATGACTGATAATAGTAACGCTGTAGTCCGTTTTTTCATGCTAAAACCCTCCTGGAATTCATTTAACCTTTCTTTTGTTATTTTTTACAGGCAGAACTCATGCTTCATTAAGCTTAAATTTCTGTGTAATACTTCTGCCTGCCACCCCAAGGAACAACGAAATAATAATAACGATCCCATATACGGCATCCTGCCAGTTCGAACTTATGTTATTTAGATTCATGCCGTTAGAAATAAACATCATGATACATACGCCAATAAGTGTTCTTCCAATTCCTCCTTCTCCTCCTGAGAATGGTGTGCCACCGATCAGTGTCGCAGCCATCATCTCCATCGTATAACCATCCCCAATTGAAGATTCTGCTGCATTCAACCGGCTGATATAAAGCAGGCCTGCAACGGCAGCAAGAAAACCATTAATGGTGTAAACGATGATTTTTATTTTGTCCGCATTAATGCCACACAGCGTTGTCGCAGTTTCATTCTTCCCAATGGCATAAACAGATTTTCCAAACGTCGTCTTACTCAATACAAAGAGATAAACAGCAAAGATGACAGCTGCAATGATCATCAGGTATGAAACTCCGCCTATATATCCGGAACCAAGTTCACAAAAGGATTCGCTAAATCCGTAAATAATTCCTCCACCCATGAAGAGCTGAGCCAGACCTTTAATAACCATGTCCATTGTGTACGTAGTAATAAACGGCTGAAGATGGACTTTTGCGATCAGTATTCCATTAGCAAAACCGACCAGACATCCGATAGCAAGGCCGACAACAATGCCCAAAATATCCTGTCCCTTAACAATGATCGATGCGGCAACACAGCTGCTTAATGCCAATGTCGAACCGATAGAGTTATCGATTCCTTTTGTAATGATCGCCGTTGTCATTCCAATTGAAATGATCAGGAGAAGAGGAACCTGCTGCATGACCACACTCTGCAGATTATCAAGAGTAAGAAACGACTCCGTTGTTATCGAAAGGAAAATGATGATGAGTGCCAGCATCAGAATCTGGTAATACTGAAGCAGGAAGGATAATATCTTAGTTTTTTTCGTCATACTGATATACCCTCCTTAAGCGCTTCTTTTCGGCCTTTTCCGTAACAATGACATCGACGACAATGATCCCCATTACCAGCAGTCCGATAATAAACGTCTGCCAATATGGTGAAAGTCCGATCAGATTCAGTCCATTCCTGAGAAGTCTCATCATTATTGCGCCGATCATGGTGTATGTGATATTTCCTCGCCCACCCGAGAAAGGCGTCCCGCCGATCAGAACGGCTGCGATGGCATCGAACTCATATCCGGAACCACCGATCGGGCTGGCCGAATTTGTCTTCGCCGCCAGAAGAATGCCGCTCAGCGCCGACAAAATACCAGAAAAAGTAAATATCCAGACGATCGTCTTTTTTACATTAATGCCTGAGAGCGATGCACTAGATACATTTCCACCAATAGCGTAAATATTGTTTCCGAACTTTGTGCTATAGCTGATGTAGATCATGATGGCGCACACGATAACCGTAAGCCAGATGATCGTGTATACGCCGCCAATCTTGCCTGTTCCGAGAAAACTAAACGCCGAATTGCTGCCGGGGACTGTATTTCCTCCACTGATAACAAGCGCTAACCCCTGACTAATCCCCATGAAAGCATATGTAATGACCCAGAAATCAAAATTCAGATACGCAATGAGGATACCGGCTATCCACCCGATAAAAGTTCCCGCTGCAAGCCCTAGAAGAATGGCGAGAAACACATTCATTCCATCCTGAAGTGCAAGCTCCGTGACCACCCCACAGAAACTCATTATCGCACCAACTGCGATATTTAATTTCCCGCTCAGAATGGTCAGATGCATTCCCATGGATACGAGGATCAATACGCAGCAATCCCGAAGAAGAGACATCAGATTGAAGGAAGTAAAAAAGCCCGATGTGGTTATTGAGAGCACAACAAAAATCCCTATTGTCGCCCAAGCAATTCCCGGCACCTTTTTGAGTATCTTCTGTTTTGAACTCATTTTTAGGACACCTCCTTTCCAAGTGCTAATTTCAGGATTTTTTCGACACTCACTTCATCGTGGCTCATCTCTCCGGTAACTTCGCCATCACACATGACATAGATTCTGTCAGAAATCCCAATAAGCTCTCTCTGATCTGACGAGATAAAAAGAATTGCCGCCCCTTCTGCTGCCAGAGTATTCATTAATTCATAAATCTCGTGCTTTGCCCCGACATCGATTCCTCTTGTCGGCTCATCAAAAATAAAAAACTGATTGCCGGTAGAAAGCCACTTACCAAGTACGACTTTCTGCTGATTTCCACCCGAAAGACTTCCTACCATTTTATGAATACTTGGCGTAGCGATACGAAGCTCCTTTACATATTTTCTCGCCGTTGTATCCTGTACATCATTTTTGATGAGATGATTTGGAAACAGTTTCCTATAGCTTGCCTGAACAATGTTTTCCGCGACATCCGCCTGCAGTACAAGGCCTTCATTTTTACGATCCTCTGGGAGGTACGCGATGCCGTTCTTTACGGAATCCACCGGCGTATGCTTTCCCATCTCTTTTCCATTCAGAAAAATCTTTCCGCCAAGAATCGGATCCTTGCCAAACAGAGCATCTGCGAATTCCGTACGGCCTGCGCCTACAAGTCCCGCCATACCGACAATCTCACCGCGTCTCACATCGACGGAAACATTACGGAACCGAAGCCCTGTGAGATTTTCCGTGTGCAGAACGACCTCGCCCGGATTGTTATATGTCCGGCTGTACATATTAGTCACATTATGCCCGATCATCATGGAAACGAGTTCATCCATACTGGTTTCTGTTACATTTTTTGTCCCGACATATTTGCCGTCCCGCATGACAGTGACACGATCGCCAATTTCAAAAATCTCTTCCATACGGTGAGAGATATAGATAATACCCACTCCCTGAGCTTTCAGCTTTGCGATGATCTCAAAGAGGGAATCAATTTCTTTTTCAGTAAGAGAAGAAGTCGGTTCATCCATGATGAGGATTCTCGTCTTAAAAGAAAGGGCCTTTACAACTTCAACCATCTGCTGTTTAGCAATACTGAGGTCTCTTACCATATCTGTCGAAGAAAGGTCGATCTTCAGCTCATTCAGAAGCTTCTGGCTGTCTTCCTCCATCTTTTTCTTATCAATGTTTTTAAAGACTTTCTTAACCGGTTCTCGTCCGAGAAAAATATTTTGTGCAATCGTCCGGTCTGGAAGAAGACTGATCTCCTGATGGATAATACTTATCCCAAGTGTCTGCGCCTCACGAACTCCATTAATCTCGGTTTCTTTTCCATCTAAAAAGATTTTTCCTGTGTCTTTTTTATATACGCCGGAGAGTATTTTCATTAATGTAGATTTTCCGGCACCATTTTCTCCAAGCAGAACATGAACTTCACCGGATCTGAGTTCAAACTGTGCATTATCCAGAGCCTTAACGCCGGGGAACTCTTTACAGATATCGACCATTCGTAATAGTGTCTTTGAATTTTCCATGAATGTTCTCCCTTTTCAAAGATCCATCAGGGAATGATGCAGACCTTTAATGCATTTCCCTTTCTCTGTACATAGGTGTCCATGGCTTCATTGATCTGATCCAGTGAAAATGTGTGTGTTAAGATTGGTTTAGTCTGCAGTCTTCCCTGCTCCATGATAGGAATCAGCCGATCGAGAACGTGATCTCCTTCTGCCTTACCGCCTGCTATGGTCATATTCCACTGGACAACCTTATTCAGATCCATCGTTACCGGCAGCTTATAAATTCCTGTCAGTCCGATTCTTCCATTCTTCTTGCAAAGTTGAACAGCCTGTGCCGCTGCATCTGCGCTTCCTGAAGACTCAACGACGGCATCTGACATTACTCCGCCGGTCAATTTCCGGATTTCCTCTACAGCGTCCTGCTCGCGACTGTTGATCACGACATCTGCTCCGACTTGCTTTCCGACCTCAAGTCTTGAATTACGTGTTCCAACAAGGATGACCCTTCCGGCCCCAAGGATTTTGACAAGCTGAACAGCCATGAGTCCAATCGGACCAGGCCCGATAACAGTTACTGTCTCACCCATCTTTATTCCCCCCATGCGCTCAATTCCATAAAGAGCCGTTCCGGCACAAGTAATCAGGGTCGCATCTTTAAAATCAAGGCTCCTGCCGAATTTGTGAACGCAATTTCTGTGAACCACACAGTATTCTGCATATCCGCCATTGCAGGTAAAACCATAATGTCGATGTCCTGCAGCGAGATTTCCGTAATTCAGACAGGTCGTATAGTTTCCCCGGATACAGTTGATACAATGCCCGCATCCTTTATGGGGTTCTACACATACGCGATCACCGATCTTGAACTCCGTAATATCCGAGCCGCACATAGCAACCTCTCCAGCAAACTCGTGCCCCGGAATAAAGCTTCCCATTGGCGGGCAGTTCTCCCATCCATGCGCGATGATACCCGGATCGCTTCCGCAGATCGCACATGCACGCACTCTGATCAGAACTTCTTCAGGGCCCGGTTCAGGAACATCGTAATTGTCTACGACTCTCAGGTCCTTATAATCAAACAGTACTGCCGCCTTCATTTTTTTAGGTATTGCTTTCATTTTTTCTGTCAAACCTCCTTTCTCATCTGTTTCCTGTCAAACGTTAAAAATAACCTTCATTGCTGATTGCTGGTCCATTGCAATGGCAAACCCCTGATCCACATTTTCGATATCCGGATTATGGCTGATCAGCAGAGATGCCTCCTTCTCATTGTCATGAATAAACTTCATAACTTCTTCAAATTCACCTGTTCCGCCGATGCTTCCGATAACCGTAAGTGCCTTTGTCACGATCAGTTTTTGCTCAATGCTGACATCTGAGATCATTCCGACACATCCGAGAATCCCCATCGGGCGAAGAAGGCGCAGCGCATTAGCAAAGACTGATCCTACGCCGGTTGTCTCAATGATGATGTCAAAAGTCGTCAGATTATACATATTTTCATAGGATTCATCGACGTTCCACGTCAGTTCACAGCTGTCAGGCTTGCGGGCACCTAGTTTAGAAGCAAGCTCCATACGGAATGGAATCAGATCGCTCAAAGCAACATCAGGACAGTGATACTTGTTTTTCAGAATAAGAAGAGCCGCCTGTCCTATCGCTCCACCTCCGTATACCAGAATTTTCTTATTCTGAATATCTCCCGCTGCTCTGGATACCTTCTTAATCAAATGCATGGCTACGGAAACCGGCTCCGTGAGAGCGAGAAGTTTCAGATCCGCATCATCATCTGCTTTGTAGCAGTACATTGCTTTTCTTGTTATATAATCCGCAGAAGCGCCATCTGTTGTTATCCCGAATTTCTCAATGTGCCTGCAGAGATTTTTATCTTTTGAGCAGTTGTCACACTGTCCGCAAAACTTTGAGCAGTCACCGGTGACCTTGTCTCCCTCTTTAAAGCCCTTCACAGCTGAGCCCACCTCTTCAACAACTCCGGACCACTCATGACCAAACATAATCGGATATGCATTCGGGCCACTGTAGGTCCCTCGATACAGATGCAGGTCAGAACCACAGAGACCAATATTTTTTACTTTGATAAGAAGCTCATCTTCATCCGGGGCCTTGATCTCACTTTCTTCTTTTTTTATTTCGCCTGGTGCGATCAATTTATACACGTTCATCATTTATCTCCATTTCTGCAATTTTTCTGCGAAAAATATTCTTCCATGATCGAAGTAAGTTCTTTTGCCCGTTCAGTGATTACCTCATATCTACCTTCAGCTATCGCTTTTTTATCAATCAGACTGCCACCGATCCCGAAAGAGGAAATCCCAATCTCAAGGAAGGAACGAAGATTTTCCGCTCCCACATTTCCTACTGCCGAATATTTGATATATCCGAGCGGTGCCATCAGTGCTTTCAAATAGGCAGCTCCCATAAGACCGGCCGGATAAACCTTTACAATATCGGCACCAGCCATATAAGCCTCTTCAATCTCTGTAGGAGTGAGACAGCCTGGCATAGATACAAGCCCTTTTGCCCTTGTATTACGGATCACATCGGGGTTCATATTTGGAGAGATCATATATTTTGCCCCGGCATCCGCTGCCATTTTCACTTCTCCCTTTGTCAAAACCGTTCCTGCGCCGACGATTCCAGAATACTCATTACTGCTGCTCAGGATCCTGATACACTCCAGTGTCTTCTGAATTCCATCCTCACTCTTATGGTCGAAAGCAGCTTCAATAGCTGTGACTCCACCAGCCTCAAGAGCCTTTGCAACGTCCAGAATTCTGTCAGGCGATACACCGCGGACAATGGCAATAATCTTTTTTTCATTCAGCTTTTCAAGAATCTCATCATGTGTCATCTTCCCAAATATCCTCCATCGATCGGAATGATGGCTCCGCTCACATAATCAGCCGCGTGACTGCACAGAAAAACAACCGTACCTTTCAGATCATCCGGCGTTCCCCAGCGATGTGCCGGAATTCGAAGTGTTATCTCTTTGTACCTCTCAGGATCATTTATCAGTTTTGTATTAAGCGGCGTATCCATATAACCGGGAGCAATGGCATTCACGTTGATACCATATCCAGCCCATTCGTTAGAAAGTGCTTTGGTGAGCTGCGCAACAGCTCCTTTGGAAGCCGCGTACGGGCAACAGTTCAATCCTCCGAAAAAGCTGAGCATTGAAGCCACATTAACGATTTTTCCGCCCTCTTTCTTTTCAATCATCAGCCGGCCTGCCAGCTGACTCATCTCAAAGGCCGCTGTAAGATTCAGCTCGATCAGTTGATCCCACTTATCAAGCGGAATGTCTTCTGCATGTCCCCTGACCTGCATTCCTGCATTATTGACAAGAATGTCAAGGCCGCCCATTTTTTCTACGGATTCCTCAAAACTTTTTTTTAAGCTGATGCGATCAGTCAGATCAGCTGTCACGCCATAAAATATTCTTCCGTCCTTAGTCATTTCTGCCGCTATTTCATCGGTATTCGCAAGCCGATCGACGATAGTGACAACTGCACCTGCCTCTGCAAGGCCCTGTGCGATCTTGTTTCCCAAACCACCACCAGCACCAGTAACGATTGCTTTTTTTCCTGAAAGACTAAAAATATCCATCATTACTCTCCTAATAAAAATAAGTATTGAAACTCTTTCGCAACTCTGGCATTCTTGTTGCATACACTTGGTATACCTTATGAGCAGATTATCGCACCGATTGTTAAAAAGGTCAATAGTATTACATTAATTTGCCCGATTTTTGTATAATGTGTTAAGTATTTCTCTTGTTTTATTTGTGATATTGCATAATAAAACAAATATTCTGGCATTAACGATAGTATATTTATTAAATTCGAAATTATTCAACACTTTTGATTGCCATTTCAGTCTGATAAAAAATTCTGAATGGATATTTGATGAATGGATATTTGAGATTTGTTATACCGTTACAGTGAAATGAGTTTAGATAGGTGCATATTCCGGTTTAACGGAACGTTCGTTTCGGTAGAACGGCGTAGCGTTCCGTTTCTAACGGCGCAAATGCGCAGGGAGCTTGCTCCCTGCACTTGATTACCTTAACACAACTTCGCAGATAGCCGTCAAGACCGCGTCAGCGCTTTAGCTTGGCCTTGACGGGTTATCCTGAGAAGTTGTAAATATATACGCCGATTGAGCGAAATTAACATGCTGTTTATTCCGGAATGTTCACGCCGCATTTAGCGGAAACCACACGCCGGACGTCACGGAATTTGCAAGATAGGCTTATAACTGATATTTTTTTAAATTTTATGAAGTGTTTTTTATAATCTTATTGTTATTATTCTTTAAAATAATTCATTATCTCTCGACAAAGTTGCGCCAAAATTGTGTTGATTGAAATCTTCAACAGAATCTTCGTTAGTCATTTAGCAATTTATTCCCACTGCAATATTGCTTTCTGACTCTCATCTTCTGTTATAATATAGACATATATAGGAAAGGATTTTTATGATGGAGAAAACAGAATCTAGTGGAAGTGTAGCTCCGACATCCCCTTCAAAGGCCGAGTATACTACTTCTAAGCTTCGAGATATGATAATTGATGGAACTATCCCGGCAGGATCCCCACTTCAGGAACGAACGCTATGTACTATATTGAACACTAGCCGCACGCCCGTTCGTGAAGCGATTCATACGCTCGAAAACGAGGGGCTTGTAGTAACTTATCGGGGCAAAGGTGCATTCGTCACAACAATCACCCAAAATGACCTTATCCGGCTCTATGATGTAAGAGAATATCTTGAAGGTCTCGCTGCAAACAGAGCAGCCCGTTTCATCAGTGAATCAAACCTGAAGAAGTTAAAAGAAATCTGCTCGATGATGAAAAAAGCTATCGAAATGGATGACCTGAAAAAGTTCTATCACCACGATATAAAATTTCATACCGCACTTGTGCACAGTGCAGGCAATGAGCTTCTTACAAGAATCTACGACAACGAAATATTGCCGCAGACAAGAAGGATTACCAACCTATCACAGAGAGAAATTGTACCGGTGAATCATTCCTACAATGCTCATTTGAAGACCGTAGAATATATTGAACAACAAGACGCTGAAAATGCTGAGCTTACACTTCGAAAACACATCCGTGAGAGTAAACAGCTTCATTTTAAGCAGTTTATTGATCAAGTACAGTAAATAAGGCAAATCAGGCGGCCGGAAAATCCAGCCGCCTGACGTATCTGTAACACATTATTAATTTCAATCATCCGTGATCTGGATCGAAGTCCCAACCTTGATCTCAGGCTTCGGCTTGTTCTCAACATAGAGCGTGCCGGCCATTTCTGGTTCCGTCTTTCCGGAAAAGCTGATGGTACAGTGTCCCAGACCGGACAGCGTGAGGGGAACCTCATCTCCGATGGCGGTGATCCGATAAGATTTATCGTCAAAATGGAGCACCTGTCCGGGCTGGATCGTCCCATTGATCGGATTGACATCAACCGTGTAACAATAGTCCTTCAGTTCATCCGGTGCGCCTTCTCCGAAGATAATGATAAAATCACAATCTGCAAATTCTGATATGCAGCTTCCAAATGCCTTTACTTTGTTCTGATAAATAACAGACATAATTAAATCCTTCCTCGAATTTCAATTCGTCTAATTTTCTCAACTACTGTAGAGACCAAAACTTGCAAAATAAGCAATCAGTACTCGCAGCCAGCCTGTGAGGAATCTGGAGTACATGACGGACAGAACGCCGACCTCGATGGTTTCCGGCTCTGCCTCCGCAAGGCCTAAGCCGACAGGGATGAAGTCGCAGGCACACTGTGTATTGATAGCAAAAAGGGCAGGAAGAGCGAGACGAGGCTCGATGTTGCCTTTGCCGATCTCAACGCCGATCAGCGTACCAACGATCTGCGCAATAACTGCGCCAGGTCCGAGCAGTGCGGAAAGACCAGGGATAGAGCAGATAATACCGAGTATCAGAAGACCCCAGATGTTGCCGGCCAGCGGAGTCAGTAGATTTGCGAATGCATTTCCGAAACCTGTACCGTTGATAATACCGATGAGAAGGGATACGAAACCCATAAATGGAAGCAGTGTTGTTATACAGGTCTGCACGGCATCTCTTGCTGACTGATAGAACGTGTTGACAACCTTGCCGACACCGAGACCAAGCTTTGTGATCCATGATTTCTTTGACTGTTTAGCCAGTGTCTCGGAAACCTTCTGATCTGCGGTAAACTTGATTTTGTTGTCGTCCTTTTTCTCTTCGGTCTTCTGACCCTCAGCCTCAGCGGGAGCGGTCTCAACAGAGGCCGCGGCGGCAGCGGCTTCGCTTTCATCCGCCAGGGAAACCTGTTTCGAAGTAACCGCGGAAACATAAATGTCTTCCTTGATGTACTGAGCCATCGGGCCGGACTTTCCAGTCGGCATGATGTTGATCGTCGGGATTCCCTTCTTAGGATAGATACCGCAGCGAAGTGTACCGCCGCAATCGATGATGACACATGCGATCGTATCTTCAGGAGCGGAGCCGCGGAAACCATTAACCGCATCCATTCCACTGAGTTCACAAATCTTTTCGAGACATTCCGGGGCTGCCCCGCCACCCGTGATATACATAACTGTGTGCTTCTGTTCTGTCGGTGTGATGATAAGCGGACCGCCATATCCGGCAGAGCCGCGAACGATTTTAATTGCTCTGTATTTTGACATGATAATACCCTCTCTGGCCTTTTCTTATAAATTCTTCCACCTGTATTTACTGATTACATTTATGCTATTTTCTTAAATTCACGGTTGAGCTTGACGTTCTGCTGTTTCTCAACGTACTTTGTCGTGAACTCGGTCGTCCAGCCGGAAATGAAGTTTGTGATCAGTCCGACCAGTAAATAACGGACTGCCAGAGGCGCCGTGTCCAGACCGAGCGTCGTGATTCCGTCAGCAATGCCCAACCAGATAAAAAGCTCAGACGCGTTGATGTGCGGGAAAAGTCCGCTGTTCGTGTGGCAATGATATGTAGCAGATGCGTAGTAAGCCGGTTTGTAAAACTCTGGCATAAACTTGCCCATGGACAGAGCCATCGGATTGCCCAGCATAAATGCTGAAATAAAAGGCAGTACCATGTAGCGCAGAATCGGGTTCTTATTACATATGGCAGCCAGCTTGTTAACTGAATCCTGGCCTGCAAAAGCGATGATGGCGTTCATCAGGATGAGCAGCATCAATACCGTAGGAATAATGTCCGTGACCCAGCTGAGGAACTGCTCGCCGCCGAGCTGGAAGATATTCATAAATGCCTTAGCAAAAGAAACTAATATATTCATTTTTTTCCTTTCCAGAGCCCCTGTTTATGGAGCTCATCTTGTTATTTGCTCACCGAGCGGTGCAGGAAGGATCCTGCCCTGCGCAGAGGTGAAGGTGTGTCGGAGATGGTTTCCCCGTTCACAAATTTGCGATAGGTAAGCGCAGCATCTGCAATGGCCTTGCACAGGTTCCGGTGATGCTTCGGCCCATCCGCCTCTGTCAGCTCCGCCACATTGCGTCCTTCATAACCAGGAAAACTCCGGACTCTGGCAAAACATGTTGTGCCCTCGATCTTCCGTCCTTCCTGGATGATCCCTTTATTATCAATGCGGAACATGACGATCGCACCGGCATAAAAACCGCCGGACTTGCGTCCTATTGCCACTTTTCCTTTCCGCCTCATTTCAATATAGTTCTTGTTGAAATTTTTCATCTGAAGCGTACTGAGCAACAGCTGCAGTCCGAAAGCAATTGCCAGCACCAGTACAATATGGGTCATGATGTGCGCCTCCTATAGTCTCTTGTAGAGCACCCGGAGCAGATTCGGATAAGAATCTGCCGCCGTGATGCGGTCAAACAGTTCTTTGTCGTTCAAAATCGCCAGGATCTCGTCGTAAATCCGGACGAGAAGTTCATCGTTGTTTGTCTTTTCCGGCAGTCCCATAAGGAAGATGATCCGTATCTCCTGCCCCTTGTAGGTGACAGGATCAGGCAGAACTCCGATCGCCAGGATCATTCTTTTCTGCGCTTTATTGATCGCGTGGGGTATCGCGGCGCCGTCGCCGACGGCCATCGTCCCCTCTTCCTCGCGTTTTATCAGACGTTCGCCGAATTCCTCATCCAGCTCGCCCTTCTCCTGCAGTGATGAAACCATGTGCTGAAGTGCCGCTTCATAGCTGTCATATCCCCGCAGAACGAAGAACTTGTCGGGATCCAGGATCGTAGTCATGACAAACCAGTTGTCATCGATAGGAGTATTTTTTCCATGAGGAAGGTACTTGGCTTTTCGTATCCTGGTCCTCAGCTCTTCTTCGTTGAATATTTCGTGTATATAGATGACCTGAGCACTTGTTTTCATCGGCAGGTCAACGGTTGTAAGAACGATATCATAGCGGTCCAGGATCGCCCTGCTGATCTCGTCGTACATATACATGTCTACCTTCGTCGTGCTGTCGATGATCCTGCGAAGCTGGGCGTAGATCAGTCTCGCCGCCACCCTGCCGGTGCCACAGACGATCGCGATACTCTGCGGTTCCTGCTTCATGCTTTCATCTATAAAAATACTGAAATAACTCGTGAGATATCCGAGCTCCTCATGGGTTACTGTGACATGACACTCCTTCCCGACCACACGCGCGGCTACCTCCGCAGTCTTCGCGGCGACCGGATATTTCTCAATGACAGCGTCCGCCATCGGGTTATCGATATGCACATTAAAGCGGAGCCGGTTGATCATGAACATCAGGTGATACATGAACTCTTCCGTATAACCGTCCAGATCAAGATCAAGATCCATTTCATCCCTTATCGCACTCATGATCGAATCCAGAAGCGGACGAATCGAATCATCCAGTTCGATCTGCGAGAGCATCTCGGTGTCATCCGGCTTTCTCATGCCTACGATGGGGATAAAAATAAATATTTTCTCTTCAATAGGAAAATCAATGTGCAGACGATTTCCCAGCTGATTCAGAAGATGATCCACAAAGGAAAAATTTTTCCTGGCCGTCAGATTGTAATATTTGTCAGGAAGACGTCCGATGTAATGCCCGGTCATGAACCTGTCGATCATCAGGGTCAGATAGCGGTCAAAATTCTCTTCTACCTTGCTGTCAAACGGCTGGTGAGAAAAGGCCTCAGACTCGTACTGGAGAACAACCTCATCCTGTGGGTAATCTTTGTATATCTCGTCAAAATTGTTCTCCAGCACATAGCGCCGGATGTTCATCTCCTCGCCCGACAGCATAAGTCCTTTGCTGGTAAGTCCGATAATGGAGAGGGACCAGTCTGAGATTTCATTTCTGAGAGCCTTGAGATCCTTGACCAGCGTACTCCGCCCGACATTCATCTCATAGGCCAGATCATCCGTCAGGACCGGTTCTACAGAGCGCATCAGCCTGCCAAAGATATAGCTTCTGCGATTCGAAGCCGAGTTGAGAAAATCGTCGGTATTCAGGATTTCGGAGTATATCCGATGGAATTCCTTTTCATCAAAAATGCGAAGACTGCACCGTCCCTGATCCACTTCGATCACGCTGCTGTTGCCGAACTTTTCGTTAATCACCTTGATGTCATTCCGGATAGTTCTGATGCTCACGCTAAGCTGCGAGGCCAGAAGGTGGAGGTCCGTTACAGAAGACTTCCGCATGATAGCCAGAATATTCGCTAATCTGTTATCACCAAAAAGACTTTTCATACGTCCTCCATAGTCTCGAATGTCTCAGCGATCAACCGCGAGACTTGCCACCAGAAATATTGATCGTCGTTCCTGTAATATAGCTTGCACGGTCGGACACAAGGAACGCGCAGAGCGAACCGACTTCGTCGAGCTTGCCATCGCGGCCGAGCGGGATGACCTTGCTGTAATCCGTCGAAAGATCCTCCGGTTTTACTCCGCGGGTATAAGCAAGTGCCTCATTGTATGCCGGTGTGCGGAGTCCGGTTGCCTCCATGATGCCAGGCGCGCAGGCAACGACGCGGATGTTGAATTTGCCAAGTTCCTTTGCCCAGGAACGGGTGAGGCTGTCTACAGCTCCCTTGGTTCCGGAATATGCTGACTGCCCCTGTGAACCTTCCTTGCCTGACTCACTCGACATGTTGAGGATGACGCCGCCATTTCCCTGTCTGATCATCTGACGGGCCGCTGCCTGTGCGCAAAGGAATACACCTTTCACATTGACGTTGAGCATCTTATCGAATGTCTCGGAATTGAGCTCGTATTCAGGATGCTCACCCTTTGTATCGACAAGAAGTCTCGGCAGATTGATGCCCGCGTTGTTGATGATCGCGTCAAGCTTTCCGTACTTATCGACGACTGCCTGAATCATCTGCTCAACGCTGTCTTTGTCCGTGACATTGCATTTTACGCAGTAGCTGCCATTCTTCTCGCTGCCCGTCTCGACGGTAAGATCCGCTGTCACCGCATTCGCTCCTGCTGCCTGAAGCGTGGTGACTACATGCTGTCCGATCCCGGATGCGCCGCCTGTCACAATAACCGTTTTACCCTGAAGTCCCAGCCAATCTGTTGCCATTTCAAAGATCCTCCTTACTTCTGCTCCAACCGTAATTAATTATCTGTAAATCCGTACCGGTATCTTGTGTTTACGATTAAAGTATAGGAAGAAGGAGTTGATTCTTTAATTCGTCTTTTTTCCCATGTCCCGAAAGGTATTAGGTTCTGTTTTTTTACAATCTGTGAAAAAATGTGTACGAAGCATCTTGTTATATATGCACTATAACATATTATATGCTTTTTCTTAATCAGCATCTATGCATCATGACGAAGCGCAGCGAAACTAGTTTGTAAGGTAATAAAGCGCCCTTCCGAATGGCTGATCTCTTTGGCAAAAAAGCAAAGAGCCAGGCAGTCCGAACTGTCTGGCTCTTTACCATATTTGATATATTTTTTTTCTTGTTAATTAATGTCCATGAGGAGTGCGCTCAAGAAGAGGCTTTTCGTAAGTGCGGTCGGCATGTGCCAGGCGGATGAAGATGTACAGAAGAATCGGCATTGCAGCCCAGATAGCCCGCACATCGAGCAGACGGCAGAACAGTGTCGCTATAATGACGCCGGCTGCAAAGAATACGATCATTGACGCGTGCATCTTCCAGCGGAGCGAGGCCTTCGGATCCTTGTCGCGTATGGCTTTCACAAGACAGCTCCCGGTCTGGCGGATATGGTTGGTGACAAAGGTCGTCGCCATCGGAATTCCTTCATTCTGACGGAAGGTATTAAACTGCATGGAGCAGATGAAGTTCAGCGTGACCTGACAGATCTGGTCGGGCGCAGATTTTGGCAGTGCTCCGAGAAAAAAGCAGATAAAAATTTCAAAGCCGACGAGGATCGTATCCCAGCGGAGAATATGAAAATGCTTCACCTTTTTCGCCAGTATCTCCGAAATTATTGCTCCAAAGAGATACGCGGAGATCGGGATCAGCAGATAGAGCGCCTTTTTCCACTGCCCGTTGCCGATTGCCATTGAAAACAGAACGACATTGGCGGTCTGGGCGTTGCAGAATACGCCGCCGCGGACAGAAAAGGTATAGCCCCCGTAAAATCCTCCGACGAGGATCATCATCCAGAATACCCAGTGCTTTTCACATTCCAGAAAGAAATCATTGCTTTTATGTTCCACTTTTCGGCTCCCCCTGTATTGCCGCCATAAAATCAGCCTGTATGCCCACAGAGAACTGCGGCATTTTATTGCAGTTAGAAATTTATTATAAAACAAAATTCCAGAATGAGCACAGCGCGAAAGAGACCCGCCAACGGTTTCTGCTCCGTCTCGCGACGGAAAACAGAAACTGTGACGGGTCCCCTTCATGGGTTGTGAGGCAGTAGTAGATAAGGAGGGTCAGCGGAGTTCATTCCGCAGAGTCTCCAGATTGTCAGCGATATCGCCGCGGAACAGATAGCCGCCGGACACAAAGACATTGGCGCCAGCCTCCGCGGTCTGCCGGATGTTGGAGGCATCGATGCCTCCGTCTACTTCAAGGTCGATGTCATCTTCCCCGATCCAGTCGTTGATACGGCGAAGCTTGTCGAGGATTTCCGGGTGAAAATGCTGTCCGCCTTCACCGGGATTGATGGTCATCTGCAGGATCATACTGAGATTCTTCTTAATGCAGGGGTCTATTGTTTCAATCGAAGTTGCCGGAGTAAGAACGATACCAGCCTTTTTTCCGGCTTTTGTGATTTTTTCGATGCAGCTGTAGAGGCGGTTCGTCGACTCCACATGGACCGTGACGATATCCGCGCCGGCGTCAAGAACGGCATCCAGAATGCGCTCCGGCTTTTCCACCATCAGATGGACGTCGAGCGGAAGGCCCGTCATGCGGCGGAGTGAACGGATGTGGTCGGGACCAAATGCCATTTTCTCAACAAAATGGCCGTCCATGACATCCACATGCAGAAGCTCTGCCTTATTTTCCTCAAGAATATCGAGCTGATCCTTCAAATGTCCCAGATCCGCAGCAAAAACGGACGGGGCGATTTTATATTTTCTCATAATTATTATTCTCCTCTATATGCCCCGGGCATTGTACAGGAGGCAACCCGGGGTGGCGCGCAGCTTTATCCGAGAGAGCTCTCAAGAAGCGCGATGAGATCCTCATCATTCATTTTTGTACATTTTTCCAGTGTCTCTGAGTCGCCCAGAAAAGCCATAAGGCGCTGCAGAACATCGATGTGCTCGTCGGGTTTCTTGACGGCGAGATTAAATATGATCGATGTTTCCACCGTCTCCTGATCATCGTCCATGCGGCGGAATTCTACCGGGTGATCGAGAAACAGGACACAGATCGCATTTTTCTGAATGCTCGCATCTTTGCAGTGCGGGATGGCCACCGGAATGTCGGTCGGCATGCCGGTCGGATAATCTTTTTCCCGTGTGATGCAGCCCTCCGCAAAGGACGGGCCTGCGACGCCGGCTTTGACGAGGGCGTCGCCGCAGAGACGGATGGCATCCGTGCTGTTATCAGCAGATCCATGAATTACAAGGTAAGTTGTGTCGCTCATAATCGTCTAACCTCTTTTCTAACTGTCACATCCGATCAGCCGAACAGACGGTGCAGGATACAGATAATCAGGTTGCCCGGGTTCCAGCCGAAGTGGGACGCCGTGACCATACTGTCGTACTCGACTCCGGTGACAGACATCATCTGGGTCGCCTCCGGCGCGAACATATTTGCAAAGAACAGCGTGACATACATGATGAGGGTCATACAGATGAGGGAGCGCAGGATGTTTCCCTTTGAAGTCATGACACACATCGGAGCCAGATAGCAGACCTCTGCGAGAATTCCAAGCGGGAAGAAACGCATATCCGGTACAAGGAATGCGAGGCCGATCGTGACAGGGATCATGATACCGGTGCAGGTGATGCAGGCCGGATCGCCAAGACCAAGGGCGATATCCATGCCGATGTAGACCTCTGCGTCTTCTCCGACTTTTTTCTTCATATAAGTATTTGCAGCATTTCCGATCGGAGTGAGACCTTCCATCATGATGGAGACCATTCTCGGGATCAGAACCATGACGGCGGCGATGCCCATGCAGATCGTGAGTGTAGAAGTCACAGACTGATGAGTCATAAGACTCAGGAACACGCCGACGACAAGTCCGATAATCGCCGGGTCGCCGAGGACACCGAGCTTGGAGCCGATCTTGTCCATATCGACATCAACCTTGCGCAGTCCCGGAATGTGGTCGATGATCCAGTTGAGTCCTGATGAGATCGGATATACCCAGCAGGCAAATGAGAAGGTCGTACAGGTCGTTCCTTCAAGCCCGAAGAACTCTCCCCACTGCGGGGCAAGCTTCTGTGCAAAGAAGAGGTCGACCACGCCGCAGGCAACAGCGACGAGAAAACCGATCAGAGCGTTTCCGAAAAGGGCGTAAGCCAGTGCGCCAGGTACCAGGAAGTGCATGAAATTCCAGATATCGACGTTCAGCACCTTGGTGATCTTGAACCTGGCAAGAACAATATTGATCAGGATGACGGCCGGAATGACGAAGACCGCGAAAGGAACGGTCCATGCTGCGCCTCCGAGTGCGGCAAAACCGATCTCGAGAACATCGTAGCCAGATCCCATTTCTTCGTAGTAATCCATGACCGGCTGAACAGTTTCCGTCAGAAGATCGACAACCAGGCACAGGCCCTGGAAACCGATGCCGACCAGCAGTCCTGCTTTGATCGCTTTGCCCGGCTTCATGCGGAAGAACAGGCCGAGGATGGCGATGACTACAGGAAGGAGGACGGAGGCTCCGAGGTTGACGAAGGTCTGGAAAAAGTTAAGAATGGCGTCTAATACAGCGTTCATTTGTTATCTCCCTTCAGACAGTATTAATTCTCTTCGTAAACCTTTTTCAGCAGCGCGGTCAGTTTTTTCTCCGCCTGCTCAGCTCCGACTCCGGAGATCAGCCCGAATACACTCATATAAGGTTTGTCGAGCGGCTTGCGGTAATTTGCGGTCGTCAGTACGATATCGACGTCGCTCTGACGGGTCGGAACCTCTGCGATCGTACATTTGATGATATCAACCGGAATGTTGTTTTTTGCAGCGATCTCGCTGACAGCATTTTTTGCTACGGTTGAGGTCGCAACTCCGCTTCCACAGGCAACAAGAACTTTTACTTTACTCTTAGACATAATAAAAACCCTCCATTATTCATTGCTACATTTATTGCTACAACACCACTACTTTGCTGTTACTGGTTACTCAATACTTGCATGACGCTTTGCCATGGCACTGTTGGTGCCCTCCTGGCGGCGGCTCATGCGGAGAATGGTTCCGTCAAAAATGAGGAGCAGCATCTGCTCGAAGAGACTTCCGAGCGGCTGTATCGTTGCTGCCGAGGTCGAGAATTTTGTTCCGACTTCGATACGGATGAGCGGCTCTACGATCTTGGACAGGTCAGAATCCTGTTTTCCTGTGATCGCTACCACATCGACACCCTGCTTTACTGCTGACGCAGCTGCGTCCACGACGCTACGGGTCGTGCCTGATGCGGAAGCCACGATAAGGAGGTCGCCCGGCTCCACCGACGGAGTCGTTGTCTCGCCGACGACAAAAGCCGTGCGTCCGATCTGCATGAGGCGCATTGCAAAGGTCTTCAGCATAAGTCCTGAACGGCCGGTTCCATATACAAAGATGCGCTTGTGAGCGTCGATCTCGTCAATCAGCGACTGGATCTGTTCCTCACTGATCTGTGCGCAGGTGTTATCCAGTTCTCTGACAATTTCATTGAGTTCCATTTCTTTTCGGCTCCTTTCGGAGACATGATCTCCTGCATGTCCCTTATTTTTTGAAGCTTCGGGTGTGACCGGTCATCGGGAAGCTCTCCTGATGCTTTAATTATATTTTTCGTCAATTTCACTCTCAAGACAAAAGCATTTCTCCCAGAGGGAAGCACTTTTTACACAGTGGTTACATTGCCAGAAGCCCATGTTCTGATTTAAAGTAAAGAAAAAGAAACATCAAAAAAGAGCCCGCAGGAAAGGAGGTATCTGATGAAAGGACGTTTGGTTAATATCTATATCGCCTGCGGCAGCGGAGTCGCGACTTCAACGATCGCCGGAGACGCGGTATCGGAAATCGCCGCGGAGGAGAAAATCCGGATCCATATCGTAAAGGGAACATTATCCGGTATTCCGCTCGCTCAGAAGTCATCGGATCTGATTTTGTCGACCGCGCGCTACGAAAAGCCAGTGGAGAAGCCGTTCCTCTGTGTCACCGGACTGGTTTCCGGCATTCATGAGGAAGAAACCCGTGAAGAAGTGCGTGCTCTGCTGAGGCAGATCAGCCAGACGGGAAAAACGGGAGGTTCTGGACAGAAATGAACAACCGGATGATGAAACTGCTTCGGATGCTTTCTGAGAAAAAAGGGCACCAGTATACGCTCTCAGAGGTGGCTGACTATTTCAAGGTCTCGCAGAAGACGATCCGTCACGATATCAGGGACATCAACGATTTTCTGCAGGATGGTCAGCTGGGCAGGGTTGAAATCGGGCCGGGAGGAATCCTCTCGCTTTCGGAGGATTTTCAGACCGGACAGGTCGAGGAAAAGCTTTCCGGCATGGATGCCTATGAATACCGGCTCAGCCCGGACGAGCGGCTGCTCTACATCCGCGCCGCACTGCTCTCCGATACCGGTTATGTCGTCATGCAGAAGCTGGCGGACGAGCTTTTCGTCACACGAGTGACGATTCTCAGCGATTTTGACACGCTGAGGAAACAGCTGGAGGATGAGGGTATCCGGCTGCTTCACGAACCCGGGAGGGGAAGCCGTCTCGATTGTACCATCGGACAGCGGACAGAAATGCTGATCCGTCTCTTCCGCGCCATATCGGTGAACACCCGTCATATCGGAATGTTCCAGCGGATGGTTCTGAAGAAGCTTCAGGTGAGATATCCCTATGAAAATGTGTTTTCCTGTATGCAGGAGTACACAACGGACAATAATCTTCTGTTCAGCGATGAGGTATATTACAAGCTCTCTCTGTACCTGTATGCCGTCTTCAATCTCCGCGTTGATGAAGATGACGAGAGCCAGGTGACGGAGGGGGATGAAGTCTCCGTAATGGACGGGATGCTCGTCCACCTGGGTTCGCGTTTTGGCGTGCGCGTGAGCCGCTCCATGATCCGCCGGTTCCGGGAGTACCGGGAGAAAAATCACCTCGATCCTTATGTCCGGAACATTGACGAGCTGGAGCTCAGCGAAGTGATCAGCCATTTCCTCGCAGCCGTCGACCGCGATCTTCATCTGGAGCTCAGCGGCGACAGCGTACTCATCCACGCCCTCCTCATGCATATCCGGAGAATGAAGGACTGGGGAGATCTCGAGATTGAACTCCCGGAAAAAGGAGCAGAGGGTATTGATTATGAAGCGGTGGCAGACGCCGTCTCTGCGCACGTACCTATTCTGGAAAAATATCTGGGATACCATGTCAACCACAATATGCGGAATTCCATCGTCATTCACATCTGCGTCTCTCTTGTCCGCAACCGCGACAAAATCCCCCGCCTGACCGTCGTGATCGTATGTCCCGGCAGCATGGCGACGGGGCGCTACCTCGAGGCACAAGTACACCGTTATTTCAATTTCCAGATAGCCGGTGTAGTTGCCGCATCGGACGTGGAGCGGAGACTTGGCGTGATCGGACCGGTGGACTTCGTACTCTCCACGGTAAATGTAAAGGTCAGGCAATGCCCGGTCCTGACGGTCAACGCCGTCCTGACGATGGAGGATATGAACCGCATTCAGAGCATGGCCTTCCGGCTTGGCCGGTCGGAGGAACAGACCCGCGCCGTCATCGACCGGGAGGGCGTCCGGATGCTCAGTATGCTGCAGAACTGCATTGATGAAGGGCATATGAACGTCGAGCTCTACTGCGAGATCGAGAACATGCTCTCCCAATATGAAAAACAATGCCGGATTCACCGCACCGCAATTGGTGCGCTTCTTAAGAAAGAATGGATTCAGTTCGCACCGGATCCTCTGACGTGGGAGGATGCGATCCGGCTCGCGGGCAGACCTCTCATTGAGGCGGGCGCCGTCGGACAGCCGTATGTAGAACAATGCATCCGGAACGTGCAGGAATACGGGGACTACATCGTGATCGGCAGAAGTGTTGCGCTTGCGCACGCAAACAGGGGCGCCGATGTTCAGCGGGACTGTCTGAGTCTTCTTGTGTCAGAAGACGGAATCATTTTTTCCGATGGAGAGACAAGGGTTAATTTCCTGTTCTGTTTTGCTTCCACAGGAAAAAATTACACCAGCCTCGTGCGCGAGATCGGTGCGCTCGGACGCAACAAAGAAAAAAAGGAAAAGCTTCTTCAGATGGATATCCCGGGAATATATGAGACGCTGTGCTTCGCAAGGAGGCAATGAGAGACTTGTAAAAATTGTTTCCCTTCTCAGGAATTGTTCTTGTCTTGAGACAGGCCCCTTTCCAGCTGATAATAAAGCTGTCAGGTATGAAAGACCTGCGAAGGATGCAGGATCTTAGTTCTCGAAAGGAGCAGAAACATGAAGAAGTTTGAGGGTAAAGTAGCAGTCATCACAGGTGCCGCACATGGAATCGGCAAACAGATCGCCGTTCAGATGGCAGAAGAGGGAGCAAGAATCGTTGTCGTTGATTACAACGAGGAGACCGGCTCAGCAACGGCGGCTGAGATCGCTGAAAAGTACACGGACGCTCTGTTCGTGCAGGCAAATGTAGCAGATTACGATGCCATGCTCAACGTGCGTGAGAAGACATTTGAGAAATTCGGCCGTGTGGATATCCTCGTCCTTGACGCGGGCGTCGCACAGAAGGCTAAAGTCAACGAAATCTCCATGGCTGACTGGCAGAGAGTCATCGATATCAATCTCACCGGACTCTTCACAACGGTCAAGGCATTTTATGAGGACTTCAGGACAAATCACGGAAAAATCGTCTATATCAGCTCCGGCAGCGCACTTTCCGGAACAGGCGGCGGCGTATCCTACCCGGCTGCAAAGGCAGGCGGCGAGGGCCTGATCCGCGGACTCGCAAAGGAACTTGGACCGCTGGGTGTCAACGTCAATGCCATCGCTCCGAGACTGATCGACACTGGCGCAATGATGCGTGTCAACTATCCGACACAGGAAGCGCTTGACGCAGTTCTCCAGAAGATCCCGGTACGCCGTTTCGGAACGGTCGAGGATGTTGCCAACCTCGCTGTGTTCCTCGCAGACGATGCCAACTCCTACATCCAGGGACAGACGATCCTGCTGGACGGCGGACGTACGATCGCATAAGACAGACTTTTTCAATATTTTTCATATAATCCACTGAAAGCGGGGATCATCAGCTGACTGATGACCCCTGCTTTTCTTTCTTCTTAAGCTTCCGGTTGAACCAGATGAAGTACACAAGATTGATGCAGATACCGAAGGTAGTTGCACACGGAGCCGCGAACCCGATTTTGGTAAGGGAAGCATCTGGCTGAATGCTCATATACCAGGCGACGGGCAAACGGACAATAAAGGTCTGCGCAATGCTCTGAAGCATAACGAACAGCGATTTTTCATGGCCGCTGAAATAACCCATGAAGCTGAAGAGAAAAGGAGTAACTATCGCCTCTCCGGCGAAGCCCTTCAGATAATCCCATCCGTCCTGGATGACAGCCTCATCCTCTGTGAACAGCCCGGCCGCCAGATAGCCCTTAAACCAGATAAAGCAGAAAATAAAAATACCGATACAGAATGCAAATAACATTCCGAAGACCATCGCTTTTTTTGCCCTGTCCTCTCTGCCGGCACCGACATTCTGTGAAATGAAGGAGCTCATCGTCTGCATGAGGGAAGAAGGTACAAGCATCACAAAGGATACGATCTTGCTCGCGACCCCATAGCCCGACGATGCCTCGAGACCGAGCCTGTTAACGAAAGCGCAGAGACACATAAAGGAGATCTGCGTCAGGAATTCCTGCAGAGCAAGCGGCGTACCTACTTTGATAATACGCTTAACCTGATCGTTGAAACGGACATCCTTTCGCGTCATGTGGAAAGGAAGATCCTTTTTCTTTTTCATTACGATGATCGACAATACAACGCTGACCGCCTGAGCCGCCACCGTCGCGAGCGCCGCCCCGGCGACATTCATATGAAAAACAGCGACAAAGAGCAGATCACCAAAAATGTTAATGACACAGGCGACTGCGACAAAAATAAGTGGCGTCTTTGAATCTCCCAGTCCACGAAAGATAGCGGAAATAACATTGTAAGCCACAATAAAAATAATCCCGGCACCGCAGATCCTGATATAGGATGCCGTGAGATCAACAGCCTCCTCCGGTGCCTGCATGAGTATTGCTATGGGACGTGCAAAAACTACCATGACAACGCAGAGGATGATACTGAGCACCGTATAGAGACAGGTGGCCGCACCGATGATCGGCCCGATCTTCTGCGGCTTTTTTTCACCGAGATAATGCCCGATCAGAATGGTCACGGCCATGGCGCTGCCTGTCACAGTAAAGGTTATCATATTCAGTACATTACTGCCGGTCGACACTCCGGAGAGTCCCGCCGTCGTTCCGAAACGGCCGACGACCAGCAGATCCACGGCGCCATACATAGCCTGCAGCACGAGAGAACCGAAAATCGGAAGCATAAAGTGCAGCATCTTGTACGGAATACTTCCCGTGGTAAAGTCATTTACATCACTCTTCTGCTTTGCTGCAACTTCTGTCATATTTCATCAACACCTCCAATTGTTTTTATGCTTTTTGTACTCTGCTCCGCCAGCGTAATCGGATGATCCCGCATCAGCTCCACCACTCTCGGAATAGTGCGTATCGTAGTCTCTATGTCGCTCTCCGGAACATCTGCCAGAAGCGCCGACAGCTTCCTGTGATATTCTTCAACGTACGTGTCATACCATATCCTTCCCTGATCCGTGAGCGCGATGAGAACAATACGCCGGTCCTTTTCATCTCGTACTTTTCTGACGGCGCCGATTTTTTCCAGCGCACGGATGGACCGCGTAGCTCCCGGAACAGACATATGAAACCATTCGGCCACATCTGAGACGCGGACTTTTCCGTTCTCCTTTTCGATATGTGTGATGGCATCGATGATATGCACATACTGCGGAGTAAGCCCCTCCGGCAGCGGCGGAAGCGTATAAAAAGCCATCTGCGCGCGGTAAAAGGAATCTAATAATTTTCGTGTTAATTCAGGATTCATGCTCGCCTCATTACATTTAACTTTGTTAATTAACCAGGTTAAATATATATCATAATTGGAGACGGTTGTAAAGTAATATCTGATATTCCCGGTTCAGACAAAAAACGCGCATGCGAAAACCACTCAGGGAATCGCATGCGCGTATTATTTATGAGAGGCGATCATTCACACCCGCTCACATTTGAGGTTAATTCAGAATTGTAATGGTAAATGTGTAATCTTTGCTCTCTCCCGGCTCTGCGGACTGTACGTTGACCTTGTGCTCGAAGATGTCATCCTCGTTGGTCGTCGTCGACATTCCGGTCCAGGGCTCAATGGCCAGGAACTTTGCACCCGGTTTTGTCCAGAGCATGAGATACGGGAAATCTGCGAAATCGAGCTGAATGCCCTTGCCGGTGCGGGAGGAAACCATCTTCACACTGCGGGATTTCAGCGTGTCCAGATCTCTCAGGTCATGCATAAAGTAGTCATAAGAAAGCGGCAGATCGTTTGTGTTATCAAGCAGCGGAGTGCGCACATTCGTATCCTGCAGTCCGTTTTTCAGCGGCGTCGACGGCGCGCAGGTTTCCTTCTCAGGGAAGATCAGGTGATAATCCTCAAAAGCCTCTCCTTCCTCGATCGGGCAGGAAAATCCCGGATGTCCTCCGATAAAGAACGGCATTTTTTCTGTACCGGTGTTCTTCACGCGATAGGTGACGTGAAGGGATTTGCCCTCCAGACGATAGATGGTGTACAGCTTGAATGGAAATGGATATTGTTCCATTGTTTCTGCATCGGAGGTAAGTGAAAACTTGATCGAATCGCGGGTCTGATTTTCCATGGTGAATTCTTTTTTCTTGACGATGCCATGGCGCGGCATATTCGTAGTTTTTCCATTGCCGATCGTAGCCGTGTTATTCCGTATGCTTCCGCAGATCGGGAAGCAGACCGGAGCCTGACCGGACCAGACGGCAGGATCAGCCTGCCAGATGTATTCGTGGCCTTCGTTGTCCCTGACAGATTTCAGCGTTCCGCTCAGAGTCTTCAGGGTAACTGTGAGCTGATCATTTTTGATTGTGTATTCCATAATTGCTCCACCTTTCTTTATTATGTAAAACCTCCCGCAAATAATTATCTGCATTTCAAAGATTATTACACCACTAAATGCAAATATTTATCTGCACAATCAACATCTTTATCATACTCCTTTTTTCAATAAAAAAAAGTCTTAAATCCTCCAGAACCAGTGAAAAAAATTCAACTGTTTATACATCATTGCATGTCCGAAAACCGCCAGTTTTTTCCCTGTTCTCTGTTACAATGAAGATAGCGAAAGGAAAAACAATGGATGATGGAATGAAGAAAATGTTATACAGGGCGTTCTGTGCGCGGGATCCTCGCTTCGACGGCCGGTATTTTATCGGCATCCGGTCGACAGGCATTTACTGCCGTCCGGTCTGTCATGCGAGAAAGCCAAAGTTTGAAAACTGTGAGTTTTTCTCCTCGGCCGCTGAAGCAGAAAAGGCCGGTTACCGCCCATGCCTCCAGTGCCGGCCGGAGCTCGCGCCCGGAAGCGTTCTCACAGGCGCCCCGGTAGACGCAAGGGAGAGGCTTGCCAGGGTGGCGGCCAGATATCTCCGCGAGACGTGCGGCAGCGGGATGAGCCTGGAAGACCTCGCCAAAAATCTCGGCGTCAGCTCGCGTCACCTGCGGCGCGTTTTTGAGGAAAAATACCAGGTAAAACCTGTGGATTATCTGACGACCTGTCGCCTGCTGCTGGCCAAAAATCTCCTGACGGACAGCCGTCTTCCCGTAACGGAGATCGCCTATGCGTCAGGATTCCGAAGCCTCCGGCGGTTCAACGAGGTTTTTCAGAAGAAGTATCACCTTACGCCCTCTGGCCTCCGGAAAAATCTCCGCGATACTGCAGAAAAGACGACGGACGATGTCCCCGGAGACAGCTTCACAATGGCACTCGGTTATCGGCCGCCCTACCGATATGACCTGCTTCTCGCCTTCTGGAAGCCGCGTCTTCTGAAAGGTATAGAAACCATTAACAAGGGCGTTTACAGCAGAGGCGTTCAGCTTTCAGATGGCCGCGGACAGCGGCTGACCGGATGGTTTCAGGCATGGAATCAGCCGGAGAAGAACCGTCTCTGTCTCCGGATCTCTGCATCTCTTCTCCCGGTTCTTCCGGAATTACTCCGGCGTGTGCACCTTCTTTTTGACCTGGACGCGGATCCGGAGATCGTACAGGAAAGCCTTTCAGATTTCAGAGAAATGACCGGAACGGAATTTATTCCAGGCATCCGCATCGCCGGCGCATTTGACCCGTTTGAAATGGGCGTAAGAGCAGTCCTGGGACAGCTGATCCGGACTGATACAGCCTCAGTTCTTGCCGGAAAATTTGCTTCCGTGTACAGAACGCAGATAAAAGAAGCCCCGGAAGGCATCACGCATGCATTCCCCACGGCAGAAGATTTCCTGAAGAAAGCCGGGGAATCAGACGCCGCAGAAGCTCTCGGGAGCCTTGGGATTTTTCGGAAAAAAACACAGGCGATCCTGACATATGCGGGCTTTCTGGAGAGCCGCGAAAAATCCTGGTGGCTGACAACGCCTCAGGAAAAGATATCGCAGGAGCTCCAGGAGCTTCCCGGCATCGGTCCCTGGACCGCTGACTATATCGTGATGCGGGCATTCGGATGGACAGATGCCTTTCCAGTTTCGGATCTCGCCGTGAAAAAAGCTCTGACGCCGCGGAAAAAGGATGAAATGCTCGCGCTGGCGGACGCCTGGCGGCCGTGGCGGAGTTACGCGACATTCTGCCTCTGGCAGAAGGGAGAAAAAAATGATGTATTATACGACAACGGCCAGCCCGCTGGGAGAAATCATCCTCAGCAGCACCGGTGAAAAGCTGAATGGTCTGTGGTTTTCCGGCCAGAAATATGAGCGGGAGCTTTTGAAAAAAGCGGACGCCATTGAAGAAAATCAGGATCTGCCTATATTCTGTGAAACCAGACGATGGCTCGCGATTTATTTTTCCGGAAGAGAGCCAGATTTTATGCCAGAGCTGGAGCTCTCTGGGACCCCATTCCGTCAGCGCATCAGCAGGATCATGCTCTCGATCCCCTATGGGCACACGATGACGTACGGGACTATCGCCAGGGAGGCAGCGCGGGAGATGGGGCGGGATAAGCTTTCAGCGCAAGCCGTCGGCGGAGCGGTCGGACATAACCCGATCAGCATTCTTGTCCCCTGTCACCGGGTCGTCGGCGCGAACGGGAGCCTGACAGGCTATGCGGGTGGCATACAGCGAAAAATCCGCCTTCTGGAGAACGAACATTTCGATCTTGCGGCGGCCGGCCTCAGGATCCCGCGAAAAGGAACGGCGCTGTAAGTACATGAACTCAAAGAACATTACTGAATGGAAGTAAACCGTATACGTTATTGAAAATAGCCGGAGAGGCTGTCGCGAGTTTTTTTCGTAACAGCTCTCCGGCTATTATTGTTGTTCGTTATTTGTGTCCCTTTCCGGGTCGGCATATTATTTCTTTTTGCCTGAAATTTTCCTCCTGATCAGCAGTCCCGCCGCCAGTGCCGCACAACCGATAACGATAAACCAGATAATAATATTTGTGCTGTCTCCGGTATCCGGCGCTGTGGTGGAATCCGTTGCCGTATCGGATACTGTGGTTGCTGTCAGCGCCGCTGCCTCTTTGTTCGCCGTCGTCACGGTGTCAGTTTTCTGCTGGTTATCTGTAGTAACAACCTCCCATTCCGCATAAAGATCATTAGCCGCAAGATTGTCCACTCCGACTTCCGCGCCCGGATCAAAGTGCTGTCCGCTTCCGTCTTCTTTCGTGTTCCATCCGGTAAATCGCATCCCCTGCTTTGCGGTAAATCCTGTGTCTGCGAACTGATAAAGCGCGAAGGCCGTGTTATTTGTCAGATCTGTCGAGCCGTTAACCTTCTGCTGTGTACTTTCTGTGCCGTTGTGATAGGTGAGTACTGTTGTCTTTGCCGTGTCGCCGAATACCGCATACAATGTGATGCCGTCGCCGACATTGACCGACTCGCCCGGGTAGTACGCTTCGCCGCTGCCATCCTCGCTGGTGCTCCAGTACAGGAATACGCTTCCTGCAGGCGCAGTCACATCAGCTCCGCTCAGAACATCCGCTGTTGAGTCCGGTGTGAAAGACCGGGAATCCGTCACCAGATCCGTGTCGCCGTTGACGCTGTACGTCACATGAACCGACCGCCCGTCGATGAAATACGGCGTCAGAACCGTATCGTCCAGAATTCTGCTCTGCATGATAAAGAGCTGACGGCTGCCGTCGCTGTTCTGGACAGCCCAACCGCCCCAGGTCTCTCCGTCCGGTACTGTGATAGTCTCCGGATTACTTGTATTCTCAATCACAGTCCCGTCTGCGGCAACGACGGTCGGGAGCGCATCCGGATCGATTTTGTCGCCGGCCTGGACGGTCAGCGTCGTGTTTTCCGCGGTGACTTTGCACGTCTTCGGCGCCCACTTCGCGTACGCCGTAACATCATATGCGGGCATGCTTTCGGAAAAATCGAAGGCTTCCGTGCATGCTGCGTCCTTGTACCAGCCCTGGAAACTGTAATAGTCCGGAAGCTCCTCTGGGCGGTCTGGCACATAGTCTTCCAGTCCGGAGAGAGAAGATCCGTACATGACCGTTTCTGATTTTACCTCATTGTTGTAGGAATAGTAGTTAAATTGATAGTCATTCCGGTCAAAGCGGATTTCCAGATTGCAGTCCATGCCGAGACTCTCGCCATTATTCGTTATGCTCTGCCATTCACTCCAGCTATCGTCCTCCGTTGACTGCGTCCGGTAGTAGGAAATCTGATATCCCTCATAGAAATTATAAGCGTAGATGACATAGCCCTGCAGTCTCGAACTTTCAGCGGCCAGTGTATAACCGTCTCCCGTCTCATTCTGAAGATAGAACCTCGCCTTATATGGCGAAGCTGTTTTTTCGCAATAATAGAATATGTAGTAATTGTTATCCGTGTACTGAGAAATATCAAATGATGTCATGTTGATAAATCCCCCGTATCCGCTCTTTGAGTTTCCCCAGAGCATTCCCGGGAGGTCTTCCCACACATAGCCATACTGACTGATCGGCTGACCAAACAGGCCCTCCCACGGATCGCAGTAGGGTGTGTCATCCTGATTTATAAAATAAAACGTAATCAGATTGCGGTCATAATAGACGTTGACAACAGCTTTTCCATCAGCTGAAGCTGTCGTCGTCGTTGAACGGCTGTAGTGAAAACCTGTATAAGCCTTTTCTGTATCTTCCACGCTGGACGATACGGTTTCGCCCACTGTCGCTTCCCGCTGCACGGATTCCACATAATCATAAGTGCGGTCTGCCTCAGCGGCATACCTGTCATCGGAAATCGACTGTTTCCAAATAATAACCGTATAGGTCGTCTGAGCCGGCGTCCAGATCGCGTAAAGCGTGATGTCCTGATCAAGTGTGCCGCCGAACGTAAAATCTGGTGATGTCGCATCCGGACTTGTGGCAAACCCCTCAAACGTATAGCCGGCACGCGTCGGATCTTCCGGCGCCACAGTCTGCTCGCCTGCCGGCACAAAGACAGGGTTGATCACGCTTGCGTCACTTCCCGTCTCGTATGTGATGTAATGGCCCTCTCTGATATCCGGATAAAGGACCAGATCTTCCGATGCTGTAAACGTCGTAACACGGCTCTCCGGAGTCAGCTGCGGATCTGTATACCATCCGGCTAAACCGTGTAAAGAGTCGCTCGGGAGAATGACAGAATCTGCGTCCACCTGCTCGCCGGCCTTTACTGTCCTTGTGAGAAAAATGCGCGCGTCAGATTCTGTGCTGTCCATAAAATATATGTGAACGTATTGTGTGAAAACCGGATAGTAAGTCAGCGTCTCCGTTTCCGTTACCTCGGCACTCATAGTGTCGAATGCCTCCAGATCGACATCTTCACTTCCATCTGTAAGCGTCCAGCCGCTGAAGACATAGCCCGTCTTTTCCGGCGTTTCCGGAGCATAAACGGTCTCACCGTTTTTCACTTTCTGCTCGGACAGCACGGAGCCATCTGTACCGATAAAACGGTATGTCGCGATTGCCGGATTGTCCTCGCCGTAAATAACATAGATTGAAAACGAACTGGCCGCAAAAGACGCGCTGCCTGATCCGGCGCCTGCGATCTGCGAAACTCCGCCGCCGCTTTCATGGGCAACGTAAAAATTTTCTCCGTCAAGTGCACTGTTGAGTGTCATTGAGACCTGAACACTTTTCTGGTTCTGTGGCTCAATTTCCTGTCCGGCAGCATTATAGAACGTGATATTCACACCGGCCGAGTCCACGACATTATCCGGTGAGTCCGATCCGCTTCGGGCGATGCTCATCGCCGTATCGTCACTGATGGCATCCACGCTCATATAAGTTCCTTCCGGAAACGCTCCCTCTGGCGCTGACGCAGTGACCGATACGCCATTTGACGCCGTTCCGGAAAACGTTGCGGCCGGCATAGCCTCTGTCTCTTCTGTCTGATCAGAGCTTTCAGCCGTGTCAGCGCTGATTTCCCCGGCTGTCTCACTGACAGTTGTCTCCTCACTGGTATTCCCAGCATCTTCCGTAGCAGAATCAGCCGCAGGAATATCTGTCTCTTCTGTCATCTCTTCCGTGGAAACAGCTGACACATCTGTCCCTTCTTCTTCGGAAGTATCTGTTGTCTCAGTCTCCTCTGTTGCGGAAACATCTGACTCATCAGTACTATCTGTTGTTATTTCTGTATCTTGCTCCGTTGTGTCTGTCTGATCATCCGTAACAGACGTATTGTCTGTGACAACAGTGGTACTGACGTCCGGTTCAGCCTCGTCAGAAGTCTCATTCTGACTTACTGTCTCGATCTGAATGTCTGTCGTCTCATCTCCGGCAAGTACCGGAAACGCTCCCTGTGCGATAATACCGCACATCAGAAGCCCCGCAAGCAGTACCGCGCCAACACGCCCTGACGGGCGTTTTCTTCTTTTCATGGTTCTCCTCCTCTTCCTCTCTTTTTCAGACGTTCTACCGTTTCCAGACGCTGACGCCTGGCGAATATAAATGATGATTTCATCATTCATTTTTGAGTATAAAGGCGCGATAAAAAGATTGATATGGACCATGAGATAATGTTATTTTCAATATTTCATTATTTTTAAGAAAATACGTACCCGAGCGATACCATGGCCATTCTGTAGGACGGATCTGCTGTTATGCGTATGTACATTTTTATAAAAAGCGATACAATCAGGATAAACTCCGTGCATACAAAGGAAGTGAACACAGGCCTCACGGCCCTGGACAAAGCCGCGCGGCCCGCAGGAGCATGAAAAAAGCTGAGACAAAACTTGAAAAAATAACGGCGTATGTTTCATTGATCATCTCTGAGATCTGCTGCTGGATCAGCGCACACAGCACCGCACGCGTTTTTACGAAGCGCCCGGTACTGCCCGGCTTCATTCTCTTTCTGGCCGGTACATTCTGTATTCTCTTTCAGGGATGGACACGCCTGGAGCTTGAAAAATATCCTTTCTGGTACAGCGCCGCCGTCTACATTTCCGGCGCTTACATCGGCTATCTGCTCTACCATCTGTCTTCTCTGCTAGTCCTGAATATCGTCTATTTTTTGCTGCATTTTATTTTCCGTATTCCGGTTTCGCACTATCCGTTTGCGGTACTGGCATTCATTATCGGACTGACCGTCTGTGTGTATGGCCTGATCCGTGCGCAGCTTCTTACCGTCGTGCACTACACGGTTAAATCGAAGAAAATGTCCGGCCGTCCCTGCCGCATCGTACAGCTCTCCGATCTGCACATCGGTTCCGTGATCGGTCCCAGGACAATTCGCCGGATCGTCCGAATCACAAACAGTCTGCACCCGGATCTCATCGTCATCACGGGTGACCTCGTAAACAAAAAAAGCACCGCCGAGTGCAGGGGCATCGAAAAGACTGCCGCTGAACTGGCGGAGCTGAATGCTAAGGACGGCGTCTTCGCCTGCACGGGAAATCATGATCCCGGCCCGGACAACACCGCCTTTCGCGATTTTCTCCGTATGGCACATATTCAGAAAATTGATGAAACACTAACAGAGACGCCATCCGTATGGCTCGCTGGGAGAAGCGGAAATGAAAAAGAAATAAAGACCAGAAAACCTCTTTCAGAGATCCTCACACCGGTTTCCTCCGACCGTCCGGTCGTCGTCCTCGATCACAGCCCTTCGAGAGCCGAAGACGCCGTGCGCTGCGGAGCGGATCTGATTTTCTGCGGACATACACATGCCGGGCAGTTTTTCCCCTGCACCTGGTTCACAAAAAAGTATTACGGTGCAGACCGCAACCACGGGATGTCGCGGGTCCGCGATACGACGCTGATCGTGAGCGCCGGCACCGGATTTTTCCAGGCGCCTTTCCGCGTCGGAACAAGATCGGAGATCTGCTGCATTGATCTGAAAGCGGAGTGAAAACGGCGCCACGAGTAGATGGCTGCGGCTCTCTGCCCGCGCAAACGCGACTGTCGTCGCGCCGTCGCGGCGTTCGCCTCACCTCATCACGCTTCGCGTGTGAGGCTGCGGCTCTCTGCCCGCGCAAACGCGACTGTCGTCGCGCCGTCGCGGCGTTCGCCTCACCTCATCACGCTTCGCGTGTGAGGCTGCGGCTCTCTGCCCGCGCAAAAAAATACGGGCGGCTGTCTGAGCCGCCCGCATTTAAAAGAAAGGGAAGGAGAAATTTTTGAGAAGTTGTTTTGTTCTCTATGCTTTGTAGGATACAGGAAAAATGTGTCCTGATTTCATATTTCCTGTGAAAACTCTGTGAAATTCATACTGTCCCCAGTCATTTCCTCCATAAATAATCCATCCATTACATAGCGTTAACACCATCCTGAAACAGCTGCGAGTATATTTTAGGCAGGAATACATCTTCAAATAATTACTTAGAATGATGAAAACAACTCCTCCAATGAATACGCCCGACAATAAGAAAATCCTCATAATACGGCGGCTGATCCTGGCAGCCGTTCTATCCACTATTTTTCTGACTCTGCTTATCTTATGTAAACGCTGGTTCAACCCAGACCGCGGAACGACTGACTCTCCGGAAACAACTCTGTCTCTCGACACAGTGCTCACAAAAGCGGAAGCGGAACACGACCTCGATTATCTGTATGACAAACTGAGCACAAGACATCCGGCCTGGCTGGATCCTGCCGACGAAAATCATAAAAATGCAGAAAAATTGTACCGCGGGGAGCGCTCAGCCCTGGGCGACAAGGTGACTGTCCTTGAACTCTGGCGCGCCGCAAGCCGTATACTCGCCGTCCTGAATGACGGCCACACAATGGTCCGCCCGATCGGCAGATACAAGGTTGCAGAGGATCCACAAGCTCTTGATTCCGGGGCTATTGTCGCTGTCAATGGTGAAAGCGCAGAAACGGTCTTTGCCCGCTTCTGCGAAATGAATTCCAGCGAAACTTCAGCCACAGACCGCGCGACGTTTCAGGATGCTGTTCTCCGGGAAGATTATCTGATGCTTCTCGGGTTCGACGTCTCTGAAGGCGTAACGTACGAGTTTCAGGATGAGAGCGGAAAGCATTTTTTCCGGCATTATCATTTTGTCGATTCTGAAAAAGCCGTGACGAAATCCGATCCTGGTTCAGAAGAATCACTGGTCTTCAACGTCGACAAAGAAAGAGGCATCGGCTTTTTTGACCTCAATTACTGCGATTATAACGATGAATATGTGCAGAAAACCGATGCCTTTTTCAACGAAGTCTTAAATGCCGGATGCGGCTGTGTGATCGTTGACCTCCGTGATAATCCCGGAGGGAACTCATACGTTGTCAACGAATTTCTGCGCCATATCGACACAGACGCGTATCTGTCACCGGGTGTACAAGTGCGTTACGGACCTTTCCTCATTGAACATAAGGCTGAAACCATTGAAAATCAGCGATACGATACCGTTTTTGACGGGCAGATTTATGTGCTGACAAATGCCTCTACATTCAGCGCCGCAATGGATTTCGCGATGTACATCCAGGATAACGGACTCGGCACCATCGTGGGTGAGGCTTCGGGAAATATGCCGGACAGTTACGGCGATACCCTTACGTTCTCACTGCCAGAATCAAAACTTTGTCTGACAGTCTCCTATAAAAAATGGAAGCGAATCGACGAGTCAAAAACAGGCCAGCTGATCACACCCGATATTCCATGTGATCCGGAAGAGGCATATGAAGTGGCGTCAAATTGCTTTCTGACACAATAATTATGCACATGGGTAAAGAAGAAAAAGAAAGGATCCCAACACGATCGTGCGGGATCCTCAGATGAGTGAAAATATATATTAATGGTTGTAAACCATATTGTCGAAGCGCTTCAGGGAAACGACTGCAAAGATCACATTCCATACGATAATGCCGATAAGCGTGATCGCAAGCGGAATGCTCTCGATCTGCGGCGTCATGACATAGCGGATGGCTTCATTGATCCATGTGAGGGGATCGAGAAGTGTCACAACCTGCATAACAGGAAGCGGTGCAAGCTGATTCCAGGTATAGAAAATGCTGCCGAGGAACACAACAGGCATCAGGAAGCCCGGGAACATCGCGGCGATCTGCGATGGCATAACGATCGTGCCGACGAGAAGGCCGAGGGTTGCGGACGTGATGGCTGTCAGAATAAGGACAAGGATCAGAAGCGGGATATCTCCTGCTGTCATCTGGATCGAAATGCTTCCACCCATGAAGATCAGAGAGATCGGAAGAACGATCAGTCCTCCGATAAATGATTCCAGAATTCCGACAGTCATCTTTGCGAAAGCAACAGTCCTTGTAGAAACCGGTGCGAGGAGACGGTCTTCGATCTCACGCAGGTTGTGGAAATCCATGGAAACCGGAACAGCCGTACCATGGATACCGGTGATCAACATGGACATGCCGATCATGCCGCAGAACATATGGGTCGGGAAGCTCTCCGGAAGAATGCCGACGGTAGGAAGCATCCATCCATAAACCAGAATCAGAATAAACGGAAGCATGGCCACACGGAAAACGAACTCCCATTTGTCGCGCCACTGTACCAGCAGATCCCTGTGTACCATTGCCCAAAATGCTTTTCTTGTAAGTGTCTTATCGTTCATCGTCTTTACTCCTCCACGTTTGCACTCTGTCTGTCATCCACACCGTCCCGGTTTGTGAGAACCAGGAACACGTCGTTAAGTGATTTCGTATTCGTTCTCTCCTCGAGCTCTTTTACCGTGCCATAGGCGAGCATGTCGCCCTTCTTCATGATGGCCACGTGCTGGCAGAAGTTCTCGACCTCCTCCATGTAGTGAGTTGTGAGGAAGATCGTCGTGCCCTCGCGGTTCATCTTCAGCATCTGGTCCCAGAGAATATTGCGGTAGTTGGGATCGAGGCCTGTCGTCGGCTCGTCGAGGAAAAGGATCTCAGGGCTGTGCAGCATCGCTCTTGCGATCTTGAGACGCTGCGCCATGCCGCCGGAATAGCTCTTTACATAATCCTTTCTGCGGTCCCAGAGCCCGAACTTATTCAGGAGCTCCTCCGATTTCTCTCTGATTTCATTCTTATCCATGCCAAAATACAGGCCGTGGAAATACAGGTTCTCTTCAGCAGTGAGGCTGCGCTCCAGGTTGTTGTGCTGAGCGACAACGCCAATCTTTTTGCGGATCGCAGCGGTGTTGCCGGTCAGATCCTGTCCGTCGATAATGATCTGTCCGCCGGACGGAAGCAGCTGCGTCGTGACCATGTTGATAGTCGTGGACTTTCCGGCGCCGTTAGCTCCCAGGAAGCCGAACACCTCTCCTTTTTCTACGTGGAAGGAAATGCCCTTCACAGCATCTACTGTTCCATTTTTTGTATGATAGGTTTTCTTCAGGTTTTTTACTTCAAGAATCGGTTCACTCATCTCTATCTCCTTTCATACCCCCAGTGGGTATCTCGTTTTCACAATCAGTACTATATACCCCCTGTGGGTATTTGTAAAGAGAAATTTGAAAAATATTTTTCTTAATTAAAAAATACAAGCCCGAATGCAAAAAGAGCCCCGGCACAAGCCGAGACTCTTTATAGTAACTTTATTGGGCGGATTCGAATTTATCCGTACAATTCTTATTCGCTGACACTGACGAGGTTTCCATCCTCGTCTGTATACTGCTCATACCATCCCGCATTATCAAAGACATACGGATTATTTTCGCTCTTTAATAATCTCTCAGGCATCTGCACAAGGAGCACCGTAAATACCACCAGGATGATCAGCCCGCCGACAGCATCCTTCCAGTGCAGCCCGTTTTTTACGAACCAGACCGTGCCCGCGATACCGAGCGGCAGCCAGCAGCAGAGAGCAGTTATAAGTCCCGGCGCATAGAACCCGGTATAAATACCCTCCTCATAAAGTGCTGTCATGGACTGATATGCCAGAAGGAAATGTACTGCAACCTCGAAATAGCTGAACACCGTAACACAAAAGTGCATCTTTCTTCCGTATTTGTTGATTTCTGTCAGGATAAACCAGATGACAGCGCCGCCAAAATTAGTGATCATATCCGTGATCTCACTCATCGGGTATCGGTCTCTGAGTTCTGCATCTGAACTGATGTTATAGATATAATGGAATCCACCCGGAATCACCCACTCTTCCCACACGTGGAAGGTCAGGACGATCACGACAAAAGCACCGAACTTTCGTATGCTGTCCCAGTCTTTCCAGTGCACGATCAGCTGCACTGTAAGCACAATACTCATGACGATCATTGCGTAAAGCCAGCCCCACTCAACAAACCAGTACCACATTTTTGAATCCTCCTTTTGTTTTCTGAAACGATTGTAGCGAATCGGTTTTTGCGATACAATAGTTTCGGAACAAGTGCTACAATACGGGTAAAAGTTGTAGCGGAATAAAAAAGAGAACTGGTAAAGAAAGAGGCAGTATATGTACCATATTTCAAACGATAAGCGAGCAAAAAAGTCAGCAGACCTTATCTATCAGGGACTGCTGACTTGTCTGAAACATAAAAATTTTGATCAGATAACAGTGACCGATCTCCAGAAGGCATCCGGTGTTGCACGCACCACCTTCTATCGGGCTTTCGACAATATTTCCGATGTGCTGTACTGGAAATGCGATCTCTGCTTCCAGGAAGTGCTCGGAAGCTTTACGGAAGAACAGTTTGCCAATGAAATGGAGCTGGTCTACCAGTATTTCTCCTACTGGACAGATCACAAAGACATTCTGGAACTGCTGATGAAGATCAACAGGTATGACATCATCTATTCCTGCCATATGAATGCAGCATCAGCTGTACAGGAAAAGTTCGGAGCCAGCTCCAAAATGCAGGGAAAACACGGCAATTATTTTCTGGCCATCAGAACTGGCTTTACCATCAGTATCCTGACAGCCTGGCTGCAGGGCGGCAGCAAAGAATCACTGGATGAAATCATTGACATCGTAAAGGAGCAGCTGGCCCTGTTGCCTTCGGGAAAATAAAATAAATTATTTACTGTTCTGCCTTCCCATCTGGAAGATCATGCGGACCATTTCCGGATCATTGCGTCGGGTGCAGGTAGCGATGCCATTTGTGTCAAGCCCATTGATCGCTTCAACTTCATCCTTTGTAAGGCTGAAATCCCAGATATCGATATTCTGCAGGATCCTCTCCTTGTGAACTGACTTCGGAATAATGATGACTCCGCGCTCAATGTTCCAGCGGAGAACGACCTGTGAAGGCGTCTTTTGATATTTCTCCGCAATGCTTTTCAGGACGTCTGACTCATCTGCATGGTATCTTGTTCCACCCAGAGGTCCCCAGGCTTCTACGGCCACGCCATATCGGCGCGCCTCTCCTAGATCCTGATTCCGCACATACCACGGGTGTGTTTCAATCTGGTTGACAGCAGGGATCGTATCTGCTGTCTCACAGAAATTAACGAGCAGGTTTGCAAAGAAGTTGGATACGCCGATACTTCTGAGTTTTCCTTCCTTCTTTGCATCCTCCATAGCGCGCCATGCAGAAAAATAATCGCCAAAAGGCTGATGTATCAGAAAAAGATCGAAGTATTCAAAACCGCTCTTCTCAAGAGATCTTTCAATTGCCGCTTTCGCCGTGTCGTAAGACATCATATCGGACGGAAAGATTTTTGAAGTGATAAATAATTCCCCCCGGGTTACAAGTCCGTCACTGATTGCCCGTCTCACTGCATTGCCGAGGGCGTCCTCATTGCCATAGATCGCTGCCGTATCCAGAAGCCGATATCCTGCCTGGATCGCCTGATACACGGCATTTTCACATTCGGCTTTGTCCGTCACACGATAAACGCCAAACCCTTCCATCGGCATTTTGTTTCCGTCATTTAATGTTTTGTATTCCATTGCTTCCTCCGTATTCATCATTGATATACACAGACTCCTTATGATGATTACCAGATGAATAAAGAAGATAGGTCAGACCTGTGACTTCGCCCGTTCGGAGACCGCCCAAAGATGCGGCCAGGTCGGGACGGATATCAGCATTCTTCTTTTCTGTCTTCTGTTACTGAATTTATTTTATATACGAACAGGGAGTGTTTGGAAGGCTCGAAAACTTATTGCGCGATAACCATAAGGTTATAGTAAACGGTGGCCTGACATGATCTGATTAACAGATGTGTATCGCTCGAAAATCTAATTGTATAATTTTGAGATCGTATCTACGCATTTTTGAATGGTAGGTGAAGGATGTGATGCATACAGAAGGCCGAAGGGAATGCTGTAATCCCAGTCAACAGGAATGATCTTCATCAGCGGATGGACATTTTTCCAGTTATCAACAGCCATCAGAAGCCGTTTTCCCTGCTCACACTGATTGAACACCTCTGTGTTATGTTATAGAAAGAAAATTCTTCAATCTGGATCTCCGGTTCTTTCCTGACCAGCTCCTCGCGGAGCAGGTCAACCTCATGAAATTCACCTGGCCGGATAAGCATGATAGTCTGACCCCGGAGATCCTCCATGCTCAGGCGGTGTTTCGCTGCCAGCGGATGATTGAGCGAAACGGCCAGACAGAGCGGCTCGCGCTTTAAGATCAATCCCCTGCATTTTCTTTTGTTCAGAAGATCCTCATCAAAGATTCCGGCTACCATATCAATGTGCTCTCCGAGGTGCTCCAGGATTTCCTTTGCGTTTTCCGGAGTGTTCTCGAAAGGAATGAGCCGGAACCGGAGACCGGGATACTGATCATGGAGAGCCGGCCAGAGATTAAGGAGCACCTGCGCAGGCGTCATCGGTGATGTGCCGACGCGAATGACAGCTTCCTCCTCACGCATGGCCTGTCGGGCCCGCTGAACAGAATCCGCAGTATATTGAAGTATGTATTTTGCGTCCCGATAAAAAGATTCCCCTGCTTTTGTCAGTCTGACTCCCTGATTGGTCCGGTTGAACAGCCGCACCTGCAGACGGTCTTCGAGAGTATTGATCTGTTTGATCACGGCAGTGGAAGTAATATAAAGCTTCTCTCCGGCTTTTGAGAAGCTTCCTGCATCGGCAACGGCAATAAACGTCTCAAGCTGCTGATTATACATAAAGTTCCCTTCTTTCCGGGTTCAGTTCCGCTTTCCACTGGTCCTCAAAAAGTCATTGGTAAGAAAAACAAAATAACTAACCAATAAAGTCCTTAATATATCCTTCCGCGTATTTATATAATTTATGACCATTGTCAATCCCGCGCTGGATAGTCGGTTCGATTTTATCTTTTGGAAAGTCCAGATGCAGAAGAATCGTCTTAAACGGATAACGGATTATATATTCGAAGTCAACTTCATTTTGACGATTCCGGTAATAATTCATCAGTTCCTGTTCTGCGCCGGACGCTGAAAGCCCGATCATATATACATCACGGGCGTCAATCCCCTTCATTTCTTTCGACGCAAATTCAATAAGCAGAGCGTTGTTATAACGCGAATATTCATCTCTTATCACATCAACAAGCAGGCTTTCATGGTAAAGCCTGAACATCATCGGAGATTGCTGCATCCAGTAAACGAACGCAAATCGCATTGCTATAAAATCCACGATAGAATCCGTGTGCAGATCTTCATGGAGCAGAAAAATGCGCTTGATCTCATCGGCAGAAGAGGTGTAGAACCCCAGAAGCAGATCCTCTTTGCGCTTGTAATGGTATGAGACATTGCCTACGGAGATTCCCAGTTCATCCGCAATATCCTTGTATGTCGTATTGTTATACCCTTTTTTGAAAAAGAAACGGTAAGCACACTTTGCAATACGTTCTTTTGTCGTCATATCGTATCACCCCTTATCCTCAGGCCCGCTTTCTCTAGTAATATAACATAAATTCATCATGGGAGGCATATTGACAAATTCTATCCATCTCTTTATATTTAATCCTAGGATATATACTAGGATACATCAATAAAAGGAGAATGGTATGGGTGACAAAGTAAAAATAACAAACAGTGAAAACTCATTCGTCATCGAAAGGACTGCAGTTGCCAGTATCAATCCGAGAAGATGCGTCAACTGTGGAACCTGCAGAGAAAACTGTCCTGTGGGAGCCATTGAGGAACAGCAGAGAGAGATCTGCCGCATCTGCCCGGAGTGCACTTCCAGACCGGCAATGACCGTAGACGAGATGAAGCAGTTTGCGACAAAGCAGTCTTGTACAACTGCATGTCCATTGGGGATCAGTCCTCAGGGATATGTAAATCTCACTAAGAATGGAAAACCTGAGGCTGCTCTGAAACACATCTGGGAACACAATCCGCTGCCGTCGGTATGTGCAAGAGTATGTAATCATCCATGTGAACAGGCTTGTAAACGCGGGGTACTGGTTGACGAGCCGATCGCAATCCGTGGGGTGAAAAGATATCTTACTGATAACATTAAACTGAAATCCGAAGTATATCCGAAAATCTATGATGAAAGCATTGCTGTTATTGGAGCGGGACCGGCCGGACTGACAACGGCTCACTATCTGCTGCAGAAAGGATACGATG